>CAWJEB010000009.1:0-862132 GCA_963841805.1 uncultured Chloroflexia bacterium
TATTAGCGTGTTCGAGGTATTCCAGGGTTTCCTGCCCGGAAGCAGTGGGGTCTAGCAGAACAGCGTCACAAAGCGGCCCACTCAGACGCTCGAGGATGGATGTGCGTAGCAAGAAAGTCTGGATGTTTTCAGGCTGTTGGTTTAGGACTTCTTCCACCAGGTAATCCAGGACGAAACGATGGCTACCTGTGAAAGATTTGATGAAACTTGCTGTATCGTCTTGTCCCTGCATGGAGAGCGCAGCCAATTGCAGACCGGCAATCCAGCCTTCGGTTCGGGTCTCTAGTGCGGCGATGTCTTCTGCCGAGAGATTCAGTCCCATCATCTGGTTGAGAAATTCAGCGGCTTCAACAGGGGTAAAGCGCAGGTCGGCGGCGCGCAGTTCGATCAATTGACCCCGGGCACGGTAGCGGGGCAATGGAAGCGATGGATCCTCGCGGGTGGCAATGACCAGGTGCATTTGCGGGGGAAGATGATCGAGCATAAAGGTGAGGACATCGTCAACCAGTTTGGAATCAATGAAGTGGTAGTCGTCAAGAACGAAGGTGAAGTTATCCGGGATAGTGGAGATTTCATTGATCAGGGTCGTCAGGATCGAATTTAAAGGCGGTGGTTGAGGGGTTTGGAGCGTTGCCAATACCCCTTCCCCGATATTTGCTGTGATCGTCTGCAAAGCAGCAATGAAGTATGTCAGAAAATGGATGGGGTCATTATTCCCTTCATCCAGCGACAACCAGGCGACCGCTCTGCTCTACCACTCTGCTGACCCATTCGCTGACCAGCGTTGTTTTGCCAAAACCAGCGGGGGCAGAGATTAGGGTTAGTTTGTGGCTGCCAGAAGACCCAACATTTAGTCGCTCGATCAGGCGCGGACGGAGGACAACATTAGGCCGGGGTGGGGGGATAAATAGCTTGGTAGCTAAAATTGGCGCGTGCACGAGTTAATTATACATCGCGCTATTATTGTCGGGGGGTAAAAACAAAGAATTATGAGATAAGCAAATTAAACATTAACTCATAAATATTTCTCTAATTTTCGACCGTATTTTATTCTCTTTATCTATTGATTGAGGTTGTATTTGTAATATGTAGAAGATATTATTATCGATCAAAATTGTCAATTTATTCATTCTTGTAATGAAGTTTCTTATCATTAACCCTGACTTGTGACCATTTCAATTTTCCAGAGGTTGATAATAAATGTATAATCATCGTACAGGTTACTCTTTGAAATATTTAGCATGGGGATGATACAATTTTATATGCAATTATTATTAGATAGAGGGATGTGAATGAATAAAAAAGAATACCTACGGTTATATAAAGAGATGGTTGTTATTCGCAGGTTGGAAGAAAAAGCTGCCGAACTATATCAGCAGGGTAAAATTGGCGGATTTCTGCATCTTTACATTGGGCAGGAAGCAGTTAGTACCGGCATTATTTCTGCCAGAATCCCTGAAGATAGGGTAATTACTGCCTACAGGGATCATGGAATCGCGATAAACTGCGGTCTTTCAGCCAATGAAGTGATGGCGGAGTTATTGGGTAAAGCTACCGGTTGTTCCAAAGGACGCGGTGGTTCTATGCATATGGCTGATGTCAGCAAGAATTTCTGGGGCGGTCATGCTATTGTTGGCGCACATCTCCCGCTCGCATCTGGATTGGCGTTGGGTGACAAGTATCAGAACAATAAAGCTGCCACGATCTGCTTTTTTGGCGATGGCGCCACGAACATCGGTTATTTTCATGAAGCCTTGAATTTATCCAAGGTTTGGAACCTGCCGGTTCTATGGGTGTGCGAGAACAATCAGTATGGCATGGGAACCGCAGTTGAAAGAGCTTCCGCAGTATCAGATATTAGCCAAAAAGCTGAAGGCTATGGCATTCCCAATTCCCAGGTGGACGGAATGGACCTGATGGCTGTACGTAAAGCGGCTGAGAAGATACTACCTGAAGTAAGGGAGGGGAAGGGACCTTACTTTCTGGAAGTACTCACCTACCGCTTCCGTGGTCACTCCATGGGCGATCCAGAGAGATATCGAAAGCAGGATGAAGTCCACTGCTGGGAAGAAAACGATCCGATCGGGATCTACCAGAAATTCCTTGAAACCAACAATCACGCGACTGTAGAAGACCTTGCTCAGCAGCATACCGCAGCACAAGCTGAAGTGGATAAAGCTGTTGAATTTGCAGAAGCCAGCCCGGACCCGGCTCCGGAAGACCTGTTTAAGCACATTTACGTTGAAGAATTGAGGTAGTGAAAATGGCCAGAATAACAATGCGTGAAGCCATCTCTCAGGCACTGTGGGAGGAAATGGAGAAAGACCCCAAGGTTTTCATCATGGGGGAAGAAGTGGGCGTCTGGGGTGGCACTTATGCTGTTACAAAAGGATTCTATGATCACTTCGGTGCTGACCGGGTGAAAGACACACCCATCTCTGAGGCAGCTATTATTGGCGGCGCCATAGGTGCGGCATTGACCGGATTACGCCCGGTGGCAGAATTGATGACCATCAACTTTGCTTTTTCAGCCATGGATCATATTGTTAACGAGGCAGCCAAATTACATTATATGTTCGGCGGGCAGATGGTTCTGCCGATGGTGATACGTACAGTAGGCGGCGGCGGCCGGCAATTAGGCGCCACCCACTCGCAAACTCCGGATGCCATTTTTGCCCACTTCCCTGGATTGATCGTTGTCGCACCAGGGACGCCAGCCGATGCCAAGGGAATGCTTAAATCTGCCATCCGTTCGAACGATCCGATCATGTTCATCGAACATGCTACCCTTTACCAGACCAAAGGCGAGGTTCCCGAAGGTGATTACACAGTTCCATTGGGTAAATCGAAGGTCCAGCGGGAAGGGAAAGATGTAACTATCGTGACATACAGCAAAATGCTGGAAGTCTCAATGAAAGCTGCGGATGAACTCGCGAAAGAAGGAATCGAAGCAGAAATTGTGGACTTGCGCAGTCTGCGTCCACTGGATATGGAGCCGGTGATCGCTTCGTTCAAGAAAACCAACCGGGCTGTGATCGCCGAAGAAGGTTGGAAATCATTCGGCGTCGGATCAGAAGTAGCTGCCCGGATTTATGAGGAAGCATTCGATTATATCGACGCACCAATCAAAAGAGTCGCCCAGGCAGAAGTACCACTGCCATACAATCAGGCGCTGGAACAATTGGCTTTACCTCAGATGAAGGATGTGATCAATGCTGTCAAGGAGGTGTTGTAATGGCAGAAACCGTCTCAATGCCCAAACTCGGCTTCGATATGGCAGAGGGGAATCTAGTCCGTTGGCTGAAAAAAGTAAACGAAGAGGTTCAAAAAGGTCAGGTATTGGCAGAGATAGAAACGGACAAAGCTACAGTGGAAGTGGAATCTCCATATAGCGGTGTTGTTTTGCAGCTCATTGTGGATGAGGGTACGGATGTGCCTGTTGGCGACCCGATTGCCATCATCGGCGCGGCCGGAGAAAAAGTGGAGTCTGTAAAGCCGTCTGTAGGTCAATCCACAAAGGTTGAATCAACAGCAAAAACACCTAATCAGGAAACTGCCTCAAAACAATCTGAAAAACACGAGAAGGGGCCAGAACAGGATCATTCCAAGATCATTGCTTCGCCGTTGGCAAGACGAATTGCACACGAAAGCAGAGTTGATCTTTCAAATGTGGAAGGCACCGGACCAGGCGGCAGGATCGTCCGCAAGGATGTTGAAGCAGCCCTAGCTGGGAAAGATACCCAATCTGATACAAGCATCGGGGATGGGTCTCTACCCACTTTCAAATCAGTTAAACAGATAGATATCCCTGCAGACAAACGCACGCCCATTAATAAGCTGCGAACGGCCATTGGCCGACGGATGCAAGAGTCAAAACAGCAAGTTCCACACTTTTACATCACGAGCGATATAGACGTAGAGAGTTTGTTGGAGATTCGCGGGCAGATCAATACTTTGCTCCCTGATGACCAGTCTCTTTCGATAAACGATTACATCATCAAAGCGGCCGCATTAACCTTGCGTAAGTTTCCAAACTTAAACGCTTCCATAGATGGGAATGAGTTGCTCACGCATGGTCATATCCACATTGGGGTTGCTGTTTCCGTGGAAGGCGGTTTATTGACCATCGTGGTCAAGGATGCCGACCACAAGGACATCCGGGAAATTAGCAAAGAAGTAAGAGAAATGGCCGGGCGTGTAAGGAGCGGCAAGGTAAAAACCGAGGATATTGAAGGATCAACATTCTCGATATCCAACCTGGGTATGTTCGATGTGGAAAATTTCGCTGCGATCATCAATCCACCCGAAGGTGGGATTTTGGCGGTTGGGTCGGCAAGAGATGCTGTTGTTGTAAAAGCAGGCTTGCCAGTTGTCCGAAAGATGATGAAAATCACAATTTCTGCCGACCATCGGATCACAGATGGAGTTGAAGCAGCCCAATTTATGAAAACTCTGAAACAGATCATGGAAATGCCGGCACAATTGCTCGTAAGCTAATTATTTTATTGCGCGCGGCAGTAAAACATGCGGTAAATATTATACAGCTCGACAATACTCCGAATGTATTGTCGAGTTTCTTGGTATCGAACAATTTCGAGGAATAGATCATAATCATAACCGGAAAGATCCTGCCAAAACGCTGCATTACCAGGACCCGCGTTGTATCCAGCAAGCGCCGCGTAAATATCACTATCCAGGTAATCGATCTGTTGACGTAAATAGTGACTTCCCAGGCGAATATTGATATATGGCCTGTAGATGTCTTCGTCATGGAATACTTTTGGCCAGCCCATGTTGCCTGAGATCTCTCTTGCAGTTGTAGGCAGAATTTGCATCAACCCCTGGGCGCCAGCGGATGACTTTACGAACCCTTCAAACAGACTCTCTTGCCTCACCAGACTCAATAAGAGCATAGGGTCTAGATTTTCGATCTGGGCAGATTGCATGATGATATCGCGGTAGTAAGCACCGAACCGGATATGGTTGAAATAAACTGGCGCATTGAAAGTGGCAGTATCATCCATACCAGCGAGGCTAAGTACCTGACGCGCGGAAAAGACAGCCGACCGATACAAACCTATATCGAGGAAGAATTGTGTCAATCTAAATGTATCTGAGACATTCAATTCATGAGAAACGCGCAAGTCTTCAAATTCAGCGCTGGCTTCTTCGAGTAATCCCAATCGCCAGAATTCACTGCCGCGAATGAAACGAGGGTCTTGATCCAATCCATTTATCCCAACTAATTCAACTATCTTCACCCAGGCTGAATGTTTTTCTGACCCAAGACATCGCTTCAACTTTTTCTGATTGCAGATCGACTGCGAGGTCAAAAACAGGGCAGGGGGTAAAGGGCTCGCGATCAATGAGCAGATCTCGGGCGCGCTCGCTGTAATATCCGGTGGGGTCACTTTGGACCGCTTGTTGCCAGGAAGCCTGGGCCGATTCCACATCTCCAAGTGCCAATTGTGACTTTCCAATCCAAAGGTAAGCCGAGGCAGTGTCCAAAGGTGTGGATGCCAGCAATAAAGACCTTTGGAATGCGCTTAATGCTGCATCATAATACTGCTGTCTGTAGCGAGTGATGCCAGACAGATATATACCTGTATAAGATTGCTGTGAAGATGGATATTCAGTAGCCAGACGCTCCCAGGTGAGGGCAGCCATGTCCAGATTGTTGCCTCGTTCGAATATTCGTCCAGCTTCAAAAAGAAAACCCGGTGCCTGCGGATCCTGAGGGGCGGTGGTAACAAAATCGAGCAGGGTCTGGGCAGCTTCGTCATATCTCTCCTGATATAGCCAGAGCGTATAAGCTTTCTCGTCCCAGGCTGTTACCCAGAACCGGTCACCAGGGTAATTTTCGATCAGTTTGTTCCATTCTTCCAGAGCATTCGCGAAATCATTTAAAGAAGTGTAAGATAAAGCCTTGTAATAGTGTGTGGTACCATCATGGACCTCCGACTCAGCCTCATATTCATCCAACGCTTGAATGGCAATAACATATTGTCCCGCATAATAATCCACGATTCCGCGGTTGAGGTTATTTACGGGTTCTCCTGCATTAACCAGAGCAACAAGAGCTGAGTATGAATCGTATGAACGTGGATAATTGTCCACGGTCGTTTGAAAGTGTTCGTAGGCGGAGACTAGTATCTCCATTTTTCAAATATATTTGACCCATTAGAAATTCAGTTTGGGCTTTTACATATTCATTTGAGGTTGCGTTTTGAATGAACAAATAGCGCTGAATGGCAGAATCGGTATCCCCGAGGTTTGTAAGATTTGAGGCAATTTTTAGATCCAATGAAGTAGTTGGTGTTATCGGGCTGGATGAAATTGCCAATGTATAAGTTTCGTTAGCTTCGGCGTATTGTCCGTTCGCAGTGAGAGCGTCCCCTTTTTTTTCAAGGAAGTAGCTATCCAGTTGGCCTGGTCGCAGTTCCAGGTAGGATTGATATGCAGCAGCAGCTTCGGCAGGGCGCAGGAGTTGGTCATAAATTTCAGCAAGATACACATAAGCCATCGATAAATACTCTGGTGAAGAATAATTTGATGTCACTTCACGGAATGTGTTCAATGCTTTTTGTGTCTGCTGCTGCTTGAAATAAATGCGACCCATCATTGTGAGTGCTGCAGCTTTCAATTCCGGATCGGTTGTTAGATTTAATGCGAGCTCATATGAATCCAAAGCTGAATCAAAATCCCCGTCCAGGAATGCTTTGTCCGCGGAGATAATGCGAACAGCGGGCTGCGGAGTAGGCGTAGCTGTGGGGGTTGGTTCTATCGTCGGCGAAGGAATAATCGTTGAAGTTGCTGAAGATTGTGGCACTTCAGGGGCATTGTCTGGCAATGGTATATTGATCGAGCATGCTACGATGGAGAACAAAAGAACGATGGACAGAATTGTAATTAGTTTTTGTCTCATGCTGGTTTTATACTGGAATGTCGAGTTTGTGTCAATGCGACATAAACAAATGATGTGGAAGGTAACAGCCCTTAGATGATGATAAATTGACCATCATCATTCTTTATTAATAACTTTCATCTCTGTATATTATAATATCCTATCAATTGTTATTATGATGGGAGAAATCAATGGCCGGTCAGCAATCTACAACAATTCACTTTGTTCGACATGGCACTGTCCACAACCCGGAAAACACTTTTTACGGCAGATTACCAGGGTACCGGATCAATTTGGATGGTTATGAACGGGCAGGTATGTTGAAATCCTACCTTGGGAACAAGCCCATCAAGGCCGTCATTACCAGCCCATTGTTGCGAGCCAGGCAAACTGGCCAAATAATCGCGGGGTTTTTTCCCGAAATATCGATAACTACAAGTAAATTCCTGAATGAAAGTTATACCCCTTATGATGGCAGACCACTATCTGACTTGGATGGAATGAATTGGGATTTGTATTCTGGGGTTCCCAAACCTTTCGAACAGCCGATTGATATATTCAATAGAACACAAAAATTCATCATGAAATACCGAAAGATTTATGCAAACCAAGAAATAATCGCTGTGACACATGCGGATCTGATCGTTTTTCTTATCTTATGGGCTAAAGGCCATGAAGTGAGCTATGCCAACAAAGCTTTGATAGAGAGAAAACAAATAGACATCACATTCCCAGCACCAGCATCGATAACTTCTTTCACATGGATTTCCAATAATGGATTACCCGCGATTGCCACGTTTGACCCTGTCAATAAATGATAAAGGATCCTGTACTTCTGGCTGTTCTTGCTCACCCGGACGATGAGACCTTTGGGGTAGGGGGAACGCTTGCCATTTATGCCAGCCTGGGGGTGGAAGTCTATTTGCTATGTGCCACCCGAGGTGAGGCAGGCGAGGTCGAGCAAAAATACATGACAGGATACAGTTCTATTGAGGCACTGCGTACTCGTGAATTGGAATGTGCCTGTAATGCACTAGGAGTGAAGCAGATCAGGTATTTGGATTATCGAGATTCCGGAATGCCAGGTTCGGAGGATCACCGAAACCCCAATTCGCTTATCAATATTCCTGAACAGACGGTAATTGGAGAGATCGTAGAGATCATCCGTGAACTTCGCCCGCAAGTTCTGATCACCCATGATCCTATGGGAGGATATGGACACCCGGATCATATTTTCTTGCATAACGCTACATACAAAGCATTTAAATTAGCAGCGGACAATAATTATACTGGATCGAATACTTCCTGTTTATCAGCCACAAAAGTTATATTACAACACGATCTCCCGCTCGATCCTGCGTTGGGTGGTTCGGTTAATGCCCCTAATCGGGATCAACCCCAGGGAATTTGGTCATAACCGCGACATTGACTTGAAGGTTATTGCAGATGTGGATTTCCCAATTCATGCACGAATCAATTACTCCAATGTAAAGCAGAAACGGTTTGCGGCATCCAATTGCCATGCCAGCCAGGGTGGTCAGAAAATGAACATGGGAGTAGCTGGTTTGCTCAGGGGTTGGAACTCAAGCAATGAGTTTTTTATGATGGGCTATCCAGAACCAAAACCTGGATATATGGAAGATGATTTGTTCGAAGGCGTGATTTAAAGGCTGGTCGTTTTGTAACAAGCCTTGGACTAATGGTCGGAAGACTGAGGCAATCCCCATCTTTCAATTACAGATTCATAGACTGTACGAATACGCTCCGTAATATTCTCCCATGAGTATGACTTTGCATATTCAGCTGCCTGCCTGCCAATTATTTCCCGCAAATTAGGTTTGACTACCAGTTGGGTGAGCCTGTCGGCCAGCTCAATCACATTACCGCCGGAAACCGTGAAACCGTTGACTCCATTCTTGACCAGATGGGCCAACCCGCCAGTATGCGATGCGATGACCGGGGTTCCACAGGCCATGGCTTCCAAAGCAACCATACCGAACGATTCGTAGAATGAAGGCATCACCAACATTTCTGCTGCAGAATAGTAATATGGCAATGTATTCTGGTCCCGTTTACCCAGAAATATGACGACTTCTTCCAACCCTAGTTCATGGCACAAGACTTTGAGACGATTCATCTCTGAATCGGTCGTTTCCGGTCCTTCGTCTGGATCGCCGCCAATAATTGCCAGGTGATACGAACAAAGATCCACCTGGCAATCCTCCCTCATGACAGCAATCGCACGAATGAGGGTGTCAACCCCTTTTAAAGGTTCTATACGGCCAACGAACAGGATCATTTGGGCATCCTGCGGCACACCAATAGCCTCTTTTGCCTCATCCTGTGGAATGGGGTAAAAGTGGCAGGTATCCACTCCCGGTGGAATGACTGTAATTTTGGTTGGATCAATGGTGTAGAGAGAGGTGAGTTGCTCTACTTCGGCAGGTGTGGCAGCGATCACACGATTGGCTATATCCATCACCCTTTGCTCGCCATTGGTGCGATAAGCACCTTCCGATTCTGAAGATGAGCGGGCAATTTTATTTTTCATATGTCCCAATGTGTGGAACATCTGTACAATCGGTATATCCCAGCTTTTTTGTAATTGAATGGCAGCGATCCCGGACATCCAATAGTGACTGTGAATCAGGTCGTACTGGATATTTTTTTGATGGGAAAACTCCAATATACCATTTGAAAAGTCATCAATGAAATTCGCAAGCTGAATTTTTGGCATTGGGAATTCTGGGCCGGCATTGATGTGAACTACGCGATTTCCATAGCCCAGATCGTGCAATACGTGAGGAACATGTTCATCCTGCGAGCGCGTGAAAACATCCACATGTACTCCCGCTTGACCCAGGAAGCGGGTCAACTCGCGGACATAGACATTCATCCCACCAGTATCTTTTCCACCCAGGATCGCAAGCGGGCAGGTATGATATGAAAGCATGGCAATGCGCATAAGCAGTTTCCTTTACAATGGTAGTATAAATCAAAAACAGGTTTCAATGAAGAAAGCTTTCTAAAGACATTGATATCAAAGTTGATGAATGGATAATTGATAAATACTGCAATCGTAATCAGGAAACTTAACATCCCCAGATTGTCTTCTTGGGTATAATCGTATTTGAAGATTGTTGCCGAATAGGATCAATTATGCGCATAGTAAAATCCATTTCTCTTATCTTGTTAGTTGAATTGCTGGTTATTGGATGTAATCCAACTGTGTCAAAACCCGCTGAAATGCCTGTATTAAAAATAGCTGTTCTTCCAATTATTGATGCCTTGCCAATGTATGCAGCACAGCAGGAGGGTCTTTTTGAGAAGAATGGGGTACAGGTGGAATTTATTCCAGTCGCATCTGCTCCTGAACGAGATCAATTGATCGTCTCAAAACAGGCAGATGGGATGATCAATGAAACTATTTCGACCTTCTTCTTCAACAAAGAAGAGACCCAAGTGCAGATCGTTCGCTATGCGCTGCGACCAACCGAAAACGCCGCGCATTTTTTCATCCTATCCTCGGCTATAAGCGGTCTCACCACTCCTGATGAACTGAGAGGAGTGGATATTGGTGTCTCGCAGGGAACGATCATTGAGTATGTAACCTACCGTCTGTTGGAACAGAACGGGGTCAACCCAGCAGAGATTAAAACTATTGCGGTTCCCAGAATGCCGGACCGCATGGCATTGCTCAATTCTGGTGAGTTGTCTGCTGCCGTTCTGCCAGATCCACTGGCGACACTTGCTATTCAGCAGGGAGCCAGGATTGTACTTGATGATTTAAAATTCCCTCAATACGGATTCAGCGTGATTTCATTTAGAAAGGATGTCATTGATTCTGATCCACAGTCCATCAGGGCGTTCATGATCAGTATTGAAGAAGCCACTCAGTTGATCAATACTGATCCGAAACAGTATTTTAATATCCTTAGTGATCAAAAATTAGTCCCTGATCCTTTGTTGGTATCTTATTCCCTACCCCCTTATCCTCTTGCTGGTATTCCGACTGAAGCGGAATGGATCGACGCCCTGACTTGGACAAAAGACATGGGGTTAATCGATGTCGATGTTTCTTACCAGGTATCAGTGAATGATAAATTTCTTCCCTGACATAATCTTTAGAAAACATGTTATTGCTCCATAATATTTCAGAATTCACAGCATAATAATTATTGGTTATATCAAAACTCCATGATCCAAATTAATCAACTCTCCTTCCATTACTCCAAATCGCCCGATATATTTCAGGAGTTTACCTGGAACATTGGTAAGGGAGAGGCCTGGTCAATTCTTGGACCTTCTGGCTGTGGAAAGACTACGCTCCTATATCTATTGGCTGGATTGTATTTTCCGACCGGTGGCGAAATTTCGTTGGATGGTCAGCCTTTGCGGCGGCCTCGTCCACGCACCGGGTTGATCCTACAAGATTATGGTTTGTTGCCATGGGAGACTGTTCGTGATAATGCAAATTTAGGGATTAAAGTCCGAGGTTTCTATGGACCAGATGGCACCCATTCACCGGTTACTCGCGAAGAACTTCCAAGTGGAGATTATTGGTTGGACCGATTGGGAATCTTGGATGTGGCTGCTAAATATCCTTCACAAATTTCGGGTGGACAAAAGCAGCGAACCGCTATCGCCCGCACACTCGCCATCAAGCCGGATCTGCTTTTGATGGATGAACCATTCTCATCCCTGGATGCTATCACCAGGGAAGGATTGCGATCGTTGACAAGGAATTTGTGCTACCGAGGAAAGCATTACGATGATCATCGTCACCCATTCCATAGAGGAAGCAATTCAACTCGGTGGAAAAATATTGCTGTTAGACAAACCTCCAAACCAGGTACCTGTCGTATTCGAAAATCCGGGTATTGGATCTGACGACTATCAGAAGAGTATTGCTTATCAAGATTTATATCAACAATTGAAACAGAGGATGGAACAAGCATGAGAAGGCGTGATGTTCTTTTAGCCGCAATTGGTTTGCTGCTTCTCTGGCAATTAGCAGCCATGACAGTGAATCAATCCATCCTGCCCACGCCGCTGGTCGTTTTCCGTGTCTTAGTAATAGAGCTTGGCAAAGATCTGCCAGGACATTTCCTGGCCAGCTTATGGCGTGTAACCGCGAGTATGCTGATCTCTGTTGCCATAGCAGCGCCGGCCGGTATCATGATCGGACAATCAGAGAGGTTGAACCGGATATTCTCGCCGATCATCTATTTACTATATCCAATCCCAAAGGTCGTGTTTGTGCCGATCATTCTACTTTTCCTGGGTGTAGGTGATGCCGCCAAGATTTTTCTCATTTTTCTGATCCTTTTCTTTCAGATCATAGTACTCGTTCGTGACCAGGCAGCGACAATTACTCCGCAAATGATATTAAGCCTGCGAAGCCTGGGAGCAGGGCGCAGAGCATTGTTTAGATATGTTTATCTTCCCGCCACTCTACCTGCCATTTTGACAGCTTTACGGCAATCAGTAGGAACTGCAGTAGCAGTTTTGTATATCGTGGAATTATTTGCCACACAAAAAGGGCTTGGGTATTATATTTACTACAATGGCAGCACACTGCTGAATTACCCCGCCATGTATGCCGGGGTGCTGGTGATGAGTGTATTGGGATTGGGACTATATTTCAGCGTGGATTGGTTTGAGAGCTGGCTTTGTCCATGGCAGCGAATAAAGTAGAATAACTTATATTAATTAATTTGACGAATTATCATTCCCAACATGAAGAGAAGCGCAAATACAAGAGCCAATTGACTGGTTCCAGCCAAGGCTGGATTAAGTGCGCGGCCTTCAAGCGACAGAACCTTATTGGTAACAAGCCAGGCAAGGGGCAAGGAAAGCCAGGTAAGCATGGAATTCCATGGAATGATTTGGGAAAGGGCAAGGATTGGGATGATGGCGTATGCTATGACCATCCAAACAACATAGTTTATCCGGGTATTTTTTTCACCTATCCGGACGGCGAGGGTAATCTTTCCTGCAATTTCATCAGTGTGGATATCGCGCAGGTTATTTACCACCAACAAATCGACCACGATCAATCCGATTGGAACCGCCATCCAAACCGCAGCCGGGGATAATGATAATGCTTGAACATAATATGTACCGGATACGGCAGCAATGCCAAAGAAAAGAAAAACCAGCAGGTCGCCATACCCATGATAACCCAGCGGGTAAGGACCACCGGTGTAAAGAATAGCCGCAGCAATTGCGGCGACACCAACAAGGATCACTAGCCAACTCGAGACGAAAACAAGATAAATACCAAGGAGGCCAGCTGCGAATATGACTACTCCAAGCCCCGTCTTGACTTGTTTTGGACTGAGTAGTTTGGCTTGTGTTACCCGCGTTGGGCCGACCCGCTCCGGTGTGTCTGTGCCGCGTTCGAAATCAAAAACATCGTTCGCCAGATTGGAGGCAATTTGTAACAGCAGCCCTATCAATAAAGCTGCTAAGGCTGGCCACACCGACATATGACCATCAAAGATGGCAACAGCGGTCCCGGTAACCACCCCTGCGATCGAGGCAGGCAGGGTTTTTGGACGAATGGCAAGCCACCAAATTTGTAAAGCAGATTTTGCAGAAACATGTATTGAATTCATACTCGCGATAGTATATCATGCTGATACTTATGGAAAAAGAAATCATCTGACTGTCATTCAAAGTCAGATGATTTGGTAGGCTTCCTAGATTTATTTTATTACACAGTTGCGGCAATAGAGGGGAGTATATTCAAATCTGGGTGTTCAAAAATTTTCAATGGTGCAACTCCTATCCCAACCACGCTGGGACCGGTATGCGCGCCAAGCAGCGGAGCAACAGGAACAACAGATTCGAAGTAACACTCATATAACGATGATAACCGTTCCTTCAGGAGTTCTACTCCAGATGGATTGTCCCCGTGCATGAGCTGAACCCGCAAAGCTGTTCCTTTGGGATAATTCTGTGTTGCAAGATCTGCCAGTTTATGAATGGCTTTTTTAAAGCTAAATTCCTGGCCAAGCGGATAGTATTTACCGTCATCTTTGGCGACCCCGATTATAGGTTTGATGTTAAGGACCGAACCCATCAAACCTTTGAGGTGGCTGATTCGTCCGCCATGAATGAGATATTTCAGATCGGCTAGGGTGAAGATCGTTTCTGTTTTCTCCCGGATTGTGTCCATCAATTTGAGGATATCACCCAGATACCAACCGGCTCGAAGAGCGAGCGCTGCTGCTTGAACCTGCCATCCAAATGGACAGGAGAGTGTTTTAGAATCGATCACTGTTACATTGGCTTCTGGAACCATTTCTGCGCCTAGGCGGGCAGAATTGACTGTGCCACTCAGACCGGAGGACAGATGAATGGAGAGGATATCGGGGTCATCCTTGGCGATCTTCCGGTATTTATCTGCAAAATCCCCGGGTGAAGGTTGAGATGTGGTCGGGAAAGATTTTGTCTCCTGCAGCATTTTATAAAAGGTGACATAATCCACATCCTCAGCGCCTATAAAGGTTCTTCCATCCAGGGTAATTCGTAATGGGACATAGTGGATATCCAAACCGGCTGACTGCTCGGGAGAAAGGTCCATCCCTTGATCTGTAACAATTTGCATCTTTCCTCCTTTGGAATAATTATATACACGAAGAAATAGGCTTTTCGCCCATAAAAATATATCATGCGGCGATGATACAAGCATATGCCCGGAGTAATGGATTTAGGCATATTTTCAGGTTATTAATGGAGAATTGATTGTAAGATTCCTTTGAGCAGGTCTATACTTTGTCTTTGACAAACATACCTTCACAAGGTATACTTTTTCTCGCGAAGCTCTCGGTCGAGGGCATTTTTTATGTGGAACAACGCATGGTATTAAATGGAGATATAAATCAATGAAGATTGTTTGCACCGGTTCAGTGGCTTATGACTACCTGATGTCCTTTCCGGGCTATTTCAAAGACCATATCCTGCCTGACCGGCTTGAAAGTATCAGTCTCTCCTTCCTGGTCGATTCGATGGTCAAGCAACGGGGCGGTGTAGCGCCGAATATTGCTTATACCCTTTCGTTGCTTGGAGGACACCCGGTGTTGCTGGCTACTGTCGGCGAAGATTTCGCGGAGTATCGTGAATGGTTGGAATCGAATAGTATTGATACGTGCGGGGTCAAAGTCATTCCCGGTACCTACACAGCCTCCTTTTTTGCTAATACGGACCTCTCCAATGCACAGATCGCCAGTTTTTACACAGGTGCGATGGCTCACGCAGCTGAATTAAAAATCACAGATCTGCCAGGGGATAAGCCGGATCTGGTGGTGGTTTCACCAAATGACCCGTCTGCGATGCAAGCTTACCCAAAGGAGTGCAGGGAAGCGCATATTCCATATCTTTATGACCCAAGCCAGCAGATCGTCCGCCTGGATGGTGATGTTATACGCGAAGGAGTTTTAGGAGCAGAATCGCTATTCGTAAATGAATACGAATTTGAATTATTGTTACGGGCAACAAAGCTTTCACAGGAAGAGATATTGAAAAATGTTAGCTTCATGGTCGTTACCCTGGGTGCAAAAGGCGCGACTGTTTACTCTGAAAGCAAGAAACATCACATTGCTGTTTTCCCGACTGACCAGATCGCGGATCCCACCGGTGTGGGCGATGCCTTCCGTGGTGGATTCCTGACCGGATATAGCTGCGGTATGGATTGGGTTACTTGCGGGCAGATGGGTTCACTGGCTGCGGCTTATTGTTTGGAACAACGCGGACCTCAAAATCACTTTTACACAGTCGAGCAGTTTATCAAACGTTATCGTGAGGTATTCGATGATCAGGGTAAACTGGATTGTTTAATTAGATAACCTAAAGAGACGGAGAAAATTATGTCAAGTTCAGATATTAGAGATTTAAGCCTGGCAGAAGGCGGTCACCGCCGCATCGATTGGGCAGAACGTGAAATGCCGGTTCTGCGCCAGATTGCTGAACGGTTTGCCAAGGAAAAACCATTCAAGGGTATTCGCATGTCGGCCTGTTTACATGTAACCGCAGAAACAGCGAATTTAATGAAGACTTTGCAGGCAGGCGGTGCGGATGTCGTGTTAACCGCTTCCAATCCACTATCCACACAGGATGATGTCGCAGCATCCCTGGTGCAGCGTGACGAGATCCCTGTGTATGCCATTAAGGGCGAAGATAACGTCACATATTACAAGCACCTTCACGCAGCCATTGATCACAAACCGCACATTACCATGGATGATGGCGCTGACCTGGTAAGCACTTTGGGTAAGGATCGCCGTGAAGCGCTGCCTGGTGTCATCGGCGGTACTGAAGAAACCACTACAGGTGTAATCCGCCTTCGAGCAATGGCAGCCGATAAAGTATTAAACTTCCCGATCATCGCCGTCAATGACGCGATGACAAAACATTTCTTTGACAACCGCTATGGCACCGGTCAATCCACCCTGGATGGCATTGTCCGCGCAACAAACCTGCTATTGGCTGGCAAAACGTTCGTGATAGCCGGTTACGGCTGGTGCGGACGCGGTCTGGCCAATAAAGCCCGCGGGATGGGTTCGAATGTCATAGTTACCGAGATCGATCCACTGGTAGCGCTTGAAGCTGTCATGGATGGATTCAGAGTAATGCCCATGATGGACGCTGCCAGGATCGGTGATATTTTTGTCACAGTAACAGGTGATTTGAATGTCTTGGATCGCCATCATTTTGAGGTGATGAAAGATGGCGCCATTGTTGCCAACTCTGGTCACTTTAATGTGGAGATCAATATTCCAGCCCTTGAAGATATGTCCACGAAGAAGAGTTTAGTGCGTCCATATGTTGAACGCTATGAGATGAAAGATGGCCGTCAAATTCACATTCTTGGCGAAGGCCGACTTATCAACCTGGCATCAGCCGAAGGTCACCCGGCGAGCGTGATGGATATGTCATTTGCCAACCAGGCATTGTCTGCAGAATATATGCTCAAGAATGCATCTACGCTGGAGAAGAAAGTGTATTCCGTGCCAGAAGTGATCGATCGAGAAATTGCCCGCCTAAAACTGGAAGCCATGGGGATCGGGATCGATACACTGACAGAAGCTCAGGTGAAATACCTAAATTCATGGGAAGAAGGCACCTAAATCGTTACACGATTATGAAAATATACCCTGCGATATTTTTATCGCAGGGTTTTTTATTAAACAGTGTTGAAAATTATTCTACGACAATCTCGATGTATATAGGGTCGCCAAACGGTTCACCCTGCGGGTTATAAGCCTGCCAGGCGGTGCGATAGTTCCCAGGGGTCTGTGGAGCCTTCAACAACATGCGGATAACAGCCGCACTGCCGGAGCGAGCCGGATAAAGCGCCTGGCTGTCCGTGGATCCGAGAGGATCTCCTGCGATGATGTGTAGTGTGAATTCATCTGTCCAGTCGCAAGTGCCGTTATTTCTCACTTGCCAGCGTTTGTCCAGATCATCGCCTGGTTTCACAACCGTTCCATCTGGTATAGTAATATCTTCCATGTAAGATAAGACATCAGTACAGTTGACCTGTGGGGTAGGTTTGGATGCAACAACCTGAACAGTCGGGGTTGGCAGCGGTATTTCGGTAGGCGGCAGAAAGCCTGGGGTAGTGGTTTGTTCAGTGGACCGTTGACAAGCAGATAAAGATAGGGAAACCAAAATCACAACAATCCAATACCTACGATCAAATTTCGAATGACGCATTTTGCTCCGATAAATTAATCGTCTGACGTGTCGTCCTCACCATGTCCCACTGCGAATGGCAGTGGCAAGTCACCACCCAGAGCACGTTCGCGGACAGCCACTTCTATTTCATCACTGAGTTCCTTGTTCTGAGCGAGGAATTCCTTGGCATTCTCACGCCCCTGGCCAAGACGGACATCGCCATAAGAATAGAATGCTCCTCGCTTAGCGACGATCTCCAATTGTGTGGCAAGATCGATGATATCACCGACTTTGGAGATACCTTCGTTATACATTATGTCAAACTCCGCGGTACGGAACGGCGCTGCTACTTTATTTTTTACAACCCGGACGCGCACTCTACTGCCGGTGATCTCTGCGCCAGATTTTATCGCCTGAATGCGGCGAGTATCTAAACGGACGGAAGCATAGAATTTGAGCGCCAAGCCGCCCGGGGTGGTTTCAGGGTTGCCGAACATGATGCCAATTTTTTGACGAAGTTGGTTGGTAAAGACAACGGCTGTCTTGGTCTGGCTGATGATACCTGAAAGCTTACGTAGCGCCTGTGACATTAGACGTGCCTGCATCCCCATACTGGCATCACCCATATCGCCTTCAATTTCAGCGCGTGGAACCAATGCTGCGACAGAGTCGATGACCACCACATCCACAGCGCCAGAGCGGACAAGCGTTTCAGCGATTTCCAATGCCTGTTCACCGGTATCAGGCTGGGATATAAGTAATCCTTCCACATTGACACCACATTTCAGCGCATAAGTAGGGTCGAGGGCATGCTCCATATCCACATAGGCTGCCGTGCCGCCAAGTTTCTGGGCTTCAGCGACGATATGCTGGCAGACGGTTGTCTTACCTGAGGATTCCGGTCCGAATATTTCAGTGATCCTGCCGCGTGGGATTCCACCGATTCCCAGCGCAATATCAAGCGAGAGAGAACCGGTGGGGATAGATTCAACGGTCATCTGATGAGCTTCACCGAGCCGCATGATCGAACCCTCGCCGTACCGCTTCACGATATCTGATAAGGCCTTATCGAGAACTGCTTTTTTTGCATCTTCCATATTGTTTGTTGATACTGGAAGTGGTTGGTTGATGGTTTTTTTAGCCATGTCTCTCTCCGTCTTAAAAATCAATTATTGAATAATGAAATCAAATATTATTATAGCACATGCGTTCTGATAGTCAAGGAACAGGTGTTACTTCTTGTGGGATGAACTCGAAGGTATCATTCTTAATACTAAAACCATTCTCACCTCGAAATACTATTCGAGTGATCATCCCAGGTTGTATCTCAAACTTACCATAATAATCATTTTCTGCATAATTAATCCACAGTCTATATTTACCTGCAGGAAGGTCGCTCAACACCATGTTTTCCTGGTAGTAGTCATCCGGGTTGACTACCTGAGGACCATAGCTTCTGACAGTCCATTCATGGTTATTATCCAATGCATAAACATGAACTTCTTTATGGGTGAGTGGCTTTCCTTTTTTATCGGCAATACCACCGACCAAAACTCCCCATCCATGCGGCGGCGCCATCCACAATTCCGGGTTGCGCGTGTCGAAGAAATAGTTTCTGCCCAGCCTCACTTCAAAATGCAGGTGGGGTCCGGTTGTAGCGCCTGTTTCACCAACTTCCCCGAGTTGATCTCCTGGTTTTAATACTTGACCTTTAACCACGTTGATCGCGCGCATATGGGCATAAATGGTATAGAGTCTTTTTCCTTCATATCCAAAATCATGCCGGATGGCAACTGCCAATCCATAAGGATCGCGCATGTTTCCTTCCACACTAAACAGACCATAACCGACCCACACAACCTTACCACCAGCGGCAGCCAGGACGGGAGTGCCACTTGGAGCGTCGATATCCACGCCTGTATGAACTATGTCAGGTCCGAAGAATATGCCACCGTAGCGATAATCTGCTACCGGCCAGTTGATCTCATTTGCGGCGATCGGTCTTTGAAAGAAGAAATGGTCATGTTCTGATGCTGCCCAAGGGATGCTGTACAGCGGAGGCCTCCAGGCTGAAATTGGATCCGGCCCGGGAGTAGGAAAAAACAAGTTAATATTTTCAGGGTCCTCTTCAATTACGATCTGGGATAGATCAAGCGTTGGTGTGGTTTCGGGTGTTTCAGTTATGAAAGTTGGTGTAAATAGTGTGCCGGGTGTAATAGAAGGAGTAGAAATGCCTTGCTGAGCCGCTCCGGATTGATGTGGAGATAATAGGAGGACCCCTATTAGTAAGCCAGAAGGATATGACAAATGCTAGCTTGAAGTGAGTTTTCATATCAGGGAAGAGGAGTCCAGGTTGGGCGAATTGTTAATGTGATCGTGGGTGTATGGCGTGCTCGTTGGAAGCTCCCGGTTTTTTGGGTTTCGGTGTATTGGTTGGCGTGTTTGTTGGCAATTCAACCAAGGTTGGAGTAACAAAGATCTCCGGAGGATACAATTCAAGCAGCGCATTATTTATTGATAAACCGCCTGTATTAGCAAAGAGGCTGAATCTGGCTGCTGGATAATAGTTTATCCAGTTGGACAAGGCACTGAAACGCTCCCAGCTGTAGCGTTGGGCAATTTCGGTGAAATCAACCCAATAACCTTTGATGGTGCCTGTGTTCAAGTTTCCACCCTTTTCATAAGCGGCCGGGTCATTGTTGAAGCGGCTGTTCATATTCCAAGACTGGACATGGTACGGCTTACCCATGGAGCCATCCTGGTACAAAGGGCGAACCAGGATGCGCCAATACGTTTGGCTGCCGAAATCCTCACGCACCAGGGTCATCCAACCCACATTCAACGGGACCGGGTTTAAGGAAACTGCCCGACCAGTGTACAACCAATCCTGGATACTATCAGGTTCATCCACCTGGGACAATGGAAGGAACGCAGATTGAATGTTTGCCAATAAATCCCATCCAGTTTCCTTTATCATTCGCTTTTTCAAAGCAATAAAGGATTCATCAACCATATCATGGAGATATGAATATTCGATATTTAAGCCGGGAATTGGTACGAGGTTGAAACGTCCGGCTTCCGCAACCGGTGTTAATTCAATTCGGTATGGCAGCGATTCATCAGTTTGCTGCACTGATTGGAGCCAGGAACTGGACAACCAGGTTGTTGGATTACGGTTCCAATCCAAACCATAGGCGCCTGTTGGAAGCACGAATGAAGGCATCACCATATTTCCAAATTGGAGAGCATAAGCAGTCAAGTAGGTTTTTATGGGTTGCGAAAGGATGCAAAAAAGAACTTGCCCATCCGGACTCCAGGCAGTTTTATTGCCCAAACCAATCAGGCGTGGTCTCTGGTCTGGGTTCGTCCGGTCCCAAACAAATATATTTCTCTGGCCATCTAATTCAGCGGACCAGGCTATTTTTGTTCCATCAGGAGAAAAAACTGGATTGGCGGGATTTCTTGAATTACCAACAGACAGAACTTTTTCGGTATGCTGCCCATCAGAAATAGTCATCATCCAAAGTTGTGCCACACCGGAGGGATTGGATATATAGACGATATTTCTGCCATCCGGCGACCAGGATGCATCATAATTTGAATATTCTCCCTCAGTAAGTTGGGTTTTCTTACCAATTGGGGAGGACAAGTCGATGATTTGTAATTGAAAACCATCCTCAATGTAAGATTCGATCAATAACTGGGTTCCATCCGGCGACCAAACTGGATGCCCATCATAAGTGGCATCATCTGTCACAGGGGTTATCTCGCCACTACCCAGGTCGAGGATATAGATATTCCAATATCCATTCTGCTTGGAACTGTAAGCCAGCATAGTTCCATCCGGACTCATCGCCGGATCGATGTCATCCCAGGGATGGGCGGTAACGCGTAGAAAGCCAGGTAATCCGGGTTGGAAGCTGTAAATGTTGCTGTAACCGTTTGTAGCCATCGAAAAAAGGATGGTGCCCTGCGTAAGACTTGACCCGCTTGTAAGATCCTCTGCCGGGATCAATGTTGGGATCGTGGTTGGTTCACTGGTGGGGGTAGTTGATACCGCAGTTTCAATCGGTAAACTCGTAAGAATATTCGGATCGGTGGATTGTACGTCAACACTTGGAGTTTTGCCAGCAGGTAGGTTTACAAAAAAAAGCAAAATCAAGTTCAACCCAATTAATCCACCGGCAATCCAGTATAACCAGAATGGTTTGATGTGGATGCTGGGGAAATGGATTTTCCGTAGAAAATCGAATTTTATTTTTGGGAATTTGAGTTTCTTAATAAATTTCATTTGAGGTATCAATTAGCGGACTGATTTGAAATACCTTGCCAGGCACTAAAGAACGACATTGGGTCGAGGAGAACATACATTCCGCTGATGCGCCAGGTGCAATAATTGTCCATCTCTTCCTGGGTGGCAGCAGTATCATAGTAATTCATTGATGCAAATTCAGTACCAGAAGGACCCCAGCGCATTTCAAGATGCAGGTGTTCATTGCGCGACATCCCCGTTGTGCCAACTTTTCCAATTGGTTGACCGCTTGCAACATGATCCCTCTGAACTAATAGTGATGGTTCAAGCATGTGACCGTAAAGCATGTAAATTGAACCGGTCTCAACTTTCCAGGATTGAGTTTTTAAACTTTCACAAAACTGCATGCGCGGATTATATGGATATGGAGTTTGCTGGACAGGCGGTGTGAGAAAATACAACAATTCCGGAGGAAGGTTTTTAATTGGCGTTTCGATGATGATCAAGTTACCGTAAGGTTTTTGGTCACTTATAACCGCAGCGACATTTCCAGCTAATACAGAACGGATAGGCAATCCCTCCATAGTAGTATGGCTTCCTCGGCTGTAATAAGCGAAATCTGTACCGTGATGCCCGTCTTCATAGCCATCTCCAGTAAGATCAAAAGGGGTCGAAATGATGGAATTTAATTCATCCAGAGCAACATCTTCCAGTGGAGAGGAAACGGTAAAGGTTGATACGGGATCTATTGTGGGAGTGAATATTGGAAGTGGGAGTTGGGTGGATTTCAATGTAGCGGATGGTGAAGCAAGTGTCACCTTATTTTCAGATGGGGTTGCTGGCAATATTGCCACTTCTGGCAACTCGTTCTTTACTGGAGAACAGCCAATTAACATGATTGAGAAAAAGGCAAAGGCCGATAAGTATTTCATTAATAATTAAAATTTACACCCTTCTTCATCGAGTAACGTGTAACATCAGATGGATTATAATCAGTTTACCATGCTTCAGAAATCGGTTTATATCAGCTTTCTCATTATTATACTTGTTACCCAGAGCGCTTTTCGCTCAATGGAGCATCTATTTGCACCAAGCCCATATGATTTGATTTCAGAGGTCAACGCCTATCGGATCAGCATGGGTTTGTACGCATTGAATCCAGACGCCCAGGTGATGTCTGCTGCACAAAATCATGCAGATTGGATTGTTTCCACCGGACAGGGCGGCCATTATGGGGCGAGTGGCAGCGACGAGACTATGCGGGTTTACTGGTCGGGTTATGGGGGAGGGGCGACTATAAAATGTGATGAAGCCTGGGCGAGTACATCTTCCGTCAGTTCTGCTGTTTATGGTGCATGGGCAGATTGGACCCACCAACAGGTTATGCTTAATGGCTGGGGTAATAATTACACCGATGTTGGCGCGGGTGTGGCCGATAATGGCAATGGGACATATGTGTTCATCCTGAATGTCTGCTTGATCGAAGGCGGTGCCGCACCAAATTATTCACCTTCATCGCCGCAGAACCCGAATGCGACCCCTGATCTTTCGAATTACATTTTTGGAGTGCAGGCCGCAACACCTGCGCCGGATGGTTCCATTGTTCACATCGTGAAATATGGACAAACTCTGGAGACAATTTCCCAGGCATATGGGATAACTGTCATTGAACTGAGGTCGCTGAATGGCATGGCGCCAGATTCCACAAATATTTGGCCTGAACAAAAACTATTGATCAAAAAGAATAGTGGAACACCGATATCAGTTGAGACCACCTCGGCATCAGGCGAACCTTTCGCAGGGACTCAAACGCTAATGCCAAGTTTTACGCCTAGACCAAGAACACGAACGCCCATTCCAACGGTAGGTCCTCCAATTGCTACAACAGCCATTGTTCAGGGTAGCTTAAGTGGAGAGGAGCAAAAGCTGCCGGCTAAGCAGACAGCAGGTATGGTCTTGATTGTTTTTTGCGGTTTAGGATTAATTGCTGTGGTCTATACCTTTTTAAAAAAATAATTTGCTCTCTATGATAAATAGAAAATCATTTTATTTTTCTGGCTTCCAGATAAAATCGTTTTTCTATAGCTTCTCCCATGGAAAAAGTCTTGCGTGGCAGCGCCCCATCCAGGATTACGGTTTTGAAAAGTTCTTCCTTGCGCATAGGAGGAAGATAAAAGCCTGCATTGCCTGATTTTCTTCCCAATTCCAAAATGGCTTCGTTGCCATGCACATAATCGATCGAGTCGATGCTTTTATCTGAAAGTAAATCATCCAGGAAATTTTGAAGATTTCCAACCGGAAGGTTCATAACCGGTTTGGTTAATGCAATTACTTTATAACTTTCTGAATCTAAATATCCAATTAGTTGATTCTCAGAAGAGGATTGCATTACCCGTTTGACCATTTCATCGAAATTATGTACATCTGTAATCTCTATTTGATTTTCAAATACTGATTGGATTTTCTCTTCAAGGTCAACGGTAACACCAAATAATATGCGATGAATGGGTTCGAACTCCAATCCAGGATCGTGAATATTCTCCAGTTCAACCAGAGCGTACCGGGATGGATGATCCATCCCAACAATCGGCTTCGTTTTTTCCCAGATTGCCTTGGCAGTAGCCAACGAATGATTCCCGTCTCCCATTGCATACAGCAGTACATCCTGGTTGCCTGAAAGGTTGTATTTTTGTTGAAAAACACTCAAGTCTGTTAATTTTGTGAGCCCGGCAACAATGGCTTTTTCAACGGCAGGATCATTCACCAACCAGCCAGTGAGATGACCGCTGCCCAGCATTAAATCGAAATCATACAATATAGGTAAGGAATTTTTTTGCAGCTGAGCCGCGCCAATGACGTTGTTTTCCGGATCATCGATCAATACGAGTATGTGCGGCAATTCAAGCGGTGCATTTTCTCTAATTTTGATGCGTGGTGGCAGGCGATCCAGGATGGTGCCTTCGGTAGCACGGATCAAGCTGGTGGAGCCTTTGTTATAATCATATTTTTCTAAATCGAGGCAGACCAATAAGCCCTTGCGTGTTTTACCTGCGACTGTTCGTTCGATGTAGACAAACCCTTCATGGGGTTGAAGTAAGCCATTTTCAAGATACTTCTGCATATTTACATTAATAACTTTAATGCGTTCGGATTCCTCCGGTTTACCCAGGTAAACTTCGGGAAGGATGAGGTTGTAGGTGGAGGGAAAATCTCCGGCAATTTGGTGTACCTCTCCCCAGTATTCTGGTTGCGAAGTGTATTGATCACAGGCGATGACCGCCCAGCGGTGAAGATCGATATTGGGTTTTGGTAAAAATATCTCGGTAACAGCCAGGCCTATGTTCTCATATTTTCGCATAAAAATCCTCCAATGACTCCTTCTCAAATTCAGTATATATTATGATTCAAAATCTAACAATTCAAATTTAACCAGCATTTATATTCTGAATTTTCAATTTTATTAATAAAAATAGCCACCCAATGAAATTGAGTGGCATTGAAGAGGCTGAGTCTTAAATAATTTTCTACATATCCAATAAATAAGCTATCCCGATGGTACCGGGACCAGTATGCGTGCCGATGACCGGGCTTACTTCAGTCATAATAGTTTCAGCGGGGTGAAAACGGTTGACGATTTCGCTCATAACTTGATCTGCTGCTGAAGCTGCATTTGCATGAAGCACACTCAACCTGGACATCTGACTGCGATCGACCTTTTCGCCTATGATCTCCAATAACTTTTCAAAGGCTTTCTTTTGTGTTCTGACCTTGGCAATCGGTTCGATTTTACCGCCATCCACAGTGAGAATTGGTTTGAGGTTGAGGGCAGTTCCCAACAACCGTGAAGCACCGCCAATTCGTCCGCCGCGATGCAGGAATTCCAGTGTGTCAACTACAAAATATACTCCTGATTGTGCACGAGCTTTTTCTGCGATAGCTTTGCATTCCTGGAGTGAGGCGCCGTTTTTTGCGGCGCGGGCTGCCATCAGTACCTGGAATCCCAACGCCATGGAGGCGTTTAGCGAATCTACAAGCTCAATTGGGCTGTCAGGTAGCATTTCCTTTGCCATGATCGCAGAAGACATCGTACCGGATAGATGGGAAGAGATCATGATTGCAAGAACCTCAAAACCATCATCTAGAAGTTTTGTGAATATATCACGCATTGAAATTGGTGATACCTGGGATGAGGAAGGCATCGTCGCGGATGAAGAGAGCCGGGTGTAGAACTCTGCCGGATGGATATCGACCCCATCCAAGTATGTCTTACCATCCCAGATGACGATTTGTGGGGCGACAGTGATTTGATAGTCTTTGAGAACACTTTGGGGTAAATTGACTGTGCTGTCGGTAACAATAGCAACCTTTGACATAATAACTCCTTACTTATAATAATTGTCAAGGATTAAAACCCACAATAACAATATTGGATACGGTTGAGGCGGGTATTTATATAGGCTGTCAGGAATTTCAGAAATCTTTTAAGAAATATTAGCTTTCACCTGAAAGAACTGGTTCAGGAAATGCTTCAGGTGGGATTCGTATTTTCGCTGCGGCAAAGAAGTTAATGATGGCGATGCCAACCCCGATCAGGAATACATACTGGTAACCAAAGGCTGTCCAGATCCAGCCACCGATAAGCGCGATTGCAATAGAAAAAACATGGTCAATTGTGACAGAGAAAGTCAGTGCGGGTTGGACATCTTCAGGTGTCAGTGCAATCTTATTAATATAGGTCGCTCTAGCCATGTTCACTGACATCAGCACCTGATCGAGAAGGAAGCAGACGAATGTTATGATCAATGCAGCATTCGCGGGTAATACAAACCTGGCGAAACCGTATCCGAGACAAACCAAAGCCAGCAGGATCGCTTCGGCTTCGAGGACGGTTTTCTCTCCCAGGTTGTCTATCATTTTTCCAAGCAACGGTTGGAAGAAAATGCCGATAATTCCTCCGACCATTAACAGAGTTGCCATTGTTGAAGTGGGTTGTTCAAAGACTGTAACCAATACCCACGGGGCAAAAGTCACAAAAATTTGTTTGCGGGAGCCGAAAAGGATTGAAAGGAGGTAATACAGGTTGTATTCCTTATGCACCTTCAAAAATGTTCCAGGTTTGCCCGATGGACGGGGAGTCATTTTGAAGAAAAGAACTGATGTAATTAATAGCAATGCAGCCGTTAAAATGAAAGTGGTATGAAAATTGAATTTGAAAAAACGAAACCCGGCAAATACGATGAAACTACCGAATATCGCAGCCAGATTTTTTAATGAATTTAACTGTCCCAGGCGTGTACCCGCTTGCCCCTTCTCTGCCAGTTCCATGCCAATGGAAGATTGCAATGGCAACCACACATGCTGCCCCAGGCTATAAAGGAATAACCAGATCGTCATCATGATATAGGTAGGGGCAAGGAAACCGATGAGGATCGTTCCCGCAGCTCCAAGAAGCATTGCAATACCGGCAAGTCGGCGGCTGCACAAAAACCAGAGGACGGCAGATATGAATACAACCAGAAATCCTGGCAGCTCACGGGGAATTTCTAAAATGGAACGTTGAAATCCGGTGATGACGTAATTTGAATCCAGGAAATTATTAAAGGTAGAATCGAAAATATTAAAAGCCATACCCATAAAGATGGTTGCGAACAGGAAAAGTTTTAATTCTCGCGGGATTTTTCTAAGGTGGAGAAGGAGTGTCATATTCTGTGATCCAGTTCTATGCTGCAAGTTCCGAATGATTTTATCACTCAAAATAGTTTTCAACAGAAGATATTTTTTACCGCGGATAAGCCCGGACGAATACTGATTGTAATATCACCACATAAATGAATTTTATTAATAAATAGCGGCTTGACCTTTGGTGGCATACATAATAAAATCTTTCAGCTTAAAGGATAATTATGTTCGAGTCATTATCAGGAAAACTGAATCAAATTTTTACTCAATTGCGAAAACGCGGTAAGTTATCGGCAGAAGACGTCGATGCAGTGTTGCGCGAAATCCGTCTGGCGTTGCTTGAAGCAGATGTGCATTACAGTGTTGTAAAAGATTTTCTGAATCGCGTAAAGGTGCGTGCCATTGGCGCGGAGGTATCCAGAGCCTTAAACCCAGCCCAACAAGTGATTAAGATCGTCCATGAAGAGTTAATTTCAATTCTTGGCGAACCGGACCGATTGAATTTGAGCGGTGAAAAACCGAGGGCGATCATGCTTGTTGGATTGCAAGGCTCCGGCAAGACAACCGCCTCCGCTAAATTGGCTGCCATGCTGCGTTCGCAAGGTGAACGTGTGGAACTCGTCGCTGCAGACCCGTACAGGCCGGCAGCAATTACCCAGTTGCAAATTCTAGGAGAAAAGATTGGTGTTCCAGTCTTTACCCAGGATGGTATTTCGCCACCGGATTTGGCAAAAAAAGCCCAGATATATGCCCAAAAAACCGGTGCAACGGTGATGATCATCGACACAGCCGGGCGGTCCCAATTGGACGATGCACTGATGAGCGAGTTATCTTCCATCCGGGACAAAGTGAATCCAGTGGAAACACTACTAGTGGTGGATTCCATGATCGGACAGGAAGCGCTGCATGTGGCGGAAGGATTCCGGGACTCAGTCAAACTGACTGGCTTGATCCTCACTAAAATGGATGGGGATTCGCGCGGCGGCGCTGCCATATCCATACGATCCGTCACCGGTGTTCCGATAAAATTCCTCAGTACCGGTGAGAATATAGATGCCATAGAAGAATATTTACCAGACCGGCTTGCATCACGCATCCTTGGTATGGGCGACATACTTGGATTAATTGAAAAGGCAGAATCAGCTTTCGATATGGAAACAGCCCAGAAACAGGCTGCAACCATGGCTAGCGGGCGTTTTACCCTGGAAGATTTTGCCGATCAGTTAAAACAGATGAAGAAATTGGGGCCACTTTCGCAAATTTTCGACATGCTGCCTGGAGACCTGGGAAAAGCTGCACAATCTATATCTCCCCAAGAAACGGAAAACAGGTTAAAATTGACCGAAGCCATCATCAATTCGATGACGCGAAACGAAAGAAAAAATCCGGAAATTCTCAATGCCAGCCGTAGAAGAAGAATTGCGGCAGGGTGCGGAACAGAAGTAATGGAAGTCAACCGGATGCTGAAACAATTCCGTGACGCTCAAAGAATGATGAAAACACTTAATAAGACAGGCAGTAAAGGCTTAGCCGGCCTGTTTAGAAACCTGAAATAGAACCACTGGTGCGCACCCTTCTGCGCCTCTCAACCACTGGACTATATTTCAGGAACAATTAGTTAATTTTATGAAATAGGAGAATAATTTAAATGGTACGCATTCGTCTTCGCCGTACAGGTCTAAAGGGACAACCCAGCTACAGAATTATCGCCGCGGATAAAGAATCCCCGCGCGACGGACGCTTCTTGGAGATATTGGGCTTTTATAACCCACGTACAAACCCATCAACAATTGAGGTAAAAGAGGATCGAGTATATGATTGGATGAGCAAAGGCGCTCAGCCCAGTGATTCAGTCGTGAAGCTCTTTAATACCATCGGTTTGATGGAAAGATTTGCCAGAGTTAAGTCTGGAGAAAATATTGAAACAGTCTTGGCTGAAGCTGCCGAAGCAAAAGCAAAACGCATTGTAGATCCGAGAACCAGAATTTAGCCGCTGATCTGATAGCGTTCCTCATGTAAGGAAAGGAGCTTCATTGAAAGAGCTAATAGAATACATTGCCCGGTCTCTGGTAGATAAACCAGAAGAAGTTGAAGTGAATGTAAAGTCAATGGGCAATAAAGTGAACTTGGAACTAAATGTCGCCAAGGAAGATATGGGACGTGTTATTGGTAAGAGCGGTAAAGTCGCTAATGCCATTCGCTTATTGCTAAGGGTTGCCGCCTCGTCCGAAGGAAAACAGGCCAACCTTGATGTAGTTGAACCGCGATGAGTGATCCAAAGAAACCTAAAAAGAAAACAGAAGTCAACGTTATAGGCTCGCCCGATATTGGCGAGCCTGTTTACATTCTAATTGGCAAGATCAGGAAACCGCACGGGGTGGATGGTGAACTTCTGATCGATCCCTACTCAGAGTCCCCAGAGCGATTTAAAGCAGGAAAACAGGTGTTCATCGGGGAAGATCATGAAATTCAAGTGATCAAGACACGTCGGATGATGGATAAGTCGATGTTAATCACATTTAAAGATGTAAACGATATCGATTTGGCGGGTCAGTACAGAAATAAGTATATCTATACATTAAAAGAATCCTTGCCTCCACTACCGGATGGTGAGTATTATCACTTTGATCTGGTAGGGTTAAATGTTCATGACCAGAAGGGTGAACTATTAGGAATACTCAAAGAAGTAATTGAAACCGGAGCCAATGATGTGTATGTCGTTGAAAATAATTCTGGTGAAGAAATTCTCTTACCCGCCATCGCGTCTGTGATCATCCAGGTGAACCTGGATGAATGTAAGATGATCGTTGAGTCTCCGGTATGGTATTAATATAGTTTAAGAATGGACAATAAGGCTTACTGGGTCGGATTTAACCTTGTCAAAGGTATCGGCGCTGTTCGGATGCAGGCGCTCATTAATTTCTTCGGCAGCCTGGAAGTTGCCTGGCACGCGAGCGACCAGAATCTCACAACCGCGGGTTTGAATCAACGCATCATCGAAGGCTTCAGAAAAGTTCATTCCGAAACGGATCTCGAGCTAGTTTATACCGATATCCAGAAGAAGAATATCCAAGTTATAACCTGGGAAGACGCTGATTATCCTGAAAAATTGCTCAGCATTGACCAACCACCGCCTGTTCTCTACCTTAAAGGGACGATCAAACCAGAGGATCGTTGGGCCGTGGCAGTAGTGGGCACCAGAAGGGTGACATCCTATGGTCGACAGGTGACAGAACAGGTATCGGCGTACCTGGCTAGAAATGGAATGACAGTCGTCAGCGGTTTGGCCAGGGGGGTAGATGGGGTTGCCCACCATAATGCCATCGAAAATGGAGGTCGGACGATTGCTGTTCTCGGCTCCGGTTTGGATCAGATCTATCCACCTGAACACCGAAAACTTGCCGAGAAAATCAGCGAAAATGGTGCAGTAATCAGCGATTATCATCCTGGCACTCCGCCGGATGCGGGAAATTTTCCACCGCGAAACAGGATCATTGCGGGGTTATCGCTGGCTACCGTTGTTGTTGAGGCAGGAGAATCGAGCGGGGCATTGATCACCGCTACATTTGCAGCGGAACAGGGGCGTGAGGTTTTTGCTGTGCCAGGACCGATTTACGCTCCCCAGAGCAAAGGCACCAACCGTTTGATCCATGAAGGCGCACAACCTTTACTAGATCCTGTGGATATCATTGACAGTCTCAATTTGCGCAAAGTGGACCATTACAAACAGGCTACATTATTACTGCCTGTGGATGAAATCGAATCCAAGCTGATGAATATTCTCAGCATTGAACCGGTATATATTGATGAAATTCAAGCAAAAGCCGGTTATCCAGTAGAAAAAGTCTCTGCTGCATTGACGATGATGGAATTAAAAGGTATGGTAAGGCAGGTAAGCGGGATGACCTATATGGCGATCCATGATGAAAGGGAAACTTACCGGATCGGAGAAGTGCATGATAAATAAATATGCTGTGATCATGGCCGGCGGCGGCGGAACACGTCTCTGGCCGCTCTCCCGGAAAGACCATCCGAAACATATGCTTGTGCTTTCTGGTGAGCAGACGATGTTTGAACAGGCAATTTGCCGATTAAAGGATTCATTTGATCCTAACCACATAATGATCGTCACTGTCCGAGATCAGGCAGAAATGCTGAAGAATTTAGCTCCCCAAATTCCAGTTGAAAACTTCATCATTGAGCCACAACCGAAAGGGACAGCATCTGTTGTCGGTCTGGCGGCAATCACTATTCAGATAAAAGACCCCGATGCTATCATGGTTGTGCTTACTGCAGACCATTTGATCAAAAACACTGAACTATTCATGCGTGTACTTAATCGCGGATGCATGGCAGCGGTGGAAGGCGGGTTGTTCACACTCGGCTTGCAACCGACCTATGCGGCCACCGGGTATGGTTACATTGAAATTGGAGAGGTTGTCAGCGTTTCTGAAGGGCTCACTGTTCATCGGGTTAACAGATTCAAAGAGAAGCCTGATCAAGTCCAGGCAGATGAGTTTATTCGCAGCAATACTCATCTTTGGAACTCGGGCATGTTCATATGGAAAGTCAGCGAGATTCTGAAAGAGATAAAAACCTACATGCCAGAATTGTATGGCAACCTGGATGAAATTCGAGCACATTGGAATAATAACGGTGGTATAAATCACCTGCCTGAAATCTGGGCCAAAATTAAACCTGAAACCATCGATTATGGCATCATGGAAAAAGCAAAGGATATCTTTGTCATTCCAGTGGAGGGTTTGGACTGGAATGATGTAGGGAGCTGGTTATCTCTGTTCGATTTTGTGACAACAGATCACTATGGGAATATCAATTTGGGCAATGAAGTATTATGGAAAGAAACAAAGGACAGTCTGGTTGTAGAAGAAAACCCGAATAAACTAGTGGCCACAATTGGATTGACGGATATAATCATTGTCGATACAGACAAAGCATTGCTGGTTTGTACGAAAGAACAAGTTCAAATGGTACGAGAGATCGTTACGCAATTGAGAAAAAGCGGGCGGTTGGAGTACCTTTAGGAGTGTAATCATTTGGAAGCATATTGTTTTAAATGCAAACAGAAGAGGGAAATTACTAATCCGGAAGCTATATTTAATAGTAATGGATCACCTGCAACAACTGGAACATGTTCTGTTTGTTCGACAAAAATGTATAAGCTAGGTCGAACAGAGGCGCACGAAGGTATGGCTGTTCCGGAAAAAAGAAATAAGGGTCTAGTAAAACGTAAGAAAGTAAGCGCTGAACCGAAACGAAAAGGGAAACTTGTCATTGTAGAATCCCCGGCCAAAGCGAAGACAGTTGGCCGGTTTCTGGGAAAGGGCTATACAGTACGTGCATCAGTTGGGCATATACGCGACCTATTAAGGTCAGAACTATCGGTCGACGTTGACAACAATTTCACACCCAGATATCGGGTACCCAATGAAAAACGTTTAGTGGTTAAGGAACTAAAGGAACTGGTTAAGAAGGCAGAAACAATTTATCTGGCAACCGACCCTGACCGGGAAGGTGAAGCCATTGCCTGGCATCTTGCGGAAGCGACTGAAATTCCTGCTGAGCACTCGAAACGAGTAGTATTTCATGAGATCACAGATGATGCCGTCAAAGAAGCATTTGCCCACCCCCGTGAAGTTGACATGGACCTGGTAAACGCGCAGCAAGCAAGACGGATATTGGATCGATTAGTTGGTTATAACTTAAGCCCTTTACTCTGGGAAAAAGTGCGCTCGCGTCTTTCTGCCGGCAGGGTTCAGTCTGTAGCTTTACGCCTGGTAGTGGATCGGGAACGAGAAATTGAAGCATTTGTACCAGTTGAATACTGGTCAATTGAGGCTGATTTCGAGCAGGAGGACAGTAAATCACGATATCGAGCTTATCTGGCGAAGCTGGATGGCAAGGAACCGAATTTGAAAAACAAGGAGGTGGTAGATCCTCTCATAGAAGATATCAAGCCCCCTGAATACAAGATCAGTAAGATCAAGAAAAGCGAGAGAAAAAGAAAACCATCCGCCCCCTACACAACCAGTACACTTCAGCAGGAAGCATCCAGACGGCTTGGTTTCACCGCCAGAAGGACAATGGCGCTGGCTCAACAGCTTTATGAAGGTATTGATGTGAATAATGGTGGCGCGACCGGTTTGATCACTTATATGCGAACGGATTCTACGTTTGTATCCAACACGGCTCAGCAGGAAGCTCGTAGTTACATCTCTAACAAACATGGATCAGATTTCATGCCTGCTACTGCTCCCCAATACAAAACTAAAGCAGTAAGGGCACAAGAAGCCCACGAAGCTATTCGTCCTACTTCTGTTTTCCGTGAACCGGAGAGGATGAAGCCATATCTGAAGGGCGACCAACTCCGTTTATATCAGTTGATTTGGCAGCGTTTTGTTGCCTCGCAAATGGAAAGCGCTATCTACGATGCAGTCTCGATAGATATAGAGGGCAAAACTGACAGTCATGGATACGTCTTCAGGGCATCTGGATCAACATTGAAATTCCCCGGCTTCCTGGTTGTCTACGAGGAATCAGCGGAAGAAGATAACGGTTTTGATCCACACGAAAACATGAAAATACCTGCCGATCTGAAAGAAGGCGTTGTGCAGGATTTGATAGACATATACCCTGAGCAGCACTTTACGCAGCCCCCACCGCGTTTTACGGAGGCGAGTCTGGTAAAGACCCTTGAAGAGTTTGGAATCGGAAGACCATCCACATATGCCCCGATCATTTCAACAATTCAGGAGCGTGGATATGTGTATCGGGAGGCAAAACGGCTTTTCCCAACAGAAACAGGCTTTCTGGTAAATGACTTGCTCGTAGCTCATTTTAAGGATTTGATCGACGTGGGATTCACAGCCCACATGGAAGAAGACCTGGATGATGTATCGGAAGGCAAGCGAGAATGGGTGGAAGTCATCAATGACTTCTATCAACCATTTGCGCAATTGGTAAGCAAAGCCAAGCTTGAAATGCCGGAAACTAAAACTGAGTTGGAAAAGGTAGAAAGAGCGTGTCCGGATTGCGGTAGCGACCTGGTTTACCGTTGGGGCCGCTTTGGCAAATTCATCAGTTGCAGCACATTCCCGGCTTGCCGCTACACAGAAGCCATTTTACAAAAAATTGGAGTAGCCTGTCCGAAGGATGGCGGCGACTTGATCAAGCGTAGAACCCGCAAAGGAAGAGATTTCTACGGCTGCTCAAATTATCCAAAGTGTGATTTCACGAGTTGGAAGCGGCCGATCGCTCAGGTTTGTACAAACAAATACTGCGAAGGCGGCGTTTTGGTTGTGATCAATAAGAAGAAAGCGCAGTGCACCACCTGCAATGAAATTTATGATATTAAAGAGCCAATAGAATAAAATAACGAATTTAGCTCTTCACGGCATAAAGGTTGCAACATTCCTGTTGAATAATATTCAATGATTTGTGGTTTTACATGTCTGTTACAAAACAGACGTCTCATTTGATAACGACAGGAGTAATTTATTATGAACATGATAAGTAATTTTCTTCGAAAACCCTGGGCTGGAACCCTCATCGCTGGCGTGGCAGGCATTCTTATTGGGTTGATCGTCTTCGGCTGGTGGCTGATACCCGTACAATGGACTGATGCGACACCGGAATATTTACAGCAGGATATTAAAGCAGATTACTTGCGCATGACTGTGGATTCCTACGCTGTAAATAAGGATCCGGTTCTGGCAAAAGCCAGGTGGGATTCAATAGGTGGTGATGCTGAGGAGTTATTCTCAGAGTTACAAATGGATACCAAGAACATCAGCTCCATAGATCTGTCTGCCTTTGCGCGCATTGTCAATTCTGAGATCAAAACTGGTCCAGCAGTAGAGGAACAGCCAGTGATGGAAGGTGCAACCGATACGACTGAAATTGTGCCTGGCGCTGGCACTGATACCACATTGCCGGAGCCAACTGAAGCGCCAAAGAAGAAAGGGTCAACAAGTATTCTTCCTGTCGCGCTTAGCTTATTCTGTGTCCTATCATTGGTGCTGGGATTTGTGGTTTTTTACGTATTCATGAAAAAAGGCAAGCTGCCCGGCCGGCGCAATAAACAGGAATCCGCTGCCGCAGTGGAAGACGGTTCTTATTCTGATGCGGCAACTGTTGATAAAGGTGGTGAATATTCTCGTGGAGAAGGCGAATCACCTGTGTCGCAATTTATGACCACCTACATGCAGGGAGATGAGCAATACGATGACTCTTTCAGCATTGATAACCCAATGGGAGAATTCCTGGGTGAATGCGGGGTCGGTATCTCAGATACCATCGGCGTAGGTGATCCGAAGAAAGTAGCAGCCTTTGAAGTTTGGCTGTTCGACAAGAATGACATCCAAACCGTTACCAAGGTCTTAATGAGCGAACACACCTTCTCTGACCCGGCTTCACAGCAGCGATTGATGTCCAAAGGAGAACCGATACTGGCAGAACCAGGTAAGCGGATCTTGCTTGAGACGGCTACTTTACAATTGGAAGCCCGTATTGTGGATATGAATTATGGACAAGGTCCGTTACCGGCAACCAGCTATTTTGATCGATTGACTCTCGAATTGGTGGTTTGGCCAAAAAATAAAGCGTAATTACTCCTTAAAACAAAAAACTTCCTCAATTTCATTTGAGGAAGTTTTTATTAATTTATATTTATTCGATTTTTAATATTTTCAAAGTGATACTACCGCCTGGTGTTTTCACGGTGACAATGTTACCAACCTTTTTTTCCAGCAGTGCTTTCCCGATGGGAGACTCGTGTGAGATCATACCTTCGCGGGGATTGGCTTCCTTGGTGCCAACCAAAAACCAGGTTTCCGGATCTTCACCTTCTTCCTTCACCGTAATGGTAGAGCCGATCACAACTTTGCTGGTATCGATATTATCTTTATCTATGATGCTGACATTCTTTAATGCATATTCCAATTCTTTGATCCTGCCTTCAACAAATCCTTGATCTTCTTTTGCCTTGATATAATCCGCGTTTTCAGAAAGGTCTCCCATCTGTATAGCAGATCTCAATCGTTGGGCGATTGCATCCCTATCGACTGTTTTCAGTTGTTCGAGTTCACTCTGGAGTTTTTCAAGTCCTTCAGGTGTTAAATATGAAATATCTGACATTTTTTCTCCTGTGTTAATTACGGCAGCAATGTGGGATCAAACAACTTCTGATACTCGTCTATCGCATAACGATCGGTCATTCCGGCCAGGTAATCACAAATGGTTCTTTCAAGACCGCGTTCAGGAATGATTGCCTGAACGTGATATGGTAGGATGGTGGGCTCAGCTTTGTAGCTATTGAATAGTTCTGTGATGATTCTTTCTGCCTTGACTGCCATCCGCACAACACGAAAATGCCGATAGAGGTTTTTAAAGAGGAAATCTTTTAACTCGCGGTTTCTACGCCGCATCTCTTCACTAAAACTAACCACATTGTAAGACAACTTCTGTAATTCTAACACGGACTGGACATTATTATGTCTTAAGTTGGCATCTGTTGATTCAACAATATCTGTGACTTCCATTCCGATCAACCGGCGGATTAATCGGTGCCTTGTTATTTCATCCAATTGTGCACCTTTCCATTGAATGCTTTCAAGCAAAATTTCCCAGAGTGGCATTCCAGCCAGCATCTCGATACTGATCATTCCTGAGCGCAGACCATCATCGAGATCATGGGCAGTATATGCCAGTTCATCGGCTACGTTTGTGATCTGGGCTTCAAGATGTCCGCGCAGGGAAGAATCATAGTCTGCGGCATCAGAGACATCGTATTCAGTCTCATGTTTAACCATCCCTTCAAGGACTTCCCAGGAGAGGTTTAACCCGGGAAACTCGGGATAGCGGGTCTCCAACTCTGTTACGATGCGTAAGGAGTGTTTGTTGTGATCGAACCCGCCGCAACAGTCTTTCATCAATCGCGAAAGTACCACCTCGCCACTATGCCCAAAAGGCGGGTGACCGAGATCATGGGCCAGGCAGATGGCTTCGACGAGGTCTTCATTTCCACCGAGTGTGCGCGCGATCGACCGTCCGATCTGGGTAACTTCCAGCTCGTGGGTAAGTCGAGTGCGGTAATAATCACCTTCGGAGTTGATGAATACCTGCGTTTTGTATTCAAGGCGGCGGAAGGCAGTAGTGTGGATAATGCGGTCGCGGTCCCTTTGGAAGCAGGTGCGGTTGGTTGGTTCATCCTCAGGGAATTTCCTGCCTTTGGAATCTTTACTATGAATGGCATATGGAGCGAGGTACACATCCTCGAAATTTTCAAGTGCCTGTCTATCTTTGATCATGGATTACTCCTTTCTATGTACTACTGATCACCGTCCCAGATTCATCCCCTGAAAGGGCGGAAAAAATGGAATCTGGTTTATGTCCGGAAAATATCTGGATTTTGGTTTCGGGTTGGGATTGAAGTAAAGCTAACATGTTATTGATCTTACTTGCCATACCACCGGTTATATCCGTGGAGGTTGAACCGCCTAGTGTCATTTGAATTTCATCTATGATCTCGGGCGTGATCTTTCGTACAAGATGGGTTCTGTCAGGAAATCCTGTCCAAACCCCTTCTTCGATACCCGCGAGTAAAATTCTCGATGGGCGCAAGCTGTTGGCGAGATAAATAAACAGTTCTTCTGTTGAAAGAATTGTCCCACCAATGATGGCATCTATCACGGTATCACCAAAAACCACTGGCACAAGATTATGTTCAAGAGCGATTTGTATCTGGTAGATATCCCATTTATGTATATTATGATCAGCGGTTATAATCTGAGTGGATGGTGGGAATGAAATGGCCGGTAAACCAGCTTGAATGAGTGAACTCATCACAATTTGATTCAATCTTCGGGCGTCTGCGCAAACTTTTTGGTACCCTTTCCACTGTTCGTTGTTTCGTACTCCATCCCTAGTCTTGAATTTTGCAGCGCTGGTGTGACCGAATGAACCAGAGCCATGACCAATGACAAGCTGCGTGTTTTGCGTCGTTTGGAGAAATTGAACGATCTCGCCTGAAATTCGATCCAGTAAGATCTGTTCTACGGTAAACGGCTTGGCTTTGTTTGTGATCAAAGAACCGCCAAGTTTCAGAAAGATAAGCTCCTGCTTCATACGTCTGCCTGCTCTCCTCTTATTCCAGAATGGAGCGATGTTTGGATCACCCGAACAGCGCCAGCTTCTAAAAGGTGCGAAGATACCACTTCTATCAAGCTTGGTGGAACAAGGGTAATGATATTACCGCCACATCCCGCGCCGGTGAGTTTTGCGCCTAATGCCCCGGATTGCCTTGCTGTCGCTGCTAACTTTTCCAGAGTTGGATGCGATACATCCAGAGCTTGCAGAATTGCATGATTCTCATCCATCAGGCTGCCTACTAACTCCTCCTGTCCATTCCTAATGGCATTTCGTGCTTTTACTGTGATATCGTCAATATCACCGAATAGGTGAGTGTAACGAATTCTTTCACGTTCTTTCGCCTCTCGAACCATATTCACAACATCTGCAGTCTGAGATTTAATTCCCGAATCTGCAATGAGGAAATACATCGTCGCCCCGGCGTTCAATACCTGGCGAAAATTAGGGCGTTTGAAGAAGACAGGCTGGTTGAAGGCGATGACGGTGTTGTCCACACCAGAGGGATTGCCATGGTGAAGTTTTTCGACTTCATAGGATATGTCTGATACTTCCTCAGGTGAAAAAGGTCGACCTAAGAATGTTGATACGGACTTTGCAATGGAACTTGACACCGATGCACCTGATCCCATTCCCGCGGCGATAGGTATATCAGAGGTGATACGGATGGAGAAAGCCGGGTAGGAAGTCAGGCCAAGTTTGACGAGCGACAATCTGATTGCCACCGCCAGTGGATCATTTTGACCTAGATCAGTTAGTTTTGCATGAACACCGATATTCGGTGCAGTCACTTCCACTTCACCAGAAGCTGCTTTAACCAGCGCTGTGATGATCGCTTTCGATTGGACCTGGCTCACCGGAATAGCTATGGCATAACTTCCATATACAACTGCGTGTTCACCGAAGAGGATGATTTTGCCGGGAGAACTGCTGGAAATGGCAGGCATAGTTAGAAAAGATAGAAAATAACGAGGATAGAGATTCCCCACAGGCTTATTGCGATTTGCAAGGGACGGTCTTTAAACAACATATCCTCTGGCGCCCCCCCATAATTTTTTACTTGGATCAGGTACATATAACGAAAGATACCATAGAGGGTGAATGGGATCGTCAACATCATTGTATGGTTTTCGGGTAGGTTGGGCGCTGAAAATGTGTATAGACTATAAGCGACGATGGTTGTACTGGAGACGATCGTGATAAGTTGATCCAAAAGGGGAATTGTATAGCCATCCAGGGCTTTTCGATGGGAGTTAGCATCTCTGGCGAGCAGCGATAATTCTGCGCGGCGCTTTCCAAAACCGAGGTAAAGCGCCAGTAAGGTTGTGACAACATACAACCAGGGTGAGAAGCGCTCCACCTGTATCAGCATAACGCCGCCAGCAACCCGCAAGACGAACCCGGCTGCAATGATCAGGACATCAACCAAGGCGACATGCTTAAGACCGAAAGAGTATGCTAAATTCATCACGAAATAGCCAATTCCAATGGCGGCAAACATCGGAGAAAGGAAAAATGCTGCTGGAAAACTAATAAGAATTAATATGACGACCAGCAAGATAGCAGTGGGTATCGGCAGTTTTCCTGATGCAATCGGGCGATTCTTCTTATCAGGGTGTTGCCGGTCTGCCTCAACATCCACAATATCGTTGATCACATAGACCGCGCTAGAGATCAGGCAGAAGATGAAGAACCCGGCTGCAGCGCTAAGCAGGGAGGTCCAATTTGTGAGCTGCCGGTCAAAAACGAGCGCGGCGAAAACCACAACGTTCTTTGACCACTGTTTCGGCCTCATGGTCTTAATAATTGCTTTGATCATATTTTCTTCCCTGCCCGTTTGTAAATGATATATTTATTATAATATAGCAATGGTTAAACGAATTGAGAAACGATTGTAGATGAAGACGACCCGGTTGGACAACAAAATGGTTGAGAAAAAACTGTCTCTAAGCCGGTCTGCTGCTCAACGCTTGATCATGGAAGGCAAGGTGCGTGTCGATGACCAGGTGGTCTTAAAACCATCGCATCAAATTCGTGGCTTAGAATTAATCACTGTTGCGGAAAGTCCCAAATATGTATCCCGGGGGGGAGAGAAGCTGGAAGGCGCAATAAATGCGTTCAAGTTGGATGTCCATGGATTGGTGTGTGCCGATGTAGGCGCCTCTACTGGCGGTTTCACCGATTGTTTGCTTCAAAATGGTGCAGCGAAAGTATTTGCCATCGACGTGGGATATGGCATTTTGCATTGGAAACTGAGAACTGATCCACGCGTTATCTCGATGGAGAGACAAAACGCACGTTATGTAATGTCATTGCCAGAACACTTAAATTTGGTAACCATTGATGCTTCATTTATTTCTCTGGATAAGCTGCTGCCGGTGATCCGAAACTGGTATGGCGAGAATAGTGGAGAGCTAGTGGCGCTGATCAAACCTCAATTCGAAGCTGGCAGAAAAGAAGTGAACCGCGGTTCAGGGGTGATTTCAGATCCAAATGTACATCAGCGTGTGGTTATTGAAATCCTTACTACGGCAAAAACTCTTGGTTATGAGCCGCTTGGTATAATCCAATCGCCAATCAAAGGTCCAAAGGGAAACATTGAATTTTTAGCCTATTTTCGATATCCGGTAGAGAAAAATGTAGATATTTCGGAGTTGATCCAAACAGAAATTCCAGGGTGGTTTGAAGAACGTGAAACAAACTAAAATCGGTTATACTACACTCGACTATGTCTGAAAATATTCGCAACTTTTGCATCATCGCGCACATAGATCACGGGAAATCAACCCTGGCTGATCGTATGCTGCACCTTACCGGCACTGTCTCGGATAGGGACAAAACCGAGCAGCTGTTGGATTCCATGGACCTGGAGCGCGAAAAAGGGGTAACCATCAAAGCCTCTGCTGTACGCATGGAGTACACGGCAGCAGATGGTAAGCTGTATGAATTAAACCTGATCGATACTCCCGGGCATGTGGATTTCAACTACGAAGTCAACCGGGCGCTGGCAGCCTGCGAAGGGGCGCTGTTGATCGTGGATGCTACTCAGGGAATTGAAGCCCAGACTCTGGCGAACCTTTATTTAGCTTTAGATGCAGGACTGGAAATCATTCCTGTTATCAATAAGATCGACCTCGCATCGGCGCAACCGGATGTCGTGGCAGATGATATTTCCAGTCTGCTGGGGGTTGAACCAGATGAAATCATCCGTGTTTCGGCGAAGGACGGAACGAACATTGATAAGGTTTTGGAAGAGGTCGTTGCCCGGGTGCCGCCGCCAGTCGGTGAAGCGGATAAGCCGTTGCAAGCATTGATCTTTGACTCACATTACGATTCCTACAAAGGTGTTGTAGCCTATTTGCGCGTAGTCGAAGGGACAATCCGCTCAACGGATACCCTGCGGTTGATGCAAACAAAGACAGATTTAAAACCGATCGAAGTCGGAGTGTTCGCCCCATTAATGAAGGTCACGAACGTTTTATCAGCTGGGGAAGTGGGGTATATTGCCACCGGATTAAAAACAGTCTCAGAATGCCGTGTGGGCGACACCATAACCAGCGCAGTTTCACCTGTACCCAAGCCACTACCTGGCTATCGCAAGGTTAAACCGATGGTATTCGCCGGGATATATCCGGTTGAGGGTGAAGATTATACTGACTTGAAGGACGCGTTGGAGAAGCTTCAGCTAAATGACGCTTCCCTTGTTTATGAACCAGAAAAGTCGCAGGCCTTGAATTTCGGATTTCGCTGCGGTTTTCTAGGCTTGTTTCATATGGAGATCATCCAGGAACGCCTGGAGCGTGAGTATGACCTGGATATCGTTGTGACAGCACCTTCTGTTGAGTTTGAGATCGTACTACGCAGTGGTGAAACCATCCTGATCGATTCACCGGCCAAGCTTCCGGAAGATGGTGAATACGAACAGATCCGTGAACCCTGGATGAATATTCAGATCATCAGCCCGACGGATTTTTATGGCACGATCATGGATCTGGTCATTAAGCGGCGAGGCAGTTTTGTATCTCAGGATTATCCGGCGCCAAACCGTGTTCAGCTCTCATTTCAAATACCGTTATCTGAATTGATCATTGACTTCTTTGATGAGTTGAAATCCAGAACCAAAGGTTATGCCTCACTGGATTACCAGATCGCGGATTACCGCTCGGAAGAGATGGTTAAACTAGAGATACTGGTTGATGATGAATCCGTGGATGCGCTGGCTTCGATTGTCCACAAAGCGGATGCGTATCATAAAGGCCAAAAACTTGTCACCAAGTTGAAAGAACTGATTCCCAGGCAGTTGTACGATGTATCCATCCAGGCTTCCGCAGCGGGTAGGATTATTTCCAGCGCCAAGGTAAAACAGTTGCGCAAGGATGTATTAGCCAAATGTTACGGCGGCGACATTACCCGCAAGAAAAAACTACTTGAAAAACAAAAGAAGGGCAAGAAACGTATGAAGAAGGTTGGCAATGTGGAAATTCCTCAGGAAGCTTTCATGGCTGTCCTTCGACTGGGAGATGACTAGTCTTCTTCAATGATTATTTATCAAAGAAGGGTTTAATGGCAATTAACTATCTGGTAACTGGTGGTGCAGGTTTTATTGGATCAAATTATGTCTCCCGATTAATTAAACGCGGTGAAGATGTAACAATTCTTGATAACCTTTCCCGTCCAGGTAGTAAGATGAACATCAACTGGCTTCGCCAGGAGTATGGCGATACTTTCAAACTTGTCCAAGGCGATATCCGTGATTTTGAAGTCATCTCAAAAACCGCCATTGGAAAAGATGTTATCGTTCACCTTGCAGGTCAGGTGGCTGTAACCACTTCGGTCACGAATCCGCGGGAAGATTTTGAGATTAATGCCTTGGGTACCTTCAATGTCGTTGAAGCTGCACGCCTCAGTGGGAAAAAGCCAGTCATTCTTTATGCCTCGACCAATAAAGTATATGGTGGTATGCAAGAGGTCAGAACGCTAGAGAAGGATGATCGGTATGAATATGCCGATTTCCCCTTCGGTATTCCTGAAACCCTTTCATTGGATTTTCACTCTCCATATGGATGCTCAAAAGGAGCAGGAGATCAGTATGTCAGAGACTACTCCCGCATTTATGGAATACCTTCTGTAGTGCTGCGGCAGAGCTGTATTTACGGCACCAGGCAGTTTGGCATGGAAGATCAAGGCTGGGTAGCATGGTTTGTTATTGCAGCCATCAGCGGCCGGCCGATCACAATCTACGGCGATGGTAAGCAGGTGCGTGACATCCTATATGTGGAAGATCTACTCGATGCATATGACCTTGCCATCGAACAGGCACAAGATAAGCCCGGTCGGGTGCTCAATATTGGCGGCGGCGCTGAAAAAACGATCTCTATTTGGAAAGAATTTGGCCCAATTCTGGAAAATCTCGTGGGTCATTCTATTCCAGTGGGTAAGGGTGATTGGAGGCCTGGCGACCAGGCTGTTTATATCTCTGATATCCGGAAGGCACAAAAAGAACTCGGTTGGTTTCCCAAAGTTTCTCCAGTAGATGGCATTACAAAGCTTTTTCACTGGGTAAAAGAGAATCCAAATTTATTTGATTAATACAGAAAGCTTATGCGGATCTTAATTGTCTTAACATATTATCGCCCTCATACCAGCGGATTAACGATCTACACAGAGCGATTGGCAACAGCTCTGTCTAATCGCGGTCATGACGTCACAGTATTCACTACTCAGTTTGATAAAAAACTTCCATTGGAAGAAGTGATCGATGGGGTTAAGATCGTTAGATCACCGGTGCTTGTAAGGGTAAGTAAAGGCGTGATCTCACCTTCGTTTGGATACCTTGCGACCAAGTTGGTAAAAGAAGCAGATGTGATCCACTTGCATCTACCGCAATTTGATGCAGCCGGCGTTGCTTTACGAGGCAGGATATTTGGTAAACCATCAGTTATTACTTACCATTGTGACCTTAAGATGCCTTCCGGTATTTTCAATTCATTTGTTAATCAAGTGGTGCACGTGATGAATCACCTGGCGGCCAGGTTCACAAACAAGATCATTACTTATACTCAAGATTACGCGGATCATTCTCCTTACCTTAAGCACTATAAAAAGAAGACAGCGATCATCCAACCGCCGGTCATTCTGCCGGTTGCTGTGCCTGGTACGGCGAAAGAATTTGCAGAGAAGTATGACCTACGAGGCCGAGGTCCGGTGATCGGAATGGCGGCACGATTTGCTACAGAAAAAGGGGTGGAAGTTTTACTGGACGCTTTGCCGGATATTCTACGGCAATTTCCGAAGGCAATAGTCTTATTCGCTGGTCAGTATATGAATGTTCTGGGTGAGGACGCTTACGCAGCGCGTTTATTTCCTAAGATCAACCAATACATCAAAGATGGCAATTGGCGTTGGCTGGGAGTGTTGACCCAAAAGGAGATGGCTGCTTTTTACCCAAACCTGGATGTCATCACAGTTCCAAGTTTGAACTCAACCGAATCCTTCGGGTTGGTGCAGATCGAAGGGATGATGAATGGTGTACCGGTAACCGCATCCAACCTGCCTGGGGTGCGCCAGCCAGTAAAAATGACAGGGATGGGTGAAGTTTTCGAGATTGGCGATTCTAAAATGCTGGCTGAAAAGATATGCTCAATTTTTAACTACAAACAGACATATGTCAAAGACCCAGCCTGGATCATAGAGCATTTCTCGCCCGACACAGTGGCTGCAATCTATGAAAACCTATTTGAAGAACTGATCAATAAAAAATACTGATACTATGCCTTCCAATCCCTTCGATGACCATTACTTTTCCACGAACACCTATGAAAAGGTCTCGTTTGCGAAGTATTCCCAATACTGGTGGTCTAACCGCTTCTATGCAATTTTAGCCAGACGCTTTGCATCCAAAGGTGGTAGATTGCTTGAAGAAGGTTGCGGTCTTGGACATCTTATTGGACAATTGGAAACAGATTTTGACACATATGGGATGGATATCAACCCCTGGGCTTTGAAAAAAGCGGCTATTGTAGCCACAGGGTCAAGGTTGGTTTGTTCCTCAGCCGAAGGACTGCCTTATCCTAACAATTCATTTCATGCGATAATCAGTAAACATGTCGTTGAACATCTTCCACATCCGGTAGAGGCGATATCAGAAATTGGACGGATTCTGGCACCAGGAGGCATAGCTATCATTGCCACACCCAATCTGCATTCTTTATTAAAGCCTCTGAAAGGCGAGAGTTGGATCGGGTACCAGGATCCGACACATATATCCCTTCACGCACCAGAAGTATGGAAAGACATGATCGAAAAAGCCGGAATGCATATCGTAAAAGTGTTCTCTGATGGATTTTGGGATGTGCCATATGTCCGTTTATTACCTACAGGATTTCAAAAAATCCTTTTCGGATCACTGGGCGGATTGCAAGCAATCACCGGCGTCGTCTTTCTTCCTCCACGCTGGGGAGAGAGCGTCCTCTTTATAGCCAGGAAAAATTAAGCTGAAAACGTATGAATAATGAACCCACCATCTTAGACTATATCAAAGCGAAACTAAAATTTTGGCAAAAAACAGATCTGCATTTTCCTGTAGCAGAAGAGGAATTTGCAAAAACTGTGGCTGGAACACTGCTTGAACAGTCTTCAGAAATGGATACAGTAACTTCAACCCCAAAGAGTTTCTTCAATTTCAAACAAGTTCCATGGCAGGTTATTGTAGCATTTATCGTCGCTCTGATTGCACAAGGCCTGCTTGAACCGCCTGTCCAGACCAAAGGGGCAGCGTTGGTCTTATATCTAATCGCATTTGTTTTTTTGATTTGGAGCTATTTTAATAATCGCTGGGTAATAGCAGAGAATGAAATTCAAGCTGATGGTGAATGGCCGTTATTCCGTGTGAAATGGCAATTCCTACTGGCTGGCAGCTTTATCACCATATTCGCATACATCTCTTTTACGGGGTATGTTTTCACTTTTATTAACCTCGCACTTTGGATCATCAGCATCCTTTGTTTCCTGGCTGGATTTTTAGATTTTCACAGATTTATTCCTAAGGTAAAAAGCTTTATCAAATCCATCATACAGGGAAACTGGAAGTTAAACATCACCTGGGGGACAATCCTCCTTCTGGCGGCAGTGATCATAATTATTTTCTTTCGCGCTTATCAATTGAACAGTGTACCACCCGAAATGACCAGTGATCACGCTGAAAAATTGATGGATGTGGAGGATGTCCTAAAAGGACAGTGGTCTATCTATTTTCCCCGGAACACGGGGAGAGAATTCTTCCAATTCTATTGGACTGTTTTGGTGATCAAATTATTCAAGACTGGTATTTCCTTTATGAGTTTGAAGATCGGCATGGTGGCAGCCGGCCTTTTGACTTTGCCATACATATATCTGATAGCCAAAGAATTTTGGAATAAACGAGTAGCCTTTTTGGCGCTCATATTCGCGGGTATCGCTTTCTGGCCGAATGTGATTTCGCGGGTGGGATTAAGGTTTGCTTTGTATCCCCTTTTCACAGCCCCGGCAATATACTATTTATTGCGAGGCTTGAAATATGGCAGACGCAACGATTTTGTATGGGCCGGTATTGCTATTGGGTTGGGTATGCACGGTTATTCACCTTACAGAGCCGTTCCCATTTTGCTGCTCGTTGCTGTTTTTCTTTTCATCCTGCACAGGCGCAACAGATCCACACAGGAGAAGGCGATTGTCGGTACGATCCTCATGGGTGTGACTTCGATCTTAGTTACGCTGCCGTTGATTCGGTATGCTATCGATAACCCTGATGTTTTTTCATACAGGTTAGCTACACGGTTAAGCGGAATAGAACGTCCAATCCCAGGGAATCCAATCGTCATATTCTTCGACAATTTAAAAAATGCAATGTTGATGTTCGGAGTCAGCGATGGAACCACCTGGCTGCATTCTATTCCAGACCGACCCGCTTTGGACGTTATCACGGCAGCCTTGTTCTATCTCGGAATAGTCTTGTTACTGGTCAGATATATTCATAAACGCCATTGGCTGGATCTTTTCATTGTGATCTCTGTTCCCATCCTAATGCTGCCTTCTATTCTTTCCATTGCTTTCCCGGAAGAGAATCCGGTATTAAACAGGACTGCCGGCGCTATCATTCCGGTTTACCTGATCATTGCGATTTGCCTGGACGGTTTCCTGTCTGCAATAGAAAGGTTCATTAAAGGTAAAGCTGGAAAAGTTACTGTAATTCTTATTTCAGCCATATTGATTTTCTACTCTGCCCGCCAAAATTATGACTTCCTTTTCAACACATATGAAGGCATTTACCGGGAATCTGCAGGAAATACCACCGAGATGGGGCAGGTTATCCGCGGATTTGCCGAATCTGTTGGAACACCGGAATCCGCCTGGGTGGTGGGTTTCCCGTACTGGGTGGATACCAGGTTGGTAAGTATTGAAGCGGGATACCCAATCAAAGATTATGCCATCTGGCCGGAGCATCTGGAAGAGACCTTGTATATAGAAGGTCCCAAATTGTTTATCTTAAATACGCAGGACAATGAAGACTTGGCAACACTAATGGAAATGTATCCAACAGCAAAAGTTACTACGTATACTTCCAAAGTGCCCGGTAGAGATTTTTTGGTGATGCTGGTCGGTCCAGATCATTAATTAAGGTATGTATTGCTTATGAACGACATTATTGAATCATCAACGCTTGGACAAGCAACTCCTGGAAAAAAACACAGGCTGCAAAAATTCTGGTATTTTGATCTAATCATGGTTTTGGTGATCCTTCTGGGTGGGTATTTCCGATTCATTGGAATAAAATGGGATGAGACCCAGCACTTACACCCGGACGAACGCTTTTTAACAATGGTCGAGACGGATATCTCTCCTGTCAAGTCTATTAGTGAGTACTTCAATACCGAACAATCCAGTTTGAATCCACATAATCGTGGGCATGGATTTTACGTTTATGGAACGCTGCCAATTTTCGTTGTCCGCTACCTGGCTGAGTGGACTGGTCAATCCGGGTACGACCAGGTCAATGTACTGGGCAGGCAGGTATCGGGGTTCTTCGATTTGCTCACGTTGATCTTGGTATATCTTATTGGAAGCAAGCTCTATGATAAACGAGTGGGGTTGCTGGCGGCGGTTTTCTTTGCTTTTTCTGTGATGCAGATTCAGATATCACATTTCTTTGCGGTCGATACTTTCCTGTGCTTCTTTACTACATTGGCTGTGTATTTTGCCGTCCTGGTTTACAAGCATCATGATCGGCATGATGACATGGATCTATCTGCATCAGGTGATGTATTGCATTCGATTTCCTCAAACTGGCAGGGGATTAGTTTCTATATATTATTTGGTGTTGCTCTTGGCCTGGCGATGGCATCCAAAGTCAGCGCTGCTCCATTAGCCATTTTACTGCCTGTGGCGGTACTTCCCTGGTATCTGCAACTTTCATCAGATGATAAAAAACGCTGGCTCATTCCAGTTTTTAGAAACCTTGTATTAGCTGCTTTAGCTGCATTTATTGTTTTCAGAATATTCCAGCCTTATGCATTCAGTGGTCCCGGCTTTTTCGGTGTCATACCAAATCCGAAATGGGTGAGCAACCTCAAGGAACTCAGCGGGCAAACCAGCGGCACAGCTGATTTTCCGCCGGCACTGCAATGGGCAAGACGACCAGCGACCTTTGCACTGGAAAATATCATTCGTTGGGGAATGGGTATTCCTCTCGGCATCCTCGTTTGGGCAGGTTTTCTTGTGATGGCTTGGCGGATGATCAAAGGAGAATGGGGCAGGCACATCATCATCTGGATGTGGACGGCTTTATATTTTGCCTGGCAATCCCAGGCATGGAACCCATCCATGCGTTATATGGTATTGGTGTACCCCACCCTGGTAATCATGGGGGCCTGGCTGATATTTTTTCTCTGGGACCGGGCAAAACAATTTGAAAACAAAAAATATCTGAAGATTTTAGCGGCTTATCTCGCTGTAATAACTGTGATTGGTTCCGGCCTCTGGGCTTTTGCATTTACACGGATCTACACACGACCTGTAACCCGTGTCGATGCCTCCCGCTGGATATACCAGAACATACCAGGACCGATCAATCTGCATATCGAGGCTCCAGGCGGGTTGTACAATCAGCCGCTGCCATATCCAGAAGGTTTGACAGTCAGTGATCTAAATCCGGGTTTATTCAGCTTTGCAGCAAATGCTTCCGGCGAGATCAATGAGGTTTTTATTTTCAAGATGGTGGATACACTCTCCCTTGAAGGGGAGAAGGAATTTAAAATTCGCCTCGAAGATCCAGTAACTGGCAATTCATCCGTTTCGAAAGTCACTGCTGATTTCATCTCTGGCACAGATTATCGGGGAGAATCTTACCTGTTTAAATTGGATCCGCCTTTCATTGTGACCAAAGATCAGGTGTACCAGATCTATTTGGATGCGCCAGAAGGGGCTTCTGAATTTGCATTCTACGGAACCGCACCAGCAAACGAATCAGATTGGGATGATGGACTACCGCTACGAATAGATAATTATGATGGATACGGTGGTATTTATCCAGGAGGGCTCAACTTCCAAATGTACTGGGAAGAAGATGTGGATAAACGCGACCGATTCATCACCAACCTAAATCAGGCAGATGTGATATTCATCAGTTCCAATCGGCAATGGGCGACCACGGTCCGCATACCGGAACGTTATCCGCTCTCCACACTCTATTACCGAAACTTGTTAGGCTGCCCGGAAGAAAAGGACCTGATCTGGTGTTATAGCGTTGCAGCGCCGGAAAGATTTAAAGGGAATTTGGGTTTCGAGTTGGTTAAGGTGTTCCAGTCTGATCCGAACCTGGGTAGTTTGCGGATCAACGATCAATTTGCCGAGGAAGCATTTACGGTCTACGACCATCCCAAGGTTTTGATCTTCCGCAAGACCGCAGATTACAACCCTGAAAAAATACGGGCATTGTTCAACAGTGTCGATCTGACCCAGGTCATTCACGTTCCTCTCAACGAGGTACCTATGAGACCGCAGAATTTAATGCTGCCCGAAAATCGTCTGCTCGACCAGCAGTCCGGTGGGACGTGGTCTGACTTATTCAATATTAATAGCATTGTGAATAAGTATCCGACGGTGAGCGTTTGTCTGTGGTATATCGTCGTTGGGCTGCTTGGATTACTGGTATTCCCATTGGTCCATCTGGCGTTTCCAGGGTTAAAGGATAAAGGTTATGCGTTTGCCCGGATGACCGGATTGCTGCTCTTTGCTCTGGTTAGCTGGTGGGTTGGGTCGATGGGTATCCCGGTCACAAGGGTGACGTTGGTTAGTGTACTTCTGGTAATCGCACTCGCAAATGCTATCCTGGCATTTGTACAGAAAAAAGAATTGTTTGAGTTCTTCCGTGAGAAGCGTAATCAAATCCTTATTATAGAAGGGGTCATCTTACTATTTTTCCTCATAGATCTGCTCATAAGGATTGGTAATCCCGACCTATGGCATCCATATAAGGGTGGCGAGAAACCGATGGATTTCTCGTATTTCAATGCTGTGATTAAGAGCACCACATTCCCGCCATATGATCCCTGGTTTGCCGGTGGGTATATCAATTATTATTATTACGGGTTTGTGATCGTAGGCATGCTGGTGAAGCTGCTTGGTATCATGCCATCGATAGCATATAACCTGATCCTACCGACCATGTTCAGCATTCTCGCAAGCGGAATGTATTCCATCATCTGGAACATCGCTTCGCATAGCCATAATAGAAATAATCAAGAAGTAAACTTGGAAAACCAGCAGGAAAAACCAATCAAATCTTGGCAGCCATACATTTATGGGCTGGCAGGGGCTGGTGGATTGGTGATCCTTGGCAACCTGGGTACAGTGCGGATGATCTGGCAGGGATTACAGCGCCTCGCAGCGCCTGATGGATCGATCCTGATAGCGAATATATTCCAACGGTTTATTTGGTCTTTTAAGGGTCTTATAGAAGTTGTTAAAGGGGCAAAATTGCCGTTTGGAACTGGTGAGTGGTATTGGATTCCAAGCCGGGCTATCCCCGCTTTGAACGATGTTGAACCCATCACTGAATTTCCATTCTTTACATTCTTGTATGCGGATATGCACGCGCATATGATCGCCTTGCCGATAACGATATTGGTGCTGGGATGGATCACTGGATTGATATTGGCGAAGGGTCATGGGAGGAATAATTCACCGCGTATGCTAATTGTCGGTCTTATTTCGACCCTGTTCGTAGGAGCAATGGCAGTCGGTGCGCTTCGCCCAACCAATACTTGGGATTTTCCGACCTACCTTGCCTTAAGCATCCTCGGAATAGTCTATGCCTCCTTCCAATGGCGGCAGGAACAAAATCTGTTCTGGGCTCGTACACCAGTTCTGAAATCGTTCTGGGCTAGGTTGCTGATCCTGGTTGGGATGTTTGGCGGGCTTTGTATGGTTTTATACCAGCCATTTACCTATTGGTATGGGGCTGGTTACAATGCTGTAGAGCTTTGGAAAGGAACCCATACTCCATTCTGGTCTTACATCACCCACTGGGGCGTATTCCTGTTCTTTATCACTTCATGGATGGTGGGTGAGACCATCGATTGGATGTCTGCCACCCCGCTTCGTTCACTATCGAAGATTCGCCCTTACCTCTGGCTAGTCCAGGGAACGCTGGTAACTGCTCTTCTACTTGTTATCCTGTTGATCTTCCTCGGTGCAGGGATCGCCTGGTTTGTTCTGCCACTCGCACTTTGGGCTGCGATCCTAATGTTCCGCCCTGGTTTGACTGATTTGAAGCGTGTAATACTCTTCTTTGTAGGTACCGGTTTGGTCTTAACCCTGTTTGTGGAGGTGTTTGTCCTCAAGGGGGACATAGGCAGAATGAACACGGTATTTAAGTTCTACTTGCAAGTCTGGACATTATTCGCAATCAGCGCAACAGCTTCTGCCTGGTGGATATTGGGTCGGTTCCAGGCAGGCAATATGCGCTGGAGTTCTGTCTATCGTCCGATTGGCAGCCTGTTGATCCTTGGGGCATCACTATTCCCAATCTTTGGCGGGATCGACAAGATAAATGATCGATATGTGGATTCTGCCTCTCACTCCTTGAATGGTATCAATTACATGAACGGCGCAACCTATGAGGAAAATGGCCGCACCATGCAGTTAGCACAAGACCTGGATGGGATAAGGTGGATGCTGGCCAACGTACAGGGATCACCGGTAATTGTTGAAGGCAATGTTACAGAATATAGATGGGGCAGCCGTTATACAATTAATACAGGATTGCCAGGTGTGTTGGGTTGGAACTGGCATCAGAGACAGCAGAGGGCGATCACACCATCAGAATGGGTGACCTCACGGGTTGAACAAATTGGCGAGTTTTATTCAACGACATCACTAGATGACGCGAAAGCCTTCCTGCAAAAGTATCGCGTGAAATATATTATTGTTGGGCAATTGGAACAGGCTATTTATCCATTGGAAGGTCTGGCGAAATTTTATCAGGTTGAAAATGTGCCGTGGAAAATTGTTTATCAGAAAGACAACACTACAATTTTAGAAGTTACCCTGGAATATGGAATGTTAAAATGACGGATCACATTTATCACATTATCACCCGCACAGATTGGCAAAAAGCCAGGAAATTGGGAATCTATCAACCTGAAAGTATTCAAAAAGAAGGTTTCATCCACTGTTCGTATGCTGCACAAGTCGCTGGAACAGCTGGACGTTACTATTCACGTGTAAAAGATCTGATTGTTTTGAAGATTCAAGTAAGTAAATTGCAGACTGAGGTTCGGGTTGAGCAGGGACCTAATGGTGATAGGTTCCCCCATATCTATGGAAATTTGAACCTGGATGCAGTCGAATCTGAAATCTCATTAGAGATGAACTCCAATGGCATATTTCAATTCAGTGAGCAAGAGTAAGGATTAGTATGATCCATTTCATAATTTGGTATCTGGTGATTGGAATTTTAGGTGTCATTTCCCTGCCTCTGATCCAATTCCTCTTACCGGGACTCAAAGATAAAGGATATGCTTTCAGCCGTATATTTGGTTTGTTGATCACCGGTTTTCTATTCTGGTTGCTGACTTCCTACCGAATCCTTCAAAACGATGCTAGCGGCATATTAGCGGCTGTTCTGATGCTGCTTGTGATTGGATTAATTATTACAAAAAGGAATCCATTTATTGCGATAAAAGAGATGTTTACATCTCAAAAGTGGTATCTGATCATCATTGAAATACTCTTTTTCGTTTCATTCCTATTGTTGGCATTATTACGGGCATCTAGTCCGGATATTACCGGCACAGAAAAGCCGATGGAGCTGGCATTCATCAATGCAGTGCTGCGTTCTTCAAGCTTTCCTCCGAATGATCCATGGCTAGCCGGGTACTCGATCTCTTATTACTATTTCGGATATGTTATTACTGCCATGTTGATCAAGATCACAGCGACGCCATCTGGAATTGGTTTTAATTTAATGATCGTCGTTGGTATTCGCACTGACCGCCATCGGTATGTATGGTTTGGTTTATAACATCATCAATTCTGACAATCTTCAGACATGGATCAGAAGACATACAAATAGTAAACCCAATAGGTCCTTTGGTTTGACGGGTGTATTGCTGCCGTTGTTTGGTCCCTTATTCACCCTGGTGATCAGTAACTTTGAGGGGGTGCTTGAATTCATGCATGCGCGCGGGCTATTCTGGCAAGTTGGGGCGGATGGCCAGTTACAATCAAGTTTTTGGAGATGGCTGGATATTCAGGAATTAGTACAAGCACCGGCACTGCCTTTTAGTTGGTGGCCAAACCGACCTGCCGGTATTATCTGGTGGCGGGCATCCCGGGTTTTATCTGACTACAATTTGAGCGGCAACTGGTTGGAGATCATAGACGAGTTTCCATTTTTCTCATTCCTTCTCGCGGACCTGCACCCCCATGTGCTGGCATTGCCATTTGCAACTTTAATTCTGGCAGTTGGATTAAGCATCTTATTGAATACTGATCGTAAGGGCTTTTCACTGTGGGGTTTTGAAGTTAACATCAGGCCGATAAACCTGCTTTTTTACACGATCTTCCTGGGAGGGATGGCATTCTTAAACACATGGGATTTACCGGTCTATCTGGTTATCTTCCTGACCTGCTACATCTTGCGCGAAATGATCGATCATGGTTTCAAGTGGCAGGAAGTTTGGCGGATGGTCGGGCTGGGAATCGGAATAGTCCTTGGATCAGTTATCCTATACCTGCCATTTTATATTGGCTTCGCATCACAGGCAGGAGGAATTATTCCCAGTGTTGTATTCTCCACACGGGGAATTCATTTTTGGATCATGTTTGGAACTTTGCTTCTTCCAATTTTGGGATATTTAATTTTCCTTGGCGTTGACAATAAAATTGGGGAAATTCTGGGTTAATGGTTTCTCCTGGTCTATTGGGGCGCTTGCAATCTTATGGGCAGGCGGATTCGGCTTGGGATGGCTGGCTCAGAATGCTGATAAAGTATCCGGCCTTCTCCCAGGTACCCTTGGGTACAGGTTAAGCGAAGCGGGCGGATACTTTTTATCGATCCAGGGCGGCTCTGATCATATTTTTAGCGAGGCAATGTCACGTAGGTTTTCTGCGCCTGGTGCATGGATCACCTTGTTGGTATTAGGAATCCTTGCGGCATCAATTATATTCTTCCTGTTGAACAACCAGAGAAATGTGGAGAAGGATACTGATCATCAGATAGAAATTCCAAGAGGGATACTTTTCTCATTGGTAATAATCTTTGCTGGAATATTCCTGACCCTCATCCCAGAATTTGTATATCTACGAGATCAGTTCGGCTGGAGGATGAATACAATCTTCAAATTCTATTACCAGGCATGGGTATTGTGGTCCCTGGCTGCAAGTGTCGGAATTGCCATTCTCTGGATGAGTTTACGCAGGTTGGGCGGTGTTTTTTACCGTATCGCGACTGGATTGGTTGTCATTTGCGGATTGGCTTATCCAATGATTGGGATTGCTTACACAACCAACAATTTGGACCCGGTCAATAAGCTGGATCTGGATGGCACATCTTACATGCAAAGATACAATCCTGAAGAGGCAGAAGCGATCCAGTGGCTGTCAGACGCATCATTTGGCTATGTGATCGAAGCGGTTGGCGGAAGCTATTCCAGTTATGCGCGGGTAGCAACGTTAAGTGGATTGCCTGGGGTATTGGGATGGCCTCCGCACGAGAGCCAATGGCGAGGCGGTGCAAATGAGATCGGGAACAGGGAAACTGATATTGAAAGGTTCTACTCCACTCCTGATTGGCAGGAAGCCAAAACCATCCTGGACACTTACAAGGTAAAATATGTTTACGTCGGCGGTCTGGAACAGTCTAAATATCGGCTGGATGAGACTAAACTCATTAATAATCTGACACCGGTGTTTCAAAACCAAACAGTGACTATCTATTCCTATGATGGGATGCAACAATGATTTACGATAAATTTACGAAGATCCAGACATCGCTTGTCGTGTTGATACTCATGGCTGGCATTGCAATCAGGTTTATCCACCTGGGCGATCAACCATTATCAGAAAGTGAAGCGAACTTGGCGCTGCAAGCATTATCATCATCAAAAGGTGGTGTATTAAACTGGTCTGGTGAACCTCTTTATCTGGCACTGACGAGCGGTCTTTTTACGATTTTCGACCAAACTAACTTCGCGGCACGATTTATCCCTGCGCTCATGGGCAGCCTCCTCGTCGGTATGCCATTCTTGTTTCGAAAAATGTTGGGAAATCCCGTTTCGCTATTGCTGTCAGCTTTCCTCGCCATTGATGCATCAATGATTTCCTTATCGCGAACCTCAGGAGGAGCTACTCTTACCATCTTCCTGATTGGAATTTGTTTATTGCTATTGCTCAAGAAACAAATGATCGGAGCAGCTGTCTTGTTCGGATTGGCTTTGTTGGGGGGGATCGGGATTTGGTTTATGTTGATCCCCCTGGTATTAGCGGTAATTATTTGGAAGTTCGCATCCCAAAAAAGCAATAACAGTCAGGGGTTGTCCTTGAATATCTTGACTGATTCTTTTCGAGATCGAGGTTTTTGGCTGGCAGCTTTACTATCGATGCTAGTTCTAGGCACATTTTATCTTAATTTTCCAAGATCGCTAAGTGCGTTTCCGGGTTCACTCATAGCTTATTTCCAGGCATGGCAAAGTCAATCTCAATTGACATTTCCACAGATGTTGTTGGGTTTACTATTTTATTTTCCATTGGGTTTGCTTTTTGGAGTATGGGGTGGTGTACGCGGTCTAAAATCCATAAACCAATTTGGTACATTACTTTTCGCCTGGTTTTTGGTTGGACTATTATTTCTGTTAATTATTCCAGCAAGAGATTTGACTCAAATAATCTGGGTGACTGTTCCGCTCTATTTGCTTTCTGCTCGAGAAATCATGCGCCATATTTCGATTGAGAATGAGGTACGTTTTCAATCACTTGGGGTATCAATGTTGGTGATTGCGATCGTTGCATTCTTGTGGCTGAATCTTGGAAAAATTACGTACAACGGCGATCCAAGACAGCTATGGCTGGCTATTGGCGGTGGGATAGGACTTCTAGCGGTAAGTGCAATTTTAATTTTTCTAGGCTGGTCTGGTCAAATCGCAGTGAAAGGATATGTCTGGGGTATTATAGGGGTGTTGACCATATATTCAATATCGACAGGAGTGCGTACAGCCGGGATTATTGGAAATGGGCAAACTGAAATGTTAGGCGCAAAACAAACAATACCTCAAGTAAGGTTGATCAGGAACACTATCAAAGAAATATCCACATGGAATGCGGGTTCTTCCACTGGACTTCCTGTAAAAGTAGTAGGACTGGACTCAAAAAGTATGGAATGGGAGTTGAAAGAATTTACAAATATCAACTACTCATTGAATATTGAGAAAGACGAGCACCCAGAATTGGTTATTTCGGGATTGGAACAACCTTTTGCATTGCAGGATCAATATCGTGGACAGGACTTCATTTTCCAGAACCAAATCGAATGGGCTTCATTTTCTGCAATGGATTGGATTTCCTGGCTGGTTCACAGAAAAACATTAACTTCAAATTCGACAATCGTGATGTGGGTGCGGGCCGACCAATTCCCTGATGGTCAATTATCATTTCCTGGACAGGAATAGCAAAACCGGGAAACGGTTTGATAAACGGTACTACAAGGTAATTTATTATTGCCGATATCATAACCAGGCAGGCGTTTATTGCCCATTATTATTTTTATTGATAGGAAGAATGCATGGAAATACCTGATGTGATCACAATTGACGGTCCGGCAAGTTCCGGGAAATCTACAGTAGCAGCAATACTGGCAAAAAAAATAAATTATCTGTATTTTGATACTGGCGTTATGTACCGGGCAGTTACCCTGGGAGCACTGCGAACGGGAATTCCACTGGACGAGGAAAATCGAGTGAATTCCTTAGCCGAAGAGGTAGTTATTGATATAAAAGAACCGTCCGTGAGCGATGGCAGGCAGTACGACGTTTGCCTGAATGGCGTGGACGTAACATGGGATATTCGTACACACGAGGTTGATCAAAACGTCTCTCAGGTGTCAACTTATGCAGGGGTCAGAACCGCCATGACGAACCAACAGCGCCAGATTGGACTGCGTGGAAAGGTAGTTATGGTCGGGCGTGATATTGGCACAGTGGTTTTGCCGGAAGCAAAACTAAAAATTTATCTGGACGCATCTGCGGAAGAACGCGCCCAAAGGCGATACAAGGAATTGATCGCTCGCGGCGAGGCAGCGCAGTTTGAACACATTCTGGCGGGGATCAAAAAAAGGGATGACATCGACTCGAATAGACAAATAGCGCCGTTAAAACCAGCGCTGGATGCGATCATCATTGATACGGATAAACTCACGATAAATCAGGTTGTAGAGAGAATTCAGGCGGAATTTGCATGAGTGAGTACCATGTTCCTCTCCAAAACCAAATAGCCCGCAGAATCATTCGTCCATTATTCAAAGTTGTTTTTTCGATTATCAGCCGTGTGGAATTAATAGGTTTTGATAACATTCCGGCAGAGCCATATATTTTGGTCTTTAACCACGTATCTCTTTATGAAGCGCCGCTTATTGTAGCTTATTGGCCAATATTTCCAGAAGTATTAGGTGCATCGGATGTATGGAACAGACCAGGGCAGGATATCCTTGCCAAATCCTACGGCGGTATCCCAATAGATCGCGGAGAAGTTGACCGTAATGCGATGCACAAGATGGTGGATGCTGTCCTCTCTGGCAGGTCGTTAATGATCGCTCCGGAAGGTGGCCGATCGCACGCACCAGGGATGAGAAAAGCGAAAGCAGGTATAACTTACTTGTTCGAAAAAACAAAAGTTAAAATTGTGCCAGTCGGGCTGGTCGGTGCGACGGATGACTTCCTGCCCAATGCATTGCGAGGAAAGCGGCCGCACGTTTCTTTGGAAGTTGGTAATTCATTCCTCCTGCCAGAATTTGATGAGGAAGGAAAATCCGGTTCTGAGCTGCGTCAGGAAAAAGTGGACTTTGTCATGAAGAAAATTGCAGAAATTCTGCCAAAAGAATACCGGGGTTACTATTCCTGATTTACAATAGATAATACTCGTATACCCAAGCAAACGCGGTCGAAAACAGATAAGGAGTGACCATGTGCGATACCATTTATGTACCCGCCAATAGATCCTTGAAAGGAATCCCATTATTTGGAAAAAACAGCGACCGCGATCCGAATGAAGCCCATTTACTCGAGTATCACCCCCGCAAAGAGTATCCGGCTGGTGAAACACTAAAATGTACTTATATGGCTATTCCGCAGGCTATAAAAACGAATACCATTATCCTTGCCCGGCCGTTTTGGATCTGGGGCGGAGAGATGGGCGCAAATGAGTTTGGTGTGACCATCGGTAATGAAGCGGTTTTTACAAGAATTCCATATGACAAAGGCGATGGATTAACGGGTATGGACCTATTGCGGCTGGCTTTGGAGCGATCCAATTCAGCGCTTGAAGCAGTAAAAACGATTACAACATTACTTGAAGAATACGGTCAGGGTGGAAATTGCGGATTTTTACATGAATTTTATTATCACAACAGCTTTCTTATTGCTGATCCAAAAGATGCCTGGGTGTTGGAGACTGCCGGTAGGCATTGGGCTGCAGAACATGTTACCGGGATTCGCACAATTTCGAATGCGATCACAATCACCAATAAATGGGATATGGCTTCGGAGAATCTGATCAAATATGCGGTTGAGAAACGCTGGTGCAAGGGAAAACAAGATTTTGATTTTAGCAGGTGTTACTCTGACCCGTTGATTACTTATTTTAGCGATGCTAAAGGACGGCATTCCTGCACAACGATAAACCTTGCGGATGGTAAGGATAAATTGGAAACCAGTGATCTGATGAGAATGCTGCGAACGCATCGCAGAGGTGATCCAGCAACCTGGACCCCCGACAGAGGTTTTACCGGTGCTGATGTGTGTATGCACGCAGGGGTCGGTCCGGTGCGCATCAATGAGACCACTGGCTCGATGGTATCTGAGCTGGGAGAAAATGACCAATTGCACTGGCTCACAGGCACAGCTGCACCCTGCATTGGAATATTCAAACCGTTGTGGTTCAAAGGCGGTGTGCCTGATTTGGGACCGAAGCCAACTGGGAAATACGACCCAGAATCAATATGGTGGACACACGAAAGGCTCCATCGTTCTGTAATAATGGATTACAACCATAGGATGAGTTTGTTTCAAGCAGAAAGAGATGCATTGGAAGGAAAGTTTATTGACGGTGTTGATGTATTATCTGATGCTGGAAACTCGGAAAAGAATTCATACTCAAAAGCCTGTTTTGATGAAGCTAAAACTGCTACAATGAACTGGTCCACAAAAGTAAAATCCGAGCCAGTAAAGATAGGGGTTGGAAGTTTGTATAAAAAAACTCGAAAAAAAATTGATAAGCTGGCGTTGTTGCCTTATAAATAGATATACCTATATAATTAGTAAAATTACTAACACTTGCAATATATTATGGAATTTTTATTTACGCTCATTGGGAACCCATTTAGCCTCCAACTACCTCACAGCATTACTGGTTGGGGGATTATTGGATTCTATGCGATTATCATTTATTGGCGATTAAAGCACTGGCACGATAAAGCGAATCAGAAAGAACAGGGACGTTCTGTATTACTTGCTTTGTTGATCTTACTCGTTCCATTTACATCACTTTTTTTGGGTATAAGTATCAACTCCCTTGGTGAGGTTCAGAACAATTTGTACGGTGATGCAACGGTTGTGATGCTAATTCCGCTATTGGCGGCGATTCCGTGGATCCTCGCGGGCGGGTTAATGCCTCCGATCTATGCTGTTGCATCAGCTTGGGTATCTGGTTTGCTTATTTCGTTTTTTACCCAGCACAGTCTAATTACACCCTTTGAATATAGTATTGTGGCGTTGATCTATTGTGAGTTGTTACGTTTGCGTTATCGTAGCTGGGTTTATCGATTGTTGAGAAATCCGATTGCTGCCGCATTGATCGCCACCTCATTCTTGCTGGTATTTTCGATTGTGGACTACTCGGTGGGGGAACCTGGAGTATTAAACGGGCTGTTCGGTAACAGTTTCTTATCCACTGCTGGCACATTCATCATTGTGATGCTGCCCAGTTTAATTGGCGGGATGACCGCATATTTTCTATCGAAGATTTATCAGGGCAGTTGGGTAAAACCCGGACCACTTTTCCCAGCGGTAGATGAGAATGTGCTGACCAGACGTTTCTTTACTGGGGTTGGACCTTTCGTCTTCCTATTGCTTTTTGGTATATTGGTAGGAACATGGTTGATTTCTGGTGGAGCTGCGCGAAAATTAGTGCAGGCGCGGCTATCAGGCCCAGCGGAAGTAGCCGCGGATGGTATTCCTTTCTTTATAAATTCCGGTTTCGACTTGCTTGCCCAATATGCGCGGACCATACCGCTAGATAGCGCTTCTGAAAAGGACATTCAGGTAAGCCTGGCGCAGAATATCAGGTCCATCCAGTTCTTTAAACAGCTCGCGCTAATCGATGAGACAGGTAAGGTGCTTACCAGTTATCCTGAGAACAGCATCGCACAACTCGCCACAGAAGAAATTGCGATCGTACAGCAGACAGTTGCCGGTGGAATTCTTCATGCTTATTCTACGTATTCACCAATTGGGAGTAACCAGGTGATCATAACCTTTGCCGTGCCCGTCAAAGATGAGCTCGGCAGATCCAGGGGTGTACTAATTGGCAGAAGCGACCTGGCCACAAACCCTTACACCCAATCTACAATTTACCTTCTAAACAGCCTGGCTCAAAAAGGTGGTGAAGGTTATATTATTGATGAAGTGGGCAAGGTGATATATCATCCAAACCCTGAGTATCTCAATTCCATCTATCCCGGCGAACTGACCGAAAATGAGCGGTTTTATACGCTGACAACAAATGGCAATACCCAATTGCTTATCTATTACAAACCATCAAAGAATTCTGGCTGGTCGGTTGTGTTGGCTGTTCCATCGACTGAAATTCAAGCTGCAACATGGGAAGTATCTCTTCCTATGTTTGCAGTAATAATCACCGCAGCGGCTTTGTTGTTTATGATCTTCAAAGCTGGGCTTTCTTCCATCACCCACTCGATAAAAGTGCTCACGAACGAAGCGGATAGGATTTCAAAAGGAACGATGGACCACACTCAATACATCCGTGGTGATGATGAGATCGGTCAGTTAGGTCAAATGTTTGAACAAATGCGATTGAGTTTGAAAGATCGGATTGAAGAACAAAACCTGTTATTATCCGTGAGCCAGGGCATTGCTTCCTATCTTGACCTGGAATCTGCTCTCCAACCTATCCTCGAAGCGGCATTGAGCAATGGCGGAAGCATGGCACGGATTGTCCTGGTACCGGAGCAGGACACTGATCCTTACTCGAACACCCCCACTAGCTTTGGACTGGGAGATACGCTTAAGTATTATTCCTACCTTGACGAGCAGGTCATGGCTTTGACCCGCAGCCGGGATGTTGTTACCCTCAATAATTTAATTCGCGGCAGGGTGCTGAACTTGAATCCTGAAGCCCTGAATCCTGCTGCAATAATTTCTGTCCCAATTCGTCACAACAATCATTTCCTGGGAATTTTGTGGACGGCTTATGACCAGCCGCGTTCCTTCCCTGAGACCGAGGCGAAGTTCCTATCAACCTTATCCTCAGATGTAAGCCTGGCCGTAACTAATATTCGTTTGTATAAATCAGCAGAATTGGGCAAGAAGCGACTGATCGCCATCCTGGAATCCACACCCGACCCAATATTTGTACTGGACCAAGAGGAAATGATCATCCTGGCGAATAACCCGGCTCGGGAGTTGTTCAAATTAAACGAGCTATTTATCGAAGGGCGGAAGATCCAGGATGTGGTATCCAGCCAGGAATTATTGCAATTGTTGCGATCTGGTGCCAATAATCAAGAAATCACTTTAAATCAGCGGTACTATTATGCAACTATTGATGATATGTTCGTTGATAAAACTCCACTTGGAAAAGTTTGCATCTTAAGGGACATCACACACTTCAAGGAGGTTGATTCGTTGAAATCTGAGTTCGTTGCGACTGTTAGCCACGATCTGAGGACACCGTTGACGTTGATGCGCGGAAATGCAACTATGCTGCAAATGGTAGGCGAATTGAATGAGCAACAGCAGAACTATGTGAAGAAAATTTCCGCAGGGATCGAGAGCATGTCCAGGCTGGTCAACAACTTACTGGACCTTGGCAGAATTGAAGCGGGCATCGGGTTACAACTTGAACCGATCCATGCGAAAGAAATTGCACAAAAAGTTCAATCTGCATTGCAATTGCAGGCAGTTCAAAAGAACATTACCTTGATAAATGAGATTCCGGAAGACAGCGATCCAATTGTAAATGCTGACTCTGCTCTGCTTCAACAGGCATTGTACAATCTGGTTGAAAATGGAATAAAATATTCACCGGTTGGCGGGGAAGTAAAGATTAATTGTCTTGTAAAAGCAGATAATGTTATATTTGAAATTATTGATAATGGCAAGGGAATCGCCCCGTTGGATATTCCAAGACTGTTTGAAAAATTCTTCCGCAGTTCTCAACGGGAGGGATACGTTCAAAAACCATCAAGCATGGGATTGGCGATTGTTAAATCTATCGTCGAACGTCATGGCGGTCGGGTTTGGGTGGAAAGTCAGCTTGGAAAGGGCAGCACCTTCTATTTACAACTACCCTCTGTCCCTGCGGAAGAAACCAGCATTAATTTAGACTTAGAATCATAAAGACATTATACTAATTTACCTTTCGCATCTTGACGAAATCCAGCTTGGATTAGTATAATGAACTGTCATGCGTATATTGTCCTTTTTGTAATTTAAATTAAGCGCAACAGGATTAATCCTTAGCGCTTTAAATCGTTAATCGTTTACCGGTCCCGTACATCAGGAGGTACTTAGTGGAAACAAAGGGCTTAACTGCACTTCGGATTAATCTTGCTTCCCCCGAAACAATAAAAAGTTGGTCATATGGCGAGGTATTAAAGCCAGAAACGATCAACTATAGACGTCTGCGTCCAGAAAAGGACGGACTATTTTGCGAAGCCATCTTTGGCCCAACCAGAGACTGGCAATGCTATTGTGGTAAATATAAGAATCCCCGTTACAAAGGCATCGTTTGTGATAAATGCGGTGTGGAAGTTACCAGGTCATCTGTCCGTAGGGAAAGGATGGGGCATATTGAATTAGCTACCCCGATAGCACACATTTGGTACACCCGCCGAATTCCATCCTATTTAGGTTTGCTGCTCGACATCTCCCGACGAAATTTAGATCGCGTCCTGTACTTCGCGCAATATATTGTCACATTCGTAGACGATGATGCGCGGCAAAAAGCCCTTAAGCGGTTAGAGGATGAGATTAATGTATCAGAACGTGAACAAGCCGCGAATATCAATGCAAAAATTGCTGAAGTGAAGATTGCCCGTGACAAAAAACTGGCGGAGTTGCAGGCACAGAAAACCGGTATCGATGAAAGATATGATGAAGAAACGGCCGCAAAACTAGACCCTGTGATCAAAGAAGGCCAGGCGCTTGAAGCACAATTGCAGGAAAAGATGGGCACTGCATTACTTTCTGCGGTTGCATTTAAGTCAGCCAATGTTGTTATTGCAGAAGCTGGCGCGACTGTAACAGGCGATTTCTTGAAAAAGATCAATAAATTGGTCAAAGGGCGGCTTGAAGAGATCGAAACAGAGCTGAAAGACCAGAAAGAACGGGAGCTTGAACAAGTGAATATGCTTGTTGAAGAAACCCGTGCGGATGCTGAAACCCAAATGAACGAACTGCGCAATCAACTTGAAGATGAAACAGTTGAATCGCAAAGTCAATCATCCCATCAAAAGGATGAATTGCAGGAACTCAAGCCTTTTACTTTCTTGAGCGAAAGCCGGTTCAGGGAATTAAAAACCCGCTGGGGACAGGTATTCAGGGCAGATATGGGTGCTGAAGCTTTTTATGACATTCTTCGCCGCCTGGATCTTGAGAAACTGGCCGAAGAATTGTGGCATGAAGTTAGAACATCCCGCAGTAAACAAAAACGTAAAAAGGCTACTACGCGTTTGAAAGTTGTTGAAGCATTCAAGCGCTCTGGCAACAGACCGGAATGGATGATATTAACAAATCTACCTGTGATTCCACCAGATTTGCGCCCAATGGTGCAATTGGATGGCGGTAGATTTGCCACTTCGGACCTAAACGACCTTTACCGAAGAGTGATCAATCGCAATAACCGTTTAAAGCGGCTATTAGAATTAGGCGCTCCGGATGTCATCGTTCGCAATGAGAAACGGATGCTCCAGGAAGCTGTGGACTCCTTGATAGATAACTCTCAGCGCGGCAAGGCGCTTTCCCGCCGCGGCAGAAGAGAATTGAAATCACTCAGCGATATGCTGAAAGGTAAAAAAGGTAGATTTCGCCGAAACCTGTTGGGTAAACGGGTAGATTACTCCGGCCGGTCAGTCATTGTCGTTGGACCAAAATTAAAACTCTACCAATGTGGATTGCCAAAAGCCATGGCTTTGGAACTCTACCGTCCTTTCGTAATCAGCCGACTGGTATCTCATAATTTTGCTGCAAATGTTAAAGGCGCCAGGCGTTTCATTGAACGAAACCGTCCTGAAATGTGGGAAGTCCTTGAAGAAGTGATCGGTGATCGACCGGTACTTCTGAACCGTGCGCCTACTCTTCACCGGTTGGGCATTCAAGCATTTGAGCCGGTTCTGATCGAAGGCAGCGCTATTCAGTTGCATCCTTTGGTTACCACCGCCTTCAATGCTGACTTCGATGGCGACCAAATGGCCGTCCATGTTCCGCTGTCTGAAAAAGCTGTCAAAGAAGCTCGCGCATTGATGCTGGCATCCAAGAATTTGTTGAAACCAGCCGATGGAGAACCGATCATCTCACCATCGAAAGATATGGTTTTGGGCGTTTACTATATGACAGTGGACGATAAACGTGGCCACAATGGTGATGGGAGAGTCTTCGCTGATATGGATGAAGTTGAACTGGCATACAGCCTTAAACAGGTTGATATTCACGCCAGGATCAAGATTCAGATGGCAACCTGGTATGACGAAAAGAATAACCGTAATAAAAAGAAAACGACCAGAATTCTGGATACAACTGTTGGACGAGTAATTTTTAATCGCATTTTACCTGACGAAATTCAATTCATCAATATGGAGCTGGATAAGGGCGGTGTTAAAGACCTGGTAGCTGATGTATATGAAATTTGTGGACAGGAAGTAACAACTGAGGTTGCGGATCAAATCAAGGATATTGGATTCCACTATGCCATGGTTTCAGGTTCAACCATTGCGGTCTCGGACATTACCATTCCACCTGAAAAGGTCAACATCATCAAAACATCCCTGGATGGAGTCGAAGCTGTACAGAAAGACTTCCGGCGCGGTCTGTTGACAGAGCAGGAACAAAATGAACGGGTCATCGAAATTTGGCAGCAAACCACCAAACAGGTTGGTGATGCAGTCCGTAATTATATGGATCCAAATGGAAACATCGCTGTCATGGCTAATTCCGGAGCAACAAAAGGCGGCTTTGGACCAATCTCCCAGTTAGCTGGCATGCGTGGCTTGATGGCTGACCCCTCGGGTCGTATCATTCCTCTGCCAATTATTTCTAACTTCCGAGAGGGATTAACGGCGCTTGAATATTTCATCTCTACGCACGGCGCTCGTAAAGGTTTGGCTGATACTGCGTTACGTACTGCGGATGCCGGATACCTGACGCGCCGCTTGGTGGATGTAGCCCAGGACATCATCATCAACACGCCAGATTGCGGCACTGATGAAGGTATTTTCATGCGCAAGATCGATGATGTAGCTGGCCAACCCATGGGTGTACGGCTTTTCGGTCGATTGGCTGCAGCCAATATCTACAACCCCGAGACTGGTGAGTTGCTTGTCGAGCGAGATGAAATTCTGGATCGAGAAAATGTTCGCAAGATCACAGAAGCGAATGTCCAGGAAGTAAAAGTACGATCTCCTTTGAATTGTGAACTGACTCATGGGATCTGCCAGAAATGCTATGGTATGGATTTGGGACGCGGAATGCTGGTTGAGCTCGGTTCTGCTGTTGGAACCGTTGCTGCCCAGTCCATCGGTGAGCCTGGTACTCAACTTACCCTTCGAACTTTCCATACGGGTGGTGTTGCAGCCGGCGGAGATATTACAACTGGTCTCCCACGTGTTGAAGAACTATTCGAAGCGCGTAGAATGCCAAAAGGTGAAGCTATCATTTCGACGATCAAGGGTGTTGCTCACTTCTTCCAGAATGAAAAAATGGCAGACTTGCGGATTGTCCGTGTTGAAAATAGCGAGATGGTTTCAGATGAGTATGTTATTCCTGGGGAATGGACCATCGCGGCCGAGGACGCTACCCAATTGGAGATCGGCGGTTTGATTGCCGCATTGAGCGACTCTACCATTACTGCTACCCACAGTGGCCGTGTTCGGATCGAAGATAGGACTGTGATCGTTTCCTATGAACAAAAGGAAAGCGATGAATACGAAATTCCATCCACTGCGCGGTTGATTATAAAAGACGGTGATCACGTTGAGGCAGGACAGCAAATTACAGAAGGCTCTCTCAACCCGCACATGATCTTACAGATCAAAGGCCGGGATGAGTGCCAAAAGTACTTGTTAAATGAGATCCAAAAGGTGTACCGTTCGCAAGGACAGAATATCAACGACAAACATTTTGAAGTTATCATTCGCAAGATGCTTGGCAAGGTCCAGGTGAGAAGACCGGGCGGCACACCATATCTGCCGATGGATCTGGTTGACAGATTAGAGATCATCAAAGCCAATGAAGTGCTTACGGCTGAAGGCAAGCAAATAGCCCGTTACGCAGAAATTTTGCTGGGTGTGACCAAAGCCTCCCTCAGCACCGACTCATTCCTTTCAGCGGCATCCTTCCAACACACCATCAAGGTTCTGGCTGGCGCTGCTATTGCATCGACAGAAGATCCTTTGATTGGCTTAAAAGAGAATGTCATCATCGGTAAGCTCATCCCTGCTGGCTCCGGCTTTGTAGCTGCAAAGGCATTGGCTCTCCAGGGCTATCCCGAAGAACCGGTGGAAGTGCTTGAAGAAATATCCGATGTTACTGACATTGCTGACCTACCCCTGGTAGAGTGATATCAACATTGTAATTAGGACCCCGGCTCAATGTCCGGGGTCTTTTCATATGAAGTTGTCTTGACCTGAAATATAATTTCTCGTAAGATTGACTTTGTAAACAGAAATATGAACTAGATTGAGATTAGAAATTATGCCAAATCATACCAAAGAGAAAACCATGAATATACCCACGCCAGTACGAAGAATTAACATTGACGAAGAGATGCAGCAATCATATCTCGATTATGCGATGAGCGTGATTGTCTCTCGTGCTTTGCCAGATGCCCGGGATGGATTAAAACCAGTTCAACGAAGAATACTGTATGCGATGTATGACCTGGGATTGAACATTAACTCTTCGTATAAAAAATCTGCCCGTATCGTTGGCGAAGTGCTGGGAAAATATCACCCGCACGGCGACTCAGCAGTATATGAGGCGATGGCACGCATGGCACAGGATTTTTCTATGCGCTGTTTAATGGTGGATGGTCAGGGTAACTTTGGCAGTGTAGATGGCGACCCGCCTGCTGCCATGCGCTATACAGAAGCGAAGCTCACTCAGGCATCACTGGAGATGCTCAAGCAGATTGATAAAAACACAGTTGATTTTTCACCCAACTTCGATGGGACATTATTTGAACCGGATGTTCTCCCTGCAGCGATCCCTAATTTACTGGTCAACGGCGCAACCGGTATTGCCGTAGGTATGGCAACCAGCATCCCACCGCACAACCTGGGGGAAGTGGTTGATGCGCTTATTTTTATGCTGACAAAATGGTCCAAACTGGATGATGTTTCTGTAGAAGATTTGATGAAATTCATTAAGGGACCAGACTTTCCTACCGGAGGTGTGATCATACAAGACCCGGCTGGTGTAGGCTTGGCAAGCGTTTATGGCTCTGGCAGGGGAAAGGTGATAATGCAAGCAAGGGCGCACCTGGAGGAAATGGAGCGCGGAAAAAACCGAATTATCGTCACTGAACTGCCATACATGGTGAACAAAGCATCCATGATCGAAAAGATTGCTGACCTCGTCCGAACAGGCAATTTGGAGGGGGTGGTGGATCTACGGGATGAGTCAGATAGGCAGGGCTTAAGAGTTGTGATAGAGCTATCCAAGTCTGCTGATTCTGAGATTGTCTTACGCAGTCTGTATAAACGCACCCAGATGCAGAGCACCTTCAGCATTGCCCTATTGGCGCTTGTAGCGGGAGAACCCCGATTATTAACCTTGAAGCAAGCATTAAAGGTCTTCCTTGATCACCGTTTGGTTGTGATCAAACGTAAAGGCGAATACGAATTGGAGAAGGCACGTCAACGCGCACACATTTTAGAAGGATTGCGCATAGCTATAAAATATTTAGATGAGATCGTCACCTTAATCCGCAACTCCTCGGATGCTGAAGAAGCGAAACTTCGCTTGATGAAGAAATACAAACTATCGGAAATCCAGGCGCAGGCCATTCTGGATATGCCGTTAAAAAGATTAGCAGCTCTTGAAAGAAGAAAAATCGAAGAAGAGTATCGGGAATTGGTTAAGGCCATAAAACAGTTGGAAGACCTGGTAAAATCACCGGAAAAAATCCGCGAAAAAGCTACCGAAGAGTTGTCCGAGATCAAGGAAACATTTGCCGACAAAAGGAAAACTCAAATTATTGGCATGAAAGAGGGTGGTAGCCTTGCCCAAATGCTCACTGTGACAGACTTGATGGATTCGGAGGATATCTGGATTGGAATGAATGAGGCGGGAGAAATTGCCAGATCAAATGCAAATAGCGCTCCTTGGATGTTTGGAAAAGAAGCTGCTGCCTGGATGCTGAGATGTAATACTCACCATACGCTATATATTGTTTCGGATACAGGAAAGGCGGCAGCCATTCCTGTTCATTCGGTACCAGAAGCATCCCAAATATCAGAAGGCACAACTGCTCATAAGATTTCAGCGCTGGGACCAGATGACAATATTGCTGCCATATTCTCATTACCGCAAAAGAGCCAGGTTAATGATTCGACTTATCTGACAACTTTCACAAGGAGCGGGATGATTAAAAAATCTGCTGCGAGTGATTTGCCAGGTCCATCAGCTCAAACATTCCAATTATGCAAAGTAAACGAGGGAGATGTTTTAGGATGGGTTTTGCAGAGTGATGGCAGTACCGACTTTATGATGGCATCGTTGAAAGGTATGTGCATACGTTTCAGCGAGGATGATGTTCGGCCAATGGGTCTGGTAGCGGCTGGCGTTGCCGGGATGAAGTTCGCAGCGGGAGATGAAGTGGTAAATGTAACCTGTATAAATAAAGAGGAAGTAGTAATCCTTGCCGCCTCGGATGGAAAGGCAAAACGGATTGCCAATAAAGATTTCCCGACACAGGGGCGGTATGGCATGGGTGTGATCGGTTGGAGAATGTCCCCGGGGATCCACCTGGTCGGGATGATGTCCGGTAAAAATAACGACCGATTTGTAGCACATTTTATGAGATCCGCATCAAAATCCAAACGCGTAGATGAAGTTCCTTCAGCAAGCCGGGCCGCACAGGGTAAGAAAGTATTTGAAGTAAAACCTGGAGATCAAGTTATTGGCATTACATCAATCTGGGATGGAGGTTGGGATAATGGACGCACATCCAGGAGTAACATAGACAGCAGCTCAAGTTCAGAAGAATCAGATCAGAATGTACAGTTGGAATTGTTCAAGCCGGATAAGGCAACAAGAAAAAAAACCGCTGGTGAGATTTCAACAAGCAGGAATAAGTCGAGAGTAAAAGGAAAACCGAGCGTAAACAAGACGAAAGCTGCACAACCTTTATCAAAAAAGAAGCCAGAGCAAAAAGTATCAAGTCGAACCAGGTCGGATGGTTCCAAATCAAAATCAGGCAGCGGCGCAATTAGTAAGGCGAAGAGAGAAAATAAATCAAAAACTGATACAGTAAAGACAATTCCTCCTCAAGGAAGGGGAAGGCCTAAAAAGAGATCGCAATCGGATAATTGAACTACGGGAGTTTGTAAAAGCTGTAGTGGTAGATGATCTTATCGTTGGCTATGCCAAAGGTGTCGCTGCCATTTTGGATGATTCCCCGACTGGACGTACAATTCCAGTTAATATGGCGGGTTGAACCGGTACCCGAGGAGCCAGTGAGAGTGAATACAGCATTGGGCAACACCTGGTTGAATAAGCCGTTATACCATGAACGAATTGATTCTAACCCCTGGATCGTCCGGGATGAGGTAATTTGAACCGCTGTCGTTTCATAAAATGCAGTAACCGTATCCGGATTCCTTGTATTAAGTGCGGCAATGAACTGATCGGGGAAATCTAGAACAGGTGTTGTGTTGAAGTTATAAGCAGCGATGGTATTCCAGATGGTGCTTAAATCCCGCCTGCATTCATCCCAACTGAAGAAGTTCACTGCAGATAGATTTTGACTTACTGCCGTGTTTAGAAATTTCTTTATATCTTTTACTGTTGGACTCCAACCACCAACTTTATAGGCTGGTCCGGTAGGAATGACTGGCCGGGGCAGCACCAGAGTTCGATATTCTTGTATGCATCGTGTCAATTGGGCGTCAGCGTTGTGGGCTTGTTCCCAGTAAACTTGCGGCATTGCCAGATCACATTTTTCAAGGAAAGAATTGAATGGAAATTCCATGTGGTAGCTGGGATAACGATATGTACTTAAAGCCACGGGTGTGTTTGGCAGGTATCTGCGCAATTCTGTCATAAAACTTCTTGCATTTGCAGATTTTCCGGGTTGTTTGTACTGGATCTCGGCATCAATGACATAGCCATTCAAATTTAGTTGGGAAACCCTTTGCGCGGCCAAACGTGCTTCCCGGATTGGATCATCGCCATAAACGTAATGCCATCCCCAAGTTTGAATACCTTTTGCGCGCAAGGCAGTTACTACGGGAGCAGCATAATCGATATTTTTTACAGTATCATAATTTGATAGAGCGATCCCGTCAGCTATCTTGATTAATACATGCGTTAAATTGGCGTTCATTGCCGCATTTGCAATATACGTTGGATTGCCATTCTCTGCGCTGGGTACTTTCCAGATGAAAAAACCTTTACCAGTTAGCCCCATTATGCACCCATCCAGTCTCTATTTGACATCATCAGGTTTTAGATTACCTTCCAATCCAAGCTGGGGAGCAATGGACCGCATGGCAAGAATAACATTATCAACATGCTGCCAAAGTTCCAATCCACAATCCAGGGTGAATTCTTCCATCTCTTTCCGGTTTGTCCCGGCTGCAAAGGCTTTATCCTTCCACTTTTTCTTCACTGATGAAGCTGAAAGGTCATATAACGATTTAGAAGGTCGAACAAGCGTCACAGCAGTAACCAGCCCGGTGATCTCATCACAGGCGCTCAAATATTTCTGCAGGTTGGTTACTCTAGGTATGCCGGTATTGTTTCCATGGCTAAGAATGGCAAGGATGATGTCCTCATCGACTCCATGATGGCTTAGTATTTCTGATCCTGCCGATGGATGAAGCTCTGCTGTGGGGTGAATCTCCCAATCAAAATCATGCAATAAACCGGTTATTCCCCACTGATCTACATTTTCACTCAATTGTTTGGCATAAAAACGCATTACAGCCTCGACTGAGATCATGTGATTGATCAGCCCAGGGCTTTTTATATATTCTTTTACAATTGCTAAAGCGTCTGCACGGTTCATAGTTTTATATGGAAAATTAATATAGGTGTTCCTAACCTAAATTGCAAGGTTCATGCCGGGCAATTATTCTTCAGGGAAAATATACTCTTTATCGCCAAGAATTGGGACTGGGTGGGTGAAATTCACATCAAAGAAAGATACTACCATTGCTGGTATTTCGCGAATATTCCAATATAGATGTGAACTTTTTCGGTACTGGATATTCTCAGCCGGGTAACCGGTTGCTTCGATACCTATTCCACGACAAAGGTAAATTGCACGCGGCAGGTGAAATGGCTGAGTGACCAGAATAGCCGATTTTATCCCGAAAATGTGCTTGGCGCGATAACAGGAATCATATGTGCGGCGGCCAGCATAATCCAGAACGATATCCTCCGGCGCTACACCCAGGCTGATCGCGTATTCGCGCATCGCACCCGGTTCGTTGTAATCTAAATTACTGTTGTCCCCACTCATCAAGAGTTTTATAACTTTCCCCTGATTATAGAGTTGTACAGCGCTCTGGACACGGTCGCGTAATATTGCGGTCGGAGAACCATCTCGTCGCAATCCTGCCCCAAAAACGAGTGCCACCTGGGATTCAGGCTGTTTATTAAGGGCAAGAATATCATGGTTGGTAGATAACACAATAACTATTCGTGCTATTGCGGCGAATGCGACTGCAGATATTATTATGATGACCATTACTCTAAAAAACAAAAGGAACATTTTTTTCACCATTGCAAAATTCTACCATGATTGTTTTTGATGGATGTTAGACGGTATAATTTGTTTTTAGGAGAAAATATGAAAACTGCAAAATGGGTTTTTCCGCTCGTTCTTTTCGCATTAATATCATTCTTTGTGGTCAGTATATATTTGATCGATTCCGTAAACAAAACGGTAAATAACATTATTAAACCAGTTGTGGATACCAATTCTGGTATATCGACCCAGGTTGCTGAATTGCTGCATCCAACCCCAACCATTCGTCCTGATCCTGTAACCATTATTCGGGCAGTGCAGCCTTTGGCTAGGTTGGAAACGATCCAATACTCAGTCGAAAAAGTAATTACTGGTGAAACAGGTCAGGGAATATTTAAGACTTTCGTGGGTGACAAATTATTGTTTATTGCCCACGGTACAGTTATTGCCGGAGTTGATCTTGGAAAACTTACTCTGGATCAGGTTGAGGAGCGCGATGGTGCTATGGTGATTACACTCCCTGAAGCTGAAATATTTATTGCATCACTGGATAATGAACAATCCTACATATATGATCGCCAAACCGGGATATTTTCCAAAGGAAACCCGCAATTGGAAACGGAAGTAAGAAGAGCAGCTGAAAAAGAGATCGAAACCGCAGCGGTCAACGATGGGATATTAGATCAGGCTGCGCAAAATGCTGTTACCTTCCTTAATGAATTTCTGGACAGTCTAGGTTACGATAACGTACTTGTAGTTCGATAGAATAATTAGAGCCTGGCGGTCCAGGTATCACTTCCATATTTTTCTAATTGGAGGTCTTTTGCCAGGGCGAGTTCGTTTTCAGATAAAGATCCAGTAACGAATTTTATGTCATGCGTTTCAATGAAAGCATTTATATAGTTCATTGCTTGCCTGGTTTACGGAAATGTGTTTTCCAATTTCAGATTCGATTGTGGTTGCCCGTAATAAAACCCTTTCAGCAGCCTTTCTCCTCGTATTTTCATCCGGATAACTTAAAACCTGGGTTATGCGCGTGATATCCCCGTATAGCGGAATAGCGCCATGCTGCAAAACAGCATTCTTTCTTCTTGCCTGTGCACTTCCGATTATCTTCTTTCCGTTGACAGTGATCTCATAATTAGACGGAACCTCAAAACAAACCGGTTCCGGGTGCTTGTTTGAGCTTTCTTTCTCTTCTCTGGATATTGGGTTTAAGGAATATGATTTGATGAAGTGCATCAATGCCTGGGATATTCTCTGGTAGCTGGCGAGTATGCCGCCCTGTATCAGTGGATGATCAGCATTGGCAGTGATAGAGTAGGTTAACTCATCCACATGCAGAATTGCCCGGCCGCCAGTGGGACGTCGTACCAAGCCCCAACCTTCTGACAATAATCGTTCGTGGTCAATTTCTGTAATGGGTTGGGCATGTCCAAGGGATAAACAAGCAGGCTGCCACGAATACAGCCGAAGGGTGGGAGAATAATCTGCCTGCTGGGCAAAGGTTAATAAAGCATCATCGATAGCCATATTCCACGATCCTGTGGCAGGAGGGTCAATGATTATTCTCCATACGTCATTGTCAATTTCAGAATACATATTATTTTTCCTAAATTAGTAAGTGCTTCTTCGATTGTATCATGTTGGTATGATGGATCTGTAGACTAGATACTCAATCTAGGAACTAATCACAAAGGATGGATATGATAGAATTGGAAAGGGATAATCATAAATGGATAATAATTTTCAATTCACCGAACCACGTGACTCGATCGAAATTCACCTACCAGATAACCGGACAATTACAGGAACACGGGGAAGTTGTATCGCAGATTTTCTGAAAATTCTGCCAGAAAATGAACGGCAAATCATTATGGGCGCCATTGTGAATTCTGAGCTGCGCGAATTAACATATCCGCTGGAATTGGATGCGAATGTCATTCCTGTAGATATGCACTCTGCAGACGGAGCGCGAATTTACCGTAGATCGTTGACATTCCTCCTGGAAGTTGCTTTTGAAGACTTGTTTCCTGAAGCGGAGCTGAGGATAGATCATTCAGTCTCCTCAGGTGGTTTTTTCTGCCAGGTGGCTGATCGAGGATCACTCAGGGATGATGAGTTGGAACAACTCTCCAGATTAATGACCCTCCTGGTTCAAACGAATTTGCCATTTGAAAGACAAAAAGTGCCTCTGGCAGATGCGGTTGCCTATTTCAAATCTCGCGGAGAAGAAAATAAAGTACGCCTGTTATCCTATCGACAGAAAGAATTTTTAATACTTTATCGGTTGGAAAACCACCGTGATTACCATCATGGCTACATGGTGCCATCTACAGGATATCTAAAGTGGTTCGCTTTGACCCGAATGGGGAATGGATTCGTTTTAAGTTATCCTCGCAGATTTGCACCAACCGAGATCCAACCCATGCCGCAATCGCAGAAGCTGCTGAATACCTTTTTGGAATATGGCGATTGGTTGGAGCGTCTAGGAATTGATAACGTTGGCTCATTGAATGATGCGATTGCCGCCAAGAGAATCCGTGAAGTGATCTTGGTTTCAGAAGCATTGCATGAACAGCGGATTTCAGAAATCGCAGCCCATATCGCCTTACACCGCGATGAAATTCGCATTGTACTAATATCCGGCCCCTCATCTTCTGGCAAAACCACGTTTTCTAAACGACTTTCGGTTCAATTGATCTCCCAGGGAGTGTCACCTTTCGCGCTGGAAATGGATAATTACTTTGTGGATCGTGAAAAAACGCCCAGGGATGAGACTGGGGCGTTTGATTATGAATCATTGGATGCACTGGACCGTCCGAGGTTGAATGCTGACTTGAAAAACTTGATCGACGGGATACAGGTGCACCTACCGAAGTTCGATTTCAAAGCAGGAAAGAGCATTCCAGGAGAACTGGTGCAGCTTCAACAAGGGCAATTGATAATTCTTGAAGGGATCCATGGATTGAATCCCCAACTCATACCTGATATCCCCGCTGAACAATCCTATCGCATCTATGTTTCATCATTAACCCAACTGAATCTGGATAAACAAAACCGGATTTCTACGACGGATACCCGGTTGTTGCGTAGAATCGTGCGCGATGCCGCGGACCGTGGATATTCTGCCCATCAAACCCTGCAAAGGTGGGAGTCGGTCCGCACTGGCGAAAAAAATCACATCTTCCCGTACCAGGAAAATGCGGATACCATGTTTAATTCAGCATTATCTTACGAACTAGCAGCTCTAAAACCGGTTGTAGAACCATTATTACGGCAGGTTCCATTCGGTAGTTCGGAATATATTGAGGCGAAACGTTTGCTGGCATTTTTGGATTGGTTCCTGCCATTGGATAACGAGTTGATCCCGGATAATTCCATATTACGGGAATTTTTGGGTGGGTCGATATTAAAGGATTTTAAAGTATGGCAAAATGGGGCAAATTATTAAGGATATTTTAAGGAAATATAATAAAGGATACCTCTTTTCTATAAAAAGGTATCCTTTTGTTTATATAAGTATATTTCTGCTATTTACTTAAATAATTCTTAACCACTCGTCCTAAGCGTTCCATTCCGGTTGTAATTTTCTCTGGCGTAGGCATGGAGAAATTCAACCGCATTGTATTTTTTCCGCCACCGTTTGGATGGAAAGCCTCACCTGGAACAAATGCGACCTTTTCCTCAATCGCGGCTTTTAATAACTCAGCGTTATCTACTCCTTCCGGCATTGTAGCCCAGAGGAAGAGACCTCCTTCAGGATGTGTCCAATGGACACCTTCCGGCATGAATTCAGCCAGCGCATCAAGCATAACATTTCTTCGTTCTAAATAGACACTACGGATCAATTTTACATGCTGATCAATGAACCCACCCTTGCCAACCTCATGAGCAACCACTTGGTTGAATGTGGGGGTGTGCAAATCAGCTCCTTGTTTTGCCTGAACCAATTTACGGATCACCTCTGGAGGGGCAGTGATCCATCCCAGGCGCAATCCGGGAGCTAAAATCTTGGAAAATGTACTTAAGTAGATCACGTTACCGCGGTAGGTGATGCCATCGTTATCGGACCGCATCTCATTATCCAGGTATGCTACTGATGGGATCGACTCCCCTTCAAAGCGAAGCTGCCCGTAAGGATCGTCTTCGATGATGGGCACACCATAACGATCCGTTAACTCGATGATCTTCTTTCGTCTTTCCAACGAGATGGTGACGCCGGTTGGGTTTTGAAAATTTGGCAGTACATATATGAATTTCGGACCGGTACGCAGCTTGTCTTCCAATGCGTCGGTGATCATTCCGTTTTCATCAGAAGGCACTGTTACATACTCTGCGCCGTAAGCATTCCAAGCTTGAAGTGCACCCAGGTAGGTTGGTGATTCAACAAGTATGCGGTCACCGTGATTAATGAAAATCTTACCTAAAAGATCCAGTGCCTGCTGTGAGCCGGTTGTGATCATGACATTTTCGGTAGTGATCTTGATTCCATATCTTTCGGAATGGCGTACAATCATCTCTCGCAAAGGCAGGTAACCTTCTGTTGTGCCGTATTGCAAAGCCAGTGCACCGTTTTCATGCAAGACATTTTGACAGGCCTGGGCAATTTCTTCGATTGGGAAGACTTCTGGGGCAGGCAGACCGCCTCCAAAGGATATGATGTCAGGTTTTTCTGTAATCTTCAACAATTCCCTGATGGTTGAGCTGGTCATCCGTTGTGTTCGTTGAGCGTACCGGTAGTCCCACGGAGTTTGCATATATTTGTTTCTCCTTTTTGATTGATCTTCTAAACTACATGCTGTGCTTAACTTTTACTTCATGAACCGGCTAACAATAACGGCGGGAGTTGGTAATACAACTTTGTCTCCTGTCGATAACTCGGCGGGTGGTTTTCCGGTTGTGGCGGGATTGCCCTGGTAAATGAAGATGGGTGTGCCCTCTATGCTTGACTTTAATTCTACTGAAGCCTGTCCTGTGAGGTAACCTTCTTTATCAATCGCGCAACTGGTGACAACACCGATCACCTTACCCTTCTTATCCAATACTGTGTCGCCATTGTGGGCCATACGAACTGCTTTTTCTGTGAAAGTGAATCGAACAACGATAGATGTTCTCGCTTTCTCTCTTTCACTGAATGCCTGCCGGCCAATAAACCAGGGTTTGTATAGTTTTACATATGACCCAAAACCTGCCTCCGCGACACCGAGGCTAAGGTCACCGCCCATTTCATGACCATAAAGAGGCAAGCCTGCTTCAGTTCGGAGCGAGTCTCTGGCTCCCAAACCGCAAGGTAAAAGACCAGCGAATTTTCCAGTCTCCATCAACGATTTCCAGAATGCCACAGATTGATCGGGATGGACGAACAATTCGAATGCCATCTTCTCGCCGGTGTAGCCTGTGCGTGAAACAATCAGGTCAAATCCGCCAATCGTGGCATCGCAAAGCTGAGTACGTTTGAGACCCGTGATCTGCTTCTTTGTCGCTGCATCACAACCCAGAGACAGAAGGATTTCGCGGGATTTTGGTCCCTGCAAGGCGATATCGACCCGCATATCCTTGCCTTCTTTGGGGTCGCGTAAATTCCGCAGAATAACATTCCTCCCAAAGGCAATGGTTGATGGCTGTTCGTTTTCAATTAATACCTTGCCGTTTTTGACCGCATTCAACCAATGCCCAATCTTTGTTGTCATTGGATGCATTGACCACGACCAGGAACTTCTCTTCTGACCGACGATAGACAAGGCAGTCATCTATAACATTGGCATCAGGGTCTAACAGATGGGTATAACAGCTTTCTCCGATGTCGAGCCCAGCAATATCATTTCCACAGACAGAATCAAGGAACGTAGCTGCAGATGGTCCTTCAGCCTGATAAACCCCCATGTGCGAAACATCAAATAAGCCAGCTGCCTGTCGAGTGGCATTATGTTCTTCTATCACTGAGGTGTACCAGACGGGCATCTCCCATCCGGCAAAAGGCACCATTTTGGCTCCAAGGTCCTTGTGAGTTTTATTGAGAGCTGTAAATTTGAGCTTTTCATCAGGTTCCACCCATTTGAACGCAGGTAATGTTTTGCCATTGGATTTTGCCTGCCCAATGAAATATCCTTTTTCCGACAGGTTTTCTTTTCCAGACGCAGTAAAAGCCACTGATTCGATTTCTTCCACCAAAATGGGACCAGGTAGTCTCCGACGGAAGTCTGTATCAAAACCGATAAACCCATCCGAAAGTTCACGCAGCCATGTTGCGGTCACACTGAAATCACTACGGGAAATATTTAGCATAAATTCGTAAGGTGTTACAGATTTTATTACTGCTGGAATAGTTTTGCCTTCAATATTGAGAGAAGTCGAATTGTGCGTCTCCTGGTTTAAGCGCTTCAACATCACTGGAAAGGATATAGTTTAAGAAAGTGCGTATATTCTCTCCGGTAAGTTTCAAGGTCACCGTTTCACTCGAACCAGAGGGCGCATCGTCGATGTAAAAGAAGTGTGGGTAGCCGTGCTTCTGGGTTTCTTCAACGATCCCAGCATTTTCGGCAAGTTTTCTAACCCGAAGTTTTACATCTTCGAAAACTTGGAAGTTCACCTTGGCACGGTCAGCAGATCCTTTTTTCGTTTCAATGGTGTAGGGAGTAATAGCATTGAGCAGGTCAGCAATAATATCTGCCAGCTGAATTGTTTCTGCCTCTTTGAAACCTCTCTGGGTGATCCAGGGTGTACCCATTCTGACGCCGGAAGAAGCGAAAGAGGATTTATCTCCGGGAATGGTGTTGCGATTGCAGACGATTCCCGCCAGGTCAAGGATGCGGGCTGCCATATCTCCCATCAAAGATGTGCCATCCGGCCCGACGACGGTCTTGCAGTCTAGGTTCAATAGATGTGTATCCGTTCCGCTGTATGAAATTCGGAAGCCGCGTTTGGTAAGTTGATCTGAAAGCACCTTGCAATTCTTGATGATCTGAAATTGAAGGTCTTTAAATTGTTGTGTGCGGGCAAGTTTGAAGGTAAGTGCTAATGCTGCAAATACATTGACATGCGGGCCGCCCTGTTCACCCGGAAAGATGGAGCGGTCTATCTTCCTGGATAAGGCTGCATCTGTGGTAATGATGCAGGCGCCGCGTGGGCCGCACAGGGTTTTATGTGTTGTAAATGTTGTGATATGCGCGTAACCAATCGGAGAAGCTAAAGCCCCGGCTGAAACCAAACCGGCAATATGCGAAATATCCGCAAGCAGGATAGCGCCAACCGAATCCGCTATCTCACGGAATTTCTTCCAATCAGGCAGCCAGGGGTAGGATGTGTACCCGGTAATGATCATTTTAGGCTTATGCTCCAAAGCCATTGCCTCGACCTGGGCATAATCTATCTTTTCTGAAACCGGATCCACCAGGAAATGGACTACATTGTAAAGCCGGCCGGAACGATTGACAGAAGAACCATGAGTAAGGTGACCGCCGTGCAGCAGGCTCATCGCCAGGACGGTATCACCAGGGTTGACAACAGCGGGATAGACCGCATTATTTGCTGGAGCGCCGGAAAGTGGCTGGACATTAACATAGAGGTCGTTTGCTGTTTTTCCGTTTGCAGCGAAAGCTTCGGCGCAGCGGCGGCGGGCGAGTGATTCGATGATATCGGCGTATTCCACACCTTTATAGAACCTTGGATCAGAATAGCGACGATATTCTGCCAGGCGGTGGGGGTAATCCAGTATATCTTCTTCATCCATAAAACGAAGATCGTCTTCCGGGTACCCTTCGGCATATATATTCTGAAAGGAGGTGGCAAGAGCTTCACGCACAGCAAGTGGTGCGGTGCTTTCGCTTGGGATCATTATAAGCTTACGATTCTGCCGCTCAGTTTCCAACTGTGCCATCTCAAAAATATCGCTATCAAGTTCTGCCAACTTTCCTCGGAATAAGTAATCGTTCATTCTATCTCCTGGTTCATAATCTAGATATTGATAAAAATTTGCCCGATATATCCTTGGATTATCGGGCACTTCATATTAAATTTCTTTCCATTGATACACCTGCTTGTATACACAAGCAGGTGCAAAGAGGATATACAAGCATGATAGACAAACTCAGCATTTTCACTCCTCTTTTATTGTAAAACTTGTCATAGTTAAGGTCAAGTCAAATAACTTGAATAAAGAATTGGTTTAGTGATTATTATAATTATTCATTTGAAATATTGGATTGAATCCACTTTTCTGTGTACTCGAATACCATTTCTTTGATTGGTTCATTGTGTAGCTCGTGGAAACCACCATCCCATTCTTTGAATGTTACATTAGGAGCCTTCGTAGCAAATTTTCTAATGGCGTCTCCAGAAACGATATGGTCATCCGTTCCATACAGCAATAAGAGCGGTTGTGAAAATTCGTTGGCATGTTCAAGTGCCCATGCACCGGCGTTGATGAAATCCAATCCGAATCGGGCGGTTACTTTATCATGCACCAAAGGATCAGCTTGATACTTTTCCACCACGGAGCGATCACGGGAAATATTGTCCACATCCAATCCGTTGGGCATGGAAAAAGTTGGCATGATCGAATAGAGCAGTTTCCCCATTGATAGCTTCCATGCTGCCACTTTATCTCCGGTGGCTAATCCCGGGCTTGTGGCAATAACCGTGGTGAGGTTGTTCTTATTCCGTAGTGCATAATTGAGAACCATCACACCACCCAGGCTGTGGCCATACAGAATGACCGGCATTCCAGGATATTTCATCTCTGCGCTTTTAATAAAACTGTCAATATCATTCATGGCTGCATCCAGGCTGGGGTAATGACCACGTTGACCTGATGACTTTCCATGCCCACGCAAGTCAAAAGCCGTCATGATATATCCTCTGGATGTGTAATAATTTGCCACATGCTCGTAGCGGGTGGAATGCTCACCGAGGCCGTGGATCAAACAAATAACAGCTTTTGGATCACTGTCCGGCAGCCAGGTTTGTTCATATAAATCAGCGCCATCTTCAGTTTTATACATAAATTCCGTATGGGTCATGTTCCCTCCAATAGTAGTTAGAATGATGTTACAAGTTTATAATAAGCCTAGAACTTATACAAGTTAAAGCGGTTTATTATTCGAGGAAGGTGGAATATGCCGGATTGGAATACATTATTTACCCAGGAGGAATTTCGCTGGAAACAACCACATGAAGGTTTGACGGAGCTGATAGCGGGATGGAAGGCGAGTGGCGTAAAAGATGTTATGGATATCGGGTTCGGAACAGGAAGACACGTTATTTATCTGTCGGAAGTAGGCTTCACGGTTAGCGGTGTAGATGTATCCGAAAATGCGATTTATTTCACAAAGAAATGGTTGACGGAAAAGGGGTTGACCGCTGACTTGAAGATAGGTGAGTTTACCCAATTGGATTATCCCGATGCATCATTTGATGCCGTTGTTTCAACCTATGTTTTACATCATGCCACTTTCGCCGGTATGATGAAAGCGTTTTTTGAAATATATCGTGTACTCCGTGCCGGCGGGGTGGGGTTTGTTACCTTGCAAAGCACGGCCGGGTATCGATTAGGTAATGGAGTGAAGATCGAAGAGAATACATATCTTCCTGAAATTGGCGAGGATGCTGGTATTCCACACCATTTCTGCGATTTGACAGACATTAGCATCTTGATGAGAAATTTTGTAGCGGAAAAAATCATCCACGATGTCACCAACGACGCAAACGACCATGAACATGCTCACTGGTGGATCACATTCAGAAAAAAAGCCTGAGGAATAAATGACGTATGATGATGTTTCATTTGATGATTCTAAATATGCCTGCCAACCTTTGACCCAAGATAATTGGGGTGATTTTGAAAAACTGATGGGCAAACACGGCGGTTATGGAGGCTGTTGGTGCATGTTTTTTAGGGGTACAAGAAAAGATTATCGCAGTAACAGAGGTGATGGCAACCGATTACGACTAAAAGAAATAGTGGCGGATCAAAACCCGGTAGGCTTGCTGGCTTATTATGGCGAAGTCCCCATTGGTTGGTGCGCAGTTGCACCAAGGTTGGATTATGCCGCGTTGGCCCGATCAAGAAATTATAAAGCACTGGATAAGAAAAAATGTTGGTCGATCACTTGTTTTTATACGGCAAAAGGTTTAAGAAGGTCTGGGGTATCAAGATTTTTGATCAAACAAACCTTGATGTATGCCAGGAATCACGGTGCTGAAGTGGTTGAGGCATACCCGGTAATTACTAACAAAGATATGATTCGGACGATGAAGGCTATACGGGATTTTCTGAAGTATTTTCTAGATCTCGGCTTTAAGAAGCAGCCAGAAGATCTAAATACAAGTCCTTTGATGCGTTTCATTTTTTAGTAAAGTGAAGATTAGGAGATAGTATGAAAGACCCACGATTTACCAAACTTGCAGATATGTTGGTTAATTATTCTGTTGAAATCAAGCCCGGGCAGACCGTTCTGCTGCAAGGCACAACTGCAGCAGAACCATTGATAAAAGAAGTGTATATCAAAGTCCTCGAGGCAGGCGGGCATCCGATTACAATGCTTTCGTTTCAGGGACAAGATTATGCTTTTATGAATGCAGCAAATGAAGCACAATTAAACTTTATACACGAACCAGTTAAATATATGTTTGAAAATTATGATGCCAGAATCTACATTATGGGTGAAGAGAACACTCGCAGTCTTACAAACACCGACCCAGAGAAAGCAGCGATCAGGCATCGAGCAACAGGCCCGCTCATCAATACATTCTTAAAAAGATTTGCAGATGGAGAATTTCGCTGGACTGTTGCTATGTGTCCTACAAATGCCCATGCACAGGAAGCAAGCATGAGCCTGGAAGAATATGAGGATTTTGTTTTTAATGCCTCCATGCCCGATTTGAACGATCCGGTTCAGTTTCTGGAAAGAGTTCTCGAAGAAAAATCAAAAAATTGTAGATTGGTTAAAGGGAAAGACAGAAGTTCACATCTCAGGACGGGAAACAGATTTGAAACTGCGAATCGATGGTCGTCCATTTATTAATTCTGATGGACATGAGAATGTTCCTGATGGAGAGGTCTTCACAAGCCCGATTGAAAACAGCGCTGAAGGGCACATTTTTTATTCTTACCCGGCAATCTATGAAGGCCATGAAGTATCAGGCATTCGTTTATGGTTTGAAAAGGGCAAGGTAGTCAAGGCAACTGCGGAAAAAAATGAAGAATATCTAAATAAAATTCTGGATACTGACAAGGGTGCTAGATACCTGGGTGAATTTGCATTTGGACTTAACCCTGGGATCACACGGTTTACAGGTGAAATTCTCTTTGATGAAAAGATCAACGGGAGTATACACCTGGCAGTAGGGACAGGCTTTCCAGAGACGAAAAGCCAGAATGAATCAGTCATCCACTGGGATATGATCTGTGATATGCGGCACGGCAGCGCAATTGAAATCGATGGAGAGCCGGTTTATAAGGATGGAAATTTTATTATCCAGTTCTAAAAATGCAAAGTAATCGCGCCGATCAAAAGGTTTTGGATCCTTTACATTTATACAGAGGTAAAACCGCCGAAAATATTAGGCGGTTTTTCTAACCATTTTGGGGCTATTCTGAAATTGATAATTTACGGTAAAATTATCATCCACGGTTGCTCGCAGCCCATTTTACAATTGGAGGTGAAGAATGATAACAATTTATAAATCCACCGAAAATGGGATTGAGCAAATCAGTAGCGCTGTAAGCAATTGTTGGATAAACGTTGTCAACCCCACGCCATCTGAATTATCCGAACTTAGAAACTTGAAATTACCTCAGGATTTTCTTACATATCCATTGGATATGGACGAACGCCCCCGCTCTGAACGCGAGGATGATGGTACATTGCTGGTGATCATCCGTATTCCGGTATATGAAGGGGAAACATCAGATGTGCCATATACCACCATTCCATTGGGCATCATTATCAGCGATGAACACATTCTAACAGTATGCAGCCAGGAATGCGATATTCTCTCGGCGATGGCTTCTGGAAAGGTACGAGGACTTTCCACCGGCAAACGGTTCCGCTTTATCCTGCGCTTCCTGTTGGGTGTAGCAACTCTGTATTTAAGCTTTTTAAGAGAGATCAATAAATCTACAGAATTATTGGAAGACAAACTTCAGCATTCCGTAAAGAATAAAGAAGTCCAGGAATTGTTGAAGTATCAAAAAAGCTTGGTATATTTTACGACTGCCCTGCGAGCGAATGAGCTGTTGCTAGAAAGATTGCAGAGGATGCAGTTATTTAAGCAATACCCAGAAGATGAAGACCTGCTTGAAGACGTAATCACCGAAAATCAGCAGGCAATTGAAATGACCGATATTTCCAGCAACATTCTCAGCTCCATGATGGGAGCCTTTGCATCGATCATTTCGAATAACCAGAGTGAAATCTTGAAATTCCTCGCATCGTTTACGATCGTTCTAAGCATCCCCACAATAGTGACCAGTTTCTTCGGAATGAATGTTAATCTGCCATTTTCCGGTCATCCGCTTTCGTATCTGATGATCGTAGGTGTGTTCATGGGTATCAGCTTCATTGTGATTTATATTTTTATGAAGCGCGATTGGTTCTAATTTACCAATTCGAAGTAACAAAATAATTATACAAACCTTCTGCAATCTAATTTTCGGCCTGAAACCTGATCCGTTTTGCTTTAGAATATAGCAATGGACAACATTCATTCGAAAGAAGATATTAAGAATTGCGAGGATCAAGACGGTTTCTTACGGTTGGTTAACTTATCCAAGGGATATTTTGACGGCAAGAGTCATAGAGTAGTTTTAGTTGATACCTGCTTTCAATTCCAACAGGGGGAGTTCACCGCCATACTAGGAAAGAGCGGTAGCGGAAAAACCACTTTACTTAATCTGATCTGTGGAATTGATAAGGCGGATTCTGGCAGGGTATTCTTGAATGGCACTGATCTAACAAATTTGAATGAGCATGAGCGGACTCTGATTCGCCGGCAGAAAATTGGTTTCGTTTTCCAATTCTTTAATTTGATTTCCACGCTTTCTGTTTGGGAGAATATTACCTTTCCCCTCGAATTGAATGACATGATGAACACCGCTGGGATCGAGAAGGCCGAGGGGTTGTTGTCTGCTGTTGGCTTGCTTGACCGAAAAAATGATTATCCTGATCAGCTTTCTGGCGGAGAACAGCAGAGAATTTCAATTGCCAGAGCGCTTGTCCATGATCCACTTTTACTGCTGGCGGATGAACCAACCGGCAACCTGGATGAGGAGACTGGTACTGAGGTGTTGAAGTTATTGGACAAACTTACAAGGCAGAATGGAAAAAACTTGGTGCTTGTAACACACAGCCCCGCCTCGGCGGCTTACGCTGACCGGGTATTGGTTTTAAAAGATGGCCAATTGTTGGAAGATCATCGGGGAAAAGGAGTCTCTCTCTGAAGTGGAACTACGTTTTATAATCCGTCTGCGTTTATTCATCCGATCTTCCTTGGCATATCTTATTCGACATAAGATACAAGGCTTCCTGATGATCGTTGGCATCACTATCGGGGTCGCTGTAGCAGTTGCAATCGATCTGGCTAATGCCAGCTCTGCTAAGGCTTTGGAACTGAGCACAGAGACCTTGGCGGGAAGAGCAACGCATCAGGTCTATGCACCTCCAGAGGGATTGAAGGAAGATGTATTCAGTAACTTGATCAAATCAGGTGCCAATGTAAAGGTTGCTCCGATTGTTACTGATATTGTCACTTCTGCGCAATTGGGGAATATCCCGCTTCAATTGACCGGTGTAGATCCATTTTTCGATGCTGATTTTCGCGATTTTCTTGGAAGCCAGAATAATTTCTTTGATCTTAATGCTTTTCAGCTTTTTACACGACCAGGGGCTGTGATCATCTCGGATGTGCTGATGAAACAATATCAGTTAAAACCGGGGGATAAGATCGGAATAAATTATGCAGGTGTTGTAAAAGATGCCATCATTGCCGGGGTGATCTCCAGCGCTGATTCGTATCAGAGCAAGACATTACAGGGGGTGATCCTTGCGGATATTTCGACTGCGCAGGAAATTCTTGACAAAGAGGGTTATCTTGATCGTATTGACCTGATCCTCCCGGACACACAGCTGGAGACAATTGATGAAATCACAGCTTTCCTTCCCAGATCAGTCAGGTTAACGACGGTAGAAGCCAAAGCTGCTGGGTTGAATCAACTCACAGCCGCTTTCCAGACCAATTTATCGGCTTTAAGTTTCCTGGCGATGCTGGTGGGGATGTTTTTGATCTATAACACAATGACCTTCTCAATTGTTCAGCGTCGGTCACTATTTGGAATTTACCGCTGTATTGGGGTTACCCGCAGAGAGATATTTTTAATGGTGCTGGTCGAGGCAGTTTTCGTGGGAATCGTTGGCAGCGTTTTAGGGGTAGTTGCAGGAATAGGATTAAGCAAAATTACAATCAATTTGGTCTCGCAAACTGTCAATGACCTTTACTTCACATCGACGATCAATGCAGCCTCTATACCCATCGCAAGCTTGCTAAAAGGATTTTTACTGGGTTTTGTGACGACCATTCTCACGACCATACCGCCTGCACTGGAGGCTGCATCTGTTCCTCCTCGGGAAGCCATGTCACGGTTTTCAGTCGAACACAAAACAAAAAAAAGAATTTGGTGGACTGCAATTGCTGGAATTGCCTCTTTTGGACTGGCTTACATAGCTTATTTGATCCCATCCAAGAGTTTGATCATTGGATTCAGTGTGATCGCGTTTGTAACCATCGGATTTGCAATGATCACAGCAATTGCCATGGTTGGATTCCTGACAGTTATACAACCTATTACAACGAAAATTGACCGTTTAGCGGGTAGATTAGCGCCGAGAAACCTCATTAATTCACTGAGCAGGACGTCAATTGCTGTATCAGCGTTGATGGTAGCTGTTGCAGTGTCAATCGGAGTAGGTCTGATGATCGGTAGTTTTCGCAGTACGGTTGATAAATGGCTTCGCACCTCTTTGCAGGGCGATATTTACATCACCGCACCGTCTTTCATTTCTAATCAACCGACTTTGCCCATCGATATGTCCATCCTGCCGGCATTGCAATCCGCCTCAGAGATTGCAGGTATTTACTTATTGAAGATAAACTATGTCGAATCGCAAAGCGGTGAAATTCAAGTTGCTGCAACAGACAATGATCAATTGCCGTACGAACGATTGTATAAATCGGTATCACTACCGGAATCAGAGGTCTGGCAGGCAATGGAAAATGGTTCTGTTCTCATTACCGAATCCCTTGCTTACTCTTTGGGTATCAAGGATGTAGGTGGTAGTATTAATCTGGCAACCAATAACGGAATGGTAAATTTTCCAGTGGTAGGTATCTATTATGACTATGCTTCCACGGCTGGGACGATCCAGATGCCCTTGGATGTCTATCAACGCTATTGGGGAGATATGTCAATCTCCGCAATTGGGATCCATTTGATCCCGGGTGTGGACGCGGGTGTGTTCGCACAAAAATTACGTCAGAATCTACCTACAGTTCAATCGCTTCTCATTCGCCCTAACCAGGAATTGCGGCAGGATGTGATGGTAGTCTTTGATCGGACCTTCGCCATCACACGGGCACTTCAATTATTAGCTATGATCGTTGCTTTCATTGGCATATTGAGCGCGTTAGGGCTGCTCCAATTTGAGCGACAGAGGGAAATGGGGATTATTCGGGCACTTGGATTGACAAACCGGGAGGTTTGGTCTCTGGCAATGTTCGAAACGCTGCTGATGGGCATTATCTCCGGCTTGATGGCAATTCCAGCAGGATACACACTGGCACTGATCCTGGTCGATATCATTAATCAGCGTTCCTTTGGTTGGTCAATGCAGTTGTCTACCTCCCCGGCTATTTTCATACAGGCAGTAACTGTGGCGGTCATCGCTGCACTTCTGGCAGGAGTGTTTCCTGCCTGGAGGATGAGCCGAATGCAGGCCGTAGAGGCGATTCGCTATGAATAAAACAATAACTACTACCAGCATTCTGATTTCAATTGCCGCCCTGGTTTTATCTGCCAGCGGATGTGGGAGAATTTCTGTCATTCCTGGTTCAAATCAATCCACTCGAATTGATTGGGCCGTTCCACCATCAATTGATGCCGGGCAGTTTGACTATGCAGATGCACCGAGAGAGTTCAATTTTCCAGGCGACCATGGTGCACACTTGAATTTCCAGACCGAATGGTGGTACTTTACCGGAAATCTGAAATCAAATTCTGGTGACGATTATGGATATCAATTGACATTTTTCAGGCGGGCTTTACTGCCTGAGGGGGAGAACCAACAACGGACATCATACCTGGCTGCCAATCAGGTTTATATGGCTCATTTTACAATCACAGATGGTAGAAAAAAAGCATTTCATCCATCTGAGCGTTTCAGCCGGGGAGATGGCAATCTTGCAGGGGCTGTAAGTGATCCACTTTTAAGTGTCTGGTTGGAAGATTGGCGGGTTCAACAATTGAAGGATGATCATTTTCGATTATTTGCTGATACGAATGACCTTCAACTCGACTTAGAACTATTTGATGAAGGTGGAGTATTTCTGCAGGGTGAAAAAGGTTTGAGTAAGAAAAGCGAAGATACGGCTTCGTATTATTACAGTATGCCCAATCTACGAACGCTAGGTTCGCTCACAATTTCAAATGAAATCATACCGGTAACAGGATTAAGCTGGTTGGATCATGAATTCAGCACGAGTACGTTAGCCCCTGATCAAATTGGCTGGGATTGGTTTGCCCTGCATTTGGATACCGGCACCGATATCATGGCTTATACAATTCGGAAGGTTGATGGAAGTTTTGATCCATATTCGCACGGTTCAATCATGGAAAAAGGACAGCCTGTTAATCAGTTGCGAAAAAATGATTACGAGATCATTTCAATCAACACCTGGACAAGTCCGGTCTCTGGAGCGCAATATCCATCCGGTTGGAAGATAAGCATTCCATCGCGGGCGATCGAACTGACTATTTCACCTTTGGTTTTAAACCAGGAATTGAATCTCGCCTTCACCTACTGGGAAGGCGCTGTGAAGATAGTTGGCATTGTAAATGGGGAATCGGTCAACGGTTATGGTTATGTTGAACTGACTGGATATGCAGAAAGCATGCAGGGGAAATTCTAAGAAATCTTATCTTAAGTTGACCATTTCGCATAGATAGCATTGGAAATGATCCTGCCTGCGCTTTTTTCAACGGTTGCAAGTTCGCCGATCTCAATTCTCCCACCTCGACTGGAAACAAGGTCATGTACTGCGCCATGAAGGGTGAGTGCAGAAGATTTGACGGCATAAGCGGTCACAATCAGGAACCTGGAATGAGGATTCAAAGCAGATTTACAAGCGGAGATCAGCTGCGGCAATGCCTTGAAAAATTCCCAAACCTCTCCTTTTGGCCCTCGGCCAAACTTGGGCGGATCAAGGATGATCCCATCATAAAGTGAACCACGCCGAATTTCACGTTCCACAAACTTCAATGCGTCATCTACGATCCAACGGACGGGAGAATCGTTCAATCCACTAATATTCTGATTTTCTCGCGCCCAACTTATTGCTTTCTTCGATGCGTCAATATGTGTCACAGTAGCGCCTGCTCTGGCTGCCGCCAGTGTCGCAATTCCTGTATAACCAAAAAGGTTGAGTATTTTCAGCGGTTGTTTTGAATCGGTAATTACTTCTGTCATCCAATCCCAATGATAAGCCTGTTCCGGAAAGACACCTAGATGGCGTGATGCGCCAGCCTGAACTTTGAATTTGAGGCCGTTGTACTCCATTGTCCAATCTGCAGAGAGGATTTTATTGAATTTCCAGTGGCCGCCGTTTTCTTCTCCAGTGGTTTGGAATACCGCGTCTGCTTTTGCCCATAAGGAAGCCGGTTTGGCTGGTGTCCAAACTGCCTGAACTTCCGGCCGCAAAAAAGTGTATTTCCCGAAACGCTCCAACTTCAATCCATCTCCCGAATCGATGAGTTCATAATCGACCCACCCATTTGAAACAGCAATTTTGATCTCAGGCATATTGGGATTGTTCATGTTCTTTCCTTCAATTAGAGTATATCAGAAAGCAGGTTATACTCGTGATAATTTATTCTTGCAATACTAACGATTGCGTTTGCATAGACAATCTCATTTGCTTTTAACCCACTGGATATAATCTAAAATTTGTTTGGAGGTTGATTGATGCAGAAGTACAATTTCGACTATTACATTGATAGAAGAGATACCCGGAGTATAAAATGGGATCGCTATTCTGATGAGGTGTTACCCTTATGGGTGGCAGATTTGGATTTCCAATCTCCACCAGCAGTGATTGATGCCTTGCGCCAAAGAGTGGAACATGGGGTTTTTGGATATTCGTACCCAGACCCGGATTTGAAAGAAGTCATCATTAAGAGGATGGAAACACGCTATCAATGGAAAGTGGAACCAGATTGGCTGGTGTTCATGCCGGGAATTGTCAGCGGACTTAATCTTTTTTGCCTAACGTTTTCAACTTTTAGCCAACATGTGGTAGTACAAACCCCGGTGTATCCGCCCATCCTGCATGCTCCAGAGATCACACACTTATTGAGACACGAAGCGCCTTTGATCCAATCTGCCACCGGAAGATACGAGATCGATTTTGACACTTTCGAGGACATCGTCAGCAAACAAGTAACGCAATTCATCTTATGCAATCCGCACAATCCCACCGGGCGGGTTTTTTCGAATGCGGAAATGCAGAAGTTGACCGAGATTTGCCTGCGTCATAAAGTTCTAGTTTGCTCGGATGAAATCCATTCGGACATGCTGTATGGAGGATTCAGGCATATTCCAATCGCATCCATCTCTCAGGAAATTGCTAAACAAACAGTCACCTTCGTTGCGCCAAGTAAGACCTTCAACATTGCCGGCCTGGATTGCTCTGTAGCGATCATAAGCGATCCTGAACTACGAAAGCAGTTTTCAACTTCGAAGGATGCCTATGCCGGGCATGTCAATGCTTTGGGATTGACAGCAGCCCTGGCGGCATACAAAAATGGGGATGAGTGGTTAGAGGGTTTGATGCAATATCTTGAAGAAAACCGAAATCTTGTATCTGCATTTGTGAACGATAGACTTAATGGTGTAAAAGTGTATTCACCGGAGGGCACATACCTATCCTGGCTGGATTGCCGGAGCCTGGACTTGCAGCCTAACCCCTCGCAATACTTTTTGGATAATGCTCAGGTTGGGTTGAACAATGGTGCTGACTTTGGAACACCAGGTAATGGATTTGTTCGTCTTAATTTTGGATGTTCCAGGAAAATACTAGTGAAAGCTTTGACCCAGATGGAAAGGTCTCTTGTAAAGAGCTAGTCTAGTGGAGATTAATGAACAAGACTCTTAAATTATGGTTGGGAGGATGTTCCCTGCTATTTCTCGTGACAATTATGGGGCTGGTCATGTTTTCATTTGCAGGTACATTCCTGATCCGAAAAGACCGATTGAAAAGCTCTGATGCGCTTGTTATACTAAGCGGCGGCACAGGAGAACGTTTGGAATTTGGCGCAAAATTGTATAATGATGGCATCGCGAGAAGGATCATCTTAACCGAAACCGACGAAGTAGATCCTGATAGCAATGAACCAATATTGGCAAGTAATCTAAATAAGCTGGCTTCAGATTATGGTATCTCCAAATCCAGGATAATCACCACCCGCAAAACGTCGACAAGTACATACGAAGAAGCAAATGCAGTTTTATCTGTTGTAGAAGGAAAAGATTGGAAAAGCTTAGTGGTGGTAACGGATAGTTTCCATTCCAGAAGAACTGGTTTGATCTTTGACAGGGTATTTCAAGGATCAGGTGTTCGTGTTAGTGTTCAACCAGTGGACGTTCCGGGATACTGGTACAGACCGATGCGGTGGTGGTGGAGCGCAGAATCTAGAGAAGCAACACTTCTGGAATATTTGAAAATCCTTTACTTTCTTGCAGGACGATATGAATAAAAAAAAGAGCTGCCTTGAGGCAGCTCCAAGTTTTGTTTTAAACCTTATTCAACAGGCATAACTTCAGCAGCTTGCAGCCCTTTTGGACCTTCTTCTACTGAAAACTCTACCTTCTGACCTTCTTTTAATCGTTTGTACCCTTCCATTTGAACTGCGGAAAAATGTACGAATACATCCTCGCCGCCATCACGGCCAACAAAACCATACCCTTTGGTGGCATTAAACCACTTTACTGTACCGACATAACGTTCAGACATGCTTTCTTTCTCCATCAAATAATTTTTATCCATCCAGTCATTAATGTTTGACCTTTGGAACATACAAGCGAAAATGTTATCACTCTGATATACCACTGTCAAGATAATTATTAGAAGGATATAACCTCTGGCGGATATCGGAAAACATGCGAGAATGGTACTTTTGATGTAAATAAGATTATCTAGCCTGATAAAATATGCAGTTCATAATGTGAGATAATGACAAAGAGAACAGGGTTGATGGTTTGTTATTTATGAACTTTTACGAAAAAGTCGATGAAAGAACTTCTGGATAACGAAATGATCCTCAGAAAATCCATTCCCATATATTTTATTGGTCCTACTATTTTCAATTTTTGTAAATCTGAATCCGAAAAATTTAGCTTCGCTAGAATCCGTCGTACGTGCAGGCCAGTTACTCGAAGGCGGTGAGTTCGACGAAGCCTATACCTTATATTTAGAGATCCTTAGAAGCCATCCCGGTAGAACGGATTTGTATCAAAATACCGGAGAAGCAGCATTTTCATCAGGTGATTTCGATGGCGCAATTCGTTATTTGGAATTAGCAAAAAATCAGAATGTGATAGATAGTCAGGGATTATTAATTCTTGGCGATGCTTATTTCGCCAGTGCTGAGACGAACGAAGCGATAAAGAATTGGAACTTGGTAGAACTCAACCAGGAAAATGCTGAGGATGTTTCCATGCGCTTGGTGGATATGTATGTATTGCACTCAGATTGGGATGAGGCAATTGATTGCCTCGTTGACTGGAATGCAGTATCCCCGGGAGATCCCAGACAAAAAGAACTCATTGGATGGATTTATTTGTTTTCAAATCCACAAAAATCTTCCACTATTTTTGCTCAACTAAACGCGGAAACAAATCAAAAATTCAGTGATATCAGCATTATTTTGATGAATTTTCCAAATGGAGAAGTTGATAACCAACATTTAAGTCTGTGGTGGGTTGAGGTTGGAGATGCGATGCATCAGCACGATGAGGTTTCACTTGCGCTAAAAGCATACGAAAAATCAGTGGACATTGAACCTGAAAATGGATACGGATGGGCGAAACTTGCCATTCTGAAATTGAAAACAGGACAGAAAGGTGATGATGAAATAAACCGGGCAATCCGAACAGCTGGCGACCAGGAAGGGGTCTATGGTTACATTGCCGATTATTTTGTTTTTACTAACCAATCCGAGTTGGCTATAATTTATCTGCACAAAGCATTGGATGTTGATCCGACTAATCCGGTAATCTTAAATAAACTTGGATGGCTTCTATCGGATATGGGGAATATCAACGATGGTATAAATTATATTAACCAAGCGGCACTATCTCAAAATTCTGGCGAAGGCTGGAAAAATGTTATTATTTACTGTCTAAACAATGGCATTTATATTAAGGAAAAAGCCCTTCCTGCCGCGAGGTATGCGATTGCTCTGGATCCGCACTCCACTGAGATATTAGACCTAGCCGGAGAAGTGTTTGCTGCACTTGAAGATTATGCTACTGCCGAGAAGTACTATGTGCAGTCCATCAAGGAAAATGGGGATAACTATCTGGCGCATTATCATCTTGGGAAACTGTATATTCAAATAAGGGAAAATACCAAAGCTTATGAACATCTGGTCACAGCGGCAGAGCAAAGCGATAATGAAAAAATACGCGAGGATGCGAAAATTTTACTATCAAAAATGGCGCTGGAATAGTCCTATGTTAGAATCTTCTCATATGAAGCATCCCATTTCCATATTCTGGATAACAGCTTTCCTCCCTTGTCTTCTAATCTTGACGGGGTGTTCCGTACCTGGAATAAATGCCAGTAAGAGCAATGGCCAATATAATTCCATTCCGTTTTTTATGGATAACTTCACAGACCACAAAAACGGTTGGAAACTGACAGTTCAAGATGAAGGCATTATCCAATATGACGAAGATGCTTTACGGATGGTCATTAAACAACCTAAAATGGAGTTGAGAACGACACCTAACTTGAACATTCAAAATTTATCGATTAATGTGGATGCTCACAAGATGGGCGGCCCCGACAACAATTTGTACGGTCTGATGTGCCGCTATCAGGATGAAGCTAATTATTACGCTTTCTTAATTTCAAGCGATGGCTATTACGTCATTTTAAAAAATATAGCTGGTGATCGGACCATTCTCAGTTCCGATTCCTTCGAACCTTCACCACACATTCAAAAAGGGGAAAAGAACAATCATCTCAGGGCAGATTGCAACGGAAAAACTTTATCTTTCTATGCCAATTGGGAAAAGCTGAGCGAGGTGATGGATATTGATCTTTCTGCTGGCGATGCCGGATTAATTGCCGGTACTTTGAGTGAACCCGGCACAGATATTAAGTTCGATAATTTTATCGTTGTGAAAACTGATTAACAGGATGAGAATATACCTTGATTCGATAGGCTGCCGATTAAATCAGAGCGAAATCGAAAAATACGCCAATGAATTTTACTCAGCCGGCCATGTACTTGTATCACGCGCAGATGAAGCTGATGTTGTTGTAATTAACACCTGTGCGGTAACTTCAGCGGCTGCTTCTGACTCAAGGCAAAAAATGCGTAAGCTGTTAGAGAGGGATCATATCCAGGTGATTGCGACGGGATGCCTCACCGCAATCGAACCTGGGATATTCAACGAGCTAAGAAATCTCACAATAATCCCAAACCTGCAAAAAGACGATCTTGTTTCTCGCACCGTGGGAGAGATGATCATTGTAGATTCTCCAAAAAGACAGCCAATTCCAGGTAATAGGTCACGTACCAGGGCATTCATCAAAGCGCAGGACGGTTGTAATAATCACTGCACGTATTGTATAACCCGCATAGCTCGCGGCGAAGCGAGATCAGTTCCGGTAGATGTAATCCTGGAAGATATTCGTTCAGCACTCAGAGGAGGAGTCAAAGAGGTGGTGCTTACGGGGGTGCATTTGGGTGCCTGGGGAATTGATTTGGGACCACAACAGAAGTTGATTGATTTGTTGAAAAGTATTCTGATGATAAAAGGAGAATTTCGGATACGATTATCTTCCATTGAACCATGGGGATTAAAACAGGATTTCTTTTCTCTCTGGCTGGAAGATGAGAGGCTTTGTCGACACTTCCACCTGCCATTGCAATCCGGCTCTGGAAAGGTTTTAAAGCAAATGGCGCGCAATACAAACCCTGAGAAATTTGCCCGGATTGTGGAAAATATCCGTAAATTGCTGCCGGATGCTTCCATTACAACGGATATGATCGTTGGATTTCCCGGTGAAGGAGAACTTGAATTTATTGAATCTCTGAATTTTGTTGAACACTTAGGATTTTCTGGCGGACATGTGTTCAGTTACTCTGCCAGGAAGGGAACGCCGGCAGCAAATTTTCTGGATCAGGTATCTGGAGCAGAAAAGAAAATCCGCAGCAATACGATGCGGTTGGTATTAGCACGATCCGCCGAACTCAAACGGCTGCCGTTGCTACAAACTTCAGTTGAGGTGCTTTGGGAAGGAATGCGAAAAATTGAAGGCGGATTATGGCGGGTGAGCGGATTAACGTCAGATAATCACAGAGTCAGCACCATCACCAATAGAATGGTTAGCAATGAAGTATTTTTGACAAAACTGGAAAGACTAACTGAAGATGGCTTTTGGGGGGAAATAGTTACGCAATAAAAGCCAGTAGGACACTGAACAAATACAGAAAAAATAGTGGGAGCATGAGCAAACCCATGTTCACAGGATCCACGGTGGGTGTGATAACCGCTGCTGCTACGGCTATGACGACGATAGCAATCCTCCATTGTTTCAATAATCCCTTGCCCGTCACCAGATGCAGTTTGGCGAGGATGAAGATCAACAATGGTGCTTCAAAAGAGATACCGATCCAGAACATGATGTTGAGCACAAATGAAATATAGTTTGACAGGCGCGGAGCGGTTTCAACTTCTAAAAATGTGGTGAGAAATTGAATGGCAGGCGGCAGCATCACAAAATATGCAAAGAGTATGCCTGAAATAAAGAGAAAAGTTGCAGAGGGGACTGCAAATCCGATCCAGCGTTTCTCTTTTTTCTTTAATCCAGGGAGTATAAAGCGAAGAAGTTGATATACGATCACAGGCATAGCCAAAATTACACCGGCGAGGAGGGATACCTTCATGTATACGCTGATATTTTCTGTTACTTCAATCGCCTGAAGATGATCCAATCCACCGATGGGTATAGCTATAAACCTTAATAAATACTGCGCAAATGTAAAGCTGATGGCTCGTCGTTATCGCAAGGGCAATGACCACCTTTAATAAGCGTACACGCAATTCTTCAAAGTGTTGCAGAAAAGTCATCTCAGTAGTGTCAGCTTCATCCATCAGGGGCGTATAACCTTTTGTCTGCTAATCCGTCTCTTCCTCAAGCGAAACATCATTCTGATTTTTTAACAGATTCGTTGGGTGATGGATTGTGTATCAGATGATTTGGAGTCCCTTTCAGAGGGAGGGATAATTTTGGCAGGAGAAATTGTATTCTTGGATGGTGAATTCCATTTGGTTATTGAAGGTGTAACCAGATCACGGGTACTATTTTGCAAGGTTTTAATTGTTTCCGGCAGACCGGTATCTTCCAGTATCTGTCCTTGAATATCTCTGATCTCCTGTGTGGATTTGACTACAGATTTCCATGTGTCTGATGAAACCATTTTTCGAATATTTTCACTCAATTTTCGTGATGTGGTGACAATATTCCGCGGACCGAGAACGATCAAGGCGACGACGAAGATGAGAATAAGCTCGGGGAGTCCAATACCAAATACATTCATAATTATGGGTGTATCTAAATATTTATGGATTAATGAAAATTAATCATTGTTTTTGGATTTTTCCGATTTCTCTTCATCCTCAGATGCTCCATCCTGTAATCCTTTGCGAAACTCTTTAATAGACTTGCCAAGTTCGCCGGAGATTTTACTGATCCGTCCAACACCAAAAACCAATAATACAATAACAAGGATAATAAGAATTTCTGGTAACCCGGGTCTCATATTAACTCCTTTTCAGTAATTGTGTAAATTGTATTATAATCCATCTATTAATTTTATAAACTTACAAAAATTATGACTGGCAGAATAAGTATATTCCTGCTTTTGATTTTTTATTTATCTTGAGAAGCCGAAATGACAAATATCGAAGAATATGAGGGAAGTACTGTAATCAAGCAGAATGCTGATTACGTTCCCCCCAAGTCGTGGCGGACACTCCTTATTGGCCGGCCTTTATCCACCGCAGATGCACCACATCAGACCATTGGTAAAGCTATTGGCTTGGCAGTATTTGCTTCGGATGCTTTATCCTCCACAGCTTATGCCACCCAGGAAATGCTGGTCATTCTGGCTGCGGCCGGTACAATCGCATTTCAATACTCGCTGCCAATTTCCATCACAATCATTGCTTTACTGGCAATTCTTACCATATCTTATGAACAAACCATCCATGCTTATCCAGGCGGAGGCGGAGCTTATATTGTTACGCGGGATAATTTAGGAATCTATCCTGCGCAGACCGCCGGGGCGGCTTTGCTGACTGATTACATCCTGACTGTCGCGGTATCCATCTCATCAGGTGTGGCACAGATCATCTCGGCTTATCCAGATCTGTATCCATATCGCGTATGGATTGCGTCCGGATTTGTGCTGTTGATCATGCTGATCAACTTAAGGGGGGTGAAAGAGTCTGGCGTAACCTTCGCTATTCCAACGTACTTCTTCCTCGTAATGATGACCGTTACAGTTGTAGTTGGCCTTATCCGATATTTTACCGGAGGGCTGGGCGTCGTGGTAGATCCGCCTTTAATGGAACATGTCGGTGAGTTGCAACCTATCACATTCTTCCTGATCCTTAAGGCATTTGCAAGTGGAACAACAGCTGTAACCGGGGTAGAGGCTATATCCGATGGTATCCTGGCATTCAAAGAACCGCGAAGTAAAAATGCTGGCACAACTTTGATTTGGATGGCTGGCATCCTTGGAACTCTGCTGCTGGGAATTACGTTCATCTCCTATCATATAGGCGCCATCCCATCGGAGGTTGAAACTGTGATATCTCAGCTCGCCAGGACGGTTTGGGCTGGCCGGGGTATTGTTTACATTGGAATCATCACAGCAACTTCAGTCATTCTTGTGATGGCAGCCAACACCGCCTTTGCAGATTTTCCAAGGCTTAGCGCAATCATTGGCATGGATGGGTTCCTTCCCAGGCAATTGGCATACCGGGGCAGCCGTTTGGTTTACTCGCGCGGGATATTTACGCTGGCAGCAATTGCAATCTTGCTCATCATCGGTTTTCAGGCGAGTGTCACAAGGCTGATCCCGCTCTATGCCGTTGGGGTCTTTATGTCTTTCACTTTGTCGCAAACCGGGATGGCGATCCGGTGGTGGAAATCTGGTAAGCTGAAAGTTGGGGAAATACTCAAGGAACAAGGCTCATCTCTAGCTAGAGATGAACGCTGGCTGGTAAAGATGATCGTTAATGGCACAGGGGCAGTAACAACAGCGGTTGTAACACTGATCTTTGCAACTACAAAGTTTTTAGATGGTGCCTGGGTGATTGTCATTATCATCCCGATCCTCGTTGCGATATTCATTTCGATCCATATGCATTACAAACGCCTGGCAGAAAAGTTATCCCTGGAAGATTTTGGGGCTCCATCCAGGATCGTGCGTCACAGGGTTGTTATTCCGATCAGCGGTGTTCATCGTGGAACGCTGGCTGCGCTTCGTTACGCAAAATCCCTATCAAGCGACATAACGGCGGTTACAATCCAAATAGACCCGGCTGAGACCGCAAAACTTCAGCAAAAATGGCAGGACTGGGGAGATGGAACCCGGCTTGTTGTATTGGACTCACCTTATCGGTTATTATATGAACCCTTATTACAATATATTGAATCGATCACGTCCAAAATGCAGCCGAACGAAATTGTTACTATTGTGGTTCCCCAATTCATACCCAAAAAGTGGTGGGCGAATGCGCTGCATACACAGACCGCCTGGGGACTAAGATTGGCGCTTATGTTTAAAAAAGGGATCGTCATTACCGATGTTCCATATCAAGTTGATTAGTTGATTAACGAATGTTTCTATAAATTAGAGGAAAGATGAAAATTATTATTGTTGGATGCGGCCGTTTGGGCATAGACCTGGCCTGCAGATTAAATAAAACTGGAACTGATGTTGCGATGGTTGACAATATCGCTGCCTCTTTTGCCCACCTACCGGCTACTTTCGAAGGTCAGACCGTTGAAGGCGAGGCATTGAACCAGGATGTTTTGTTACGAGCCGGTATTGATAAAGCGGGTGGTGTGGCCGCAGTGACCAATTGTGATTCCCTGAATGCAGTGGTGGGGCAAATAGCCAAAGTCGTTTATAACGTACCGCATGTTGTGGTTCGAAATTTTGATCCGCGTTGGAGACCCATCCATGAGGCATTCAAGCATCAAATTGTATCCTCTACCAGTTGGGGCGCCCAACGTGTTGAAGAATTGCTGTACCACCCGGATGTAAGAACTGTTTATTCTGCGGGGAATGGCGAAGTAGAAGTATATGAAATTGTCATCCCCGAACGATGGTCGGGTATGTATTTGTCAGAAGTTTTCACATCTTCTGAGAGCATTCCGGTATCCATCACTCGGGCTGGCAGGGCTGTCCTCCCTCACCCACAGTCTCTGGTTCAGAATGGCGATATTGTCCACTTCAGTGCAACGATGGAAGGCGCAAAAGCCGTAAATAGCCAGGTTATGACCCCGGAGGGAAAGTAATCATGTTTGTATTAATTGCAGGTGCGGGCCGAACTGGCGCTCAACTCGCCAAAATGTTAATTTCACAGGGTTATGATGTTCATTTGGTCGATCAACGTAAGGAGATTCTATCCAGGGTGCATAAAGAGCTGCCAACGGAAGTGATCTTTGAAGGTGATCCTGTTGATCCAGATATCCTTGAAGCGGCTGGCATTGAAAAAGCTCATGTATTGGCAGCATGTACAGCCAGTGATGAGATCAATTTATCGTTATGCTATTTCGTGCGTGAGCGCTATAAAACCAATCGTACCATTGCCAGGGTAAACAATCCTCGCAATGCTTGGCTGTTCGATGAAAAATTCCATGTAGATGTAGCATTAAACCAGGCAGAAATATTAGCCCGTTTGATCGAGGAGGAGATGTCCATGGGGGATATGATGACCTTGATGAAGTTAAGACGTGGAAACTATTCGCTGGTGGAAGAAAAGATACCCCCGGGCGCAGAGGCAATTGGGATAGCCATAAAAGATTTGAAGCTGCCTGAACATTGTGTCATTGCCGCCATCATTCGACAGGGCGAAATAATGATTCCCAGAGGGGTAACAACACTTGAAGCTGAAGACGAAGTCCTCGCGGTAACAGACTCAGATGGTGCAGAACAACTGGCTAAATTATTCGCCCCGCCGGTCCGTCCGTAATTTGTTTGACCAAACAGAGGGCTTACAGTATAATCAACCGTCTGAAATTATTAATATTGAAAAGATTTGAAAGGGTAGAAGCATGCCAAAACGTACATACCAGCCAAAGATCCACAGGCGCTTGCGGGTGCACGGATTTAGATCACGAATGTCAACTGCTGATGGACAAGAAGTTTTACGACGCCGCAGAGCACGTGGCCGTCATAAGTTAACCGTTTCCATGAATAATCATGTGAAACGCATTAGATGGTAAACCAGATATATTAGTAGATTTCCTTCATTGAGAGATGGTCAGGTGGCAAAATGAACCGGAAGTATCGCCTGACTCGGTCAAGCGATATTCAGCGGGTGCGGCGCTCAGGAAGATCATTTGCCCACCCGCTCCTTGTGTTGATGGTGGAGAACGGTCAAGAGAACGAGCTTTGCAGGATAGCTTTTTTAGCGAGCAAAAGTCTGGGAATAGCAGTTAATCGCAATAGAGCCAAACGCGTGTTAAGAGAAGCCTTCAGACAGCACATTGACTCAATCGCAGCAGAAAAGAATATCCTGGTCATAGCCAGGGCTGGTTTATTATCCAGCACGTTTATCGAGATACAAAATGCTTGTGAACAGGTATTAAGTAGAGCCAGGTTGATCAGCTAGAATGACTCAAACAACAGAAATTAGATCTGAATACGCTTCGGAACCAAAGTTAAAAGATCTTCCATTTTCGGTATTTACTTTTTCCAAATGGATCCTGTTAATGCTTATTCGTGGTTATCAAAAGATCATTTCACCAGCAATAGCAGGAAACACCTGTAGGTTTTATCCATCATGTTCACATTATGGATATCAGGCAATTTACAAATATGGTGCAATTAAAGGATCATTCATGGCTATTTGGAGAGTTCTCCGGTGTAATCCATTCAATCCAGGTGGATATGATCCGATTGAATAATCCAGCCAGCCTATTTATGGAAGGTTGAAAGATCAGAAAATATGAGAAAAACTATTTTCCCAATCGTGGTTTTACTGGTCATTTCGGTATTTATATCGGGATGTACCGGCGTTGGAGTATCATCAAGTTGGCCGGGTATTACTGTAGAGAATAATACTGTTTACTCATCTTATGCTCAGCATGTGCACGCTATCTCCCCAGGAAATGGCAATATACTTTGGAGTTATCCTGCAAAAGCAGGGAAAAGCAATTTTTATGCTGCGCCGTTAGTTACTCCCGATGGCTTGCTAGTAGTTGGTGATTACAATAATGAACTACATGGAATTGATGCCAAAACTGGTGGCCCGCGTTGGACTTTCAAAGCCAATGGTAAATGGATCGCCCATCCCGTTTTGGAGGGCAATATCATTTACGCACCCAATGGCGACCGTAACCTGTATGCATTGAATCTTAACGGTGAAGTAGTGTGGAAATTCCATACTGGAAACCTGCTATGGGCTGATCCACTTGTGTTGGATGGCGTAGTTTATCAAGCGGGGATGGACCACTTTCTATACGCCATTGATGCCAAATCCGGTCAAGAAATATGGAAAACAGATTGCGGCGGAGCCATTGTTGGCAACCCTGTCAATGCAAATGGCGAGGTTTATGTTGGGACACTGGCGAATGAACTGCTTGCCATTAAAACATCCAATGGTGTAATTGCCTGGAGATTTAAGACGGGGAATGCAGTTTGGTCAGGTCCATCCATCAAAGAAGGTTTCCTTTACTTTGGAGACCTGGATGGCACATTATATGCCGTATCAGAAGATAATCAACGAGAAGCCTGGCGCTATAAAGCAGATGGCGGCATTACCGGTTCACCTTTACTTACAGAGGAAAAGCTTATTTTCACTTCTGAAATCGGGAACTTGATAGCTTTGGACTACTCTGGAAACTTGATCTATAACAAAAAATTAAGTGAAAAATTATATGGCACTCCGGTAGTTTCAGGTGAAAACATTATTGTTGGAACAACCGTAAAAGAGAACATACTTATTGCACTTGATACAAATGGAAACCAGGTCTGGTCCCTGGCCCAACCTAAATAAGGATAGATAACATGTGGGATAACATTATCATTACCCCATTTGTAAATGTACTTTTGTACATTTACACACTTGTGGGACAAAACTTTGGTGTCGCGATTATTCTTTTCACAATTCTGATCAAGTTGATCACACATCCTCTAACAGCCCAACAGGTAAAGGGTACAAAAGGCATGTCCGCGCTTCAAAGCGACAAACGCTGGATCGAAGCCCAAAAGAAATACAAAGGTGACAAGGAAAAACTTTCACAGGAACAGATGAAGCTTTATAAGGAATTGGGTATCAATCCATTTGCTTCCTGCCTGCCGACTATCATCCAATTTCCAATCATCATTGGACTTTACCAGAGTATCATGCTTACTCTAGCCTCATCTCCTATAGAGCTATTAAACCTGACCCGTAGAGTCTATTCGGATTTTCTCAATGTATCGAATCTCATACCTCTTAACAGTCAGTTTTTATGGATGGATCTGGGTCAACCAGAGCGACTTAAATTAGATTTTCTACCATTTGGAATTCCGATTCTGGCGATCATCGTTGTGGCAACCACATTCCTGCAATCAAGGGCAATGACTCCACCATCAGCCAACCCTGGCGATCAAGGTGCGCAGGTGAGTAAAGCAATGAACTTATATATGCCATTCCTTATGGGGTATCTGGCTTTGACTTTCTCCTCGGGTTTGTCATTATATTTTGTCGCAAGCAATATTGTAGGTATACTTCAATATGCTGCTTTGGGGCAGGTTGACTTCAAGAAAATGTTCTCGTTTATTAAATTACCAGAAAAGAAATAATAAGAGGGTTTTATGACCGATGAAAGAACGACACTCGAAGTAATTGCACCAACCATTGAAGAAGCTATAGAAACCGGGCTGGCTGATCTCAATTTATCCATCGATGATGTGGATATTGAAATGATCGATGAAGGCAGCAAAGGGCTCTTTGGATTAGGCGGCAGACAGGCACGAATAAAAATATCGATCAAGAATGCCAATACGCCTATAAGAGCGAGGAAAGCTGAAAAAACAGTTAGGGAGTCAAAACCAGCACGAGAATCAAAGCCTGTCGTAATAGTAGTCGAACCAAAGACTGAGAAAGTAAGCCAGCCAATAGGCGAAGATACTACATTGAAAACCGCTCGCGAAACCGTAAGTGAATTATTGGAGCAGATGAAGATACATGCTCAGGTAACCTCAACTTTTATGGAAACAACGGATGATAAAGGGCAAATTGGTGTGCTGGTGGAAGTGACTGGAGAGGATTTGAGTGTATTAATTGGGCGAAAATCTGAGACATTAAATGCCTTGCAATACATCACAAACTTAATAGTTGGGAAACGGTTGGAAAAGTGGATTCCACTGGTGATAGATGTGGAGGGCTACCGTGGCAGAAGAGAACGTCAGCTTACGCAGTTGGCGCTTAAGATGGCTGAACAAGCTGTAACCACCGGCCGACGCCAGGTGCTGGAACCTATGCCTGCTAATGAGCGGCGGATTGTCCACCTAGCCTTGCGGGATCATCCGGCAGTTATAACTGAATCAACCGGCGAAGAACCATTTAGGAAATTAACCATACTACCGAAAAAGTAGTCGAATGGCAATTAAAAAATTTGAGCGTTTCTGCGAATAATGGTGGAAACGCTCTTTGTTTAATAATGAGGTGAACCATGCAAGCAGTTGATATCATTATCAAGGTCAGAGATCACCAGGAATTATCCACAGAAGAAATTCAGTTTTTTGTAAAAGGTATCGCGGATAGCAGTATTCCTGATTATCAGGTTTCTGCCTGGGCGATGGCAATTCTGTTGAATGGCCTTTCACCCAGGGAAACAACCGAATTAACATTGGCGATAGCTCATTCGGGTGATGTGCTTGATCTTTCAAACGAGGTTCCATTCGTTGTGGATAAGCATTCAACAGGTGGGGTGGGTGATAAAACCACGTTGGTGGTGGAACCGACGGTAGCTGCCTGTGGACTGCCGGTTGGAAAAATGTCCGGCCGAGGATTGGGATTTAGTGGGGGGACGCTGGATAAAATGGAATCAATCCCTGGTTTTCGTACGGATTTGAACCAGTCTGAGTTTATTGAACAGTTGAAAACACTCGGCTTGGTGTTAACTGGTCAAACTGGGGACCTAGCGCCAGCGGATGGTAAGCTCTATTCACTGCGCGATGTAACCGGAACTGTGCCATCCATTCCCCTGATCGCTGCATCCGTAATGGGAAAGAAGATCGCTGCCGGCGCTCAGGCAATTGTGTTGGACGTAAAGGTAGGTTTCGGAGCGTTCATGACAAACCTGGATGAAGCGCGCGAACTGGCGAAATTAATGGTGGAAATTGGTAGACTAAGTGGTAGGAAGGTGACAGCGATCCTTTCGGATATGAACCAACCATTAGGGCAGGCAGTCGGAAATGCGGTTGAGGTTAAAGAGGCGATTGATACTCTGAAAGGTGGAGGACCTTCTGATTTCAGAAAACACTGTATCGTCGTTGCTGGGCACATGCTGCTGATGGGAGGAAAAGCACGTAATATTGATGTTGCTCAAGGGATGGCTGAAAAAGCAATTGACAATGGTGATGCATTAATAATGTTCCGTAATCTGGTGATCGCCCAGGGTGGGGATGTATCTTATGTAGATAATCCAGAAAAATTACCACGGTCTGCTGTTACAGAAAATGTATATTCAGATGCTAGCGGGTATATTAAAGAACTCAATGCCAGAATTGTTGGTGAGGTCTCTGTGAAGTTAGGCGCAGGACGGGCGAAGAAAGATGATATGATCGACCATTCGGTAGGTTTGATCATTCTTCACAAAGTGGGAGATTGGATCGAAAAAGGCGATCATATTTTGACGATTCATGCAAAAAATTCAGAGGATATTAATCTGTCCAAAAAAACTTTGCTCGAGGCGATTAAATTATCCGAATCAATGATTGACCCATTGCCACTATTTTATGATGTCATTAGATCCGAGTGATAATACTTGTGAAATGAAGCGAGGCGATTCTAGCTGATTGACGCATCACTTTGAATATGAGATAATTTGTAACAATTGAATACGACATTGATGGAAACGAGTAAACATGTCAACGGTTGCAGCGATCTCGAAGCAGGTGAAAGTCGGGAAATCGTACATGTTGAAAATCCTTCCGGAGTTGTGAGCTGAAAGGGTTGCCGCCTGAATAAGTGAACCGGTATTGTTCACCGTTATCCGAACGTTATCCAAATATTTTGTGGATATTGAGGTGCCTGCATCAAAGCAGGAACCAGGGTGGTATCGCGGGAATTCTTCTCCCGTCCCTGAACGGGACGGGAGATTTATTTAAATATTGGAGGAGTTGTTTATGGGATTTAAATCGGTTTCCCCCAAACTGGATGTAGTAAAGATGGAAGAGCAGATGCTGCGCCACTGGAAGATGTATAACGTGATCAAGCACGCTTACGAATTAAATAAAGATGGTCCAGAGTATGTTTTCTATGAAGGTCCGCCAACGGCAAATGGCCGACCGGGTGTTCATCATGTACTAGCCAGGTCATTCAAGGATATTTTTCCGCGCTATAAATCCATGCGGGGATTCCATGTTAGCCGGCGTGGAGGTTGGGATACGCACGGACTGCCAGTAGAGATCGAAGTTGAGAAGAAGCTCGGATTTACGAATAAGCAACAGATCGAAGACTATGGAATAGATAAATTCAACGAAGAATGCCGGAAATCTGCATTTACCTATATTCAAGAGTGGGAAAAGCTGACCGACCGCATTGCATTCTGGGTGGATCTGGACACAGCCTACGTGACATATAGGAATGATTATATTGAATCTGTCTGGTGGATATTGAAATCACTATGGGAAAAAGATTTGCTTTACCAAGGCTTCAAAGTTGTTCCATATTGCCCGCGTTGCGGCACACCGCTTTCAGATCACGAGGTATCTCTAGGATATGAAGACGCAGTTGACCCTTCAGTTTTTGTGCGCCTGCCGTTAGTGGATAAACCTGGCACATCGTTGTTGATTTGGACAACCACGCCATGGACACTACCAGCGAATGTGGCTGTAGCTGTTCATCCGGATGTCGAATACAGCACGATCGAACGTGACCTGGCGGAGGGCGGGACTGAACGCCTGATCCTGGCATCTGCATTGATCGAAAAGGTACTTGGCGATGAAACCATTCGAATTGTGGATACCTTCAAAGGGAAGGCTTTAAAAGGCAAGAAATACCAGCCGCTGTTTACATTCATACCGCCTGAAAAACCAGCCCATTATGTAGTATTAGCGCAGTATGTGACCACGGAAGATGGAACAGGTCTGGTTCACATTGCGCCAGCCTTCGGTGCGGACGATATGGAAGTCGCCGGAGAATATGACCTGCCAGTGATCCAAACTGTGGCGCCGGATGGCTCATTTGTCAACGAGGTGAAACCATGGAGCGGCATATTTGTAAAAACAGCCGATCCGGCTATCATTGATGATCTCATTTTACGTGGGCTGCTATTCAGACAGGGGACGATCACACACACCTATCCATTCTGTTGGCGATGCAAAACTCCCTTATTGTATTACGCTCGACCAACCTGGTTTGTTCGCACAAGCAAATATAAGGACAAGCTTGTTGAGTTTAACAATCGCATAAACTGGTACCCCAACCATATCAAAGCCGGTCGCTTTGGCAACTGGCTGTCCAATAATATTGACTGGGCATTGGGCAGGGAGCGTTACTGGGGAACACCGCTGCCCATTTGGGTGTGCGAAGATTGCAACCACCAGGTCTGTGTTGGTTCAGTGGAAGAGCTAAGCCGATTAAGTGGTTTTGACCAGAGCAACCTGGATTTGCACCGGCCACATGTAGATAATGTGCGGCTTCCATGTCCCGAATGCAGCGGTAAAATGCACCGCGTACCTGAGTTGATCGACGTGTGGTTCGATTCTGGGTCCATGCCGTATGCCCAGTGGCATTATCCATTCGAAAATCAGGAGATCTTCAAAGAACAATATCCAGCGGATTACATCTGTGAAGCGGTGGATCAAACACGTGGCTGGTTTTACTCGCTTCATGCGATCAGCACCATGCTGTTTGAGAAAGAGAGCTTTAAAAATGTAATCTGTCTCGGATTGATCCTGGACAGCGACGGTCAAAAAATGTCCAAAACAAAAGGCAACATTGTCGATCCATGGAGCGTGATCAATACACAGGGAGCGGATGCCTTCCGGTGGTACTTGTACACAGCATCACCACCGGGGCAGGAACGCCGATTCAGCGAGGACCTGGTGGGTGAAGTGATCCGCAATTTTACCCTGACCTTATGGAATACCTATTCCTTTTTCATGACCTATGCTCGTCTGGATGGATGGCTGCCTGATCCAAATGTGGTTCCAGAATACACTGATCTGGACAAATGGCTGCTCTCGGAATTGAATACCCTGGTGAGAGATGTAACAAATGCATTTGAGCATTATGATGTTACTGGAGCGACCCGTCCGGTAGAGACATTTGTAAATTATCTGTCCACCTGGTTCCTGCGACGGTCAAGAAGACGTTTCTGGAAAACAGAATCTGATGCGGATAAGAAAGCAGCTTATGCGACGCTTTACCAGGCGCTGGTTGCTGTCAGCGCGTTGTTAGCGCCAACCATGCCCTTTATGGCAGATGAGTTATACCAGAACCTTGTGCACTCGTTGGATGAAAACACCAAGGAATCTGTACACCTGACCAGTTGGCCGGAATATGATGCTTCGATGATCAACGAGGAATTGAACCAAGAGATGGAACTGGTGATGAAATTGGCTTCCTTGGGGCATGGAGCCCGCAATAAAGCCAACCGCAAAGTTCGGCAACCTTTGCAGGAAGTTGCGTTCTCACTCGGAAATATCGAGGAAAAGAAGGTCATACAAAAGTATGCTGATATCCTTTCGGATGAGCTGAATGTTAAACATGTCCGCGCTTTAGATGCCGCTGGTGAAGCAGTTTCATTCACTCTGAATCCATTGCCGAAACAGCTCGGCCAGAAGTATGGAAAAGACTTCCCATCCATCCGGATGGCTATTTTGGAAATGCCGGCGGATAATCCTGCCCGAAAATTATTAGCCGGTGAGCCATTTACCATCGATGTGGATGGCGTAAGTTATGAGATTTTCCCTGACGAGGTAGAGGTGCGGGCGCAGGCTAAAGCTGGTTTCGCGGTTGCTTCTGAAGGCGCTTATATGGCTGCCCTTGTAACAGAATTAACGCCTGAACTGGTTAAAGAGGGGCTTGCGCGGGAATTTGTACGGCGTGTTCAAGATGCACGCAAGCACCAGGATTTTGATATTTCAGACCGGATCGAGATGATCTATACAGCCACCCCCGGACTTGCAGAAGCTATTCTAACTTTCAAAGAATACATCATGGGTGAAACCCTTTGTGTGTCCCTGCAGGCAGTATCCCTAAGTGGAGAGGACTTTACGCAGGATGGTTTTGATGGTGAACAGGTGTCTTTTAAGATTACTAAAAGCTGATAGTATTATTATGATCGAATAAATTCTAATGTTATTTTGTACTTAAATTGGGGTCGGCCAATCGGTCGACCCCTAATGCTATTCAATCAAGCTTCGTACTAAATGAAGTGTAAACTCGGGTGAAAAGTAATACTTGTAAATTGGTCACTCCTTGCGAGAGATATAGCTTTTGATAGGGTAAAATTAGGTATAACGAATATATCGGAGGTAAGTTGATTTCCAGATTTAGAAAATATTTTTTACTCGTAGGAATCGCGGGTTTGATTGTCATCCTCGACCAGATCACCAAATCTATCGTCAGGGCGAATATCCCCTATGGGAGTTCATGGATGCCGCTTGCCTGGTTGGAACCGTACGCCCGGATAGTCCACTGGAGCAATACCGGTGTGGCTTTTGGAATGTTCCAGGGTTATGGGATGATTTTTACAATAGTGAACCTCATAGTAGCTGCTATTATTGTTTATTACTATCCCAGGGTTCCAATCGAAGAATGGCCTTTACGCATTGCAATGGGCATGCAGCTAGGGGGAGCGATAGGCAATTTGATCGACCGAATTATGATCGGCGAGGTTACAGACTTCATATCAGTTGGTAATTTTGCGGTTTTCAATATTGCAGACGCTTCCATCTCGGTGGGGGTGGCTGTCTTGTTGATTGGAATGTGGTGGAAGGAAAGATTGGACGCGAAAAAAGTATCTGCGAGGAACCATGACCAAGCATTGGAGCAATCCAGCCAAGGTGAATAACTCAACTTTCTCTCATAAGTATGAAAAGCAGGAAAAAACACGGCTGGATGTTTTTCTGACTGGAATGCACCCGGACGAGTCCAGAAGCCGCATCCAAAAGTGGATTTCTGCTGGAATGGTGTGTGTCAATGAAAAAACGATCACCAAAACAGGCTTTATGCTTGAATTTGGGGATTTTGTACTGCTGAACATCCCTGAACCAGAACCAACACAAACACTTGCCGAAGACATCAAATTGGATGTGTTATTTGAAAATGAGGATATTCTGGTTATTAATAAAACGGCCGGAATGGTCGTTCATCCAGGCGCTGGTCACGCTACCGGAACAGTCGTGAATGCAGCGTTGGCGCATGCGCCAGAAATGGTCGGTATCGGTGGGGAAGGCCGTCCAGGAGTGGTTCATCGATTAGATAAAGACACTTCCGGCATTCTGATCCTCGCTAAAAATGATCTATCCCATCGATGGCTGCAAGACCAATTCAGGCTGCGGGAGATAAAGAAAGTTTATATTGCACTGGTTGATGGAAAGCCTCCAACGCCGGAAGGCATCATCGAGGCGGCTATTGCCAGAGATCCATCCCATCGAAAACAGATGTCTATCGTTCAAAATGGTCGCGGACGTGAGGCAAAATCACAGTATTTGACATTGAAGGAATTCACCTCCCATACGCTTGTAGAGGTATATCCGTTCACCGGTCGTACACACCAGATCAGACTTCATATGGCGTTTGTAGGTTGCCCAATCGTTGGAGACCGGCAGTACGGATATAAAAAATTATCCATTGATATCAGCCGGCACTTCTTGCACGCTGCCAGAATATCTTTTTTACTTCCGCGGACAAACGAGATGATTTCATTGGAAGCGCCTTTGCCTGAAGAACTTAATTCAATAATCGAACAACTAATTTAGGAGGTATGTATGGATTGGATCGATCTGCGCTCAGATACGGTTACAAAACCGACACCGGAGATGCGAAAAGCCATGGCAGACGCTGAGGTTGGGGATGATGTGTTTGGAGAGGATCCGAGCATCAATAAACTTCAGGAAATCGCCGCTGACGAAATGGGAATGCAAGCTGGGCTTTTTGTAGCATCCGGAACGATGGGAAACCTCCTGGCTGTGCTAACCCATTGCAATCGTGGGGACGAGGTGATCCTTGGAAATCTATGCCATACAACCCTTTTTGAAGCAGGTGGTATATCCGCGCTTGGTGGTGTTCATCCATTGACCATCCCAAATCAACCTGATGGCACTTTATTGCTCTCAGATATTAGGAATTCCATCCGCGGTGATGATGTTCACTTTCCAACCACACGTTTGGTGATGCTAGAAAATACTCATAACCGCTGTGGCGGTGTAGTCTTATCCCCGCCATATACAAAAGATGTATCAGCCCTGGCACATGAAAACAAACTATTACTTCACATGGATGGTGCCAGAATATTCAATGCTGCTTCTGCCAACAGTGTGAAAGCCTGTGTATTAACTGAAGGAGTGGATAGTATAACCTTTTGTTTGAGTAAGGGATTGTGCGCCCCGGTTGGTTCGGTATTATGCGGTACCACAGAATTTATAAGAAAAGCGAGACGAATTCGAAAACAATTGGGCGGTGGTATGCGCCAGGCTGGGATTATCGCTGCAGCGGGGATCATTGCCCTGCAATCCATGACTAATCGGTTGGTAGAGGATCACCAGAGGGCTAAAACCCTGGCAATGGGATTATCTGAGGTTGGCGGTCTTGCACTCGATTCAGGTTCACCTTTCACAAATATGATTTTTTGTAATTTAGGAGATCAAATATCAGTCGATGCTGCGCAGGTTGCTGGATTATTTAAGGAAAAAGGAGTCCTGGTTGGTGTTACTGGACAACGCAGATTCCGTTTTGTCACCCATTATTGGATCGACGATACATCGGTGCAAAAGGTCATCCAAGCCTGGAAAGAGATTAGCACCAGCCTAAAATAAGCAGGATCTGACTTCTGCTATAATGAAAATACTATTCAAATTACAAATCCTGGGAAATTATGATGGACAAATTTATTACACTAGAACAAATAGATGAAGTTGCTGCCACTATCAGGAAAAAGGTTTCAGTCAAACCTGAATATGGCATCATATTGGGCTCTGGATTGGGGCGCCTGGCTGACAGCGTTGAGAATAAAGAAGTAGTGCCCACTTCAGAATTACCATATTGGCCGCAATCCACGGTATTAGGACATTCAGGGAAGCTCGTCTTTGGCAACCTTGAGGGGAAACCCGTAATGGTCCTTCAGGGCAGGTCACATTATTATGAAGGTTATCCGATGGATCAGGTCGTATTACCGGTTCGGGTCATGCAGCGTATGGGAGTAAAAACGCTCGTCGTGACAAATGCCGCCGGTGCAATCAACCCGGATTTTGATCCGGGAGATTTAATGCTGATCACGGACCATATTGGTTTGATCGGGATGGCTGGTTTAAATCCGTTGCGTGGGCCGAATATCGAAGAATTTGGACCGCGCTTCCCAGATATGAGTCAGCCATATGATCGAAAATTAGGCAACCTTGCCAGAAGAATTTCCCAAGAAAATAACTTGGATATGAAAGAAGGCGTGTATGTTTGTTTGTCGGGACCCTCATTCGAATCCCCGGCTGACCTGAGATTTTTACGAACAATTGGCGCCGATGCAGTGGGTATGTCCACCGTGCCGGAAGTGATCACAGCCAGGCATGGAGGGACACGCGTGATTGGAATTTCAGGGATCAGCAACAAAGCGAATCTTGATGGAAATACGATCACGACCCACGAGGAAGTATTAAGCGCTGGTGATATGATCGTTCCAAAACTGGAAAAGTTGGTAAAAGAGTTATTGAGTAGAGATTGACCGCTCACGCAATTACACAAAATTATAGTAGTCCATGATGGCAGAGATATTTCGTTTCTTAAAACTCGCCGAACCTTACCTATACATTCTGCTAGGTATTGTTAGTTTTGTTTATTTGCGTAAACTAATTCTTGCAACTGGTGAATATAAGAATTCATTGTTTGGATTAGAAAAAGACAATGCCAGAGGGCATATCTTCCAGGCTGGTGGTGTGCTGGTCCTGGTTTTACTGGTTGGTATTGGAGAGTTTTTATTTATCTCTTACATTGTTTCAAACCCCGTGATTTTTAGCACGAATGCAACACCTACTTTAAATTATTCATCAACAGAAACACCAATGGTTTCAGAAATGTTGCCAGCTGGTGAAGCAAATTCTAGTGAGTTATTAACCAATCCGGTTGTAATTGTTGAAGAGGCGATGTGCATCCCTGGACAACTGGATTGGAGCTTTCCACTCGAGGGGGATGAATTAAAAGGTAAGGTAGAATTAAAAGGAACGACCAATGTGCCTGATTTTGGCTTCTATAAATATGAGTATTCAAATGATAAAACAAATTGGAATACACTGCTTGCTGGCACAACCGTTGTAACAGATGGTGTGTTAGGAGAATGGGATACATCATTATTGACTCCTGGTGATTATTACTTAAGATTGGTTGTAACAACTACCCAGGGAAATGCCTTCCCAGCGTGTATCGTAAAGGTCACGATCATACCGAATTAGGATAACTATGCCGCGAATCGAAGTTAGAACTGCAGTTTTGGAAGATATTCCCGCGATGATGGAGTTGGATCATAGCTACCATACCGATTATGTCTGGCAGATGGATCTGATTTCCGAAGATAGATACGTTGGTGTTAATTTTCAGGAAAACAGGCTGCCCAGATCTGTTAAGGTTGAGTATCCGCGTCATCCGAAACAATTATTTAAAGACTGGATACACAGAGATGCATTACTGGTAGGGCTACTGGAGAAAAAACCTGTAGCTTACATCAGCGTATCTGAAGACTTGGCTCCATCTTCCGGCTGGATCACCGACTCTGGTTGTGTCGCCAATTCATAGACGGGGCGGGATTGCCACTGCATTGCTCATGGCCGCGGAGGATTGGGCTTCATCTAAGCGGATTAAGCGAATGATCATCGATATGCAGTCCAAGAATACACCCGGGGTCAAGTTGGTTAGAAAATTAGGGTATGAATTCTGTGGATATAACGATCACTTTTATGTAAATCAGGACATTGCGTTATTTTTCTCACATTACCTGATATGAGATAACAAAGAGGCATTTGTGGGTTGGTGGGCTGGACTTCAAGCAGTTATTAGAACTATCAGCGAAATTCTTGCGGCGGGAATCGCAATAACTGCGTTCGCGCTTCTGTTGTATTCATTAACCTTTAATCAAAAAGATCGAATTGCCCGGTCATTTACACTGATCCTGATTTGTGTTGTTGCTGTTTTCACAGCAGATGCTTTCAGCAGTACAGCAGCGAATTCTGACAATATTACCTTTTGGCTGAAGATCCAATGGATTGGCATTCTGTATCTTCCGCCCACCTACTTACATTTTTCAGATGCCATCCTGGCAACTACCGGCAAGCCAAGCAAGGGAAAACGCCGCTGGTCAATTCGTATCACTTACCTAATCTCCACCTGTTTTTTGCTGACAATTCCATTAAACTTGTTTCTCGGTCCACTGCTGATGCAAGACGAACCAGCCGCTTTCTTGCAGCGGACAGTATTTACTGATTTATTTTCGCTCTACTATATTCTCAGCATGATTGCTAGCTGGATCAACTTTACCCGCTCATACCAACGAACTACAACACCAACCACCCGTAGACGAATGTTTTATCTGATCACCGGTGCACTTGCCCCGGCGTTGGGCAGCTTTCCGTATCTCTTGTATGGATCCTCCTTTGCCTCAGATCATGGACTGATCTTTTGGATCGTTGTGATGATCAGCAACATTATGGTGGGCGGCTTGATCGTGATGATGTCGTATTCGATTGCCTTCTTTGGCGTAAATTGGCCGGATCGGGTTGTAAAGAGGCGATTGTTCAAGTGGATCATGCGTGGTCCCGTCACTGCTATTGTTGCCCTAGGTTTTACAACTATCATCAGGCGGGGAGGCAGTTTCTTTGGAATTGAATATTCCGCATTGGTTCCTATAACCATGACGTTGACGATCTTGATTTTTGAATACTTGATCACAATATTTTCACCTGTCTGGGAGAAATGGATTTTCAATACTAACGATCAGGAAGAAATAGACCTGATCACAGACTTATCTAATCGATTGATGACCAGAAATGATCTTCGACAATTTCTCGAAGCGGTCCTGGCTGCAATTAGCGACCGTTTTCAGTCGAAGAGTGTTTTTATTGCTGCTTTTTCTGGCGGCACCATGAATATGGTTGTTTCTCAAGGAGATACAAGTTTCCTGGAGGAAAACCACCTTGAAGAGAGCATTCTTCCAGCCATGATAACGAACGGATCCCAGACTGACATATTCAAATGGGGTTCGTATTTGCTGATGCCTTTATTTGATGAGGAAAGCCCGGAGAAAAACCTGTTGGGAATTCTGGGCATTGAACAGAATGAGGAGGATGGATTTGATGATGATGACAGGCAGGTTTTGGTCCTATTAAGTAAACGAATCATTCTTGCCCTGGTCAATCGAACCTTACAACAGGAAGTGTTTAAAAAAGCCCAAGAGTTGAGTCCTCAGTTTGAACAATTCCAGCAAATGAGGGTGGAAAGCCGATTTCCAACAGTGGATGAACTCACCGAAACAGACTTTACCGTACCGAATGACGTATCCAATATGGTTAGGGACGCATTAACGCATTTTTGGGGAGGGCCGAAACTGGCAGATTCTCCATTATTAAAGCTAAATATTGTCCAGAAGGCATTAACGGACAATAATCAAAACCCTACAAACGCATTACGGACAATTCTCAAAGATGCGATCGAAAGTGTGAAACCAGAAGGGGATCGAAAATTTACGGGGGAATGGATCCTATACAATATTCTGGAGATGAAGTTCCTGCAGGGCAAGAAGGTTAGGGAAGTAGCGCTAAAACTAGCGATGTCCGAAGCTGATCTGTACCGGAAACAACGGGTAGCAATCGAGTCTGTAGCCAAAACAATACTTGAAATGGAAAGCAAAACAGAAGACACTGAGGCATATAATTTGCAACAAGATATTTAATACTTAATTACTAATATGGATGATTGTGTTTGGAGGGGAATTGAGCACCTTAAAACAGGATGGAATTATGGCTCCAGAAGATTTGAAGATAGATGAAGCATGGTGGAATTCGATATTAACAGAGGAAGAAAAATTTATCCAGTCTGGGTCAGAAGATGAATTTCAAGATAAAGCAGAAAAATACCATCCGGTAAGAAATGACTGGGCATACCTGGAGAAAATATATCAAGAGGACCAGATAATCATTTTACAGGTAAGTGGGTATAACAAAGGGGGATTGTTAGTAGAAGGCGAAAATGTTCAGGGATTTGTTCCAATTTCCCACCTACTCAATATACCTTGTAATGAAGGTGAGGAGAAGCGAAAGCTGTTATTGCAGCGTTATCTCGGAAATGAAATATCCTTAAAAATAATCGAATTTGGTCCGGATGATGAGAGATTAGTTTTTTCTGAGCGGGCGGCACAAGCCGGCCAGGGTAAACGGAAGGCTATCTTCGAGAACATCCAAATTGGTGATGTAGTATGGGGTACAGTTACAAACGTAACTGATTTTGGAGTCTTTATAGACCTGGGTGGTTTGGAAGGACTGATCCATGTCTCTGAGCTTTCCTGGGGCAGGGTGCAATATCCTGGAGATATCTTATGCATCGGTCAACGTGTTGAAGCACAGGTGCTTAGTGTTTCAGTAGAGAATGCTCGCGTAGCATTAAGTTACAAACGGTTGTCGAAAAACCCCTGGGACTCAATACTAGAAATTTATATTCCTGGAGATGTAGTCACTGCAAAGATCACGAGTATTACAAAGTTTGGGGCTTTCGCAGCGTTGAAAGAGGGCGTTGAAGGGCTTATCCATGTATCTGCGATCCGGTTGCCGGACCATTTCAGGTCTATCGATCAGTATTTACAGAAGGACCAGTGCGTTCAGGTTCGAATATTGCATATCGATTCTGAAAAGAAACGTATTGGATTAAGTCTTGAGTAGTTTGGAAAAGTAATGGCGCGAAAAATTGTAAAAAGGAAAGAATATACATATTCGGGTAACAAATCAGCCTCCTCATTCAATGAAGAGGCTAATTCTGCTATAAAGAAAACACTGGATGGTATGGTTTATTTGTCCACCCACTATGGCCGCTTTGCAAGAGATGTCCTGGGTATTACGTTAATATTTTCATCCTTGCTGACATTATTAGCTCTATTGGGATTAACCGGTGGAGTGCTTTTGCGCCCATGGGCTATGTTCTTGTTGCATTGGTTTGGATGGGGAGCGCTTTTCATCAATATTTCTTTTGGCATCATCGGTTATTTTGTTTTAAAAAGAAAAGGGAACTTCTGGACATCCTTCTTTTGGAAGATCGTTTACATCGAAATGCTGATCGTCAGTTTTCTAGCCCTCTTTGCTGTTTTGACAGATTATGATCTTGGCTTGGCTGAAGGTGGCGTTGGTGGAGGATTGATCGGTTGGGCATTGGCGCAGATGACAGCGGAAATATTGGGCAGAGCTATTGCTGGAATTGTCTGGTTTATCATCCCAGCATTGATGATATTGTATGGCGCGGCCGTAATTCGAAAGAATAGAAGATCTACTACTACAGCGTTTTCTAATGATTCTAGTCTAAATGGAGAGCCTGGTTCTTTGAAAAGACTGACTGTCCAGCAAAGGCGTCAACGGTCCAGCCAGAGCCAACCCCACTTACCTATTCAAAGTGTGGTTGAGCAAAGATCTCTGCATAGTGACCAAAATAAACCCCAACCCAAACCTACTCACGGGCAGTTTACATCAACATTGAATAATTTATCTCTAAGAAACCTGGGGAAAGATCCGCTCAGAAGTATGGAGAAGAAGCAAAATGCTCCAGCCTCGCCCGGAAAAAATATTAACAGAGAGAGCAGTCTGCCCCCGTTATCGTTGCTAATGGAGGATCAAGTCATCCGGCTGGACGAATCCACGATCAACAAAACGGCCGCTATTTTGGAAAAAACGCTGATGGATTTTGGAATTCCGGCAAAGGTAATCGGGTACAGGATGGGTCCAACTGTCACACAGTTTGCTGTTGAACCCGGATATATTGAGAAACCAGCTCCAGAAGGTCAAACACTCAAACAAAAAGTGCGCGTTTCTCAAATCTCGCAGCTATCAAAAGATTTGGCGTTAGCATTGTCTTCTACTTCGATTCGAATTGAAGCTCCGGTTCCTGGGAAATCCTACGTCGGGATTGAAATTCCAAATGTTCGCTCGGTCGTTGTTCGCATAAAGTCGATTTTGGAAAGCGAGAAATACAACAAACTTAATTCGCCATTGGCCCTGGCATTGGGACGGGATGTCTCGGGGCAGCCTGTCGTGGGTGACCTATCCCGTATGCCGCATTTGCTGATTGCGGGTACTACTGGATCCGGAAAATCAGTCTGCATTACATCATTGGCAGCCAGCCTGGCGATGAATAATTCACCAGAAGATCTACGTTTGGTCATGATCGACCCGAAGATGGTGGAACTTGTCAGGTTCAACGGATTGCCGCATATGTTTGGCAAAGTGGAAACGGAACTAGATAGAATTCTTGGCGTTTTGCGCTGGGTTACCCAGGAGATGGACAGGCGATATATCGCCTTCTCCAGTATTGGCGCCCGAGATCTGGACGCATACAACAAAAAAATGGAAAAACGCGGTGAAGAAGTATTGCCTAGGATCGTTATCTTTATTGACGAGCTGGCAGATCTAATGATGAGTGCACAAGCATCCGCTGAACCGTTGCTTGTGAGGCTTGCTCAATTGGCACGAGCCACAGGTATTCATATGATCGTGGCGACCCAAAGGCCAAGCTCGACTGTTGTTACTGGTTTGATCAAAGCTAACTTTCCGGCTAGAATTTCTTTTGCGGTTTCTTCCAATGTTGATTCAAGGGTGATTTTAGATAGTACTGGCGCTGAGAATCTGTTGGGACGCGGCGATATGCTCTTCCTCGATCCAGAGAAGGCTGTGCCAATTCGAACCCAAGGCGCGATGGTGAGTGATGAAGAGTTGGACAAGATCATTTCGCACTGGCAAAAGGAACAACCGGAAAGTCTAAATAGTTCGCCGCCCTGGGAGAACATGCTTTTTGAAGAACAGGAAAATGGCGGAGATGAAATGATTCAGCAGGCGATAGAAGTGGTGAGACAATCGCGCCGCGCAAGCACTTCATTGATTCAGCGGAAACTAAGTATAGGCTATCCAAGGGCGGCTAGGATCATGGAAGAGTTGGAGGAAATGGGGATCGTCGGACCGGGTCAGGGTGGCGGTAAAGAACGCGAAGTTCTTATTGATTTAGACGATGATTCTGAGGACTTTCCTGAAGATTAAACACAATCCTAATTTTATAAGAAAACGATAATGATTATGGTAATATTGTTTATTATCTCAATCAAAGGGTGAACTGTGGAAAGTCAAGCAAAAAAAGAAAATTTGAGTCTCGAAATGTTTTTAAGAAAAATATTCAAAGGCGTATTGGATGCCATTGGTGCTGCTGTAAATAAAACGGGTATTCTTCCAAACACTGTAACCATTGTTGGCCTTGTAGGAAACGCTTTTGGAGCTTATTTACTTGCAACAGGTCAAATCACCTGGGGGGGCATCGTAATACTTGTTATGGGGCCGATAGATGCTCTGGATGGCACAATGGCGCGACTTCGTGGCGAACAAACCGTCTTTGGCGCTTTTGTGGATTCTGTTACAGACAGGTATTCTGAACTTGTGATCCTGGCAGGTTTAATGATCTATTACTTAACACGACAGGAACCTCTTAATGTGGGATTGGTTTACTTTGCTGCCGCTGGATCTATCCTGGTTTCTTACGTGAGAGCCCGGGCAGAATCATTAGGGTTTAGTGCCAAGGTGGGTATTTTGACAAGGGTAGAACGATATCTTGTCCTAGCCCCATGCCTTATATTTAATTTCCCCTATATCGCATTGTGGATCATCGCAATATTTTCAAATTTCACAGCTTTACAGCGGATCTACTTTGTGCGAAAACAGGCATACGAGAAGAAACAGGTTCTATCTTATAAAAAGCCAACTAAATAAAGTTTACAAGTAGAGGACAAACATGCGAGAAGGAATTCAATTAGGGCCATTCATCATACATTATTATGGTGTGATCATCATGCTGGGAGCATTGCTTGCTGCCTGGCTTGCTAGTAATCAGGCAAAAGCGGCTGGTAGCGATCCTGAAATGATCTGGGATATGCTTCCCTGGCTGTTGGTGGCAGGAATCATAGGTGCGCGAATTTGGCATATCCTCACCCCGCCAGAATCGATGGTGGCTGTTGGATTGGACACGAAATATTATCTAACCCATCCTTTGGATGCGATCAGCATCTGGAAGGGTGGACTTGGTATCCCCGGTGCAGTGATTGGTGGGTTACTTGCTTTGGTCTGGTATTGCAAGAGGCAGAAAGTTGATTTTAGAAAGTGGACAGACTTTATAGCACCTGGACTTGCAATCGCACAGGCGATCGGGCGGTGGGGTAATTTCATAAACCAGGAATTATATGGCGCACCGACAAACCTGCCATGGAAGATATTTATAGACCCTGCCCATCGTATAGCCGGATATGCAGATCAGGCTTACTATCATCCTCTGTTCTTATACGAATCTATTTATAACATCGCAAATATGGGTATATTAATTTGGATCAGCCGGGTTTATAAAGACAAATTAAAACCTGGCGATGTTTTCCTGGTATATGCTTTTATTTATCCCCTGGGACGATTCCTTCTGGAATTTTTACGGCTTGACGCATCCAACGTGTTTAGCCTGAATATCAATCAGACCTTCATGGCTGTCGTCGGACTTGCATCTCTAGTTGTACTCATTCTGCGACATCGTAAATCTGAGCCTTCTGTTGATCAAACATTTGATCAAGCCGCTGAGGAGAATGAGGAAGTTTCGAAGGATAATTAATGCCTAATGCTATTAGATGAAAGTGAAAAATGAGTTCAATCACCATTGAGGCAGAAGGATTAAGCAAGAAATTTGACGAATTCCTTGCTGTAGATAACTTAAGCCTTAAAGTGAATATGGGGGAGATCCTTGTTCTGCTAGGACCAAATGGAGCAGGTAAAACGACAACCGTCAGGATGTTGACATCCATCCTTCAGCCTACATCAGGCTGGGCAAAAATAGCTGGTCATGATGTAGTAAGCGAGCCTGATAAAGTAAGAGCCTCGGTGGGAGTATTAACAGAGCATCATGGTTTATATGGCCGCATGAATGCTGAAGAATACCTGGTGTTTTTTGGAAGTCTTTACGGTATTAACTCACAGGAATCAAAAAACAGAAGCCAACGATTAATGGACCAATTTGGTCTCAATGCTGGAAAGAAACGACTGGCAGAGTATTCAAAAGGAATGCGCCAGAAATTAGCCTTGATTAGAGCGCTGCTGCATGAGCCGCCAGTGGTGCTGCTTGACGAACCCACATCTGCCATGGACCCAGAAAGCGCCTATACAGTCAGGGAAGTAATCCGCGATTTACGGACAACCAGCCGCACCATTGTTTTATGCACCCACAATTTACGTGAAGCAGAAGAATTGGCTGATCAAATCGTGATCATAAGATCCGGAAGAATAATATTGGATGGAAAATTAGATCAGGTAAGAAGAAAACTGCTAGGCCCGCAGGAATATATTTTGAGGTTTACTGGTAGTCTGGATGGTCATAGCCAACAACTGGGAGACGGGGTGCAGCTACTGGAACAGGGGGATGGATTTCTGCGGTATTCGACTGAGTATCCCGAAAATTCCAACCCGAATATTGTTCGTTCGCTCACTGCGGGTGGGTTGGATATCCTAACTTTGGAGAAGCACCAGCGCTCTTTGGAAGATATCTATTTACAAATTATCAATCAGGAAATGGTGAACCAACATGTGGCATGAGATCAAGCCTGCTCTGATGATCACCAGGCGAGAAGTCCGCGATCAATTTAGAGATTGGCGCATTATTTTCCCAATCCTTGGATTGACCGTATTTTTCCCCTTCTTGATGAATTTTACTGCCAAAACCGCTTTAGATTTTGTTTCCAAGTATGGCGCATCGATCATTGCTGATCGGTTGGTGCCATTTCTATTTATGGTTGTGGGTTTTTTTCCAATTTCTGTATCCCTCGTCATAGCACTGGAATCTTTTGTCGGAGAAAAGGAACGCGGGTCCATAGAACCTCTCCTGAATACACCTCTCAAAGACTGGCAAATCTACCTGGGCAAGCTGCTCTCATCCACGGTTCCACCGTTGATGTCCAGCTATATTGGTATGTCAGTGTACTTGGTAGGATTAACGATATCCAAAGTTACTCTGCCAGATATTAATATCATTCTTCAATTGGTAGCTTTGACCACAGTACAGGCTGTTGTCATGGTCGCAGGAGCGGTGATCGTCTCTACCCAGACAACCTCCGTCAGAGCCGCTAACTTGCTCGCTTCTTTTATTGTGATCCCTTCAGCTTTGTTGATCCAGGGTGAGAGCGTTGTCATTTTCTGGGGTGATTACACAACCCTATGGTGGGCTGTTCTGGGTATGACTTTGTTTGGAATTCTGTTGGTAAGGGTTGGGTTGGCGCATTTCAGACGTGAAGAACTGCTTGGCCGTGAAATCGATGTGTTGAATTTCAAATGGGGATGGAGAGTGTTTTATTCTCGCTTCTCAGCTTCATCCAAAAACCTGGGAGGGTGGTATAAATCAGTTTTCAAGTCGGTCATTGAACATAGGATACCAGTCCTTATTGTTTCTTTTTTATTCCTGGTCGGATTAATAATTGGGTTTCAGTTATCTTTCAAATTTATCATTCCTTTAGATCAAGCGGGTGTTGTTGACCTTGAAAATCAAATTGTTCATGTGATGAAAGATATGCCGACTGGCACATGGAATTCAATCTTCGCGATTTTATGGCAAAACTTGCGGGTGTTGATTCTCGCATTACCACTCGGTTTCTTTTCTTTGGGAGTAGCAGGAGTTCTTCCTGGTATTGTCTCATTGGGTGTCGTTGGATATCTTATGGGGGTGTTGAGCCAGGCTGGATTAGCTCCTATAAACTATCTTTTAGCCTTCATTTTGCCGCATGGTATTTTTGAAATTCCTGCGGCGGTATTATCAACCGCGGCAGTATTGAAAATGGGGGCTTTGATGGCGAAACCGGATGCTTCCAAAACTGTGGGGGAAGTGATGCTGCAAAGCCTTGCAGAATGGGTTAAAATAATGTTAGGAGTTGTTCTGCCTCTTTTGATCATAGCGGCCGGTGTAGAGGTTTGGATTACCCCAAGAATTGCGTATTATGTTCTGAGATAAAGAGGGGTTCATGCCAGAATTAACGATAATAGGATCTTCAAATGCAATCCCAGGTAAAAAACGGGACACAGCATATCTGTGCTTACAAACAAATAATAAATTCGTATTGATCGATTGCGGGACAAATGCTTTGGTAAGATTACAGGAATTAGGTGTTACCCCTGATACTATCACAGACATCATCGTCACGCATTTTCATCCAGACCATGTCGCGGGGCTGCCGTTATTGTTGATGGACCTATGGCTATTGGGAAGAAAATCACCTCTGGTCATTCATGGTTTACCCCAAACCGTTGAACGAATTCAAAAAATGATGGATTTGTTTGGCTGGAAAAACTGGCCAGAATACTTTCAGGTAACTTTTCAAGTCATTCCTTCAGAGGACACAGTTATATTGGTTGATCCAGAAGTTACTATTCGATCCAATCTTGTTCAGCACTTAGTACCTACTATTGGACTAAATATCTCTGACAACCATAGAAAATATGCGATAGCTTATACATGCGACACTGAACCTTGCCTGGGCGTGGAGAAACTAGCGAACGGTGCGAATATCCTGATCCATGAAGCGGCTGGGGATGCCAAAGGGCACTCCACAGCATTACAAGCCGGAGAAGATGCTGCGCGCGCAGAGGTGGATTCACTTGTATTAATTCATTTTCCTGAAAATTATCCGGATACAAACCTGATAAACGAAGCATCTTCTAAATATGCAGGTAAAGTTACAGTAGCTACCGATGGATTAAAGTTCTCATGGTAATTACCACCCTCTTAAGAATTCCTCCCATTCGATATTCATGTGTACCTGCGATTGAAAGTAATACCACGCAGACTCAGGCGGCATCTCAGGTCTGGTTACTAATCGCATGTTTGCTTGCTCTGGTGTGCGGCTTCCCTTCCTATGATTGCATGCAATGCAGGCTGTAACAACATTCGTCCAGATATATTCGCCGCCATCTTTCTTGGGTATTACATGATCTATCGTCAGGCTGACATTCTTTCTGCCGCAGTACTGACAGGAATAATAATCCCTTCTGAATATCTCGTGGCGTGAGAAGTGAACTTTCAAGCGAGGTCTAGAGATCATTCTTTCCAATCTAATGATGGATGGACGGGGGAAGCTTTGGGACACAGTACAAATATATCCACGGCCATTTTTTATCAGGGAGGCTTTTTCTGCGAAGATGAGGGTGATTGCCCGTCTTGTAGAACAAACGTGGATGGGTTGAAAATTTGCATTTAATACTAATACATTTTCCTGCATATCATTTACCCAATTCAAAAATTATAGCATAATGAAGTATGCACGCAACTCAAAATAGGAGCAGCCAATGAGAAAGATCATCATTAGTGGTGGAACAGGATTTATTGGATCGATGCTATCCAAAAGATTAGCAGAGATGGGTAATGAAGTCGTCGTACTCACAAGAAATCAAAGAGGGCAAAATCAAATAAACCATGTTAGGTACCTCCCCTGGGATGGTAAAACGATTGGCGTTTGGTCAAATGAACTTGAAAACACTACTGCCGTAATCAACCTGGCTGGAGAAAATATTGGGCTCTGGGTTGTGGACACAAAGCAAGAAAACAGGAATACTCGAGAGTAGATTAGAAGCCGGAAAAGCCCTGGTTGATGCTATCCGCGTATGTAAAAACAAACCAATGCATTTTATCCAGGCATCCGCAATTGGAATATATGGAGTCTCCGAAACATTACAGTTCGACGAAACCTCTCCCCATGGAAATGATTATCTAGCTGGTATTGGTGTGAAATGGGAGGCATCGACAGCAGCGTTGGAAGAAATGGGGGTGAAACGGGCAATCATTCGGACTGGGGTTGTCCTTGATCTAAAAGAAGGCGCTTTTCCTAAAATGCTTCTACCATTCAAGTTATTTGTGGGGGGCAGGCTGGGTTCTGGGAGGCAATGGTTCTCCTGGATTCATCTCAAAGACGAAGTTGAGGCAATCATACATATTGTCGAAAACCAATTAGAAGGAGTATTCAACCTCACCGCCCCATTTCCTGTTACGAATAACCAGGCTGCAAAAATCATCAGCCAAGTTTTCCAGCGCCCAAGCTGGTTTCCAATCCCGGATTTTGGGTTGCGTATAATTCTGGGCGAAATGAGTACCCTGGTCTTGGATGGGCAGAATGTTTTACCGAAAAAGTTGTTGCAATCCGGTTATAAATTCCATTTTACGGAATTGCATAATGCCCTGGCTGACATTAAATCAAATGGCTGATTTTCAATGTGATCAATACTCTAATTAATGAAACCAAGATCGGTTTCCAATCGAAAATAATATCTGGTCATCAATTACATAAACATTTGTGCATGATATAATCTCTCTATGTTGAGTGAAATTGGTATTATTTATTTGTAATATTATTAATATCGCGGGATAGGTGCGCCCTCTCCGCTGAGGGCGTTTTTGGTTAACGCCCATGGAGGAAAAATGAACATTGATGAACAAGTCCAATATTTGATGCAGGGAACCGAGTATGGGGATGACAATCTTAAAAGGGCAATGGAAAGTGAGCTTCGTGAGCGCTTGATCATTGCTGAAAAAGAAAATCGTCCGCTCCGGATCTATACGGGATATGACCCCCGTAAAGCGGATTTGCACCTTGGGCACACCGTCACCATGCGGAAAATGCGTCAATTCCAGGAACTTGGGCATGATGTCATTTTTCTTATTGGCAGCTTCACATCATTGATCGGGGATCCTTCAGATAAAGACAAACTCAGACCCTTACTGACAGCACAGGAAATTGAAGAAAATGCGAGAACATACGCTGAACAGGCATTCAAGATACTCGATCCGGAGAAAACATCCATCCGGTATAACGCAGAATGGTTATCCAAACTGACTTTTGAGGATCTGATCAAGCTGGCAAGCAATTTTACGATTCAGCAATTTTTGACCCGCGAAAATTTCAAACTACGTTGGGATAAGGGCGATCCGCTATATTTGCATGAGACCTTCTACTCCATCATGCAGGGATACGATGCTTACGCCCTCAACACGGATGTACAGGTCGGTGGTACTGATCAATTATTCAACATTATCACCGCTGCGCGGAAATTAATGACCTATATGGGGGCAAGACCCAATATTGGCATCATTCTAGGGATCCTTCCTGGTACGGATGGCTTGGTGAAAATGAGCAAAAGCCTAGGAAACCACATTCCTATCAATACAGATGCCAAAGATATGTATGGGAAGGTGATGAGTATTCCAGATATGGCAATGCCATCATATTCTCGACTGGTGACCCGGTGGACTCCTGCTGATATCAAAAAGCAGGAAGATGGATTGGCAAATGGAAGTTTGCACCCACGTGATGCAAAGATGGAGCTTGCCTGGGAAATCACAAGTTCATTTTACAGCGATCACTGAAGCAAATGAAGCCCAGGAAAACTTTGTTACCATGTTTCAGAAGAAGGATATTCCAGACGATATGCCATCCTTCCCATATCTGGCGGGCCAAAAATTGATCGATGTTTTGATCGCCTCTGAGCTTGTCGGTTCAAAGGGTGAAGCCCGAAGGCTGATCCAGCAAAATGGGGTGAAATTGGATGGAGAAATCCTTACTGATCCGTTTGCAGCACTTCCACACGCAGGAGTATTGCAAGTCGGCAAGCGGCACTTTACTCGAGTAGAGTGATCCCTGTAAATTAGGGTGTCAAATAGTATTTAGTGGCTATTGGAGCGTATTAGACTTGGTTATCTGGCGGACTATTGCTTCACCAATCTTCAATGCTTCCTCCGGGTTGTCAGCTTCCAATAAAACGGTGAAAACAACAGGTACACCCTGCCAATTGTTGTTTGTTCCACCTACAAACCAGGTTACTACGCTGGTATTGCTGTTTAATCCCTTTCCTACCACGCCCCAGGAAGGCAGATTCGACATTGTGAATGCTTCACTGACGATTTCTGCTGTTGAACTGGTGAACACCGATTGTTTAATCGTATTGGATTCCACCAATTGCCACTGACCAGATGGTAGCTGATAGGAAGGCGCTAAAATCGGGTTGGGGATTTCACCTTCGGCACTGATTGCAGCTGAGGCCAGAACCATTTGTAAGGGAGTCACATTCAAGGATTCCTGACCTATCGCCGCAGCTTTCAAGTTTTCAATCTCGCCTGGGTCGGTGATGGTTAGCCCAGGGAAAATAAATTCAGGGTATTTATAAAATCCAATTTTCGAGAAGAGATCATAAAGCCCTGGTTTCCCTAAATTTCGACCAAGTTCCAGTAAGCTATGTGGACAACCATTTTTGAGTGTGCCTGATAAGTTGTTATCACCAGCAGTTTCTCCCAAAGAACAATTGATCGTTCGTCCTTTGTAAGATACTGCCTCATTGGAACCTTCTGGGAGAGGGAGATTTTTATTAATAACTTCTGCCAAAAGGAATGGACTGATGACAGTACCCGGCGGATATTTTCCATGCAGCGCTCGGTTAAGTAGTGGAGAATTTGTATCGCTGATAATTGTCTCCCAATTGGCTTCAAGATCATTCGGGTCAACCCATGGATGAGAGACAATAGAAATGATTTCCCCGGAGCGTGCATTCATAGCTATGATTGAACCTTTATGATCTCCCAACAGGTCATCCATTGATTTTTGCAAATCCAGGTTTATGGATAATCTAACATTTGAACCAGATGGCGGGTGATTATATGCCAAATAATTCCACCAGAGATCCAAAGGAGGACTGGCTTTTATGCCTCTTAAGTATGGGTCGAGGATGGCTTCAAGTCCAGACTGGCCATAGTAGAGATTTGAATATCCAGTGGTTGAGGATAGGGGAGGATAACGATATGTTCTAACAAAATTTCCCGGCGAACCACCAGTGCCGTTAATGACTTTTCCATTCCGGTCAACAAGAGACCCCCGAATCACATCAGAATCTGCAATTGCACGACGCAGATTATCACTGCGTGAGGTGAGGTCATCTTTTTTCACAATTGCCCAATATGGCAGCAGAATCATTGCCAAAATAGAGGTCACCAAAATTGCGGGTAGTACTATCTTTTGTATATTACGATGTTGTTTTAAAGGAGCATCTTTTTCCTCTTGTTGGCTGATCTGCGTTAATATCCCAGCTGCAGACATGCAAACGATCAACGATGTACCCCCATACGAAAAGAATGGTAGGGTCACACCAGTTAGTGGAAATAATCTGATGTTTCCGCCAATGATCAGTAATGTTTGAAGCGCAATCCAAAATGAAATTCCAAATGCCAATAGGGACATAAACCGATCTTTGACCCTATTTCCGATAGAAAAACCACGAAATACAACAATTAGGGAGAGGAGAATGACGCCGACGGTACCAAATAATCCGCTTTCTTCTGCAATCGCTGAGAAAATGAAATCTGATGCAGCGACTGGAACCAGATTGGGGCTGCCCATGCCAGGACCTGTTCCGAAAATTCCACCAGCTGCCTGTGAAATTAACGCCTGGATGATTTGATAAGAACGTCCTTCCGGATCCACCCATGGATTTATCCATGCGCCAACACGTAATCTAATTACATCGAACATGAAGTACCCGGTGATGAATGCGGCAAGGAGTACGGCAATTCCCGTCAAAAGGTTCTTCTTATTCCCGGTTCCGATATAGAGCATGGTGACATAAATAGTCATCATGAGGGAGACTGTGCCCAGGTCTTTCTGGGCGAGGAGAATTAGTATCGCGCTTAAAATGATTAAAACGGTTGGCAGGATGAAGGAAAGGGATTTTGTATTGACCGATTGTTTTTTTGAGAAATAAGCGCTCAGGTACACAATAAAAAGTAACTTTAGAGGCTCAGATGGCTGAATGGTAAACCCTTTGTAACTTAACCACAAACTGGGCTGTGACGAGCCATCCAGTAATCCCGGCAGTAATGTAAGTATTATGAGGACAAAACCAGCAGCAAGCCAGAGGTATGTAAATTTTCTTAGGAAATGAAGGATTTTGGAGTATTTGAGGATGATGACGTAGACGATACTACCGACAATGTACCAGGCTGTCTGGCGCAGCCCTAAGTATGGGGATAGACGCCAGATTACCATTAATCCCCAACCACAACTGACATAAATCAGGTGCAGGAGATAAGGGTCTTGATGCGGAACGTATCGTTTCGCCATCCTTGTCACCAGCAAGAAAATCCCTACCCACGCAACATATCCAATCCAGTGCATCCAACCTGCCGGAAACTCAACAGTGTTATTTCGGATTATTGATGAAATTGACAATGAGATTGCGTAAAAAGAAACAAAAGCTAACCCCAGACTGGTGAGCCTGGTTTGGATAAATTGGATGTATCCTGGTTGGCGATTGTTTTCTGTGTTATTTTCCACTATGGTCTTATTTCTTCAGAAGTATTCCCAGGGTTTCTCTTGCCTGTTGGGAGACAGTCTCTGGTTGGGTAATGAATGCATCTTTGAGTGAATTGTGGCATTCACAATCCTCTTCCAGGCGAGGATCGGCTAAAACTGAACGAATTCCGTTTTTAGCAATTAAAGTATTATTTTGAAGTGTACGGATCACCATTTCCACTGTCACAGTTTCTTCGCTCACATGCCAAACATCGTAATCAGTGACATGAGCGATCGTCACATAACACATCTCTGCTTCCCGAGCTAGAAAAGCTTCAGGACTGGCTGTCATTCCAACAATGGACATTCCCCAGGATCTGAACAGATTTGATTCTGCCTTGGTTGAAAAACGAGGGCCTTCGATGGTGATAAGCGTGCCATTTGGATGAAGAGTAGCGTCCGCGGTTTTGAGGGAGTCTGCGGTGATCGATCGCAGGTTTGAGCAAAATGGATTGGCAGTGCCAATATGGGCGACACAACCGCCTTCAAAGAAAGTACGTTTCCGATCCTTAGTGAAATCGACCAATTGATCCGGCAATACGATATCACCAGGAGAATAATCCTGACGCAAAGATCCACACGCGCTGACGGATAGAATTTTCCTAACATCTAATTGCTTAAGCGCATAGATATTTGCTCTATAATTTACTTCAGATGGATTGAGTGTATGCCCATTGCCGTGTCGGGCTAAAAACGCGATAAGTCTACCATCCAGCCGACCGATAGTGATTGGTGCGCTGGGTTTCCCATAAGGTGTTTCTGGAAAGACGGATGTTACTTCCTTTAGATCACTAAATTCATATAAACCAGACCCACCGATAACTGCCAGGAAAGGGGATTCATTCATAATTCCTCCAAAAGATTAATTATCCAGTTTTTCTATTTGAAGCGTCAGGTCGGTACTTCCGCATGAAATGAGGTCATCTGAGACCAGAACTGCTGGCTGACGTAGCAAATCGCGATTTAGAAATGTTCCATTAGTTGAATTGAGATCTTCCAACCACCATTGATTTTGATGGTAGGAGAATCTAGCTTGTCGAGAGGACACGGACCGATCTGCAATGCACACGTCACAATCCTGTTCCCTTCCAACAATCGCCACCGGGTGGGTGATGTATTGAATCTTTTCGCCCTGTTCATCAGAGAACTTAACGATCAAAGTAGGTACAGACTGTTTTTCCTGGGATAAGCCACGTCGATAAATTTCTATCCAAAGGGTATAAATTGTCCACCCAATGAAGGCATACAATGCAGCGGCAATTAGAATTCGGAAAAGAAGTAGGAGAATACTCATCCAATATACTCCAGGTGATCGTCAGTGGAATCCTGCGGCGGTTTGGTTACAGAGTGATCGGGGACTCCCTCATTAAGATCCTGTTCCGGACGGTTCTCTTCGCCATAGATCAGGTTGACGCCAGCCAGCGATATGACATCTCCGGATTGTAATTTTTGTTGTTCTATCATCTTGTTGTTGATGAATGTTCCACCGGTTGATTTCAAATCGAAGAGGATGCAGCCTTTTGGCGAGAATCGAATTTGGGCATGCTGCCTGGAGACCCGTGCATCATCAATCACCAGGTCGTTGTCGATCCGTCGGCCAATATTAAAAACGGATTTTGCAATGCAGATAGACTGGCTGTTTTGGTCGATCAAATAGGGAACTAGGATGAAATCTTCTTGTAGCATATTCTTCTGTGCAGATGAGTCGAGATAGGTTGTATCGTTAGAATCCGACTTATACTGAACAGCTGTAATATGAATTTGATCTCCTGATAATTGTGGATCACCAAAAATGTGAAAAACAGGAGGTTTTGATGATATCTTAGTGCTAAAAAATGATTCATTTGAAAGCATTTTACCCAAATCTACTAATTCAACCTGGTTGTTTAACCACAAACCATAAGATGCAGCAGGGACTTTGATAATGATATCGTAGACCGAATCCAAACTCATAATAGACCCTTCTATCGGTAGTGCATTAAGGATCATTACAATTACGGTTGAAATATTCTGGTTTAAAGGTAGCCAGGAAAATAGCTTTTTCTCAATCACCAGGTTATGCAGAATCTCTGCTCGATCATCAATTATCGTCATCATTTCCTTGATAGTTGGATTGCTTTTATTACACTCCAATTCTTATTATACTCAAGGTATGCAAAGGTATGGGAGTTCGGGTTATAAAGAAATTCAACACACAGCCGATTTAAGCTTGATTGTGTGGAGTGATACTATCTCAGGTCTATTCCAAGAAGCATTCAAGGGAATGGTTAGTTTGGTTGGATATACATCCAAGGAAGACCCAGTCTGGTTTCTGGATTATAGAAAAGAGGATGGCGATATTATCGACCAATTGATTGGGTTTCTAAATGAAATTTTGTTTTTATTAGAGAACGGTAACGCAGTAATATCAATAGAAGAAAAATGTAATGAAAATAATGGTTATCTATTGCGGCTGTATTGCTGTAAAGTTAGCAACCCTGGCTTATTGATCAAGGCGGTTACATACAGCGGGGCAAATCTAATATTTGAAGATGGAATATACGAGGTTAAGATAGTTTTTGATGTCTGAGGTGACAAAATGATTAAGCTAAAGGATTTTTCAAAAATATCGGATTACGAATGGCAGTTACCAAAGAGCATCAATCAAGAAATGCAGATTGCCATTACAGTCTTTGCGAGTGAAGAAATACTAAATAACGCTCTTAAGGATGAATCTATACAACAGGCGATTAATGCCGCAAGCCTTCCTGGCGTGACTGGGAAGGTGGTTGTGATGCCGGATGTTCATCAGGGGTATGGCTTCCCAATTGGAGGGGTGGCTGCATTCACTTACCCGGATGGGATCATATCACCAGGCGCGATTGGTTATGATATCAATTGCGGAGTGCGGTTACTGAGTTCCAATATGATGATGAAAGATGTTATGGATAAATTGGATAATCTGGCCAATCGCCTTTTTCATAATTGCCCATCTGGAATGGGAGCAGACGGTTCAATAAAGTTATCACAAAGTCAGATCAAAGCGGTTTGTGAAAAAGGAGCCCAATGGGCATTAAAAGAGGGAATGGGCACAAAAACCGATCTTGAATTAACAGAAGAAGAAGGCTGCATGGAAGGAGCTGATTTTTCTAAACTTAGTGAACGCGCTATCAGCCGGGGGAAAACTCAGTTGGGTACGCTAGGTTCTGGCAACCACTTCATCGAGATTAGTATGGTGGATCAAGTTTTTGATGAAACCGCTGCCAATTTGATGGGATTGCAACCAGGTTGCTTGACCGTATTAATACATTGCGGTTCAAGAGGGCTTGGTCATCAGGTGTGCACAGATTATGTGAAAGAGTTTCAAGCTCTGGCAGCCAAAAAGAAATACTTTTTACCTGACAGGGAATTGGTATATGCAGGTATAACATCCTTTGAAGGGCAAAGCTATTTTGGGGCTATGAAATGCGCTGCAAATTATGCTTTTGCGAACCGTCAGTTGATTGCGCATCTGGTGAGAAAATCTTTCAAAGAGGTCTTTGGTGAGAACAGTAATGATGCCAGGTTGAATATGGTTTACGATCTGGCGCATAACATTGGAAAATACGAAACTCATCAGATCGATGGCCAAACCCAGAAGGTTTGCATTCATCGCAAAGGCGCCACAAGAGCATTTGGTCCGGGTTGTAAGGGGATTCCAGAGAAGTACATGAAAATTGGTCAGCCAGTATTCATCCCGGGTTCAATGGGGACCGCATCCTGGGTGCTGACAGGTACACAAAAAACAATGATGTCCTCCCTGGGTTCCTTGTGTCACGGAGCTGGCAGATCGATGAGTCGGCAACAAGCGAAGCGGAGTATTGTGGCCAGCGATATGCACAAAGAGCTCGAAATGAAAGGAGTGAGAATTCGATACCATTCGCATAGCGGACTCGTGGAAGAAGCGCCCCAAGCATACAAGGATGTAGACGCGGTGATCAAAGTGGTGACAGAGGCTGGCCTCGCAAAACAGGTTGCCAGGTTAATTCCCGTAATTGTTGTCAAAGGTTGATCACTTATTGGTTGTGATCATTGTTACACGGGCGCGAGTAAGTTCAATGAGAGTGGCTGTTGAAAGCCGTATATTCAATCCACGCTGGCCGCCTGAAATGTGGATAACATCCAGAGAAAGAATAGAATCATCTATAACAACTTGAAAGCCCCGGTTGAGTAAAGCCAGTGGGGAAATTCCACCAGCCTGTAAGCCTGTCAATTTCTCCGCCTCTTGCAGGGTGGGCAAAAGCAGCTTTTTTTCACCAACTGCTTGGGCAAGCAATTTGAGATCTACTTCTTTCTCACCCGGGGAGACAGCCAGGATTGGTTTTCCGGCTCTCTCTCGTTTCACAACAATTGTTTTAAATACTAGCGAAAGAGGGATGCCAAGTATCTCTGCGGTTTCTAGCGCACCAAGTTTCTCCACAGGCAAAGAAAATACATCGAATGGAACTTTCTTACTTTCGAGGAACCTGGTTACATTGTTTGAAAGGATATTATTTCGCATAGATAGGATTTGAATATATCCAACCTCGCTGACGACCGTGGTATTGGATGAATACCTCAACACGGTACACTCCTGGTTTTTTTGTAATAAATGTGCAATTTTGGGTTCCAGCCCAAGTTTTTGTAATCTTGCCATCCAATAATAAATGGCATTCCGCGGCCAGCGGTAGATAAATTTGGATGGTGATTCCCTCACCGATGGTGATGCTATCACCCATTTGGGCTGTCTGATCTTTTGCCTGAGCGTAGAAACGGAATCCCCTGGTTGAGTAGGGTAGATCATATCCGATAAATAGATTTCCATCTTGCAGTGCTGAAAATATCTGCTTCTTGGCAGTAAGAAAGTCCGATGATAAGGGATCTTTAAGTAGAAGGTGGTTTGTGATAGTTTTGAAGTGGTAGGTGTATGGAAACACCACCTTCTTAAACCATAATGCCTTCTTGGGCAGGGCATGTGCATCAGCACCGCCGATTGCCACGCACGGTTGCCGAGTTTGGAGAAGGATATTCCACAGGTCAATAGCGGAGGGCAATGGATTAAGTGCTAGAAAAGATGGGAAGAAAACAAAAAATAGCAATTGAAGATAATTATGGCTTCGAGATTTGATTTCACTAAAACCATTCCAAAGTTCGATACCGGTCGGGTTTGGAATATCCCAATTTTCCCATGAAATATCCGGTTCACCACTGATAATTAATTCTGGATCAATTGGGTGAGCAATGAAAGATAATCCACCCGTAGAGTTTACCTTGTTAATGAGTCTCGCTTGGTCGTCAGCCAGAGGTGAAAAATCCATAGTTGGATTGAAAACCAGCAAATGATTTTTTTGAGGATTACGGGATTGGTCATGTATTTCCTGTCCAGATAATATAATGACTTTCTTCCCTGCTTTTTCAAAAAAACTCTCTTTTCCCTCTACGAAAACATTATGATCCGTGATGATGACTCCATCAATTTCCGAATCACATGCGGCATCAGCGATTTCCTGGTAAGTGGCATGCCCATCAGACAAATATGAGTGAACGTGGGTGATAACTAATACTTCATGCATAACTGGTGGCATTTCTTTTGTTGTTGACGGATTGACCGTTTAGTAGGTATAATTCAGCGATTGTAATATTCCAGGAGGATGATTGTGGAACAGTATTTTGACATTGCATTAATTATAATATCAATTGCTCTGGTGGCGAGTATCATCTTGCAGAGTAAAGGTGTTGGTTTGGGTGGACTAACTGGCGGCGATAGTGGTGGTGTGTTTACAGCCCGACGTGGAATTGAAAAAACCCTTTTCTATGTAACTATTGCGTTGGGAATCATCTTTGTTGTTCTAACGCTGATCACTGTTATTGTCAGTAAATAAAACTAACTCTCTTTGAAAAGAGAGGCAAATGAATATAATCACTAAATGGGCGCCGCAAAAAATATTGGCGTCCAATTTTAATTAAAATGAAAAATTTCCGTTGGCAAATACTCATCATTTTACTAACAGGGGTCATCGTCGGTGTTTTGCTGATCACACAGCAACCGGATAAAACTACAATTGTTGCACAACCACAAACTGGCGGTGTTTATACTGAAGGTTTAGTTGGGAGTTATCAGCGGCTGAATCCCCTATTTGACCACTACAACCAGGCAGATAGAGATGTGAACCGCTTGATTTTCAATGGTCTGGTGAAGTTTGATGCACAGGGTTTAGCTCAATCAGACTTGGCTGAATCTTGGGGTTATTCAAAGGATGGACTAACATATAATTTTTCTATAAAAGAAAATGTGACCTGGCAGGATGGCGCTCCTTTCACAGTAGACGATGTCATCTTTACAATTCAAAAAATGATCGAGCCAGATTCGATCACCCCATCTGATTTAAAGACCTTCTGGCAAGAGATCAAACTCAACCGTTTAAACGAATATAATATTCAATTTATCTTGCCTGAACCATTCTCCCCATTTTTGGATTATCTTTCGTTCGGAATTCTTCCGCAACACATCCTTGGTGATCTTACATTTCTAGAAATTCAAGAATCACCTTTCAACTTACAGCCCATCGGCACTGGTCCATACAAGGTGGATCGTTTGATCGTCGAAAATGACAAGATCACGGGGGTTGCATTATCGATGAATAAATCTTATTTTGGCGACATCCCATTTATCGAACAGGTGATCTTCAAATATTACCAGAACAGCTCCTCGCTTTATACTGCATACAAGGATGGGGAAATTCAAGGAATTAGCCGTGTTTCTGGAGAGAATCTAAAGGCCATTCTAGGTGATCCGAATTTATCCACATATACGGGACGCAGACCAGAGCTGGCAATGGTGCTGCTAAACCAGAATGATACAAAGGTGGATTTCTTTCAAGATGTAAATATACGCCAGGCATTGATGAAGAGTATCAACCGTTCTGTGATAATCAATCAGTATTTGAACGGGCAGGCGATTCAGGCTGACAGCCCAATTTTTCCAGGAACCTGGGCGTATTATTCCAACGCGCCGATCATGTATGATAAAGAATCGGCAGAAAACCATTTGAAGGCTGCTGAATTTCTATTCGCCGGTGATACAGATGCTATTCGCGCGAAGGAAGGAAAAAAACTTAGCTTTAACATGATCTACCCCGATGATGACATCCATAAGAACATTGCCGAATCCATTCAGAAAGATTGGAAAAGCATCGGGGTGAACGTCATCCTGGAGCCATTATCATACGATACGATCATAGACGTCCGTCTGGTTAATCGCGATTTCGAAGCAGCTCTGGTGGATATTAACCTTTCCCGTTACCCGGATCCGGACCCGTATCCATTCTGGGATCAGGCGCAGGCAACAGGTGGACAAAATTATTCACAATGGGATAATAGAATCGCGAGCGAATACATCGAGCAGGCAAGAGTATCGACAGATCGGGAAGAGCGGATTCGTTTGTATCACAACTTCCAGGTGATTTTCCGTGATGAGATGCCCGCATTGCTATTGTACTATCCAGTTTACACTTACGCAGTTGATACAGAAGTAAAAGGGGTCCAGCTAGGACCTTTCTATGATCCAAGTGATCGGTTGGCAAGTATTAACAAATGGTTCCTTCTGACAAAAAGAGGCAATCAATCTGAGCAGCCTACAGCCGAAATAAATTAAGATGAGTACATCCCCTAAGAAACGACGTTTATTTTCTGGCCTTGGTGATGATGGAAAGACAAGCCTTCTCGGAGAAGGTAGGTTTAGTAAATCAGACTTGCGTTTTGACGTTTTAGGGTCGTTAGATGAGTTATCCGCGGCGATAGGAGTAGTGAAAGCGCACTTGACAGAAAAAGCTGGCAGAGACGATCTGAGTGAAGTACAGCGGATTTTGTATCGCATGATGACCGAAATTGCCTATTTAGACCCCGAAAAAATAAAAATCGCAACTGTCTCACAATTTTCTGTTGATCAATTAGAAGGCTGGATTGATAAGATCGGGAATGAAGTTACCTTACCTGCCGATTTTATACTACCTGGAGATTCAATTTTATCTGCCTATATTGATGTCGCAAGAACTATAACCAGGCGAGTGGAGCGCAGATTAAATGATTTCAAAGATTCCGGGGCGTTAGTGAATCCAATGATCTTAAAATATATAAATCGATTGTCATCATACTTTTACATTCTTGAAGTAAAAAATTTGTTCAATTCAAATTGCGGCGCTCTTACTTTCGCAAGGAAATAGAATAATAGGATTTATTCGAAAACTTGCTATTTTCCAACAAGCGCATCGGCAATCGCTTGATGCACTTCTGATGGATTTACTTTCAATCCGTTGACGTAGAACGAAGGGGTTCCATCCACCAAAGCATTTACACCAGTCGCCTGGTCCGCCTTTAACTGACCAAAATACTGTATTTGAATTGTAACAAGTTCTAAATTCTTCCATGTTCAGGTCAATTTTTTCACCCATTAAGAATAAGCGCTTATCAGTAAAGTCGCCTTTATTTTCTGCAGTCTGGTTGGCGAACAGAATGTCATGGAATTCCCAAAATTTATTTTGGTCTGCTGCACAATAAGCAGCGGAAGCAGCCTTATCCGATTCCTCACCAATGACTCTGAATGGGATGTATTTATAGAACACTTTCCCTGTTGCTACATAATCGCTTACAATCGCTGGTTCATATTCTGTAGAAAATAACTTACAATAGGGACATTGAAAATCGGAGTATTCTTCTACAACGACAGGTGCAATCGGGTCTCCCATCGTCATTCCGTTAGCCATCGGGCGTGGCGATTCGTCGGGAATCTGAATATCTCCAATAACAGCATTATTCGAATTGATCAATGGAATCGTGATTGATGCTACAAGCAGAATTGCAAAAACGACAATACCCAGTATGATCAATAGTTTTTCTCTTCTTTTGACAGTAGTTCTCTGTCGACGAATTTCTTCTCTTTTGCCCATGAAAATCTCCTTATGTAATAATCATCCCACAATACAAAACGCATTTCCATGATTTGTATATCCGGTGTTTTAGTGATTGATGATGTCACAGAAGTAGATGGGATAATTGTTTTGTGTATAGGTGAAATTGTGGTGTAAATAGAGATTTGTGGCTGGGAAATTATCTGATGAAGTATTCACAGTGACATTGCTAATGCCAATCGAGCTAAAACGGCTTAATAAATTCTGGAGCAGAGCGGAAGCTATATTTTTCCTGTGGTACTCTGGCAGTACAGCAATTCTGGCGATATGACCAGTGTCAAAAATATTCGAGCTGATTTGATAACCAATAATATTACTTGAGCTATCAAGAACCACTGACTTGTTCTGTGATACAGCTATCGCCTGTATGATGTCTTCTTCTGAAATTTGCCATAAAGGAGCAAATGCTGCTTTATCGACATAACAAATCTGTTTAATATCACCTGCAACTAATTCTCTTATTTGGATGTTCAACGGGGGAACAAAAGATATGGTTTCCAAATTGCGGTTTACAAGGGTCACAATCTTTGTATTTGTTTGCAATCCGCTTTTTCGAAGTAAACGTTCATACCAGGATGAAAGAGGAATTGAATAAAGCTTATTTATACCTGCATCCTTAAGAATACTCACCAAATTATTAAATAGCTCTGTCCAGGATCTTTCTGCGGAAAAGAGTGTGTTTCCGTTTACTGCCCTGATCCAGACAAAATCTTGTCGGGTTACGGGGCAAACCAATGTGGAGATCAGTTCATTATTGTAATAACACTTTAAAAAAGGCTGCGATCCCAGCCAGGTGATGGTCTTTTGCCAGTCCAAATGGCGATTATTAACCTGCGCAGTTGCTAAAAAACCTGTGATCTCATCAAGATCGGCAGTGGTGGCAGGAATAATTTTGTATTCTGAATCGGCCATGTTCAATCCCATGAATGTAAGAGGACTAGCCTGAATTATACATGTGCAAAGGATTATTTAATAAACTAGTTTCGCAACGTTTGGATGATATTAAACTATTGAACGCAATAAAGTGAGAATTTCATTGAAATAAGCAAAATTTTATATATACTCAATTAAAATACAAATCCTCATTAACACTCCTTTTGAAAAGAGGCTAATGAGAAAATATGTATTGACATTTATTAAATACGATTGTTTGAATGGAATGAGGAAGACGTCCGCGGACGGCGATTCTGCTGATGGATAGGTCTTTGCTGGACCGGGGTTTTCTGCGGCGAGACGAACTGTTCCAAATCTGGCGCTTGGAAATGATCCACATTTCTTCGCTCCAATTTCTGCCCAAGCAGTTTTTCTATTGTTCGTACCATCGTCATATCCTCGGAAGTGATCAATGAGAAAGCCTCTCCGAGGTGTTCCATTCGTCCGGTGCGTCCGGTGCGATGGGTGTATGCTTCTGCGGTGTTGGGAATATCATAATTGATCACATGTGTCACCTGCGAAACATCGATTCCGCGGGCGGCGATATCTGTAGCAACCATTACTTTGGCTTTGCCTGTACGAAAGCGGTTCATGGATTCAAGTCGCTTGTTTTGGGAGAGATTGCCCTGGAGAGATGTGGCAGATATTCCGGCGTGGATCAACTGTTCCGCCAGCTTCTTGGCACGGTGTTTTGTGCGAGTGAATACCAGAACCTGACCATTACCGCTGGAGCGTAATAGTGAAAGAAGCAATTGTGTCTTCTGCGTCTGGATAACAGGATAAGCAGCGTGGCTTACTGTTTCCAAGGGTTGGCTGATTCCAATTTCGACGGTTTCAGGGTTATGCAGCATTTCAGTTGCAAGCCCTCTCACTTCGATGGGCATCGTCGCGGAAAACAATAGAGTCTGTCGGTTTCTCGGCAGCGCCTTAAGAATTTTGCGGATGTCGGGCAGGAAACCCATGTCAAACATGTGATCGGCTTCATCTAGAACAACGATCTCAACGAAATCCAGGCTGACCTTCTTCTGATTCATAAGGTCCAGAAGGCGGCCTGGGCAAGCAACTGCGATTTCAGCGCCTTCTCGAATACCTTTGATCTGCGGAATGAGGCTGACGCCGCCGTATAAGGTCAGGCTTTTTAGGTTGGTTTTTTTGCCCAATTTCCTGATGGAATCATGGGTTTGTTCGCTTAATTCACGGGTTGGTGAAATGATCAATGCCCGCAATTTACCGCGGGGACGGTTGAGCAGACGCTGCAATATGGGTAAAACGAAAGCAGCAGTTTTACCAGTGCCAGTCTGTGCCAGGCCTAATAAGTCGCGTCCCTGCAAGATGGCAGGTATGGTTTGAGCTTGGATTGGTGTCGGTGTTTCGTAACCTGACGAAAAAATACCCGCTTCAATCAGCGGGTGAAAGCTAAATTGATTAAAATTCACAAATGATCCTTATCTAATATCAATTCCAGGATGATTCCCAGCATTGTTTGTTTTGTATAATTATTTTCATGTTCTTTTCTAACCTAACAATTTTACCACAATATAAGGTTAGTAAGTAATTTCCAGCAAACCTTCTGCAATCGATCTGAGTTTATTCGATGGAAGTTCGCTCAGTTTTTTGGCAAGCTCTATATATGGCTCATTCACAGGTTTGACCATAAACTCTTTGATATCGCCGGAGAGATCGCCAAACCTTTTATCTACTTTTTGCTTTAAATACCATTGGCTCAACTGCCCCAGGTGGTCGGTGACTGTTGACATATTTGAATTTAGGGCGCTCAGCATCGATTCCAATACCGGGAAGGGAATGGTTTTTTCGCCAAGTTCATAGGAATTTAAGTCTGATGCAGAGATTTCCAAATGCTCAGCCAATTCATCCAATGTAATGTTCGATTCAGTCCGTATTTGGCGGATGGTGATCCCAATCACTTTTTCCCTGAGTTTGATCAATTCTTTACTTTTTAATTTAATTTCCTGGTCTTCGGAGATCGTTTTGTTTCCCCAGAAATGCTCAATCGGAACGTTGAGATAGTAAGCCAGTACTTCCAATTGGGGTAGGGATGGTGTTTTTTCTCCCAATTCGATGGCAGTAAATTCTCGGGGTGTAATTCCAAGAACTTTAGCGCAGTCTTTGCCATTCCTTCTAGCTGCAGATCGCGCATCCATGATTAATATGCCTAGTTTCTTTGACCGAATAGTAAGCGCCTTTTGAAAAGTGCTCATAAATAATTCCCTTCATAACGCATAAATCTGATATCTGTAATCATACAGCTTTCAAATTTATAATGCAATATTTATACCAAAACGAATCATTTATCTCCGACGTTGGCTGTTGATGATATCGGCCAGGTTCGCACCGTAAACTTCCGGTCCAAGTTTATACCCATTGGATTCCAACCTGGGAGAGAATATAGGCCGAATGCCGGTTGGCTTCAACTCGCCGATCACTTTGCCATCTTGTGCAACTCCCTGGCGTTCAAATTTGAAGATGTCTGTCAGCACCACCGTGTCGCCTTCCATACCAGCGACTTCAGTGATGGCTGTTATTTTCCGGGTGCCATCTTTTTCTCTATTTATTTGGATGATGAGATCTATGGCGGCAGCGATCTGCTGTCGAATAACTTTTATTGGCATTTCCAATCCAGACATCATGCACATTGTTTCCAGGCGGGAGATTGCATCCCGGGGAGAGTTAGCATGCAATGTTGTTAGGGAGCCGTCATGCCCGGTGTTCATCGCCTGAAGCATGTCCATCGACTCACCGCCACGAACTTCGCCGACCACGATCCTATCCGGACGCATTCGCAAAGCATTGCGCACCAGGTCGCGGATGGTTACAGCTCCCTGGCCTTCCACGTTAGGTGGTTTGGTTTCCAGGCGGACGACATGCACCTGTTCCAGCATCAACTCTGCGGCATCTTCAATTGTAACGATGCGTTCCTCCTCAGGGATAAAGCTGGATAAGGCATTGAGCAGGGTGGTCTTGCCCGTACCCGTTCCACCTGATATGAGGACATTGAATTTTGATAATACACAAGCCTGGATGAACTCAGCCATAAATTTGGTTAGGGAACCGATTTCAATAAGTTGATCGATCGCCAATTTCCCTTTTTGAAACTTTCGGATCGTGATCGAGGGTCCGTCAATAGCAACAGGTGGAATGATAGCGTTTACCCGCGACCCATCTGGCAGGCGTGCATCCACCATCGGGCTGTCCGCGTCGACCCTTCTCCCCAGAGGCATGATGATCCTTTCGATCAGACGGATGATTTGGTTGTTGTCTGTAAATGTAATGTTCGTTTTAAGTAATTTACCGTTCTTTTCAATAAAAACCCCATCTTTGCCATTGATCATCACTTCACTGATCGTTTCATCATCAAGGAGGGGTTGAATGGGGCCGAAACCCAGTAATTCATCCTGGATTTCTCGGAAAAGTTGATCTTTTATTGTATTTGGTAAGGAAAGCCTGGCTTGCGTATATACAACCTCAAGCGCTTCATCCACGGCTTGCTTTCGTAATATCGCAGTCGGAGAAACTACCTCAATGTCGTTCGATATCCTATCAAGGATGTACCGTTTGATCTTCTGATAATCTTCTTCTGTGATCCTTTGGTCGATGGATTTGGCGGATTGTTCCACAACCATCACCCAGAACTCATATCTGCATCGGGGATCAACCAAACGATCTGGTTTTTATTTAATGTGAGGAATTTACACGAAAACGCGACATTCCCCTTATCATCTAAGATCGAGGCATTGGTGACCGCAAGAAATTGGTCTGAGCGATTCAACTCATCCTTTAAACGTTCATCCGGTTTCATATATACTTCACCGCGGATCTGATGGGTGATGGTTTGGATGGTCGCTGGAACCGGGTTTTTTTGAACGATATTTGTAAATATCTTCCCTTTTTCATCAAAATCTGTGATCATAAATCCTCATTTCAAAAATAACAAGCATTACAATGATGGCATAACATATCCCAAACCCGAACGTGTGATGATCAACTCAGGTTGGCGGGAGTTGTTCTCTAACTTTTGTCTCAATCTGGCTATCGTCACCCAGAGGATTTCCTTGTCATCCTTGTATTGTGGTCCCCACGTATTTGTAAGCAGCTCTTCTGCCGCAAGGACTTTTCCCATATTCCGGGCAAACTGGATGAGCAATTTATATTCAGTAGCCGTCAGAACGACTGGTTTCTCATTTCGCCATACCTCAGCCCTAGCATAATCAATTTTCAGGTATTTGTTAATAAATAAGTTCTTACTGGAATCATCCCTGTTAGATTTTGTCCGTCGGATGACTGCACGGACCCTTGCAAGAACCTCGGTGGCGGAAAATGGCTTTGTGATGTAATCGTCCGCGCCAATATTTAGGCAGTGCACTTTATCTTCCTCTGAGTTCCTTCCTGTAAGCATAATGATTGGGATATTGGAAAATTGCCGGATTCGTTCGCAGGTTGTAATGCCATCCATTTTCGGCATGACGATATCCATTAAAACGAGATCAATGGGTTGGGTTGTGATGATATTGATCGCGTCTGCACCATTCGTTGCAGTAACCACCTCATAGCCCTCAGTGGCAAGGTTAATTTGCAGCAGACGCAGATAACGATTTTCATCGTCAACCACCAAGATTCGATTAACTTCCTGATCTGTTATTTCAGCCATTGGTTACCGGTAAAAGGATATGTATTTGTGTTCCTTTACCCAGTTCCGATTCAGCGAAGATCTCGCCGGAATGAGCTTCAATGATCTGGCGGCAGATATAAAGACCCAATCCGGAACCTCTCGTACTTGTGCTACCATCTGGCGAGCGGTAAAATTTTTGGAAGAGAAATGGCAAATACCTGGCTGAGATTCCTGGCCCATTGTCAACAAATGAGACATGGATCCTGTCTGAGAGTAGGGCTGCTGAAATTGTAAGGATAGATCCTGGCGCATATTTGATGGCATTACTGATCAGGTTCTCTAATACCTGGGATAAGCGGCGCCCATCACCTCTGATTGCCGGTAGGTTCTGTGCCAAATCAGAGATTATCTGAATATTGGATTGGTGCGCAATTGCCCGTTTAATAACATCGCGGATAAGCACTTCGATTCTAATTGGCTGATATTCGATTTGCATTGATCCATTTTGCAGCCTGGCCGAATCGAGCATATTATCCAGAAGTTCCTGCAATCTATCCGTTTCTTCGTCGATGATTTGTAGAAACTCTCTTTGCGTGGATGTGTTCCAGGTTGTATCAGCCCGCATAAGAGTAGTTGTGTAACCTTTGATAAACCCGATAGGCGAGAGCAATTCGTGCGAGATAGTTGAAATAAAATCTTCCTGGATCGCGATTTGTTGATGTTCACTTTCGAGGCGGGTAATTCTATCCAACAGATTTTTCTTCTGTAATAAAGTTTTTATATGCAACGAGAACAGTTCAATTGAGCCGATATCTTCCTTCGCGAAAGATGGTCCACCAAAACGAATGAGAACAAAAGCAAATTGCTCATTTTGATTTACTGAAATTGGATAACCAATCGCACAAGGATTATCCAGCCGATCAGGTATTTCTTCGGTTGAGATTTCCTGAATGGCAAGTTCACCAGTACTGAATACCTGGCTTATAACTGATTCTCCCCAGGATATCATCTCACCACTTGATTTACCTCTGCCAACTGCTTTTGCAAAAATTACTTCATAACTTTCTGGCAAGTCTAAATTCTTGTATAGTACGAAATTATCAAAAATAAGTAGCTTTCCTAAGGAGAATCGATAAATGCTCTAACCCGGTTTTCCAGGATAGATCATCTGCGGATATCTTTGCCAATGCAATGGATAATTTTTCAGCAGGACTTAAAGAATGATCAATTTCCTTGCTATTTTTATTGTTCATTTTGTAAGCTAGACTTGGTCAATGAGTGAGAGCAAAAATTCAAATTTTGAGAACTTGCCAATCTCTGACGTTACGTGTATCTGGGAATGATGTGCCTCGATGATTTGTCTAACAAGGGTTAATCCAAGGCCAGTACCTCCATACTTGCGAGTAGAGTTCCCATCCAATTGGTGGAAAGGTTCGAATATCTCTGAGATACTCTTCGATGGAATTCCAATCCCAGAATCCTCGATGGAAACCAGGATGCCCATATCCACCAAATGCATGCTTACATCTATCTTCCCACATTCCGGGGTAAATTTCAACGCATTATCTAACAATTGCATGATCACCCAGGAAATCTTTTGTTCATCTGCTTTTATTATCGGTAAGTTTTCTGGAATATGAGCAAGAAGATGAATCTTTTTCTCTTCCGCTTTGGATTGGTTGTGTTTTACGACATTGTTAACCAATACACCAATATTTACAGAACTGAGTTTAAGTGTAATATCCCCTTTGGCTACAAGTGAAAAGCTTATCAAATCCTCAATCAGTCTTTCCAGTCGTTCAGAGGATTTCTTGATGATGTTTATGGTGCTCTCCTGCTCCGGATTTAGTTTTCCCATTGCTCCGGCGAGCAGCAATTCCTGATAACCTTTAATATGGGTGAGTGGGGTTCTTAGTTCATGCGAAATATTTGAAATAAAATTGGATTTCATTCTATCTAATTCGGATAATTTATTCAGTGCGCTTTGCAATTCGAGAGTGCGCTGGATTACGCGTTGTTCCAGCGTTCTATTGGCTTCCTGCAAGGCATTTCGCAACTGGAGAATCTGTTCCGTGATAGCCTGATCTAACCGGGTACGGGGGATAAAGCCTTTATTTACAAGGATCTCGCCAATGAGCTCATCTCGCCCGGCTTTTTTTATTTCTTTCTGATATTCCAGGGCGTCTGATAACTGCTCCCTTGTAATCAGGCCTTTTACAACCAGATAATCTCCCAATCTGGGAACAAGCACTTCTGGTGTTAATGTGAGCTTCGTTGTCATCTTATATCCCCTTCCAGACCCAATTTCCACCTACCATTGTAGCGGATGTTTTGATCTTCGGCAACTGCTCAATGGGAGTATTAAATGGGTCCTGGTCAAGAACGACCAGGTCAGCAAAGAAGCCCTCATTTAGCTTTCCGACACAACCCTCTTGCCCGGAGGCAAAAGCAGCGCCTTCTGTATATGCATTCAACGCATTTGAAAGTGAAATATTCTGACTCGGATACCAACCACCGGTATCCTGGTAATCTTTCGGCAGACGCGTAACAGCAGCATGGATGCCAGCGAATGGATCAGGGGTATCAACAGGTGCATCCGACCCGAATGCCAGTGGCGTACCCGTATCCTGGATGGATTTCCAGGCATAAGAGAATTCACTTCGTTTGCCCCAGTGACTGTCTGCCATTTTGTAATCGGATATCGCATGGAATGGCTGCATGGATGCGACAATCCCACTCCCGCGCAAAATTTCCAGGTCTGAGGGCGCTATCAATTGTAGGTGTTCAATCCGGTGCCGAAGCGGAGAAATGCCCTGCGATTTTTCAAATTCTTTTATTTTTAACAATGCATTAATTACAACGCGATTCGCTTTATCTCCAATGGCATGCACAGTCAATGGCAGACCACCAGCCACAGCCCTTTTACCAATTCCAATGATCTCTTCATCATCCATTAGCAACATGCCGTAATCATTTGTTGAATGTTCGTAAGGGTGAAGCATAGCCGCAGTTTTTGGGCCAAGCGCTCCGTCAGAAAATAGTTTAATGGCACCAAATTTCAGCAAAGGATCGCCAAACCCAGTATGGATTGCTAGCTTCATAACTTCATCCATAAATGTAAAGGGAATATTTTTGATCACCCTAAGGTTCAGGTCTTGCTTGTCCAATAATGATCCCAGCGCATTGAAGCAATCCATTGAATCGAAATCGTGAATACCCGTAAAACCATATTTATTGAGCTTTACCTGTGCATAATGGATGGCATGTTGTAATTCTTTGGCTGTGGGCTGCGGTATGGCTCTTTCAACCAATGCCATGGCAGATTCAAATAGAATTCCAGTAGGTTCTCCATCCTTGTCGCGTTGAATTACGCCACCCACAGGGTCTAAAGATGTTTTGGTGATATTCGCTGCTTGTAATGCTTTGGAATTTGCCCATCCGGCATGCAGGGATTTTGCTGTGAGGTAAATAGGATGACAGATATCCAGGTTATCCAGGATCGTTTTTGTTCCATATTGGCCGTTCCAGCTATTATGATTCCATCCGTGCCCCAACAACCATTTTTCAACAGGAAGGATATTGCTCTTTTCTTTGACTCGCTCCAGGCATTCTTGTAATGATTCAGTTTCGCAATCCACCCTCTGTAAATTTTGTGCGTACAACGAGAGATGAATGTGCGCATCAGTAAAACCGGGTAGAACAGTCCGATGTTCTAAATCGGTAAGGATTGCATTATTTTTATAAGTGGATAATATTTCTTCATCGGATCCAACCGCGATTATTCTACCTGCTTGAATGACGAGCGCAGTAACACAAATCTTTCCTTTGACCTGTGGATATATATTCCCATTGAAAAGAATGTGGTTCATTTTCGTGCAATTTTATTGATAATTGAATCTAATTCTTCATCTGAGTAGTATCGAATGACAACTGATCCGCCTTTGGGTGTGTAATGAAGGATTACCCGCGTGCCGAGTGCATCCCTGAGCGTCTCTTCAATTTCTTTGATTTGCGAAGTATATTCAGGTTTTTGTGCAGATTTTTTCTTTTGACCTGACAAATGCTGCACGAGTTCTTCAGTCTGCCGGACGTTTAGCGATTTCCGTATCACAGTTTCAGCTGCGGCAATTTGCGCTTCAATTGTGCCCAATGCCAGAATGGCGCGAGCATGCCCTTCGGAAATTTTCTCATCCCTCAAAAACCCTTGAATGACCTCAGGCAGTTTTAGCAACCTGATTGTGTTAGTGACAGATACGCGGGATTTCCCAACTTTTTTTGCGATCTCATCATGGGATAGAGAAAATTCATCAGCGAGTTGCCGGTAAGCCTCTGCGGTTTCGAGCGAAGATAAATCTTCTCGTTGAACGTTCTCTACCAGCGCTAGTTCCAACTGCTGTAAATGGTTTACATCCCGTAGGATGATTGGGACTGAATCCAGCCCGATTAACTTTGCGGCCATTAATCGTCGTTCACCAGCAACAAGGTAGTACTCACCCTGGGTTTCAGAAGGAGAGACGATCAGCGGTTGAATGATGCCATTTTCCTGAATGGAATCCGCCAGCTCATTTAGCTCATCCTGTTTGAAGACTGTCCTTGGCTGACGTGGATTCGGTTTGATCGATTGTACAGGTAGGTTTGTGCTCCCGCGTTGAAATTGTTCTTCTATTTCGCCAGGTATCAGGGCATCCAAGCCTCTCCCCAAACCGCTTCTTTTAACCATGTTGCCCCCTTTCGATTGTACTTATTTCAGGATAAATAATTGGTACGCCATCCTGTTGAAGAACTTCCAAAGCGAGTGCTGAATATGCGATGGCCGCGGATGAATCTGGTGAATAATGCGAAATAGGAAGCCCGTAGGAAGGCGCTTCTGCCAACCGTACGCTTCTTGGGATGACAGAATTAAAAACTTTATCTGGAAATACTCGTTTTACTTCAGTGACTACATCCATACTTAATTTCGTGCGGGTATCGAACATCGTCATGACGACTCCGCGAATATGCAGGTTCGCATACAAAGAAGAATGCACCCGGTTTATGGTCTGGGTTAATTGGCCCAAACCTTCGAGAGCAAGATACTCGCATTGAACAGGGATGATCAACCCATTCCTGGCTGAGATCAGGCCATTCAATGTGAGTAATCCGAGCGATGGGGGGCAATCAATGAGGATATAGTCGTACTTATCCAATACTGGATTCAGGACATTGTTGAGCTTCTGTTCCCTCTTGTCGACGTCTACCAGTTCAATTTCTGCGCCGGCAAGTGCAGGGGATGAAGGTAATAGCGAGAGTTTTAATTTCGGGTTGTGCAAGATTGACGCTGATGTGACAGCTTCCCCTACCAGGCACTGATACGTGCCATTTTTTACCTGGTATTTGTCCACGCCCAGGCAGGATGTGGCATTAGCTTGTGGGTCGATATCAACGAGTAGGACGTTTTGCCCAAAATGAGCAAGATAAGCGCCAAGATTGATGGCTGAGGTGGTCTTTCCAACGCCGCCTTTTTGATTGACTAATGTATAGACTCTTGCCATCTGTATGTACCTGTTCTTAAAAAACTTCTATCAAGCAGGAGTTTATTTCTTCCTGGGTAGGAATGCTGGCCAAACCCTGCCGTTCAACAGAAAACGCTGCCAAATTTGTGGCAAATCGCGCAGCTTCCCAGGGGTCGTTGGTATGATGATATCGGAAGAAATAAGCTGCAGCAAATATATCTCCAGCGCCGGTTGCTTCAATCTCGTGCATTTGGGGTGGTGTAAATCTTCTGACATCACCATTCCAGAAAACCCTGGCGCCATTTGCACCTTCTGTGACCACTAAAATCTTTATAGAAGAGGCCATTTCTTCGATCCTGGTTTCATCTCCTTGAACATCTTCTACACTCATCACAGCGATATCGGAATTACCTAAGACGTACCGTGATTCCGGCCATTCGGCCAGGCTAACCTTCCCGTTCGCGTCCCAGGAACGCATGAACCCCTGCGGAGTTAGTACCATCAGCGAATTAGGGAAGGCCTTTGATAGGTTTGGGTCAGTCTCCTGGTCGAGTGGGCCTAAATGGACAATGGCCGTATCTTTCCATGCATCGGGAACGAGTGAATAATCAAGCATTCCCGCCTGATGGTAGAGGTATTGAATGCGGCCTTTGGGTGTGTATACGTTTTCGAAAGTTGTACTCTCGTCGGTTGGCTTAATGATGATGGGTATATCATTCAAGCTGCTGCGGTCAATATCTGGGCCGCAGGAGGTGATAATCCCAACCCGCATTCCCAATGCCTTTCCAGTTAATGAAGCAAAGGAGGCTGTTCCTCCCATTTGAGGACCTTGCGGGGTAAGATCTTTTGTTAAGTGACCAATAACCAGGTAATCTATAGGTTCGACGCGGGGATGATTGAGCATTGGATGATTATACCTGAATAAGACGAAAGACTGGAATTTTAGCTGGATGGTGCTTGATCCTCATCATCAAGTTGTTCAGAGATAGGAAAAAGCGATTCTCGACTGTTTTCCTGAGAGCGGATTCCAGGTTGAACAGCTTCACAGAATGGACAAATATCCCATGTCATTAATAGCGCATTGCCGCAACCGGAACATTTTTTACGCAGCCGTGTATGGCAATCTGGACAAATGGACCAGCTATCCAAAATTTGTCTGTCGCAGCCAGGGCAGTGAGAAAACTCTTCCAGGGACTGTAATAATGCTTCTTCTTCAAGGGAGAATTGATATTCCTCATCAAGCGTTTTTTGAGGTCTCAACAGGATATAAATAAATACTCCCGGTAAGAATAATACAGTTGAAACCAACACAGCGAGGATCCTTAGCAGCCGGTCTTTTGTGCGTTTTCTGATGTCGCGATAAGTCCAGATGATCAAACTTATCCAAAGAACGACCACAAAGACGATTGCGAAACCGGATAGAAATAGAAGAGAATTGCTGATCAATACCGGGTTAAGAGTCATTTTTTCTCCAATTGTGAAATTATAGCATGGAACAATAAGAATATTTTGGCATCTGATATAAAATAATGTATTGAAAAAAACAAGAGGTTGAGAATGAAGATCCGGCAAGAAAGCGTCTATCGAATAGCAGACATGGAACAGGCAGAACGTCCACGGGAACGCCTTGCACGGCATGGAGCTGCACAACTTAGCAATCCCGAGCTGCTTGCAATTCTATTGCGCGTAGGTGTTGAGGGAGAGAATGCCGTTCAAATGGCGGGTCGCATCCTCATGGCGAACCGGGGTTTGATTGGTTTGTATCGTACAGGTTACTCAGAACTTTGCAAACAACATGGAATTGGTCCAGCAAAAGCTGCGCAATTATTGGCGGCGATAGAATTAGGAAAACGTATCGCAACCGAGGACAAGACAACGATTCGAACTATACATGGACCCCAGGATGTATATGACCAACTGGTCTATGAGATGTTGGCTCTCGATCAGGAAGAACTGCGTGTTCTATTACTGGATACACGGAATAATGTTCTGGAAGTTGAAACAATATATAAAGGTTCGGTGAATTCATCACAGGTCAGGATATCCGAAGTCTTCAAAGGAGCAGTACGGCGCAATGCTCCATCCATCATTATCGCCCATAATCATCCAAGCGGAGATCCTTCACCCAGTCCGGAAGATATCGCCCTTACACGCGCCATTATCCAGGCTGGGAAATTACTGGATGTAGAGGTCCTGGATCATATCGTAATTGGACATAAGCAGTTTGTTTCTTTAAAAGAGAAAGGTTTCGCGTTTCAATAGTACTTATATCGAACTGTATACTAGTTCATGTTTATCAAAAAAGGTTTCTCTCAACAAATATTCCTGTTTTTGGAAAATCATACATTCATTCGAACGAAACAGGTCACATATTCTTTGCTGCTATGCAGAATAGTAAAATTTGACCGCCGTTAGGCTTCATGTTAAACTTATAGATTGCCATGAAATTCCTGTACTCATCCCTACTATGTTTACTTCTTGTTTTTTTAACCATTACAGCAGTTAAAGGTCAATCTGATGCTGCCATCACCACGCCGATGAGTGGATCGGCAATACAGGGAAAAGTGGATGTGCGTGGATACATTAAAGCCACAAATTTTTCTACATATGACCTGGACTTCAGCCACGGGCAGGATTCGGAATCTGGTTGGTTTAATATAACAACAAGCAACATAAATCCTGAAGATGGTTTGTTGGGTATATGGGATACGAGTTCGATATCTGATGGAAATTACAAACTTCGCCTGACAGTCAGGTATAAGGATGATACGAAATCGGAAACAACAATTGAAGAGATCAGAGTGAGGAATTATTCTCTAATTGAGACTGATACACCGAATCCCGGGGTCACAGATAACATTGAACAAGCTGGAATTGGAAATCCTACCTTTCCTGTCCCCACGCCTTTCGGGGATACAACCAGCAGGAATGAGGTTGAGATTACCAGGACTGATTTTTTTACTACTTTGTTTGTAGGACTTGGCTTTGGTGTTTTATTGGCAATATTTCTTATTGTTATTTTTAAAACTAGTAATGAGTAGAGAAATTAATGGATAAAGAACTTTTTTTAATCGCAGGTTTTGGCAACCCGGGCAGGGAATTTCGCAATACCCGCCATAATGTGGGTTTTATACTGATAGACAGCCTGGTGAATGAATTCAAGACCAAACTAACGAAAGTGCAGTTCAAAGCCATGACCGGAACGGCTGATATAGATGATGCCCGGATCATACTGGCAAAACCTCAAACTTATATGAATCTATCCGGGCAGGCAGTTGCATCGCTGGTGCGGTTCTATAAAATTCCTTTAAGCAATGTGATTGTGGCACACGATGATATTGATCTACCTCTTGGAACGATTAGAATTCGACCTGGCGGTGGTTCAGCGGGTCAAAAGGGGTTGGCATCAACCATAGAGAAACTGGGCACTCAGGATTTCCCGCGGATGCGAATTGGAATTGGACGGCCATCAGGAAGTCAGGAAGCTGCCGGCTATGTGCTGCAGGAATTTTCGAAGGCGGACGAAAAGGTCTTGGAGGAAGTTTTTCCTCAGGCCGTGCTTGCCCTTCGAGCTTTCATTTCTGAAGGCTTGGAAGTTGCCATGACGCGGTATAACGGAAGTATCTCCAAAGAGTAATATGATTCTAGACAAAATCAGGTGCTTAGCAGCCTATAAATCATTGCTTGATTCCATTCAAAACGGGCAGGAACTAGCGCCTCTAGGAATGATGCGTACTGCACGATTTCCAATCCTGGCAGGACTATGGCAGGATTTACAGCGTCCGATTTTTTACATTACTGACAGGCAGGATAAAGCTTCCTCAGCTGTAGATGAGTTGGGGTTTTGGCAGAGAGGCGCCCAGTTTTACAGTTTTACGGAACCTACAACTCTATTCTATGAAGAAAATGCTTGGAGTTCAAACGTTCGCCAGGACAGATTGGAAGCTCTTGCCAGGTTAGCGAAAAATTACCTTCCTGGACACGAGGAAACAAGCGATCCACCAATGTTGTTCGCCTCTGCAAAATCAGTCATGACACGCACTGTACCTAGGCGGGATTTTATTAAATCGATCCTGCGTATTTCAACATACATCAAGACATCCTCAAAGGCAATTAATTGATCAATTGGCAGCGAACGGCTATCAATTTGCAGAAATTGTCGTCGAACCTGGACAATTTTCCTATCGTGGAGGCGTGTTAGATATATGGCCAATGGGTGAAAATATACCGGTACGCATGGATTACTTCGGTGATGATATTGAGACCATTAAATTATTTGACCCAGCAACACAACGCACGGTAGACAAAAGAGATGCTTGCGTAATACCACCTGCAAGGGAATTTCTTCTTAGAAATCAACCCGCAATGGTTCATGGTAAGCAATATTCAGAATTCCATATTCCGATACTTCATGGTTTTGCAGCAACAGTGATTGATTATTTACCTAAGAACACCCTCATTGTTTTGGACGATGGAATGAAATTGGAAAACATCATTAATGATGTTGAAGAGGATGCTGTGAAAAGGCGGAATGAAGGTATATATTCAGGATATCTACCGGATGATTTTCCAGTGCCATACCTTAGTTGGTCGGAATTACAGGATTCAATGAATAAAATTCAGGTTTTGGACCTGGGTTATGGCATAGCAGAAGATATCTCACCCTTATCTGCCTGCTTCCATCCGAATCAGCGCTATGCCGGACAATTGACGGCTTTTGTTGATGATTTATTGGGTTCTGCTCTTGATAAAAAAGAACAATTCATTGTATCAAGGCAATCGCCCCGAATCCAGGAAGTCTGGCATGAAAAGACCAATCATAATGAGTTTGACATGCTGGAACCAATTTTCCTGGATGGTAGTCTGTTTGAGGGCTGGCATCTAAAAGACCAATCCGGATTGGATCTGCATCTATTTACTGATAGTGAAATTTTTGGATGGGAACGCCCGCATTCACGCCGCCACCAGATTCAGATTGTGGAAAACCCCGAGGCGCAATATGCCGACCTGATAACGGGTGATTGGGTCGTACATATAGATTATGGCATCGGGCAATTCCAAGGATTGGTCAAGCGGGTACTGGATGGCATTCGGCGAGAGTTCCTGACCATTGAATATGAAGGTGGTGACCAATTATTTGTCCCAATCCACCAGGCTGATCGAATATCCAAGTATGTCGGTCCTGACAGTCAGAGGCCGTCACCCTCAAGGCTGGGCAGTTCCGAATGGTCAAATACCAAGAATCGGGTTCGTGGCGCGGTGCAGGAAGTGGCTGGGGATCTTTTAGACCTTTATGCTCAAAGACAAATTGCCGAAGGATTTTCATTCTCAAAGGATTCTGCCTGGCAGATGGAACTGGAAGGTAGCTTTCCTTACATTGAAACGCCAGATCAGGAACATGCTATCCAACAGGTTAAGCTGGATATGGAAAAATCACGACCCATGGACCGCCTGTTATGTGGGGATGTCGGGTATGGAAAGACTGAAGTGGCTTTGCGTGCTGCCTTTAAAGCTGTAATAGACGGCAAGCAGGTGGCTGTCCTGGTTCCGACAACCATTCTAGCCCAACAACACTATGATACGTTTAAGCAGAGACTTATGCCTTTTCCGGTTACGGTGGAAATGCTCTCACGTTTTCGATCCCAACGCGAGCAAAACGAGATCATCGATAATCTTCAAGTAGGTCAGGTTGATATTATCATTGGCACTCATCGCCTTATTCAATCCGATGTGCAATTTAAGGATTTAGGCCTTGTTATCATAGATGAAGAGCAGCGCTTTGGGGTTACACACAAAGAATTTTTGAAGAAACTGCGGACGGAGGTTGATGTTCTTACTTTGACCGCAACGCCCATTCCACGGACCTTGTATATGGCGCTGACTGGGGTTCGTGATATATCCACGATCAATACCGCTCCGGAGGAGAGATTGCCAGTTACAACGCACATAGGTCCTTATTCGCCCCAGCTCGTTCGGCAGTCAATATTGCGTGAACTGGAGCGCGGTGGGCAGGTATTCTTCGTTCATAATCGTGTTCATAGCATCGCTGCAATGCTGTCACATTTGGAGCACCTCGTTCCTGAAGCCAGGTATGGTATTGGGCATGGTCAGATGGAAGAGCGTGAATTGGCACAGGTAATGCGTAATTTTACGGGCGGTGAGATTGACGTCCTATTATGTACATCCATTATTGAATCCGGGCTGGATATTCCCAATGCCAATACTCTGATCGTAGATCGGGCGGACGCATTCGGATTGGCGCAGCTCTACCAATTGCGCGGCAGGGTAGGCAGAGGGGCGCAAAGAGCTTTCGCTTATTTTTTCCGGCATCGTTCCCGGGCTGCCACACCTGAAGGGCTTGAACGCTTGGAGGTCATCGCCGAGAATACTCAATTAGGCGCTGGATATTCCATCGCGATGCGGGATATGGAAATGCGTGGCGCTGGAGAGCTGCTTGGAACCCGGCAACATGGTTACATCAATTCAGTGGGATTTCATCTTTATACACAGATGCTCTCCTCTGCGGTAAAAATCGAACGAAAGTTACGAGGATTGCCAGATGAAATGCGAGATAATCAACTGGTTGTAAAAGAGCTATCCTTACCCGTGGCTGTTGATCTACCCCTTGCTGTAGAGATTCCGGGTGAATATATCGCCGATCAAACTACAAGGCTGAAACTATACCGTAGAATGGCAGATCTAAACTCGAGGGATCAACTGGATCTCATAGCTGAGGAATTAAAGGATCGGTTTGGAGAATTACCGCAGGAGGTTATAAACCTGCTTTACCAGCTTAGGGTAAAGCTGCTGGCAGAACTTGCCGGACTGGCATCTGTAAATTCAGAAAGTGGACAAATTGTCTTGCGCTATCCCCAACTGCCTGAAGGATTTCCTTCAAGGAATCTGCCCTTATTAGGTCCATCCGTACGCACAGGTAAAAATTCATACTGGCTGCAATCTGATATGACAAGCCATTTATGGCAGAACGATTTATTGAGCGCTATGGAAAAAATAATCCAGACAAGCGTTCGTTGATATTTCACCATATAGCCTATTCAAGTACCATTTATTATTCTGTGATAGATTGTACAAACTTTGTCTAAACAAATAGCTGGATATTATAATAACTTTGATTGGAGACTTTAATGGAACAAAAATTTAAACAATTTAATAAGCAATCTTATTTGAACCTGGAGACATTACGGAAGTCCGGCGTAGGGGTTAAAACTCCCGTCTGGTTTGTTCAAGATGGAGAAAATATTTATGTTCGGACAATGAAAAATTCCTGGAAAATTAAGCGTGTGAGGAATAATTCTTTGGTAAGGATAGCTCCCTGCGACAATCGGGGCGGTCTCAAGGGAGAATGGGAAAATGCAAATGCAACAGTGGTAGAAGGAGCCAGTTCTAATAAAGCCGAAAAACTATTAAAGAAAAAATATGGCTTGATGAAAACAATGATGGAATTGAGATCAAAAATACAAAAAATTGAATACGCCACAATTGAAATCACACCTGCAAGTTAAGAATACATCATAGAACAATTGTCCTATTATACAATTTCTGGTAAGATATTAAAGTGAGAAGACATGGAATTTAGACTTCACTCCCCTTACCAACCCACCGGCGATCAACCAGATGCGATCTCTCAACTCGTAACAGGAGTTGAAGAAGGGATGACTCACCAGGTATTGCTAGGAGCAACTGGCACGGGTAAGACTTTTACGATTGCCAATGTCATTCAGCAGACCCAAAAACCAACCCTGGTGATGGCACACAACAAGACTCTGGCTGCCCAACTTTATGCCGAGTTCAAGGAATTCTTCCCGGAAAATGCAGTTGAATATTTTGTTTCTTATTATGATTATTACCAACCGGAGGCATACGTGCCCCGGCGTGACCTCTACATTGAAAAAGAAACCGATATTAATGAAGAAATTGAACGGTTAAGACTTGCTGCTACAACTGCGCTGATGTCACGGAAGGATGTGATCATTGTTGCATCCGTCTCATGCATATATGGTTTGGGTAATCCAGAAGAGTTTGGCAAGGGACTGGTTCACCTTGTAAAAGGAGAAATCTACAGGCGCAATGCCTTATTGAGGCAACTGGTCGAGAGCCAATATCAGCGCAATGATATGGAGATCAAACCTGGAGCATTCAGGGTGAGAGGTGATACTCTGGAGATCCAACCGGCGTATGAAAATGAACATATTTTCAGAATCTCGTTCTTTGGAGACGAGGTTGAGAGAATAATGGATGTCCATCCTGTTACAGGTGAGATCTTCAGTGTGATGGATGAATTGGATATTTACCCGGCCAAACACTATATTGCCGAAGAAGAGCACCTTAAATCTTCGATACTTGCTATTGAATCAGAATTGGAAGAACGAATTAAATATTTTCAAAACGAAAATATGCTGCTGGAAGCCCAGCGGATCGAGCAGCGTACTCGTTATGATTTGGAGATGCTAAAAGAGGTTGGATATTGTTCAGGTATTGAGAATTACTCAAGGCACATAGATCAACGAATGGCTGGATCTGCTCCATGGACCTTGATCGACTATCTGCCTACGGATTTTCTGTTAGTGTTGGATGAGTCGCATATGACTGTACCTCAAATCAGAGGTATGTACAATGGGGACAGATCTCGAAAACAAGTGTTGGTGGATTACGGGTTCCGTTTGCCATCTGCTATGGATAACAGACCGTTAAGATTTGAAGAATTTGCAACCCACATGAATCGGGTGATCTACACTACTGCCACACCAGGCCCGTATGAGATGGAGAAGGCAGATCAGGTCGTAGAACAGATCATTCGGCCAACAGGTTTGCTTGATCCGGAAGTTGAAGTCCGCCCGACGCATGGACAGGTGGATGACCTTGTGGGAGAAATTCGGAAACGCACAGAAAACGGGGAACGAGTTCTAGTTACAACCCTTACAAAGCGGATGTCAGAAGATTTGGCAGAATATTTAAAGGAGCTCGGGATCAAAGTCCACTATTTGCACTCGGAAGTCGAAACTTTGGAGAGGATTGGTATCCTGCGCGATCTGCGTACTGGCCTCTTTGATGTGCTGGTTGGGATCAATCTGCTGCGTGAGGGCTTGGATCTGCCAGAGGTATCGATGGTAGCGATCCTTGATGCGGATAAAGAGGGATTTTTACGATCGGGCACGGCGTTGATCCAGACGATAGGACGCGCTGCCCGACACGTGAACGGCAAAGTTTTGATGTATGCCGATCGCATGACCGATTCTATGAAGAAGGCAATCGATGAGACCTACAGGCGCCGAAAGAAACAAGATGATTACAATCTTACACATGGTATTGAACCAGTCAGCATTCGGAAAGCAGTACGAGACCTGACCGCAAGATTAACTGGCGTGCATGAGATGGCTGAATCCAAAGCAAGCTACGGATCTGGAAGATCGACTATGCCAAAGTCAGAATTCAAGCGGTTGATTGATGAACTCGAAAATCAGATGAAGGCATCAGCAAAGGAATTGGAATTTGAAAAAGCAGCAACGATCCGCGATCAGATCTATGAACTAAAATCAATCTACGCTGAAAGTGCAAAAATTCCACCCTGGGAAAAAGCTAGGCTGTTGGCTGGCGACGAACGTTAATCGCTGATAAATGTGCTGCGAATATTAAAATCCCGAAATTCGCCTGTGGCAGAAAGCCATTCCAATGCAAAGTCCCGGATATATGATAGGGAAGGTCCTTGTTTTATTTTTTCGCTAAAAGGTACTAGTAAATTTTCTTCCCCTTCGGCGACAATCTCAACTTCACCAGAATATAGGTTTCTAACCCAACCCGTTAAACCCAGTTTATCAGCTTCTTCTTCAACAAAGATGCGAAAACCTACCCCCTGGACTCGTCCATTAACAATTGCATGTATCCTTTTGTCCATTTGCGCTATTCATCTTCCATTTCGCCGTCTAAATCCATTAAATTAAAATCGAACAGGCTTTTATTGAAGATCAGGTTTTCAAGAGCAGAGTCGATCAATTCCAAACTATCATCATCCATGTCAGGGTCGTCTGATAATTGTTCCAGTTTTTCCTGGACTCCTTCGCCACCGATCTGGGACAGCGACCACAACGCGGAGATAAAAACATCCTGATCGAGACCATCATCTTCTATTAGCTCAAGCAGAGGATCGCGAGCACTGTCCAGTTTCCAAATTCACCAGCCGCACGGACTGCTTCCAATTGAATATCCACATTGGAGCTGTGTAAATTGGACATCACGGTATCACTCCATAAGTTATTTGCAGATCGACCCATTGCGAATAAAGCGCTTGCGACCATGGATTTGTTCGTTTCAGAATATGCTTTTCGAATCAAATCGTTGATCCCGGTTGAACTGGAATATCCGAGAGATTCTAAAGCGCGTCTTCGCACTAAAAAGTTAGACTTGCTATTAAAGACAGCATTCAAATTATTTTCGATTTCAAGCTGCTGCTTTTCAGTGAGCTCATCCATTTCCCCAAGAAAAATAAATTTGCCTAGCGCGTTTGCGGCAGCTGCCTGAACTTGCGGATCTGGATCGTTATTTAACATATCTAAATATATATTTATTAATGATTTCTCTTCGTTCTCCCAAAGCAAACGAATCCCCAGTCTCACGAACGGGAGCAGATGGATCGCCAAGAGCGAGTTTTCCAATCTCGGTAAAAGACGTTAGCGTGTCGGATTCAGAGATTCCTTCAAGATCCTCAAGCCAGGTGACTTTCCTGGTGGCAGGGATCATTTCCCATACCTTTATTAAGGCTTTTAGGTCAATAGCCGAGATATCTGAGAATCTGTGCAGATACTTCGGCGGAAAGGCAATATCCGTATTAAGCAAGGCATCAATGACGTTTTGGAAGACAATATCTTTTTTATTTTCCATCTATTTCAGTATCAAGGGAGGATAATCGGGTTAATAAAATCCTGTATTGTGATGAAAACCATAAAGGCAAGTAAAGTCAACATACCAAGTGAATGGATCATATTTTCATATTTTGCTGGCACGCGCTTTCGTAATAGAAGTTCAGGTATGATGAAGATGATCCTCCCGCCATCCAGCGCTGGTACGGGAAGCAGGTTGGTCAAACCAAGTGCGACGGAAATTGTGCCGATAAATGAAAGAACGCCTACGGCAGGAATATTTACAGGAGAGGTTTCAGCCTGCACATCGTTTTGTTGTGCTGCCCGATAGATATCAAAAATACCTTTAGGGCCTACTATCCTGGCTTCGTTTGCGGGAATAGTTCCTTGAATTAACCTGCCAGGTAATAAAATTAATTGTTTTGCCTGTTCAATCATCGTGGTGCCGGCAGCTGGAATGGCATCATACCAGGGTATGGGTGTAAAGGGGTTTCCCATCACAAATCCAACCGGGCCTTCCCCATCAGGTGGGTTTACTCTGGGGATTACAGAAAATGTAACCGTTTGATCCTCGCGGAGAAGTTCCATTACAACCGGTTGCCCTTTACTTTCGCCAATAAGGGTTTGAATTTGTTCGGTTCCCGTGATTCGTATACCGTTAACTGATATTATTATATCCCCTGCGAGCAAGCCAGAAGATTCTGCTGGGGATGCTGGAGCGATATCCATTACTTGTATTTTTGTCGTATCTGGAGAACCAATACGCGCGAAAAGGATGATAAAAACAACAAAGCCAACCAGAAGATTCATCACTGGTCCGCCAAACAATACACCTAAACGAACCCAGGGACTAGCAGATGCCAAACCGCCTTGCACTTCTGGATCATTTTCACCCTTGGGACGAACAAAAGCGCCGAAGGGAATCGCATTCAAACTGAAGATAACACCGCCAATTTTTTTACCTATAACCCGCGGAGGCAACCCAAGACCGAATTCCTCTACTTCTACTTTGAACAACCTGGCCATGAGAAAATGTCCCATTTCATGGGCAACCAGTAAAAAACCCAGAACGATAATAAATTGGACAATCGAGATGAGAATATTTGTTTGAATCATTTTTTCCTATTCATTAAATTTATATACCTTCATTTTATCAGTCCAGTGAAAGTATATCAACCGGATATGTAAGCAGCGCCGCCTGGTTTGGAAGTGATGAATGACTGAATGGATTCGATAGTCTGTAATTCTTTTTCAACTTCGGATTGATTTTTTGCTTCAGTAAGAATATGAACATTCGGTCCGGCATCGATGGTGAAATAGACTTGCATGCCTTGTTTACGCATCCAGATGACTTTATGAATGATTTCCAGTGTTGACGGCTGCCAGTAGAGCAGTCCAGGCGTGGAAGTCATCATTACAGAATGCATCATCATACAATCCTGTTCAACTATTTCGCCTAAACTGGTAAAGTCACGCTCAAGAACCGCGCGTTTGCAATGTTCTAACCTGCGAGGTGTGTCGTTGATGCGTGAAAGCTGGAGTGGGCTGGTTGGAGCAAGATGATGCCCTTCTGTCGATCCAGTTTTCTTGTGTGATGCATCAACAATGGCAATGAGATCGACGATATCCCAATAATCAGGTTTCGCAATGGATGCTGCGAATGAGTCCGCATCGGAAGTACCCGCATGCCATTCCACAAAACCAGTGGGGATGGATCTACAGGCAGAGCCGGAACCGAGCCTGGCCAGTCGGGAGAGGTCTTTTTCTGAGAGTTTCAAACCGTATGCCATTGATGCCGCAAGGGCAAGGGCTGCAAACCCGGAGGCCGATGAAGCGATACCGCTGCCAGATGGAAAATTGTTAATTGTGGATATAACGGCAAATTCTGATTGTCCAGACATTGATCGGATAATCGATAAAAATGAGGAAATGCGCATAGAAGAATAAGCATCAGCATGATTTCCATTTATGATCAATTTTATCTTGTGAAATGGAATGATCAATTTCAACAGTTGTTTCCGTGAATAATGTCTCGAGATTCATGGATAGTGAATCATTTACCGGAATCCTGAGTTGATTATTTTGATTTCCCCAATATTTAATGAAAGCGATGTTAGGATGTGCTGTTGCTGAAATTTTGATTGGATTCATTTATTGTTTTCCTGATTTAGAACTTATAGTTTATCATATCAGGTTTTTATGGAGTGCAAGGATACTATGAGAGTGAAATTGAAAATTATATGAAACCAGAACAATGACTGATGTTTGACATCCATAAACGCATGAAGTAGACTAAATCGGGGTTGGTGATTGATTCAATACTTCTGTGGAAAATCGATTGCAGGTTTTGTATAGTAAGTAAGTAACAAATGAAAGTTGATGAAAATGATAAGTGAAAAAAATGAAAGAAAAAGCTTTGATTGCGGGGCTACTCCTGAAGAATTATTATCCGGACGAAAATTGATCATAGTTTCCAATAGGGGGCCAGTGGGTTTTTCTAATGCAGACGATGGTTCAATTGAATCTCATCGCAGTGGAGGTGGCCTTGTTACAGCCCTGCTGGGTCTGGCGCAAAATGTGGATATTACATGGATTGCAACAGCCCTGGATGAAAATGAAAAAGCCTGGGGAAGAGGCAAATTATCATTGGACGAGGGAGGACGCGAGATCGATTTGCATCTGGTTCCACTGGAAAAGGAGGTTTACGATGGGTTTTATAATACCATCTCAAATCCGCTGTTATGGTTTCTGCAGCACTCCATGTGGGATTTTGTTTCCAGCCCTACGATCACTCGCGATACCTGGCAGGCTTGGGAGCAGGGTTACGTAGTTGCAAACCGTAGTCTTGCTCAGGCTGTTGCTGAGCATGTAATGGCATCGAATGAAAGAACCCTTGTAATGCTGCAAGATTATCATCTTTACCTGCTGCCAAAAATGCTGCGAGGAATGTTACGAAAAAATAAACGGTCAGAGCAACTCACCTTGACGCATTTTGTGCATATTCCATGGCCTGGCCCGGAAGAATTGCGAATATTACCATCCGGCATGCGGCAGGCAATTTTGGAGGGTTTGACCGCAGTTGATATCCTCGGGTTTCAGACGCATGAAGATGGATTAAATTTCCTTAGATCGGTAGAATCACATTTACCTCGTGCTTCTGTAAGTTACAAGCGCCGCCGGATCTGGTATCGCAACCATGCAACAATCGTGAGGGATTTCCCGATTTCAATTGATGTAGCAGCGCTTAAGAATTTGGCTCAATCAGAAGAAACAATCCGGCAAAGAGATGAAATCGAGGAATCAATCAAAGATCTCCAATTGATTTTGAGAGTGGATCGGACCGAACCTAGCAAGAATATTGTGCGCGGATTCCAGGCGTTTGCCGAAATGCTGGACCTCCATCCCGAGCACCGCGGCAAGGTAAAGTTTATAGCTTTGTTGGTGCCATCCAGGCTGGATGTTGAAGAATACCGAAATTATCACAACGATATGATGGCAGCTGCTGGTTGGGTTAACTCCCGCTATGGAACGAGTGATTGGGAGCCCGTTCGGGTCATCCTCGGTGAAAATTATCCTCGGGCTGTTGCCGCACTTCAACTATATGATGTTTTATTGGTGAATTCAATCGCCGATGGCATGAACCTGGTGGCAAAAGAAGGTCCGGTGGTGAATGAGAAGGATGGCGTTTTAGTGCTTTCTGAAACAACCGGCGCCAGTCAGCAATTGGAAACCGGCGCGCTTATGATCTCTCCATGTGATGTTTATGGAACAGCAGAAGCCTTGCACCAGGCCCTGACCATGCCTGCAAATGAACGGCAGATTCGCGCCGCAAGATTACGTAAGCTGGTTGAAGAAAACGATATCAATGCCTGGTTCTGTAACCAGATAGCTGAAATTCAACGCATGGGATACTAATTAATTAAGGTTGTTTGCCCGGGAAGAATATTATTTTTGGTAAACCATTAAGAATAATTTACTAAGATACGGAAGGTAATTAAGAAAACGCTTGAATACTGATACCGATTCACTAATAGGGATAGCTGGAAAAGCAGAATTAGTAAGGCTTTTCCTGGATTATGATGGCACGCTGGCAGTTTTTGCGCCCACGCCGGATGTAATTTTGCCTGACATTAAAGTTATCAACCTTTTGAAACGTTTTGTGGCTGTCGACAAAGTGCTGCCAGCCATTATCAGCGGTCGTAGATTGGATCACATAAAGAAGTTGTTGCCGGTCAAGGGGTTGTTGTTGGCGGGTACTTACGGCATGGAAATGCAATTACCAAATGGTGATTACAGGTCCTTACTGGCTTACGAGGAAGTTCGGCCAACGCTGGATAGATTAAAGCCAATATGGCATTCATTAATCAAGGATTTACCGGGGTTTTACCTAGAAGATAAAGGCTGGACTCTCGCAGTTCATGGCAGGTATGCTGAGCACCCCGACCCTGAATCTATAATCTCTTTGGCCAGGACAGCAGCAGATGGGTATCAATTTTAGTGAAATTTTTCATTTGGTTGAAGGGTATAAATTTGTTGAACTGGCACCTCGCGTTGCGAATAAACCAGAAGCAGTCAAGTGGATTGCGAAACATTTAACCCCGGAAAATGCTCTTTCAATTTACATAGGTGATGATGAAGTCGATGAGATCGCTTTTAAACCGGTAATTGCCGCAGGGGGTTATGCTGTTCGGGTTTCCTCAAGGCATATAGAGACAATGGCACAATATCGTTTGAGCGGTCCTGAGGAAGTTTTCGCGTGGCTGGAAGATTTACTGGCAGCCTGTAAGAAATAATCCCGTGTTCAATTTCTAATTGAACATACCAGTTAATTATCTAGTAATTTGTAACCCACAAGCATTAACATTAGCTCCGAATATACAACAAGATCAGGCTGGCAACATAGACAACAATTAGAGCCAGGGCATCTACCTCAATAAACCAGGCTTTACGTTCAAGTTTGGCCAGGTTGCCTATCAAACCCATCCCTGTCATGATTAACCCAATCATACCGATCAGTAAAAATGACGGATCAATCACTGAAAGGAATCTTCCCTGGGTATAGAAAATATCCGTCAATCCTATCGCGAACATATTGAATAAATTGCTGCCAAAAAGGTTGCCAATTGCCATGTCGCTGGCGCCAATTTTAATGGCCGCCAGGGTTGTTACCAATTCTGGCAGGGAAGTAACTAGAGCAACAAGGGTCGAACCGATAAAAGTAGTTCCCAATCCGGTGAGGATGGATATTTCTTCAGCACTTTGAACCATGATCGGTGTAATAATTACCAGTGCCCCTGCTGCGAGCAAGAAACCTAATAATCCTTTTCGCAGGGTTGGTGTACCTTCCGGGATCTCAGGATAAACTGCAAATTGGGAAGCTGGGGTTGAATTCTGATGGATCAATCGTACAGCTACAACATAAATTGCAATTAATAAGATACTATCAATCCCAATCCACCCGATCTTCACATCGATATCAGCAATTATGAAAAATACGACCAGACCGATCATAAAGACCGCCAGGCTCCCGGTAAGGGCGTGTTTTTGGGCAGCTTTCCTGAGCACACGCTGATTTCTGTTTACAATGTCAATAATCGCAAGCAGCAACATGTTGAATGTGTTGCTACCGAGTAAATTGCCTGCTGCAAGGTTGGGGGCATTTTGATTAATTGAGCTTATTGAAGTGAGTACTTCGGGAAGAGAAGTAGCACCTGCCAGCAACAGAACACCAATAAACATGCCGCTGAGTCGTGTGCGGATGGCGATAATGTCGCCATACTTTGCCAATTGCGTCGCTGCAAGGACGATCAAAGCGGAAGTTGCTATAAATTTTACCCAAACCATAACTTACCCTTCATTGGATTTTGGTTGCGAGATTCCTTTACATATGGCTATGGGCCATGCAGTGAATACACCCGTATTTGGATTATTAAGGTCGCCCATAATTGATTCAATAACCTGCAAGCATGAATTCACCAACTCCTCATTTTGAACGATCACGAATAATGTGGAATTTCCAGTTTCGTCTGTTGGTGATCCACCATAACTGTACCTCATCGGGATGTGTTGTAACCGGCGCCTGTAAAGTCCGGTACTCTCGATGATCGTCGCACCAGAAACACCTAATTTAGACCAGGCATCCAGTATTTTATCCAGAGATGTTGTGTCGTCCAGGACATACATGATCATATACATAAGTCTCTCCTTGTTTGGTCTTCGGAGCTAAAAAACAACGATAAAGGTTTTTACTGTTAAAAGTAGCTTGAATAATTTTATCATGAACGTAAATCTGATAAATCTGGCTTAATGAGATGATTTGGTGGAAAATATCCCTGTTTATATCATGAATGCGAAACAAGCATTCAGATGAAAACCTGGATGCTTGTATTAGAGAAAATAAATGGCTAATTGCTAAAACTTATACTTGACGTCAAACCCCAGAGAAATCTGGGATCTTGATCAACAGTAAGTGTCACCTTGTAAGTGATGTCTCCCTGTTGATCTAAACCGATAGGCTGAATGGCAGTCACTTCTGCAGAAAATTCCTCGCCCGGTAGGGCATCGATGCGCACGGTCGCTTTTCCACCGATGGCGATAGCCAGGATATCCGTTTCCTTGAGGTCGCTCGTTTCTACGATCCAATGGTTTGTGTCTGCGAGCGTTAGAACAGGCTGAGAACCTTGGACGACCTGTTCCGGGATGATATTCACCAGGATGACCTGGCCATCCATTGGTGCTACCAGTTCAGATTGGGTTGTGATGGAAGCTCTAGCTGATGAAAGTTGATCCTCGGCATTTTTTACCTGGGCATCCAACGCAGCAAGCTGTTCTTTATCCGGACCATTTTCTAATTTTGCAGCGTTGGCTTCAGTAAAAGCCAATTCCTGTGTGGCGAGCTCAAAATCTGTAACCGCTTTATCAAGTTCGATCGTAGCTTCCCTGGTTTTACTGAAGCGATATGTATATTCCCTGTCACGTTTTTTGTTAGAGGCATCGTTAAGACGTTCCTTGGCCAAAGAGACATCCATCATCGATTGTGCTTTAAGTAAGTCTGTTTGATCTAAATAATCTTTCCTGGCATTCTCGGCATTGACGAGATTTTCTTCAGCTGCAGAAACAGCAGCTAATTGCTGCGGGGTGATTACCAGATTTGCAAGAGTCGCTCCTTTACTTACCTGGTCTCCTTCTTTGAAAAATACATTCTCGATTTTTCCACCGGTCGGGAAAAAGGATAATTCCACAGTTTGAGCGGGAAGTAGTTTACCCTCGGCAACAATAGCATTTGCGATTGTTGCTGCTGGTGCGGTCGGTGGTTGAACATCTGCCTGGTTTGCCTGACAACCGACAAGGAGCAGTGAACTCAGCAATAAAACAGATAGTGTTAATACAATTTTTTTATTCATGTTACCCTTTCAAATTATTAGGCGCAGGCCATAAAGTCATCAATTTCTTTTCTTGTCGATAAAATGTTCTCTACTTTACCATCCATCATTTGGATGACGCGATCCACATAAATACACATTCTAAGGTCGTGGGTGACCATGATTCCTGCTTTTTTCTGCTCGTGGATGAGGTCTGAAAATATTTTAACCACCTGGTAAGCTCTTTCTGAATCGAGGCTTGCTGTGGGTTCATCTGCCAATACCAGGCTGGGATTATGCACCAATGCCCTGGCGATTGAAACTCGTTGGCGTTCACCACCAGATAGTTGACTGGGAAGGTAATTTAATCGTTCTTCCAAACCTAACCGGCATAAAATATCCCTGGTATATTCTTTTGTGGTTGGATTATAAGTACGGTTGAGGCGCAGCATCATTTCCACATTTTCTTGAGCTGTAAGAAAAGGGAGGAGGTTATTGGATTGAAAAGTGAAACCTATTTTTTCTCTTCGGAACTTAACCCGCTTTTCCTCATCCAATTCATTCAGGTTTAAATTGTCAATAAACACATCACCATCTGTTGGCGATAAAAGTGCTGCCAACATGGCCAGCAAGGTGGTTTTTCCGGAACCGCTAGGGCCGACAATTGCAATGAATTCCCCTTTTCTTACATCGAGTGAAACCTCGTCGACTGCAATAGTTTCATTGTCTCCTGATTTATAAACTTTGCGAACAGAATCCGCTTGTAAAACAGTTTCCAGGTTCGCATTCATGAGGTTAATCCTAATGCTGTCAGTGGTTCTACTTTGACGGCCAAGCCTGACGCTTACCAATCCACCCAATGGACCAATGATTAATAAGGATGCAATAGCAATGAGAATTGAAGGTCCATTGAATACAATAGGAACTGCAGCTGGCAGGAATGCAGCAAGTAAGAATGTAACAAGGCTGCCCATGATCACCCCAAAAGTAGTGATCAGGATTATTTGCATAACTACGGATACGGCGACGGTTGTATTCGATGTGCCAATGGCTTTTAATACCCCAATCAATGGCACCTTCTGCAGCATTTGAATCTGGAAGAAACCACCGATAACCAATACACCGATCAAAAGTGTAAATCCTTGCTGGGTATTCAGAGTGCTTTGTTGTACGCTGTACCCTGGCACAGCTTCGTATGCTGTTTTTACATCCACTACTTCTACATTGTCCACCTGTGACTGAATTCTTGCTGCAGCTGTGGCTACGTCTTGTCCCGGGTTTAGTTTAACCGCGACAATGTTAGTAACCGTTTCCCTGTTTGGATCTCTGGCAGAGCCCTGTGACCTGATCTGGTCCCACGTCAGGTAAGGTATAAATATCGAAGAACTGTACAAATATTCCAGTGGTTCACTTATCCCCGCCACTCTTAATGAAAAGAATTTTTCATCCGTTCCCTGGATAGTTCTCACTGTAAAAGTATCACCTAATTTCAATCCCAATTCGTTCGCAAGGGATTGGTCAATCACAACATCATTTCCCCGGCTAAGAGTAATAGGGGAACCTGAAATTACTGGCGGGGAACCGGGTTTCATGGGTTCAACGCCCAAAAGTGAGACATCCACCGGATCGGTATCGAGTATGTTGACAACTTTTGCGTTGCTGGCGCCGATTGGACCGATTTCAAGAACGCCATCCACGCGTTGAATATTGTTCAATGTAGAGCGATTGATCTGACTTGCAGAAGCTGATAAGTCTACGTTATTCTGAAAGACGATCAATTGGGCGTCCAATTTGGAGAGGTATTCAATATTAGCATTGGATAACCCCTGTGCCAGCGCCGCAATGAACAGTACCAGTGTAGTGATAAGGGCTATAACTAAACTAAACAAGAAAAACCTGCTGCGATTTCGCCAAATTTCCATAAATGATAAATATATTGCCATAGATCCTCTTCTTTGTATAAAGATTGTATAGAATAATTATAATATATTCTATTTAAGTAATGCATAAGTATGTATAAACTTAATTAAAAATTTCAGGCAGATAGATATGATAAAATTTTCATAACCAAACACTGGATATAGCATTGAAAAACCACTTTATCGAATTTACATCAGTCAGTTATCGTTATCCCGAACAGGATAATGAATTTCCCGATGTAATTAATTCAATCAGCTTTACGATAGAAAATGGTGAATACATCGCAATCGTCGGCGCAAATGGATCCGGTAAATCCACATTGGTAAAACTAATGGATGGACTATTGTATCCCAGTCAAGGTAAGATCAAAGTGGGGGGCACTGATATTCAAAACGGATCAGTTTTATCCACCATTCGAAAACAAATAGGGATTGTCTTCCAATCACCGGAGGATCAGATCGTAGCGACAACAGTGGAAGAGGATGTTGCCTTCGGTTTGGAAAACTTTGGTATACCCCATCTGGAAATGAAGGCAAGAGTACGAAAAGTGCTGGAAGGTTTTGATCTCTGGGATGTCAGGAACCGTCCTTCATATATGTTATCCGGGGGACAAACGCAGCGCCTCGCCCTGGCTGGCGTATTAGCAATTCAACCAAAATGCATAATTTTCGATGAATCGACTTCTATGTTGGATCCGGCTGGACGAAAGAACCTGTTGGGTTTAATGAAATCCTTTCATAAAGAAGGAAAAACAATCCTACACATTACTCACTCCATGGAAGAAGCTTCACAGGCAGAACGGATTCTTGTTTTAAATCAAGGATCACTGGTTTTCGACGGTGCACCTGTTGAATTGTTCAGCCGGGAGGGCATTGATGTCAATTGGAACTTGGAATACCCTGAAAATGTGCTTCTAACCACTCTTCTAAATAAACGCGGAGGAATTATTCCTGACTGGGATTTTGAATACCGAGGAATTGGTAAATATTATTGTTTCTCAATTTGAAATTTCCAATAAAAAGAATTCGCTGGAAGGTGATGAGTTAGAATCGGGGGAATCTGTCAATGTCTCTGCACTCAGTTTTGATTATTTGAAGGACACTCCTTATGAAGTGAAGGCATTAACGGATGTTACATTTTCAGTTAAGACAGGCATTGGTCATGGTTTGATCGGGAAAACCGGTTCAGGAAAATCTACTGTACTGCAGCATCTTAATGGATTGTTGCGTCCACAATTTGGTGAAGTCAGGGTGGGAGAATTTCTGTTGAATAATGAAAATATTGATATGAAGCAAATTGTCCAGTATGCCGGATTAGTGATGCAAAACCCTGAGAACCAGTTCTTTGAACATTTTGTAGGCGATGAAGTGGCATTTGGCCCAAAGAATATTGAATACGAAGGAAAACTATCTGACAGGGTAGAGTGGGCGATGGAGATCGTTGGCTTGAATTTTGAAAAGTTCAAAGATCGCCAAATAAAGAATCTGAGTGGGGGTGAAAAACGCAAGGTTGCGCTGGCCTCAATTCTTTCGTTGAAACCGCAACTTTTGTTGCTGGATGAACCTACGGCAGGATTGGACCCAAAATCTCGAAGCGATGTGATTAAAGCGTTCAAGGATTTGCTGGAAACCGGCATGACGATCATCATTTCAACGCATAATTTGATGGATATCATGGAATTGACAGAGTCATTAACCTTGCTGGAAAGCGGACGGTCTGTCGTAAATGGTTTATCAGGATTGCTGGTGACTGATATGGATATGATGTTAAATCATGGAATCGATCCACCGTTCATATCCAAGATCATTTCAGGTATACGGCACAAGACAGGCATCCAATTATGGGGAATAAGAAACGTTGTAGAGTTAACTGAACAATTTGTTATGAGGGAAAATGACTTCTTCTAACTTCGAATTCCAGCGTAATCTGCCTTTTGCAGAGTTTATCGAAAACAATAGCTGGCTGCAAAGGAGGGATCCGGGAGCATATTTATTTGGATTTATCCTGTTTTTTGTCGGTGTGTTGATGACACAATCATGGTATGTCATGGCCCTGGCTTTTGTGTTATGTATCACCGGAATTGTATTATCAAGGATTAGCCCAACAAGTTTTCTCAATGGAATGGTTAAAGCAATTCCATTTATCATTGTCATTGCCTTGATAAATTTATTCATCAACCCTATTCCAGACAAATCACAAATGGTTTTTGAGTTCTGGATCATAAAAATTTCTTCGCAGGATATCAACCAATCTCTCATATTAATCGCAAGGTTTGTGGTGTTGCTTCTTGCTATTAGTCTGACGACAGCAAATTTTTCGATTTCCAGGTTTATCCACGGTCTCGAGGATTTACTCTCGCCTCTTTCAAGAATGAATGTCCCTGTTCAGGATTTTATCGTGTCGGTCGAGATTGCCATCAGATACATTCCGATATTAACCCTTACCGCGGAAAGGATTGCAAAAGCGCAAGCCTCCAGAGGTGCTAGCTGGGGAACTTCAAAGGGGAGTATTATTGAGAAAATCCGCCAGGTTGTGCCTTTGATCGTACCGTTGTTTGTCCAGAGTTTTCAAAAAGCTGAGAAAATTGCGCTGGCAATGGATGCCCGTGGTTATGGCGTCATAAAAAAACGCAGCCGATATTACTCCAGCCGGGTAAAATTTGGTGATGTAATTTTCGTTATTATTCAGGTAATTATCTTGACGTTTGCAATTTCATTTCAAGTTCACAATTAATCGAGGCTAGCGCCTTTTTTAGAATTAATGCTGATGTTTTTCCATGCGGCAACAACAACTAAGACTAAAATGGCGGCAGCTCCCGCTTCCGGTAACCCATTGGCAACTGCAATTGTCCCAATCACCTGCCAGGGCAAAAACCCTAAAAAGCCAAGAGCTGAAAGGACGAATATAGTATTCGTGAGGCTGCCTGCAATACCTGAAATGATGAGGGCTGGCACTTCCCATTTTTGCAGAGATTTCCAAACGAACCAGGCAACTGGTCCGATCAGTAAACGTGGAATTACTGAAACAACAGGATTGGTGAACCATAAGTCGGCTGGTCCAGTTGGAGCAACAGCTGCCTGGATAAGTGAAAAAATGCCAAAGATCAATCCGATGCCCATGCCTACCAGCGGTCCTTCAAGGATCGCTCCAATGATGACCGGAACATGCATGATGGTTAAGGATGCACCGGAAAACCACGGAATAAATCCCCAGTGAGTAATTCCAAGAATGATCGAAATAGCGCCAAGGATGCCGGTTAGAACGATCTTGCGTGTACGGGATGAACTCATACGGGTGATCTCCTTTGATTGCTGCAATTATATCAATAATCAGGTGTCTTAGATAAACAAAAAAGCAGCCAGGCGGCTGCTTTGTTAATTCCGTATCCTTATTACGGGCCAGATGTTATGGTTATTGTGACAGTAGATACATAAGTTCCCGCATATGTGTCGGCTGGGATTTCAAGTTGAAAATCAGGGTCGAACCAGTACGAACCCATACCCGTATCAACTGCAGCAGTCATAAATGGAAGAGATGAATCAAGAGGCGCGTAAGAAGTTGCATCGGATACTGGTTTATCATTTGATTCCAGGTCTTCCTTTGTAATATCAGCGTCGGGGATCCTTGCCGAAAATCGGTCTGCTGTGATGATTTTTGGAACAGATCCGCTTGTACTCATACCGCCATCGAAATCTGTAGCTGAAATATCTACGCTATATCCGGTACCCGTTCCTGTTGGATCAACAACTTCCCAATCTGCGGCAAAGGTCGTAAAATGCACTGTCTGTAAATGACCATCAAGGGTGATTACGCCACCGCTCGCATCTGGACCGTTATTAAAACTGAATGTTCTGGCTAAAACAGATAGAACTCCACCTGTTAGAACTACATTTCCTGGTTCAGTATCATCTGCGAAGACAACTGATGTAGAAACTAAAAGCAATGATAAAACCATCATCAATATACAAATTCGTTTAACCATTTTTTCCTCCGATTAAACAGCCTGACAATTACGATTCTGTTTCTCTGTGATAGTTTATCGGAAGAATCACAGTTTACTGTATGCATTAAATGTATATTTACGGCTTTTTTATGTTCCTAATAGTGATCTGGGAGTAAACCAATATTCCAAGGCTGATCAGGAAGATAAACACGCTGATCACGATTAGCCACGGAAAGCTGGATTTGCTTTCATTATCAGGAAAAACAGCGCTTGTAGGGATGAGGGTAGGTTGTGATAATTGTCCTTGTTCTGTTGGCTGAGAAGCTGCCACTTCTGTAGCCTGTAAATTGAATTCAGAGACCAGCTCTTCTCCAATTTGTATATCTTTCTCGTAATCAACATTACATCCCACAGTTTTTGAATCAGATAATTGGATTTTTAATTTATACCTTCCTTCAGGAGGAAGTATTGTAACAATTGGATATTCAATTTGGTCTTTCCGAACGAAGTATCCTATTTTCAAAGGGATGCTTTCGAAAACCTTTTGATTAGCCGCATCAATAACATCAAAGCTTCCTGAACCGCTGAATGGGATATCTCCGATGTTTTCCATTAACAATTTGATCTTCCATTTCCCAAAGTCAACTTTCTCATCAACCCCGTTCATCTGAATTCCACATGTGGTATCCCCTGGAACATTGACAATTAATGATATACCGACCCTGGAAACAACTTTCACATTGAAAGTAGTTCCTTCTGAAGTAGAAACAGCGCTGGGGTTGGTGGGTTCTTCCATGGCGGCTAAAAAACCAAATACATATTGGCCAGGAATTGTACCGGGTGGAACGGTTATGGTGAATGGCAATCGTTTTAAGCCATTTCTGGGGAGTTCTATCACTCCTTCGTCCGGCATCTGGATCCATTTATGAGCTTCTTGTTGATTTTCAAAATTGAATGATATACCGCCCCTGGATGCTGTATGACCATCAACAGGCATTACTCTAATTCTTGACGTGCTTGACCTATAATTAATTGTAATGAGCGCATTGGTTGCTGATGCTCCAGGTGTAAGTTCATAAACAAAATATCCAATGTTGGGATCCTCTGGTTTGATGCCAAAATCTTTTTTGCCCTGTGCGAAAACAGTAAATGGGAGCACAGATAGAATTAGTAATAGTGTGATTAATAGAATTAAAACCTTTTTCATAAGTCTCCTAGTTTGGACCCGCGACGATAGTTACCGTAACTGTATTCGAATAGTTACCAGAATAGACATCTGGTGGAATATCCATAAAGAATTTTGGCTGAATGGAAAATTTTCCAGAGCTGGCCCCTCGGGTGGCAGAGATTAACAATTGATCATTTATTGAAAGGTCCGTTTGACTTGGTATTGCCGATTCCGGAATATTATTTCCTATCAAAGTGGTGACATTTGATTGTGGCAGCTCCATTGATAGGTTTTGAACCGGGATGGTATGCTCTTCAGGATCAATAAAATCAGTTGCGCGGATCAATACTTGCCAGCCAGAGTTGGTATACGTTGCATCCAGAATCTCCCAAGGTAGTGTAATGCCCTCGAGGATCTGTTGTTTGCCTGTTAACATAAATGAGCCAAAGGAGATAGAATTTACATTGATGCTCAGCAAATCACTCGATGGGAGTGGATCTCCCAGAAGTAAAAATTCTCCCGGAAAATACGTCAAGCCTGTCACCGTATTGTTTAAAGTATCTACAGTTGAATTGGAGAGTGCTTTCCATTGGTCTCCATTCCAGCGGTAGATGGCAAGGCTATTCTCGTACAGTGCAAGGATGCTGTCTTCGCTATACGATAGTGTGACCGTGAATGGAAGCGTCAGTTCAAAAAGGGATGATGAGTCGGTCGCCAGGTCGGCAGCCAGGTTGAATGACTGGTGTGTATAAGGTGTCACTTTTCCGGGTGGCGGGTCGCGATGGCTATTGAAAGTTGGGTACCACAGACGCACCCAAAAATCTTTGCCAACCCAATTTGGATCTTCGAACACCTGATATGCATTTGGTGGGAATGAAAAGCTGGCGCCAACAATCGAATTGGGTACACCAAGGGTAATGCTATTGCCAGATGCTGCGCTGACCAATTTAACCACATCCCCATTGCACAATATGAAATTTGTATTCCAGTCAGAAACATTGCCAGCATCATCGAAAGCAGCCATTCTCAAATAGTATTTATCACCTTTAGGCAGATTCAAATACAATGGCGGGGCAGGAACGCGGTCACCGGTGTTTATTCCGATGGGATCAGTGCCCCAGTAATAATAGTACCCAGCGAGAGGCGCTCCGGTAACGGTCGATGCATCCCAGGTGATTGTTGCATCTCTCAGGATCGTGCATTCACCACTTATGATTCCATTGGCAGTTTCGGTAACAGTCGTCACGGCACTTGGAGGTGTATTATCAAACCAGTATGTAAACAAAACAGACGACCAAGAGCTTGTATTCCCAGCGCTGTCCACTGATTGAACCCGTAAATAATTATTAACCCCGGGTGAAGCAGTAACCGTGGCAGGTGGATTGATCCCAAAGGCGGTTGCTATGGTTGAGAGAGGATCCGGCCCCCAATAGATATTATATTTTGAGGCACCTGTTGGATTGTTCCAGTTGAAAGATGGTGTAGGTAAATTGTGCCAGGTTGCTGGAATGAACCCGTTCAATTCCGTGACAGTTGTGACCGGGTCTGGGTTCAAAGTATCCAGCCTGAAAATGTATACAGTTACCCATCCAGATGCGTTTGAGAGGAGGTCAATGCTATTAATTCGCAAGTAGTACACACCATCCGCCTGGAATCCAGGAGAATAAGAAAATACACCACGGATGATCGGATCACTAGAAGAACCATTAGGATCGTTACCCCAGTATAGATAATATCCATCAAATCCAATTCCAACTTCTGATGGGGTCAGTGAGAATACCGGTGTGGTGATAGTATTTTGCCAGACATCATTTGTAGAACCGCCAATCTCAATTGCAGTCATGGATGGCGGTGAAGCATCGAACTGGAATGTAAAGAGTGTGACCCAGCCGGCTTCATTCCCATCTACATCTCTTGTATTCACTCGCAGGTAATAAATTCCGGTAGAAACCGCAGGTGGATCATAGGTGGTAATAAGCTGCTGGTAATTTACTGAAACCCCATTTGGATCGGTACCCCAGTAAATTAAGTAACCATCTACGCCAGATTCAGAGTTGTTCCCAGGAAGCCAGGTAAAGGATGGATCGTTGACTGTGTTTTGCCATGTACCATTGGTTACTCCGTGGTCTTCAGTACAGTCTGATGGGTTGGTGGGTGGATTTGTTTCGAATAACCTGTTTGCGGAAATTGAACTGGTGACACAGAAGGACGCGAAAAAAATCAGACCCGCCGTCGATAGAATTAAGAAAGCTTTGATAGTCCTGAGTGCAATTTGCATATAAAGTAATACCAAAAGACCGGAAAAATACCGGTTTATTGAATTATACGGTATGAATTTACAAAGGACTATAAAAATAATGTAAAGGATTTTTTGAACCAAAAAAATCAAGTTGTATGGGTTTCAATTAATCTATTCTTGCGCCTTTCTAAAAATTCATTCAGCAAAAGAGAAACAAGAATAATTGCTCCTCCAATCAAAAGATGAAGTAAATTAGTTTTTTCATTAAAGAATAATAGAGAAATCATTATGGATAGTGGGATTTTCAGGTTGTTAAATATTGCAAGCGCGCCAATATTTGTTCTACGCGCACCGTAATTCCAAAGGAAGAATCCAAAACCGGATGCCAGCGCTCCAAGATAGACTAAATTCCACCATTGAGTAGTTGTGATTGCTACTTTTGACCAATCTACAAAAAATGGGGAAACCAAAAGTGCTGTAAGAAAACCTCCCAGGTAGGGTACGGCAAAAATCTCAACATCCCTAACATCTGGTTGGGAACGCATCAATTTCCGGTAAAGCACCTGCCCAAGTGCGAAGCATAAGTTGGATAATTGGACAAAAACAAATCCGGAAATCATGCCAGGGCGGTTGAAACCGGTCTGAACAACAATCGCAGTCCCGATTATTGCAATCGCAGAGGTCATTATGTAAAAATAATTCTGCTTTCTTTCAACTATATTGCTGATTGACGCGACATAGAACGGAGTAAAAATCGTAAAAAGGGCTACCTCAAATGCTTTCAAATATTGAAAGGATTGATTGTAAAAAAGATACATCAAGCCAAATTGGATGCTGCCGATGATGGTCAGCTTCCAGTTTAATCTCCTATCTAATTTGCGCAAATTTAGGAAAGGCAAAAAGACGAGTGAGGCTATAAATAATCTTAACCCTGTCACAATAACTGGGTCGATTGAGGTTAAATTTGTTTTGATAAGCCCAAAGGAAAATGCCCAGATGAGAGATACCAGTAATAGGTAGATCATGAAGTGACCTCTGATACGAAAGTTGACATGGTGTATATAATAGTTATATCAAATTATTAAGCGACAATTGTACTATATCGATTGTAGTAATATCCAGATTTTCTTGTTGACTGATATATCGGAGGAGGACAATACTCATGAAGCCAGAAAAATTATTTCTACTAATCCCTTTGATTATTGCATTGGCATGTAATTTGCCATTTGCCGGTGATGCAACCGCAACTCCAACCGGCTTGGATCTAAATGCGACTATGATGGCAATAAGTTCCCAACTTACTGGTACAGCGATGAATGGTCAAAGCTTTTCAACAGAGACTGTAGTGTCCTCAGGTACGGTTCAACCAAGTGACACGCCGCAACCGAGTGATACACCGCAACCCGAAGCCACCTCAACCCCAACTATCACAAACACGCCTGAACCATGCAACCTCGCTGGGAATGTGATGGATGTAACATATCCGGATGGTACAAAGGTACCCGCAGACAGTACATTCGTGAAAACTTGGAGAATTACTAATTATGGTACATGCACGTGGACTTCGGGTTATTCACTGGTATTCAGCGATGGAGACAGAATGGACGCACCGGGATCGGTTCAGCTGACAGCCGGAACGGTAACAAAGGGAAACTCAGTTGAGGTATCTGTCCAACTGAAAGCACCGCATGCAAAAGGGACCTATCGAGGCAATTTCAAGTTGAGAGCGCCGGACGGGACCATTTTTGGTATTGGAACAAGTGGGACGAATCCTTTTTGGGTGGAAATCAAGGTACCAGCGCCAACAGCGGAGCCGCTTTCTGACCTAAAAGTTACCCAAGTAGAAGCCTGCGCAGCACCAAAGATGGGTGTTCCCTGTACGATCAAAGTGAGTGTTTACAACAGCGGGGATGTAAGCTTGAATACACCTTTTGACTTATATTTATATGTTGGATCTGCACCAACTCCGAAATGCTCATGGACAATCGCGTCAATTGCCAAAAACGGGGGTTATGTTAAGTCATGCAGTTATACCTTCCCAAGCTGGTATGGCTCTATCTCTTTGATAGGTGTAGCAGATGAAGCAAATGCGATACCTGAAAATAATGAAGGGAACAATAGTAATACGATCAATATCAGTGTAGCCCCATAAACAATATTAAACTCTATTTGATAAAACCGGCAGTTTTCCTGCCGGTTTTATCCTTTAAACCTTCTACAAATCTTGTTCAACCCTTCCCAAATATTAGGATAAATAAGATAATAAAAGTACAAAAAAATATTTCACATTAGGAGGAAATAATGTCTAACATACATGTTTTACCCGAACTTACTTTTAAATTTGATGCACTTGAACCCGCAATTGATGCTAAAACCATGGAAATTCATCATGGGAAGCACCACGCAGCATATGTTGCCAATTTGAACAAAGCGCTGGAAGGGCATACTGACCTTCAAGACAAATCACTAGATGACCTGATCTCCAACATGAATGCTGTACCTGAGGCGGTCAGAACTGCCGTGCGAAATAATGGCGGCGGCCATCACAATCATTCCCTTTTCTGGAAAATGATTTCCCCGGGTGGAACAAAAAAACCCACCGCTAATCTTGAAAAGGAATTATCATCAATTTTTAGTAGTTATGAAAATTTCACAGAGAAATTTTCGCAAGCTGCAATGACCAGATTCGGTTCTGGTTGGACATGGCTTGTATTGGACAAATCCAAAAAGTTAATGGTCTATTCCACTGCAAATCAGGATAGTCCTTTGATGGAAGGTTACACGCCATTACTAGGGTTAGATGTGTGGGAACATGCGTATTATTTGAATTATCAGAATCGCAGGGCAGATTATGTAAAAGCTTATTGGTCGATTGTCAATTGGGATTTTGTTAGCGAATTGTACAAAGCAGCATAACAGAATATAAAAATATTCATTAATAGGTGGGGCATTCTAAAGGATGCTGCCGCCTGTTGTTTTAATTACAATCAATTTGATAACATGTATTCAATTCGAGTTGAAGGGTCGCATGTTCGATTTGATATTCAGTTACCAATAGATCATGAAGTTTAATTAGTAATTCTTCCCTATCAGAAATACTATTGACTTTTGTAACAACATGCGAGCTTAATGCAACATGACCGGAGCAAATATTCCAAATATGCAGATCATGGATCTCCTCCACACCTGCAACTAAACTAAGGGCTTTTTGAATTTCATCGGTATTCAAGTGTTCTGGTGTCCCCTCCAGTAAGATGTGCAGAGACCTTCTAGTTACTCTATAAGCTCCCGAGAGAATAATAAAACCGATTAAGATGCTTACAGCCGGATCCAACCAATTCCATCCCGTAAAGGATATTAGGATCGCAGCTATGATCACGCCAATAGATGAAATCGCATCTCCGATCACATGCAGATAGGCGCTGTGGACATTGATATCCTGTGGACCGTGGGAGTGACCGTTATGGCTTTCTTTACGAAGGATCAGGGCGACTACAAGATTGATGACTAACCCGATCACAGCGATGATTAGCATATAACCGCTTTTTATTTCACCAGGCGCGAAGAAGCGTTGATATGATTCATAGAATATCCCAATAGAAATAATCACTAGAGTTATTCCATTTACAAGCGCGGCAAGGACCTCCGCGCGGTGGAAGCCAAATGTATGCCGTGTATCGGCAGGTCTTTGTGCGAAGCGCAACGCCAGAAAGCTGATCCCCAGTGCAAAAACATCAAGGAATACATGAGCTGAATCGGCCAATAACGCCAAACTTCCTGTCCAAAAACCGCCGGCCAATTCCGCCAGGAAGATAAAACCTGTCAGTGATAACGAAAGTAAGAATTGTTTCTCTGTTTTTTCGCTTTTATGAGGTTTCATGAGATTACTGCCATGGAAAGGTTATTAAAAATGGTCATAAACCATTATATTATAAAGAAACCTCCTTCACGACAAAGGAGGTTTTACAAGATAATTGGTTCTGTAATCCTGGATTTCCTTATCGCAAACCTGTGAATCCGAGAAGATATCCAACAGTTATACCAGCGGTGATCCAGATCAGGACTATCCCAGCCATCCATACGATTTCTTTATCTTTGATTAGAATAAATAAGCGTTTAATGATGGCCTGGATCAGCAGGGATTCTGTCATCAATTTAATGATCCAATCCCAGATAGTTACTTCAATTTTATTGAAAGAATTTTGAATATTCATTGTCACTCTCTACGATGATGCTCATTTAGAAGTAGTCATTTTGATGATTTTTCCTGATTCTGATACTACTACTCTTACAACTCTGGAAATCTCTTTTCCATTTGCAGCTATTGCGCTTCCTGTGAAGATCACAAGATGATTATTTCCGCCAGCAGAAGTTTGTTTCTGTATTTTGGGTTTAACTCCCTTAACTTCAGGAAACTTAGCGTATACCTGGGAACATACTTTCAAAAGGATATCAGAATCCATAATTATTCCTCCTGAGTATTCAACCTGGTACGCCTGCGTAAAAATGCGGGCAGATCGATGTTTGAGGGGAGGCTGGGGAAATCTTTCGAGGAAGAGTTGGATTTTGGTGCTGGCTGATCCATATCCAGTGAGATTAATGTCTCCTTCATTTCAACAGGTTGCTCGGAAAGGTATTCAGGTTGTCTCTTTACCTCACGTGGTGTGAATAAATCCGAATCTATTGCAGTGCCTCCCAGCCCTGTAACGACCAAAATGACCTGCGCGCGTTCTTCCAAACGATCATCCACCATAAAGCCAGGGATAATATCTGCCTGATTACCTGTCATCTCCTGAAGGTAGGTGAGGGCGTCGGTAACCTCAAGGAAGGAGAGATCACGACCACCAGTGAAATTCGCAATGATCCCGCCAGCAGAATAAAGGTTAACTGATTCGAGCAGTGGGTGATGTAAAGCCTGGTCTATCGCTTTTCGCGCTTTGTCCATTCCTTCACCCTGTCCGATTGAAAGGAGAGAACCACCGCCCATTTGCATCACATTGCGCACGTGCGCAAAATCCACATTAATGAGACCGGGAAGTGTTATTAATTCAGCAATTCCCTGAATTCCCTGGCGCAGCACATCATCTGCCAAACGGAAAGCGAGTTCCATCGGCAGGTCTTTGGGCGCGACATGTAGTAGCTTGTCATTTGGAACGGTTATAAGTGTATCGGAAAATGGACGCAGTTTATTTAATCCATCATTGGCATTACGTTGCCGCTTCCCCATTTCAAAAGAGAATGGTGTCGATACTACGCCAACAGTTACTGCCCCCAAGGCCTTTGCAATTTTTGCTGCTACAGCAATTGATCCTGTACCAGTACCTCCGCCCATTCCCGCAGTAAGGAAAACCATATCAGCACCTTCTAGCGCCCTAGCTATATCCTTTGCACTCTCTTCAGCAGCAGCTTCACCGATGACAGGATTTCCACCAGATCCCAATCCACGGGTGCTCTTTGGTCCAAGCTGCAAAGTCGTTGGCGCCAGGCAGGCTTTCAAAGCCTGATGGTCCGTATTGGCTCCAATGAAATCCACACCGGTTATTCCAAGCTCAACCATCCTGTTTATGGCGTTACAACCACCACCACCCAGGCCAATCACTTTTAATACTGGTTGTTTTGCGAAAATGGGGGTATGTTGTACCTGTGCATAACTGTTTATCATAGTTGTTACCTCTCTGCGAGTTGTGATGCAATACTGGTGCCATCGCCGCTGATGCGTTCCACTGTGCATCCTGACTCTCTCAAGAAATCTAGGGATTCCTCAGAGAAGGATTGCGGGCCGCCGACGACAGTTACATTAACTGCAAGCGCAGCCTCTGATAGTGAAAAACCAATTGCCGGTAAATGGCGCTTCACAAATGGCTTTATTACATCCAGGTGCCACTCTGATATTCCCCATTCGTAAGCTGGTAAAAGCAAGTAATGTTGAAGCGGATGGGAATTCTCAATCAATGGATCGTTCCGTGTTTTATCCGAGGACCGCCGAGAGTGAATCCACTGGCTCACTAACGACTGAATTGAGGTAGGTGTATCTTCATCATTGTAGAAGAAAGAATCAATAGGAGTTGTAGTTGTCTTCTGGGGAACTAATCTAAAAATGCATCCAAGTATATTTTCGGGTATGGGGTCAAGCTTGTTCTCTACCGATCCTGGTAAATTCACTGTTTCGTTATTCAACAATTGAAAAACTGGAAGATAATTTTGCGATTGCGATGAATTCCCTTCCTTTTCGCCAACCTGTAATATAAACATGGGAAGGGTTCGCTGTAAAGTCGTTTGACATATGGCGTTGTACCACTCGTAGATGCAGAAACCGCATTGGTCTTCTTCTGTATCAGATATGTTATATGGGCGCGAGCCAGGCCAACGTTCAGGGCCACCTGCTCCCCAACTCAATCCATGGTTTGAAAATGATCCAGTAGCTGATAAAACGAGTTTATCGAGAATATCTGATTTTCCACGACGTTTCATGCTCTCAAGGGAGCTTTTTAAGAAAGCAGTATCCCAATAATCACCACCGGGTTCCAAAGGAGGGAAGACCGGGATCAACCCTGAGAGTATTACAGCGTTTGCAACTGGAATAAATCTATCTAAAAACCGTTCAACAAGGTCATGCTGTGCCCAGGCAGATGATGCCCAGGAAGATTTAATATTCGGTTTATCAAAGATCATCACATAATGCGCTCCCCATTTGACATAACTATCAAGTAATAATTTCAAATCTACCAACGATGGTGGGGCGCTGAGATTTAAATTGAAGTGAATGATCGGTTCAATGTTATTTGTTAGTAAGGATGTAATAAACGATTCTGGAATAGCCCGATCTTGATCAGCTTCAAGGATTAGCCAGGACCCATTCAATTGCTTTACTTTAGGCATCCATGTAACTAGGTCTATTTCTCTGAAATGGAAAGAATCAGAAAAGTAATGGAATCCTACTCGGGAATTATTGATGGGAGTTGGTAATGATTTCATGGCATAGTCACCTTATCTAATCAGAGCATTGAACATGGTTTATGATGCAAGTTTTTTGCCAAAGGCTTTTCGTACTCTGCTATAATGGTCTGCATGATACTCGTTACTGGCGGTACAGGTTTCATCGGACAAGCATTGATCAGACAACTGACCAGCCTGGGATATGATGTGAAAACCTTGATCCGCCCATCGAAGAAAACACCGAATCTTCCCAAAGGAGTCCCGGTTAATGTGGTGGTGGCAAGTCTCACTGATATCAGGGGACTTCGAGCAGCCATGTCGGATGTACAGACTGTGATCCATCTGGTGACCGGAGAGAATAAAGGTAGCAAGACGGATCTGCTAAAAGTAGATATAGATTCGACACGTGCAATCAGCACCGCAGCAGCAGATACAGGCGTGGAAAGGCTAATTTATTTAAGTCATTTAGGCGCTGATCGCGCATCTGCATTTCCTGCGTTAAAAACCAAGGGAATATCCGAAAATTACATCAAGTCCAGCGGATTGGATTACACCATTTTTCGTACTTCGCTGGTTTACGGCCCATCAGACCATTTGACACGGGGTATTAAAGGATTGCTTCAAGCTACACCATTTGTGTTCTTATTACCAGGCGATGGCACATCGCTGTTGCAACCCATTTGGATCGAGGATCTGATTGGATGCATCACCGGAAGTCTGGAAGACGATAATACCAGGCAAAAGATCTATGAAGTTGGAGGTGGTGAATATTTAACCATCCATGAGATCGTTGATGCCATTCGCCAGAAAATCAATTTGAGAAAGCGTATTATACATTTACATCCAGCATATTTACGGTTCTTCACAGTATTGCTCGAAAATACATTTCCTTCCTTCCCAGTATCAACTTTTTGGTTGGACTATTTATCTGTAAACCGAACCTGCTCTATTGATAGCCTACCGAGGGAGTTTGGTATTTTACCGGCAAGATTTTCACAGAAAATTGATTATATTAAACTTGGTGGAAATTCAAGCACATTCAAGCAATTCTTCAAGCGGCCTGAATGAGTAAAAGATTTTTTTGTATTCACGGACATTTTTATCAGCCGCCGCGGGAAGACGCCATCACCGGAATAATTCCTGAAGAAACGGGGGTGGCGCCTTACAAAAACTGGAATGAACGCATCCACGCGGAATGTTACAAACCAAATGCTGAGTTGGGGAATTTTGAAAAGCTCAGTTTTAATATCGGTCCGACTCTTTTCAGTTGGATGGAAGTGTATGATCCCCAGACTTATGCAGCGATCGTTTCACAAGAGAAAGAAAATTTTTCGAAATACGGTGTGAGTAATGCTCTGGCTCAACCTTACAACCATGTAATTCTTCCGCATGCGAGTAAACGTGATAAGCTCACACAAATCCTCTGGGGATTAGCTGATTTTGAGTATCGTTTTGGACATCCAGCAGAGGGAATGTGGCTGCCAGAAACGGCTGTGGACAAAGAAACACTTGAAATGATGATCGATTGTGGTATCAAGTACACGATCTTGGCGCCTTGGCAGGCTGAAAAAAAAGGAATTGACTGCAGCAAACCATATAAGGTGAATATTACACGAGAAAAATCGGTCACTGTTTTTTTCTACCAGATGGACCTGAGCACCAGGGTCAGTTTTGATCCAGGAGCCACGGCAAATGCAGATAGGTTCTCACTTGAATATGTCCTTCCGTTATATAAGAATAATAGTAAAGAGGAAATAATGATCGCGGCATCTGATGGAGAACTGTACGGCCATCATCAGCAATTCAGGGATAAATTTTTAAACAGGTTATTAACCAACCCTATCCTCGAAAAAACAATTCAGATCACATATCCAGCCAGGTACCTGGGTGAACATCCAGCTCGTACAACATGCAAAGTCAAAGAAAACACATCGTGGAGCTGTCATCATGGTGTATCCAGATGGGCTGAGGATTGTGGATGCACTCCTGGCAGCTCCTGGAAGGCGCCACTTCGAATGGCATTAAATCAAATTAGCGGGCGGCTGGATGAGATCTACGAGTCTGAAATTTCCCGGATCAATCAAGATCCCTGGGAATTGCGGAATCAATATATCTATGTGGTTTTAGGCGTAAGTAAACTTGAAGATTTCTGTCGCCTTCACTTTTTGAATTGTGAAGATGGACAAAAGCTGAATTGGATTAGAGGATTACTCGAGTCTCAGGTTGCAAGGCAAAAAATGTTTACCTCTTGCGGTTGGTTCTTCGATGAATTTAACCGCCTTGAACCTAAATATAACATTGGCTATGCTGCCCGGGCAACGATCCTGATTGAACAGGCTACAGGTCAGAACCTGGCGGATGATTTTGCTGAAATCCTTAGAGGTGTGAAGAGCAACAGGAATGAAATAAACGGTTTTGATGTGTTTATGGAATACTACAATCGCGGAAGAAAGAATTTGTCGAATAATTTATTGTTTTTCCCTTGATTCTCTATAGAGAACCTAGCAATTTTTCTACTTTGTAATCACTCTCAGGAATATTAACCGTTATCTCTTGGATGAGTTGGTATGCCTTAATAGCCATTTCCAATTTCCGATTCTCATTCCAGGTAACATTTTCTTGAATTGAAATGGTCGCCAGGAAAAGTTGAAGATGAGTCCACTCTTCCAACTTGTCTCGATCAAACCAGATGATGTCGTTGGAACGATTAATACCAAGTAGGTGGGAAATTTCTGGATTTTGTAAATTGGTCTGTAAAAATTCCCTGGCGGAAAATTCCGGTGTTTCAATCGAAGTATTTTGAAAAAATAGCATTCTCGAAACCCAATCTAAGCCCGGATTTTGTATTTGACGTGAGGGGAGGAGATTTATGAAGTCTTCAAGGAGCCATTCGTTATAATACGCTATAAGCTGTTCGTTGCAATCTTCGTGATCACTGAGAACAAGTGCTCTGATGATGACCCACAACCAAAGAGCAGGTAGATTCTCTTCATCCCAATAACCTGCAAATGATTGATTTGAAATCATGCTGGAAACAGTATTGTTCGAGCCGAATCCATTTTGATATTTTCTAAATAGTCCTCCCAAACCATTGATATCCGCTACCAATTTCGTATGATACTTTCCAATAGAATTTTCACAATTCTCTACATTGCAGAAAGCTTCATACAGGTCAGAAAATCCAGCTTCATTCTTCTTGATAAATTCCTCAGTATTATCTATCTTGAAATTAACCAACAAATTGGAAAAACCTGCAATAACCAATGTCTCCATTAATTTCTTCAATGCAGCATGGATTGGACGTAGATGGAGTTTGCGCATCTCAAGATGAATATCAGGAACACCACGCCCGTCTAGCATTTCGCAAAGTTCACGATAGTGGGTATTGGATTCCTCTTGAACTTCATAAAAATCACCGAAAACTCGGTACTCATATTCTTTAAGCTCTATGGGAAACCCCTGACGGTTAATTTGATCGGAATCGCGGATATACGTCAATCCACGGACCATATCTCTGAATACCAGGAAATGGTTTGGCTGGTTCGCCATTCCAAGAGACCAGGCAAGGGAAGTGCTAATTAATTTGTCGCCGTTTACGTTTTTGTTCAATACTGGCGCTGCAGTATGGATCGATCCATGGGTGTGTGAGTATTTGTTATTGAAAAATACCAGCGATCGTTGGTTATTGAAATTGTTGGAATATGCGAAGACGTCTTCATCTACGCTTCCATTTTCCCTGTGAAAATCAAACAGCCTGAAATTGTTTGAACCGGAATACCTTTCCCGGGTTCTCAACAATGGGAAAATGGCTTTCCAATGATGGTTCAGCAGACCTTCATCAACAGTTTCATCCAGGTAAGCTTTGCGATACTCCATGCCATACTTTTCGGAAAATCCTTCAAGCTGTCCATGTCCAAACATCGGCAGCCCGGGTAGGGTGGACATGATTGTACAGACGCCAAAATACTTATCGCCGTTTCCAAATTGTTCCACGGCTGTTTTCTCGTCGGGGTTATTCATAAAATTGACATAGCGTTTAAGTATGTCGGGGTCGAATTCCAGCGTATTTTTGATAAGCGTCCGAAATTTTGCATTTTCCTCGTCTCGCAGCATGTTCATAAAAGCGCTGTTATAAACGCGGTGCATCCCTAGAGTTCGTACAAAAAATCCTTCCATTAACCAGAAAGCTTCCGCAAGCAGAAGTGTATCTGGAACTTCTTTTGCGACCCGATCAACAACTTCACGCCAGAACTCCTCGGGGAGCAAGCGATCAAACTCTGCTTTCGATAAGCTGTGGTCAGAACGGGTAGGGATGGCCCCACCGCTGCCCGGCTCTGGAAACCATAAACGTTCAATATGCTTTTTAGCCAGTGTCATGGCAGCATCAAAACGGATGATGGGAGTTCTTCTGGCAACATCGAGGATGATCTGAATGACTGCTTCACGTACTTCCGGCAGCAGGTAATTAAGCTGGGCGGTGTCATTCCAGGGCATGACAGTCCCGTCATTCCCATGATAAATGTACTTTACTGAACCCGTTTGGTAATCGGTTCTACGGAAAACGACACTGGCATCTGAACGGGAGAAATAGTGATCTTCCAGGTGGATTCCAATGTTTGGTTCTGGTGAGAGATTAGGTCCGTTGAATGAGTAGGATGGAAATGGGCAGTAATCAAGCGACAGGAAATAATCAGGGCGATGCAATACCCAATCCGAATCAATCCCCATGTGGTTTGGCACCATATCACTGGCCATGCGGATGCCGCGCTGCCATGCCCGATCACGAAGGTTAGATAATGCATCTTCACCGCCGAGGTCATCGGCAATTCTATAGGATTCAATGGAATAAGCGGAGGCAACGGCTTCAGGGTTGCCGCAAAGCCTTTTTATTTGCTCAGACGCTTTGCTGCGTTGCCACAGACCGATCAACCACAAGCCGGTGTAGCCTGCATGAGCGAGAAAATCAAGCTCCTCATCTGGAATCTCATTAAGATGAGTTATTGCACGCTGATACTTCTTTGAAAGTTGATCCAGCCATACATAAGCATTTTTCGCCATGAGAACAAGGCTGGGCATCCAATCTTTATCTGGTGAGAATCTTTCTTTCTCCAAATCTATCATCTGCCGAATTGTCTTGTAATCAGGAACAATTGTTGGACCGGCGCCGGCAAAAACTGCCTTCGATTCCTCCTTGATGAAATCCAGACTGCTGAGAATGCGGGAGAGCAGGTTTCCAAGTAGAAAACCCCAGTTATTTCGTATATATTCAAGTTGACCCTGGAGTGAGTTAGGAGACGCTTCAACGGGTTTATGGAGCATGTTCAATAAATCAACGTTTTCTGGTCCAAATGCTGGCTGATGCTTAAAAAAGGCTTCAGAAAATTGTACGATCTTTAAGTAATATTTGTTCTTGGCTAAATCGCTATCGTCCAATAAATCGTTAAATTGCTGTAATGCCGGGTTATTATTCGAAAGCCACAGGATCAATACCTCTTCCATTAATAACTGGCGGTTGGGCTGTCTTCCCGTAGAATTAGCAAGGTAGTCTCTGGATTTGATCGTTTTATCATACACACTGATCGGTGGGAAAATCTCGCAAAAGGCGATGAGCATAGCATCCACCGTTTCAGGTGAATTGTTTGCTTCTAAATGGATAAGTAATTGCTCTACTACATTCGGATTTATTTGCTGGCGGTAAATTTCAAAAATGTGATGGTTGATCTCGTTCAACAAGATCATGGCGCTGACATTGCTGGCAAGCACTGCGTGTTCTGGGAACTGAGACAAGTCCACCCGGGAGTTGATCTTTCTGGCAAGTTCTCTTGAAGCGAGGTTGTTCAACGCAGAACTGGAACCAGGAGATTGAAGTATTGGTGTATCTATTATTAATTCATCTCGTGCTTTACGGCTGATATGAAATTCCATCCATCCCTCGCTTAGAAAATTGTTCCAACATTAGAACATGTCCGGTATTATATAGCACGGCTGTGAAACACCCTTCTCTAACATCGTACCATAAATGATAATTCCTTCTTTGTTCATCTCTGATAAAGTATTGAGGATCTTTGTTTTATCCCATTTGAAAAGTTTTCTGATCTCATTCTCTTTTACTGCGCCTACTGATCTCAAATAATTGCCCAGCAGAGCCTTCCTTGCGGTATTTTCAGTAATATCTCGGGTTAGATCTAAAAGATTCGGAAATTGTCTCGGGACAAGATTGTAAACAAATGCATAGCGCCAACCACCGGATCGGGAAATACCGACCGGCAATATCTTGAGATCATTTTGTAATTCGTTAATCGCTTTGTTGAAAAGCTTATCCCCCTCCTTGCCTGATAGACGAACAATTCTTTTTATAGCTAGCGTATCCAACGGACCATTTTCAAGGATTGCATTATATATCCTGAATGCTGTATTGGTCATCTCCCCAGATTCGTACAATATTTTATGGTCTTCACTTAGATCACCGAAGTTATTAGAAAGTGCATATAAGGTGGGAAGTAATTCCAGGCTGACAAAGAAATTTCTTTTACATAGAATCCTGGCATAAAAGCATTTATTCTGTCCTAGTAATTCATCCTTCCATCCCCAGGTAACATGGCCGGGATCATCATGTGCATCTGGTACAGGCCGATCGCCGGCAGTGGCAGACCATAAACTCGGCATCGGAATACCAGCAAGAGGCCAAAATGAAATCAATCCGCACGAGTTGATGAAATCGACGGCATCATCCAGAGTGGTGATTCTCGAAGGCCATAATAATCTGAATGTCTTCTGCCTGTATTGGTTTATTATTTCAAAGGGGATTTCTTTATGAGTCATGACACACCGGATTAAATACGATTATATCCAATCCGGCGGATCTTGCTTAATGATTAATTAACAGACTGCAAAATATGGGTGATGATATTCGATCCACTGCCGCCAATATTCTGGGCCATTCCGATCCTGGCTTTTTGCAATTGATTGCCTTCAGCTTCACCTCGAAGCTGTTGAACCACCTCAGTGATCTGGTAAAGACCAGTTGCGCCGACCGGATGTCCCCGCGCCTTCAACCCGCCGCGGGTAGCGATCGGTAGGCGGCCAGTTGGTAGAATTGAGCCATCATTAGCTAATCTTGGGCCTTGACCTCTTTCAGCGAAGCCCGAGGCTTCCAGGGATAGTGCTGCCATAATTGTGAAAGCATCGTGCAATTCAAAGAAATCTATGTCTATTGGCGAGAGACCGGCTTGTTGGTATGCGATCTTTGAAGAAATTTCTGCAGCCTTCAAATAAAGCGGTTCCTTGCGATGATGCAACCCGATGGAGTCAGTCGCTCCGCCTGAGCCAGCAACCTTGATAATTGGTCTGCCGTTGCGGTTGACCGAATCCAGTGGAACAAGGACTGCCGCAGCGGCACCATCTCCAATGGGGGAAGCGTCCAGCAGATTGACAGGTGGGCAAATCATACCCACTTTCATATATGTTTCAAGGGTGATCGCGTTCTGAAACCGAGCTTTGGGGTTATGAACGGCATTCGCATGTGCATTGATCGAGAATGGCGCAAAATCTTCTTTCTTCCAACCATATTCATGCATATAGCGTTTCATGATCAGAGCATTTAATGCCACAAATGAAACTCCCATTCCTGCTTCGTAATCGGCATCAGCTGCCGTGGCCAGTTCCGATGTAATTTCTGCCATGGTTGAATCAGTCATTTTTTCGACGGCAGCTACGATCACGCAATTTAACTGACCGGAGGCGACAGCCATCACGCCAGCCCGGAAAGCAGCGGCTGCAGAACTGCATGCAGATTCTACTTTGAAGGCTTCGGTGTAACGCAGCCCCACCCAATCTGCGATCAATGCACCAAGGTGCTGTTGACGGTTGGCCGAGCCGGACATCATGTTCCCGACAAATATCGCATCTGCATAATCGCGATTAGCGTCGCGCATAGCATCAATGATGGCTTCACCGGTGAGTTCTTTTAATGACTTGTCCCAATGTTCATCGATTTTGGTTTGACCTATTCCAATGACTGCAACTTCGCGCATAATTTCCTCAAATTCTTATTCTTTGTATATCCTAATTATATCCATCGTGGCTGTCAGTTTCTATCAGATTAATTATTCCCCTGTTGATATAGGTATAATTAATGGATATTTGTCTTTTGTCTGGAGGAATTATGAAGATCATTGATGTTTCAGTACCATTATCAGATCAATTACCTGTTTGGCCTGGCGATCCCCGTGTGAAACTCGAACGAGTACGGGATATTGCGGACGGTGCAAATTCCAATGTATCGTTATTGACGTTGCGGGTTCACAGTGGAACCCACGTGGATGCCCCGGTACATTTCTTTCCGGACGAGAAGGGAATTGAAAGCTTGGCAATTCATGAGTTAATAGGCTCATGTTTTGTGTCGGAAATTCCATTAGAAATTGATGTTGTGACGAGGAAGGTCTTGGATAGTCTTCAAATTCCATCAGGAGTAAAGAGACTCCTGCTGAAAACAAGAAATTCGGATATGTGGAATGGAGATGAGACCGACTTCAATAATGAATTCGTCGGTTTATCAGAAGACGGTGCCGAATGGGTGGTAGAGCGAGGAATTCGGGTAGTTGGCATTGATTATCTATCCATAGCCCCATACAAGCAGAGCCGGCCAACTCACGAAGCTTTACTTGGTGCCGGGGTGATCGTGATCGAAGGGCTGGATTTGCGTGCTGTAACAACTGGATATTATTCATTGATCTGTTTGCCGATCAAACTAGTCGGTTCGGATGGCGCTCCAGCGCGTGTGGTCCTTATAGACGAAGTATAATGGGTGTGATAATTGCCAGGTTTATTCTTAATACCAAGGCGATTCCTTAGATTACAATTGTTCATCAATTTTCAACCAAAGTATTTACCCAGCATCATATATAATAGTATCTGGAAAGGAATACTTCAAGTATCCAAAGAGGATTTATGATCGAAATCAATGATGAGGATATTCTTCCAGAAGCCTTAAAGCATAATTTTTGGACGTGGTCCGCGCAAAAAAAAGTAAATCCAATTCCAGTAAAGCGGTCGGAAGGGGTATATTTCTGGGATGTGGATGGTAAAAGATACCTCGATTTCAATTCGATGGTGATGTGTGTCAATATTGGCCATGGAAATAAAAGGGTCATCCAGGCTATTACCGACCAGGCACAGGAACTTGTTTTTACCGGACCGGGAATGGCAAGTAAACCCAGAGCTGTATTAGGTAAATTATTATCAGAGATCACTCCCAGCAGTATGGATCACTTCCTTTATACGTTGGGAGGGTCGGATGCAAATGAAAACGCGATCAAATTAGCGCGTGCTTACACTGGCCGCCACAAAATTCTTTCACGCTACCGATCGTATCATGGATCGAGCATGGGGGCATTGGCAGTGACCGGCGACCCACGGCGCACTGCATGGGAACCTGGAATCGCCTCAGGTGCAGTCCATTTTTTAGATCCATACAGATACCGATCTACATTCCATAAAAATAATCCGAATATTTCAGAGAAGGATTTCTGCGACGATTACCTTTCACACCTGCATGAGATCATCACATACGAACGGCCAGAAACCATTGCTGCCATCATGATCGAATCTGTGACCGGTACAAACGGCATAATTATCCCGCCTGATGGTTACCTGCAAGGTATTAGAGAACTGTGTGACAGATATGGCATCATGCTGATCGCTGATGAGGTGATGAGTGGATTTGGAAGAACGGGCGAATGGTTTGCCGTTGATCATTGGAATGTCACCCCGGATCTGATGACCATGGCTAAAGGTTTAACTTCCGGTTATGCCCCGTTGGGGGCTGTTGGTATGAAACCTGAGATCGCTCATCATTTTGATGAAAAGGTATATGAAGGTGGGCTCACTTTCAATGGCCACCCTCTCTCATTTGCGGCGGCAATTGCGAATATTCAGGTATTAAGAGATGACAAGCTAATAGAAAATTCACGCGAGTTGGGTGAGGTAGTGTCGGATATGAATGATGAATTATTTGACCGCCATCCATCCATTGGCGACTGCCGCAATCTTGGTCTTTTTGGAATTATTGAGCTGGTAAAAAATCGGGTAACCAAAGAGCCAATGTCACCTTTTAATGAGACATCCCCTGCGATGGCGGAATTAAAAAGGAGACTTATGGAAAAAGGTTTATTTGCATACACACACTGGCACACACTTCTAATCATTCCACCATTAAGCATTACCAAAGAACAGCTTGCCGATGGATACGCCATTATCGACGAAGCTCTGGAAGCTACGGATAGGATGGTAGAAAGATAACCTTAGGTTGCAACTTTCTCAGGTGCTTATACATCCAATAGAAAAAGAATAAAAGAGGAATTATGGATATTTCATTTACACCAAAAACTTCCGGCCAGAACGTTGAAAGCGATACAGTTGAGAATATGGTTATCTTAGGATCGGGGCCTGCCGGGCTTTCTGCGGCTTTATATGCAGCAAGAGCGGAACTATCCCCGTTGGTACTAACCGGGATGGTGTTAGGCGGACAGGCTGCGCTGACGAATATCATCGAAAATTACCCTGGTTTCCCCGAAGGTGTGGGCGGTGCGAAACTGGGAGAGCTATTCCAGAAGCAAGCCGAACATTTTGGCGCAAGGATGGAATTTGATACAGCCACATCTGTAGATCTTTCTTCAAAGCCCTTTACCATCAGCACATACTCGAAGAAAATTCTTGCCAAAAGCCTGATCATCACAACAGGCGCTTCACCGATTCACTTAGATGTACCAGGCGAGAATGAAATGGTCGGAAAAGGGGTTTCCTACTGTGCCACCTGCGATGGATATTTTTTCAAGGACAAGAAAGTGGTTGTCGTTGGCGGCGGCGACAGCGCCATTGAAGAAGCAATATTCCTGACCCGTTATGCTACCTCTGTTTCCGTGATTCACAGACGGGATGAATTACGCGCCGGAGCTATCTTGCAAAAAAGGGCGAATGAAAATCCAAAGATATCGTTTGTTTGGAATTCTGTCGTGAAGGCGGTTAAGGGGAAGGATGCGGTCCAAGCTGTTTTATTGGAGAATGTGAAAACAGGGGATACTTCAGACCTTGAAACAGATGGTGTATTCATATTTATCGGTCATCACCCGAATACACAGCTTTTTGTCGGGCAATTGGATATGACTCCAGCCGGGTATATTGTTGCTGATATGAAAATGCAAACAAGTGTGCCTGGTGTGTATGCTGCCGGTGAAGCTGCTGATCCTGTTTTTCGTCAGGTTGTCACATCTGCTGGAATGGGCGCTGCGGCAGCCATCCAGGCATCGAAATTTCTCGAAGAAGATTAGGAATATCTAAAATCAAAAAACAGGGTGTCGGATTTTGATACCGACACCCTGTTTCAATTATTATATATTTACTATGGCTGTGGTGTGCTATTGATGACCGCGCCGATCCAGGAGAAGGCTCTTTGTTCGCTGGGCGTGCCTGCTGCTTCATATACAGGCTTTCCTTCGGCATCCGTTGAAACCTGGCGCACAACAACTATCCACCATTTCATGACATGCGGCAGGGAATCATTAGGCCTGAACGAGGCGGGGACGATGAATTTTGTGTCTGTGACATAATCAGTCAAACGCCGCTGGTTTGGGTCAGTGAGATCAACAACCGTTACACCATAGAATTCATTCGGGCGAAGTTCTGCTACGGCTGCCCACTGAAGGGTAAATGAGTCGTTGGCTAACGTGAATGATGCGCCGTCCGGAGGCAGTAACAAGTTGGCCGGCGGGTAGGGAGGCGGTGTAGTGGGAGTTGGGGATGGACCCGGTGTTGGATTGCGCTTACAGGTTGGAATCTGTAAAATCTGCCCCTCATAAACATAATCGCCTGGTAGTCCATTGTATTCCTTGATGGCTTCCATGGGCACGTTGAAATTCAATGAGATGCCAAAGAGCGTATCCGTTGCGGTTACGGTATAAACGTACTTTTCACACGCAGCTTCCGTGGCATCACCCATACTTAATGTAGCAGATGGCGCTGCGGTGGGTGTGGGGGTCGGCTGCGGAACCAGGAGCTTCTGACCCACAACCAGGTTGTTACATGAGGCGGGAAGGTTATTCAATAAAATGATGCTTTGGACAGAGACGTCAAACGTTAAAGCAATGCTGGAACAGGTATCCAGACTGGCAATTGTGTATTCAATAGGTGGAATTGGTGTGTACGTAGGCTGTGGGGTTGGTGTCAGTGTCAGTGTAGGTGTGAGAGTGAGAGTTGCAGTGGCGGTTGGAGAAGGTTCGGGCGTGGGTTCCACCACCCGTCCTGTCGAGCGCAGCGTGAAGAATACTGCTGTTGCACCGATGGCGACAAACAATGCCAGCAGCCCTAATGCAAGCGGCAGGCTGAGAGTTAATTCCGGCATGCGGCTGCCTTGAACGGGTTTGGGTATAGTAGTTCCATTGTTTCCACCGAGATCTGTACCGCAGACAACACACTTGGCGGCTTTCGCGCTTATGCGGGTTCCACACGTTGGACAAATTTTTGTAGAAGAGGTTTGTTTTTCAGGTGTCATTATGTTTTCTCGTTTTTAACTCCGGATATTATACCAGTTATTGTTTTTGCTTAATCCATTGTTTGATTGTGATAAGATTCAAAAATGCTGCAAAAGAAGAGTTTGTATTTCCACATCCCGTTTTGCATAAAACGTTGTTCTTATTGTGATTTTACTACCTATGCAGGTATGGAAAGCTGGATCCCAGAGTATTTTAAAACCTTGCAAAGGGAGATTTGCCTGGCCAGGTTAGAGGTTGAGAAAGACACGCTCATACATTCGATTTTTTTTGGAGGGGGAACCCCATCGATTGTACCTGCCTGCGAATACAAAACAATATTGCAACAAGTTAATAGTCAATTTAAGATGGCTGATCTTGTCGAAACAAGCCTGGAAGCAAACCCGGGAGCGCTCCATGAGCGAGATTTGAGGAGATACCGGGATATGGGGTTTAATCGCATCAGTCTTGGAGTGCAATCTTTCCACGAAGCCGAATTGAAGCTGCTTGGCAGAATTCATGGAAACCGGGAAACGTACGAAGCAGTTGTCAATATTCGCGCAGCTGGTTTTGATAATATGAGTTTAGACTTGATCTACGGCCTTCCAGGGCAGACTTTACCACTATGGAAGGAGAATATTAAACGTGCACTGGATTTCAACCCCGAACATATTTCCATGTATTGCTTGACCATTGAGGAAGACACGCCATTATATGAGGCCGTAAAAAGTGGAGAGATCATACCTTTAGAGGACGACGTTGCAGCAGAAATGTATGAACTGGCGATACAGGATATGACTGAGGCTGGCTATCGGCATTACGAGATCTCAAATTGGGCAAAAATAGATACCAGCGGGGCGGATTTTCGATGCCTGCATAATCTGCAATATTGGAGAAACGAAGAGTACTATGGTTTTGGCGCAGGCGCCCATGGATATTTACGTAATATGCGCGTAGCCAATAACGATATTATTCCAATATATATAAATAAATAAGAACATCAGATCGAAATGGCGCAGGGTGGAGAGAAAGTCGTAAGATACCAGTTGCTGAACAAATGCAGGATGAAATGATGCTCAGGTTGAGGTTGATCGATGAAGGTGTCTCAGCAAATGGTTTCTATGAGAAATTTGGTTTGGATCTGTTGGATGTGTTTGGGAAACAGGTTACCGATCTTCTTCATCAAGGTTTGATCCAGTGGAATGAAGGGGAAGGATCTACGCTTGTCCTTACAGAACGCGGAATTATGCTTGGGAAACCAGGTATTTATGCAGTTCGTGGGGGTTTAGAATACGTGCACTTTTGTGCCGCGTCCATTCGTTTCGACAGTATTGGCCGGGCTGACAGGTGTCGTCCACTGGAAGATCCACTTTGCCTCTTCGGTGCGCATATTGATACAACCGTGCGACATCACCATGCCGAAATTATTGTGCCACCAGGTACCGTGGAAGGCTACTCCATTTTCTACAAAGAATGATACCCAGGGAACTCCTGGCAAAACGTAAGCATCCAGGTCATCTGTGAAGTAGCCGCCACCCATATGCTTTGAGGGAGTTTTTCTAAAAACAGTAAATTTTCCTCGTGGCGTATCGGTGTCGTTGAGTTTTTTATTGGATACAGTATTCGGTATTCCAGACGATATTTTTGTTCTCAATACTTCTTTTGAGCCTTCATAAGCGGTCAATACCTGTGTTCCCAGATCAACTTCGATGAGCTTATCCTCAGGTGGAACATCCGTTGAAATTGGAGCGTATTCTTCCGGTGGAATTGGACGCATGTGGATAGCGGGCGCATGGTAATTCTCATGCCGCGCGGATAGCAGTTCATCGCGGATGCGGTACCAGGGTTGTCCGTCTGGACCTTCTTCGACACCGATGATCCAGTGCAATGAACCACTGTAGAGGCGATAGATTGGCATCCAGCCATACGTTTTTGTATAGCGAAATGCCTGTGTATATGGTACGCTGATCTCGGTGAGGATGCCGGTTTCTGGGACGGAACTCAGCGGTTCATTGAGACGCGTTTTTACTTTTTGAATTCGCGCGCTGTGCATATACCCGCGCCAAACCCGGTACCATAAAGGATTGTATCCAGGTCCCGCATCAGAGATCACATCTTCATAGATGTTGATGACCTCATCCCTGAAATGCTGACTGATGATCTTGCTTTTTTCATCCGGCGCGCTGTAAATGCTGAGCTGGTCGTATGCAATGCGGCCTTGATCGATCCCGTTCATCATGGAAAAATTACCAGACATGGGGCGCATAGCTAACGCACTCAGGCTGAGGGTGGAGAGTTTCAGGAAATCACGACGTGAAATGGATCTCATGTTTGGCATTATACCGATGTTATTTGGATAAGGCAAGTCTGATTTGCAAGGTTGGGGATTAAGATGCATCTGGAATCAATCATGTGTGTGGCCTTTGGACATTCGCCGCAACAACCAAAAATTATGAAAAATCTACTTTATACAATCAATAGTCTGTGTAATAGCATAAACGCATAATAAATATATCAATTCAAAATGACTTAGGAGAAATAATGGCAAAACCGATTGGAACTGGAACGAAAGAAGATCCCTGGCAGCTAAAAACTCCCCCTGGATCCTCTAGTTATCTGATGTATCGAGATGAAACAGCATCTCCCCCGGCGCTGGTATGTTTGGTGGGAAAAACAGAGCTGAGATATCATCTGAGCTGCATCGAGGATCTTCATACGATGCTCAAAAATCATGGTGATTGGATACTAATGGGCAGTACCGATGAGCAAAAACCGGCTGCTGAAGGTACTGTTGAGGCATGGGGCCGGTCTACTGAGAACCCTGTTGGCGGATGGTATGGATTGAAAAAAGGGCTTCGAGGAAGATTCGGTATGTACCTGCCGCCATTATTGGAGGTGCTAGGGTTGGCCGAAATTGAACATAGTCCCCGTAATAATCGAATGAGGGCAATCTGAAAATTTCGTAAGACTAAATTTCTTACGATAACTTATTAACTATGCTCTTGATTGCAACTTTTATTTGCGTTCTAATCGCCTGAATGACGCAATTGCAAAAGGGATGGGAGGAGGACGGATATCCTCACACCAACCACCAGCCCTTGTATCTAGTTAAATAATACGGTTAGGGTTTTTGAAAATACCACGAACCATTTTTCTTATTTACAGACACTTTCCCATAAAGCACATATACGACCAGCTCCAACATTCACCCAAAACTGACATACTTTATGACAGTTTTGAGGTGTTACGGGGCATAAACCGGGCTCATATCCCTGCGGGGAGAAGCCAGAGGCAGCCCGGCATGTATTATCCAACGCGAACATTTCATTCACTGGATAGAATGGATTGTCGCTTTTCATGGGCGAACCAGCCTGCTCGAAGGTGAAGTAATCGTTGTGGTCAAACAAACCGAACTGCCCCGGTCCCAGCATGGACCAGGCTCCCCATAGGAATTTTGGTGAGGTTTCAAGGACAGATACTTTCACAGCGATCTCGATCACACCTGTTTTTTCAGGTGATATGCGCGACCAGGCAAGATCGGGGTCGGCGCCGATGCCAGAGTCAAAAATGTTCAACTCATAGCCATCCTCACCGGCTGGTGCATCACTGATCACAGGCTGAGGACCGCCGATATTGTTATTGGCATCCTTCCAGACGCTCACCCCATCTGTTGACCATTCCTTGCTCTGCGGAAGGGTCGTCCAGACCAGGTAATCTCCTCGACCGTCGAGATCATCATCCATCTCAATGCCAAAGCCATATTCCTCATCCGGTTTGAGGGTTGGGTCATCCATTAAATATATATATGCATAAATGAATTCACTGTCCTGTGTGCGAACCAGATCGGTCTCTTTGATATCAATGAATGGCAGGTAATTCATTTCCTGGTCGAAAGGTCGCTCGTAGCGTCCCTTCAGGAATTCATCCCCTGAATAGGCTTCTTTTTGGGCAGCCTTTCGAATGGATTCCTGATCATAGATGACCTGGGGTTTTTCGCTCAACACGGAGACGATCGGGCTGACCAGGTGTACGATCTCTGTTGGCAGCGGTTCAGCGGTGGGTTCGGCTGTTGCAATCGGTTCGGGTGTGTCCGTGGGAGGCGGTGGCTCCAATGGTAGATCAGTGGGTTGAACCTCCACCGGTGGAGATTCTGTGGCATCCACGGTTACTGGAATTTCAGCTTCATTATTTCCAGCCTGGGGTGACAAAGAACAAGCTAAACCAAATACGATCAGGATTGTGATAATAACAGAAAGACTATTTCGGCAATTCATAAAAATCCTCCTTTTGCTAGTTACAGATCTCGCCCCATTCAAGACAACCTACATAGGAAATTGCTGGCCTGATGCATACCCGTCTGCAGGTCTTGGTATTAACATCTTTAGATACAGGGCATAAACCTGGCTCATACCCCTGCGGGGTGAAGCCAGAGGCAGCCCGGCAGGTATTATCGAGCGCAAACATTTCATTCACCGGGTAGAAAGGCTTATCGCCTTTCATGGGCGAACCAGCCTGCTCGAAAGTGAAGTAATCGTTGTGGTCAAACAAACCGAACTGCCCCGGTCCCAGCATGGACCAGGCTCCCCATAGGAACTTTGGTGAGGTTTCAAGGACAGATACTTTCACAGCGATCTCGATCACACCTGTTTTTTCAGGTGATATGCGCGACCAGGCAAGATCGGGGTCGGCGCCGATGCCGGAGTCAAAAATGTTCAGCTCATAGCCATCCTCACCGGCTGGTGCGTCACTGATCACAGGTTGAGGACCGCCGATATTGTTATTGGCATCCTTCCAGACGCTCACCCCATCTGTTGACCATTCCTTGCTCTGCGGAAGTGTCGTCCAGACCAGGTAATCTCCTCGTCCGTCGAGATCATCATCCATCTCAATGCCAAAGCCATATTCCTCATCCGGTTTGAGGGTTGGGTCTTCCATGAGATAGATATAAGCATAAATGAATTCGCTATCCTGCGTGCGAACCAGATCAGCCTCTTTGATATCAATGAAAGGCAGGTAGTTCATTTCCTGGTCGAAGGGGCGTTCGAAGCGTCCCAATAGGAACTCATCACCGGAATAGGCTTCTTTTTGGGCAGCCTTTCGAATGGATTCGTGGTCATAGATCACCTGAGGCTTTTCGCTCAGACACGGAGACGATCGGGCTGACCAGGTGTACGATCTCAGTTGGCAGAGGTTCGGCGGTGGGCTCGAGGGTCGCAATTGGTTCAGGCGTGTCCGTGGGAGGCGGTATCTCCAATGGCAGATCAGTGGGTAGAACCTCCATAAGTGGAAATTCTGTTGCGTCCCCGGTTACTGGAATTTCAGCTTCATTATTTCCAGCCTGGGGTGACAAAGAACAAGCTAAACCAAATACGATCAGGATTGTGATAATAACAGAAAGCCTGTTTCGACGAATCATAAAATGCCTCCTTAGGATTTCATAATGGATCATGGACCAATAACTTAAGCTCGATGAGGCAGCGATGGATAATCCATTATACGAAATTTTATGATTGATTGAAATAGGTTGCTTAACCCCAATTGGTATGGATTTTTATGATTTTGAATATTGTCTCAAATCCATAACCTGTTGGTGGTGTTACATCACTTATGAAAATGCCATTAGGGATGAACTAATATTTATCGGTAGAAAAAAAATGAGGCTTTGGTCATGGAATTTCTGCATCAAATAAAACTTATTCAAGGGGGTATGGGGGTGTATGTATCAAATTGGAGATTGGCTAAAGCTGTGGCAAAGGAAAAACCAGGAATCACAGCCGGTACTGTATCGGGAACCGGATTGGATGTGGTCTATGTTCGGCTTCTTCAACTTGGAGATCCGGGGGGGCATGTTCAGCGGGCTTTATTGGCATTCGATTCGAAATTCGATGTATCCATTGGAAAGAAGATTTGTGATAAATACTTCATCGAAAATGGAAAAACAGCCACTGCACGATTCAAAAATTCTGCAATACAGGCAGTACACCCATTAAGTGGAAAAGATGTGCTTCCTCCAAAAAATGAGCTGGAAGATCCAGTAATTGTAAAAATGGATGTGGAAACAATCGAGTTGGTCATAGCAACGGCATTTGCTGAAGTTTGGCTTGCTAAAGAAGGACACGAAGGAAAAGTTTTCATAAATTTAATGAAAAAGGTAGAGCTGCCGTTGATCTATGCCATGTATGGGGCAATCCTGGCAGGTGTGGATGCAATTGTCGTAGGAGCGGGAAACCCGGATGGATTGTCTGAGGTGTGCACAAAATTAGCAAAACAGGAATGTATCAACTTGGATATTCCAGTTTTATACCGGGAAGCTGGTGAAACATTCTTGTTGAGCTTTGATCCTAAGGAAATTGGAGAAGGGAATCTGGCATCCAGGACAATGGACAGACCAGCGTTCCTGGCTATCGTATCACAGGAAAACCTGGTCAAAGCTCTGGCGAACAGCAACAGCGAACCGCCTGATGGATTTATCATTGAACACCATACAGCAGGCGGCCATAACGCCGGTCCGCAAGGGCCAATGAGAACTGACAGCTTAGGCCAACCTGTATATGGGGAGTTAGATGAGCCGGACCTGAACGAAGTAAGAGCAGTGAATATTCCATTCTGGCTCGCTGGAGGATATGGCAGCAGAGATAAACTTGCGAATGCATTAGCAGTTGGAGCTTGTGGAGTGCAGGCAGGATCCGTTTTTGCTCTGTCAATTGAATCCGGAATGAAATCAACATTTAAAACGGCGATCCTGAATAAAATAAAGCAAGGCGAGATGGATTCTGAAATAGTGCAAACGACTTTGTATTCGCCGACAGGATTCCCATTTAAAGTCGTGCAGGTGGAAGGTACTCTTTCGGATGTAGACGTATATACAAATAGAACAAGAGTATGTGATATTGGATTACTTCAACAGCGTGGAGTTACTAAACCTGATGAACAGGGAATGAGAAGGCTCTTTCAGCGATGTCCGGCGGCACCGATCGAAGACTTTATTCGTAAACGCGGATTGCCCCACAACACACAAGAAAAACGTTGTTTATGCAATGGATTGCTTGCCACAGTAGGATTAGGTCAGGGGGGAGAAAAAAATGGAGTCTATACCGAAGAACCAGCAATCGTTACTTTGGGAAATCATCTTAGAAGACATCCGTCGCCTATCCAGGCAAGGACAAACATCCTACTGGGCTAAAGATGTTGTTGATGATATTTTAGGTTGATTTGTAACATTAGTTATTAAGCAAAACTTTTTACAGATCTGATTGCTTTCTTGATGTTCTGTGCAAGGTAATCCAATTGTTCAAAAGTTGTACGCTGGTCAATTTGCAATGTGAGCATACTTTCAGTCATTTCATCCGCCAAACGGTTGCCATTGGTTCGAGTGTCAGATAGTAATTCATCCCAGTGGACGCACAGTCCAATGCCTGCTTTGCTTAGCTCTTCGTTGACCAGGTCGCGAGGTACACTAGAAAAGTAAACCGGAAGTCCCATCGGCATGACATTCTCCGGGAGATTGGGGAAGATGGGTATGATCTCCGGGATGTCTTTAATTTTTGATAGTAAGTAGGTATAGTTCTCACGGCGTTTCGCCTTGACACCAATCCAATCCAAATGTTCGATACGATACCTTTCGGTTTCGTCACCAAAGATCACACCATCCGCTGAATACAACTTCTCTGAGAGTTGAAATAATCCATCCAATTCTTCGAAACTGCCTATTCCATCAATTAGGTAAGGATATAATTTGGAACGGTATTTTCGGATAACAGGCAGGCGGTGATTGGGCTTGTTGGGATACCTGGTCAAGGTGGAGTTTACGTCCTTCGCTGTGACAAGGTACCCCCCATCGTAAGGGACAAGTTTTCGCATACTGTTGAAACTGAAATCGCCAATTGGGCGATGGACGAATCCAGCCTGGGCGTTGTCTTCGATGATGCAGATGCCCTCCTGTCGTAATTTCTGAATAAAAAAGATGGTTTTCTCAGAATGATCGAAGCCAAAATAATTGATCAGATAGACAGCCTGTTTGTCTCTTATCTTATTGGACAGATCTTCAAGATCTACAGACAGGTCACGGTTGACCTGATAGAAATCCCACGCAATCCCGGTTTTTTCGAAGGGCGAGAGGATGGATGGGCATAGGTATGACGGCAATAAGACCTTATGGATATCGTGATCAATCAGGTAATCGCAGATCACCGTTAAACAGGCGCTGCCTCCATTAAGGAAATGCATTCCCTCAGTGGATATCCCTGGCCCATCCAACTTCCAGAGCTGGTCGTAATAAAATTCGCCGCCAATGAACACAATACTCTTCTTAAACAGCCTGGCGCAAGCCGCTCTCAGTGATCACGCGTGGAACGATCGATTCCCAACCGACGGACATAAAATGGATTCCGCTGATGCCATGCATTGACTTAAGTCGGTCTATAAGTTCGAGTGAGATTTGCACCCCTTCTTCCTTGGGAGAATTGGATTCTTCCAGGCGTTTGATCAATGCCGCGGGTATTTTGATTCCCGGGATCTGGTTCATCATGTTGGCTGCTTTCGCGCTTCGGATGGGCGCTACCCCCGCAAGGATGTACGCTTTCCCAATCATGCCTACTTTGTCTAATGCTGCCATGTATTCTGTGAATGAATCCATATCATAGATCAGATTGGTTTGGAAGAATTGAACGCCCGCATTCACTTTTTTTAATTCACGCAATGCCTGAATATCTGGTCTGGAAGCGCTGGGTGATGCTGCCGCGCCCAGGAACAAAGGAGGGCTTGGTTTGATATCGCGCTGATCGAGGAAACGGCCTTCATCACGCATACGCCGCAGCATCCAAACCAGTTGGATGGAGTCGATATCCCATATGTCCATGCGGCTGTGTGGGTGCGGTCCCAGGCTGGAATGGTCACCGGTCAGGCAAAGGATATTTCGAATCCCCAGTGCAGAAGCGCCAAGGATGGTGGATTGCACCCCCATACGATTGTAATCCCTGGAAGCGATCTGCATCACAGGCTCAAGACCGTTTTGCAGACACAAGACTGATGCTGCCAGTGGTGACATGCGGGATGTTGCTGATGGATTATCTGTAAAATTGACTGCGTCAATAAAACCCCGCAGCATGTTGAACTTTTTAACCAATTCATCTGCGGAGGCTGCTAGTGGAGGCGCTACCTCGGCAGTGATGACAAAATCTCCATTGGTCAGTTTCTGTTCCAGGTGCGAGACAGGTTCATGCGGTGCCGCTGGATGCGGTTGGTCGTCTCCCTGCCACCAATCGGGTTGGCGCAATTCATACAGAAATTGTTCATAGCGGTTTTCACGTTCAGGAGGTGCTAATTTCAGGTTACGGATGGTATTTGGCAGACCGCCGGCTTTAGACCATTTGCCAACCACATCTCCCCATTGATCTTTGCCCACTCTGTCCCAGTCCAATGGAGGAAAGACTTCCATCAAACGGTCCAGTCTCCCCATTTTTTCTGCGCGGTCGTAGATCTTGTACCAGATGCACGGCCGGGTAGGGTCCACATAACAGTGATCCGGCGTGGAACCGCCGCAGGGACCGTTTCGTAAACCTTTGGGGCACTCCATCGGGCAGATATAAGCGGTTTCCTGCAGCAGGCAGTTGCCGCACATCCGGCACCCGAATAAGGGACCTTTAATAGCCCGCTCTATAACTTGCATGAAATGATTCAAGAATGTGTCGTTACGGAAAGGATAGTATGCCGGCTGCCAACGCCGGCCAGGGGTTAAACCTGGCATTAAGCCTCCTGATAATTCTTTGTACAAATAAATTGGTCCTCTAATGGAGGAATTATACTTTGGAATTGACATGCCGTAATTTTATTAGGGAGTGTATCAATTCATTTTATTGGGATGCAATCACCCATTTTTGCATAAGTGATTTTGGAATCTTTATTCAAATGCTTAATATTCGAAATGATCTGTTCAGCATGACGGGAAGTCCATAGATCCGAATCAGGTCTTCCCCATTCATATAGGTGGGTCAAAAGAATTTGGCGAGTCTGGAATTTAAGGAAAAAGTTGCAGAATTGTAGAAACAATGGAGGGATCTCTTCCAGTGCTTTTTTACGACCCAGCCAAACGTGAGCAACTACACCATCCACGCAGCCGACATCTTGTAAATCTTTTGGATGATACGTCCTGATATCCCCCGGAAAAAACCACCTGGAATCATTTACTTCAAATAGATAGGATAGACTTGAGACTCCACGAGGTGGTGTTTTGCCAGTGATGTCATCAATTTCATATTCAAAATGCAAACCATTGAATGAATGGATTTTGATACCATCGATTTCGATTACTTCACCTGGCTTGGGTACAATGATTCGCGATACAGGTAATGGAACCTCGGTGAGTAATTCATCAATAAGGAAATCAGGAATTACCCATGGCACATTCAACGAGGCGATGGATTTTAAGAATGGGATATCCAGATGATCTGCATGTCTGTGGCTGAAAACAATAAAGTTGACTCTCTCAAAATCGCTGATCGTATTGGTGGGTGATTCTGCTTGTGTTCTTGATGACAGCAAAATTGGGTCCAACGCCCAGCGGATTTCTCCACAACGGAAGAGGTAGTTAGCGGCATACATCAACCAGAAGGCGTTGGCGCCTTCCTCATTCCACTCACGTATCAAATTACTATAAACGGACGGATAATTCCTGGCCGCTTTTTCCCTCTAAATTTGATGGTTGTACCCAGTGTTGTACCACTTCTGGATAAAATTCATTAATTCAGTTAGGTTGTTCGGTCGTAGGGACAGGTTTTCTCCATTTTCAAGCTGGTTACAGCCGCCGACCATGAAGCTGCTGTAGCTGGTTCTTTGGTGAGCCGGGAGGCAACATAAGATCCAACACATGTATCTCCCCGTCCGGATCTCCCGATCAAGGATTTGGAGTGAAACTCGCGATCGTGAAATTTGCCATCAGCGTAAACTTGCAGACCATCACGATGAGTCAATATGATTTCATTTGCTCCCATATTGGAAAAATACGGGCAGCTTCACGAATGTCCTTCATTCCTGTGAGGAACTCTGCTTCAACAGCATCCGTTTTTAATATATCAATGAGTGGTAGTGCTTCCAGCATTTCGTCCCATATTTCGTAAGTAAGTTTCTGACCTTTGAGCACCCTGATATACCCCTGAACATCAAGTGCAATTTTGTACCCGTTCGATTTGGCATATTTAATGAATTCCAAACCGACCTCACCTCGAATGGACGGTCCGATGGCTACCCATTCAGCATTCAATTGGTCCAACTCCACACCTAAAATGGAGTCAGCCTGGGCTGTGACATAGATGTTTCTCGTATCAGGGTCATTTGAGGGGTAGTCAAGAGTAATAGCAGTTGACTTTTCTGAATAGACTGGAAAACAAGCAATACCAGACTCGCGTAATTTATTCAAAACATGATCATCTTCCTTTGCTATGTGGGTAATGACTGCTGTTTTCGCACCTAACCGAACGGCTGCATTTCCAGCATAATTCATTCCGCCGCCATCCACATAACGCGTTCCAGCAGGGGTGATAATGGTGTCTTTTGTGTAATTTCCAACAAAAACAATATCAAAAGAGTTATATTCAATCATAGAGTTTCTTGTATTCTTGATAAATTGATTTTAGACAAATAGAATTGGAAATGACCAAATAAATTCCTGCACCAACCAAACCAGTTGCAGGAATGGTCACCAGCCAGGCAGTAGCAATATTGCCAGCCACTCCCCATCGCACTTTATTGAACGCTTTCTGCAGCGCCAACACCCATAATCGCTGTGCTCACAACTTGTGTTGTTGATACTGGTCCACCAATTAAAGACGCGCCAATAATTACAGAAGCTGCAGTTAATTGTGCACAAAAGCATCCACTGGTTTAATTTTATAAAATTTGGATCCCAATGTGCGTATTAATTTCCAACCCCCAAGTGATGTGCCAAGGCGATCATGCCCGCGCAGGCAATGATTACCCAGAGAGGTACCTGGAAAGATTTTAATAGGCCAGTTGTGACCAAAGCCAGCGTGATGATCCCCATGGATTTTTGCGCATCATTTGCGCCATGGCTTAACGCTAATGAAATGGCAGTCACAATTTGGAATTTCTTGAACAGTGAATTAATTTTTGGAGAAGCTTTCCAGGAAAAGCGAAAAATAATTTGGGTAAGGATATAACCGACAGTGAGACCAATGAGAGGTGAAGTGAATAGGACTATAATTACTTTTTCGAAACCTGTTAGATTAATTGCATTCCAACCGGCTGCTGCAATCACAGCGCCGGCAAGACCACCAATAAGCGCATGCGATGAGCTACTGGGAAAACCCAACCACCAAGTAAGCAAGTTCCATAAAATAGCGCTAATCAATGCAGCGATAAGCACATTGAGATTGATGGTTCCAGGTAGAACGATTTCATCTCCGATGGTCTTCGCAACGGCTACTCCAAAAATAAATGGACCCGAAAATTCTGCTATGGCAGTGAGCGCCAGAGCGTATATTGGTGATATTGCCCTTGAAGATATCATTGTAGCGACAATATTACTTGAATCATGAATCCCATTCAGCAGGTCGAAACCCAGCGCAAGGGCGATTATTAGGATGAGTGTAACGGTCATAGTAATAAATTTTGACGTATCTAAAAAATGCAATTTGATAACATTACCCCGAATCAGAAGATTTCGGGTAGACATTTATAGAGTTGAATATATTTAGTGTCAATGGACTATGTAACGAATAACGAGATATAAGCCTGCTGACAACAAAGCTGTAGCAGGAATGGTTAATAGCCAAGCCATGGCTATCTCACCAGCCACTCCCCAACGGACTTTGTTGATTCGGTCTGCTGCTCCAACACCCATGATTGTAGTACTTACTACTTGAGTTGTCGAAACTGGTCCACCGACAAGCGAGGCGCCTAAAATTACCGCTGCAGATGTCACTTGGGATGAAAAACCGTCCACCGGGCGGATTTTATAGAATTTTGCACCTAGCGTCCTAATTAATCGCCAACCGCCGACTGCGGTACCTAACGCGATCATGGCTGCACAAAGCACGATGACCCAGATTGGGACAGTGAAACTTTTCAAGGTAACCACCTGTGACTAAACCTAATGTGATAATTCCCATCGTTTTTTGGGCATCATTTGTTCCATGGCTTAGCGCTAACGCAATGGAGGTAAAAATTTGTGATTTCTTAAAAACCCAATTTATTTTGGGAGAAGCCTTCCAACTAAGAAGGTAAACAATTCTGGTAATAATCCATCCAAAACCAAAGCCAACAATGGGAGATAAAAACAAAGCGATAAGGACTTTTTCAATACCTCCTAGTTTTATTACCTGCCACCCGGCTCCTATAACTACCGCCCCAATAATCCACCAATCAAAGCATGAGAAGAACTGCTAGGCATACCCAGCCACCAGGTGAGCAAGTTCCAAATGATTGCACCTAGCAAAGCAGAAATGATCATACCAATGCTGATATGGCCAGATTGGACAATTTCATCGCCAATTGTTTTAGCTACAGCCACTCCAAAGATAAATGGCCCAACAAAATGGGCTAATGCCGTAATAGTTAGTGCAACTTTTGGTGACAAAGCGCGCGAGGATATCATCGTTGCAACAATATTGCTGGAATCGTGTACTCCATTCAAGAAATCGAATGCCAACGCCAGGATTATTAGGATGATCAAAGCAGTCTCCATACATGCTCCTATGTGATTTTCACAACAATATCGGCAATCACATTTGCGGCTTCATCACCTCTGTCGGCAGCATTACTCAAATGGCGATAAACCTCCCTGGTTTTTAATATTTTCATAACATGTTTAATATCTTCAGCACCGCTAAATAATTCGGCAAGTGCTTCCCGATAAACGCCTTCAATCTTATTTTCCAATGCTTTTGCCCTCTGGGCATGCTCGCTGGCAACACCAGGATGGTCCTGCAGCCGATCAACGGCTAAAAGTATTTCGTTAGCTAAATCATAAAGTAAGGAAGCAATCCTTACCATAAAGGATGTCGGCTTTACTTTTAGCAATTCCATTTCGGTCACGGTGCTGTAGGCATAATCCAACACATCATCTATTGATCTGGAGAGAGCAAAGATATCTTCTCTATCTATCGGGGTGATAAAAGTTTTGTTCAATTCGAAAATTAAAATACGCCGGTATTCATCCGCTTCCTTTTCTTTTGTTTTCACCAATCCGGAGGTATTGGAATTGGGGTTTTTCATATAACTTTGGAGCGCTTCCAACCCGCCAAGTGTTGCTTCAGCTTGATTGTGCAAAAGTGTAAGAAATATATTTTGGCGCTTTTTTAGAAGGTTTTCATATTGTTCTTCTCCTATAAGGGAAATTAATTAAATTCTACTGTACGAGATGCGCTTTAGATAAGAGATTCAATCCATTGTTGAATTTGAGCAAGTGAATTTTCTCCACGGACTTCCAACATTCTTTGAGCAGATTCGGGTACAAACTGGGCGACTTTCGAATAATCAATGTCTCCCAAACCCGGTGCGAAGTGGTCGATCACACCTTGGACATCATGTAAGTGCAGCCCAAACAGGCGATGTCCCAAACCGCTCCAGCCATTCCATCCAGGGATAAAACCCCAATGCATCCAGTGTAACGGCATGGCCGATGTCATATTGCATACCAATCCTGGAATCATCTGCTAAGGCTAATAATCTTGACATTTCTTCAGGTGATGGTATATCCATGTAGTGATATCGATTTTCCAGCGATATCTTGATTCCAGTCTTACAAGAGTAGTGTAACAAATCTTGTAGGCTTTTTTCAACAGCCGATAAGTGTTTGTCGATATTCTCAGACCTTTCGGATATCATTTGATCCATTACAACCTGGTACTCACGCATCCCCTTTTTACCGATATCAAAAAGTTGCCTGAGCTTTTTTTCCAGGTGGTTAGGCGTAACTATTTCTCCGGGGTGAACTACGATTTGTTGTGCGCCCAGGTTATGAGCCAGGTCAATGCTCCTCATCGCCATCCTTACACCCTGTTTTCGATATTCTTCATTGACCGAGGAAATGAGCCAATCTTTTTTCCTTAGCTCGCTCATGGAAACATCAGCCGGGCAGGGTTCATGGATGCTCCAAATAGGAGCTCCCCGCAGGTCCAATTTGTGAAGGTCTTGTGTGCTGATGCTGTGATTCAGTTCAATGCCCGCCAGCTCCATCTGGGGTAAATTACCTATCAATTCATCGATACCCAGTTTATTTTCATAACTCCACATTGTCGATATTGCAACGTTCCATACAGGTTTATTAATTGGCTTGGAAAAATTCTTCCCATTTTTACCAGACAGGTAGAATGGTCGGAAAGATAGTCAACAGCTCTCGTAGATCTTTTATCGTGTAATCAGGTTTTATTTTTTGATCAGATTGCACCACAGGCTTGCTATTAAAATGATCAATGAGAATGGCCAGCCCGAAACCCGCATTCTTACTACCGAATATATCTCTATCGATTTGATCGCCGACATAGGCACAGTTGGCGGGATTAACATTCATCCAGTCTGTGGCTGCATGAAATATGGACGGATGCGGTTTTCTTTTTCCAAATGTGCATGAGAGAACGACAGTCTCAAAGTACTTGGCCAGTCCTTTATTCTTAATAAAATCCGGGGTTTGTTCAGAGCTGATGGTGTTGCTCACAATTCCTAATCGATAACCGCGGCTGAATAATTCCTGGATGACTTCAGAAGCATTGGGTAGTAAGACTCCATCGCCGATGGCTTTCCTGGAGTAGCGGGTGAGTAATCTGGAAATAGAGGGCGTCAATTGATCAGAGAATTCCGGTAAAAGCCACAATTTCCAGAGCTCATTTTCTTCCAACTCATCCAGGTTTTCTTCACCCCATTTTTTATATGCAAGAGATCGGTCTGTAAGATTTTGCATCAATTCTTCAGAAGTCCAATCGAGACCTGTTAATGCAAGTATCTTGTTTGCCCAATAGATTTGTTTATCTTGGTTTCGGACAGAAATTCGGATAGTTCGACCGACGTCGAACAAAATTGTGGTAATACCTATATTATTTGTCATATTATTTGACTAACACCTTGGTGAAATTTGCCGCGCATACCGGGATGTCTGAGAATTTATCAACATAAAAATCAGCAATCGCGCCTTGGTCTTGATTGAAGGCAATTGTACCCATTCCGATCTCAGTTGCACCATCCAACTCCTCCGGGCTATGACCAACGAAGACAGCTTGGTGAGGAAATAACCCTAATTGATCCAGGGCAGCCTTATAGATTTTTGGATCTGGCTTTTGAACGCCAACTTCCTGTGAAGAAATGTATGAATCCCAAACGTCCTCGAATCCGCCTTTCTTAAACCAGGATAATTTTAAATATACAGGTACTGCAGAATCGGTAATGATCCCCAGGAAATAACCCTGTTTTTTTAACAATCTCAGGGTTTCATGAACGCCATCAAAGAAAACGACATCATCATCCGCCTGAACCAAGATTTTTGTACCTTCGTCAATGATCATTGGATCTGTTACACCATAACATCGGAGTAACTCTCGAAAATAACCTTCTCTGCTGATATTACCTTCATAAGCTAATTGTTTAAGTTCACGGGGTTTGTCATAATTTCCGTTGATGATAATTCCATACTTCTCTAAAAACTCTTTGAAGTGAATTCCACGCCTGGGGCGGTAATACAAGATATCGCCGGCGTCGAATAAAATTGCTTTGATTTTTAGATTCAAAGTATGTCGATTAGGGGCTTGCAAAGCATTTTGGATGAGTGGAATTAATTCATCCATGGATGAAATCACAGCATCTGGCTGAGAGCCCTCTTCTTTTTCACCATGCTCAAAATCGTGTATTATTTGTATGGCAAGAGCGTAACCAGCTCTGCGGGCCCCATTGATATCTCTCAATATGCGATCCCCAACATAAACGCAGTTGGAAGTTGGAACTTTTGCGAGGAAAGCAGCTCTGTGAAAAATTGAGGGATCTGGTTTTCTTCTTCTGTATTGGGAGGATGTGACAACCGTATCAAAATATTGGTAAATGCCATATTTTTTTAGATTATCGGGGACCTGTCCAAGGCTATTAATATTACTAATTAATCCAATGGTTAAACCCATCATTTTAATCTGCTCAAGAACAGCTGGCATTTCCGGCCTAAGGGTTCTTTCGTAGAAATTCATATCCACCCAATACATCAGTTCCTCGCCGATATCATCAAGGATTGAGAAGAACTGAGGGTAACCATAGAGGATATATTCTTTCCATACCTGGGCAGAAGGCAATTCAATGAATGTGTCTATCGCCCATTTATGATATCGTTCCAACCCATCAGTTAGTAGTTTAAGAAATTCATCATTTTCCAGGTTGAGGCTTATCCCCCTGGATATGAGTAATTCGTATAACATAGGAGTAGCCTTCAAGCGCATTTCCTGATTATACTGAAATGTCTCAATAGTTCCGCCCATATCAAAAAAGACAGCCTGGATACTCATGAAATCAATTCCTTTACAATATCAGGCGCCGCGAGGCGCCTGATATTATTTGAATAGCCTCGAAAAATTTATTTACCCAGGTTCAACAGGTAAAAGTCGCGTGCCTGTATCATATTATCATAAGCATATTGCTCATCGATAAACCAGGTCACGCCCATCATTTCTTCCAATGGTTTTTGACCATCAGGAACTTCGTAGGTCGAATCTGTGAAGTAAGTTCCGAATTTTGCCCAGGGGTCACGTCCATCAGGTCCAACGATGAATTTGACCCACAGTTTTGCGGCATTGGGGTGAGGGGCCTGATTTAAGATGCCCAGGTAGCTTTGGCTCTGAATACCAATCTTTGGTGATAGACCCCAGCATGGTTCGAACGCAAGAACGCCTTCCATCACATCAGCCATATTGGAGTAAGAAGTAAATGCAAGGTAGCTTTCTGTCATTCCTGGAGTAGCGAAAGCAGAATCAACTTCATCCCCACCTGGTTGTGGGATAGGTCCATTTTGCGCAAACCGTTTAAGCCATAACCAGCCGGCATCAGGAGTATCATCATCCAAGACAGGCTCAGAACCGAAGTATTCGACATAGGCAGCCTTCATCTCTTCTGGATGGGATGCAAATGTGATCAGTTTACTTAGGGTGGATGCATCATTGAGTGGATCCTCAACAAAGACTTTGCTTTTCCACTCGGGTTCAGTAAGTTCCCAGACGTTGGAAATTGGGCAGGTATCATTTAATTCGGAATTGTATGCCCAAACACTGGTTCCTAATCGGCTCATCAGCAGAGGTTTGGTATATTCTTCTGTAATTAATCCTTCGATGCTGTTGGGAATGAAGCGAACGACATAACCCTTTGGCAGAACATTTCCTACCAGTTCAGCGCCGCCGGAGCTAAACCAGACATCGCCGGTGAAGGCGCCAGCTTTTTGTTCTTCAAGTGTTTTAGAGAGAACATCATCACCACCCAGATCGAACGCCTGAACTTTGATCCCAGGATACGCTTCCATAAATTTTTCGGCAGCTTTTTCTACTTTGGAGCTGTTGGCATAAACTAACAGTTCACCTTCAGTATTTGCTGCGGCTTCGATGGCATCCCAATCCTGTTCGCCTGTATCATATTGACCCAGGTAGTTGGCTTTGAGCCATTCTTCCTGTGGGGTCATTGGAGCTTCTGCAGCAGGTGCTTCAGCTGCAGGTGCTTCGGCGGCAGGTGCTTCTACAGCAGGTGCTTCGACGGCGGGTGCTTCAACTGCTGGTGCGGTTGCGCAAGCTGCCAGGAAGCTGACAAGAATAACAAGTGTTATAAGCTTTCCAAAAGATTTCATCTTTCTTCCTCCATATTTGAATAGGAAATGAACGAACTTGGCATATTACAAAAACGAATTTTCAATAAATCATCAACCTCCTTTCAGTACCAACTGGAAAGACATATTGCATTAATTACAATTTCCGATGCCTATACATTGACAAGGATGCCGGTGGTTTTATCATAGAGATTGATCGCATCTATGTTGAAAGTCAACCATATCTTTTGATCCATTTTCATTTTGCTTACACCCATCTCTTTAACTGTAAGTTCAGTGTCGCCGAGCCTTGCAATGATGGTTGTTTCTGCGCCGGAAGGGAGTACTGAATAGGCTTGGAATTCAACTCCGCCTTCTATAGGTTCTAGAGATACGTTTATATCCTCAGGTCGAATACCGACAACTACTTCTCCATTTTGGTTTCCAGTATTGACAGGAACATTGAATTTACCAACATCGACCAGGTTCTTCGATGTAACCCATCCCGGCATCAAATTGACCTTTGGGTTGCCAATAAAATCTGCCACGAACAAGTTGGCTGGAAAATGATAAACCTGATCAGGTGTATCCATTTGCTGGATAACACCCTCCTTCATTACGGCAATGTTGGTTGACATCGTCATGGCTTCCACCTGATCGTGTGTTACATAGATCGTCGTTGCAGTTGAGATGTGGTGAAGCCTTTTTAGCTCAGTGCGCATATCCATGCGGAGTCTGGCATCCAGGTTGGATAGTGGCTCATCCATCAGGAAGACGCTTGGGCGATAAGCAAGCATACGGGCAAGGGCAATTCGTTGTTGCTGACCACCGCTCATTTCGCGTGGATAACGGTCTTCATAACCAGACATTTGCACTTCAGCCAATGATTCTTTTACCCTCTTATCCATATCCTCTTTTGAAAGTTTTTGGATCTCGAGTGCGAATGTCATATTCTTATAAACGTTCATATGTGGCCAAAGAGCGTAATTCTGAAATACTAAACCCAGATCTCGTTTTCCCGGTGCGATTGAAATACCTTTTACATGTGAAAATACAAGCTGATTCCCTATGTATATTTCACCCTCATCTGGATCCTCTAGGCCGGAAATACAACGCAAGAGAGTAGTTTTTCCACATCCAGATGGACCGAGCAGTGTCAAAAAGGTTCTGGGTTCAATAGTAAGGCTTACGTCATTTACAGCAATAACATTACCAAAACGTTTGGTGAGATTATTAATTGTGATCGTTGTATCCATTATTTCCTCTCATTACATTCCCAGACCTTTTTTAAGGCTGCCGCCTTTAAATCGGCTGATGATAAAGTTTCCGGTAAGTACTAATGCGATTAAGATCAAAATCACAGCATTGGCCTGTTGCTCATTTCCGTTTTCAATGTAACGCATGGTCATACTCGATAAGACTGCGGTAGTTGGAGTCACCAGTAGAATGATCAGAGACAATTCGCGCATGGTTGTTATGAATGTCATCAAGAACCCGGACACAAAACCAGTGCTCGTAAGCGGAAAGATGATCTTTTTAAAGCGGTGCCAGGAATTGGCCCCAGCGATGGATGCGGCTTCCTCTAGCTCTCTGCCAACCTGGAGCATCGCAGAGACACCACTCCTGGACGAATAAGGAATATGCTTTGCGACGGATACGACAACCAATAACGCGAATGTCCCATATAACGGAGGTATTGGACCAACTGGTTTGGTGAACATGGATATATATACAGCGCCAAAAGCTATGCCTGGGATTACGTATGGGATAAACGCTAATTGCTCAACAATTTTCGATAGGCGTGTTCCGCGCCCTTTGACAATGGCATAGCCCAGGATTACACCGAAAAGAGCAGTGAATAATGCCGTAAACAATGACAACCTGATTGAGTTCCAAGCCCCTAAATAGATCTTGGGGTTGAGCAGCACACCCGGCTCTCCACTATTAATCGTCATTTCTCCTTTCCCGATCCAATGTGCCAGAGTCAGATTACTAAAGCTGTAATCTCCTGTGCGCAGCATTAAGGAACTCCATATCAGCAATGATAGGGGCAGCACTGCTATGATAAACTGGAAAATAACGACAAAAACGGTTAACAATCCCCTATAATTTCGCAACTTTGTTTTTTGAGCCATAAACCCGCGGCCGCCTATTGTCTCATAACTCTTTCTGGTTCCTACCAGCTTCTGGTTGAGCATAACAGTGGTCATTGCGAAAAGTATGAGAACAATGGCCAAGACAAAAGCATCGCCATAGTTTCCTATTGTGGTATTCGACCGAAGCATAGTAGATAAGGTATAGTATTGGACAGGGACACCCAGTACATTAGGACCTCCAAAGGTCCCCATCGTTTTTGAGAATGTCATAATAAAGCCTGATGCAATGGCTGGGATAACTAGAGGGAAAGTAATTTTTCGCATGATTCGCCAGCGACCGGCGCCCGCCAGTTCACCAGCTTCTTCCAGTGAAGAATCGATGGAAAGAAGGGCAGCTGCAACAAAGAGGAAAAAGAATGTGTAATAGTGCAGCGCACTGCTAATAATAATTGGAACTGGACCATAAGCTAACCAATTAGGTGTTGGAGATTGTGTTATAAACTCTAATAATCCTGGCGTTCCTCCTGAAAGTGCATTCTTGAACAAAACTTTCCAGGCCATGGCAATTGTCCAGGATGGCATGATATAAGGGACTGTGGCTAAAAGGTTAATGATTCCTTTTCCTGGTACATCTGTTCGTACCACCAACCAGGCCATTAATCCACCTATGACTAATGAAAGTAAGGTTGCGCCAAGCGAGATCGTTAGTGAGTGCATAAGGGGCTCAAAGGTCATGATGACCGCGATTTTACTGGTCAGCATTCTCAGCCAGTGATACCAGGTAAAATCTCCGATTTCAGCATCTTTAAGCACCCTGAGATCGCTGTCTGATACTGTGAACGTCGTAGCAAGCATCCGGTATAGCGGAATCAGGACCATATAAAACATTACCGCCAGCATGATTAAAGAAAGGACAACATGCGGGCTGGAAAGCCAGCGGAAAATCCGGCGAAGATCAGCCATCCGCTTTTCAGTGGTCGATTGTGGTGAATTCATGCGCAGAGACATCCATTCTCTCCTTGTTTTACACACGTCTACCAAATATTACTAAAAATTTTCTGTAGAATTAGAATACCAGTTTAGATCAATTCAAATTTTGGCTAGTAACTTCTCCTTTTCTCGGTTGTTGTCATCTCTGACAATAATTACTCGAAAATACTGTTATTTAGAAATATCCTGACTATTTTTCATTTCGATCAGAATTTTGTAATAATGCTATTTGGCGTTCGCGGTATTCATCTAAACGATCCAGATTTGGCATTACATGTTCTTCGTCCACCTGGCTGAGCATAAGCAACAATGCGTTGATGATAGTCATTGGTACTGTAAGGGAATGATAAGCAGAGACCGGTCCCCGGCGGGCGGAAAGAGTAACAGTGACCTGATCTTTTACAAGCGGGCCAAGCGTATCTGTAACTAAAATCACCGGAGTATGGTTATTGTTGGCGTGTTCAAGCGCCATCTGTAAGTTGGGCGTCAGGTTATAAAAACCAAAAGCAATTAACAGGTCATTTTTGTTCATGAGGAGTAACGGTTCAAGCATCTCACGGCCAGCAGTAATTAATGGAATGACATGCCTGGCAGACCGCGTTAACCTAATTTGGAGGAGGTCAACCAAAGACATAGATGGACCTAAACCAAAGACAAATACCCGTGTGCGGGTTCGCATAAGCTCAACGGCTGCGTCCAATGCATCATGATCTACAGTCTGAAGCGCTTCTGTCAGATAGTCAATTTCTGAAGTTACAAGGCGATCGAAAATCTCTCCGGATTCACGCAATTCACTCAATCTGCTGCGAAGACGATTGGAGTGGGTAACCCTATGCCGAAAATTATTTTGCAGCACATTTCGCATGGCTGGATAGCTGTCGAATCCAAAAGTCCTTGCAAATCTGACCAATGTAGCTTCACTCAAATCCAGTTTCTGGGCAATTTCCCCTGCTGAGAGGAACGCCGCTTCATCCTGATATTTGTTTAGGAATTTAGCAATTTTCTTTTCACTTTTTGTTAGATCTTTATAGGATTCCCCGATTATTTGACTGATATCGATTACTTTCAATTGAGACATACTAGCCATGAATTCTCTCCCGGTGTGCGGTTAAAACATGAACTAAACTTGCATTCTTATCTATTATGAAAATAAACTTACATTTGTAGTATCTTACAACAAAATAATAATATATGCAAGTTAAATCGAGTTTGGTAATCAGAACAGAAATCGTCTACATAGTTATTTTTAAGGAGCAGCTCGATTTATTCAACAATATTTTCGTCTCCGTTATAGAGTATCAATTGGGGAAACTTTTTGATTACTAAAATTGTTGCGAGAATACATCCCACTCCACCTGAAATGATGGCGACTGCAGGGCTAAAAATTTGTGCAATCAATCCTGATTCCACTTCACCCAACTGAGGACCGCCTTTGAAAAATATCTGAGTGATACTCATCATCCTGCCACGCATGTTGTCGGGTGTAAGCAGCTGCCTCAGCGTATTCCTGATGATCGTACTTAGCCCATCGAATAGACCAATGAGTATTAGCGCCGCCATAGTTAACGAGAAGGATTTGGATAGGCCAAAAATTATGGTTGCTACACCAAAAAGAATTACTGAAACCGCAATAGTTAATCCCTGCCTGTGCAAAATATTTTTTTGTGAGATATATACACCGATGATTAACGTCCCTATCGATTGAGAAGCAGACAACCATCCATAAGGGATCGGGCCGACATGGAGGACATCAATTGCTATAAAAGGCAACAACGTATTAGCTGATGAAAAGAAGGTGCCAAAAAAATCCAGCAGCATGGAGGATAGGATGATGGGAGAGTTCTTAATAAACTCTATTCCTTCTCTTATTTCTGCTAGTGAGTTTTTAATTGTGACCTTGCCTGAATTAATGGTACCAGGAATATCCCCCATTGCTGATAATGAGAAAATTACGGCTAGATAAGATAGAGCGTTGATCCAGTATGCCCATTCGAGTCCAAAATAGCCAATGATGAGACCAGAAATTCCAGGACCGAGAATCCCACCAACTTTAGACGCAATTGAAGTCAGGCTATAGGCATTTGCCAGATCCTCGCGTGGAACTAGTGAAGGAATTAATGCCTGCCTGGCTGGGACATCGAAAGCAACAGCTATTGATTGAACGATCATAATGCCAAAAATTAACCAGATCGTAACTACACTCCAGGCAGTCACCAATCCTAATACCATGGCAACAATGCCCAATGCACATTGCGTTAAAATGGTCAATTTTCGGCGATTGACATGATCGGCGGCCAAACCGGCAAATAAGGATAGCAAGATAATTGGAAAGAATCTTGCTAAACCAATACCACTGATGACCATTGGTTGATCTGAGAGCGTGCGCAAATGCCAGTAAATTGCCCATAATTGCATTTGAGAACCGGCAAAAGATATTAGATGTCCAAACCAGTACAAACGGAATTTCTTAGATTTAAACGCAGGAGGTAGGATCATCGTTTAAGGCATGGAGTAGATTATTCTAAGGCAGTTTGTAATTCTGGTGTGATCCATAATGCTGCGCCGGTAGTATCGACTACAATATCACAAAGAAGCATTTGAGGTCGGTATGCAATCTCAGCCATGATGAATTGATCCTTGAAAAAACGATTTCGGAAATAGGTGGGTTCATACTTTTTACGGTAATCAATATCCCGTCGCCACTTCCTCTTCAATCTAACATGATCGTCAGTTAAATAGACGATCTTTAGATCTATGACAGAAGAGATCTCTCTCAATAAGAATGGGAAATTGCCTTCTATGAAAATAATATTCGCCGGTTCTATCTCGATTGGGTTACCATCTGGTTTTAAGTTCCCCTGCAGGTCGTGGCTCGATGTTGCATCAACAAAATCATACCTGGGGATTTGTATTTTCTTTCCGACGGAAATATCGTTTAAACACCTGATCAAAAGGTCAAAGTGCAATGCTTCTTTTCCCTGAGTAAAAATACCTTTTTCTTCACGATAATCTCGATCAGTCAAGAAATTATCCAGCTCTATTGAAGTTATTTTGACATGATTGTCCGTAAAACTTACTGACAATCTCTCTACTATTTCTGTCTTACCAGCGGCCGTAGGACCTGCTATGGCAATAAGAAGTGTTTTTTTATGTTTATTCACATAATGGTGAACCATGGCAATAAATGCATTGTCAACATCATGGTTGGCTTCTTTAAACACCTGATATCCAATTTCCTGAAAAGTTTCAAACCCTGCCTGTTTTTTATCAAATGTTTGATATGGTTTCCCGCCTAGATAACCTATGATATTTTGTTCAAAATAGGGTGTTTTATGAAAAAATATGAAGCTGCGAATATCAAAATAAAAATGTTCATTTGCCCACTTTGTTGAATAATCTCCAATGACCAATCCTACGAATAATTGCTGTGTTAATTGGAGAATATTTGTATCAAGCTGGATTTTTCCTCTAATCTCCTCTTTGATTTTAATACTATCGTAGAATTTACGATCAATAATCATTTTTTCTATTGCCCGGGTGGATTCGGGAGTAACTGTATGCCAACCCGTTGAAGGAGTGACGTTATTAAGAGAATACAAAAACTCATATGGCTCCATCAATACGATACCAGGGTTAATTTCTTGCATAATTGAATAAAGTTGGTTGGAAAAGTCAATGTCAGGAATATTTATATGATTTGCCATTAGTCTTCCTCTATAAAATAATTAGGCGCCAAATTTGCTTAGTTTTTGTGCATTTGCTAGAGCTAAATGCATGATCTTTTTTGCTGGGATTATTCCCAGGCTTCCATAAGAACATGACGTCTCGCAAAAACTTGAACGATTATCTGGGCGAACATACTTAGAATACAACAATGTCGGGACGGGATGCCAACTGTGAGATTTCATAGATGCAGGAGAAGAATGATCGCCGGTGATGATGACGACATCAGGATTCAAATCCAACATTTCAGGTAACAAGCTATCCACTTCTTCGATAATTTGTACTTTTGCTTCAAAATCGCCTTCTTCACCGAAGGTATCCGTTTGTTTAATATGAACATAAAAAAAATCGAAATTCCTCCAAAATTTTGTGAGTGTGATGAATTCATCACGAATAGTTTTACCCCCAACATCGAGAATTTCCATACCGACGAGCCTGGAGACACCTCGATACATGCCATTGACGGCGATCGAAGCGGGGTTCAAATGGTATTTCTCTTGGAATGAGGGTACCTTAGGCAGTTGAGCGAATCCACGAAGTAAAAGCATATTTGCAGGAAATTGACTCGAAAGAAGTCTTCTCGCTTTGAAAATATACTCTTCTATAAGCTCGGCTGTAAGTTTCGCTTTTGCATGGAGGGTGCGCGGCTTTAGCGGCTTTTCACCTACCACTAATGGGTCTGTTCCTGCTATCTGGTCAGATAATCCATCACCACGAATAACAAATGCGAAACGGTGTTCTTTTACTGGTAAAACGAAAAACTGATAATCATCTATTTTGATCTCAGATAATATATCAATCAAATCGATAGCTGTTTCTGTAGGAATTCTCCCCGCACGCCTATCAGTGATGATGCCGTTTTTATCTACAGAGCAAAAATTCCCACGAGCAGCGACATCTTCCATTTTTAGATCGAAATCTACGCCAAGTGCTTCAAGTGCGCCGCGTCCAATTTCATACTTAATTGGATCGTATCCAAATATTCCTAGATGCCCGGGTCCGCTTCCAGTTGTAATTCCTGTACGAACAGGAACTGACAATCCCAAAGCTGATTTTTCAGCCAATTTATCCATATTGGGAGAATTTGCTGCCTCTAATTCTGTTTTACCTTCCGCTGTTCCTGGCAATCCACCTAAGCCATCCATTACAAGCATGACAATTTTCGAACTTGATTGATACGAAAGTTGGCTGATTAGCTCTTTTTCCATGAGTTTTACCGAAATCAAATCGTTATTCGTGTTCCTATGCCCGAAACAAACGCATCAAACGTTTTTTGAGTTTTATGATAATTACTATCACGATCAAGAGCGTATCCTCGTCCGATGCAAGTTACTATGGCGCCAACTCCGATATGCTTTATCTTTTCATCAAACAAATTCAGCAAAGCTGGTGCGCTTCCCGGTTCAGTGCTTCTACCATCTAAGATCATATGTATATATACACTGTCAATATTATGTTCTTTTGCAATTTTCAATATCGCCAAGGGATAATCGATCGACCCATGAGAACTTTTCTCAGTGAGCAAGCCAATCAGGTGCATCGGTCTTTTCTGAGATTTTGCATGCTGAATGGCTTCAAGTATCACAGGATTCTCATAGAAAGAGCCATCAGTGATGGCAAGATCCAGCCGAACATCATCCTGAGGAATGATCCTGCCTGCACCAATATTCATGTGTCCTGCTTCTGAATTACCCGCCTTGCCTGGTTTTAATCCCACAAATTCCCCTGAAGCCTTTAATTGTGAATGGGGATAGGTTTCTAAGAGGTGATCCCAGTATGGGGTACTGGCAAGATAAATAGGATTAGAATCATCAGGTTTTCCACTACCCCAGCCATCCAAAATAACTAATAATATCTTCCGACTTCCAATTGATTCAGTTTGAACGAACAAATTTTTTTCATTCATTTCTTCCGGGACAGGAACATTTAACGCAGCTAGGATGGTTGGGGCGATATTTGCAAGGGTGCCATCAGTTATTTTGATCTTGGGATCCAACACAAGAAATGGAACCAGGTTGGTAGTATGTGCGACATGCGGCGTACCATCCTCTGTAATCATTACTTCCAGGTTGCCGTGGTCGGCTGTAACCATTACGAGATAACCCTTTTCCCTTGCATAACTGACAACTAGCTGAAGGTATTTATCAATGTATTCTGCGCATTTTACTTTAGCGAAATTATTATCTGTGTGTCCAATCACGTCGCCGTTAGCGAAATTCGTTACAATGAGATCAAATCCTTGAGTTATGCCATGCATCACTTCGCGTGATACTTCATCGAGGCAAAGTTCAGGTACCTGGTCAAATGGAATTCCTTTAGGTGAAGGGATTCGTACATCAATTTCACCATCATATACTTGGTTATTTCCACCGTTGAAGAAAAAGGTAACATGGGCAAATTTTTCAGATTCCGAAACACGTAATTGAGAATGTTTTGCCTTGCTGACAATTTCGCCTAGTGTGCTCTGAATTTTTACAGGGGCAAACGCTACCTTCAGATCTATAAATTTTTCATGATATAAAGTGAGAATTGCAAAAAAGAGATCATCCAGTTTTGGGCGTGGAAACCGCGTGAAATTATGGTCTGTAAATGCTTCTGTTAACTGTATCTCACGTTCACCGCGCCGGCAACAAAATACTACCGAGTCACCATCCTGAATCCGTCCAATTGGTTTGTGTTCTGAATCCTCGAGTAGTATTGGCTCAAGGTAGTAATCCTCCTGGCCAGATTCGTAAGCCTGACGAACTGCTTCGGATAGTTTTTCTACTCCTTTGATGGAAATATTTGCCATTATTATCTCCAGATTTCAGCTTCCAAAAGAAGATTGTTATTTTTCGGAAAAAATATCAATCAAATCTCGTAATTTCCTAATGATAAGATCAGGTTTGTTTTCGGGTTCAAGGTTGGTATCAAACTCATCCGTTTCTTGCATAATAATGACCATGCCATAACCAGCTTGCCGGGAGCCCACGACATCTCTTTTAAGATTATCGCCAACATAAACGCAATGTTTTGGCTCAACTTGAGCGATTCGGGCTGCTTCGAGATAAATTTCGGGAGCAGGCTTTCTTTTGCCGAAAACAGAAGATAGAACTACGGACTTAAAGTACTTACTAAGACCATCTTCCTTTAGCCAATCAGGAATTTCCTTGGCTGTAATGACGTTGCTGATTATCCCGAGTATATATCCACGGTTGAAAAGTTTTTCGATCACTTCTCGGCCACCGTCAGCAACCACTCTTCTCCCCATGGACTGACGATATTGGAAGGTTAATTCACTCGCAATTGGACCAATTTTTTCGGATGGATAATCAGATAATAACCATCGAGTCCATAGTTCAAATTCCGAGGCTTCACATAGATTTTCGAACGCCCATTTACGATACACTTTGTATCGCACATCCAAATCCGCGCAGAATTCTTCAGGAGAATTATCAGTGCCGACCAATCTTACGATCTCGTGGCGGGCAGCTGTTTGGTGTTGCTCGTCTTTCAACAATATCCGTAATGTATTACCAACATCAAGAAAAATCGCTTGAATGTCATGTGTCATGAGATTTGATTGTCTTGCTGGCTAAGTTCAGGAAAAATAGTCTAAGAGTTCGCTGCAGGATTTAATAGAATGATCCGGGATGAATTCACCCGTGGGTGGTTCCTTCGCCAAAGTTGCCGGTTCCTCAAACAGGATCATCATCCCATACCCCGCTGCTCGTGTGCCTTCGACATCTCTAACGGGATTATCTCCCACATAAGCGCAATATTTTGGCTCGACACCAACTTCGTTTGCGGCCAACCAATAGATTTCAGGATCAGGTTTGCGTATACCAACTTTGGATGACAAGATAACACTCTTGAAATATTTTGCAACATCATCGTCTTCCATCCAATCAGGGATCTCAGTTTCTGTGATGGTGTTTGCAATAAGTCCCAGGATATAACCTCTACGGGACAATTCAATGATGACTTCCTTGACATCAGGGCGGGGGATTCTTCTACCGTCGCGGTCTCTCCAAAGACGAGTCAGTTTTCCTGAGAGTGGACCTATTTTTTCTGACGGAAAATCCGGAAGCATGTGTTTTGTCCACAATTCTTTTTCAGAAGCCTCTTTGAGATTCTTTTTCACAGATTTCCGGTAATCTTTATAGCGCTCCTCCAGAAGATTGCAAAAAGAATGTGCGTCACCCTTGGCTCCAGTGAGGACAAAGAGTTGCTGAATTGCTTCTTCCTGGAAATCTGCATCTTCAATTACAATCCGCAATGTGTTTCCGACGTCTAAGAATATAGCTTTGATTTCAGCGTTCATTAACTACTTCTCCTTGGCTAATATTTTTAATAATGTACTTGCTATTCCATACCGATTAATAATATAGAACGATGTTGTTGAAGAATTTTCTCAAAACTTGCAAATGTTATAATTATGAAAATATACTTACATTTGTAAATAATACTACAAATAAATATTATATGCAAGTTATATTAACAATAAAGCATAAAATGATATATCATAACTGGATTTAAGAAAATTCCGCTGCAGCGGAATTTTCTTAAAATAAATTTGTATTTCAGGTAGGGGGGAGGACTATAAATTCCTCATTTTTGTATGTATGGAAACAAGAAACTGCTATACAAATATAGTTTCGACTTCTTGAATTGTGCCTTTCCAGGGACCTGGTGTTTCCTGTTTTATGGAGGTGATCACGCCAGCCCATTTGCATGCGATCTCCGGGTTTGCATCCAACCGTTTGGTTACATAGGTCGCGAAACACGTATCACCTCTGCCTGTTCTACCTGCTAATGATCGTGGATTAAAAGGAGCGTGAACGAACTCATTATTGGCAAAAACTGTAATTCCCGGAGATTCCGTCATAATCAATTCCTGCGGACCCATCGAGAATAATTTATACGCAGCTTCTTTGAGATTATCTTTTCCGGTGAGAAATTGTGCCTCCGCTTTATCCACTTTCAGATATTTAATGTATTTTAATCCTTGCTCAATATCCTTCCATGGCCGAAATTCCAGTCCGGTCTCCACGGGAACGCGGATAAATCCTTGAATATCGAGTGCAATAGGTGCTCGTTTTGAGAGTTCGATCAATAACTCTAGATCAACTTCGCCGGCGTAAAGTGGTGTGATCATGATCACTTTGGGGTGAACATCAGGGATGTCTGCTAATTGAAACTTACCGCCGAATCCAATCGGCTTACATATTCGTTGTTCCATATCGAATGATTGGTAGTAGTTGGCGATGCCGGATGTACTTTCAGCAGGAGTTGGATAGAGATCGATTTCCTCATTCTTTAATTCATCTAGACGAAAGAAGTCGTCTGGATGCAGACGGGTGGCGACCGCAACGCTGTGCCCCAGCCGCTTGACCACTACACTACCAAAATATACACCCCCGCCGGAAGCGATCTCTTCTTCCCCATCAATAATGATCTTGTCTTTGGCAAAATTGCCTACCATTAGTACATCAACATCAGGCATTGTTAACTTCTTCTGGTAAAACTTGAATGCATCCTTCAGCGAATCCTACGGTGACTTCTTCACCCTCAGGAAAAAGCTTCATCACATACGGGTCCGCTTCCAACCCAGTGATCAATTGCCCCTTGACCTCAACATCATATTCGATCACATCTCCCAGATATACAGCTCTGCGGATGATTCCCCTATATATTTCGCCGGTCTTTTTTATCCTGACCATCTCAGGGCGAACCACCAGCGTGACATTTTCCTGTTTGACGAATTCCCGCTGGACATTCTTGAGCTCCAGTATTTCACCAAGAGAGCGTACAGTAAGTTGCTGCTTCAACTGTTCCTGTACCACACCGGAAATAAAATTAGCACGACCAATGAAATCTGCTACAAAGCGATTGGATGGACATCTGTACATTTCAACCGGGGTTCCAACCTGCTCGATGATCCCCTGATTCATGACCACGATCCTGTCAGACAGAGTCATGGCTTCAATTTGATCGTGAGTAACATAAACGCTGGTGATATTCAGCTCTTTCTGGATGCGTCTGATTTCAGTCCGCATCTCTTCGCGCAGCTTTGCATCCAGGTTGGATAGTGGTTCATCCATTAATAATACTTTTGGCTCCATTACCAGGGCGCGTGCCAGCGCCACACGCTGTTGTTGTCCACCAGATAGCTGAGTGGGTGCGCGATGGCCATAACCTTCCAGGTGGACGAGATCCAGAACCTTACCAACCCTGCTGTTTATTTCTGATTTCGACAGTCTCTGGACATTAAGTCCATAAGCGATGTTCTCAGAAACAGTGAGATGCGGGAAAATGGCATAGCTTTGAAAGACCATCGACATCTCCCGTTTGTGTGGCGGCAAAGAATTGATCTCCTGCCCATCGAGGATGATCATGCCAGTTGTTGGAAATTCGAAGCCTGCGATCATTCGCAAAGTTGTTGTCTTCCCACAACCGCTCGGTCCAAGCAAGGTGACTAACTCACCTTTTTCAATTTCGATATTGACATTATGAACCGCGGTTACTTCACTTACTCCTCCACGCGGTGGAAACACTTTAGTGATATTCTCTAGTTTCAAGTACATCGCTTTTTCCTCAGTCTAAGATTTTTAGAATCCCTGGCTCATATCGACTGAACCTCTACCCTTGAACAGGCGGTTGACGATAACATTAAGTACAAAGATGGCGATCATCACAAATATGATGATGACCGTTGAATAAGCCGCGGCGATACTCACCCCACCCTGCTCCCACTCGCTGAGGATGGAAGCAGTCACGATTCGCCATTTTGCACTGACCAGGAAAATAATTGCTGATAGGCTGGTCATATGTCTTGTGAAGCTAAATATCAGTCCTGCCAGCAATGCAGGCAGAATAAGCGGCAGTGTGACCTTGCGAAATGTATACTGAGCATCTGCGCCAAGTATGTTCGAAGCCTCTTCAATGGAAGGGTCGATCTGTTGGAGCGCAGCCACACCGGAACGGACGGAAGCCGGTACACTTCGCACAATAAACGCAGCCATAATGATGTAAGCACCGCCAACCATTGCAAATGGCACTCCAACAAAAGAAAGCGCACAGGGTATGGTCAGCCCGAGTACTCCCATGCCGATCCGTAGACCTCGGACTTTCATTCCCTGGAGTAAGACAACCCCTGCAAAGAAAAGCGCAATTGCAAGAAGTGCTGGGGTCGGTTGTAACAGTACCTTGATATAATCTGCAAACTGGACAGTAGCATTGCTCCAAAAACCCCTCTCCAAACTTCGGCTGAAAAGTGTGATCGGTTTTACGATATAAACCGCCCAGCTGGTTGCCATTACATATACCCCTAATAAAACGGCCGCCAGTGATTTGGTAAAACTTCTTTGAGTGATCATGAGTACCACCGCGATGATGATATAAATTCCTCCCACGTAATAAAACATTGTATCTAGATTGATCTTAGTAAAAAGAACCCCGAACACTGTTCCGAAAATCAGAATTGCAACCCGCTCTGTTGCATTTTTACCAACAATCTGAGCGTAAAACAAGGCTAGAACGGCATAAATAGCAATTGCCAGGGCGAGAGGCGGTTTATTAAATGCCAGTACGAAGCCTATTCCAAGGATAGTACCTGGAACGGCTCCACCAAGGTTGGACGCAAAGTCCAGAGCATCTTTTCCGCTGAATTTTTTCCTCACTACCAACCATGCGATGATCATTCCAAGGATAGCCGCAAAAGGAGTAGCCAAAGCACTTAAAAATGTTGTGTCTAGGATCGCTTCTACACCCCTGGTTAATGTCATGCCCCAATGTTTTAATGTAGGAGTAAAATCCACACCCCATGCGGTGCTAAAAGAGCCATAAATGATTGCTGCGTATAAAAGCAGAATAAATCCAATAATGAGGTAGGTAATAATATTGATTATCCAGCGTATGAATGGATCTTTTTCCATGATCTGTGATCCAGCAGGTTTACCTGTAACTGAAATATAGGCGCGGCGGTTAACGTAATAACGCTGGACCAGGAATACTACCAGAGTAGGGATGATCAAGACCAGAGATAAGGCGGACGCCTTCTGATAGTTATACTCGCCAATAACTGCAAGGAAGATCTGTGCTGATAGTACGGTTTTATTACCCGCAATAAATAATGGATTTCCCAGGTCCGCAAGAGATTCAACAAATAAAAGTAAAAACGAACCGGCTATCCCTGGTATGAGTAAGGGTAAAGTAATGGTTCGGAATAAATGAAATCGACCGGCACCCATGCTTTGAGCAGCTTCTTCCATTGCCGGATTTAACCTTTCAAGCATGGCTCTTAGAATTAAATAGGATACTGAGAAGAAGGTAATGGTTTGAACGATGACCAGGCCGTCAAGTCCATAAACATCATTCATTCCAAGTACAAATTCAATCCCTAACAATTTACGCGTGATCAATCCATTGCGGCCAAAGAGCAAGATCATACTTAAAGCCAAGGCAAACGGAGGTGAAACAGTTGGGACAAGAGCCAACCAATGGACAATGCGTTTTCCTGGAATATTACAACGGACTACAGCGTAAGCAAATATGAATCCAACCAATGTACCGAAGGTAGCGCTAAGGACGCCCATAAGCATGGTATCTGCAAATGCTCTGCGAAGTGTTGGCCCATAATAATCGTCAAAATACCGGGCAAAATAGGTAATATCGAATGTGCCTTCTTTTGATATAAATCCACCGGATACTGATCTATACAAAGGAAAAATTACAAATACCAGGATAAAGATCCCGGCAAACAACAAACTCATAAAGAGAACCGGATCTCTACCTATAAGCGAAAATTCTCTTATTCTTCTGGTGATACCTGAAATTTTTAAGGGGTGAGAATCTTGTCTTTGCGATTTAGCCTGCATAATCCTCCTGAATAAACAATATGGGCGGCTTTCGCCGCCCATAACTATTTGAACTTAGTCCTATTGCTTTGAGGTTTTCAGCAGTGGCAATTTCGTTGGTGAATTTATCTACAAACGCCGTCTTGTTCTCACCTGACCAAACGAAGTCATAGTCAATTAACTTTGCTTCCATCAATTCGGGGTGGGAAAGCTCAACGCCGTTGACGGTTGGAGCCTGATATGCATGATATTTCGGTCCGAGAGACTGACCTTCAGGGGAAATTGCCCAGTCAAACCACAACTTGGCTGCCTGCATATTCTTGGCGCCTTTCAAAATTGCCTGACCGCCAATTTCGTACCCGGTTCCTTCGGCTGGGAAGGTGAGTACCAATGGGCAGCTATTATTTTCGATCTCATTCACGGTATCGTGTGAAAATACGATCGCGATTGCAGCTTCACCCTGGCATACGAATTTCGCTGGTGCAGCGCCGCTCTTGGTGAAAGAAGCCATTTGGCCGGCATATTGCTTCAAATATTCCCATCCAGCTTCTTCGCCGCGGATCTGAAGGACAGTGGAGATGGCAGTGTAAGAAGTGCCCGATGTTGAGGGGTGGGCAACCATGACCTGCCCGGTAAATTCGGGTTTCAATAGGTCATCCCAGGATGTAGGTGCTTTGGCATCAGGGTGTTCGGCAAGCCAATTGGTGTTTGTCGCAAAACCCAGGCTGCCAACATATACACCAACCCACTGGTTGTCTGCATCTTTCATTAATTTTGGATCACGGATATTGCCATAGTTGGGTGAATCATAAGTTTCGAGCAAGCCTTGGCCTTTGGCTGAGACAAAACTATCGATCGGTCCACCCCACCAGATATCAAATGTCGGGGCATCTTTCTCTGCTACTATACGGGCGAGCGCTTCACCAGAAGACATACGAACATAGTTCACGGTGATCGGGTACATGGCTTCAAATTCTTGCTTCATTCCCTGGCACCACTCTTCTTGCGGGGTGCAAAGGACATTGAGTTCTGTGTCGGTGATCTCCATGGGTTCTTCAACCGGAGCTGGTTCCTCAACTGGCGCAGCAGTTGCTTCAGGCTCTGCTGGAGCAGCGGCTCAGCAGGAGCAGCAGGTTCAGCCGGCATTTCAGGGGCTGGTGTTGCTGCTGGTGCGCACGCTGATAAGATCAAGACGATCATCAGTGTTACGGCCATCACAAAACTAATTTTTTTCGAAATCATTTATTCCTCCTTAAGAAATAAGATTTGATTGGGCACAGATTTTATCTGTGCAGGTCTACTTTGGATCATGGACCTTGTAAACATTATAGCAAGATTAAATAAAAAGGGAAAACCGTTTAATAAGAAAAGAAAATTGAGATAAGAAAATTAGTGAATATGACGAACAGAAATCTTATGATAAAGATTTTCTGCATTGCGTCAGAATATTGTTCAGTCGGGGTTCGGAATTGATAACACCCCTCGATGGGGAGCCGGGACCTAAATAAAACCGCCCCGAAAGGCGGTAGTTTGTTCAGTCGGAGCGCCGGAATTGATATCACCCCTCGATGGGGAGCCGGGACCTATAAAAAACCGCCCCGAAAGGCGGTAGTTTGTTCAGTCGGGGCGCCGGGAATTGAACCCGGGACCTCTTGCACCCCATGCAAGCGCGCTAGCCGGGCTGCGCCACGCCCCGATCTCAGAACAGCAGGTATTATAGCCGTCTTTATAATTATTGACAATGCTAATCATTTATTTCACAACTCGGCCAATCGCATAGAAGGTTGGTACATATAAAATTCTCTCCCCATTTGATCTCGTTCTTAGATCAATCTGTTCCATGTCTCCGAGGGCTTGGTTGGTGAGAGCTTCTCCCAGGTCTGTGCGGATCATCTTCCACTCTAATTCTGCATCATGGTTCGATTCTGTAGGCTGCCATTGGCCGCCTGAAAGTCCGACCTCTTCAACCTGGATTCCTGACAGGTGCATTAAGTTTCCAATAGAACGCCCAATGGCGGGATTCGCACCCTGTTTTGACAGAGATTCGCTTTGTAATTTTCCAATGATTGCTAATTCATCAGGAAAATCAATTCTGTGCGTATAGTCAGGCTCAGCCAGGATAAGGATAGCACCACCTGGTCGGGTGACTCTTTTCATTTCAAGGAGAACTGCAATCGGATCTTGCAGCCATAAGAGTAAAAAATGGCAAAGGGAGATATCAAACGTATTCCCGGGTAGTGGAAGGTTCGATCCATCGCCGCTTATCCAATTTGCTTTAAATTGGTTTTTAGCATATTGCACTCTTGAATGGTCAATGTCAATCGCAGTAACATAGGCTCTGGTGTAAGCCATGATCTCAGGTTCCAAAGCGCCTGTACCGCAGCCAACATCCAATATGGACGCCGCGGACCCCATGCTGACCTTATCGAATATATATCTGCGAAGATCGGCTGTCCATAGTACTTGTTGCTTGAAGCGGGCATGCCATTCGGAGTTCGATAGCATAACCAGGCTATTCTTTGACCGGACGTTTTGCCCAGATTGTTGGCCACTCATCTGTCAACAGGTTGCCCATCACATGATTAATACCCTGGGCTGGTAATACGTCGCCATCCGGTTCAACATACAGCCAGGCGTTTCCTTCGCCAGTTACCTGTGCATCCAGCTTCTGCTTCGAGATTGAATGGATTGAAGGCAGAGTATGGTACCGGGATATCCCAGACCAGCGACAGTCCCTTCGCTGATGCGTATTCGGAACATTCTTTCAAGGTTGGCTTGAATTCGAGTGATCGAGTGCTCAGGGATAGGTTTTTTACGCCACCCTTAACCAAACGATCGATCACCGAATTTGTGTGTTGAGGGTCTGCATCATCAATGGTAAGGTGAATCGTCACAAAAATATCTTCTGCGAGCGTATCTTTGACTGCTTCCCAGGAATGTTCGTCCTGTGGGTCGAGAAGTATCATGATATGGTCCAACCCTCCATTCAAAAGGTCGTGTAGATACTCGCGATTACTTAACCTCAGTCCATCTGTCAACAACCCCGTTACCTGTCCGAGAGATTCAGCGTATGCGACCAAATCCGGTAGATCAGGTCGCAACGTTGGTTCTCCACCAGTAAAAACGATGTGCGGAATGCCTGCGTTCCAAGCCTTGTTTAGAATGACCTTCCATTCGTCGGAAAGCAAGTTACGCTTCACTCTATCCTCGGGAGCAGCCTGTTTGGAAGCAGACTCATTCATACGATAGGTTAGGGCACAATCCAACCGGTATGGGGCGGAGATTTCCGCTGTGTAGGGGTCCAGGCGCTCGATATTCAAATATGTCACTGGCTCCAGGTCTTCCGTGCGAACCAGAGCCTGAATTTTATCTACCAGGTCCAAATAATCTGCTTTTGCTTGTTCAGGTTTTATGTTGTATCGGTTCGTTATTTCCTTAAAGGCATCGTCTTCTGAGTAGCCCTTAACGGTATAGTAGGCGAATTCTGCGGCAGTCTGATTTAGATGAAGGGTGGTATGCGCATTGATGATCAGCAATCCCGCCCCGGAGGGTTCCAAACGCAAATGCAGGCGGTATTGGTTTTCTGCTTCCGGAGGAGTTTGGTATTGATACATTCCTGGCGGGATGGGAAGAATTGGTGTGCCTTTTGAGAATATACCCATGAGTTGATCGATCCATTTCGCCATAGTTCCCTCTCTTCTCAACAAACTAAAAATGTAATTAACTGATTAATCCATCAATATCGCGAGTAAAAAGTACTTAAGATAACAAGGATACTCTTCTGAACTAAAAACGGTTCTTCTAGTCCATCTGAACGCTTTCGAATACTCCCGCGATTTGATCTTCTTCCTTAAATTGCAGTGGACAGCCGCCACCGCATTCAGCTAGAAGTGAGCAGCCATTGCATTTATGCGGTACATTTGTCCGTTCCCTGATGGATACTGATAATGGATGATTCCAGATGCTGTCCCAGTCATCTTCAAGGATATTGCCCAGAGATTCATAATAGGATTGGCATGGCAATACGCTGCCATCCGATTCTACACACATATTGTAACGAGCCGCCGAGCAGCCCTTGATGCCCAACTCCTGCGTCACCGGGTCAAAGTGGCAGTACTGCGTGGGTGTGTACCAGATCAGTTTTTGGCCGGTTTCCTGAACGTGCTCCTTGGCGATGGATAGATACTCTTCCAGTTCGCTCTCCTGCAAGCCGTTGTTCACATTCAGCCCCTTGCCGGAATAAATGAGAGAATTCAACCCGATGGTTGGAACACCCAGTGTGGTGAGAAATTCCAACAACTCGTTCATATGTATGCTGTTAGGTTGCAGCAATGTAGTGTTGGTCATTACGAACAGTTTGGATTTGACGGCATTCTTTACGCCAGCGACAGTCTGTTTCCAGGCGCCGGTACAATTGACCATTTCATCGTGGATCACCGGCAGATGTGATTCTAGTGTGATCTGAACATGGTCCAGGCCGGCATCCACCAGTGTTTGGACGTAATCCGGCTGGCTCAACCTTCGTCCGTTGGTATTAAGACCCGCGATCATGCCTTTCTGTTCAGCGTATGCGATCAACTCCGGCAGGTCTTCGCGCAGGGTAGGCTCGCCGCCCGTGAACACGATGTGTGGAATAGCCAGATCCCACACTTTGTCGATCACCATTTTCCATTGCCCGGTGGACATCTCAGGGTGTGAGCGGGAGCGGGCATTGTAGCAGTGATGGCATTCGTTGTTGCAGCGATAGGTGAGCGCCAGGTCCATGCGATATGGCGCGGTCAATTCAGCGGAGAACGGCATGGTGGTTTCAAGTTCCAGTTCGTGGATGGGACAGGCGCTATCGGGTTGGACCAACTGCTCTATGCGGCTGATCGTTTCACTCACATCGAGCTTTACATCCATACGATCTGCAGAGAAAATGGCCATTACCTTATTGATGATCTTTTCTTCGGACAGTCCATTCAAAAAGTGATAGGCGATCACTGTGGCAGTCGGGTTCAAGTGGATCATCTGGGCGGCATCGATCACCAGGCAGCCGCTTATATCCGGATTCACCCGCAAATGCACACGCGAGTAACCACCCTCGAATTCGATCTTGTGATGAAACAATCCAGCCGCGGGGACATCATCCTTTTTGGACAGGAATCCAAGAAGGTGATCTGACTTCTTTCTAATGAAAGTCGAGAGTGATGTCATAAGTATTTTTACAAATAATGCAGCTATCTACCGCCGCCGGCGCATGCGCACGCGCAGCCAGCACAGGCACAGGCGCATGCACAACCGCCGCCTCCGCTGCTTCTGCCGCCTGAACTGCGGGAAGGAGGTGGAGGGGGATTGGTTTTGTTGGTGATGCCGGAAGTAAAGTTGGTGATATTTCCAACTACACCGGCTGCGAATGTTTGAACTCCGGTGGTCATAGACGATGCAAAGTCAGCTCCGGGCAGAGATGGCAGGTTCACGCTGATAGGTTTGGAAGACCCCATGGATGGAGTGGATGATGGCGTGCTGACGGATGGCGTCCCGCGGAAGGTTGGATCGAATCGTCCCCACCACATGGGCAGGAATATCGGACCCTGGCTGAATGTTCGCTGGGTGCGGTCATCGTAGTTCTTATCGAGCATGGTCCATTCGAGGTTTTCGTCGTACTTCTGGCTCTTGATCTCAGGTGTATCAGCCGCCTCCACCTGCTGCCAGGCGCGGTTGTTGATATCGTTGTAATAGGCAACGGTTTCTTTTCGACTAAAGCCTTTCATCTTCTCAGTGACCGATTTGACCATGCCGATCACAACCTCCTGCATGGTATTTTGCCGTTCCTTCCCAGCCGGTTTCTTGAAAGCAGATAGAAATTCCACTTCGTATGGCTGCAATCCCTGCGGCAATGTGGCCGGGATCTCCACATCAAGCGGTTCGCGCGTCTTGATCGCTGCGGCGTTTTTCTTGATGACGCCGAATAGGATCATGGTCAGCACTTTATCCATGGGCTGTTCCATGACGATGGCAGCTTCGACAGCCGTCAATCCGCGTTTGATACCATGCCCTTCGATCGAGATCTTGGGCGGCAGGTATTTCATCTTCCTCTTCTTGGCGCCCCAGATGGCGGAATAGAAGCTGAAACCAATGATTCCAACAAAGAAGAGCGACATACAGCCGCAGATCAGCCACATAGGATCAAATGTGAAGGCTGGTGGGGTATAAACCTCCTCGGTCGGGATATACGCTGCAGGGAAAGCGGCCGCAAATTCGTATTTCTTGGCTGTACTGGCGGAATCGCTTTGCCAGGTGTAGATGATCCGCCCATCAGAGTCGAATCCGGTTTCAGGTTCAGCAGTACCCGGCCAGCTGGAAGCCATCGTCTCCCAGCGTGGTTCTTCAGGCAGGATCCCTGGCGGGAAGTGGAAAGTGACCTTAAGGTTGGTTGTTCCTTTTACATATTCCGACCCAAAATAATTCGGGATAAGACGTATACTGGCATAATTTTGATCCTGGTCATTGGAATAGGTATACATGACCTTGCGGATATTGCTGACACGCATGGTAACCGTGCCGAACATACCCGGTTGGATGGCGTTGCCGCCCAGTCCCAGCGTCACACCATCGCTTGTCCCTTTCAAATACTGCGGATCTGCATTTTGGATGTCGGTGATCGTGCGGCCATCTACATCCGCGGATACATCAGACAGGTTGAAATTGCCGTTTGGCAGGCCGATGTCCACATACTCGATCGGTGAAGCGCCGGGATCGTTGGAAAATCCGTATACATAGACAAGGTCCAAAGATCCATCAGCATTCCAATAGGCATCCACATTTGCAGAATCTACTGAAAAATAATAAGTTTGTGCTGAAACCGTGGAAGTAGTGAAAACTGAGATGAATAATAAGACCAATAATCCAAGACTGATTTTTTTCATGCATTCCTCCAGGTATAATGTGACTACCACTTTGGATCTTCGGTAAGCTGGTAACTGGTATTGCAGAAGGGACAGGTCACGACCGGCGCACCGGCAACCATGGCAATATCCTTGGGTGTGAGAGCTCCGCCGCAGGATTGGCATTTGATCGTATCCATCGAAACATTGGCTGGCAATTCAACATTGTATGTGATATTCTGGTCATTGGAGGCTTCAATCGGCGCCTTGCGAAATGAAAAGAATGCCAGCACTGCGCAAATGATCAATAGAATGATGCCGGTGATCAAAGTACCACCCTGATTTGATTGATTTCTGCTGAAAGCTGCCAGCGTAAAGAGAACACCAAAAATAAAAAAGAAGGCTGAAAGAATTTTTCCCACGGTTTTCATTACGGTCTCCTTGATTGACGGATAGTCAATTATCAGTAAAATATCAATAAATTATACAACACATACGCGTCAGAGATAGGGCGGGTTGCATGATGGAAAATGAAAAATTCGATCAAAGCAGGTATTTGGATCTCATCCAAAAAGTGCAGTTCCATAATTATCGCTACTGGGTGTTGGACGACCCGGTGGTCAGCGATGCAGAATACGATAGCCTGATGAAAGAAATTCGGGCGATCGAGTCCACGCATCCGGATTGGCTCTCGCCAGATTCTCCAACCCAGCGCGTCAGCGGTGAAAGCGTGGATAAGTTCTCAAAGGTCCGCCATCCTGCTCCCATCCTCAGCCTGGCCAATGCCTTTGATGCGGATGGTGTTCGGGCGTGGTTTGAACGCATATTAAAACTCGATATGCGCGTAGCCTCATCTAAATTTGTGGTCGAGCCGAAGATCGACGGCCTGACGGTTGTACTGCATTACGAGAACGGACGCTTCACCCAGGGCGCGACCCGCGGTGATGGCGAGGTGGGCGAAGATGTAACCGCAAACCTGCGCACCATCCGGGCGATACCGTTGTCCATACCGGTGGATCAAAAAGGTCCCAAAACTCCTTCCCGGTTGGTGGTGAGGGGAGAAGCATTTATGTCGATCGCCAGTTTTGAGAAGCTCAACGCTGACCTGCAGGAAAAAGGGGAGAAAACTTATCTCAATCCGCGCAACACAGCTGCCGGGTCCCTGCGCCAGTTGGATCCAAGCTTAACCGCCAACCGGCCGCTCACCATCCTGACCTACGACATTGTGGATGCGGATGGGGAAACGCCGACAACCCAATGGGAGCTATTGCATTTCCTGAAGGGATTGGGCTTCCCGGTGTCGGATCGGGTGCGGTTGTGCAGCTCGCTGGAGGATGCGATCAAGGAATGCCAGGATGCTGGTGCGGAGCGGGATTCCATCCCCTTCGAAATTGACGGCATGGTCATCAAGCTGAATGACCTGCAAGTGGCAGACAGTCTGGGTGTCTCCGGCAAGGATCCGCGTGGCGCGATTGCGTTCAAATTTCCGGCCAGGGAGGTTTCCACCCGGTTGATGGCAATCAACGTCAATGTCGGCAGAACAGGTGTCTTAACCCCTTATGCCGTACTGGAAGCGGTAGAGGTCGGCGGAGTTGTTGTCCGGCAGGCTACCCTGCATAACTTTGATTACATCGCAGAGAAGGATATTCGCGTAGGCGACCGTGTGATGATCAAACGGGCTGGAGATGTCATCCCTTATGTCATCGGCCCGATCGTGGATGTGCGTACAGGTGCAGAGATTTTAATGATAATCAACATAATAATCCCAGTTAATAATGTGCCTCCTTGATTTTGCGTGGTGGGAGAGGTCGCTCCCCAAGTAAAGAGAACACCAAAAATAAAAAAGAAGGCTGAAAGAATTTTTCCGACGATTTTCATAACGGTCTCCTTGATTGACGGATGGTCAATTATCAGTAAAATATCTATAAATTATACAACACATACGCGTCAGAGATAGGCCGGGTTGCAAGATGGAAAATGAAAAATTCGATCAAAGCAGGTATTTGGATCTCATCCAAAAAGTGCAGTTCCATAATTATCGCTACTGGGTATTGGATGACCCGGTGGTCAGCGATGCAGAATACGATAGCCTGATGAAAGAAATTCGGGCGATCGAGTCCACGCATCCGGATTGGCTCTCGCCAGATTCTCCAACCCAGCGTGTCAGTGGTGAAAGCGTGGATAAGTTCTCCAAGGTCCGCCATCCTGCACCCATCCTCAGCCTGGCCAATGCCTTTGATGCGGATGGTGTTCGGGCGTGGTTTGAACGCATATTAAAACTCGATATGCGCGTAGCCTCATCTAAATTTGTGGTCGAGCCGAAGATTGACGGCCTGACGGTTGTACTGCATTACGAGAACGGACGCTTCACCCAGGGTGCGACCCGCGGAGATGGCGAGGTGGGTGAAGATGTAACCGCAAACCTGCGTACCATCCGGGCGATCCCGTTGTCCATACCGGTGGATCAAAAAGGTCCAAAACCTCCTTCCCGGTTGGTTGTGAGGGGAGAAGCTTTTATGTCGATCGCCAGTTTTGAGAAGCTCAACGCTGACCTGCAGGAAAAAGGGGAAAAAACTTATCTCAATCCACGTAATACCGCTGCCGGGTCCCTGCGTCAGCTGGATCCAAGCTTAACCGCCAACCGGCCGCTCACCATCCTGACCTACGACATTGTGGATGTGGATGGGGAAACCCCAAAAAACCAATGGGAACTGCTGGCATTACTGAAGGGATTGGGCTTCCCGGTATCGGATCGGGTGCGGTTGTGCAGCTCGCTGGAGGATGCGATCAAGGAATGCCAGGATGCTGGTGCGGAGCGGGATTCCATCCCCTTCGAAATTGACGGCATGGTCATCAAGCTGAATGACCTGCAAGTGGCAGACAGTCTGGGTGTCTCCGGCAAGGATCCGCGTGGCGCGATTGCGTTCAAATTTCCGGCCAGGGAGGTTTCCACACGCCTGCTCGCCATAAACGTCAATGTCGGCAGAACAGGTGTCTTAACCCCTTATGCCGTACTGGAAGCGGTAGAGGTCGGCGGAGTCGTTGTCCGGCAGGCTACCCTGCATAACTTTGATTACATCGCAGAGAAGGATATTCGCGTAGGCGACCGGGTAATGATCAAACGGGCTGGAGATGTCATCCCTTATGTCATCGGCCCGATCGTGGATGTGCGCACAGGTGCGGAGGAGGTTTTCAATCCTCCGTTGCTCTGCCCGACTTGTGGGGAGCAGGTGGAACACCTGCCTGGCGAAGTGGCATGGTATTGTGTGAATGCATCCTGCCCGGCACAGTTGATCCGTAACCTGGAGCATTTCGTTTCGCGTGGTGCGTTGGATATCGTCGGGATGGGAATAAAAGTGGTTGAACAACTGGTGGAAGCTGGTTTATTAAAGGATGCTGCGGATATTTTTTCATTGACTGCTGAAAAGCTGCTGACGCTGGAGGGATTCGCGGAGAAGAAAGCGGATAACCTGGTCGAATCGATCAAGGCGGTAAAGAACCGCCCACTGGGAAGGTTGATCAACGCCCTGGGGATCCGTGGAGTGGGCGAAGTGGCGGCTGCAGACCTGGCGAAACGGTATGGCGACCTGGACCTGCTGGCGAAGGCTTCGACCGATGAATTACAGCAAATCGATGGCATCGGGCCGAATATCGCCGCCGGGATCGTGGATTGGTTCGCTCGAAAGGAAAACCGGGAGCTGATCCGAAAATTGAAACTGGCTGGCGTATCCACGCAAGATGTGGATGCGGGGAATGTTGTGCAGGGCAGCCAGGTGTTTACCGGGTTAACCTTTGTGGTCACCGGAACACTGCCCGGATTAGGGCGTGAAGAGGTGAAGGAATATATCCAGCAGCGCGGTGGCAAGGTGACCGACAGCATCAGCGCGAAAACCAGCTACCTGGTGCTGGGAGAGAATCCGGGTTCAAAACTGGAAAAAGCCAGGTCGCTGGGTGTATATGTGATCGATGAAGATGAATTGCGTAAGCTGGGACAGTAGTTCAGCAAGAGATTTGTGGACCTTTCGGTCAAGGTCGTTCGTTGGCGAAACCACCAATCTGAAATAACCATAGAATCTTTTCCCTCCGATACCTCTAAGTTTTCTGAAGACAGGCGCGATATCAAAACGAATCCCCTCTCCAGACCTGGAGAGGGTAGGGTGAGGTGCTTTATCCCTGTCCCACGACTCAGAGAGAAGCGGAGCACCCCCGAACAGGGTGAATGGGGCAGGTTTATTGCGCATTTCACTCAGTGGAGTTCCAATGGAATCTACGACCAGGCTATTGGACCCAAGGTGGTTTGTCAGTAGATAGGTGAGTGCGCAATTCATTGCGCACACCTGAGCTTGTCAGAGATAGGTGAGTGCCAAGAATTGCGCACACCTGCCCCAGCCCTATCGGGGTGGCAATCTTGCCGCCGTAATACTTGGTAATATCTATACCGCTACCACGTAGTATTCCCCTACGAACTTGGTGGTAACACTCATTCTGAATACCAAGACGGGTTTATTCCTCCACTAATAATCATCTTTTCTCTTCCAATACGCAAATCATAAATAAATATTTCATAATCATCAATAAATTCACATCCTTTGTTGGCAGGTTGATTGCACTTGTGATACAAGATGGTTTGACCATCTGATGACCATACTGGTTTAGGATTAACTCCTCTGTCAAAAAGAGAGCCACTGCTAAAACTAGTAGGATTATAATGAACAATTAACCTATTATTATCACCATTGATACCCATGATATGAATACCATCAATACCAAGGTAGATTACTTGCCTTTGATCTGGCGATATAGATGGATAAACCCCTACAATATCATAATCAGTGAAAGTCTTGCCAGGTAAATTTACCCCAAACAATTTATTAGAGAATAGATCACAGGTAAATTTACCCCAAACAATTTATTTGAGAATAGATCAACTCCCCAAAGTGAGATTATTAATAGATCGCCATTTCTTGAAAGAGAAAATGAATTAATATTCGATCAATTCGAGATCGTGTCAATATCCGCTTGCGTAAGTAATGTGTTTTTTATTGAACAATCATTTCCATTTATTTGAAGAATTCCATTGTAGCTATCTAGGATGATGTCTTTATCGTCAAATTTCTGTAATAATGATCCCCCTAAGCTTTGTTTTGAACATAAATCAGAAAGAGTTTGGCCGTTTAGTATAACCAAGCTTCCAGTATAATCGTTAGGATAACCAGGAAAACCACGTTTTATATTTCCAACAAATTTATCGGTACCTAACCTAATCGGAAATTGTAATGGCATCAGAATATCAACAATTATTTTCTGCTCATTTTCCAATGTGTAGAAACCAATGACATCTTTTTGGTCAATAATGGTTTGAAAAACGATATCGGCTTCAGGTAATGTTATCCTTTTATTTTGTTCACATCCAGTAGCCAACAGGATGACAATAAGGAACAGGAAAAGAATTTTTTTCATTGTAGCCTCTACTTATTGAATATAATCATATCTCAGGCCAACAAAAAAAATTTGATTGTCCAGCCCAAATTTGAATAAACTCATTATACGAAATCTTACCATCCCATTTACTTTCATTCCTTGGGTCAAGGAGGATGATCTTATCTGTAGATTTATTACACCCAGCCACAACCATCTAATGACCAATTGTTAGATTTTCCTCAAGGTATTTCTTATCATGCTCCGTTCGCGCCGGTGTGCGCGAAATCATGATATGCAGCTAATAGGAAATAAATTGATTGTGATTTAAATTTAAATCTATATGAAATAATTAATATAAAAATAAAAAAATAAGGATATCTGAATAATCTGAATGAAGGATTTATATTTTAAAAGAAAGACTATATAATTTTAAATATCTGAAAACGATGTGAGATTATGAAAGTTAATAAAAAAGGATTGATGGAGTACTAAAATGATAATGATTTGCGTAAAAGTGCATTGAGCGGTACATATCAGGCGATGTCTTGAGTAAATCATGTAGATAAGATGTGATCAAATAGACCATCCAGTGAAATAGATGCAGGTTTATTACTGAGATATTGTGTACTTATATTGAAAGGATATATTTCTAATGATTTCATGGTAGAAGTTCAGCCTAGATGTAAAATTTTTAAATTCCGTGACACGTATCATTTACAGATAAGTGGTCGAATAATCACCAGAAGCAAAACATCATCGGGTTGCATGCTTACTACTTAAGTTTCTAATCACACCTTGCTGTGACCATCTAATAAGATATTGTATAGATTTTCTCTAAGGCATTTTGACATAGGTTCTTAGGCGCGGAGCCTCCCCGAGACAAAGCGAGGGACTTCCAGCCGAGCGCGCGCCTTTGACCGATAGTCTCCCATCAATTATTTTATTACTGTTCTGAATAAAACAATTCAATTGATCTGAATTGAAACCCATACCATCTACCTGTCATTAATGACAGCTTGACCAAAACCAAGCACGTGTTATCCTGTTAATAAGTTAGAAAATATATTCTGGATATGCGGAATGTCAAAATGAAAAAAAGTCATGTCATATCAATATTCATTAATAATAAAATTGATTGACGGGAAATTCACCGTCGGATAAACTAATCCTCATTAACTTACATTGGAGAAGCAATTGAATGGATAAAATGCAGGACTCGATTTATCGGCGCATCGAGGGGATGAAAAACAGAACTTCAACCATGAAATCCGAAGACCTGTATTTTTACAATCAGCCGGTGGCTGAAATGCTCGGCGGGAGCAAGGTCAAAGTGGATGGCCGGGTGATGAGCATGTACGCTTCTTATAGCTACCTGGGCTTGATCGGACACCCGCGCATCAACAGAGCGGCCCAGGAGGCTGTCACGAGGTACGGAACCGGTACCCATGGCGTCAGAACCCTGGCAGGAACACTCCCCATCCACCGCGAATTGGAAGAAACGATAGCAAACTTTAAACATACCGATGATGCCATAACCTATTCATCCGGGTATGTGACCAACCTGTCTGTCATATCCACCCTGGTCAGCCGGGGAGATTATGTTTATTGCGATAAATTGAATCATGCCAGTATTTACGACGGCTGCATGATGTCTCACGCAAAATTTGTCCGTTTTAACCACAACGATCTGGATGACCTTGAGAAACATATTTCAAGTGCCCCTGCTGAGAATGCAAAAATGGTTGTTGTGGATTCGGTCTTCAGCATGGATGGCGATATCGTGGATCTGCCGCGATTAAAATCCATATGTGATAAGTATCAAGCCTGGCTGATGGTAGATGAAGCCCATTCCGTGGGGGTATTGGGTGAGACTGGAAGCGGGATTGAAGAGCATTTTGGCATGAAAGACGCGATCGATGTGAAGATGGGAACGTTATCGAAAACGATCCCATCCATTGGCGGGTATGTAGGAGCAAGCCATGATGTGATCAATTATCTGCGTCACAGCAGCCGGGGATATATCTTTTCTGCGGCGCTGCCTCCAGCCCAGGCTGCGGCAGCCAACGAGGCTTTTAAGGTGATCCGGGATGAACCATGGCGGGTAGAACAATTGAACCGTAATGCCGCCCTGTTCAATAATGGGTTACTGGCCGCAGGATTCGATACCATGAAAACTGAAACAGCCATCGTCCCGGTATTATGCGGATCAGACCAGCTTGCCTATGAACTGACGCGGGAAGCCCAAACCCATGATGTATTTGTCCTTCCTGTTGTGTCGCCTGCCGTACCGGAAGGACAGGCCAGGCTGAGAGCCACGGTAACAGCCATCCACGAACCGGAAGATATATTGCACACGGTGGGCATCCTGGCAGAGGCAGGTAAAAAGATTGGCTTGCTCAAATAGACCATGAATTTCCCTAAAGTAACCTTACTCCCCGGCAGGGAAAAATCACTTCTTCGCAAACACCCCTGGATATTTTCCGGTGCGATCAAAGATGTAACAGGAAATCCGGAGAATGGCGAGTGTGTAGATGTATTCGATGCCAATGGAACGCGCCTGGGGATCGGAGCCTTTAGCGGGGCATCCAAAATTCGTGTCAGAATGTGGACCTTTGATCCAGACGAGACCATAGACCGAAAATTATTTCATCAACGGATCAAGCAGGCGCTGAACGTACGGAAAGAGATTGCTGCGCTGAAAAACACCAACTCAATGCGGATCATCTACGGGGAGAATGATGGACTGCCCGGTGTGATCGCCGACCGCTTCGGAAATGTGGTGGTCTTACAGCTCTCCAGCGCCGGTGCCTATTACTGGCGTGAAGCCATCATAGCTGAACTGGCACAGCAGACTGGTTGTGTTTGCCTGTACGAGAAATCCGACTCAGACGTGATCCAGCTTGAAGGATTGCAGGAAGTTGTCCGTGTGCAGTACGGTGCTCTGCCAGGCAGCCGCCTGATCGTTGAAGAAAATGGGTTGAAATATTTACCTGGATATTGTGGGTGGACAGAAAACCGGCTTTTACCTGGATCAACGCAATAACCGGTCAATGATCGCCAACTACTCCTCTGGTAGAAAGGTGCTGGATTGCTTCTGCTTCAGTGGTGGATTCAGTCTCAATGCCCTGGCTGGTGGTGCCACCAGTGTTAGCGTAGTGGATAGTTCCGCACCTGCGCTGCAACTGTTGACGGATAATCTAAGCTTAAATAAGCTGGATGCTTCAAAAGTGGAGCTGGTGAACGATAACGTCTTTGAGTATCTGCGAAAATTGAGGGATAGAGGCGAACAGTATGACTTGATTGTATTGGATCCGCCAAAATTTGCTCCCACCACATCCCAGGCAGAGCGGGCGGCACGGGCTTACAAGGATATCAATTTACTGGCCTTCAAATTACTGGCGCCAGGCGGCATCCTGTTCACCTTCTCCTGCTCGGGCGGGGTGAGTATGCCGTTATTCCAGAAGATCGTTGCCGATGCAGCGCTGGATGCTGGTAGGAATGCGCAGATCATCAAATACATGCATCAGGCTGAAGACCATCCCATTTCCATGCCCTTCCCTGAAGGGGAATACTTGAAAGGGTTGATCTGCCAGGTGTAATACTTTTACTTTATTACAAAATGCCCTTTATGAAATGCTGGAATAGGTGTGTAAATCAAAAGAGTCCACGTTTGGACTCTTAGAGTGGAGATGGCGGGAATTGAACCCGCGTCCGAAAGACTCGACCACCAGATATCTACGAGCGTAGTAAAGTTATTTGATCTCGCCAAATGCACGCTCATTTACGTTGCCTGCATCCAGCCAGCTGCCTGGACCCGAAAGTCCTCTTTCCTGAGTTTAGCAGCATAGTTCAGGGCACACCAACATTATGACGCCTGGCACCATCACCGGTTGGTGAGAGGGACGGGCAGACGTGATCTCTCTAGGAGATCAGCCGAACTTCAATCGCTGTTAGGCAGCGAGAGGAAGTGCAGCGTAGGAAGTGCGATTGGCACTTGATTTTTTGTACTGAGTTAACGAGTTCGGTACCTCTCGGCTCGCAATCCGGGACCAGCCTCCTCCGTCGAAGCCTGTCATCCCCGATAGATTTATTATACCTTTGTTATATAAGAATATTGTTAAGCTTTTCTTTCTAAACCAGATACCAGAATGTTTGAGTAAATTTGAAAATGATATACTTATTTTGAACCGATTTTGAGCAGGCAGGGTTATATCCAATAGAAACCAGGCTGCGGGATTATTGAGTGGAAGATTTATCTGACGATCAGGCATTACAGCAATCCGCACAAGGAGATACCGAGGCGTTCGGTGTGCTATACGAGCGTTATGTTGCCCGTATATACAACTATATCTATTATCGTACCGGGCTGACAACTGAAGCAGAGGATTTGACCGCAAAGGTATTCTTTCGAGCCTATAACCATATAGGTTCCTACCGCAATACGGGTGTGCCTTTCTCTGCCTGGTTGTATCGCATTGCACACAACCTGGTAGCCAACTGGCATCGTGATAACAGCCGCAAGAAGGAAGTCCCGTTGGACGACGAGCCGCAGATCGTACATCGCGGGGCGTTACCCGAAACAGTAATGATGAAGGATCAGCAGGTGGATTCATTATTCAAACTCATTAAGGGATTAACTTCTGACAGGCAGCAATTGTTGATCTTGAAATTTGTAGAGCAGTTATCCAATGCGGATATTGGAATCATCATGGGAAGAAGCGAAGGTGCGATCAAAAGCCTGTACCATAGAACCTTGTATAATCTTAAAGATGAGTTGGAAGATTTGGAAGAATAGGACGAGATGGATACTTTAAAAATCGTATCTGACAGTTCGGTGGATATGCCCAAAGATTGGGAGCAGGAATACGATATTAATATACTTCCGATCAACATTCAAATGGGAATGCAGACCTTTCGGCAGGGGATTGACATTACCGCCGAGAAATTCTATCAAATGATCAGCGAAAAGAGGATCATCCCTCACACATCTTTGCCATCACCCATGCAGATCGTGGAGTTTTATCGCAAGATAGCCAAAAAAGGTGAGTCCATACTTTCGTCTTCACGTTGGCAGCAAATTAAGTGGCACTTACAATGTTGTGAAGACTGCAGCGCAGGAATTGGCAGGTGAGATCAATGTCTATCCTTTTGATTCTGGCAACGGTTCGGCCGGGCTGGCTTTTATGTGCCGAGAAGCGCGGCAGCTCTCCCGCAGGTGGTGAGAGTATTCAGGCAATCACTGACCGACTGGAAGAAATCCGCCGGCAGGTAACGATCGTGTTTGCCCTGGACAACCTGGAATTTGCCAGATTAAATGGCAGGGTAAGCGCCTTGCAGGAAAAGATAGTATCCATTTTGCAGATCAAACCCATCGTTGTCCTAAAAGACGGGCTTTTGGATATCAGTGAGAAAGTCCGTACCAGGCGCAAATCAATTGACCGCATTGTCGAACTGGTGAAACGCCGCATTGGCGATGAGGGTGTTAACATTGCGATTGTTCATGCCCAGGATATAGAAACCGCCAAGATCTTGCTTGAAAAAGCGAAAAGCAAGCTCAATATTCGGGAATTTATCATGACCGACCTCTCAATTTCGGTCGCAGCTAATTTGGGACTGGGAACTGTGGGCATTGTTGCTTATCCTGTGAAAAGTAAGGAATAATGTAATGAAGAATATTGTACATCTTGAAGACTTTGAGAGCAGACTGGCGACGAATTTGCAGGTTTATCAACCAAATCCGCAGTTTGTTGCACGTCTCAAAATGCGGTTGGCAGATAAGACCGGTATCGAAGTAGAAGCCCCGCGTCGATTGTCAGGTTTATTCCTCTACTCTGCGGGAATCATCGGTTTTCTGGCTGCAACTCTCTGGTTGGTAAATTACATTGGATCTTTCTTCAGGTGTGGATCAACTGGGGATTAATAGAAGTTTGCTTTCAAGCATCGCGGTAGATGGTTCAACTAATATCGAGCTATCTGGAAATACTATTGTGGGAACGCTGCAATTTCCATGGTTTGTTTCCCTCACGAAACGCCTGGCGTCTTTGTTGGTATCGATATTGATCCAATCATAGTCAATATTCAGCCTTTTGAAAACATCTCTTGCCCTGCGGCAGTCCGGGCACCAGATAGTGCCGTAAACACGGATCTTGATTTCAGGTTCATTCATATTCTTTACCAATATTTATTTCAAGTAATTTGGCGAGGTCGGTGAGAGAAGTGATCAGGTCAATGCCCTCGTCCAATTGATGGTCCACGTTGACTGGTTTGGAATAGCGGCCTAGAAGATGGGCCAACTCAGGTTTTTTTGTCTGTTGCTGCAAATACAGAATGAGTTCGAGGCTATTCATGGATGCATGTTCAATTTGTTCTCTTTCCAGGTATTCTGCGATCAACGCTGCAGCTGCGCGCCTGGCACATACCCTGGCGCGCCCTTCGAGACCTTGTGCTCTCGCTACAATGGCTGTTTTGTATTCTTTGAAAAACAGATTTTGCCTATTGACAAACAAGCTTTTACATCCAATCTAATTTCTATTGACGTCACCTAAATGAGAATTATAATTAGGATACCTAACAATATTGGAGCCTTATGACGGACCTTTTAGAGAAGACCTCAAAAGATATTTCAGATATTATACCCAGATTGATGCAGGTATTCGTTTCCTATATAAAGGATTGTGGTGATAGCAGTTTCCCCATGGTTCATTTTCGGATAGTCGGCATGTTGAGCACGCATCCAATGAAGATCAGTGATTTGGCGCTTGGACAGAAGGTTTCCAAAGCATCGATCAGCGATACGGTCAAGGTCATGGTAGATAAAGGATGGATCACCAGATACCACGATCCAAATGACAAACGCATCGTAATGCTAAAATTGTCCGAAGAAGGCAAAAAGTTTATGGAAGAAATGCGGGAGAAGTTTAGGGAATACATTAGCAATAAGCTGGAAAAATTATCCAATGATGAGTTGGAAAATATTCGGAAAACATTAATTCTGCTTGATGGAATTTTTATCAAAGACAACCTTGGAGGCTTGCATTGAAGGGAATTAGAAGAGCTTTCGGCTATATTTTGCCGTATAAATTTATCGCGATAGGCGCATTCATCAGTCTGCTGCTGGTGAATGCGGCTAACCTGATCACCCCTCAGTTATTGAAGATACTCATTGACAGGGGTATCACACAAAAAATCCTTGGAATTATTGTTCAGATCGCCCTCTTGCTGGTAGTCATAGCACTCGTCCGAGGCGTGTTTAATTTTCTGCAAGGTTATTGGGCAGAGAAAGTCTCTCAGGGAATTGCTTACGAAATGAGGAATCGTATTTTTGAAAAGCTCCAAAAACTGAGCTTTTCTTACCACGACCAATCGCAAACAGGGAAATTGATGACGCGCATGACCTCTGATGTAGAACTGGTCAAGATGTTTACTGGTAATGGACTTTTACAACTCTCCAGCGGATTGATCATGTTCATCGGTACGCTCACTATCCTGTTCTCGATGAACTGGAAATTGACCTTGATCTTACTGGGCATGCTGCCTTTGATCGGCGGTTTTTTTGCAGTTTTTATCAAATTTGTTATGCCAATCTCGAAAACTATCCAGCAAAAATTGGGGGCATTAAATACCGTATTGCAGGAGAACCTGTCTGGCATTCGGATCGTAAAGGCGTTCGCACGCGAAGAATACGAATCTGCGCGGTTTGAAGAACGAAACCAGGATTACAAAGAGGTTAATATCAAACTTGTCAGTGCTTTTTCAACCTTCTTTCCCCTTACATTTTTGGTAGCGAATATTGCTTCTGCGGTCGTGATCTGGGTGGGCGGTTTGATGGTTATCAACGAAACGGTCACATTGGGAGAATTGGTGGCATTTACCAGCTATCAGGCATACCTTCTGATGCCTATCTTCATGCTTGGATTTATCGCCAGCTCGCTATCACGAGCAGAGGCTTCTGCCGAGAGAATTTTTGAGATCATTGATGCAAAATCAGAGATCGAAGACAGCCCCGAAGCAGTGATGATGCCGCTAATTGAAGGCCGCATCGAATTTAAGGATGTGTTTTTTAAGTACAAAGGCTCTGAGACTAACGTTGTTGAAAATGTCTCATTCACTGTTGAACCCAATCAAACTATTGCTGTACTTGGGCAAACCGGCTCTGGGAAATCCACCATCATTAACCTGATACCGAGGTTTTATGACGTAAGTGCAGGGGCGGTGCTCATTGATGGGCATGATGTCAGGACCGTTACACTGGATTCACTACGGAAACAGATAGGTATTGTCTTACAGGAAACAACATTGTTCGCCGGAACGATCCAGGAAAATATAGCTTATGGAAGACCTGATGCCAGCCTGGAAGACGTAACGTCTGCTGCGCAAGCTGCCCAGGCAAGAGATTTCATAGAAAAACTTCCTGAAGGTTACGGAACCTTGATCGGAGAAAGAGGTGTCGGGCTTTCAGGTGGACAGAAACAGCGGATAGCGATTGCCCGTGCATTGCTTCTGCAGCCTAGGATTCTGATCATGGATGATAGCACCTCCTCGGTAGATTCTGAAACAGAATATCTGATCCAACAAGCGTTGGAAGATTTACGTAAAGGCAGGACGACGTTTGTCATTGCCCAGAGGATAAGTACTGTGCGAAATGCAGATAAAATATTGGTAATGTCAGAGGGTAAACTGGAAGCAGTGGGTACTCACCTTGAATTGATGAAGACCAGCGAATTGTACGCTGAAATTCTTGAAACTCAGATGGGCGGTCATGCTGAGTTAGTTTCTTCTGTTGAGGCGGTGACACTATGATGCATGGCGGCGGAAGACCCGGAGGGCCAGGAGGAAGATTTTTCCAGGATGAAGATGAAAAAGCGAAGGATACATCGAAAGTCCTTTCCAGGCTGCTCAAGACCCTTGTCCCTTACAAGAAACAACTCATCATCTCGTTTATCGCAATCTTGTTTTCGGCTGCAGCGCAGGGATTTGGCCCATTCCTGATGGGACAGGCAATAGACAAGTTCATCACAAAAGGGGATCAGACTGGGCTTGGTAATATTGTTTTGGCAATGATCGGAACCTTCATCGTTGGCGCCTTTGCTACCCGCACTCAGGTATTTACCATGGCCAAGGTCGGGCAGCACATTCTGGCAGATCTGCGCCGAGATGTTTTTGCAAAGATAGAGAGCCTTTCATTACAATTCCTTGAAAGTAAACAGGCAGGCGAGATTATGAGCCGTCTGGTGAACGACATCGATGTCCTGAACAGCTTTATCAGCCAGGCATTTACGCAAATGGTGGGATCTATCTTTTCTTTGATCGGGATTGGCGTGGCGATGTTGTTGGTCAGCTGGCAATTAGGGCTGGCAGTCATCATCATGGTGCCTGTATTGCTTTATACCACCCAATTTTTCTCTAAGCTCGCGAGAAATGCCTTTCGTAAAACGCGTGAAACTATTGGCGATGTATCTGCAAATATGGAAGAGGAAATTGGAGGTATTAAAGTTGCGCAGGCATTCAATCGCTCTGATGTGAATATCAGAAACTTCGAAGCCCGTAATGCCGCCAATCGGGACGCAAATGTCAGCGCAACTGCTATTACATCAGCATTCAACCCTGCTATGGATGTACTGATCACGCTGGATCTGGCGCTGGTTGCGGGGATGGGCGGTATCATGGTAATCAACAATAGTATTTCCGTCGGTATTGTGGTGGCATTCCTGCAATATGTCATGAACTTCTTCCGGCCTATCCAACAAGTGGCTCAATTATGGACTACAGCTCAATCCGCATTCGCCGCCGCAGAACGTATATTCATGCTGATGGATGTACAGGCTACTGTCGAAGATGCGCCGAATGCAGAACCGCTGGATCATTTAAATGGTGAGGTGGAATTTAGAAATGTCTGCTTTGCCTACGAAGAGGAGCAACACGTATTGCAGGACATCAAGTTGAAAGTAACGGCAGGGCAGACAGTGGCTATCGTTGGCAGCACGGGGGCTGGAAAAACCACCTTGGTAAGTCTATTGGCAAGGTTCTACGACCCATCTGAAGGAGAAATCCTGGTGGATGGCCACAACTTGCGTTCGATAACGCAAAACAGCCTACGATCAAAAATGGGCATCGTAACCCAGGAGCCATTCCTATTCTCTGGAACCGTACTGGAGAATATCCGTTATGGGAGATTGACAGCTAGTGATGAAGAGGTAAAACAGGCTGCTGTTGCCGCAAACGCGAGCCAGTTTATTGAAAAACTCCCTGAAGGCTATGAAACTGAAGTGGGCGAACGAGGAAAACTGATCAGCCAGGGGCAACGGCAATTGATATCCATTGCGCGTGCTGTCCTTGCCGACCCCCGAATTCTGATTCTGGATGAAGCAACCGCAAGCATCGATACTCGGACGGAAATCCTTATTCAAAAGGCGCTCAATGCTTTGCTAACAGGCCGAACCAGTTTTGTCATTGCCCACCGGTTGTCAACAGTCCGAAATGCGGATCAGGTGATCGTGGTGGAAGGCGGCAAAATTGTAGAACGCGGTACACATGATGAACTGATCGCCATTGGCGGTGTTTATGCAGATCTATACAAGAGGCAGTTTTACATTCCGCAAGAACAAGTTGAATAATACAATTTATTGAATAAATTGTGTGATGATTAAATGATAAAACTGCCAGGTTTTTCCACCTGGCAGTTTGTTTTTAATTAATGAATACTATACCCAGCCTTGCTTCTTAGCGAAATCTGTTACTACTGGGACTTTGACTGTTTCGCCTTGATAGGCTTTAATGCCTACGTAGAGACCATAAGCCCAAACGATACCGCCGACACATAGGCCAACAATGATCCAGCCAAGAACTACATAGAAAATTACCGCGATCACCCCCAGAATAAGAGATACAACAGAGTGGTATTTGATGAACGGACGAGCTTTCTTATCCTCGATAAGTAACAGTATCAGCCCAACAAGTGGTGCGAAAATATATGCTAGTAATGCCCAAAGTTTGTCGTCACTGGTAATTTCAGATGGTGGTACAGTTGTCATTTTATCCTCCAATATAATTTCTAGTAATTGTACAGCAAATTATAATGAATAGCAAGTTCTAAAAGTACTTGTTTATTGTTTATTGGATTTACATGCTAAAATTTTTCAATGGATTATTCTGTCGTTTTCTTCGGTTCTCCCGATTTCTCAATTCCTTCTCTGGAAGCTGTCCAAACAATATCTATATTAAAGGTGTGATAACTCAACCAGACAGACCTGCTGGCCGTGGAAAAAAACTCACACCACCGCCTGTGAAGGTATTATCAGAAGAATTTGGAATAAAGGTGATCCAGCCCAATCGGTTGAAAGATCCAGGAGTGATTGAAAAGCTTCACGAGTGGAACGCAGATATTTATGTGGTGGCAGCATTCGGCCAGATCTTCCGCAAGAACGTCCTTGATATTCCCCCGTTTGGGTTTGTTAATGTGCATGCAAGCATGTTGCCACGCTGGCGGGGTGCAGCGCCGATCCAGGCTGCCATTTTAGCCGGAGACAAATTCACCGGGGTTACGATCATGAAGGTCGATGAGGGGATAGATACCGGTGATATTCTCACTCAGAGATCAATGATGATCGATGAAAAAGAAACTGCCGGCGAATTATCAAATAGGCTGGCAAATGCAGGAGCTGATCTGCTCATTGAAACCTTGCCGAATTACCTTGCGGGAAAAATCCAGAGCCAGGTCCAAAGTGAGGAGGAATCCACTTATGCGGGCATGATCCGCAAAGAGGACGCTGTCCTTAACCCGGGGGAGACTGCCATGCAGATGGAGAGGAAAGTACGGGCGTACCATCCCTGGCCGGTTGCCAGGCTGGAAATGAATAATTTTCAGTTACTTGTCCATAAAGCACATGTGGAAATGGGTATTAATGTACCACCTGATGTAAAATATATTTACAAAGGTTTTCCATCCATCTCTACTGTAAGTGGTTTGCTGGTGTTAGAGAAGGTTCAAGTGCCTGGCAAAAAAACAATGGATGGCAAAGCATATTTACAGGGATATCGAAACTGGGGCGAACAAATATACTAAACTCACATCGCGGGGTGGCAGATGACCAAAGTAATCGCGGCGATAGACCAGGGCACTACAAGTACCAGATGCATTCTCTTTGATCATGAGGGAATGATAGTATCAATAAGTCAAAGAGAACACAAACAAATATTTCCCAAACCAGGTTGGGTAGAACATGATCCGCTGGAGATTTGGCAGAATACAAAAATTGTCCTTGAAGAATCCGTTCAAAAGACTGCTCTAGCAGTACATGATATTGCAGCGATCGGAGTAACTAATCAACGTGAGACTGCAATCATTTGGAACAGGAGAACTGGAATCCCCTATTACAATGCCGTGGTTTGGCAGGATACCCGTACAGCCGAAATATGTAAGCGATTGGGTGGAGATTTTGGCCAGGACCGTTTTAGAAGGAAAACTGGACTTCCGTTGGCAACTTATTTTTCTGGCCCAAAAATAATTTGGTTGATTGACAATGTTTCAGGCGTCAGGGAAGCCGCCTTGAGCGGTGATCTCGCTTTTGGCAATGCGGATACCTGGGTCATTTGGAACCTGACTGGTGGTGTTAATGGAGGCTTGCATATTACGGACGTAACCAATGCTTCTCGAACCATGTTGATGAATCTCGAGACACTGGAATGGGATGATGAATTACTGGAAACATTTGGCATCCCAAAGCAGATACTGCCAGAGATCGTTTCATCCTCAGATATTTATGGGGAAACCAAAGAGTTCATTTGATGGTGTACCTGTTGCCAGTGACCTGGGAGACCAACAGGCGGCTCTATTTGGACAAAATTGTTTTGAGGTTGGCGAAGCTAAAAATACTTATGGCACAGGATGTTTCATGTTGATGAATACTGGAACCCAACCTGTGCAATCAAAAAATGGATTACTGACAACTGTGGGGTATAAGATCGGTGAACAAAAGGCAGTTTACTGCCTGGAGGGGTCAATAGCCGTTACAGGATCGTTAGTTCAGTGGTTGCGTGATAATTTGAAGATCATCAAAAACTCGGCCGAAGTGGAAGAACTGGCCAGGACCGTTGATGATAATGGGGATGTATATTTTGTCCCTGCGTTTTCAGGGTTATTTGCGCCTTACTGGCGCAGCGATGCCCGCGGCGCTATCGTGGGCTTGACACGCTATGCAAACTCCGGCCATATTGCGCGCGCGGCGTTGGAATCGACAGCTTTCCAGACAAAAGAAGTGTTAGACGCCATGGAAATGGATTCAGGTGTCACATTAAAAGCGCTTAAAGTAGATGGGGGTATGGTTTTCAATGAATTGCTTATGCAATTCCAGGCAGATCTGCTCCAGGTGCCGGTCATTCGCCCCAGTGTCGCTGAAACAACGGCTTTGGGAGCTGCCTACGCAGCCGGTTTGGCTGTAGGATATTGGGCTGGCATTGGAGATCTCAAACAGAACTGGGAAAAAGGCGGTGAATGGCAGCCAATGATGGATAAAGGCAAGGTGGACAAAGCATATAAGCGATGGAAAAAAGCCGTGAAAAAGACTTTCGATTGGGTGGAAGAATCACCGGAACGGATGGGAGATGAATAAACCAACTGTATTAATTATTGGCGCCGGTTTTACCGGAGTAGCTACCGCTTATGACCTCGCTCAGCGAGGATTCGCGGTGACAGTAGTGGAACGCGGGGAAATTGCCTCTGGGACTTCAGGGCGGACGCACGGGTTGCTCCATAGCGGAGGAAGGTACTGTGTCAATGACCGTGAATCTGCCATTGAGTGCATAGAAGAGAACACTATTCTTCGCAAAATAGCAAGCCAGTGCATTGAACCCAATGGCGGATTTTTCATTGGATTGAACGATTCAGATGTAGAGTATAGTAAAACCTTCGTAGAAGGCGCGAATGCGTGCGGTATTCCTGTGGAAGAGATTGCCATTTCTAATTTGCGAAAAATGGAACCAGAGATCAACCCGAAGGTGATCATGGCATATTCCGTTCCAGATGGAACGTTTGAGCCACTGAGGCTGGCGTTTGCTTTTGCTGCATCTGCTCAGCAGTATGGTGCTGTTTTTTATCCATATCACGAGGTGGAAGAAATTGAACTCGATAATTCAAAAAGGGTAACCGGGATCAAAGCCTGGAACAGGGCGAATAACCAAGCGAGTGAATTTCAAAGCGGATATGGTTATCAATGCGACAGGGGCTTGGGCAGGGAAAATTGCCAAAATGGCGGATATCCACGTGCCAGTTAAGCCAACCCCTGGAATCATGGTAACAGTTGCAAAGCGCCTTACCCTGACCACTATCAATCGTCTGAACATTCCCGATGATGGAGATATAGTTCTGCCACAACGCCGCATGGCCGTTATCGGCACCACATCTTTCGAAATCGAAGACGTGGATTATATTCCAATTGATCAAGATCAGGTGCAACTTATGGTGGATCGGGGAGCAGAACTTTTACCGGCTATCCGTCATACTCCTTACAGAGGAATCTTCATGTCCAGCCGGCCATTGATCGGCGCAGGGATGGAAGCCAGGAGCATAGCGCGGACTTTCAAATGCTTTGACCATGAAGAATCAGATAAAGTGAGCGGTTTGATCAGCATCATTGGTGGTAAAGCCACAACTTGCCGGGCAATGGCTGAAAAAACGACAGACCTGGTGTGTAAGAAATTTGGCCTCTCGGCTGAATGCAGAACAAAAGATCAACCATTACTCTCATTCAGAAAGTATTACCAATTATGATAGGCGGTGCATCTTGAGCGAAAAATGGAACGTAACTTTCTCAGTATTTCGTAAAAAAGAGGGTGAAAAACCGGGGTTTCAGGATTTTGAATTGGAGATCAATCCGGATGAGTATGTACTGGATGGAATCGAAAAAATTTGGGCGTATCAAGATCGCAGCCTGGTTTATCGTCATGCCTGTCATCATTCGGCTTGTGGCGCCTGTGGTATGCGAGTAAATCATCGTGAAAAGCTAACCTGTATCACACTTATCCGGGACGTTACGGAAAATGGTGGCAAAATTCTGGTGGAGCCATTGCGAAATATGCCGATCATCAGCGACCTGGCAGTGGATATGGGGCAATTCTTTAGAAAACTGGATGAGGTGGATTATAACCAGGTTCAACCAGTGATCAATCAGCCTGATGATAAAGGGATAAAACCGACAAAGAAATTTGTAGAACCAGGTATGCAACGAATGGTAGATTGCATTGAGTGCGGGTTGTGCATCAGCGCATGCCCAGCAAGCTCTACCTCAACTGAATATTTGGGGCCGGCGGCGCTGGGAGCCATTCAAACAAAGGCAAAATATGAAGATAAAAGCGTACTTGAGCTGGGAGATGACCAGAATGGCGTCTGGCGCTGTCATTCTGCATTTGAGTGTTCGGAAGTGTGCCCGGCCAACTTTGAACCAGGTTGGCGCATCATGGACCTACGAAAAATGACAGTCTCAGCCAGGATGCAACATCTTTTCAGCGGTAAAGCGCATGAAGGAGGGAAGTGAATATGGAAGATCAACTTGGAACTCCGAGGAGGTCAAATTGGACCAGATGGATGGATCCCAGGGGAAAAAGTGTAGGGAGCATAGGTTTTCTGATGAACCGTGTAGCTGGGCTTGGATTGACCCTCTATTTGTTCATGCACCTGATAGTTTTAGGAACGCTTTCAAAGGGTGAGTCTGCCTTTGATGGATTTATCAAATTGGCGCACAATCCGATATTTGTCGCAGGGGAATTCGTGGTGATTTTGGCCGTCGTACTGCACGGATTTAATGGGCTGCGTATAGCTTTGACTGGCTTCGGTAATAAAGCAGGCAGCCAGAAATTGCTTCTTCTAATTGCAATTACCATTGCACTGGCAGCCAGTATCTACTTTGGATTCCGAATGTTCGGAGGTGAGTGATGAAAGAGAAACCTGCAAACATGGAAACGGGATTGCTATGGTTGGTTAAACAAGCCAGCGGAGTATTGGTGTTTGCATTGATCATCATTCATTTGATCGTCAATCATCTTGTGGCTGAGACAGGACTGTTAAGTTACGCTGAAGTGGTACGCTACCTGGCGAATCCATGGGTAGCTTTCATGGAATCTGCATTTTTAATCATCGTGATTTGTCATTCCCTGCTTGGATTGAGAAGTGTCATACTTGATTTCAACCCATCAAAAAAATTCATGAGGTCTGTGGATCCTGTTTTCGTTATCGTAGCAATAGCTGCATCTGTGTATGGCATTTGGCTGACAATAACCGTGGGTTCAGTGGTATTATAGGAGGATTATTCGCCAGGAGAGAGAATGAATTACCTGATTATTGGTGCGGGAGCTATTGGTACATATATCGGTGGTTCCCTTTTGAAAAGCGGCAGCAAAGTAGTTTTTCTTGAAAGAGAATCAGTAGTTCATTCGCTGCAAAAAAAAGGGTTGATTATAAGCCTGGAGGATGAAGTTTATTCGACATCCGATTTCCAGGTTTTTTCAAATCTTAACCAAGCTTTGGAAGAGCAAGTTGATATTGTGATTTTCGCTATGAAATCTTTTGACACTGAAGGTGTTGTCAAAGAATTGGTTCAATACAAAAATAGGTTCGATGCAGTTTTATGCCTGCAAAATGGCGTGGAAAATGAACAATTAATTACAAAATACCTCGGAACAGATAAGGTTATTGGGGGTAGTGTTACATCTGCTGTTGAACGTATAGCAATTGGACAGGCATCGCTTGAAAAAAAGAGAGGAATAGGGATAGTGGAAGCTCTTCCACTATCAAAACTAGTTGTGGATGAGTTTAATCGAGCAGGTTTGACGGCGAAATTGTACCCGAAATTGGCAGACTTGAAATGGTCAAAGATGCTATCCAACCTTCTTGGCAACGCTACATCTGCAATTTTGAATATGACACCGGTTGAGATATTTCAAAATCCAAAAAGTTATGAAATTGAGTATTTGCAGATGAAGGAAGCTTTACAGGTTATGGATAAGCTTGGAATTGACCCAACAAATCTGCCGGGAATTCCCATGAAGCTTCTGTTGTGGATCATGTTGAAGCTGCCGCGAAGATTATCAAAAATGATACTTGCAACATTGGTGGGTGAAGGACGCGGAGATAAAATGCCATCCTTCCACATAGACCTACATTCTGGACAAAAAGTGCTGGAATCAACTTACTTGAATGGCGCTATCTGCCGTTTTGGTGAACTGGCAAATGTTCCAACGCCTGTAAATTATTATCTAAATCAATTACTAACAGAAATGGCCCAAAGAAAAGAATTGATCCAGGAATTTGACCACGAGATCAACAGAATACACGATGACATTCTAAAATGCCTTATGGAATCTCCAAATGGATAAAGAAACTGAGAAAAGATACAGATTATTCTACCAGGACGAAATAAACAGCGCATTTTTGTATGGATTGATCTGTAAACGCGAGCAAAATAAACAATTGAAACAAGTTTACAACCAAATGTCTGAAGCAGAAATCAAACATGCTTCCTTTTGGAAAGAAAAATTGGAAGCGGCTGGAAAGTTGGCTGGAGACGGAACACCCGGATACAAGGACGCGAATTCTGGGATGGTTGGCTGAAAAATTTGGGCCGCAAGCTGTGATGTCTGTTCTACTTGGGAATGAACAGCAAGGCAACCAAGGGTATTTATATGACGATAATCCAGAATCGGGAAAAATGGCTGTCGAAGAGCAATCACATGCCAGATTGCTCAGCCATATTGTTCAGAAAAAACGCGGCGGGATGGAAGGTGGGTTACTAGCCCAACTGGAAGGACGCCACAAGGCAAGCGGCGGGAATGCGTTACGAGCTGCAGTGCTCGGAGCGAATGATGGATTGGTATCCAACCTGAGCCTGGTGATGGGTGTTGCAGGTGCAGCGTTATCAGCGAAAACGATACTGATCACCGGGTTAGCCGGATTGCTGGCTGGGGCGGCATCCATGGCGCTGGGGGAATGGCTTTCTGTTCAGAGCTCGCGGGAATTATACCAACATCAGATTGAGATTGAACAGCAGGAACTGGAAATAGCGCCTGAAGAGGAAGAAGCTGAAATGGTTTTGATCTACCAGGCGAAAGGTTTGTCGAAGAAACAGGCGGAAGAATTGGTTGCGAGAATGATGGAAAACAAAGATACCATGTTGGATACACTAGTCAGGGAAGAACTTGGAATCGATCCACAGGAATTGGGTGGTTCCGCGGTAGAAGCTGCAATCACATCCTTTATATTATTCGCTATCGGGGCGATCATACCGGTAATCTCCTTTTTCTTTTATTATGGCAGCACTGCGATTATTCTGAGCCTGATATTCAGCACAGTGGGATTGTTCATTATTGGTAGTGGAATTACACTTTTTACAGGAAGAAATGTCTGGTTCTCAGGATCCAGACAAGTATTATTCGGACTGATTGCAGCCGCATTGACATTTGGTATCGGGAAACTGATTGGAGTATCCATTGGCGGATAATTCTCAGAGTGATGGAGATTGTATGGTTAGCTCTACCGATAAACGAATCGTCATCAAAATTGGTACTTCATCTCTTACCGCCGGTCGGAAAGAACTGTACCTGCCACAGATCATGGATCTGGTGAAACAGGTTGCTGATTTACATAACCAGGGAAAAGAAATCATTTTTGTTACATCAGGGGCAATTACCGCTGGCCGTGAGATGATGTTGAAAAGCGAAGATATGCGCCGCCATATACCTGCCAAGCAAATGCTGGCGGCTGTGGGGCAGCCAAGGCTGATGGAAATTTACTCACAATTATTCAGGATCTATGGCATAACAGTCGCGCAAGTATTACTCACTCGGTCTGATCTGGCTCAAAGGCGGGGTTATATTAATGCCAGAAATACCCTTACCGAGTTGTTGGAAAACAAGGTTTTGCCAATCGTCAATGAAAATGATGCGGTTGCGACAGAGGAAATAAGAGTAGGAGATAATGACAATCTCTCTGGGTTAGTGGCAAATCTGATTGAAGCAGATCTGTTGATCATGTTAACTGACCAGGATGGGTTATATACCAGTGACCCCAGATCCAATTCGAATGCGAAATTGATCAAGGAAATTAATTCAACCGAAATTCCGTCAGAAATTTGGGAAGCGGCGGGCGGAGCAGGAACAGGTTTAGGTGTTGGCGGGATGGTCACTAAAATCCTCGCCGCCGACCTGGCTCGAAGGTCTGGTACGACAGTCATCATTGCAAAGGGTGATGAAAAAGATATTCTCCTGCGTCTAGCAAGCCAGGAAGCCATTGGCACAAAAATTTCATCATTGATATCTAAAGTGGAAAGTCGAAAGCGCTATATGCTTTCTGGTATGAAAACTTCACGATCTGCATTGGTGATTGACGAAGGAGCTGCCATAGCGCTGAAAAGCGGGAATAGTCTGCTCCCTATTGGAATCGCTTCAGTCAAGGGGAAATTCGATCGTGGCGATATTGTGAGATTACTCAGCGAAGATGAAAAACCTATTGCACTTGGCCTAGTGAATTATACCTCTGCAGATGTTATAAGTATCTTAAAACATCGATCTGTGGAAATAGAAAGCATTATTGGCTATAACTTTGGTGATGAAGTGATACATCGCAGCAATCTGGTCATGCTTTAAAGGAAATTATGGAAGATATTCAAATTGCTTTAATAAAACTAAAAGCAGCGTCAAAAAAACTGGCATTACTTCCATGCGCTGAGAAATCTGACGCATTGAGTTTCATTGCTGATCAATTACAGACACAGGCAGAAAAAGTCCTGCTTGCCAATGAGATTGATGTCAGAAGTGCGCGAGAGTCCGAAATGGCTGCAGCCATGGTAGATCGACTGCTCATAAATGAAACCAGGTGGCAAAATATCATTGAAGATTTGCGTAGGGTGGCTGTGCTACCAGACCCTGTAGGTAAGATTTTAGATATTATGACCCTTCCAAATGGTCTGGAAGTTTCCAAAAAGCGCGTTCCGTTGGGGGTATTGGCGGTGATCTATGAATCTCGACCAAACGTTACGGTAGATGTGATCGGGTTGACAATAAAGAGCGGGAATGGTGTGGTTCTACGGGGTGGTAAAGAGACTTTGACCACAAACCTTGCCATCATGGAAATTATTAAGAGTGCATTAAGACAAACTCAAATTCCGGAAGATGCTGTATTGTTTATTGATGATCCTGACCGTGGGATTTTGTTGCAGATGATGAAGCGTTACGACATGATCGATATGCTCATTCCACGAGGAGGTGCTGGTTTGCACCAATTTTGCCGGGAAAACAGCCTGGTTCCAGTAATCACAGGTGGGATTGGCATTTGTCACATGTTTGTGGATTCAAGCGCGGACCAGGCTAAAAGTTTCGAGGTGATCCGTAATGCGAAAATTCAACGTCCTACCGTTTGCAATGCGTTAGATACCGTTCTTGTTCACAATAGAATAGCAGCGGAGTTTATTCCAGAACTCGTTAAGCAATTGAGTCAGGATGGGGTTGAGTTTTTCGTTGACCAGGCAGCATATTCCCTGGTAGGTGACCAACCCAAAGTGAATCTCGCAGGAGAGGCCGATTTTGATACCGAATGGTTATCCTTAAAATTAGGTGTAAAAATTGTAAGAAATTTGGATGAGGCGGTATCCCATATTCAGGAACATAGTACAGGTCACTCAGATGGGATACTAACAGAAGATGCTGAAAATGGTGAAAAATTTTTACTAATGGTTGATTCAGCAGTCGTCTATGTGAATGCCAGCACACGTTTTACGGATGGCAGCGCTTTGGGTCTTGGAGCAGAAATTGCCATCTCTACACAAAAACTGCACGCACGTGGTCCAATGGCGCTTGAAGAGTTGACGACATATAAATGGGTGGTCAGAGGGCATTATCACACCCGAAATTAATTGAATCTTGCGATGTATTAGTCTTTCTTTCCGAATTTCTGTTTCCATTCATACAATTTATTGATCGCGTCAATCGGTGATATTTGATTTATATCAAGGGTTTTTAATTCATCCAAAAGTGGATTAGTCTCCGGGAATAACGCAATTTGCTGCGAGCTGAGAGGGTTTAATTTGTTCTGGCGATCGGATGAGGCTTCGAGATCGACTAGGATTTGATGTGCCCTTTGGATGACAGATCCGGGTATCCCAGCGATCTGGGCTACATGGATGCCATAAGATCGATCCGCGCCTCCAGGAACAATCTTATGTAGAAACAATACTTCGCCATCCGTCTCAGTGACTGCAACGTTGTAATTTCTAATACCTGGAAAGGTATCAGATAGCTGAATCAGTTCGTGAAAGTGTGTGGCAAAAAGCGTTCGTGATTTCACCTGTGGGTTGTTATGGATATATTCGATCACTGCCCAGGCGATGGATAAACCGTCATATGTGCTGGTGCCTCGACCAATTTCATCTAAAATCAGCAGGCTGCGCGTAGTTGCATGATGCAGGATATTGGCTGTTTCTACCATCTCGACCATAAATGTAGATTGACCCGAATGGATTTCATCCTGGGCACCTATGCGTGTAAAGATCCGATCCACAAGACCAATTTTTGCCGATGCTGCTGGAATAAAGCTTCCCATTTGCGCCATTAAAGCAATTAAAGCCACCTGGCGAAGGTAGGTGCTTTTTCCACTCATATTTGGACCTGTGATCACCCGGATGATCTCACCATCCTCCATAGAAAAATCATTTGGTATATACCATTCCGTTTTTTTTGATTGTTCTACAACCGGATGGCGGCCATCATGGATGTCTATTCTTGAACCGCTGTCAATTATTGGTCGGTGATAATTGTTATTCACTGCTACTTCTGCCAATGAGGCAAGGACGTCCTGTTCAGCTATTACTCTGGCGGTTGATAATAATCGGTTTGTTTCCTTACCAATTTGTTGCAGTACTATTTTGAACAATCGCAATTCGATCTCATGGATGCGTCCTTCAGCATTTAATACTAGCAATTCATACTCTTTTAATTCCGGAGTGATGTATCTTTCAGCATTGACAAGGGTCTGTTTACGGATGTAATCATCCGGTACCTGTTCTGTATTTGAGTGTGTGATTTCAATGTAATACCCAAACACTTTATTGAAACCAACCTTGAGTGTTTTTATCCCCGTGCGTAATTTCTCGGTAGATTCCAGGTTTGCTATCCAGTCCCTTGCATGTTTTGACGCATCAATCACCTGATCTAATTCTGCGGAATATCCAGGTTTCATAATTCCGATTCCCTGGAGCGTGTTAGGAGGAGAATCGTCTATTGCCTTGTCTATTAGCTCGTAGACATTTTTACATTCGTCCAAGGGTTCATAAGCTGGGAAAGCATCTCGCAATAATTCTAAAAGTCGAGTAACTTGGTTAAAATAGGTGATCGATCCCTTTAATGCGATTAACTCTTTTGGCGAGGCGTTTCCTATATTGATACGGGAAGTTATCCGTTCGATATCAACGATTGATTTCAAGATTGTACGGAGTTCAGACCTGATGAGGCCATCTTTAGTAAAGAACTCGACGCCATTTAGTCGAAAATTAATCTGCTGTACATCGAGCAGAGGTTTATTCAGCCAATTGGAAATCATTCTATGACCCATTGGCGTAATTGTCTGGTCAATGACGCCTAATAATGTGCCATCACGGCCACCTGAACGAATTGTCGAAGAAAGTTCAAGGTTTCGGCGGGTGGTAGCATCCAGTATCATGAACTCACTCAGGTTGTAGGTCTTGATGTTTGTCAGGTGATTTACGGAGCTTGGTTGAGTTTCCCGCAAGTATTGGATGATCACGCCAGCAGTTCTTTCTGCCAGAGGCATATTTTTCAAACCAAAACCTTCCAACGTAGTTACATTAAACTGATCGAGAAGAATATGACGGTTGCGTCCAAGCTCAAAATGCCAGTTTGGCCATATTGTGAAATGACCATCATAGCCCTCGATTTTTTCTATCTGGTCAGAAATTAATAATTCAGAGGGTGATAAACGCGTAATTTCTGATTTTAGCGTATTTAATAACATCCTCTGAGTGAATCTCTGTGCAGAGAAATTCACCCGTGGAAATATCTGTATACGCCAAACCAGCTGCATTCCCATCATAGAAATAAGAAAGCAAATAATTGTTGCTGTTTGACGATAACAGTGAAGATTCTGTAACAGTTCCGGGTGTTATAACTCGCACCACTTCACGTGGAAAGATCCCTTTTGCCGGTTGTTCACCGACTTGTTCGCAAATAGCCACATGGTGACCTTTTTCGATTAGCTTTGACAAGGTAGGTATCCACCGAATGATATGGAATACCGGCCATAGGAACACGTGTTCCCTTGGCAACATTTCGTCCGGTGAGGACAATATCCAATTCTCGAGATGTGATCTCAGCATCCTCATCGAAGGTCTCGTAGAAATCACCAAGACGAAAAAAAACGATTGTGTCGGGGTATTTTCTCTTGATATCCAGGTACTGTTGGCGGATAGGGGTGATATCTTCTGGCATAATTTTGTATATTGAAAACTCGAATCAAAATTGGATTAGGATTATTGATTTGCTTGAGATATAATAATATCACTATACACAAACGAATGGAGGAATATAATGGCAAGCGTAACTTATGAGCATGTTACAAAGAAGTTTGGTGATTTTACTGCGTTGGATGATTTAAATATCGCGGTAAATGACAAGGAGTTTTTAGTGCTGGTTGGCCCCTCCGGCTGCGGAAAGACCACTGCTCTGCGTTGTTTAGCCGGTCTGGAAGAAGTGTCCACCGGTGAAGTCAAAATTGCTGACCAGATCGTCAATGATGTAGCTCCCAAAGACAGAGATATTGCAATGGTTTTCCAATCCTATGCTCTATATCCACACATGACCGTCTATGACAACATGGCATTTGGACTGAAACTGCGAAAAGTGCCAAAGGAGGAGATCAAATCTAGGGTCGAAAACGCTGCAAAAATCCTCGGTATTGAATTGCTATTAAAGCGCCGACCACGTGAGCTTTCAGGCGGCCAACGACAACGTGTTGCGCTTGGACGTGCGATTGTCCGTGAGCCAAAGGTATTCCTCTTTGACGAACCGCTCTCCAACCTGGATGCGAAATTAAGGGTTCAGACACGTGCAGAAATTTCTAAGATGCACCAACGGCTTCAAACGACATTCATTTATGTGACCCACGATCAGACCGAAGCCATGACCATGGCAACCCGCATAGCGGTCATGAATAAAGGTATTTTGCAGCAATTGGATACACCTCAGACACTCTACGATGAGCCTGCCAACTTGTTCGTCGCAGGATTTATTGGTTCACCGGCTATGAATTTCTTTCAGGCAAAGTTGAAAAAAGATGGTGAAAAATTATTTGTTGATACTGGTGAAATCCTAGTGCAGGTACCCGACGAAAAAGTAAGCAAATATCAGTATATGGCAGGCAAGGATATTATTTTTGGTATCCGACCGGAAAATATCCACAATCCATTGTTCGTTCCACCGGGAATACATGCTTCACCAATTGAAGCAAAGGTAGATGTTGTGGAACTAATGGGATTTGAGATTTTGTTATACCTTGTAAGCGGTAGCAACAACTTTGTTGCGCGTGTTGACCCCAGAACCCGTTTCTCCATGGGTGATAAAGTACAATTGGTTTTCGATATGGATAACTTCCACATCTTTGATCCCGGTACAGACCCGGAGAATCCTACAGCAGTCCGTTAATTGTGTTTGGAAGTTTATGTTTACTAATTATAGTAGCGCAAGGATTTCTTGCGCTACATATTTAATATAGATGGAGGTTGTTATGGCATTTAAGGAATTAAGAACTTTGTTAAGTCCAAATAAAACCAAGATTGTTTTGCTTGTTATGGATGGATTGGGCGGTTTACCAATGACTGCAGGTGGATTAACCGAGCTGGAAACAGCAAAGACCCCAAATATGGATCAGCTCGCCAGGGAAGGAATTCTAGGACTTACCCAACCTCTGGATTATGGCATCACTCCCGGATCAGGTCCAGCACATATGACTCTGTTTGGTTACGACGCAGTGGAGCATGAGGTTGGGCGAGGCGTATTAGAAGCCATAGGTGTTGGGATGAAAGTAAACAAAGGCGATATTGCGGCGAGAGGCAACTTTTGTACAGTGGACTCTAATGGGTTGATCACAGATCGTCGTGCCGGTAGGATATCGACAGCAGAAGCCGTGCCCATTGTTGATAAGTTAAAAGAAATCAATATTCCTGGAGTCTCGATAGAGGTTAACCATGTAAAAGAACACCGATTCGCAGTCGTCATGCGTGGCGACGGGTTATTTTCTGACCTGGAAGATACCGATCCTCAAAAAATTGGTGTAGCACCTTTTAATGTAAAGGTTAAAAATCCTTCATCACAAAAAACTGCGGAATTGTATAATCAGTGGATAGCCGAAGCACGCAAAGTATTGAAAGATGAACCAAAAGCGAATGCTCTTACTCTGCGCGGATTTGCAACCGATCCTGGTCTTGAAACTTATAAAGACCGCTATGAATTGAAAGCTGCGTGCGTAGCAGTTTATCCCATGTATAGGGGTGTATCACAATTGGTGGGTATGGATGTGATCGAATTTGAAGGCGAAACACCAGCCGATGAATTTAAAACTGTTGAAAAATATTGGAAGGATTACGATTTCTTCTTCGTGCATATTAAAAAGACTGATAGTTATGGAGAAGATGGTAATTTCGACGCAAAGGTGCATGTGATCGAGACCGTCGATGAGGCGCTGCCGATTTTGAAAGCATTGGAACCCGACGTGTTAATGATCGCGGGCGACCACTCGACTCCATCTGTATTAAAATCTCATAGCTGGCACCCGGTTCCATTCCTTCTATGGGCCCCCGGAACGGTTAGAACCGATGATCAGGTGAAATTTGGCGAGAAATACTGCGTTCACGGAGGATTGGGAACTTTCAATGCGCTGGAAACAATGCCGTTAGCGCTGGCACATTCCCTGCGATTGAACAAATTCGGCGCTTAAAGATAAATTCATCCGCCAAACAGAACATCTCTGGCAACTATTGCAGAGATGTTTTATTTAATCCATCTTGCGGGCAAGCGGATGGCGGCAATTGCGAGAATGATGCTCAATACACCGATATATATAAAACAATCCTGCCAAAATCGGATGGGGAAGAGACGGATGAAGGTATCGGAATAATAAAATATCCAGCTATCACCGGTAAAAAATAGCGCATGGAATTGCGTAAAAAGGACATTGAAGTTAATTGCGACAGAAAGAAGAACGGCCCCGATAATTCCGAGAGTTATATAGCCTCCTCGTAAAAACCCAATTTTCAAACTCAGGTAGTTGTTCGACCGAACTACGATGCCGATAGAAACAAGGAATACAAAAGCAGAAAAATTCCAGAGGATCAAACCTTTGCGTACGAGGGCTTTAACATCGTCCATGTGGGAGAGTTCGCGTTCATTATATAGTGGAGATCCATCGGATAATTTGTATTCTTCAAAAAAAGAAATATTCTGGTCATTCAATAAATAAGCAATTGAGAGTTTAGACCATTGTAAACGTTCATCCTTGGTGAAGCCGTAGGGGTCATCCGGGAAACCGGGCATGTTGTACTCGATATGAGGAAAAAACGGTGTGAGGATCAATCGTGTGATCGTGAAAATGATCATCACAGGTAGTAAGATTGTAATGATCCAGGTTAAAACGATAGAGAGGGTCGATCGATTTTCCATTTTGTTATTCCTGCAATGTAGATAGATTATCTGATATGAGGAAGCGGACGACCATATCGTTTGTGATCCACTCCACCGGTGCAAGGTCATCAGTATATATCCGTCCAGTTGCTGGCATTTCTTTTAGGTTGGCAGCAGTGATCTGCATCGTATCAAGCAGCAATGGAGAAGTAGTGCCTGTTGACGAAAGTGCGACCAGGTTTGCAAGAAGGTTGCTACTTTCTGAAGGGGATTTGGTTGCGAAAACCATGGAATTGAAAGTATTAGGTATGTCCATTACATGGATGGAAGGGAAAATACTGCCAAGTGTGGTGCTTAGATCTTCGATCAAACGGCGGTCCTCCGGCGCGCGGCCGACATTGATCACCAAAACCCCGTCTGGTAGAAGGTGGTCGTATGCAATTTGGAAAAATTCACGGGTGGTGAGATGCCAGGGAATGTAGGGTGGCCGGTAGGCATCCACTGCAACTATGGAATAGGACCTTGATGCGTGTTCCAAGCCCCAGCGGCCATCTACGGAATAAGCTCGCAGGTTTGCTTCATTCATATCAAAGTAATTTCGCCCTACATCGATGATCTTTGGATCGATCTCGAATCCATCTATAGGAATGTCACCATAAATGATAGAGGCTGCTCGTGCCGTTGTGCCGGCTGCCAGCCCCACGATAGCTATGGATTGGACCTGATCTGTCCGGTATGGAGCTTGATTAAAAAATGGTCCAACCAGGAATTGTTCCCAGGGTCCGTAATAATTAGCCACGCCTGGTTTGTAAATGGAGTGAATGCCCTGTCCATCATTCAAGCGAAGCATAAAATATCCGTCATTTTGTAAGACCTGTATATAGTTATATTCAGATTCAGTTTCATACACCTGCCCATCACTTTGTTTGATGGCAGCCTGTTTCCCCATTATGATTAGCAATAAGATTATCATAACTGGAATCAGGTAAAGCAGGTATTTAGTCTTATACGACTGGGTCAGTAATCCAATTAGGGCAATTGATGCCAAAATTAATGCAAAAAGCATGAATGTGCGATATGTACCTACCAGGGTTATCAAAACCAAGGAAGATAAAAATGTTCCAATGAATGACCCAACAGTTGATATAGCATATATCTTTCCAGAGATCTTTCCAGATGTAGAAGCATCTGTTATGGATAACCGGATGGCAAAAGGTGACGCCGTTCCCATCAGCACCATAGGGATGATGAGGAGGATGAGAACAGAAGCAAACGCTCCAAACATAGCGCCAAACCGAAGTTGATCGAAGGCATCAGCTGCAAAGCGCAATACGGGTTGGCTTACAAGTGGGACAATCGCGACAAATATTCCCGCCCATATTAAAATCTGGTAAAAAACCGAAGGATGTGGATGGTTATCTGCCCATTTACCGCCCAGCCAGTATCCGATTGTGAGATATATTAGGATCAGTCCAATGATGCTCGCCCAGACGAGGTTGCTCGAACCAAATACATTACCAAGCAGCCGGGATGCAGCCATTTCCAGACCTAAACAGGTCAGTCCTGAAATAAAAACCATGATAAGCAGGTAGGTGGGCGAAGCTTCAAAGTTTTTCTTCATATGGGAACTTATCCTTCGAAGTATTATACCTTAGCGCCTAAAATCTTTTAAGTATTAGAAGAAAAATAATTTAAAATGCCACGGAAAGAAACTCTCTAAAATTGATATCCATTTCTAGCTGTATTAGTGGTGTTGATGGATAATCATTGTTAATTTATAATTTCACTCCAATAATGTATCTCAAATATACGCAGGAGAATAAATGAATTTACTTACCGGAGCAGAGATCAGACAATCCTTTATTGATTTTTTCAAAACAAAAGGGCATACCTTTGTGCGGTCCGCTTCTCTTGTTCCCGGAGGTGACCAAACGTTATTGTTTACCAACGCCGGGATGGTACAGTTCAAAGATGTCTTTCTGGGAACGGACAAACGTCCATATACCCGTGCAGTGAATTCACAGAAATGTATGCGTGTAGCAGGGAAACACAACGATCTTGAAGATGTTGGCCGTGATGACACCCATCATACTTTTTTTGAAATGCTCGGTAATTGGTCCTTTGGCGATTATTACAAAAAAGAAGCCATCGCCTGGGCATGGGAGCTACTGACAGATGTATGGGGAATCCCTTCAGATAAATTGTGGGCGACATATTTTCTTGACGACAAGGGGGATATTCCTACTGATGATGAAGCAAGAAACTTTTGGGCAGCACAAAAAGGAATGAGGCCTGATCATATTGTTCCCGGGGGGAGAAAAGACAATTTTTGGGAGATGGCAGAAACGGGCCCTTGCGGCCCTTGCAGCGAGATCCACATAGACCAGGGGTGCAGAAGGCTGTGATAAACAGGCTGAAATTGGTCACATCTGTAAGGTGAACGGAGATTGCAAACGCTACCTCGAATTGTGGAACCTGGTATTCATCCAATATAACCGACTGGCTGCAGACACACTCGAACCGCTACCTGCCAAACATGTGGATACGGGCATGGGTTTGGATAGGGTTGTTTCCATTATCCAGGGAGTAATCGTCTAATTACAAAACCGATCTGCTATCACCGCTGATGATGGCAGTACAAAAACTAACCAATCACAGTAACGAAAAGGTCAAAGAGCTTTTCACTCCTTACCGCGTCATTGCCGACCATACAAGAGCCTGCACATTTCTAATCGCTGACGGTGTCGTCCCAGGTAACATTGGGCGAAACTATATTACCCGAATGATCATTAGAAGGGCTTCACGATTTGGTGGAAAACTAGGTTTGAACAAACCATTTTTGGCAGAAGTCGCAAAATCCGTAGTTGAAAATTATGGTGAGGCTTATCCTGAACTGGAAATAAATAAACAAGCCATATACGACAACCTGACTCGAGAAGAAATCCGGTTCCATCGGACTGTTGATTCCGGTATTAACCAGTTGGAAACTTATATAGAAGAACTGCTGGCGAAAAATTCCACAACTCTGGACGGTGAGCGGGCTTTTGAACTTTACGCCACTCACGGATTGCCGGTAGAGCTTACACGCGACATTTTAGAGGAGCGAGGTCTTGATGTTGATGAGAGTGGCTTTAAAAAAGCCATGGATGACCATCGCATTGCCTCCGGGGCTGGAAAAGCTATGGGCGAAATGGGCGGTGAAGACGTGGTGTTATTTAGCGATGTGATGGATAAACTCATTTCTACCGGGACAATCAGCGAAACCGGCGTTTTATACGACCCATATACTTGCGCAGATCGTGAGGGGGTGATCCTTGGGTTATTCACAAATGGTTCATCGGTTGAAAAAATCGAAATTGGTGAAGAAGCAGAAGTCCTACTTCCAATCACACCATTCTATGTAGAGTCCGGCGGACAAGTCACTGACCATGGAAAGATCATTTCATTAGAAGGTGATAATGAATTTAAAGTGACTGAAATGCGCAAGCCAGCTCCGGGTGTAATCGTTCATGTTGGGAAAATGACAAAAGGATTCTTCAAGCTGGGTCAAACCGTGATTGCAGAGGTGGATGTAAACCGACGACAGGATATTCGGCGAAATCATACTGCGACGCATTTGCTGCACGCAGAACTTCATAAGGTCATCGGCAAACATGCATTGCAGGCAGGCTCGATGGTATCACCAGACAGACTGCGCTTTGATTTTAATCATCCCGAAGCAGTCACATCGGGGCAGCTTGAACAGATCGAGGCTGGCGTTAATCGAGATATTTTGAATAACTTTCGACTTGAGACTAAAGAAAGACCTTTGCAAGATGCAATGAAAGAAGGCGCAACTGCTTTATTTGGTGAAAAGTATGGTGAGATTGTTCGAACAGTTGTTATAGGTGATGAGGAACCGATTTCGTTTGAGCTTTGCGGTGGTACTCATGTCGATCAAACCGGAGACATTGGATTATTCTTGATCACAAACGAAAGCAGCACGGCTGCAGGTATCCGGAGGATTGAAGCGGTCACTGGACGGGCTGCGTACGCTCTAGTTCAGAAACGGACCAAACTATTAAAACAATCTGCTTCGTTGATGCAAACCAGCCCAGATGAATTACCTTCCAAAATTGAGATGGTGTTATCGGAAGCAGAAAAACAGAAAAAACAAACCACATTGATCAAATCACAATTAGCGGGTTTCGAATTCCAAAAACAGCTTGCGAATTTGTCGCAGGCTGCTGGTGGAATGATATATGGAGGGATAATCCACGGAGCGGATATAGAAACGCTGCGTTCCCTGGCGGATCAATTCAAATCAAAATACCCGACCGGCGTAGCGATTCTGGCAACAGTCATCGATGAGAAACCATCCATCGTAGTTTCAGTAAGCGATGATTTGGTAAAAAAAGGAATCAACGCAGGTGAGATAGCAAAGGTAGCAGCGCAGGTGGTTGGAGGTAGTGGTGGTGGACGTCCTAACCTGGCGCAAGCTGGAGGTAAAGACGCTTCTCTATTAGGACAAGCTATCGAAACAGCGAAGAAGTTGGTGAGTTCAAAAATATAAAGGTAAATAACCTCCGGTTTCCCGGAGGTTATTTTTTTTCTTTCATTTTTTGTTGAAGCCTGTATATTCTTTTTTCTATTTCTAATAACTGATTGTTTTTTGAAAATGAAGACAAATTTGATTCGAATATGTGTTTGTACAGTAATTCCGCAAAATGAAGCGCCCTAAGATAATTTTTATCCTGGTGTTCGTAATACTTTGTCAATTCAATCCAGCCAAATGTCAATTTCTGCTCAGCCGCTGCCTCCCAGATTTGTAAAGCGTCAGCCCACATAGATTTTCGCTTGAAATATAAGCTCATTTTTTCGATAGTATCCCAATCATCATCGTTGGTACAGGAATCTGGTTTGAAAAATTTTGTGAAAAGGGCAGTAGCATCATCCCCTTTCCCTATATCTAGCATCATATTGATGATGGGATATATATCTTCTGCTTTGTCTTCTGTCTCCAAAGCAGATTCTGAAAATGATTGGATAAAATATTGCAGTAACGTGGAAAGCGATAAAACATCCATTTCATTGTGGTAAAGAACTCCCGCAAGAGGCCTGGCGTCGCCAGATTTCAAATAGTCAAAATACACCTGTGGAACCAGGTAACCCGGTACTTCATCCATGGATCGCTCAACACGTAATATTTCTGTTTCAATATTAGACAGGCGGCGGCTGGCGAGTTTCTTCTTCCATAGCTTGCGTGATAACGACAGCAGATCGATGTGGTCCATCCCAATGAAGGGAGAGGATAAACCATGCAGGATGTATCGATTGTTCAACAAGGGGATGTCAAATGATTTTCCATTGTATGTCACGACTGCCTTTGCGCCTGTCATATATTCTGATAGTGCAGTTAGCATAGCCTGTTCTTCAGAGGGATCCCTGAGCAGATATTGAGTGAATTCGAGCCCTTGTTTGTTTTGCTGGCTAACACCGATTAGGAAGGCAAATGTTCCTGTTCCTCCAGAAAGGCCAGAGGTTTCGGTATCCAGAAAAACCAAATGTTCAGCGCTTTGGTCCCGCAGATTTAGTGTCCGAGACCAATCGGCAACCATACCTATCTCTCCATCAATGTTCAATTTAGACTGACCGTGAATGTAAGAATGATCTAAAGTTTTAGTTATCCTGTAGCATTGGCCAAAAATGGTGGAAATATCCTCACCGTGAACAACTTTGGATAGCGAATAATCTTCATTTCTCTCTGGAGGTTTTGGAGTATGGTCTTTCCCCAGCTTCATACCCAATCGTTTGAGTTTTTCTGCTAATGAATTGTCCATAATCTTATTCTTTGATCAGATCCAAGATCGCAAGAGTTTCCTTTTTCCCACCAGATCCTTCTTCCCCACCGGGACCAACACAACTCGGGCAGCCATCCGTACAGGGACAATGGTGGATAAAAGTATACAAAATTGGCAGCAGATTTACAATTGTTTCAAACGCCTTATGCGATAAACCAATACCTCCCGCGATGGCATCGAAAACAATAATCGCTGGTTTCTTGTTCAAAATATTGGATTGTGGGTCGTGATGCACTTCTATATCACCTATATCGCACATTAGATATAGCGGTAAGAGGTGTCGAAGGGCATAGGATAAACCGGCCAAGCCGCTGCGAACATAAGATAGCATTTCTGCCTGCTGGTGGCAAATTGGGCAAAGAGTAACCAGGTTATCCAGTTGATTGGCTTTTACAATATCTGAGGATAATCTGAACGGAATAATATGGTGGACATGGTGCGTATTGCCGGATTCCAGTTTTCCACAATGTTGGCATTTGTGATGGTCTCTATTCAAGACCGTATTCCGTATATATTGCCAATTTGCACCATAATCATTAGGGTCGTTGCGCCAGTTTCCAGCATTCCGCAACACATCTACTATGGAATCTGCTAAGACCATCCACATTCCAGTAGTATCAAAAGAAATCTCAGGCAGGTTTACCTTTTCCAGGCTCAAAACTTCGTGTGTGTATTCCTTGATTTTTTTATACCCCACCACCTGACTGGTGACACGTAAATCGCCGTATTCAATCGAAAAGCCGGTTTGCTGTTGCTTATGGTGATGTGAAATGATTTGAAGCTCCAGTGTTTCCTGCGGCTCGGTGAAGTAATCTTCGATGGCAGGATGCATCATGGCGAAATTATCATCAAGATTAAGGTCATCAACCAGATAGGTTTGCCCCTCATGCAGATAGATTGCTCCCGGGTGCACCATCCAATAGGAGCTGATCTTGTCAACGATCCCAAAAATCTCTTTACCTCCGTTATTAGGACGCTGAAGGTCAACACGATCTGCAGAAGAACTGCGTAAATTGATAAGAGATGAAGGATAGCTACTCTGCATCCAATAGAATTTTCCATTCGATTCATGTAGAATTCCCTGATCGCATAAAAAGCTCAGAAAATCTAATAGAGATTCCTGTGGGAGTGTGCCGAAATGATCTGTTTTTGAGAAGGGGATCTCAAATGCAGAACATTGTATGTGGTTGAGCAGGATAAGCAAATGATCCGGGTCAATAAGGGCATTTTCTGGATGTAAACCAAATAGGTAATCGGGGTTGCGTGCCAGGAATTGGTCAATCGGGTCTGCAGTCGCGATGAGTACGGCAAGTGAGTCTTGTGATTTACGACCAGATCGGCCGATTTGCTGCGTGGTGGATGCGATTGTGCCTGGATAACCGACCAGAATTGAAACATCCAAAGCGCCAATATCCACGCCTAGTTCAAGCGCATTCGTGGCTACAACTGTTGTAACCTGCTTGTCGCGCAATCCTTTCTCTATCTCGCGTCGATCTTTTGGCAGGTACCCGCTTCGATATCCCCGTAGTTGATCCTTCCAACCCGGATAGTATTTTTGTAAGGAGGAAAGGATTAGCTCAACGGTTTTTCTGGTGCGGGCGAAGATGATTGATTGCAGATCATTTTTCAAGATCGAGTCGTTGATACGAACTGCCTCAAAAAGTGCGCTTTTCCGAATTCCAAGTTCAGGGTTTGAAAGTGGTGGGTTATAGATGAAAAACTTCTTGCTGCCTTGTCCAGCTCCGTCCTCAGAAAGCAATGTAACGCGTTGACCAATCAGTTTTTCCGCCAGTTCTTTTGCATTACCTATAGTGGCTGAGGTCATAAAGTACAGTGGTCTACTTTTGTAATTGTTTGTAACACGTTCAAGCCTTCGAAGAACATTGGCAACATGGGACCCAAAAACGCCACGGTAGGTGTGAATTTCATCTAAAACAGTAAAATTCAGGTTGGAGAAGAAATCAAACCAGCGCGTATGATGAGGAAGAATACCGAGATGGAGCATGTCTGGGTTGGTGATGATGATATTGGCGCTTTCGCGTATGATCTTACGTTGATTGGCAGGAGTATCACCATCATAAGCCGCTGTTTTGATTTGGTGGTTCGGAATCAGGTTGAGCATAGCTTCCAGTTTGGATAACTGATCCTGTGCGAGAGCTTTGGTTGGAAAAAGCAGCAGGGAGCGGGTATTAGGCTCTTTGAGCGTTTTATCCAGTATTGGCAGAAAGTAACATAATGATTTGCCGCTGGCTGTGCTGGATGTGACTACGATATTTTCCATATTCTCGGAGTGATCCCAAGCCAGACGTTGGTGGGAGTAGAGCTGATTGATCCCTGTTTGGTCAAGGGCATTAACCAGTTGAGGAGCTATCCCCGATGGAAATTCTGCATAAGCAGGTGGGGATGCTTCGAACGTTGTTGCGAATATAAAATTGGGACTTACATCTTGATCAATTGACCATGATTTAAGTACACTGATTCAAATGTTTATTTTCGCTCATTTGTTCTGATTATATCTTAAAACATGTGTATCGATGTTGAATATTTTTGCGTGATTTCTTACAGGCAAGCGATCTGCAATCCTGTAGTATTGACGATGGCTGTTTTGGTACTTACATTTTAAAAAATGATTATTATTCTGAATTTTGTTGCATTTATTATTAGTCGCGATACGGTTTCCTACCTGGAACTGTATGCATCTGAATGTCGATAGGTGTCAGCGGTTTTCTTAATATTTTATATATCAATATTTTCAATCCATTTTTCAGAATCTGACCGGGATTTGTTACCTGGTAGATTTTTCCTGTTTTGCCGTCTGTGGAATCTGAAGCAAGCCAGGCAATTTTTCGGGCGGGAACATCAGCAGTGTTTGCTAAAACTCGGATGACCATAGGAAAAGCTTTTAATTTATCCTCATGACCGGCGATCACCTGAGCGCTTGTAAGAAGCTCTGTCAGGATCATTCCTGGATTGATCGCAAAAACTCCAACTCCGGATTCTTTGTATTCTTCTGACAGAGCCAGAGTGAAATTCTTGATCCAAACTTTTGTTGGAGCGTAGGCATTCTGAAATGCAACCGGACCATTCCAACCGCGGCCCAGGATATTGATCAGCTTGCCGGAATGCTGTTTCGTGAAAATATCCATCGCAGTCATAGAGCCATAATACACGCCATGGATATTGGTGGTGAGTACATTCATATAATCTGAAACAGGGACATCGAGAGTAGGTCCATATGGACCAGCCGTGCCAGCATTATTTATCCAGATATCCAAATGACCGAATTCTTTTATTGCGAATTCAGAAAGGTGTTGGTGATGTTCAAGACTGCTGACATCTCCCGCCAGACCGGCAGCCCTGTAACCATGTGCGCGCATGGTTTCTACTGCTTGTTCAACACTGGATGGATTGCGTGAGCTTATGACAACACATACACCCCCTTTGGCTAGCTCTTGAGCAATCGCGTAACCCAGTCCACGTGACCCACCTGTAACAACGGCAACTTTCTCGGATTGTTTCATAATTCATACCTCCGATATCCTGATGAAGAAATGCAAGAACAGAGGAATTGTACCTTGTATATCAAAGTGGAGATTAACAATTTGACAGACTTATGATGATGCGAATAATGAATTGCACCGATCAGGAATCAAAGATATACTCGACATATCTTTTCGTAGACTGGAGAGGATTATGTATAAAAAAGTAATGGTCATGGCGCCGCACCCTGATGATGCTGAGTTCTATGCAGGCGGACTGATAGCCAGTTTTGTTGAGGACGGCGCCGAGGTTTCCATCATCACAGCTACGGATGGCTGCTGTGGATCATATAAGGAATCCAGAGGTGACCTGATCAAAATCCGGGAGAATGAAGCAAAAAACGCAGCCGAATCGGCGGGCACCAGCGTTGTGTTTCTCGGGTACCACGATTATGAATTAGACAGGGTACCAGCGGGGGAGCTGCGGGAACGGTTGATCAGAATGATCCGTGAGCGTAAGCCGGAAATACTGATTACTATCGATCCATATGCAAAAAATGAAGCTCATCCTGATCATCGTGCATTAGCCTGGGCTGCTTCTGATGCCGTTAATCACTCGGGCATTCCATTGGTTCATCCAGAGCACATCGCAGAGGGTTTGAATGCGCATTTTGTCCCAGAAAAATACTATTACAGTGAAGATTTCGAGCTTCACAATAAGGTCGTGGATATCACACCATACATGGAGAAAAAGTTAGCAGTCATGCGGGCACATACCAGCCAGGTGCACTTCCTGGTGGATGATTTCTTCCGTCAGGCAAAAATGGCCGGGGTGGACCTGAAAGCAGTTTTAGGATTAGTAATGGATGATCCATTTCAGGCAATGGATTTTGCCTTAATAACCCAGGCAATGCAAATTGGAAGTAAAATCGGAGTTCAATATGGGGAGAGTTTCCGTTACACTCGTTTTCATCCATTTATTGAAGGAATTATGGAAAGTCTGCAATAAACTATTCGAATTAACTAAAGAGCCAATTGATATTTGGAAGCTTGATCTCATCATTACACAATAACGAGGATAAAAGATGAAAAAACAAAATAAAGCCTATTCCATTTTTGTTGTTGTTGTTTTCGCACTTTTTATGTTATTGCATCAAACGGATAAATTGCTAATCGGATCATTACAGATTCCAATTAGCGAAACATTTAATTTGAATGATTTTCAATGGGGACTGATCAATTCCGGGGCATTGATCGTTGGGACGATCCTTTACCCCATCTGGGGATATTTATATGATAAATATTCTCGGGTTAAACTTCTAGCACTAGCCTCGTTTGTATGGGGTGCAACCACCTGGATGAGCTCGATCGTAAAGACATATTCCGGATTTCTTGCTACAAGGGCTTCAACTGGTGTCGATGATTCGGCTTATCCCGGTCTTTACAGCCTTGTTGCTGATTATTTTGAGCCAAAAGTGCGCGGAAAGATATATGGTATTCTGCAACTCACCCAGCCGATCGGGTACCTTCTGGGAATGATCCTGGCATTGATGGTTGCTCCCATGCTGAGCGGCGTGATCGATGGGATGGAAGGCTGGAGGACGATCTTCATTATTACTGGCAGCCTCGGAATTGTTATGGCGATCGTAATATTCTTCGGCGTCAAAGAAATGCCGCGCGGAATGTCTGAACCAGAATTTGCCGGAATGGATGAAATTGGACAATTCAGGTTTTCCTGGAGTTCCCTAAATGACGTTCTAAAAAAGAAAACCATGTGGTTTGTTTTTTTGCAAGGTTTCGCTGGCGTTTTCCCCTGGAATGTGATTACCTTTTTCTTCTTCGGTTATCTTATGACAGAACGCGGCTATGACAATAATTCTGTTCTGTTAACCATGGGACCAATTGTGCTCATCCTGGCTGCCGGGTATTTTATCGGAGGAGCGCTAGGGGATTGGCTCTTCAAACGAACTCTTAAAGGACGTATCATCATATCAAGCGCTGGAGTGATTTTGGGAGCGATTTTCCTCTACTTTGCTCTAAACACACCAATCGAACAAAAGAACACCTTCTTTATACTGATGAGCTTGACAGCGCTCTTCATGCCATTCTCTTCACCGAATGTTATCTCGACCATATTTGATATTAGTCTGCCGGAAGTTCGCAGCTCTGCCCAGGCAGTTGAATATTTTGTCGAGAATTTCGGAGCTGCTTTCGCCCCAACCCTGGCTGGCGCGATCGCTCTGGCAGCCAATAGTAAACAGGTGGCCATTATGACGGTCTGCATCTCAGCCTGGGTCTTATGTTTCTTCCTTTACCTTGGCGCCCTATTCTTTGTAGATAAAGACATCCTCTCATTGAGATCCACCCTGGCTGAACGAGCACGTGTGGAAAAAGCCGAGCAGAGGAGTTAAAACGAAATCATCGGCATAAAAACTGAATGGTAATTTACTTTCCATTCAGTTTTTATGATTTATGGTTTTAGTAGCATATTGGTTCAATGTCTGCACGAGCCGCATGAACCACCGCTGCAGCCTGAACACCCACTTGCGGTTGAAGATGCCGAAGAGTTTGAACCAGGCGAATGAGTAAAGCAGGTGGAAAGCTGGCGTTTTGTCTCCATACTATCACATGAGATACAGGCAATCGGAGAATCGGCTTCGTTGAAAGTTCTTATAAGATCAAATTTCTTTCCACAATCAGTACAGTTATATTCATAAAGCGGCATCATGACCTCAATTAATTTAATATACTCCATCGTCGGCGATATTCACTGATCAACAGGAAAACGATAAGTTGAATTGTAACAAAAAATATTGTCGAAAATTGGTCATAATAAAAGATCAACAGGTCAACGGTTGTAAAGACCAGCAGCATGCTCATTTTAGCAAGGGCGAACCCCCATTTGAACTTTCTGAGTAAAAGGAAAATTCCAGAGATCGTCAACAGTATTCCAACAGATACTTCCAAGGCTAATCTAGCAGAAAACCAATTGATACCAGATTTTGATAGTATCAATTGGGCATCAATGAGGGGTTGGATCAAATTCAAAACGTCACCATTTGAAACAGTCCGAAATAGAAACCTGAATGGAAAAACAACTATATAGATCCCCAATAATAGTAATGAAATTATTGATAAGTAATGCAGACTGGCAGTTGTTATCCACTTATCCGTATATTTATTTATTATAAGTTTCAATTTACCTGGCCAATACATAATCTTTTCGCCTGGTTTCAATCTTTCAGAAGAGAGGAAATGCAATAATTCATCAGATAGGTGCCGGTAATCATCATCTTTGGAATTATTCCTAATATTTAGTAGAGAAGACACTAATTCAGTACGTTCGGATTCATCCAATTCGTGTTCCAACACCTCTTCCATTAAATCGAACACATGATACAGTTCGGTACGCTCGTCAAATTCTCTTTTGCGATTGATCCTGGAATATATCAGGACGATCAACAGGAAAAATCCATATATGATCGGAGCGGCAGCCGGATAAAAATAGTTATTTGTCTGCGTGATAAACTTGCCAACCTCGTCAATAAACAGTCCTACCCCGATTCCTGAAAGTATTGCACTAACTGGATATACCCACCGATTTGCAAAAAGCAGTGGAAGAATGGAGGACAAGAAGAGAAGCAGTCCGCCCCAGAGCACATGCGCAAAGTGCAGCTCTTTTGTGCTCAATTGGGGAAAACCGGTAAGGTTCAGAAATGCGCGTGTGAATGTGACTGAAACGGCAAAGCTGATAAGCATCAACAGGAAATACTTATCAGCGCCTGCCCGTCGAACTTGACGAAATATTCGCCTAAGACTTTCAAACATAATATATTAATTATAATCAAGTTGGGAATTAAAAAAACGATCGGTTTGACGCAGGTCGTTGGTATTGTGGCGAGGGTGGGATTTGAACCCACAACCAATGGCTTATGAGTCCACTGCTCCACCGTTGAGCTACCTCGCCATAAGCGGTCTGTATTCTAGCATAAAACCGGGAAAAATTCCATAGAAACCCCAACACTTGTTATAATCAACCTCATTAAACTTTAAGGAGAGATTTTGTGAGCTGGAATTTGAATGGAACCGTAGCACAACCAGGGGATCTGGCAGGATTGGTAGGTTTGAATCACAAGCATTTTATTATCAAGCTGGTTACTGGTGCTGAATTCCAAACTCACCGGGGTGTGATCCAACACGATCAGATCATCGGCCTCAAATGGGGAAGTAAGATCCGCAGTCACAACAACAGTCCCTTTATCATCTTACAACCATCTCTGGCAGACCTGCTGCGCCAGATCAAACGCAACACGCAGATCATCTACCCCAAAGATATTGGATATATTCTGGTGAGATTGGGTATTGGCCCTGGCACGAAGGTATTAGAAGCCGGTACGGGTTCTGGTGCATTAACCACGGCTATGGCTTTCGCTGTTGGTAGGGAAGGACGCGTATTCACCTATGATGTGCGCGAAGAAATGATGAACATGGCCAAGAAAAACCTGGAGAAGGTGGACCTCCAGGATAGAGTTGAGTTTAAACTACATGATATTCGTGAAGGATTTTTTGAAACGGACATGGATGCCGCTTTTTTGGATGTTCAGAACCCGTATGACTTTATGCATCAAATTCGTGCAGCGTTGAAGCCGGGCGGATTCTTTGGTACCATTCTACCGACAACCAACCAGGTTATTCGCTTATTGGAAGCGCTGCGTCAGGAGAAGTTTGCATTTGTCGATGTTTGCGAGATCATGATGCGGTTCTATAAAGCAGAATCGGACCACTTCCGCCCGACAGACAGAATGGTTGCCCATACAGGATATCTTATTTTTGCAAGACCTGTGAATTATGAACAGGATGAAAATGATGATCTACTCAAAGAGGCATTCGAAGCAGACGATTAATGGCCGCAAAGTTTACGATTGATATAGACAGCCTATCCATAGCTCAAATTTCGGAGATATTGCATCCGAAGCTGAATCATAATGATTGTGATGTTCCATCCATGCTGGAGAAGGGCTTCTATCCAGCCGCGGTACTGATATTACTTGTTTGTGAGAATGGTAGTTGGAATATCCTTTTTACACAGCGGACTAATACAGTGAGAGATCATAAGGGGCAGGTTTCCTTTCCGGGTGGCGGCTGGGAGAATACTGATGACTGTCTGAAAAACACAGCTCTTCGCGAAGCTTTCGAAGAGATCGGTATTCAGCCGGAAGATATTATGGTGTTCGGGTCAATGCCTCCTTTTGAGACAATATCGAATTTTATGATTACTCCTTTTGTCGGAACAGTTAATTGGCCTTACACGCTAAAAATAGGTTTGGAAGAGGTGGAGAGTGTATTTACAGTTCCGTTCACCTGGTTGATGGATGCTGGAAATACTGAAGAACGTGATTATGAGGACCCATGGATGCAGCTTCGGCGGAAAGTATTGTTTTATAAAGATTACGACAATCATACGATATGGGGAATCACGGCAATGTTGACCCGGATTATTACTGAACTGATGAAATAAAAAAAACCAACGGCAATTCCGTTGGTTTTTTTATCATTTGAAAAAGTAAACTATTCTTCTTCGCCTTCTTCTTTTTTACCTTTATCAATCACTTCGGGTTCTTCGCCATCTTCCTCTTCGCCTTCAACCTCTCCTTCAACTTCCTCTTCAACTCTTTGGAGAGTGATATGTACGATTTGTTCACCGGCATCAGCAAGGATCTCGATGTGGTTATCAAGGCTAAGGTCTTTTACATAGATACCGTCACCAATATTATCGAGAGAGGAGATATCCACTTCTATCTGCTCAGGAAGGTATTGCGGCAAGCATTCCACTTCCAATTCGCTCATATCATGCACTACGAGGCCGCTTAGCTCTTTAACAGCGGGAGCAGTTCCAACCAGGACAATACTGACGTTTGCTTTAAGTTTCTCGGTCATAGATATGACCAGGAAATCGACATGAAGCAGTGTACCGCGAATGAAATTCTTCTGTTTTTCACGGACAATAGCTGAGTGTTCTTCGCCATCCAGGTCTATGGTCACAATGGATGACCCGGTCATACTATGCAAGGTCTTGGATGCATCGTGTAGATCCATGATGATGGGTGTGGATTCGAACTTATGGCCGTATAGAACCCCTGGCAATTTGCCTTCTCTGCGGAGTTCCCCAACCTTTTTGCCGATGATCGTTCTTTTTGATGCAGAAATAACAGCTTTTTCCATTTTTATTTACTTCTTTCCAGCGCCTCTCACCAAAAATTTCAGGTTACCTTCGCTTGCTAATATGAAATTGCCGTACCATTACGGCAAGGTATTTTAGTCTGGATTGCCAGTATCGTCAATAATATTCATATGTGGAGGCAAAATTGGATACAAATCCCAATATAAACATTCCTGAATAATTTTCCTGTACAATATGCCAGTAACCAGTATTTAAGAAAGGTTTAGAGATGCCGTTTTGGGAGTATGGTTCAGCTGAAAATCGCAATAGGCTGCATTATAGAGATGAATACTGGAAAAATGAAAAGATAATTCTATTGTTGCACGGTCTTGGAGTAGACAGTCAGAGCTGGCATTTTCAAGAGAAAGCCTTGGGGGATGCTGGGTATCGTCCGATCATTCCTGATCTGCCCGGGTTCGGCAAGTCCTCATTCGAAGTAAAGAAGTGGTCAATAGAAGTGTGTGCCAGAATTCTTGATTCCTTCAAATCATACCTGACTGAGGAACAAATCTCTTTGATTGGAATTTCCATGGGAGGAGCGATCACATTAAAAATGTTGAGCGATAACCCGGTTAATTATTCCAGTGCAGTACTCATTAATTCCTTTTCAAAAATCCGTCCTGAAAGGGTGAGAAACGCGATATTCCTTCTGTCCCGTCTTTCGCGGTTAATGTTCCTTTCGCTTAATGACCAGGCGAAATATATGGCTGAGAAGTTATTTCCAGCCGAAGCAGATGTGACATTCCGAAAGATGATCGTAGACCAGATCAATGCCACAGATTCGGAGATGTACAAGAGGTCGATCCTTAAAATTGGATTGATAAATCTCGACAAAATACTGTCAAAGGTTGTTACCCCATGTTTGCTCATAACGGGCAGTGAGGATTCAACCATCCTGCCAGATACTCAGGTAAGGCTAGCACGAAGAATACCTAACAGCCGGCAAATTTTTGTAAAAGATGCAGGGCATGCTGTCATCGTCCAACAACCCGATTTGGTAAATCAGGCAATTCTGGATTTTATTAAATAGTGTGATATCCACCAGTAAATATTGGGGTTAAAAAATGTGATTAGTAGGAAAAGAAGAGTATACTTTTTAAATTATCTTAATTAATCATTCTGAGAGGATATTATGATCGTTATCGATAAAATTGATACAAATAACAGAAAACAGGTAGACCGGTTTATTAGATTTCAATTCGATTTATATACTGGCTGTCCACAATGGGTGCCGCCTTTTTACAATGATATCCGCACAATGTTGAACAAGGATAAACACCCATTTTATGAACACTCGGATGCAGAATTTTTTATAGCAGTAAAAGATGGCAAAGATGTTGGTCGAATTGCCGCATTAGAAAATAAACCTTTCAATACTTACCATAAAACAAAAGATGCTGAATTTTATTTTTTCGATAGCATCGATGACCAGGAAGTAGCAGACACACTTTTCAAAACTGTTTTTGATTGGGCAAAATCACGCGGGTTGGATCACATCGTCGGTCCCAAAGGGATGAGTCCATTTGACGGTTATGGAATCCAGGTGGAAGGTACCGAACACCGGCAGATGATGACGATGATGAATTACAACTATGATTATTACCCAAAACTGGTTGAATCTCTGGGGTTTGAAAAAGAGGTGGATTTCGTCTCATGTTATATCCCGGCAGAGAAATTTAAACTGGATGAGCGGATAAACTTGATTGCTGAACGGGTAGTTCAACGCGGTTCTTTCAAAGTTATACGTTTCAAGAACAAAGCTGAATTGATCAGCTACGCTGATCGGATTGGGGAAGCATACAATAATACATTCGTGAACAATTGGGAATATTATCCACTGACAAAAAAGGAAATCATGTTTGCAGTGGATCAGATCATAGAAGTCGCCAATCCTAAATTGATCAAGATCATCACACACAAGGAAGATGTGGTTGGTTTCTTGTTTGCATTCCCGGATGTTTCTGCCGCGCTACAAAGGGCGAAGGGAAAACTAACCGTTTTTGCCATCATTGATCTGCTTTTAGAATTAAAAAAGACTAAATGGGTGTCTCTAAATGGTGCTGGTGTCCTGCCAGAGTATCAAGGGCGGGGAGGAAATGCTTTGCTATACCATGAGATGGAAAAGACCCTGCATGATTTTAATTTTGAACACGCAGACTTAACCCAGGTGGCAGAAACAACGAAACAAATGCGCAAAGACTTGGAGAATGTCGGTGGAAGGGCATATAAAAACCATCGAGTTTATCATAAGCACCTGAGTTAATATGGCTTATAAGAGCGGCTTATTAAAGCCGCTCTATTTGATTAATTTAGCAATCACGTCTGCCATATCCATAGGTATTGGCGCTGAAAAAGAAACCATTTCGTTGGCAGCAGGGTGTTTAAATTTTATTGCGATGGCGTGCAGCATTATTCGCTTAAATTCGATATGGATTCCCAATGCATGCTGTATTTCGGCTGCCTTATCGCGCAAGTCTGGTTTTTGATACAAAGTATCAAATAGAATTGGATACCCTAAGGAACTGAGATGTGCCCGGATTTGATGGGTGTAACCTGTTTTAGGATAAGCTGCCACTTTCGAGATGTTGTCCCACCTTTCTATCACTAAAATGTCAGTACGAGCCGGTTTTCCTCTATTCGGTAATACCCTCGTACGATGAGATCGATCACCGTTGACAGTGAGAGGTGAATTGATAGATTTGGTGTCCCATTCAGGGCAGCCTAAAACCAAAGCCAGATATTCCTTATTTGTAATTCGCTCATCAAATTGGATATTCAAAATTTTGTGGGTTTCGCGGTTGCGAGCAAGAACCATTACCCCGCTGGTGTACTTATCCAGGCGGTGAACGACGTAAAGCTGTCCAAGTTTTGATTCAAGTATCGATTTAACATGGGGTAGATCAACCTGATAGCCGTCCTGGACAGACAACAACCCGGCTGGTTTATTAATTACAATTAGATCGGAATCGATATGGAGAATGTCAATATCAAAATGATGTTTTGGCATTTTGTTCAAAACTCAAATCTGGGCTATGATATAGATGTAATCCATTCTAACCTAAAAAAATTGGAGGATGCATGTTTCTTGTCCATGTCCATATAAAAGTTCGGCCAGAAAAAGTGAAAGAATTTATTACCGCAACAGAAGAAAATGCAAAGAATTCTATTCTTGAAATGGGTGTTCTCCGTTTCGACTTTATTCAGGATTCTAGTGATGAGACCAGCTTCATGTTGATTGAAGCTTACAAAAATCCGGCAGCAAATGCTGCTCACAAAGACACCAGGCATTATCGAGTCTGGCGTGAATTAGTCAATGATATGATGGCGGAACCTCGCCAAAGCAAAAGATACAAAGCAATTTATCCGGCAGAAGAATTATGGGCAAACAAATAGAATTCGAATTTGCAACTAGCCAGAAAATCATTTTTGGGATTGGAAGCGCTTCTCAGGTACTTCAAATCGCTTCTAAGTATGGCACAAAGATCATGCTTGTAACAGGAGAGCATAATAAAAATGACAATCCGGTATGCAAAGATTTTTCATCACGGAGTGATTTCAAAGTCAAACAAATTACTTGCAACAGGGAACCCTCCTTGGATTACGTTCAAATGGTGCTTCAAACTGTAAAATCCTTTAAACCAGATGTAGTGATTGGCATTGGCGGCGGCAGCGTTATCGACACAGGTAAAGCACTGGCTGCCCTGACTTCTAATGAGGGAAGCCTAATCGATTACCTGGAAGTAATTGGTAAGGGCAAACCACTGGTTAATCATTCCTTGCCTTATATCGCTATACCAACTACATCGGGTACAGGCTCTGAAGTAACCAGAAATGCTGTCATTGTGGATGATTCCCATGGTGTAAAAGTCAGCCTGCGCAGTCCTCTAATGATTCCCAAGGTGGCAATCATCGACCCCACACTTACGCTGGGTGTTCCGCCTGAAATTACTGCTTCAACTGGAATGGATGCTCTGGCCCAGGTCATGGAACCATTGATCACAAAGAAATCAAACCCAATGGTTGATGCGATTTGTTACCATGCGGTATCCATTGCAAAGAAGGCGTTAGAAAAAGCTTACAAAAATCCATCGGATCTTGGAGCAAGAGAAGCCATGTCGCTTGTAAGTCTTTTCGGCGGATTGGCGTTGGCTAACTCAGGGCTTGGGGCAGTTCACGGTTTTGCTGCTGCGATTGGTGGTATGTATCCAAGTATTGGCCACGGGCAGATCTGCGCAGCTATTCTTCCAGCCGCAATGCAAGTCAATTGTGAGGCGGTTGAAGGAAAACTTGAATATTTATGGGTTAGTCAGAAAATTGAAAAAATGTCGAGTTTATTCGCCTATGGCAAAAAGGTGGGACTGGATGTAAAAATTAGGGACTTGGCAAAGAAATTGAATTTACCAGGACTGTATGACCTTGGTGTAGAGCGCTCGAATGAAAATGTTATTATTGAAAAAGCTAGGAATTCAAGCAGCATGAAAGGAAATCCAATACCTTTATCAGATAATGAGTTGGCTAAAATTCTGGCATTGAGTTATTAACAGAGGGATTGATCATTCGGCCAAACCCCTTGTTTCTAGTCTTTGATGAAATAACTGACCGACAGTGTTTTTGGTCCAGCATGGACCACAATGGCTGGTGGCAATTCATAGATCGGGACATTTGTTATACCCAACAAACTTTCCAGTTGCGATTTCAAAGTTTCTGCTTCATCCAGGGCGTCACAGTGAGAGACTGATAGGGAGGCAGATTCATCCTTCGGGCAGTCTTCAAGCACCATTTCGATCAACCTGGCGATGGCTTTCTTTTTGGTTCTCTGTGAATCGGCTGCCTCAACTTTACCGTTTTTAAGGGTGAGGATGGGTTTTACTTGCAAAATGCTTCCCACCAATGCTTTTGCGCCACCGATCCGGCCACCTTTGTGCAGGAATTCGAGCGTATCTATGAGGAAGTATACATGTTCGCGTTTGCACATATTCCGAATATTTTTCTCAACTTCATCTGCAGATAATCCTTGCTTGACCCATTTTGCAGCTTGAAGGACAATCGATCCCAAACCACCGGCAACACTTCTTGTGTCAATCAACCGAATATCAGCGTTTGGAAAAGTTTCTGCACCAACCGAAGCTCCTCTAAATGTCCCACTTAAATCAGATGAAGGGATAAGCACAATGATTGTGTTGCCATTAGCGGAATACTTTTCATAGATAGGGTGATATAACGATGGCGGTGGAGCTGCTGTTTTAGGTAGAACAGAGGATGCTCTCAGTTTCTCCAGGAAACCGGCAGTATCTATCTCGGTATCGTCTCTGTATTCCTTATCTCCAAAAATAATGATTTGTGGCAATAGAGGGATACCAAGCTCAGGATATTGTGCTTTAGGTAAACAGGCGGTTGTATCTGTTACTATTGTGATCATAATTTTCCTTTCGGTATGATAATAAAATAATAATGACTGTAAGTATTATATAAGAAATAATTTGTACTCGGTAGTTCAATTAATCGTGATTTTTTGCGGCTGGAATGCCCGCGGCAGTTTTTGCTGCACTTACGGCATTGATAATTGCAATTGAGAAGACCTCTGCGGCATAAGCGCCAATTAAATTGACGTCCGCTTTTTTTGCACCTGTGGAAAGCGCGAATATTGTATCCCCATCCAACATTGTGTGAGCTGGTTTGATCACTCTAGCCAGCCCGTCCTGAGCCATTTGTGCGACTTTGTTGGTCTCTTCCACGGATAACTTTGCATTCGATGCAACAATCCCAACCACTGTATTATGTTTCCCTGCAAAATTCAGGATCGTTTTACCAGCGAATGTTTTCATAGTAGCCATGGTATCTGCAAAGTAATCACCATTGCCAACTCTGACTGGCCCTTTGACCAATGTTCTTGTTCCGGCGAGGATTTGATTTGTAACCGAATCAAATACATCTCCAAATGCGTTGACCACAACCAGGGCTCCGACAATTACTCCGTTGCCTATATCTATTGATGCTGAGCCTAAACCAGATTTCATCGATTGTGCTGGTCCAAGTAGTTTACCAACAGTTGCGCCAGTGCCAGCGCCGATATTTCCTTGTTCGGTTGAGTTGAGTGATGTATTGAGGCATGCCTGATATCCCATAGCCTGATCAGGTCGAGCGTCAGGCCTACCGATTGCCAGGTCAAAGATCACAGCCGCAGGAACAATAGGAACCTTCGCAACACCTGTATCGAAGCCAATCCCTTGCTCTTCCAGGTAGTGCATCACCCCGGCTGCTGCGTCCAAACCGAAAGCGGAACCACCGGAAAGAAGAATAGCATGAGCTTTTTTTACCAGGTGCATAGGTTGAATCGCGTCTGTTTCCCGTGTGCCTGGTGCTCCCCCGCGTTGATCTACACCCGCAGTTGCGCCCTTTGAGCAGATCACTACCGTGCAGCCTGTCAACGCGTCAAGATCCTGGGCATGCCCAACAAGCAAACCGGGAATATCAGTAATATAGTTTTGATGGATAGACATGTGATAACTTTCAGTGATTATGCTTGCAAGAGACAAAGTAGCGTAAAATTAATGATATCAATTAATCATACAATATTATAAGGGATAAAATCACCGAAATGCATAGCTACCATTTAAACACGTATTCTCCCACGAATAATGATTTGAGATTGATTATTGAGGAAATCATTGGTTCAACAATGAATTCAGTAGATCCATGTAAAGCAGTGAAGAAATATCTGAGACTCGAAGGACAAGAACTATTTATTAAAGATTCCAGTTATATCATTACAAATGCTTCGCAAATTTTCGTGGTTGCTGTAGGAAAAGCAGCAATCCCGATGATCGTGGCGGCAGAAGAGGTGCTGAACGGGAAGATTTCGAGAGGTATAGCAATAACAAAAACAGTAACTGCGCATAGCATATTAAATAATTTAATGATAGCTGTTTTTCAAGGAAATCATCCGGTCCCGGGCGAGCAGAGTATCATTGCCGCGGAAGAAGTCCTGGCTTTTCTAAGCGATATGAAAAGCGACGATATTGTGATCTTCTTGATTTCCGGCGGGGGTTCGGCATTAATTACCAAACCGGTAGGTGATTTATCGTTGCAAGACTTACAGGAAGTAACTATGGCATTGCTGGGTGCCAGCGTTCCTATCCAGCATGTCAACACGATTCGGAAGCATCTCGATTCCGTCAAAGGCGGAGGATTACTGAAAGCAGCTTTACCCGCAAAAGTGCTGACCCTTGTGCTTTCTGATGTAGTGGGTAACGAACTGGGCGCAATCGCATCCGGCCCAAGTGTAACGGACCCAGGCACGTTCTCTGACTGCCTCGATATTATAAATTACTATCAATTGAACAATAAGCTACCTAAAAAGGTAGTGCAATATCTTTTAGATGGAAACAAAGGTTCATTTCCTGAAACAATCAAGCCTGGACAGGTCGAATCTTCTTTGCATAACGAACTCATCATTGGAAGCGTGGATACAGCCTTACAAACGGTAATGTCGATTGGTGCAAAACTTGGATACCACTCTGTTAGATCTGCTGAGTACTTGGTTGGTGATATTGAAATTGAGAGTAAAAGGGTTATATCTGAATTTCAATCTGAGTTTGCAAAATTTGAAACTGAAAAATTATTAATGGTTTGGGGTGGTGAGGTGACTGTAAAACGAACCGGCACAAAAATGGGTGGGCGAAATATGCAGATGGCTTTGATGCTTGCAGAAAGTCTTTCGGGAATGGAAAATGTCATCGGAATTACCCTTGCAACCGATGGCGAAGATGGTTCGACAGAGGCTGCCGGAGCTATCATTGATTCCAGTACAATAGATAGAGCAAAGCTGACTGGTTTGAGTTATGAAAGTTCGATTCTGGTTCAAGCTTCCTTTGATTTCTTTCATTCAATCAACGATCTGATTATCACTGGTTCGACTGGAACGAATGTTAACGATCTGATAATTTTATTAAAGAACTGAGTTATCTATGGTACAAAAGAGAAAAGTAATACTGGCGCACCCCCTACCAGCAGAGTGGATCATTCCAATTACACAAAAATATAATGTCATTATTGGCGAAGATAATATGATGGGCTTTGCTGGTTATCTGGATGATCACTTTGACGAGGCAGAAGGATTCATTACATTCTTATCCGATAAAGTGGACGACAGAATAATTAATAAATCAAAGAATTTAAAAGTCATCTGTAATTATGCTGCTGGCACAGATAATATTGATGTAGATTTATGCAATCAGAAGAAAATACCCATCGGTTCTACTCCTGGAGTGTTGACAAATGCAACGGCTGATCTAACGATGACATTGATTCTTGCTGTTTCCAGAAATTTGATGCCAGCCAATGATTCTGCCAGGTCAGGGGGATGGAAGATGTGGTATCCGGCTCGATGGTTAGGAACAGAGCTCTCAGGATCAACCCTGGGAATTATTGGGATGGGAAAGATCGGATCAGCAGTAGGGAGACGCGCAAAAAGTTTTGGAATGAATATCGTTTACTTCAGCCGATCTGCAAAACCGGATATAGAAAAAGAGCTGCAAGCCAGGCGGATGCCACTGGATGATTTATTGGAAGCCAGTGATATTATTAGCCTTCATGCACCGTTAACACCAGAGACACACCATATTATCAACCAGGATGCCCTTAGGCGAATGAAACACACCTCCATCCTGATTAATACCGCCAGGGGCAGCGAAGTGCACACTGGGGCATTATTTGATGCTCTATCCTCAGGGAAAATAGCGGGTGCGGGATTGGATGTTACAGATCCGGAACCATTACCACCAGATCATCCTCTTTACTCATTGCATAATTGTTTGATCCTTCCCCATATTGGATCGGCGACAGAACAAACACGCAGGAAGATGGCTGAGATGACTTGTGAGAATTTAATTGCTGGGATGGCTGGTCAAAAGTTGCCATACTGTGCAAACCCAGAAGTATATACAAATTAATTATTGAACAGGAGCGGGAAATGAAAATTGGATTTATTGGTTTGGGAAAGATGGGCGCAAATATGGTGCGAAGACTCTTGCGTGACGGTCACAAGGTGGTTGGATATAACCGTTCACAGGGAATTGTGCGGGAACTGGAAAATTCAGACGATATGATACCCGCTTCAAGCATCGAAGCAATGATAGACGAACTGGAGGCGCCAAAGGTTGTTTGGGTTATGTTGCCCGCAGGTTCTGTCACTGAAGATATGTTTCAATCATTGCTGGGTAAGCTTAGCGCTGGGGATATCATCATCGATGGTGCCAATTCTAACTTCAAAGATTCTATGCGGAGGGGCGCTGAAGCAAAAGCAAGCGAAATTGGTTTTGTTGATGCAGGAGTCTCTGGTGGTATTTGGGGATTGAAAGAGGGGTATTCCATCATGGCCGGGGGCGAAAAGGACGTAGTTGACGTAGTGACTCCATTGTTCCGGACGCTTGCCCCAGGGAAGGAACTTGGTTGGGGGCATGTTGGTCCATGCGGATCTGGTCATTTTGTAAAAATGGTTCACAATGGCATCGAATATGGAATGATGGAGGCTTACGCCGAGGGGTATGAGATATTGAAAGCAAGAAAAGAATACAACCTGGATCTTCACCAAATATCCAAAATATGGCAGCATGGTTCAGTGGTACGCTCATGGTTGCTGGATTTAGCCGAAGCTGCTCTATCTGAAGATGCTGAACTTTCTAACGTGAAAGGATGGGTGGCTGATTCCGGTGAAGGACGATGGACCGTAATGGAAGCTATAGATCAAAGTGTGCCAGCGCCGGTGATAACCATGTCGCTTTTTAGACGATTTGAGAGTAGACAGGACGAAAGTTTTGCAGCCAAGATGCTGGCTGCACTGCGGAATCAATTTGGTGGACATGAAATAAAACGACCGGAGTGAGGTATTTTTATGGAAGATAAAAACATCCAACGGACCGCAATGGTTATTTTTGGCGTAACCGGAGACTTAACTTTTCGGAAATTGATTCCTGCCATTTATCAATTGATAAAAGCTGGTCAAATTAATAATGATTTTTTTATCTATGGTTTTGCGAGAAGGGAGTGGGATAACGCGAAATTATTATCCATAGTACAAGAATCCATAGAACAGGAATTCCCTGACGATGAAGAATCCAAAAAGATTATAGATGGGTTAACAAATCAGTTGGATTACACTCAGGCGAATTTTGATGACGATGAAGGTTATAAAGAATTACGATCCAAAATAAAGAAGAACAATATCCTTAATGTGCTTTTCTATCTTGCAACCCCTCCCGATTCTTATATGCCGATCATTAACAGAATCGGGAAATATGGATTATCCAATGAAAATGGCGGCTGGAAGAGGATCATCATTGAAAAGCCTTATGGAGTTGATTCGAAATCTGCGGAAGAGTTGGAAGATGCAGTCCATAAAGTTTTTCGCGAATCTCAGGTGTACCGCATAGACCACTATCTTGGGAAAGAAACCGTTCAGAATATTCTGGTGTTCCGCTTTGCTAATGGCATTTTTGAACCATTATGGAATAGAAGATATGTGGATCACATTCAAATAACAGTAGCTGAAACAGTGGGGGTTGAAACACGGGCTGGTTATTATGAATCAGCAGGAGTTATCAGGGATGTGTTTCAAAATCACTTATTACAATTATTAACTCTTATGGCGATGGAAGCTCCTGTCGCATTCAACGCGCATTCTGTTCGGGATGAAAAGGTGAAGGTATTACAGGCGTTGCGGTCAATGAAGGGGAAGGATGTGCTAAAGAATACAGTCCGTGGTCAGTATGTATCAGGTTTGATGGATGAAAGACGCGTAATTTCTTATCGCGATGAACCCGGTGTATCGCCGACCTCCACAACGGAGACATTCATGGCCACTAGGTTGTTTGTCGATAGCTGGCGCTGGTCCGGGGTTCCCTTTTATTTAAGGTCGGGTAAGCGGCTACCCCGGCGCTTGACGGAAATTGCGATCCAATTCAAAGAGGTACCGTTAGCTTTATTCAAGAATGAAAACATCGCATTTGATGCACCTAACAGGTTGGTGCTGAATATTCAGCCAGACGAAGGCATCACGCTCTCTTTCGGTGCGAAGTACCCGGGTATGATCGATAGCGTAAAGCCGGTAGAAATGAGATTCTCTTATAACGAGACATTTGGCGCTGAACCCCCCGAAGCTTACCAAAGGCTTTTATTAGATTCTTTGACGGGAGACGCTACTCTGTTCACCCGCAGTGACGAAGTTAAAGCTGCATGGACTCATACAACCAACATCATCGAAGCCTGGAAGGAAGACCAAACAAAAAACCTGCCCATTTATGAGGCAGGCACGTGGGGTCCTTCAGCGGCTGACTTTTTCATCGGAGCCGATCATCGAAATTGGCGATTCTCAGGCATCCCCTAAAGCTGATCTCCGCAATTGGGGCAAAAGAATTCACTTTTTCGCGTAACATATCCGCACTTGATGCAGGTGCTGGGTTGAACATCGCCTAGCGGAGCTCCACAAGCCACGCAATTTGATTCACCAACGAGGTTGGCTGAACAGCAGTACGTGCAAACAATTCGCCGCAACCTTTCAGATAGTTCCTGTGTCGCTTGCTTCGAGGCCGCGGTTCTGTCTATCACTTTCCAAACTTCATCGGTTAGCCGCATTGATTCGATATCCTGTGCAAGGTCATCAAGTCGGTTTAGCAGGGAAAATGGATTTCGTAATGCGGAAAAGACGGTTTGACCAATACTGGCCGCAACTCCCATCCACGCTTGTTTACCAAGCTGAACAGCCACCCCATCTTCGACAATTGTGATCGAAATTGACAGCGCAGTTTGGCCGCCTGAGCTTTGATATGCCCTTGTAGCGACCTGAATAACCGTTGTCTCTCCGGATTTCACTTGCTGGGCAATATAATTACCACGATTAAAGTTGCCAATTATGTCCCTGGCAATGTCCTGTACTGTGATGCTCCCATGGTAGATTTTATGGATCATAAATAGATTATAATCTGAAAGATAAAAGTTTTACGAATAATCGCAGGAGTAATTGATGCGGCGAATATATGTTTTAGCGTTATTGATACTATTAATAGGGTTTATTGGATTTGTGCCTGTTCCGGGGAACCAGGTATTTGCACAGCAGGCAACGCCCTTCATACCAACTGAAGCGATGGCGACTGTAACAGGTACGCCAGTCGGTCCGATGGCGACAGTAAACGCGGATCAAGACCAGATCAATGTTAGGGAGTGTCCGAACGCCACCACCTGTGCAAAGGTAGGTGTTTTGTTGGCAGGCCAACGTGTGCCGGCGAAGGGCAGATCTGTTGGTGGGGAATGGATCATGATCGAATACCCAGGTGTTATTGGCGGAATCGCATGGGTACATTCTTCACTAGTTACAATAACACCCGGGTTTTTGCCAATTGTTGAACCCCCCCCAACCCCAACGCCACTAGTGACTGCGACAATCGACCCTACTTTAGCAGCCCAATTCATCGTAACTGCAATTCCATCAAGACTGCCAACATTTACGCCCCCACCGCCATTGGAAATTCCAACGATCATCCCGGAATCAAATCAATCAACGACTGGTAATGTCCCAATGGGAATGATCATTGTTGGGTTGGGGGCTCTTGGTATATTTGGGGCGTTATTAAGCCTTGTGCGAGGAAGGTGATATTTGAGGTTCTAAGAATCGGAATTTTTACGTACAATGACTTCCATAGCCCACAAAATACCCATGATGATAAGTATAGGAAGCAGCCCCACTCCCAGGCAGAGAAAGCCTGAGATAGCAGCTGCTGGGCCATAGATAATAAAAACCAACCCATCTCCAACAATGAACAAAAGTAATATTCCACCGATGATCAGGCGGAATGTAGTTTGCTTCATGTAATTTCTCAGGTTTGTTTTCATATAATTGCGATTTCTAAAAACTTGTACTAGATAGATCATTCTCATTAGGCTACAATTTCATTGTAATCCTTATTTGATCTCACATTACTGGTACTGTGCTCAATGTATAAACAACAATCCTTTGCTTTGGGATCAAAGGGATGGTCAGGGAACAACCAATATTGTAGATATTTCAGAATCGATAATATAAAGAAAAAAATACGCACAGGAAAAATAACGTCGTCATTGGGTCATTAAGTATTATCAATATGGATAAATTTGTAAATTGTATTAATATATCTACGCTGACAGGTACAATATAACTTGTATTTTTCATGTTGTTTACTAGGGAAATTCTTTTGACGAGTAGGTTTTGATTCTTAATTAAAATGTGTCAACCGCTAGTAATTAGTACTATTCTTATAAAAGAATTATTATTAATTAACAAAAAATGAATGAAAATGAAAGTTCAGTTGAGCAACAGACACTTCCAACTTTGGAGGGAATATATTAATGACCTTAGATGATTTACTCATGAAACCCCGTAAACGAATAGCGTTAATCGCACATGATAGAAAAAAACGGGACCTGGTGGATTGGGTACAATTTAATATTGGCACATTGAAAGACCATTTCCTGTTTGCTACCAACTCTACAGGACAATTGATCAGTAAGGAAACAGGTTTGGATGTTCACTGTTTCAAGAGTGGCCCAATTGGAGGCGATCAGCAGATCAGCGCAAAAATTGTGGACGGTGAAATTGATTTCCTGTTTTTTTTCTGGGATCCGTTATCGCCCCAGCCACACGACCCTGATGTCAAAGCTCTCTTACGAATTGCGGTCCTTTACAATATTCCAACCGCTAGTAATCGGGCTACTGCTGATTTTATTATTTCGTCTCATCTGATGCGGGACGTTTACGAGCGTACGATAAATTTGGAATAACAGCCTCATTATGCGGTTAAAGCTCAATGAATTAAGTCTTTATAAAGATGTTCCAGATGAACTGCGAAGTGGGTTTACTCATCTATTCTTGGACATTATGTGGTATGGGGTCTTAAATGGCAGCGCCATTTCGTTTATTACTATATATTTTGCAAGAATTGGTGGTAGCGGCACGCAAATTGGTCTTTTAGGGGCTTTACCGGCTGTTGTAACGCTAGCGTTTGCTCTACCAGCTGGATCGTGGCTGCAACAGGGAAATACAAACAAAAAAACAGTTTGGGCATCGGTACTTCATCGGTTGTTCTATTTATTGTGGATACCGATTCCATATTTATTTGCGAATTCTGTTCAAATTGAATTGCTATTGCTAATTACATTTGTAATGACAATCCCTGGAACCATATTACAGGTAGGTTTTAATGAAATGTTTGCTGTTGCGGTACCTGTCAGTTATCGTGGATATGTTGCCGGGGTAAGAAATGCACTATTCGCAATTATGTCGATCGTTATTTCGTTGATCTGTGGACAACTACTTGTAAGAGTAGCTTTCCCTGTAAATTACCAGATCGTCTTTGGGATCGGATTTGTAGGCGCCATGCTTTCATCATTGCACTTGTGGTTGTTGGATCGGAAGCAAAAGGACAAAGCGAATCAGGACATTGTGGATGACCAATTCGAAAAAGCAGACAAACGGTTATTGATTAAGATAAGGAGCCTGATCACCTTTACACGCTTTCAATGGCCAAACATAAATGAAAATCGACACTTTTATTTAGTGATGATTTTATTGTTTGTTTTCCATACAGCGCAATATCTTTCCATACCAGTATTCCCGGTTTATTGGGTAAATAACATGCATTTAACTGATAACATAATCAGCATCGGAAACGGAGTTTTCTTTTTTACTGTCTTCATTGGTTCAACACAAATCTCAAATCTATCGACAAAATATGGAAACAAGCTCCTGATCGGTATTGGCGCGATGATGATGGCGTTTTACCCGGGTATTATGGCATTTGGGCATGGAGAAGTTACTTTTTTCATTGCTTCTCTCCTGGGAGGTTTGGCGTGGTCGCTGGTTGGAGGGTTACTTTTTAACTATATCCTCGAAAAAATACCGGAAGTGAATAGACCTTCATACCTAGCGATCTACAATTTTGCATTTTATGCTGCCATTTTGATTGGCAGCATAAGTGGCCCGCAAATCGGAAGAATTCTCACCTTACCAGTAGCATTAATCCTCTTTGCAATTCTTCGCCTGGGAGCGGGCGCGCTTATTCTCTGGAAGGGTTAATATGTTAGAATCACCGCATGACAGACAAGATAGTTGCCAGGAATCGAAAAGCCAGCTTTGAGTTTTTTTTGCTCGATAGCTTAGAGGCTGGCATATCCCTACAAGGGTCTGAAATCAAGTCGATAAAAAATGGTCAAATGAGTTTGGCTGAGGCCTATGTTGAAATACGGGAGAATGAAGCCTGGTTGATGAGTTCGCATATCGCTCCGTATAATCAGGCGAATCGTTACAATCATGATCCTCTGCGACCAAGAAGACTGCTGCTGCACAAAAAAGAAATTCGAAAGCTATATGAACAAGTTCGCTTGAAGGGAATTACTATCGTACCTGTGAAAGTGTATATCAAAGATGGCCGCGCCAAAGTGGAAATTGCGGTCGCCAAGGGAAAAAAGCTATATGACAAGCGGGATACGATCGCTCAAAGAGACAGGGAGCGCGAATCACAACGGGAAATAAACCGAAAAGATTGGTAAAGTATGCTTCATAATAATTTCGCTGCCTTCATTGTCACACTTCTGCTTTCGATCATCTGGCTGCGTTTCGTTGGATATGCTGTTATAAAGGATTGGATTCCAAATTCGATAAGTAGAAAAGTTATTCATATTGGCACGGGACCACTATTTGTTTTGTGCTGGTTACTCTTTGAACCAGGTGTGGAAGCCAGGTATTTGGCAGCCATCGTGCCGTTAACATCCAGTGTTCAATTTGCTCTTGCTGGATGGGGTATTCTCAAAGATAAATCGTCTGTTCAATCCATGTCGAGGACTGGTGAGAAAAAAGAATTAACTAAAGGCCCATTTTATTATGGCCTGGCTTTTACAGCCATCACACTGGCGTTTTGGAACACAAATCCGATTGGTCTTGTAGCGCTGATGATTCTGTGCGGGGGAGATGGCCTTGCTGACATCTTTGGCAAGAAATATGGAAAAGCCTTGTTACCCTGGTCGAGGGTAAAGACCTGGAAGGGAAGCTTCGCAATGCTGTTCGGAGGTTTGATATTTACTATTTTGATGATTTCAATTTTCGACTACTTCAGTGTATTTTCAATCGTGTATAGTATTTTTCTCCCAAAACTTTTTATCATTGCATTTATTTCAACACTGATAGAATCAATTTCCAAATCTGATATTGATAATATAACTGTACCGTTAGCGGCAATAATTACAGGCTTGATCCTCAACTTATAGGAGCCAAATGATAAAGCTAGATGGAAATTCCCTAAATCTTGAAGATGTTATACAGGTTTCCAGATATAACGCTCAGGTTTCTTTGGAAATGGAAGCAGAAAAAAGGATAGAACGCTCCTGGAATTGGGTAGAAAAGATCAACGAAGAAGAGCGACCCGTTTATGGAATCAATACCGGATTTGGTATCTTTGCTGATAAGAAGATATCTAGGGCAGATACAGCGACACTTAGTCGAAATATAATTCTCAGCCATTCAGTTGGAATGGGAAGTTCTCTGCCGGTAGAAGTTGTTCGGGCGGCTATGCTTGTTAGAGCGAATACGCTTGCAAAGGGTTTTTCAGGTGTACGCCCACTGTTGGTTTTATCATTTCTTGAAATGTTGAATAAAGGTGTAACACCAATAGTCCCATCGCAGGGATCCATGGGTTCCTCTGGCGACTTGGGTCCTCTTTCACACCTGGCTTTAGTGCTGACAACTGATAAGAATGATGAAGAAAAAGATTCCGGCATGGCGATATTTCAGGGACAGGTTATGTCTGGTAAAGCAGCCATGGAAGCAGCCGGTATCAATCGGGTGATCCTTGGCCCTAAAGAAGGTCTAGCGTTGAATAATGGAGCTACTTTCTCGGCCGCGATTGGGGCGCTCGCAGTATATGATACAGAAAGGTTGTATCACACAGCAAATATATCTTTGGCGATGACAATGGAATCATTGCAGGGATTATCCGCTGCTTTTGATCATAGAATCCACGAAGCCAGAGGTCAGATAGGTCAAATTAGCTGCGCGAAGGAAGTCTTAAATCTATTGAACGGTAGTACGTTGATAGACAGTTCAAACCGAATTCAAGACGCTTATAGTTTGCGGTGTGCACCTCAGGTGCATGGTGCCGCCCTTGATGCAATAGAACATGTGAAGAAAATTATTGAGCGTGAGATCAATGCTGCAACAGACAATCCATTGCTGTTTGAGCCAGAAGTAGCCCTTTCTGGAGGAAATTTTCACGGTGAACCAATTGGAATTGCTCTGGATTATCTGGCAATCGCAGTTGCAGAAATTGGTGCGATATCAGAAAGGCGTATTTTTAGATTGACAGATGGAAACTTGAACGGAGGTCTGCCATCCATGCTGGTGGATACCCAAAAAGCAGCGGGATTAAATTCCGGATTGATGATGCCGCAATACACAGCCGCCTCACTCGTTCTCGAAAATCAAACTCTCGCATCGCCAGATTCTGTTCATTCATTGCCAACCTCAGGTGATCAAGAAGATCACAATGCCAACTCCATGACAGCAGCCCGACACACTACCAGGATTTTGAAAAATTGCTGGCGCATTATAGCAATTGAACTATTTACGGCATCAAGGGCTTTAGATTTGAGATTGAGAATGAAACGCAAAGCACTTGTAAGCCCGGCTATTTCACTAATCCATAAACAAATTCGCAACATCGTACCCTATCAGGCGGATGATAAGTGTTGGGGTCAGGATATTGAAAAAGTATTTGACCTCATTTATCATGCTGAGATTGTTATGCCTGATATAGAGCATTGACAAGAACTATAGCGTAGATTATCTTAATATTATGGACAAGATTTCTCTTATTAATAGACGCAACTTCATTAAAGGTACAGTAGGCGCGATTGCTGTGGCTCGTCTTCTATCGTCAGGGAATAGAGTATTGGCTCAGCAGGAGATACCTAACTTTGAACGATTAGGGCGTATTTGTGCTGGTGGTGAGGGAGCTTATTTTGATCTAAAGGCAAAACCCAGCATCAGCAGTCCCAATGTGGGTGTGATATACCGTGATGAAGTTGTTCCTTGGATTAAAGAAGTTGTAGCTACATCTTTGGACTACTCTGATTTTAACCAACGGTGGGTTGAAACGGATAGAGGATATATTTATGCTGCATTTATTCAATCGGTTAAAAATCTTCCGAATACACCATTTACAGAGTTGCCTGTCTATGGACAAAACCCTGGAATGTGGATAGAAGTGACCGTTCCTGTGGCGGATCTTGTCTTAACTGAACCCCCGAGTGGTTACTGGCTCAGAACTGTTTTGAAACCCAGGATATATTACGGACAAGTTTTTTGGTGCGATGCAATTACTCAGGATGAGAATGGACAGATCCTATACAGGCTTTCAGAGCGTGTGGGGAGTTATCCAGATTATTACTATGCAAAAGCGGAAGCGTGTCGACCGATTCCACCAGAAGAAATGACTATTTTAAGTCCTGATGTGGAAGACAAGAAGATTATTGTAAATCTAACAAGGCAGACTCTCTCGGCATATGAAAATGGAAGAGAGGTGTTTTTCTGTCGGGTGGCTACTGGGCCGAAACTATCGGAAGGCTGGTCCACACCTCCGGGCGATCATCCAATCTGGCGGAAATTAGTTTCTTTGCATATGAGTGCGAATGCGTCAAAAGGCGAGGCATTCGACACCTCCGGAATTGGCTGGACAACCTTGTTCACATCCGAAGGCGCTGCGGTCCATGCGGCATACTGGCATAATGAATTTGGAAAAGCTCGCTCGCATGGATGCGTGAACTGCCTACCGGATGATGCAAAGTGGGTTTGGCGCTGGACCCTTCCGCACGTAGAATATGATCCCGGTGATCTCATCATAAAAGGAATGACCTCGTCCAGTCGGGTGACTGTCCAGGTGGAATAACGACAACGATTATGGATGTTAGCATTGGAATTGCATTTTTGGCTGGATTAGCCAGTTTTCTCTCCCCTTGTGTGTTTCCACTTGTCCCGGCCTACATAGGGTACCTGGGTGGTCGGACAATCAGCTCCAATGGAGAATTATTGCCATCTCATAATAAATGGCACATCATAATTCATGGATTTGCGTTTATTCTTGGCTTTAGTGTCATATTCATACTTTTAGGGCTTACATTTTCAGTATTAGGCGGGTTCCTGTATGATATAAGAGAAATTTTGGCGAAAATTGGCGGAATCATTGTTGTGATCTTTGGAATACATATGACTGGAATTTATAGAATAGGATTTTTAGAATATGACCTAAGACGATTAACACCTGCGCGAAACAATGTGAGTATCATTTCATCTTTCCTGATGGGAGTTTTTTTTTCGGCAGGTTGGTCTCCATGCCTGGGACCGGTTCTCGCTTCCATTTTGACAATTGCTATGAATTCAGGCGATGCTGTTAAAGGAGTGAGTCTGTTAACTGCATACTCAATAGGGATGGGAATTCCATTTTTGTTAGCTGCAGTTGGAATATCCTGGTTAACGAAATATATTGGAAAATTTACAAGAGCTTTACGAATTATCGAATTAACCATGGGGGTGGTATTAGTGATAGTGGGTGTGATGCTGTTTACAGGATCGTTTGCCCTTTTAGCTCAATATGGTAATTTTTTTGAAATTGGCTTTTAGGAAACAGTTATGATCACAGTATTTATCTATACGAGTGGCCAACAATCACAAACCGAAGACCTGTTGATGGAATTGGAGAGATATCAAACTGAGATTCCGCACCAGGTTTCTGTAATAGACATCAGTGATGACTTGGACGTCTATCGGGCATATCAAAATAAGACACCAATTCTGGAAACCGGCCCATTTCATCTCTTTTATCCATTCCAGGAGAATGAAGTAAAAGTAATACTCAAGACCGCAGAGGACAGACAAAATAGGCTGATAGCCAGCAATCCAAAATATGTTGAAAAGATTCAGTCTGCCAGGAGTGTTACCAAAGCCGATCGAATTTCCTTTTGGCTTACCAATCACTATATGCTTTTACTAAACCTGATACTTATTGTATTTCTTGGACTTCCTTTTCTAGCACCTGTATTGGAGAGGAACGGAGCAGTAATCCCTGCAAAAGTGATACATAAAATTTATAGTCCGCTTTGCCATCAACTCGCCTACCGGTCATGGTTTTTGTTTGGGGAACAGGCGTCTTATCCGAGAGAATTAGCGGGAATAAACAATCAGTTAACCTATGAACAAGCTACCGGGTTGGACAGTCATGATGTACTTACAGCCAAAAACTTTACAGGAAATGACCAGGTCGGTTATAAAGTTGCCTATTGTGAAAGAGATGTGGCTATATACGCTGGCATATTGGCATTTGGACTGTTGTTTTCTATTACAGGCAGGCGTCTGCACTCCATTCCATGGTATGTCTGGATCGTCGTTGGCATGATCCCAATCGGACTCGATGGTGTTTCACAGCTTCCCAGCTTGGTTGCCACTCAATTCAATTGGTTGCCTATGCGTGAAAGTACTCCAGTACTTCGGACTTTTACTGGCCTATTGTTTGGACTTACCACAGGATGGTATGGTTTCCCAATGATCGAAGAGACCATGCTGGATAGCCGAAAAACTTTAAATAAGAAATTTGCATTAGTCGTGAAGAGTGAATAGGATGTTCCAAAATCAGCATGGCGGAATTACCTCTTATTCTTTTCAAATTTTTGAAAATTACAATATCCAAGCAGAAGTAATCTCAAGGAAAGGTGGAGTTTCACAGGAGCCCTGGGAATCTCTTAACTTGGGATCAACCGTAGGTGACAGTTCTATAAATGTAAGTGAGAATTTACTGCGGGTCTGTAAGGCATTTGATCTGGATAAAAGGAAAGTCTTCGATGTTTGGCAGGTTCACTCTGCAAATGTGGTCTATGCAGATAGAGGACGTAGTAATACACAACCGCATAAGAAAGCTGACATTATTATCTCAGATAAGCCAGATTTGACATTGCTAATGCGGTTTGCTGATTGCGTGCCGCTCTTCATTTATGATCCAAGATTAAATGCGGTTGGGATTGGGCATGCCGGCTGGCAAGGAACTGTAACGAATGTTGCACGAGCCATGGTTAAAGCGATGGTAGATCGATTTAGTTCCAAACCCGAAGAACTGATTGCAGCAATCGGACCAGCTATTTGTCAAAACCATTATCCAGTTGGAATGGACGTCATTAATCCCGTTAAGGCTATAATGGGAAAAGAAACGCATACAATTGTAAATTCGAAAAATGGCAAAATGTATTTGGACTTGAAGAAATGCAATGAAATCCAATTTTTTCAAGCTGGCCTCAGGCATATCGAGAATTCAGGAATTTGCACAGTATGCGATAGTGAAAATTGGTTCTCATACCGTAATGGACAGGGCAGAACTGGAAGATTTGGCGCTTTTATAAGGCTGATCGGATCACAATGAATACAATTACCAAAAATATTGATTATAACTACCACAGACTACTAGATGATATCAATAATTGTTCCTCCAAAGTCGGTCGGGATAGTTCTTTGATCCGCCCTGTTCTGGTTACTAAATTTCAAAGCGTGGAAAATATAAACGCGGCTATAAAGGCAGGAGCGACTTATTTTGCGGAGAATTACCCGGAGAAGTTAATCCCAAAGCTGGAAAATGTTAAGTCGACACCAGATGTAAAGTGGCACATGATTGGTCACATTCAATCGCGCAAGAGCATCCTTGTCGCAGAACATTTTGATTATGTCCACTCATTGGATAGTAGCAATCTTGCCAGGAGATTAAATAAAACAGCATTAGAAATGAATAAAAAACTTCCAGTTCTGATTGAAATAAATTCCAGTGGAGAAGATACTAAAAACGGTTATCTTGTTAACAGTCATGATACATTTCTACGATTTGTTGATGCTGTGGCAGAAATATCTTCTTATCATGGATTGCTTGTCACTGGTCTGATGACAATGCCGCCTTTTACGAAAAAACCGGAAGAGAGCCGAAAATACTTTTCCGGGTTAAAAATATTACTAGAAAGGATCAATGAAAGTCTGCCGCAACTTGGGTTAGTCGAGTTATCAATGGGTACGAGTTAAGATTACAAGGTTGCGATAGAAGAAGGCGCAACCTTCATCAGAATTGGAACTTTGATTTTTGGAGAAAGAGAAAAATGAGTGAATTCATTATAAACGGTGTGATCAATATACTGCAGGCTGCAACAAATATTTTTATTCTGCTTGTTATTTTCAATGTTTTCTTGCCGTATTTTTTGCCACCTACCAACCGTTTTCGGGAAATTGTAGATAGGATAGTTAATCCCTTCCTGATTTTAATCAGAAAGTACATTCCTCCGATTGGAAGGTTTGATTTTAGCCCGGTAGTATTAGTTATTCTGGTTCAGCTGGTCATGTATTTAGTTACCACATTACTAAGCAGCTTGATCATGTTATAAGCTATGGAGGATTCCCGTAGTTGTAAATTGTGTGTTTACGTTTCGCCCGGTTCAAAAGTCAATAAAATCATAGGGATATCATTTGATGGAATGGTAAGTATAAAGATTGCTGCTCCTGCCGTGGAAGGCAAGGCAAATCTGGGAATGGTAAAATATTTAGCAGAATTATTGGATGTATCAAAGTCAAAAATCTGCCTTCTACGTGGTGAGAAATCACGAAAGAAAGTTTTACAAATCCAAACAATGTCTCACGATGAGGTCATGGATATTCTAAAACAAAAGATCGAATAAACGTAACTACTGGAAACCATACTTTTTTGAAGATGGGAATTCAACACCCGTTAATGACATCCTCCAAAGTGTGTAAAAAGCAGTTTCCCGAACTTGATTTTCAGTTGTGAACATCACATCATAAATACGAGCGATTATCGTTTCACTAATATTTGTGCTGAGATATTCTAACGCGCCATATTTCTCTTCATCAGTTCCGGTGTCCAACAATTTTAATAACAATGGCACCGGAACGATACCGGGTGAAATTCCTTCTCCCGTATTGCTAGCGGCCTGGATTAGCCAAGGGCACAAATGTGGATCGTTCAGCCGGTGAGGAATACAAGGATCTGCGCCATCAGCGATTTCCAGTGCTTGGGTGGCAGCGGTCCGAACAACCCATTGGCCTTCTTGTATTTGCAATTGTTGCAGCAGCTCATACGCCCATTTATTTCTTAGCAATCCCAAACCGAAAACGACAGCTCGTCGGACGAGGATATCCTGATGGGAGATTCCGTCTTTCAAAACTGAATGCCCCTCAAATCGATCCAGCGTTAACATTTCTGCTGCTGTTCGTCGGAGAACTTCATCAGCTTGGAGAAGGATTTTTACGGTAAATTCGAGTGTATCTTCTCTTTGCATCGCAAATAATGCCATACAGGCAGCCGATCTGACAGAAGCATTTTGATCTGCCAGGACATCTGCCAGACGATTGATTGCGGTTTGTTCCTGCAGGTAACCGCACCCTAAAGCAGCGATGATTTTAATATTGGAATAACCCGATAGCAAATAACCATTGAATAAAGCGCCCAGGCCTTTTTCATTAGACAAGCAGAGGGCAGCTAGTGCTTTGCATCGTACAGTGAATGATATTGTATCTGTATTAAGAATTTGAGCGAGCCTTTTTAATATTTGCGGACGCCAGATACTGGCAGGTTTGCATTCCCTCAGCAAATGTGCATACGAGAAAAGTTTGGAATGTAGTGGGGAATCATTATCTACATCATGGTAATCGATATATTGAGATATATCGATTTGATGCGTCAGGTAATTTAATGCTGCCTCTTTACCTGCCCATTCCGGTTGCTCAAAAATGGATTGATACTGCCCATTCCTAATCACGGCATTACTTGCCAGGAATCCAAGGAATATCGGGTGAGTAAAAATAGTATTTCCTTTAATTGTTTCCTCTAGGATCAAACCGTGGGATTTCAAGCTTAATGCTTTTTTTGGATTTACTGATTCTACGGATTGGAACGAATTGCCTTCATCGGCAAGTAGTTCTGGGGCGTAGTGATTCATTTCATACTTATTGATAATTGGGTTTTCACTAATTAGAGTTTGATAGGCTAGCACTTCAAGCGAATTGCGCAATGATTTATTTGGCACGATATTTTCGATGTAAGAATTCATAATTGCATATGATGTCTTACCGGTTTCTGCGCCATTTAGTAGCGTTATGGCTTGAATGGTAATTTCCAATGGCGTGAGACGGTTTATCCCTTCCTGTAGCCAATTCATTACAGAGTTGGTTAAGAGCCTTTCATCATTATCCGTGGTTTGATTATTACGTCCGGTTTTATATACATGGACCAGTCGGAATATGTAGTCACTGATTGAATTACGATTCCAAATGCCCATTGCAAACGGTGCCATGTTATCCAACGCGAATCCATCTAAATAGTCAAGCGGCGCGGTAATCACCAATCGGTATTTTGTTTTAATAGAATTGTGCAGATTTATTAAGAAATTGTAACAATCTGTAATGAGGTTTCGAGGTAGCTCATCTATCCCATCAACCATAAGTATGACTTCACCATTATGAAATGCTGCTTCCGCCAGTTGACTGATTTTGTCTGATTTAATCTCTGGGTAGTAATCAGACAAAATTCTAACCAGTGTCTTCATTGGATCTGATGGATTATTGTCATCAACAATATCTCTGGCATGAATAAAAAGAGGGAAAGCAGATCCCAGGTAGTCTAATTTGGGGCTGTTATTAATAATCATCAGAGCCAGGTAGGCAAGGGCAGTTGTTTTGCCTATCCCCGGTTTGCCAATCAATGCTACGTTCAACCCACCCTTTAATACCTCAGAAATACTCACCTGCTTTACCGAGAATGGTGCCATGAATTCAGGCCAATCTGGTAAATAGGGAAGCACCTGGTGTACGATGCTATCCGCGAAAACAGTTGTGTCTGGGGATATTTGAAGCGGAGGTGGAAGTAAAACCGGGGGTATGGCTATCTCAGACAAGGGACTGATGTTTGACAGCATATGAATTGATTCGATATGCATCGCCTCCATCAGGAGGAACCGTTTTCGAATCGCGGATGGGGTGCCACTTATAGATTGCGAAGCCTTACTTTTTAGTTTGCCTTGAGATCTATTCTTCATAGGTGACTGAATTTCTTATGATTACATGATACATAGTTATTTGCTGTAAATAATTCGTCCACATGCCTGGCAAAATATCAGGTCGGGACTGATGCGGGCTTTTTGCCATTCAGCTTGTGAGATTTCTGCTCCACATGCTGAACACGCATTTTCTTCGACATCCGTTACTGCAATTCCGCCTTTGGTTGTTCGGAGGCGATTATATGCACCCAGGTCACCAGGTTGAAGGGATTTCTCTGTTGCACCACGCTCGACCTGGATTTTTTCTAGTTCTTTTACAATAACTCTTAATTTTTCTTTCAAAGTTATATTAAATCCTTGCTTTTTAGAAAATTCGGTATTGAATTCATTGTCAAGTTTAGCCAGAACAATATCTTGGGATTCTGTTGCTTCCATCAAATCCAACTCTTGTTCTTCTGCAAATGATAGTTGCTTTTTCAAAGATCCGATCTCCTTTTGCAGATCCTGCAGCTCTTTCGGATTACTGATTGATCCTCCGTACAATGAGCTTTCACTTTGTTCGATCTTTATACGCAGCGATGTTGTTGAGAATGAAGCTTCTTTTAATCCTAGTTCAAGATGATAGGCTTCGTTCTTTTCCTTCGTGATTCGTTCTTTTAGTTTCAGGATATTGCTTTCATCAGATAATATTTTTTCCAGCGACGAAATCTGACGCGTGAGCTCGTCTATCTTTGTATCAAGAACTTGTAAACGGTAAAGGTTTGCTGATTTATTCATGATCTTGATTATAGGTTTTGATGTACCTAAAAGCAAGGAAAAAATGCTCTGGTTGTGATGCTGGATTTATTACTGTATACTTTTCGTTAGTGATAGGATGAATAAGAAATTTACCATTCTACTGATTGTGTTTCTACTAATGATAACTCTGCCATACTTGATATCTACCAGGTTGGTGGATGAATCATACCATTTCAATGGGTTTTTAATAAATCCAATTGATGGTCATTCATATCTCGCAAAAATGCAACAGGGAATTGCTGGCGATTGGCTTTTCACGCTTCCATACACAAGCCATCCCGGGGAGGGAGTGTTCCTCTTTACTTATTACATCTTCCTGGGTCATATAGCAGGATTACTTCAAGTATCAAATATTATTATTTTTCATTTAGCTCGTTTGATCAATGCCATAGCCCTGTTTTTTGTCTTGAAGCTCTATTATGACGATTATCTAGACAAGGAAATATCATTCTATGCTCTTGTAATTACTCTTTTTGGATCAGGTTTTGGTTGGATTGCTCTGGCATTCGGATGGGTAAATTCTGACTTTCACATCCCTGAGATGTATCCATTTCTTTCATCAATTGCTAATCCCCATTTCCCGCTAGCGATAGCACTTATGTTGATAATCCTCAGATTGAATCTTTGGCCAGATCATGGTTCGCCGAAGATCTCATTTACATTATCCATTTTACTATTGATAATTCAACCTTTCTGTATGGTCATAATAATTGGCATTGTCGGATTGAAATTCCTAATTAATATCAAGCAAATTGAACGAGTCAGAATTATTAGCCTAGCATCTTTGGTTTTTCCATCCGTTTTGTATGGGGTTTATCTTTTCATAGTTATAAGAACCAATTCGGCTATTCAGAATTGGAACAACCAAAATATTACTCCCTCACCAGCGTTTTGGGATTTATTAATCGCCCTGGGACCGATGCTAATTCCATCAGTAATGGGTATTTATCAGATAATTAAAAGGAAGGAATCGAAGTATTATCCATTAATTATTTGGTTCGGAATGGTATTAGTGATGGCTTACCTGCCTCTCAATCTGCAGCGCAGATTCTTGATTGGGCTTTACATCCCAATTTGCTTACTGGGTGTAGTGGGGTTGAAATCATTGGCAGTAGTTATTTCCCGGAAAATAGCTTTTGTAAAAAAAGGAATACTCGTTACGGCATTGCCATCCAATGTCATACTTATTGTTCTGGCAATATTTGCAGTCACTATGAAGGAGCCACCATTAGTTACTAAAATGGGGGTTTGGAATTCATTCAACTGGATAAATGATCATTTTACGAATGGTAATATAATCTTGTCTTCCCATGAAAATGGATTATTCCTTCCAGCATATACCAATCAACGGGTTATTTACGGGCATCCATTTGAAACAGTTGATGCTGATAAGAATAAATATAATGTGGATCAGTATTTCAATGATATGCCTGAAGCAGAGCGAAATGATTACGTTAAAAATGCACAAGTCGATTATATTCTCATTGATGATCATATCCCACAATTAACAATTTTGACCATAGAAAAAAAATACCCACTGATATATGAGAATGATGATGTCAAGATTTTTCAGATCACAAAATAACCAGGCATTAGCGCTATTGATTTTGCTTCCGTTTGCACTGCTGTTGCCTTCAATGGCTTCTATTAATTACCCACCTGGTGGAAGCTATTCAGATCTGGCCATTACTCATTTGCCGAATGCCGAATTTATCAAGCAATCGATTTCGGAATATGGGCAAATTCCATTGTGGAACCCGAACATAATGAGCGGTTATCCATTTGCAGGTGATCCTCTTTCTGGACTTTGGTATCCACCAAGTTGGTTCGCTTTATTATTTCCTTTGCCGTTTGGTCTCAACCTGGTCCTTTATCTACATATTGCATTTGGGTCTATTTGTTTGTATTTCCTTTTGAAGAAATTATCTGTGAGTTATGCGGTAGCTCTGATAATAGCAGTTGCCTTCTCTCTATTACCAAAAACCTATGCCCACTATGGGGCCGGACATATAACTTTTTTATTTGCTGTCTATTTAACCCCTGCTTTGTTATTGGCTGAATCATATTAGGGTCAAGCAAAAGAGACGGTATCAATTATCGTCGATCATGATCACCCTATTAATTATATTGGCTGATTTACGGTGGTACCCTCTGGCATTGGTTGCCTTAATGAGCTTGACCATAATTTCAGAACCAGTGACAAGAGGGACAAATCTAAACAATAAACGCATTTTCGTCCAAATATTTAGCAACTGGTTCCATACAATCACGAAGATTATCGTTGAAAATGTAACAGCGCTCTTGCTGGCTTCCCCATTTATTTTTCCATTCATTGAATTCCTCTTCAATTCCACCAGGATAAAGATACAAGGAGGGGAAAATTTGGTCTATTCCCTCCCAGTTGAACGCATTTTGGGGCTTATTATCCCTCCAAAGAGCGGCCTGGCTGAATGGATTATTTATCCGGGAATTGCTTTGGTCTTGCTCGTGTTCATTTCTTTGATCACGAGGAAATGGCGAATAATATTTCTGTCTGCTGTCTTTTTATGTACACTTGTCTGGGCGTTGGGGGATCAGATCCCTCTCGTGAATTTTTTAGCCGGCTTACCGGGATTATCCCTGCTCAGGGTTCCGCCCAGAGTTGTATTCCTTGGCGAGTTGTTGGCATTGATATCCAGCGGAATGACGTTGCAATGGCTTGTCGGATCAGCCATACAGAAAGATTATAAGCGGATTATCATGGTGATGGTAATGTCTAGTGGTTTCATTCTTTTTCTTGGATTAGGCTTGGTTGTCGCGCAAAAGAACTTTTCAGCCGAAATGATCAAAATGTTACTGGCTCTTGTCCTTGCAGTTTCAGCAATATCATGCATCATTTTCTCGAACAAAAGAAATTTGGGGTTAGCGATGCTTGGATTGACCATAGTATTGGATTTATATTCGGTTGATATCACCCAGTTTACTTCTGACCCACAAGTACAAAATTATGAGATTGCTGCCTATAAAACCATTTCCAGTGAAACGGCAAAATTCAGGGTCTATTCATCCTCTTATGCCATTCCCCAGGAAACTGCAATACGGGAAGGAATTGAATTAGCACAAGGCGTCAACCCAATGCAGCTCTCAAATTATGTGAGCTATATGGAGAAAGCTTCTGGCATACCAAATAAATATTATGGGGTGGTAGTACCACCATTACAGAAAACGTCGATTGAAGATGAAAGTTTTTCTACAGAATCCAGTCAATCAAATAGCAGTTTATTGGGTTTATTAAATGTAAAGTATATTGTTGAAGATCATGAAATTTTTGGAAACACAGATATTAAATTTTTGTCTGATGAGAATAATCTATACTTTTATCAAAATGAAGCGGTAGTTCCGCGTGCATACTTATTGGTTGATGGAAAAGTGCTGGAAAATGAAGTAAAAATCAATTCTTATACTCCTAATGTAATAAACCTGACTGTGGTTAGAGAAGGATCCCTCGTACTGAGTGAAATTTGCTACCCTGGTTGGAGAGCCCGGGTGGATGGAAAAATTGCTTTAATAGAGTGTTATTCAGGTATTTTTCGCATGATACAGCTGGAAAATGGACCTCATCAAATTGTATTCAGATATCAACCAACATGGATGTATGTGGGTTTCGCCGTTTCCGGAATTATTCTATTGATATTATTGTTAACTCGAAATATCCAAAAATATGATTGATAAACAGGATCGTAAAAGCTTTGTTCTAATAGTAGTGGGGCTTATTCTTTTGACGACTTTGCCTTATTATTTGGCATTTCGAAGTCAGGGGAATAGTTGGGTTTTCAGTGGATTTTTTATAGGTGTGGATGATGGAAACTCATACCTGGCAAAGATGCTATCTGGTATGTATGGCAGCTGGCTATTTAAAACGCCATATACAACTCAACCTCAAAATGGTGTGATTGCATTTCTTCCGTATCTAATCCTAGGTAAATTAGCGAATCCACCTGCAGCCCATCTTCAATTGATCTTGCTTTTTCAGCTATTCCGTATTTTTGGGATATTTATCTTCACTTTGGGGGCTTATCGATTTTGCAGGATATATTTGACAAAGAGTAATTTTCGTATGTTCGGGTTGATTTTGCTGACACTTGGTGGGGGATTAGGCTGGCTGGCAGCTATTTTTAGACAAACTACGATCTTTGGAACAATACCACTAGATTTCTACTCTCCAGAGGCATTTGGATTCCTTAGTCTTTTTGCACTGCCTCATCTCGCAACCGCCCGAGGTTTGATGTTCTTCGGAATTTCGATACATATTTCTTTAACTCAAACATCCCTTTCTAGAAGTAACTTCAAATATTATTTGCCTGGGATATTCTTGTTCCTGTCGGGATTATTCCAGCCGTTGAACACAGCCATTGGAGGACTAATTCTCTTTTTGGTGAGTTTATCCCGTTTCATTATCAATAGGAATGAAAAAGGAGCATTAATTAAAGAGTTGACGAAGTTATTCCAGGCTGTTATACCGACACTGCCTATCGTCCTTTACTACATCGGGATACAAATCGCAGACCCATTCTACAAGGGATGGACAGCACAAAATATAATCACCTCCCCGCATCCGATTCACTATCTTATCGCTTATGCCATTCCCCTGGGCGTAATTCTACTATCTTGGAAGTATTTGAAAAATCTGCAAAGCGAACCGAAGATATTTTTATTGATTGTTTGGATTTTAATCTTCCTGTTATTGCCATATATACCTTATAACCTTCAACGAAGGTTGCCTGATGGTATCTACTTTGCCTTAATAGTTTTGATGTTGGTTGTATTGGAACAAAATACATTGGTTAGGCAGAAATTAACTCTTTCCATTCTTTCAATATTATTAATACCATCGTCCTTAATGATCATCATGAATGGTTTGGTTGTCGCATCCAATCCGTTTGAACCAGTTTTTTTGTCCCGCACAAAATCAATTTCCTATGAACAAATTGGAGAGGTAGTAAAACCATTTTCAAGGGTCCTGGCGAACTTTCAAACAGGGAACGAGCTTCCTGCCTGGATTCCGGTTTATGTGGCGATGGGGCACGGTCCAGAAAGTATTAATCTAGAAAAAGTAAAGCATGACGCAGAAGCGTTTTTCACTCAAAACGGATCTATTGAAGAAAATGTTGTGATCCTGGATAGTTATCAAATTGAATATGTACTGTATGACAAGAATATAGATTTTTTGCCTGAAAATGACAGAAAACAGCCCTGTTACCTGGATAAAATATTGGAAACAACTAATCACTTGCTATACCGTGTTGGGAACTGTGAAAACTAATTCGAAAGTTTCTCAAATTCTCAGTGACTATTACCCATATTTTGCTGTCTGGGTTGGCCCATTAGTATTAATTGGATCGCTAATAATTTCTGGAAAGGTAATATTTTGGGGTACTGCCTATTTACAGTTCCTTCCATGGCATTGGGCAGGTTGGGAACTCATATCGACTGGCGAATTTCCACTATGGTCTGGATATAACGGTTATGGTGCTCCATTACTGGCTAATTACCAATCAGCGTTTTTTTACCCACCCAACATCCTTTTATGGTTATTTGCCTGGATAAATGGAATAAGAGGTCTTGCGGTTGCCCAAACTTTGTTAGTTCTCCTTCACCTTGTCCTATCTGGTTATGGCATGTTGTTTCTTGCAAAAGAATTGGGATTTACCAAGCAAGGGCAGGTTGTTACAGCCATTGCATATTCGCTGAGTGGATATTTGGTTTCACGAGTCTCTTTTTTGAGCATGAATGCAGCCCTAACATGGATGCCATGGGTTTTGTTTAATGGACTTCGAATCGCTAATTTTACAAGTGTTAAACAACTTTTTAGTTCTCGCGGATCTATTTATGGGATCGTAATTATTGCACTATTGCTTCTATCAGGGCACGCACAATTAGCTTGGTATGGGTTATTGATCTATTTCTTTTGGACAGTTACCTGGTCTATTCACCTCAATGGTACCAGGAAGATTGGATTAACAATTGGCATTGTTGTTGGGACAGTTCTTTTTGCTGCTGGTATTTCTGCTATCCAGTTATTGCCCACCGCTGAATTCTTGTTGCAATCACAAAGAGCCAGCAGTGTGGAATTCACTTATGCATTGAATTATTCATTTTGGCCATGGCGGTTTCTAACACTTATTTCTCCAAATTTATTTGGAAACCCTGCCAATGGCAACTATTGGATCACAGCAGACAATTTCTGGGAAGATAATATTTATATAGGAATTTTACCAATCGTATTCTCCTTTGTGGCTATTTTCAGATTGTCATTTGGTCATTTTAAAGGTGAACCAAAAAAGAAAGTTTTAGTTTGGTTTTCTATCGTTTTCACTGTGTTATCCATCCTATTTGCATTAGGAAAAAATACTCCAGTGTTTATATTCTTGTATGAATACATTCCAACTTTTAACATGTTTCAGGCGCCTACCCGTTTCAGTATATGGTTGGTGATCTTCCTGGCATTATTAGCTGGACTGGGAGTGGAAAAATGGACAAAACCAACAGGACGCTGGTTGTATTGGTCCAGGCTACTGGCTGCAGGGGCAGTTGGTATCACTATCACAAGTTTAATGGTTTGGTGCTTTTTGCGAGATGTTTTCCAGGATACTTACATCAAAGGGATTGTTGAAACAGGAACTTTGTTATCCATTTTACTGTTACTTAATTTATTCCTAACCCGTCAAAGGAATGATATTGAGCAGATAAAAAGTCTACAAATATTTGCACTCGTATTTTTAATGGCAGATCTTGTTTATAGCAACTGGGGTGTAAATCCAGGCATGGAAATAAATGCTATTAACCAAAAAGCAGTCCGATCCTCTGGGGTGGATGACCAGAGGTTGGTGTATATTACTCCGAGTGCAGAAGAAAACATCAAGTTCCAAAAGTTTTTCCGCTTTGATTCCTTCCATCCAGAGGACGGCTGGGCTGCATTGGTTAATTATTTCATCCCAAATTCCAATGTACTAGGCGGGTATTCTTCAATTAATAATTTCGATCCATTAATTACTGCTAGATATGAAATGTTTTCCAATATTATTGGACATAATTTAGAAGAGAATAACCCATTGTTCAACTCTTTTTGGGGGGTGAATGATGTGGTTAAGGATGAACAAAAGTACACCCCCACGATTCATTTAGATGAGACCAATAGATTTAGGTGGTTTACATGTGCCAAATTTACCACAAGTATGGAAAAATCTGGTGTCGAAGTAGAAAAATTGATCGCCCACAAAGCTTACACCTCTATAGTGGTTATAGAAAATGATCCTGGCTATGTTTCAGAATGTTCGAATACGGTGAGTGAAATCAATCTCTTAGATTATTCGAATAAAGCACTTGCCACAAGCTTGTTAGTGGAAGCAGAAACTGATGGCTGGTTGATGCAATTAAGTGCGAATTATCCTGGCTGGACTGCATATGTTGATGGTAGAGAAGTTGACATATATTATGGAGACATAATGTTCAGGACTATTCCTCTATCAGCAGGAGTGCATGAAATTGACTTTCTTTATCAATCACAAGTGTTTAAAATAGGCCAAATTGTTTCGCTAATATTTTCCAGTCTGCTTTTTGGTTATATAATTTTAACTGTCAGATACAGGAAATCCAATGACTCAAGAATTTACTAAAGTAATTGAACTTTATACCCGCTTGATCAATAACATGACAAAGGTCATTATTGGGAAAGAAGAAGCTTTACGGCTTGCCATCATATCTATAATTTGCCAGGGGCACGTATTGATTGAAGATGTTCCTGGTGTAGGAAAAACGATGATGGCAAAAAGCCTGGCCAAATCCCTTGGCTGCGAATTTAAACGGATTCAGTTCACCCCAGATATGCTTCCTGGGGACATTACAGGGATATCAATCTATAACCAAAAAAGCAAGGTATTCGAATACAAACCGGGGCCTATCATGACTCAGATTTTGCTCGCGGATGAGATCAATAGAGCGACTCCGAAAACACAATCAGCCCTCCTTGAAGCCATGGAAGAAAGGCAGATCACTGTCGATGCAGAGACATATATGCTTCCAGCCCCATTCACTGTTCTGGCAACTCAGAACCCTATAGAGTACGAAGGTACATTCCCTCTCCCGGAAGCGCAATTAGATAGATTTCTAATTAAAATTCGCCTCGGGTATGCTACTTCCGAAGAGGAAACACAAATATTAAACAATCAAATTCTTCGTCATCCTATCGAAGGTATTAAAGAAGTAGTTAAGGTACAGGATCTATTATTCGTCCAGGAAATTGTAAAAAAGATTTATATCTCTGAAAAAGTAAAGAAATACATAGTCGCTTTAGTTCGTGCTACGAGGGAACATCCAGATGTTTATCTTGGATCAAGTCCTAGAGGATCACTTGGATTAATGCATACGGGTCAGGTCTTGGCAATCATTAATGATCGGAAGTTTGTATTGCCAGATGATGTTAAGGATCTTGCTATACCTGTCCTTTCGCATCGAATCGTTATTAACCCGAGCGGTAGGGTAAAAAATATCACATCAAAAATGGTTATTCAAGAAATTCTCTCCCGGCTGCCAGTTCCTGGAGGTTCTGATCTGGATAATTTGTAATGGGTAGAAGTAGATCACCGTTTGTTTTTATTGGGATACTTATCTTAATTTTTGTCATAATATTGATTACGGGGGACAAATATTTTTATAGAATGTTCATTTTCCTGATAATCACATTATTTTTGTCTGTAGTAATGAGCCATTTTTCACTTCATGGTCTGGAAGTAAATAGAATATGCCGTAGTGAGCGCATGCCGATTGGTCAATTACTTGAAGAAAAAATTGAGGTTTATAATCATTCACCCATGATGAAATTTTGGTTGGAGATCAGAGATGGATCGGGTCTTCCACAACCAGCAGGATCTAGGATCCTTACCTTTATCGGACCTTATCAAAAGAGGAGCTATATTTCTTATACATATTTGTCAAAGCGCGGCGGTTTTTTGCTGAGTCCAATATATCTCAGATCGGGCGATATCTTCGGTCTGGCATTCAGGCAAAAAACAATCCTCACTAGAGAGAAAATATTAGTAACGCCTTACGAATTTCCAATAAACAAGAGTTATGAGCCACTAGGATTAATTCCTGGTGGAAAAGTTCAGAAGAACAAGAGCTCTCTTGCGTCTCCTTATACATCGGGCGTTCGGGCGTACCAGCCAGGCGATCCTTTGAATCATATTCATTGGAAAAGCACCATCCGTCATGATTCATTAATGGTGAAGGAATTTGATCAAGACCCCAAAGCAGACGTATGGATCGTAATTGATGCGTGCTATCGTTCATTTTATCAATTAGATAAATCATTTGATAATTTGGAAAATAACAGTTGGGTATTTACAGAAAAATTAAAACGATATCGCCCAGATAATTCGATGGATTATCTTGCAAGCATAGGCGCGTCATATGCAAAATACTATATAGACCATGGTCAATCTGTGGGGTATTCTGCTATAGATGAAGCACATATCACAATACCAGCTGAAAGTGGAGAGAGGCAATACCTAAAAATATTAGATCATCTGGCTATGCTGGAAGGTGTTGGGCAGGTTAATTTGCAAGAGTTGATAACTTTTCAAACAAGGTTTTTACCACGCGGCAGCCTCGTCATTCTAATTACATCAAGTGGTGAGGTAGGAACAGTTTCTGCAGGAGTGGAACTCGCGGCAAGAGGTTATCAACCCTTAATAATCTTACTCGACCCAATCAACCTAGGGAAGAAAAGTAAGATCAAGGAAGTAAAAAAACTCTTGGACCAAATGGGGGTTCAAAATGCTTTAATTGGTGAAGTAGGCAAGATAAATGATATGGCAAGCTATCTTTTCCAGGATATTCAGAGTGATAACCCAAAGTGGATATCTGATATTTGAATATAATATGCTTGGATAAAAGATTTTGGCGGAATTGCTCGATTTCAAGTAAGATGTATCGTATGTCATAGCGAGAATTTGTTATGTCTGCTATGGTATAATCAGCTGGGATTTCAAAATCAAAGCGGAAGAATTCCTGGAACAAGGAGTAAACATTGTCATTTAATCCCCTCAATTGGTTGCTGGGGTTTTTTTCACTAGATATTGGAATCGACCTGGGTACAGCCAACACACTTGTGAATGTACGCGGAAAAGGGATAGTTATTAACGAACCATCCTGGGTGGCTATCGATAAAAAAACACGCAAACCTTTGGCCATCGGATCACGTGCGAAAGAGATGGTTGGAAGAACACCTGCAAATGTTTTAGCAATACGTCCTCTGCGTGATGGGGTAATTTCTGAATTCGAGATAACCCAGGCAATGTTGGAATATTTCATCGGTAAGGCACATCAACAAAGCATTGTTCCACTTCCAAGTCCAAGGGTTGTAGTTGGAATTCCGTCTGGTGCAACTGAAGTGGAGAAACGAGCAGTTTACGATGCGGCGAGGTCGGCGGGGGCGAGGGAAGCCTACCTGATTGAAGAGCCATCAGCTGCGGCTTTGGGGGCGGGGTTGCCCGTATCCGATATTAAAGGTTCAATGATCGTTGACATAGGTGGCGGAACCACTGAAGTGGCTGTCATATCGATGGGTGGTATTGTAGTTTCGCGGTCCTTGCGCGTAGCTGGCGATGAAATGGATCAAGATATCATCACCTATTTGCGAAACAAATATAACTTATTGATAGGCGAGTTAATGGCTGAACAAGTGAAGATGGCCATCGGTTCCGCCTATCCTCTTCAATCTGAAAAAACAATGGCAATTCGAGGAAGAAATCTTGTCACGGGGTTGCCAGAAACTCTTGAGATTTCTTCAGTTGAGATCAGAGAAGGAATATCAAATTCTATTCGAGTTATTGTGGATACAATCAAGGACGCTCTTGATGAAGTTCCCCCCGAGATTGTTTCAGATCTGTTGGAAACAGGAATATGCCTGGCTGGTGGTGGATCTCAGGTGTTAGGTCTAGCGGAAAGACTGAGCGATGAACTAAAACTAAGAGTTTGGATAGCAGAAGATCCTATGACCTGCGTTGCTCGCGGAGCTGGAATTGTATTTGAAAATTTGGAGAAATATGATCGATTCCTGGTGGGTTTGGAACGAATAAGCGGGAAGTGAGCTTCTCCATTACAAACGGAAACTAAATGAAAAATATTTCTCCCCGTAATATTTATGCGGGAATACTGTTTTTAGTCATTATAGGGGTTTTGTTATTGGCGCTTAGCGGCTATACAAATCCTCTTATTGATAATGCATTAACACCATTTGTCAATATTCAAAGTTGGATATCTGTTCGTTACCTTGCCGTCAAAGATTTTTTAACGGTACCGAGAGATGTTGTAAGTTTAAGACAACGAAATGCAGATCTGGAAGCAGAAGTATCCAGGCTACAAACGCAGGTGATTGAGCTTCAACAACAAATGAATGAAGCTCAGGTGTTATACGCATTATTGGATTTTGCTCGTGCAAATCCTGAAAACCAATATATCGCTTCAAATGTGATAGGACGTGACCCAAGTCCATTCTTGCACTATGTGATTATTGACCATGGATCGGATTTTGGAATAAAGCATGGTATGCCCGTGGTGACACAAAATGGTTTGGTTGGCACAATCGATGCCGTTACCGCTGGGGCAGCGAGGATACAGCTTATTAATGATCCGGCAGCAATTGTCAATGTTAAATTGGAAAGTACTAACACGGAGGCAACAGTTACAGGTTCTGTGACAGGTGATATTCAAATGTCCATGCTTCCCCAGGATATCAGCACAAACATCGGTGATATTATTTTAACTTCAGGTTTAGGTGGAAAGTACCCACCAAACATGCTTGTTGGGCAGGTGACAGGAATTACAAGACAAGTAAATGATTTGTTCCAGGAAGCTACAATTCAAAGTTCGGTAGATTTCAATAACCTTGGTGTAGTTTTGGTCATCACTAATTTCCGACCATTGGATATCCAACCACTAATTCCGAATCCCGGACAGTAAAGTGACGATAATCATTGGTATACCAGTTATCATTTTGCTTGTAATCTTACAATCCACGATTGTTAGTCGTATAAACTTATCTTTTGGTTCTGCAGATATCGTCTTATTAGTGCTTATTGCGCTGGGCTTGCAGGTGGAAACGAAACTGACTTTATTGTGGTTTGCAATTGCTGGATTGTTGCTTTCAATTATCAGTTCTGTGCCATTAATGTATCCCTTAATTCCATATATTATTATTGCCTATGTGATTATTTTTGTAAGAAAAAGAATCTGGAAAATTCCTATGCTGATGATGATCATCTTTTCGTTCTTAGGAACAATAATTTGCTTATCCTTTGCATTTGTTACGATAAACTTAACAAGCGCTTCGCTTCCACTAGATTCCAGCATCGTAAATGTACTGTTACCAAGCACTGCGTTGAATATAGCGATTGGAGTTCCAGTATATCTTTTGGTGAAAGATTGGTCAAAATGGTTAAATCCCAGAGATGAAGAATGAAAAGCATTAATAAACAAAGTAAATATTTTGAGAATTGGCGCTTAAATGTATTTTTTATTTTAATAGCTTTAGTATTCGGATTCTATCTGTTCAAGCTTTTTGATTTGCAGATAGTCCAGGGCAAAGAATACCTGGCTCAAGCTGATGAAAATCGTATCTCAAAAAAAAGCGACCCCGCTCCACGCGGAAATATTTATGATAGGAATGGGTTCCTGCTGGCAGATAACGTGCCATCATTCAATGTTGCAATTACACCAGCCTACCTGCCAGAGGATGAAGGTTCTTTACAAAAAGTATTTAGAGAATTGTCGGAATTGATCAATGTACCTGTCAGCAATGGTGAAATCAATGATGAAACGGTAAGAAATTTTTTTCCCTGTTTTACGGATCTTGGCATAACACAAATTGTAGAGATAGGCAGTACGAACGCCCCCTTTGTACCAATCGAAATTAAGTGCAATATTTCTGAATCGATTGCAATGACAGTCAGAGGGAAAGAAACGGATTGGAATGGGGTTACTTTGGAAATTCAACCGATTCGTGATTACCCTACCGGCGAACTGACATCTGAGGTCATAGGATTTCTAGGCCCGATCCCAGCGATCTATGAAGAAGATTATAAGGAACAAGGGTTTGTCCCAGGCAGAGATAAGGTGGGGTATGCAGGCGTAGAATCCACCTTTCAAGATGAATTAGCGGGAAAAAATGGTGAACGTTTGGTTGAAGTGGATGTAGCCGGTCAAGAAATTCGAAATCTAGAAGAACCGATAGATCCGATTCCGGGCAGTAATTTAAAGCTCACAATAGATACACGATTACAGTTAACTGCGAAAACCGCTCTCGTCAATGAAATTGATTTTTGGAATAGATATCTGGGGACAAATTTCTCGTCTAATGGTGTGGTAATCGCTGTGAACCCAAAAACAGGTGAGATACTGGCAATGGTGAGCTTCCCTACTTTTGAAAATAATCGTATGGCAAGGATTATCCCGGGATATTATTATGAGCAGTTATCACGCGACCCAAACAGACCGCTGTTTAACCATGCAATATCTGCTGAACATCCCCCCGGATCAGTATTTAAAATGGCAGCAGCAACCGGTGCATTGAATGAGGGTGTAGTTACATTAGATAAAGAGATTTCTGACCCGGGAAAGATCACCATTTTGCAGAAATTTTATCCAAATGATCCTGGTACTCCTCGAGATTATGTTTGCTGGAATAGGACAGGACATGGTATTGTTGACTTCCTCCACGGAATAGCGCTTTCCTGCGATGTCTATTTTTACAAGATCGGCGGAGGCTACGAGGGTGAAGTAGAAAACGGAGGATTGGGTATTTTGCGAATTGCTGAATACGCAAAAGCCCTGGGTTATGGAAGAATTCTTGGAATTGAGTTACCGGGAGAAACAAAAGGATTGATTCCTGATCCTACCTGGAAGCGTATCAATGTAGGAGAAAACTGGTCAACTGGTGATACTTATATTGGTACCATGGGTCAGGGATATGTATTAGCAACACCACTCCAAGTATTAATGTCGATTGCCGCGCTGGCGAACGATGGAAAACTCATGCGCCCAACCATTATTAGAGAGATATTGGATAATCAGGGGAATGTAATAAAACCATTTGAACCGGATATGATCTGGGACATTACAGTGGATCCGGTTATCAATACATTTATTGACGGACTCCCAACTGATAATAAAATTACTGTTCAACCATGGGTGATAGAAAAAGTGCAGGAAGGAATGCGAATGGTTGTCACTGAGGGAACAGCGACAAAGGAATTCGAAGGAGTCACAATTCCAACCGCAGGAAAAACTGGTACTGCTGAGTATTGTGATGATGTAGCGCAATCAAAGAATCTTTGCCAACCAGGAAGTTGGCCGGCACACGCCTGGTATGTTGGTTATGCTCCTTATGAAGATCCTGAAATTGCAGTAGTAGCGTTTGTTTATAATGGAACAGAAGGATCACAGGTTGCTGGACCAATTGTAAGGGAAGTCATAAAAGCCTACTTCAACCTCAAAGCTTTGGACAATGGACAGAATATTGAACAATGAGGAATCTCTAACATGGCACAAAACATTTCTGTCAAAGGTGTTGATGACAAATTACTCATTACGTTATTTTCACAATCCTGGGATGAAGGACTGAAGGATATTCAAGGATATATACTTGTTAACCAAAAATTCCTGGAAAAAGCTAAGGTTATCCTTGATGTGAAAGATTTGGAAATAAAATCTACCCAGCTTTTTGATCTGCGTAGCTATTTGAATGATAACCAGATCTCACTTTATGCTGTCTACGCGGAAAACTTGGAAACAAACAAAGCTGCTGGTATATTAGGTATTCACAACCGAACATCTGAAAAAACAAAACCTGTCAATAAAGCTAATGGTAATAAATTTTACGGGTCAGCTGTGCTCATCCATAAAACGATTCGGTCTGGAACCCTGATAGATGAGGAAACAGACGTAGTGGTCATCGGTGACGTAAATCCAGGCGGAGTAATCAGAACGGATGGAAATATAATTATCTGGGGCAAACTGGCTGGGGAAGTTCATGCGGGAAAAAGCGGAAATAGAAGCGCCATAATTTGTGCGTTGGAATTGAAACCTTCCATTATGACCATAGCCGATCTTTCATATGAAAGCTGCAAACGAAAATCGAAAGACCCTGAAATAGCTTTTATAGAAAGTAAATCGGTTAAAATTGAGGATTGGAAAAAAATCACTTATTGAGGGAGAGCATGGACGCAAAAGTCATTACAGTTACATCGGGAAAAGGTGGCGTAGGAAAGACGACGACCGCTGCCAATTTAGCGGTTGCCCTTGCATCATTGGGATACAAAGTTGTATGCATGGATGCAGACATAGGATTGCGGAATCTGGATGTAGTTCTTGGGTTAGAGAATCGAATTGTTTATGATATTGTAGATATTGTTGAAGGCCGATGCCGATTAAAACAGGCAATGATCAAAGACAAGAAGTTTCCAGACTTGTTCCTGATTCCTGCTGCTCAAACCAGAGATAAAAGTGCCTTATCGCCAAGCGATATGATTCGTATTTGCGAAGAGTTAAAGCCAGAGCTGGACTGGATCATCATAGATTCTCCAGCAGGAATCGAGCGAGGCTTTAAAAATGCCATTGCTCCGGCAGACATAATCCTTGTAATTACAAACCCAGAGGTATCTGCAGTAAGGGATGCAGATAGAATAATTGGAATTATTGAATCTGAAGAGAAAGGCCCAGCCCACCTGATAATTAATCGATTAAACCCTTCTCTCATAAAGAGAGGTGATATGCTGACAGCTGATGATGTTATCAGCCTTCTAGCTGTTGATCTCTTGGGCATCGTTCCTGAGGATGAAAACGTTGTTATCAGTACGAATAAAGGACAACCTATTGTATTGGATTCCAATAGTAAAGCTGGAAAGGCATTCATGAATATCGCAAGAAGGTTAAATGGCGAACATGTGCCGCTGATGGATTTTGATGGAAAAGGTGGATTATTTTCAAGGCTCAGTCGGTTGATTAAAGCGGGAGGTAAATGAGACCATGTCATCCATATTCGATCGTTTTGTAAACAAAAAATCCAGCTCGGATACCGCAAAACAACGATTGCAACTTGTACTAATTCACGATCGTGCAAACTTGCCAGCCGGAAAAATGGAAATGATGAAAGATGAGTTGGTTCGTGTTATATCCAAGTATGTTGAAATTGATCAAGGTAAAGCAGAAATAGCTGTTGAAAACGAGGGCAGGGAACAGCGCCTTATAATGAATATACCTTTGAGCAATGAAAGAAGGAAGTAAACTGGTATCGAATGTTTAGTAGGGACAAATGGCGCAACTTTGATTACTGGCTTTTCGGTTCAGTCATCATCCTCAGTATTTTTGGTATTGCGATGATTCGATCTGCAATTGCTGGGAACGAAGAACTGGCTGGTCTCGTCCAACGCCAGATTATTTATATATCTATTGGGTTAGTTATCATTATCATCACCGCTATGGTTGATTACCATTACTGGTCATCCATCACCAGGTTGATGTATATTGGTACATTCATCCTCCTTCTAGTAGTTTTCATTGTCGGGCAAGCAAGTTTTGGCGCGGCACGCTGGATAGACGCAGGTATTGTTAACATCCAACCATCTGAAATAGGAAAAGTGGTTTTGATTCTTGTCTTATCTGATTATTTTGCCCGAACAAGGGATGGAAAAAAAGACCTACGTTGGATCCTCACATCACTTTTGATCACAGGAGGGCTGGTCGTATGGATATTGCTCCAACCCAATCTTTCAACTTCTATAGTTATGTTCGTTATCTGGTTCAGTTTAATTTGGATTAGCGGACTCCCTCCAAAATATATTATTGCCTTTGCAATTATTGGTGTTTTGTTGGCGATTCTAGCATTTCCGCTTCTTGAACAATACCAACAATTACGGATTATTAACTTTATAGTTCCAGAAGAAAATGCCAGATATGGAAACTCATATAATATCGAACAGGCTTTGATCACCATCGGATCAGGTGGATTATTAGGGCAAGGGTATGGTCATGGCACTCAAGTACAATTGCGTTTCTTGAAGGTCAGGCATACAGATTATATTTTTTCAGCTATGGCCGAGGAATTCGGTTTTGTCGGAACTGTACTTGTTGTAGCTTTGCTTGTATTTGTGATGATTAGATGTTTTAGGGCCGGACGCCATGCAAGCGATCCATTTGGTTCGTTGATTGCGTATAGCTTTGGTATATTGATATTTTTCCAGACAGCGGTGAATATAGGGGTGAACCTAAAAGTTGTACCGGTGACGGGATTGACTTTGCCATTTGTCAGTTATGGGGGCAGTTCACTGCTCAGTATGATTCTAGGCATTGGGTTGGTTGAAAGCGTTGTATTAAGGCAAAAATCTTTAGAATAATGATTCGGAGAACATAATGGAACCAGTAAGGGTTAGATTCGCACCATCACCAACCGGCCATCTGCATTTAGGCTCTGCAAGAACTGCCTTATATGATTTTTTGATAGCCAGGAAGACAGGTGGTCAGTTTATTTTGCGAATAGAAGATACCGACAGGAAGCGCCTGGTAGAAGGAGCGGAAGAAGAGATTTATCAGGGACTAAAATGGTTGGGAATTGAATGGGATGAAGGTCCTGATATTGGTGGTCCATATGGTCCATATCGACAATCTGAGAGAAAAGAAATTTACCAAAACCATGCTGAAGAATTAATTGAAAAAGGACATGCATATTATTGTTTTTGTACACCAGAGAGGTTAGCAGAAGTACGAACAGAACAACAAAAACGTAAAGAAAACACGTTTTATGACGGCACTTGCAGGAATATTCCAATAATTGAAGCAAACGCAAGGGTTAATGCAGGAGAAAGACACGTTGTCCGTTTTAAGACACCAAAAACAGGAACGACGACCCTTACAGATTCGTTGCGTGGAGATATAACAGTTGAAAATCGAACTTTGGATGACTATATTATTGTAAAATCTGATGGATTGGCTTTGTACCACCTTGCTGCCTCCGTGGACGATCACCTTATGAAAATAACGCATGTGATCAGAAGCTCTGAATGGCTTCCAACTAGCCCTCTGCACAGTATGATTCATCGTGCCTTTGGATGGAATGAACCCATCTGGGTTCATCTATCGGTTTTCCTAAAACCTAGTGGCAGTGGAAAGATGAGCAAAAGAGACGCAGCAGAGTTAGTTAAGGATGGCCATTCCATATTTATTAAAGAATTGGAGAAGCTTGGTTATTTGCCCGAAGCAGTGATAAATTGGATAGCATTAATGGGTTGGAGCTATGATGATCACACCGAATTTTTTAGTAAATCCGAATTAATAGATAAATTTTCGCTAGAAAGGTTAAATCCTTCACCTGCGGCCATCAATTTTCAAAAATTTGATTATTTTAATGGAAACTACATTCGAATGCTTTCTGATGATGAGTTAGCAGTTAGGTTAGAGCCCTTCTTTGAAGACGAGGGATTAAACGCTAATATTGATAAACTCAAAAAAATAGCCCCGATTATCAGGGAGCGTCTAACAACACTTGACGATGCGATCAATATGGCTGGCTTCTTCTTCAGGGATTTCCCTGTAGTAGGAGAGGAACAACTGGTTGGGAAAGGAATGACAAAGGAAGGATCAAGAGCAATTATTGAAAAGACAATAGGGATATTTAATACTATTCATATCCTTGAGAAGGATATAACGGAACAAAAAATGCGTGAATTAGTAGAACAAACTGGTTTATCAGCAGGACAAGCCTTCGGAATTTTGCGAGTGGCAATCACAGGGCAGAAGGTAAGCCCGCCATTGTTTGAAACGATAGAAATCATTGGCAAGGAAAAAGTTTTGGAAAGATTGAACGAAGCAGTTCGATTGTTGGGAAGTGACTAGCTTGCAATCGACATGGCTGTGTGATAAAATCTTGTTCGCATGGTGGGCGTAGCTCAATGGCAGAGTGTCGCACTGTGGATGCGATGGTTGTGGGTTCGACCCCCATCGCCCACCCAAAATATTTATAACTCCTGAGAAGGAGTTTTTGCGTTAAATACAATAAATCGATTTCAGGATACTGTAGAATAAAAATTATAAAGAAATATTTGGATATTTATTATAAATGCACCAAAATATTTCTATTCACTTTGACATTCAAACCTTACAAGTTATTATATTGAGTAACTTTCCGCTATAATATTACCGAAAGAACCTGAATAAATGCAAAAAGAACAAACGCTTATCCTCTCCAGGGTAAATATTCCACAAAGAAGATCGGACATTGTATCAAGGCCGAGGTTAATTGACCTATTAAATGATGTAGTAGAAAAACGATTAGTTCTTGTTAGCGCTCCGGCTGGTTACGGAAAAACGACTCTTCTTGTAGATTTTGCATCAAGTAACTCCATGCCTTTCGCATGGTACTCAATTGATAAACTGGACCAAAACCCGCAACGATTCCTTTCATATTTAACCAAAGCCATCCAGCTTAAGTTCAATTGTTTCGGGCACAGTACTCAGTCCGTACTTGAAGGCGGCCAAGGGCAATTTGACATTGATTTTGCAACCACCGTGTTATTAAATGACCTTCATGAACACGTTGATGAACATTTTGTCCTTTTATTGGACGATTATCATCTGGTCAACGAAAACTTAGAATTAAAAAGATTTGTAAACCGTTTCCTTGTGGAAATGGATGAAAATATTCATGTGGTTATAATATCCAGATCTCTCCTGTCAATTCCTGTGTTGCCTCTTATGGTGGCTCGCGCTGAAGTGGCTGGTATTAGCTTTGCTGAGTTGGCTTTTCAATCGGAAGAAATTCAGCAGCTTTATGCTCAAAACCAAAACCTTGAACTTTCAATCCGCGATGCAAAAGAGATCCAACAAAACACTGAAGGCTGGATTACCGGGATTATACTATCAGGTGAAGTTAATAAAAATGAACAACAAGCACGGGCGAGACTTTCCAGGGTGTCCAGTTTTGGCCTTGAAAATTACTTCCAGCACTTACTAGACAACCTGGGACCTGAGTTGCGTTCATTTGTTTTATGGACATCTCTTTTAGAAGAATTTGATGCAAATTTGTGCAGTCTCGTAATAAGTCCGGTTTTATTAGTCGATCAATTCCCATGGAAAAAATGGATAAGCGATATTCAAAAGAATAATTTATTTGTTTACTCTGTTGGAGAGAAAGGTGATTGGGTGCGTTACCACCCGCTTTTTCTTGAATTCTTACAGTCGCATGTATATTTAGAATTTCCTTCAGAAGCGAAAAAAATCGAGCAGCAGTTAGCAAAAGTCAGTATTCAGCACAGTGAATATGAAAGAGCGTATTTATTACTACAAAGAACCAATACAAACGATGAGATTAGTTCATTTATCGAAAACATTGGTCCTCAAATGCTAATTGATGGAAAAATTGCAACAGTCAGCTCTTGGATCGATAACCTTCCAATAGAAATAATACAAGATCATCCATTCATTATCGCTTTACAAGGTTATATAGCATTAAGCAAAGGTGATAAGTCGCTAGCGATGGTTCTATACGATCAGGCAATTAATGCTTTGTCAAACGAAAATGAAGAGTTTTTAGCTAGATCTTTGGCAATGCGGGCAAATACAAATCGTCACCTTGGGCATCTTGATGCTGCAATCGATGATGCAAATCATTGCAATTTACTCATTCAATCGAAGCTAGGATTACGAAAGATCAAAGGTGAGACGTTAAGATGTATAGGACTATGTAATTTTCATAAAGGTAACTTAAATATTGCATTGGATTACCTGGAAGAAGCGCAAAAAGTTATGCAATCTGCAGATGACCTTAAGAATGAAGCAATCGTTCAAATGGAAATTGGTCTTGTGTTTGAAAATCTGGGTGATTATCCAAAAGCAAAAGAAGGATATTTAAAGGCTTTACTGTATTGGGAGAATACCGAAAATCCATTGTGGCTGGCAAATCTCCTAAATAATTTGGGCGTTTTGTATCAATTAATGGGAGATTACGAAAATGCGATACTTTCGTTTGAGACGAGCGCTAAATTATTCAAAGGCTACTGGCTATACCAGGATGGAATCATTCATCTATACTGGAATTGCCGACATTTTCGTTGAACTTCAGGCCTTTGATGAAGCATTAATTGGATATAACAAAGCTGAAAAACTTGCGGTGGACGCCGAAGAACATTTCCTACAGACCTACATTCATGTTCAAAAAGCAGCATTACACGGTATCACTGGAAGGATTGATGAAGGGATTGGTGAACTCCACAAGGCCAAGGAACTTGTTGTGCTGTCGAATTCTGAAATGGAAAATGCGTTACACAATTTGGAATTCGCCGGGCTTAAATTGAATGATGGCACAATAAAAGAAACAATTTCTTCGTTGGAAGAATCTCTTGCCTATTTTGAAAATGCAGGGCATAAAGTTCAACGGGATCGTGCACATTTTTATCTCGCTATAGCATATTTACAGCTCAATCAACCCGACAAAATTGTTGAGCATTTGCTGCAAGTCATTTCTAATACTAACGATAAACAACCATCTGCAGGATTGGTTGCTATTGGGGCACGGTATTCATCATTCTTACAAATGGCAAATGTTGGACATCTAAAAGATTTGTTAATAGTATATTTCGAACAGATTGATATTTTCATTGAAAAGCTGCCAAAATTAAGAAAATTCTTGCGGGAAAACTCCCAGGCAATCGCGATTTTACCCCCAAGTTTAAACATAAGGTCTCTCGGCAAAATGCAGGTGAGAATTTCAAATCATTTGATTACAAATTCTGTTTGGCAGACCCAGGCTGCCAAAGACCTTTTTTTTACAATACTTGCACATCCTGAAGGCATGACGAAAGAGGAAATTAGTGTATTATTCTGGCCAGAGGCAAACCATAATGAAGCGAAATTCAGGTTCAAAAATACGATTTACAGGCTCCGCCGCGCTGTAGGTAAAGACAGCATTTTGCTAGAGCAGGACTTTTATCGTTTTAACAATAAATTGGATTATGAATATGATATTGAAATATTTTTGAAGAACATTGCATCTGCTGCGAGGGAACAAACCACGAAAGAAAAAGTAATATATCTAAAAAAGGCAATTCAAATCTATGGAGGGAAATATCTACCAGAAATTGAAGAAAATTGGGCTTATAGCCTGAGAGAAACCTTGCACCAAAATTATATTTCCGCAATTCTTCAATTAGCAGAAATCTATTTGGATTTGGCTGAATATGACAAGGCACTAGAAACATGTCACCGGGCAATTGAAGAAGACAACTTATTAGAAGATTCATATCGATTAGCCTTTAAGATTTATGCTGCTACGGGGAATAAAGCAGGTTTGGTCCGTCAATATAATGCATGTGTAGAAAATCTGGAACGGGAAATAAGCGCTGTACCATCCAAACAAACTGAAATGCTTTTTCATAATTTGAATAATTAATCCTTAATTCAAACGGATTCACAGTCTGTGGATCTAAAGAAATATATCTCTAACTTGTACATTTCGCTGCATGCTTCACATATTTTCAGCGTACATACATAATTCCTGCCAAAGTGAAAAATATACCTATGGGCATCAATTAGGCATTGGTTTGTTTTAATGCCTGTTTTGAGACTCATTTCTAGCATAATAATAAATATTAAAATATTAAGGAGAAAATTATGAAAACAAGTGTATTTACAATTGCCAATATCCGTATAGCTTTATTTGTTATGATGTTAGTCCTTGTGGTATTAGGCGCGGGCGCACCTGGAGCAACCGGACTCTAAATTATTATCAACACTTTCAAAATCTAAAATAATCAGGAGAGATCATGAAATCACTAATTACGAATCCACAATCCGTTAGGTTAGCCTTATTTGTTCTTATGGTCGTATTATTTGTATTAGGCGCTGGCGCTCCTGGTGCGACTGGTCTATAGGGTATTCAGACAATTTTATTTTTTTTCAGATATAGCTTAATTTGATAGAGAATATCAGTAAATGATTTTAGTCTTGGCCGTCGTTGCAGGCTTGCTGGCAACAATTCTTAGAGCAAGCCTCAAGAAAAGAAGATTGAAAATACCAACAATAAAACAAGAGTGGCTCGTTTTTACCTTTGTCATTCCTCAAATAATTGTCTTCTTTATTCCATTTACGGCCAAGAATGTACCAGAATTAATAATTCCATATATTCAAATAGGATCCATGCTGGGATTGGTAGTATTTAGCCTGCTCAACATCCACAATATTGGAATACAAATTCTGGCAACGGGTTTGATCAGTAATTTGGCGGTAATCATAACTAATAAAGGTTGGATGCCAATCAGCCCTCGATACATTAAATAGGCTGCATCCATCCCTACCGACAAATTATTGGATAGAAGGTCAGCGGTTAGCATATTCGAAAGATAGGATCATGTCGCCAGAAAATACTTCGCTGGTTTATCTTTCCGATATCATTAATGCACCTTCCTGGATAAGGTATAAAGTCGCCTTTAGTATTGGCGATATATTCATAGGGTTAGGAGTTATTTTTCTTCTTTGGTCTATGAGTAAAGGAGAAAAGGAGTAAATATGGTGCCAAACATTTATGATACTAATGAACTACTTCAAACCAACCAAAGTATTCATCTTTCGAGTTCATTATTGGAAGAATTTTCAAAAGTGATTCATGCTGCTGTGATTAACAAAGATTTTCGTGATAGTTTGTTGGCCAATCCCATGAGCTCTATTGAGGCCGGCTATTTTGGCGAAGCTTTCCATCTACCCGATCACTTATTAGGTCGCATTTCTTTTCTGAAATGCAGCACACTTGAACAATTCTCCGGTGAAGTAGTCAGAATTATCGATGGGATACAAATCCTTGAATTGGCGGAGATATCATCATATTAATTGCTAATTGAAAAGAAGTATTAAAATGACTTTCGATCCTTCATACACGAATACATCCAATGGCAGGGGGGAAGAAGGGGAATTTTGGGACCGGACCAACCGGTCCCAAAATATCATGATTCCTGTCCAATTGGATGGCACGCCACGGTCCCTAGGATATTACTATTTAGATAATTATCAATTTCCAAATGATGGCCAAAAGAATTTAGACGATATCATGGGAACTCCGCTAAAGGTGGAGTTAGCTGGAATCAATGTCTATGTTGGCCCTATTGTTCCTAAGTTGCAAGATAACTACGTAAATGCACTTTTTAATCTTGCAGATTCTATCGATAGGTGCGACAATAGCGGGCACAGTCAGGACACTGGCTTCTGGGCACAAAGATTAGCCCAACAAATGAAATTACCTGGCATTGAAGTCTTAAGAATGGGACTGGCGGGCCGGCTTCACGATATTGGGAAGGCTGTTGTTTCAAAGGAAATCCTCGTCAAACCGGGTCCACTAAGTTCGTCTGAATGGACAACCATGCGGCAGCACCCTGTATATGGCGCAGCACTTATGGATCCGGTTCGGGCATTGGATTCAATCAAACCAATAGTTCGTTGGCATCATGAAAGGTTTAATGGAGGTGGGTACCCCGATGGAATAAGCGGGAAAGATATTCCTGTTGGGTCAAGATTGTTAGCGATCGTTGATGCGTTTTCTACCATGACATGCGGTAGGACTTACAGAACGCCATTGACTCGTGAAGAAGCTGTTCTTGAGCTTATTAGGTATCGAGGCACACAATTTGATCCGGAAATGGTAGATGTCATGGCGGAACTTATAAGATACGGTAATATATATTAATTATTCATAATCTTTTATTAACTATCTCCCCTTCCATTTTATGGTGGGGAGATTTTATTTGCATAAATAGTAATTATTAGCAAATGCACACGTTTGTATTGTATAATAATTGTAATAAAATATATGAATTATGGGGATTATGCAGATGAAAGGTAAGGATATGAAAGAACAAAATCGCCTATTAATTAAGCCAAACCTTGAAAGTGAAGAATTTCTTCGAGTAACACCCCAAATAGCAATGTGGGAGCATTTGAGTTTTTCTGCAATTAATATTCCTAAAGGCCATTTCTGGACTCGGTTAACTGAAGATAATGAAATGGTTTTAGTTATCTTGGGTGGGTCTTGTCGCATTGAAACCAGAGATCAAGTTTGGAATAGTGTTGGCACGAGAAAAGATGTATTTTCTGGAATGCCGACGACGTTGTATTTATCAAAAAATAATAATGTAAAAATTACTGCTACTACCGATAATTTCGAGATGGGAGTGGGCTGGTGTCACGCAAAAAATGAATATCCGTCACAATTAATCAAACCAGAAGATGTCAAAGTTGAATTAAGAGGTGGTGGAAACGCCTCCCGGCAAATTAATCAGATGATCATGCCAGGATTCAACTGTGACCGATTGGTTGTTGTCGAAGTTTACACCCCTTCGGGAAACTGGAGTTCTTACCCACCGCACAAACATGACAAACGCATTTTAGATAAAGATGGTAAGTTGTTAGAAGCTGACCTTGAAGAGGTTTACTATTATAAGATTGACAGACCTGAAGGCTATGCATATCAGCGTATATACACAGACGATCACAGATTGGATGAACTCATCATGGTGCGGAATAATGAACTGGTTTTATCCCCCGAAGGCTATCATCCAGTTGTTGCCGCACCCGGATACAATGTATATTATCTCAACATGCTGGCTGGAACGGATCAATCTTTGGCAAGTACTGACGATCCAACTTATGCCTGGGTGAAAGACACATGGGACGGAATGGACACTCGTTTACCGCTTGTCACCTTGGACATGAACCAGGGATAAATATCCCGGATATATATATAAGAAAGATAAGGTATGGTGAGATGAAACTTACTACTGCTCAAGCATTAATACTATTTTTAATGAAACAATTCGTTGAAAGGGATGGGGTTGAAACTCCATTTTTCAAAGGAATTCTCGGAATCTTTGGTCATGGCAATGTTGCTGGCATTGGCCAAGCCCTTCAACAATATCCAGACTTTAAATATATCATGGTCAAAAATGAACAGGCAGCCGTACACATTGCCAGCGGCTTTACGAAAATGCAAAATAGAATGCAAACCTTTGTTTGTACTTCCTCTATTGGACCTGGTGCAACGAATATGATTACCGGCGCAGCTTTAGCTACCATTAACCGTTTACCCGTACTTCTTTTACCAGGGGATATTTTTGCCAGAAGGAACGTTGCGCCTGTTCTGCAGCAATTGGAATCAAATTCCACCCAGGACATCAGCGTAAACGATTGTTTCAAGCCGGTATCACGATACTGGGATAGGATAAATCGTCCGGAGCAATTGATTACATCACTACCTGAAGTGATGCGAGTTCTCACATCACCGGCAGATACAGGAGCAGTAACACTGGCCTTACCCCAGGATGTTCAAACAGAAGCCTATGACTTCCCTGATGAACTTTTCAATAAACGGATATGGCATATCGCCAGAAATTTAGCAGATCGAGATCAACTGAAGAGAGCAATTGAGGAGATTTCTAAGGCAAATAATCCGCTAATTGTAGCTGGAGGCGGTGTTTTATTCTCAGAAGCCACACGGGAATTAGAAAAATTTGTTAGCAGTACTGGGATTCCATCCTGTGAAACCCAGGCTGGTAAAGGGAGCCTTTCTTATAACCATCCTTGCAACTTAGGGGCATTAGGTGCTACAGGTACACTCGCTGCGAACATTCTGGCAAAAGAAGCAGATGTAGTAATTGGTATTGGAACCAGGTATTCAGATTTCACAACCGCTTCTAAAACGATATTCCAAAATAATAATGTCAAGTTTATCAATATCAATGTGTATGAAATGGATGCATATAAACATAGTGGCATCCCATTGGTGGCCGATGCGAAAGTAACACTGGCTGAGCTTAGAAAAGGCTTGAAAAGATTCAAAGTCTCAGAGGCATACTCAGCAAAAATCATAGACCTGAAAGAACGATGGGAATCTGAATCTGATAGGTTATTTAATCTCAATAATCAACCTCTACCTTCCCAGGGCGAAATCATTAATGCCATTTGGAAGGCATCTGGCTCGAGAGATGTATTGGTTTCGGCTGCTGGCAGCCAGCCTGGTGATTTACATAAGCTTTGGAGAACGAGAACTCCAAATAGCTACCACATGGAATATGGTTACTCATGTATGGGGTATGAAATACCAGCAGCAATTGGGGTGAAAATTGCCGCTCCAAACAGGGAAGTTTATGCCTGGGTTGGGGATGGCACTTACTTAATGAATCCGACAGAGATTGTTACCGCTGTTCTTGAAGGAATCAAGATTAATATTATCGTAGTCAATAATAAGGGATTTGGTTCTATAGGCGCGCTTAGTAAATCGATTGGAAGCAGTGGATTTGGCACAACATTCTTAAAACGAAATCCTGATACAGGGCAGTTCTCTGATGATTTATTAGAAATAGACTTTGCGCTAAATGCGCAAAGTCTAGGCGCCACGGTCTATAGAGCACGGACACTAATTGAATTTGAAAAGGCGCTAAAGAAAGTAAAGAAACTCAAAACAACTTCCGTTATTGTAGTTGAGACAGACAAAGAAGCCCGTGTACCTGGGTATGAATCATGGTGGGATGTTGCCATCGCTGAGGTGTCAGAAATGGATGAAGTGAAAAAAGCACGGAAAGAATATGAACAAAAGAAAAAATTAGAAAAATATTTCTTATAACAGGAGAAAAAATGAAAATTCGGATGGGTCTCATTGGCGCGGGGCGGATGGGGAGGGTTTATGCGAATACATTAGCAAATGCTGTCTCAGAAGTAGAATTAGCAGCTGTGGCAGAGTCTGATCCTGCTATATTAAATGACGTAAAAGAGAAATATGGAATTCCCTCAGGATATGTAGATTATCGTAAAATCCTGGATGACAAAACGATTGAAGCAGTTGTCATCTCTACGCCGACAAATACACATGCTTCAATTATCAAGGATGCGGCTGCGGCCGGAAAGCATATTTTCAGTGAAAAGCCATTGTCACAAAATATCCAAGAGTGTGACGAGGCAATTGATGTAGTTAGAAAAGCTGGGGTTAAACTTCAGCTTGGATTCATGCGCAGGTTTGATCCGCCATATTCAAACGCAAAAAAGCAAATCCTTGATGGATCGATAGGCAGACCCGTAATGTTCAAAAGCATAAGTCGGGATCCAAAGCGTACCAGTTTGGAGTTTGCTAAAAGAGAAAATAGTGGGGGTTTGATCGTGGACATGGGTGTTCATGATTTTGACCTTGCTCGCTGGTTGATGGATAGCGAGGTTGAGCGAGTATACAGTGAAGGAGCTGCAATTGCCTATCCTGAGCTTAAAGATGTTGGTGATATTGACAATGTAGTAATCAACCTTCGTTTTTGCAGCGGAGCAATTGGAAATATTGATATGAGCCGTAACGCTGTATATGGATATGACATAAGGACAGAAGTATTAGGAACAGAGGGGAGCTTATGGATAGGCTACCTGCAGCAAACGCCGGTTTTAGTGCTAAATCGGCAGGGAGTTAGCCATGATACGGTTCCCTATTTTATGGAACGGTTTGGCTTCGCCTATGCGGAACAGATAAGAGTTTTTGTGAAACACATTCTTGATGACACAGAACCAACCATTACTGGTGTTGATGCAAAAGCCGCAACTGCCATTGGAATTGCAGCAACAAAATCTCTTGATGAAGAAAGACCGGTTGATATATCTGAAATATTTAAGTCACTGGATTAACATTTTAATTATCGACATGTTAGGAGGAATGTAGTATGACCAAAAAGATAACAAGAATGGGTGTAATTGGAGCAGGCAGGATCGGGAAAATCCATGCGGAGAATCTTGCGACCCGAATTCCTGGAGTGGATTTAGTTGCAGTGGCCGATACTAACCTGGAATTTGCAAAAGATTTGGCTGACAAACTTAATGTTTCAAATTGCTATGAAGATTATCATTACATCCTTGATGACAAAAGTATCGATGGTATTGCTATTTGCTCCTCAACAGATACTCATGCAAAAATACTAGTCGAAGCAGCCGAAGCAGGAAAACATATTTTTTGTGAAAAACCGATTGATCATGACCTTGTAAAAATTGATACAGCCCTGGCAGCAGTTAATAAAGCTGGCGTCAAATGTCAAATTGGGTTCAATAGACGGTTCGATCCTAATTTCAAGAAAGTCAGAGAAATGGTTCTGGAGGGGAAGATTGGGGACCTGCACATCCTTCGAATAACTAGCCGTGATCCAGCGCCACCACCTGCAGAATATGTTAAAAGCTCAGGAGGTATGTTCCTTGATATGACCATCCACGATTTCGACATGGCCAGATTTCTTTCAGGTTCAGAAGTAATTGAAGTATTCACCGCCGCGGCTGTACTCGTGGACCCGGAAATTGGTAAAGCTGGTGACGTTGATACAGCAATTATCACTTTGAAATTTGCTAATGGAGCCATCGGAACTATCGATAACAGCCGAAAAGCTATATATGGTTACGATCAACGCGTTGAAGTATTTGGATCTAATGGAATGGTTGCGGTTTCAAATAATTTTCCCGATTCACATATTTACAGCAATTCCGAACAGGTGAGCTCAGCAAAACCTTTATATTTTTTCCTGGAACGTTACACAGAATCGTTTATTGCAGAAATGAGAGCGTTCATTTCAGCAATTCAGGAGAACAAAGATACACCGGTAATCGCAGAGGACGGAAGAAAGCCAATTCTAATTGCAATGGCTGCTAAGAAATCATTCCTTGAAAACAGGCCAGTAAAATTATCTGAGATTTAATTTTAATAAAACAACTTCCCGGTGAAAACCGGGAAGTTGTTTTATATATGTAAGTTCTCAAAAACTTTTCTCTTTACGCCTGTATCCAGGTTGATTGTTGGCGTATCTTTTGAAACTGCACCGCCCAGGTGCAGTTTGGCCACCCTTCTAAAATGGTAACCATAGACTGTCAGAGTAATGGCTGTGGGAAATTTGCCTGGCATTTTGGTGAGAATATACCAGATCAATGACCAATATTCCCACCTATCCACTCCGGTTATTCCCATGTACCAAATTGTCTTCAGAAATGCGAATATTTCCGTAGTGTGAATAGTAACAGGGTGATTTAATGGTTGATAGTGCATAAGAAATGTCTTTATTCGTTTGTAAAAAGGTTTAGGCGAGAATAATTCTGACATCAATTTACGGTACCCTGCTGTAAGCGTTTCATTACCCATTTTGGAAAGGATATTTGTTGTCCCATCTGCATTGTCACCATTCATACCATCCAGGATACGTCCTTCACTTTTCATTCTGCGATAAAGTTCGGTGCCATTTGGAGCTTGAAGCATACCAACCATTGCTGTGATGATACCGCTTTCCTGGATAAAATCAAATTGGTTTTGAAAGATGGATGGTGTATCTGAATCAAAACCAACAATGAATCCGGCCATAACCTGTATTCCATTTTGTTGTATCCGATGAATACTGGCGACCATATCCCTTTTGGTGTTTTGAGTCTTATTGCATTCTGCCAAACCTTCTTCACTGGGTGTTTCGACACCTATGAATACAGATATAAACCCAGCTTTAGCCATGAGAGACATCAACTCTGGATCGTCTGCCATATTAATGCTTGCTTCAGTAATAAACAAGCACCCCACTTTTCCTCTTCGCCATTCAATTAAGGCTGGCAACACCTCTTGTTTGATGATCTTTTTATTTCCAATGAAGTTGTCGTCTACAAAGAAGATGTTTCTGCGCCAACCGGAATTATAGATCGCATCCAGTTCAGTAATTATTTGATTAGTTGATTTTATCCTTGGTTTATGTCCAAAGAGAGCGGTAACGTTGCAAAAATCACAATTGTAAGGGCAGCCTCGGGAGAATTGCAAAGACATAGCATCATACTTATTCAGTTCAAGCAGATCAAAACGTGGGATTGGAGTGGATTGAATATCTGGATACTGATCAGATTGGTAAACCCTCTTGGGTTTGGTAAATTGTAGGTCTTTCAGAAATTGCGGCAGGGTCATCTCTGCTTCGTTCAAAATAAAATGGTCAATATCTGGGAATTGTTCAAATTCCTCAGTAAATAACGGTCCACCTGCTATGATTTGCTTGTTATGGTCTTTACATTGTTGAATAAAACTCTCTACAGATTTCCGTTGAACTGTCATTGCAGAAATGAGAACGATATCAGCCCATTCCCAGTCTCTCTCCTTGACATGACTGACATTCAAGTCTATTAACTGTAAGTTCCATTCTGTTGGCAACATAGCTGCTACAGTGATCAAACCTAACGGTGGATTTGCAGCTGTTTTATTTATAAATTTCATTGCATGTTTAAAACTCCAAAAGGTGTCAGGGAATTCCGGATAAACCAATAAAGCATTCATATTTTTCTCCTATTACGAAATATGCTCTAATAAGAATAACGTATTGGTGTTATGTGGTAACCTGACTGAAGTAATATAAAAAAGACATATTTTTATCCTTGGTTTCAATCTGGATATATGCCTTTCGAATTTATGCTGAATGCTATAATGGGTGAATGATCTCAGATTACCTGAACTCTAAAGTAAGTGTGGGTAACACACTATCTTTCACTATAGTCGTTATGGGGGTTTTTCTGTCTGTGTTTGTTTCAATGCGAGAAATCAGCTGGGTGCGCATAGTTACGCTCATATTATTGGGCATTTGTTATATCTTTATTGGGATATATGTCTATTCAATATCTGCTGGAAATCATTTTGTTTGGCTCAGATTCCTGTATGTAGTGGTAGAAATACTTCTCGGTGTAGCCATTATTTTAATATCGAAAGGGGAGGGCATTAGCCTGCTAATTCTCCTCCCCATTATAGGTCATAGCGTCATTTTATTTGCGCCCAGGGTGATGCTTGGAATTAATGGTATCGTAGCTCTATTATATTTTGGCGCAAGCAGGATCATGCTAGAAGGCTCAGATTTTACAACAAATGGATTGCCGATATATTTGGCAGGGCAAATATTTGTGATCATATTCATGCAAATGTATATAGAAGAAGAGAATGCGCATATTAAGATCATCAAGTTGATAAAAGAGTTGGAGAATGCGAATTCCAATTTGAGGAACTACGCCAATCAAATTGAAGAACTTACTCAGGTTAAAGAACGGAATCGATTTGCGCGTGAGATACACGATGGGTTAGGTCACTATTTGACGGTCATACACATGCAAATTCAAGCAGCTAGTGCAATTATGGATACAGACCCCAGAAAAGCCTTAGAGACGCTTGTAATTGCTCAGAAGCAATCCCAAGAAGCTTTGTCTGATGTGCGTAAGTCTGTTTCAGCCTTTAAGGAGTCAGCAGAAACAAGAATTCCGCTATCTGACCGAATACAAAATTTAGCGGCAAGCACTACAACTGACAAACTAAATATATCTAATGTGGTCTTAGGCAATATGACACCTGTAGCCCCCCAAATAGAACTAGCCCTTTTTCGGGTTATTCAAGAAGGTATACAAAATTGCATCAAACATGCGGATGCAACCGAATTGTCTATCAAATTGGATTACAGAGAGGCTAATAAATTACTATTGTCTATTTGTGATAATGGTATCGGTACCGAGTATGTGGACGAAGGTTTTGGGTTGCAGGGGATGGAAGAAAGAGTCAGGCAACTGGGTGGACAGATCCAATATCAGGCCGGGGAAAGAACAGGTTTTGAAATCTATATTGAGGTTCCATTATGAATGATCAAATTAGATTAGTGATTGCGGATGATCAACAACTATTTCGGGAAGCGATAAAGACATTATTAAGTGTGCAGGATGAGTTTATCGTTGTGGGGGAAGCAGGAAATGGTAAAGAAGCCATTGAAATGGTTGAAAACCTAAGACCGGAAATTGTTCTGATGGATTTGCGAATGCCAATCCTAGATGGTGTTCAAGCAACAAAACAGATCGTCAGTAAATATCCTGAGACCCACATTCTGATCCTTACCACATTCGATGATGATAACGATTTATTCGATGGATTAAAAGCTGGCGCGGTTGGATATTTGATGAAAGATATTTCATCCGAACAACTTTTTAATGGAATTCGTTCTGCTGCGAAAGGGGAATTTTATCTACTGCCATCAGAAACCGCAAAGATTGTGGCTGAGTTCTCAAGATTATCCAAGCCAGAATATGAATATCCAGCTACCCCTGCGGAGACGTTAACCAAACGAGAAGTAGAGATTCTAAAACTTGTGGCAACCGGCGCAAGCAACCGCGATATCGCGGATATTCTGGTCATCACTGAGGGGACGGTGAAAAATCATATATCCAATATACTTGGAAAGCTCGATGCTAAAGATAGACTACAAGCGGCAGTAAAGGCTCATCAGAAGGGATTATTCTAGGTTGAAACGCAAATTACATCCATTTCTATTGCCTTCTATAGCTGTCGGCATTGTAATTCTCGTTTTACTGGCAGGATGGACGCTTAACTTGCGGCAGTTATTTCTTGTTCCCATACCGATCATCACGATCACATTATTTATATGGGCGATTTACAAGAAGAGCGTAGGATGGCTCATAACAACAGGGAATCTGTCCGCAGTTTTCATTGCTGTTGTAATCATATTATTTAGAAGTAATTCCTTCGAAATAAAATCTGCCTTGGGAATCCTGTTTGGATGCGTCGGTTTTGCTTGGTTGGTAATATTTATCTCCTCTTATTTTGTCTTTAGAAAATATGTTGGATGGACTAACGTTTTATTCGGAGTTTTTCTATCCAGCGGTATTTGTTTGTTGACAAGTCGTGGCAATCTCTTAGATTTTGCTTTTTACACCGGTATAGGACTGGGGTTAAGTTTATTAATGTGGGGTATCGGTGCAAAGTTATTTGGATTGATCATTCCCGGGGCGATCATTCTTACAATCGCCCCGGGGTTAAATTTCTCATGGAGAATGGTTTCAGAAGTAAATCCGATCAGCCAAACCGGTGTTATGCTGGTCTGGTTTGGCTTAGGATGGGCATTGATAACGATCAGTTCGAGGGTAATCAGGGATAAATTTGTATGGTGGCCATTAATCCCAGCAGGTGTATTGGAAATGGTTGGAATAGGCCTTTTTCTCGGTGGAAATCCAAATATTACAGTAGGTTTCTTAAATAATTCAACCTTAATGAGTTTATTGTTATTTGGTAGCTACATCTTTTTATTAAGGTTGAATTTTAGAAAATAAATATTTGCTCCAGCATTGTAACTTGATTGCTAAAATTTTCTCATTCAACTTTAAAACAGAACACAAAAAGAAGTGTTCCCACTGAGGTAAGGATCCACCAGTATTCCTGCATAAGAACTGGGAAACCTGTGGAGGCCCGCGAAGCCAGGCCGGCTAATGAAAGTACCGTTGCTATTACAATAAGAATCCAACTTGTTACTTTAAAGGGCGGAGCATTCTTGTCACGCAATTGGGTTTGTGGCGCATTTTTACGAGTTTTATTCTTTGCACTCATACGAGCAACATTGGCTTCCCTATCCAATCTTCTTTTTTTTCCTCGTAATTGCATCAATCGTAAGTAAAAGACAATCATGGCGCCAATTACTACATAAGTACCAGCATCAAGCTTCATCAGAATCTCCAGTATTTATTTTCAGAATATTCATTGCCATCTTATAAAATTCCATAGAATTTGTGGAGGGCCCATCTTTTACTCTGACATTCCTCGCTCTAGGTGTAATTTCGTATATCCCTGTCATCGATACACCGTTTTCATCTTTGCCCTCATATTCCAGTGAGAGAACTCGCGTGAAACCGACTTTAAATAACGAAAACTTTTGAGGAAATCTGACAAGTACCAGGTTAAAAACCTCGCCAATTTCTTTCGTATCAGGCATTGTAATTTTAGCCACTTTGATCTTGTCGTTGACAATTTCTGTTGTATAGCTCAAACCCGTTGAAGAGGATAGGATATCTATTCGTAAATTCGTCTCTAAATGTTTCCAGTAAAATTTCAAAAACTTGATTCCGTCTTTATCGATGTACTTAAAAAAATTCTCAGGATTATTATGAAATAACACCGGAATGGCTTCATGAGTGAAGTTGTAGTGCTGGCTCTTCTTCCTATCCATTTTCGAAAACTCCTGTTATTAATTATTTTTTGATAACCGGGAAAGATATTCGCTTAGTGTCGTGGGTGATCGCTTTATCAAGTGCGATAGCGCATTCTGATTTCCACATAGCCCGAAATCTCTGTAATATTCAAACATTGATACTAAGGTTGATATCCCATATTTAGATAGTCCAGAGGATTCTGCATTAATTTTCCAAATATCCAGAGGAATCCTCTCAGCTGTGACTTTATATCCCAGATATTCAGATAAAGCAAGAGCTATCTCGGTTTGAGATAGAGGCTCGGTTCCAACTAACTCATATGTTGCATAATCATGGTTAGATTCTGCAAGGATATTTTTTGCTGCTTCCGCCAGGTCATCCAGATCAAGCAAGCTTATCTTTGTTTCAACCGGGTATGGAATGGCATATTTTCCGGCAAGTATCTCATCCCAGTAACCTGTGATATTTTGCATGTAAGCGGTAGGTTGTAATATCGTATAAATTAATTTTGATTCAAATAATAGCTCTTCCACACGAAGTTTTTGCAAGTGATGCACCATTTTCTTTGCCTGAGGGTGTAATACACTGTGATAGACAATCCGTCTACACCCTACTTTATTACAGGCTGATATTACCTCTTTGGCAATGCTAAATTCCCTGGGATGCATATTGGGGCAAATATGGTAAACCGCCTCAATATTAATTAATGCCATTTGAAATATCTTTTATATTCTCAAGATTTCCTATAAGTATCTCGTCCGCACCGACTGATTTCAATAATGTATGATATTCTTGTCGGTGAGTAAAAGCTCTAACTTCAACATTATTTTGGTGCAGAGACTTTATGATAGCCTGACCAGTTTTCCCTGACGCGCCTGTAACCAGGATCATCATTCCTCCACATAAGCAACAAGTGAACTTTCATACTAAGAGGGGCGCAGAATACTGCGCCCCTCTTGTAAACACACAACTTAACAAATTACTTTACTGCAGAGCGGTCAACAGAAGGCTTGAACCAGATAAAGACCAGGTTCAAAAGAATACCCAGGATAGCAGCCGTAGCAATAGCGGGCAATCCAAGCGGGAAGAGGGAGACACTTCCGACAGAGGAGAGCAAGCCGCCGACAGGAATGTTACCGCCGTAGCCGATGTTGCCGCCAATACCTACGATGAGGATGACTGGCGCCAATTGCCAATTGCTTCGGATCAAACAGGTTCACCTTTTCGGCGATCATAAGAGCAATACCCTGCATACCAATGACACCAAACAAGTAAATAGAAAGACCACCAGCAACTGCTGTTGGGATGGAGTTAACTGCATCCTTGAGTGGTCCTATGAAGCCAAGGATTATCGCGATAACTACCGGCTGTAACTAACACAGGACCGGAGTAGTTCCGGGTGATTACCATCAGCGAGTTATTTTCACCATAGTTGGTACCAGCAGTAGAACCAAAGATACCATTGATCATGTCATTCAAACCATCCAGCATCAGGTTCAAACCAATGTAGCGGGAAAGGTAGAATTTTTCACGACCTTGTTCTTCGGCTAAGTGGTCAACATACAGAGAGATCTGATACAGGTGAGCAGTGGATTCTGGAATTGTAGCGATAGCCATAACACCGACACCGATAATTACAGTGAGTGTAAGCGGATGCGCAAAATTCGGGAATGTTACTCTGGGGAGAATGAAAAGATCAGATGTGAATTGTGGATTGACCAATCCCAGCGGTATGGCTACGATATAGCCTAGGATACCGGCAAGCAGAATAGGAAGCATGCCAATAAATCCTTTACCCTGCAGGTAAACTGAGAACATGATAGCTGCAATCGTAGTGACCATAGCAGCAGTCCACCATTTCAATTGTCCACCAGCGGCATCAACTACACCGCAGCAAGTACCTGAACCCATTGTTAATGCAGTATAACCCAAACCAATACCGATAACACAGGCAACAGAGCCGGTAATGATGGGTGGCAAGACTTTGTCAACGGCTTCTTTACCGCCGGATAGACGGATGAGCAAACCAACAATTACGTTGATTACACCGGTCGCAAGGAAACCAGCCTGTACAACGGAAATTGTTGCGGGTGATGCGGTCGCGCCGAAGCCGAGTCCGGGTTCAATCGTTCCAACTACTGCAGCAACAGCCGCGATATACGCAAAGCTTGAACCGTAGTACAGCGGAATATATTTGCCCATTGCGAACTTTGCACCAAGAAGTGCGACAACAGTGCCAAGACCAGTGATAGCCAAGACGGTTGAAACATCAAAATTCATCAAAAGGGCGCATAAAACTGTTGCGGGGAACATGGTTAATACATGCTGGAACCCCAACAAAACCATTTGTCCAAAGGGTGGTTTATCGTTTGGGAGATATCCCATTACTTTAACTGCTTTTTCAGCCATAATATTCTTCCTTCCTTAGAATGTTTGTAATGCGATTGTTAATAAAAATCATCATTGCTTCGTTCCCGACTGAGAAGGAGTGCGGGGAACTTTTGTTCACTTACTATTATTCTAAATAATCTCACCTCCTTTCGATTACGGAAAATCAAAAGGTCTGGTTAGTAGCTAACCAGACCATCTTACATATTATCGAGCAGCGTTAAGAAGGAAAGCAATAAGAATGAAAACCAGAGCGACAGGCACTACGTAAAGCACCATTTTTACTTCAGCAGATTTCTTGAAATCTACTTTTTCAATGTACTCCTTGGATAGTCTGTTCACCAATTACTACTTCATCTTCAACAATTTATTTTCTTCTAAGATATCAGACACAGTAAATCCTCCAAATTCTAATACTATTTTAACACAATTTTCAAAATGTCAAGTGTCTACTCAACAAAACACCAATATGCTATTTTCGTTTCTCGACCTCCTTATCCAGTTTTTCAAGGCCGCTTTTTAGCATGCTTTTTGATACACTATCAATCAAGCGTTGGCCAACACTGGCTAATTTACCGCCAATATTTAGTTCCCCCGAATATTTAAAGAGGGTTTTGCCCCCCTCCGCTTCTAAAAATTGTACTTTTCCGATCCCTTCTGCAAACCCAGCAGCACCTTTTCCTTTTACCACCATCGTAAAAGATTCCGGGGCAATATCATCTGTGATCGTGTATAATCCGGCAAACTTGACCGCTAACAGGACCGATCTTTAGTTTGATGGTACCTTCATAAGCATTTGGACCAGTCTCATTCATCGAGCTTTCACCTGGAATGGCTAATAGCAGGATGTTTGGGTCATGTACAACCGCATATGAAATTTCGCGCGGTCCATTAAATATATATTCGCCTTCAATTTTCATTCCCATGATGATCTCCTATCCTACCTGTGATTTCTTTGCCTCTTCCACCAGATGGTAGAGAAGGCTTGGGCTAAGTGGCACTTCCTTTATGAATAATCCTGGAATATCGAGTGCATTTTCCAATGCCTGGCAATAAAGCGGTGGAATTGGAATAGTACCAGATTCACCCACTCCCTTAATTCCCAGTGGATTTAACGGGGATGGTGTGTGGAGATGTCCAATTTCCATCCGTGGAGGCATATCTGATGCTCGAGGAATGAGATAGTCCATCAGCGATCCGTTCATAAGCTGTGCATTCTCATCATATACAAGCTGCTCAAAGAATGAGTTGCCAATACCCATTTGGATGCCGCCATGTAATTGACCATCCAGTATCATTGGATTGATCACGGTTCCGCAATCATCTACAAAAATAAATTTGTGGAATTTGATATTAAAGCTTGTTGGATCTACTTCCATAATGGCTGCAGCAGCGCCATACGCAGTGGCACCATACGGTGGCGCATAGTAAGCGGATGCTTCCAACCCAGGATCTGTGCCAGGAGCGATCGTTCCGCGCATGGGGTTGGCTTTTACCGCCAGGTCGCCGAGTTTGATCGATTGTTCTGGAATATCAGCAACCCGAACAAGCCCATCAACCAGTTCCAATTCTTCCGGAGGCACATTCAAGAGCTTGCTGGCCGTTTCAAGTATTTTTACTCGAACCAGCTTGGCAGCCATGTGGAAAGCATTTCCGGCGACAGTAGCACCGCGGCTGGCAAACGTACCTGCGCCCCAGTAGAACTTATCTGTATCGCCGGTGGATATTTCTACCTCTTCTACTTTGCAACCTACCTGGTCTGCTACGATCTGGGCAAAGGATGTGAAGTGCCCCTGTCCTTGTGTACCAAAAATACAAGAGGCAAAGACTCTGCCACTGGCACCAACGGTTACACGTGCGCCTTCATATGGACCAACGCCGGTATTTTCAGTGAATAATACCAGCCCAATTCCCACTTTTTTGCCTTCTGCGCGTAGTTTAGGCTGTTGATTATTCTTGAAGTCGTCGTAACCGATCATTTCTTTAGCTTTTTTTAGCACAGCTGGGTAATTTCCACTGTCTAAAACAAACTGTGCAAAGTCTTGAGCAATAATACCGGTTTCAATCGGGAATTTCGCATCCTCAGGTATCAGGTTGATTTCGCGGATGTGGGTGAGGTCTTTTTGTAGTTTGTAAGCTACCGCATCCAGCATTCTCTCCATCACGAAAACACCATAGGAGCGGCCAGCAGCTCTTACAGGCGAAACGATCATTTTGTTGGTGAATACTGAGGTAAACTCTGTAAGAAATACCGGGATGTCATAGGTACCGGTTGTATGGGTTTGCGTGTTAAGGGGGATTGTAGCTGTGTATGGATTATACGCGCCAGTATCGTATAGGAAGGAATCGCGAATACCAAGAACTCTACCTTCATTGTTGAATGCAATCTCGCAATCGTGGATTTGAACCCGTTCTGCGGTTGTGCCAATAAAATTCTCCGCTCTATCCTCAAGCCATTTGATGGGGCGCTCAAGCTTGATGGATGCAAAGCAGCACAGTACCTCTTCGGGTTGATTGGTCATTACTTTGGGCCCAAAAGCTCCTCCGACAAATGGCACAACAACGCGCACCTTTTGTTCAGGGATGCCAAACCAGGCTGCCATGCTGTTACGCAATCCAGATGGAGATTGGGTGTTACAGTGGATTGTCAGGTGCTGGGCTTCTTTATCCCACTTTGCAACAACTCCGCGGTTCTCCATTGCGCCCGCACCGCCGCGATCCATAACAAACCGCTCGTGGATCACGTGATCAGCTATCTTCTTAACTTCGGCAAAGTCTCCCCGTTCCTGACGAACATAAGTGGCTAGGTTGGTTCCAAGATCATCATGAACCAAAGGGGAATCTGGTTTCAGAGCGGCTTCCACGTTTTCAACCGCCGGTAGAGGATCCGCATCTACATAGATTTCCGCAAGGGCGTCTTCAGCAATGTAGCGGTTTTCCGCAATGACCATAGCCACCACTTCGCCCTGATGCCGTACAAAATCTTTCACGATCGGTATCTGAGTGCGTGAGTTTGCTGTGATGCCAGGAATGGAATGGGGCGCTGGTACTAATACAGGTCCAGGGTGCCAATACTCTCCCAGGTCATCTGCTGTATAAACCGCAATGACACCAGGCATGGCTTTGGCCGCGCTGGTATCAATACTGTTTATTTTAGAATGCGGGTAATCACTACGTAAAAAAGCAGCGTGTAATACATCGTGATATGAAATGTCCGCTATATATTTCGCCTGTCCAGTCAGGATACGCGGATCTTCATTTCTCTTAATACTTTGTCCAAGAAATTTCTTTTCCATAATGAATGATCCTTTCTGTTATTTAGGCGTCTGTGCAGACATACGTTCTGCAGCCAGTTTTACCGAATCAATTATGTTCTGATAACCAGTGCAGCGGCATAGATTGCCATCAATCCCATCACGAATTTCTTCCTCGGTGGGATTCGGGTTTTCTTTTAGAAAAGAGGTCATCGTCATCAAAATTCCGGGAGTGCAAAAACCACATTGGGCACCGTGTTTATCCTGGAATGCCTGTTGCAAAGGGCTCATTTTTTCAGGTGTTCCCAAGCTTTCAACAGTTTCTACTTTATGACCATTGGCTTGAACTGCAAAAGTAAGGCAAGATCGCTCCGGTTTGCCATCAAAAAGGATGGTGCACGTGCCACAAACACCATGTTCGCAACCAACATGCGTACCACCTAAACCAAGTTCATAGCGCAGGAAATCACTCAACAATAATCGAGGTTCCACTGAGCGTTCGTAGTCAGTTCCATTTACGTTTACTTTTATATTAAATAGTTCGCTCATCATAACCTCCTATTTCACAGCGTTGGCGATGGATTCTTTTACAGACTGCACCCCGAGTTCACGGGCGAGATGCCGCCTGTAATCCGCTGTTGCATGAATATCCGGACCAGGATCCATTTCTGATTGGACAGAAGCCTCTATTGCTTCACGGATAAGGTCGTCAGAGGGTTTATTTCCTTTAAGGATATCAAATGCTTTCAGACCAGGGACGGGTTTTTCATCCACACCCATAAAAGCGATTCTACCGCCTTGAACCATTCCCTCAGCGTCGAATGTCAACATGGTGGCAACACCAACCAATGCCGATTCTCCAGCCTGACGTGAAACCTGTTTGAAGCTATATCCGGTATTCTTTGGCATGGCTGGAACTTCGATGTCGACAAGCATTTCTGTTGCTTCCATACAAGTGGTGTAGATGGATACAAAGAAATCATCAGCATCCACCCAGCGATCAGTTTGGGTAGATTGGATGTGAAATTTAAAATTCATTGCTGAAGCTACGACGGGTAATTGGCCTGCTGGATCTGAGTGAGCCAGAGCTCCTCCAAAAGTTCCACGGTTGCGAATGGTCGGGTGCGCTAGCCAGTGCAGGCATTGTGGAATCAAAGGCGCTTTTTCAACCACCATTGGATCAAGTTCAACAGTCCTGTCTCTGGTCATTGTTCCAATCAGCAAACCGCCATTGGATGATGATTTAATATAGAATAATTCCGGTATCTCATTTAAATCAATCAGAGCGGTTGGCTGCGCCATGCGAAAATTCATTGCAGGCACCAGGCTTTGGCCGCCTGCCAGTACCTTACCGCCGTCATCCCCTTCTTCAGCCAAGAACGCAAGGGCTTCTTCCTTACTGGAAGGGGCAAAATATTTAAAAGAGGCTGGTTTCATAGATGTTTCCTCCTTCTTCAAAAAAATTGAATATACTCCGTATCAGGTGCTTTCGTACCTGATACGGAGCAATAACGATTTAGTTCTCCTTGAAGGCTACAAATCTACCCCACATTGATTCAGCTTCCATAGCTTTTTGAACGAAGCAGCCAATGTAATAACGGCCGCTTGGAGTATTAATGAGTTCTCCTCCAAGGTTCTCAGCATGGACGATCTTCTTCGGGAATAGATTGTAATGCATATCCTGATAGTACTGATCCAGCGGGAACATTTCATCCCAATCCTTGCCAAAGTCTTTTTTCAGTTTCTCATTGGCTTCTTCGAAGGTTTTGGGATGCCAGATTCTCTGAATGGTATTCATTGGATGATCTGCTGCAACGCAGTCAATACCAATCCATTTGAGTTTCATTTTGGCTGCCCAATCAGCGAAATCAGGTGATGGGCCTGGGTGCTTGATCATATATCGGAATTCGTCAGAGTCTTCACTTATCCATCCATATTTTGCCCATCCAGTCTTGATGATAAGGATATCTCCTTCACGAATATCAACAACGCTTTCGATCATGGCTGGGGTATATACTGATGAGTTACTGACAAACTTAGAAATATCTGCAACTACGCCTGGGCCAACCCATTCATCCAATGGCACCTGACCTATGGTGCGGCCATTTGGATAGAAGTGTTTCTCTCCATCCATATGGGTGGCAAGATGGATCGATGCATTACAAATTGATCCATTACGTCCCATTCCAAAATGCTGCCCGCCAACACGTTTGGTGTATTTGACTGACAACGGTTCATAGTTCGCCCACTGCGGGCTCTGAACGCTAAATGGGACAGAGAAATCCAGCATCTTGGATGATTTCATTTCTTTCAAGAATACATCATCGGCCATACCTTCTGGCGCTGTCCAGGCAAACACGCGAGACCAGGCAGCTTCTACTTCCATAAACGGAATGGGCTGAACAGAGATCCAGGCGCGTTTGTTCTTGAGCTGGTCGATTTCACCAACAATCGCTTCCACAAACATCAAGTGTGCTTTAGGCAAAGTGATATGTGTCAATGTGTAATATTCATCGGTTGGGAAGACTTCGTCCCACTTCTTACCGGTTTTTGCGAACAACTTCTCTTCAGCAAGTTTGAAATGGTTCTCATGGTATCGGCGAATAGGAGTGTTCATGGGGTGTTCAGCGCAACCGCAGTCAACGCCGACCAGTTTAAGTTTCATATCCAACGCCCACTGGTAAAATTCGGGGGAAGGACCTGGATGCCGGACGTAGAAACCAAAGTCTTTATTTTCAACGCCGCCCTGGGCTTTAGGGTTCAGTACATCTGGCTGATCCCAGGAATACTTATGATAGCCGGTATTGATGATAAGAATATCACCTTTTTTAACTTCAACTTTCTTGGTGATCATTTCAGGGGTATAGAAGCCATAATCTTCCACAACATCAGAAAGATCAACAACTACACCTTCTCCAGTAAGATCAGTCAACGGCACATCCGCAATGGCTCGCATTCCGGAATGGAAAGCGCGTTCACCCACAAGGTGAGTGCCAACAGTATTGCTCCAGTTAAGGATTTGTCCATTAGCACCAGCGCCGCCGCCATATGCGCCTGTAAGCCGCTTAAAGAAGTGCACTTCAAGCGCTTTTTCAAAAGGCCATGGGGTGGTAAAGATGCTGCATCCCTGGGTCAGATCAAACAGCTTTGCATTACTTAACATTTTGATAAAACTTTCCCGATCCATATATTCCTCCATTGAAAGATAATAAATTCAGGTTAGTTAGACTGATATTTTTCTGTAAAGGCTACAATAGCATCCTCGAAAATCTTCATTGGAGCGCTTACAACTCCGGCGCCAACCTGTCCTACGCCGGGATCCTTATGGGCTACCCCTGTGTTTACTCTTGGGGCAATGCCTTTATCTACAACTTTACGAATGTCAATGCCAGTGGGAGTGCCACGGAAATCCAAATAAGGTATCGTAAGGAATTTGTGTTCGCCATCCGTAATTTCGTACATGTCCATTGTGGTGCTGACTGCGTCCTTTGCAGTTCCGCTGATGAATGTGACGATTGCTGGTGCTGAAGCCATAGCGAAGCCGCCAAAGCCTGCAGTTTCAGTGATCACACTGTCGCCAATATCAGGGTTCGCGTCTTTTTCAGAAAAGCCAGGGAAGTATAGAGCTTTAACAATGGGGGCTGGTGCGGTGAACCATTTATCACCTATACCGCTTACTCTGATACCAAAATCCGTTCCATTACGAGCCATAGTGGTAACAACCGTGGAGTATTCTACGTTTGCGGCTGCATCTGCCATTGTTTTGGCAGCTGCCATGACGGGATTGAGAATACTGAGGGCGTTATCTGCAAGGAACTTGATGATCTTTTCTGTTTCTTCCTTGTCATCGCAAACTTTCACAACTGCCGGAGCAAGCATCGTAGTAAACAAGACTGAGCATGCATCCAAACGATTATGGCCATCATCACCCATATGTAAGGCTTTACCAAGCAGTGCGCGAATATCGATACCGCCCAAGTATTTTATGGCTTTATCAAGAACCGGACCCATTACCTCATTCATCCAGTGCAGTCTATCCAAAACCTCTTCGCTGTATGCGCCCATTCTAAGAACTTTGCCGCGACCTTCGTTAAGGCCGGAATAAGCTTTGTTGCCGCCATTGGTGTTTTCAACCTCATAGACCAGGAAGGATGGTGAGATCAATCCTGCCATTGGTCCAACCGCAGAGTGGTGGTGGCAAGGTTCGTATTGAATTTTCCCTGATTCGGCTAATTTTTGAGCCTCTTCAACATTCTTCGCCAGACCTTCGTACATCAAACAGCCCCAAATGGCGCCTTTTACAGGGCCAGCCATTCTATCGTATGTAATTGGTGGTCCGGCATGTAAAAGCATGGTTGAGGTCATACCTGGAATCAGATCTTTTGCTAAACCAACACCAGTAACCACTGGATGAGCATCCATCATGCGATCCAGCGCTTTTTTATTGGCTTTTTCAATTTTTTCAGCCAATGATGGTGCTTTCATCTTGCTTAAAGTGCGAATGAGGATATCATTTCCACCGGCTGGTGGTTTCCAGTCAACATGTACAACTGGAACTCCTTGTGCTGTCAGGTTTTGGGCGAAAGACTCTAAGCCTAAATTGATTGCTTCCAGGTTTTTTTGCAGCATACCAAGATCACTCTTGGCAAATTTGGGAGTTTCGACAACCAAATCAGCCGAAATTGATTTAGGATGCCGGATGCCCAGAAGGCTTATCGTTTGGATTCAAAGCCTTAATAATTGAACCCGCGTAGCGGACAACATCTTCGTTGCTGGTGGAAACCCACGTACCGGCGGCTTCCATCTGAGCTATCTGATTTCGTAGTCCCTGTGGGTCATCGTCTGTACCAGTAACTACCGCCACGATTTCGAGATGACGCCCAGCTTTCTTTGCAATCTCATAAGATTTTGCCACTGCTGGAGCCAATTCGCTGGCAGGGTCAATGTGGGAACCGTAGCCAATCACAACATCCAGCATGATCACAGCCACAGATGGATCAGCGGCTTCTTCGAGTAGACGACGAATACGTAATTCATTGTCCATCATAGGATGGAGGCGGCCAACAGTAAATTCATCTTCTCCAAGGTCAACAATACAATGTTCCTGACTTGTAAGCGAATCAGGTAGTTTATTTTCTTTACGAAGGGGGGAATTTGCTAAAACCTTTGGAAGGTAGTCCTCTAGAATATATTGGGCTTCGTAAGCCAACGTGCCACCAGAGAACAATCCACGATAGTATTTTTGGCCTTTAGCAAATTTGGAAATGTCCACTTTGAATTCAGATTTCTTTTTCGCGGCATGGAGAGACTTGCCGGATAAATCCCTGGTCAGCTCGACTGCAATCTCTGCGGCTTCATCCAGGCTGCTGGCATAGAATAAATTGCCTTCGCTTGCAACGGTTGGTGTTCTTCCAACAAAACATACAACCACTGGTTTCTTGGCTTTACGGGCTTGTTTTAATACTTCCTCAGCTACTGCTGGAGCAGGTGGCTTGGATACCAGTACGATGACTTTTGTCTCATCGTCACGGCTGAGAATATCAATGCCCTGGCTGAATGTTTTAGCGCCTACTTTTTCTGTCAGATCCCGTCCGCCAGTACCAATACCATAGGTCATACCGCTGCCAAGTTGGGCTATACGTGAGGAAACCTGTTGGAGTCCGGTGCCCGCAGCTGCAACCATTCCGATCGGTCCAAGGCGAACCTTATTTGCAAAACCAAGTCCCATTCCGCGGACAATTGCGGTACCGCAATCGGGACCCATCACCAGCAAACCCTTTTCAGCTGCTTTCTTTTTTAACTGTATTTCTGCTTCCACAGAAACATTGTCAGAGAAGAGAAACACATGCTTACCAAGGTCCAAAGCATCGTTAGCAACGATATCCGCATATCTACCAGCTACGGAAATCAGAACCCAACTTGCCTCTGGAAGATTTTCTGTAGCAGATTCAATGCTTTTTGGACGAAACACCAATTCGGTCGCTGTTTTCTTCTTATTTAATAGTTCGTCAACCTGAGAAATGGCAAATAATGCGGTTTTTTCATTTACCGCTCGTACAACAATGACCAGATCATCTGGTTTGGCAGACTCTAACTCAGGTGATACCAAGTTTATATGAGCCAATAATTCCTTGTTGGCTTCTGTTCCCATAATTACGCCAGTGTCTTCAACATCTGGCAATTCTGCCAAAGTGCGCTGCAATTGCATCAAGAATGCTGAATCATAGTAAACACCTTTACGAACTTCTGATTTTATTACAGTCATGGTTGCCTCCAAATATGATTTTGTGTAAATATTTAACAGGAATATAAGAATTTGTTGCCATAACCAGGAAGTGGTAGGCAGAAATCTGCTACTAGAATTTTATGAACAAGGGGAGTGAGCGGGTTTCTAGATAAGTCCACGGATATTTATAAATCCTGGGTAATAATATATTGAAAAATCAACAGGATTGTTAATCTTTTGCCTTAATCCTTAATAGATTTATCAATTCTGGTTGAGCTAAAAAAAGTATAGCATCTTAGGATTTTCAAGTCAACATAAGATGTTACCTCCTTAAATCACATAGATTCTGACAATTGTCATACAATTTAAGAGGTAAAAGTTATTACATTTACATACAAGGGTAGGAATTTGTTCTACTTGACATCCCATACTCGTATCTTTAGAATTAATGAAAGCAGGAAATTCCTGTTTGAAAGTGGTACAAACAAACATTATCCAAAAAAGGAGTAATAAATAGATGAAAATTAATCCACCATGTAAAGTTTCTGAAGAACAATTAACAATTGATGTTCGTGAAATCGAACCTTTGCTGCAAGCGCCACCCATGGACCTCAAACCATGGCCTGAAGCAATGATCACGCTTAAAGATGGTCGTATCCTTTATATTCGTGAAGCAAAATTAGAAGAAGCACCCATGATGATGGAGTACATGAAAAAGGTCATGGAAGTTGAACATGACTTTTACGATATTGTTGGCGCTCGTGTATATGCTGAAATCTTGGGTTGGTACCGCCAACGATTGAAAGACCCGTTCCACCTGGTTGGTATGATCGATGGTGTTTGGGCAGGCCTGGCAAACGGTCGTTTTATGAACGAAGACATTGCAATCAGTCTTCACACTATGACCTTGGCTCGGCGTGGACGTATAGGTTGGGCTATGTATTACGCGAAAACCTATTATGCACTCGAAATAGCGGGCGCAAAAGAATGGTGGTCCACATTTGAAAGCTACAATGGCTGGCGAATGGCTGGTTTGGAGATGGCCCAACCTTCTTATCCATGGCCAGAGTACCAGCATGAACTTGGTGGCGCTCGTGTGTATTATGTCACCAAAAAATATTGGAATAGCTCGATTAAAGATTTCTCAAAACAGATGATCGGAAATGATCTTGTTTTCGATGTGCCAGATTCTGTTAGAAAAGCAAATGCAGACTTTAGAGTTCCTGAAGAAGTAGTTGTATAAATAGGCACGCCCAAAGAATACAAAAAGAACTCCTCGTGGAGTTCTTTTATGTTAATAATTTCGGTTTACAATATAACGTGCCAACTCTTCGAGCGCCGTTTTTTCATCGGTCTCTGGAAAGTAAGATAAGGCATCCAAACCCCGTATCACATATTTTTCTGCCTCTTCATGAGCGGCATCAATAACGTCACTCGAACTGATATCCTGAATAAACTTATTCGTCTGCCCGCTGTCATCCAGGCAGCCCTGATTCTTCAAATGCAAGACGTTGGGGTCTGTTGGATACCGGTCGAAGTAATATAGAACCGGTAGAGTTAACAAACCCTGTCTCAGGTCGTTACCAATCGGTTTGCCCAGGGTGACCTGTTCACCTTTGAAATCGAGTATGTCGTCCACTATTTGAAAGGCGATACCAATATTGTATCCATATTTTCCCATTTTTTCCTGCACTTCAGTAGACGAGTTACAGAGAATAGCCGTTGCTTTACAGGATGTTTCAAAAAGGGAGGCTGTTTTTGCATATATTCTGCTGAAGTAATTTTCACGATCTGCAGTGCAACGGCTGGAAAATAATTGTGAAATTTCACCGTTCACAATGACACCTAATGTCTCAGCAAATATCCTCATTACATCAATGTTATAAGTATCTGATGCTAGTTTGGCAGCCCGGGCAAACAAGAAATCACCCGTTAATACTGTAGCGCCAGGAGACCATTGCGAGTTAAGAGTAGGCATTCCTCGACGTAAGAGCGATCCATCGATCAGATCATCATGCACAAGTGTCGCAGTATGGAGCATTTCTATCGCGGATGCAAGTGTGATTGTAGCTTCTTCATCTGCGCAAAGCAGTTTTCCGGATAGTAGGGTCAAAGTAGCTCTGATACGTTTACCACCAGAAGATAGGATAAGATCCAAAGCTCTTTGAAGGTCAGGGTGATAGTTTTCCGCTTGTGCCCTCATTAAGACATCTACTTTTTCTATGAGTGATTGAACCGGTGTGTAAAAATCAGTTGAAATCAATTTCTTCTCCAATATTAAACAAAGCTCGGGCGTTCCGTGTTGTTTGATATTCTACCAGTTTTATATCACATTCTTTGAGAATTGCGACTGATTCAGCAATAATTTTTATATTCGCTGGCTCATTCCTTTTACCCCGCATTGGAGATGGTGACAAAAATGGACTATCAGTTTCGAGTAAAATGGATGAGAGGGGAATCGAACGAACTACATCCTGCTTTAATCTTGCATTCTTATATGTTATTGGCCCGCCTATTCCAATCATAAAACCCATTTGGATTGCTTTCATAGCTTCATCCGGATTCCCTTCAAAGGCATGGAATACACCGTAATACTTCGAACAATTATGAGGCATATAATTGGAATACAAGGTTTCACACATTTTAATTAGATCATTGAGAGAATTGCGTGAATGCAAAATCACGGGTAAATGTTTTTCAATGGCTAGCTCCATCTGGATTTCGAGAATTCGCTTTTGCTGACTCTTAATATCCGAGTTATGGTAATAATCCAGCCCGATTTCACCAATGGCAACTGGGTTGTTATTATCAATTAGATCAGATAATCTTAATTGGATACTTTCTGGTGGGACGCCTTCGATATCATTCGGATGGACCCCTACAGCAGCATATATTTCCTTATGTTTTTCGGAAAGAAGTAAACAGTCCTGGCTGGTTCCCAAATCAATAGCTGGGTTGATAAACAATCCAACCCCTTCTTTTTTTGCACGAGCTAATACATCCGGCAATTCGCCTGTAAAATCACGAAAATTTAGGTGGCAATGCGTGTCAACAAACACAATAAAATTTCGTTACGAAATCCCGGCGATTTCCAAACCCGCTTTTAATATCGCCTGGACTTTATCCTTATGGGTAGTTTCACAATAAACGCGAATAATTGGTTCGGTACCTGAGAATCGAATTAGCAACCAACCGCCGTCTTCCAATGAAAATTTATAGCCATCGGTTGAATTTAATCCCGTAACAGTTAGGCCGGCAATCTCCCTGGGGTGGCTATTCAAGATCAATTGTTCTTTTTGTGTTTTGTCGCCTTTGAAGGCTGTATCGATCCTGTCATAATAGTGTGCGCCAACTTTTTTGAATAGTGTATTCAGTAATTCAGAAGGTTTTTGTTTTAAGCGGACCATCATATCAAGGAAATACAAGCCGGCTAGAATCCCATCCCTTTCAGGGACGTTGCCTTTGAAGGCATAGCCGCCAGATTCTTCGCCCCCAATCATTGCGTCCGTTTCCAGCATCTTCGGGGCAACATACTTAAATCCTACTCCAGTTTCATAAACTGGCACGTCGTATAATTTGCCTAATTTATCCAGCATACTGGTTGTGGATAAAGTCTTCACAATTGGCCCCCGCATTTGACGAACTTCCAGTAGATAATAGGCCAATAAGCCATAGACTTGTAATTGATTGATGAATTGTCCATTTTCATCACCAATACCCACTCGGTCTGCATCGCCATCCGTGATCAATAAAACATCTGCCCGTTTGTCTATAGTTGCTTTCAGACCTACATCGATGTTGGGTGGAATTGGTTCAGGACGCTTCATCTCAGGATAAATTGGATTGCGTTCGTTATGGATTTCAATTACCTCTGTAGGACCGCCTTCCAGTAGTTTTGTGAACCAACCAGCCCCGTTTCCCCACATACAATCCACCAAAACTGTTAAACCTGCTTTTTTTACGGCTGACAGATCTATCAGTTTGTTGATATGGTCTAAATATGCAGGGGCAGGATCGAATAGAATTATCTCACCTGAATTGATGCCATCGTAAACTGGTAATTCTTTAACACGTTCCAAATCATCTGGAATATTTGCTTCAATCTCTAATAAACCCGCTGGATCAATGGCGCCGCCGAATTCATTTCTAACTTTGAATCCGTTATCTGTAGGTGGATTGTGGGAAGCAGTAATATTGACTGCACCGGCAGTTTTCAGGTTGACTGCAGAAAAAGAGATCACAGGAGTGGGAGTGGCGCAATCAGTTAGAAATACTTTAAACCCATTTCCGTATAAAACTCCAGCGACTGCACTGGCAAAATTTTCAGAAAGGAAGCGTTTATCATATCCAACGACAACTGACGAGCCTTTATTTCCATGATCGATAAGATAGGATGCATAGCCCTGGGCACAACGTTTGACACTTGTAAAGGTGTAGTCAGCAGCAATTGCACCTCTCCACCCATCAGTTCCAAATTTAATTTTAGATGACATTTATCCTCCTAATTATTATGTATAACAATTATATCAACTTATCGTTTTCAAGCGTAATTACGCTTGAAGTATAATTCACTGAAGTAACAAAAAGGTGAGTATGAATAATATCTATTTCGATTATGCTGCCACAACCCCGTTAGATCCAGAGGTTTTGGATGCAATGATGCCTTATTTCAAGGAAAGTTTTGGTAATCCATCCTCTATCCATCAGCACGGACGAAAGGCAGAAGCTGCTGTGGAAAATGCACGAGACGTGATTGCCAGTCTTATGGAATGTTCCACCAATGAAATTATCTTCACTTCGGGCGGTTCAGAGTCTGATAATTTGGCATTAAGAGGGGCTGCTCTTGCGAGAAGGAAGGAAACGGGAGCTAATCGCATCATTATTTCTGCGGTAGAACATGAAGCCGTCACCAAGACAGCACGGCAATTACAGGCACAATATGGATTTGAGCTGGATATCCTTGGAGTTGACGATAATGGGATGGTCAGGGTGGGTGATCTATCCGCAATTCTCAGCACAGATGTTGCCTTAGTATCCGTTATGTATGCCAATAACGAAGTAGGTACAATAAATCCGGTAGAGGATATCGCGGAACTATGCAATTCCAACGAAGTTCCTTTCCACACGGATGCAGTACAAGCAATGGGATATATCGATGTCAAAGCTAATGATTATGTTGGTCTAATATCCGCAGGGGCGCATAAATTTTATGGACCAAAGGGTGTTGGGTTTCTCTACAAGAAAATTTCTACAAAAGTTATGCCAATTCAAACCGGCGGCTCGCAGGAGGGTGGATTACGAGCAGGTACGCAGAATGTTGCATACATCGTCGGTATGGCGAAAGCACTTGAGTTAACTAAAAATAATCTGGAAGTATTAACAAAAAAGTATTCCAATCTAAGAGACCGGTTGATAATTGGTATATTGGAAGAATTTTCGCAGGCAAGATTAACAGGAAGCAAAGTAAACAGACTGAGCAACCATGCCAGCTTCGCGTTCGAAGGTTTAGATGGGAATGAACTTGTGATGGCTCTTGATCTGGAAGGTTTCTCTTGTTCCTCTGGTTCTGCCTGCAAAACAGGCAATCCTGAGCCATCTGATATTTTGCTCGCTATGGGGTTGGATCATAATCTCGCGAAAGGCTCATTGCGGCTGACCGTAGGCCGATATACATCGGATGCTGATGTGGAAAAGCTTGTAAATACGCTGCCAACCGTGTTATCCAGGCTTTCATAATGAAAGTACAGTAAATGTCCAAAGGAAAAGTTCTTGTTGGTATGAGCGGGGGAGTAGATAGCTCCTATGCTGCCGCAAAATTGCAATTGGCAGGGTATGATGTGGTTGGAATAATGCTCAATTTGTGGACGGAACCATCGCAAATGGGTGAGAACCGTTGCTGTTCGTTAGAATCTCAAACCCTTGCAGCCAGGATTGCCGATCAACTAAAAATTCCTTTTTTCATCATTGATGCAAAAGACGAATTTCATCAGATCGTAGTTGAACAATTCATCAAGGATTACCTGGCTGGTAAAACGCCAAACCCATGTGTCGCCTGCAATTCGTTAGTACGCTGGCGGATGTTACTAAATCAGGCTGATAAATTTGGTATTCAATATATTTCAACTGGTCATTATGCCAAGATAAAGCATAGAGATCAAAATCAAGTGGATTTATATAAAGGAAAAGATCATACCAAAGATCAATCGTATGTCCTTTCCATGTTAAAAAAAGAGTATTTATTACGCACATTATTACCCCTTGGGGATATGACAAAACAATGGGTCAGGAAAGAAAGTGAAATACTTGGGTTGAAAAGCGCCAGTAAACCAGACAGTCAGGATCTATGTTTTCTAGGTGAAATGAATTATCGGCAGTTCCTGTTGAAATATGCCGGTGATCACATAGTCCCGGGAGAAATTGTTACCGAGGAAGGTGCAGTAGTAGGTTCCCATGATGGCTTGCCATTTTATACAATTGGACAACGAAAACGACTGCGCATAGCTTATCCTCATCCAATATATGTAATTGAGAAAGATTCAGTAAATAACAGGCTGATTGTAGGCCTAGAACGTGTGAAAGATGGAATAAGTTTTGAGGTACACCAAATAAATTGGCTAGAGAATATTGGCATAAGGGAGTCCTTGGAATGCAATGTCAAGGTCAGATACAGATCAAAGGAAATTCCTTGTTTGATTATTCGTAATTCTGCATACTCTTGCAGTGTCAGTATGATTGGCAGTCACAAACCAGATGTAACGCCTGGCCAGGTTGCCGCTTTTTATCGAAATGATCTTTGTCTGGGAGGGGGGATTATTGTATAATATCCTGCAATGACTCTTCCAGCTTTATTATTCGGATTACTTGTGTCGATTATGTTTGGCGCTGCATTTCACTTGTGGAAAGACGGTGGGGTGGGTCGTTTGCTGCTTTACGAATTGTTCAGCGCTTTCGGTTTTTGGAGCGGTCACGCCATTTCTAAATGGATTGGTTGGGATTTTTGGAAGTTAGGACCTCTTCACCTGGGTTTTTCAATTTTAGGAACCCTGGTTTTTCTGGGGCTGGGTTATTGGTTATCAACAGAACACTTCCCTAAAAAGGCAAAATAAAAGCCCTCGTTTTGAGGGCTTTTTATATTTTTAGATATACCTTATTGAATAAGGATGACTTCAGATGCTTGCAATCCCTTCGGTCCTTTTTCAACGGAAAATTCCACTGGCTGTCCTTCTTCGAGATTCTTGAAACCATCTCCCTGAATAGCAGAATAGTGGACGAAGACATCTGGTTCACCAGCGCGTTGGATAAATCCAAATCCTTTGCTTGTATTGAACCATTTTACTGTTCCTTGTACTCTTTCACTCATCTCTCACTCCTTATTGGTTGAAACTTTTGTTAGCTTTGTGTTGCAATAATCCATAGCTATGGCGTAGACAAACAAAAATGACCTGAACGTGTATTAAAGTTCAGATCGAAATATTTTCTGTCACTGCAAACACAAAATGCCATATACGTTGGAAATATTATACAACAGCAATTGTACAAATGTCAATGTTTATTAAATTTACATTAGAGTATGTTGGTCTAAATTAATACTCCTCGTCGTCATCATCCAACCAGGAATCGCCGTCCTCATCTTCATCCAGGTCTAATTCTTCCCATTCATCCAGTTCTTCTTCTTCGTCCCAATCATTCTCTGTGGCGGCTTCGGCATTTGGTGAATAAGTTGCACAACCAGAATCTGGGTCAAATTCAACAGCAGCTGCGCTGCAAAACCCTTCGTCCAGAAAAACACAATCAAGATAGTGGCATCGAATTCGTGGCATTTGATCGCTCCTATATAAAAAAATAATTTATTGATTTATTTCTTTGACCAGGTTGAAGGTCGATATTGTAAACAACAAAGTAGTAGTTATGGCTGAAAGCAAACAATATGGACAGAATGTTTTCAAAATTCCAAATTGAACGTAGGTTAGGTACATTGAGAATAACAAACCCACTAAAGTAATCCCGAACATTAAATACGAACTGATCGCCGTTATTGTTGGCCATTTCTTACCGAAGAGCAATAAAAGCAAAATAATACCATAAGCCATGAAACCCATGTAGGCAACAGGGATATTGTATACGGTAGAAAATGAGCTCGAATTAACTGCTGCGCAATTGCCAAATCCAGGAATACACTTTTCTTCTGTATGGCTAAATTTTATCCAGGAGAGATACCCTGAATCTATTAAGCCAACGATTGATAGTATTATTCCCCAATATCTCAGGTTTCGCATTTGATTTAAATCCTGTCCGCGGTAATCAAGATGCGATTTTACATTAATCTACAATTTCCGTAAAGGTATGAATATGATGAGTTTTTAAGTTAGTATCAACCAGGTCGAATGCGATGGACTTCCATTACATTTTGCAAACTTTCTATTCTCGTTAGAATCTTACTTAATTGAACAAGATCTCCAATCTCCAGAACAAGTTTAATCACAGCAAGGTTGTGATTAACTTTCAAACTAATATCTATCAAATTGATTGATTCATTATTTAGAATATTGGAAATATCACCCAGCAAACCTTGGCGATCGTAGGCTCTAACCTCAACAGCAACAGGGAATGTCCGCTTGACTTCTCCCCAGGATACTTTTGCGATCCGTTCCTGATCCCCTCGCAGCCTAAGGATATTTGGGCAATCCTGGCGATGAATAGTTGCGCCACGACCGCGAGTAATATAGCCAATGATCTCATCACCTGGAACAGGCTTGCAACACCTGGCAATACTGGTAAGCATTCCCTTTAACCCCAAAACGGTTATTGCTTCTGAACCTGGTTTTGCTTCTGTGGCTGGGCTTGGTGAAAGAATATCTTCGTTTTTCTCTTTTGAGACGTCAGAAATCTTGGTGATGAGCCTTCCAATGGAAAGATCGCCGTTGCCAATTGCCTCATAGAAATCATCAATATCCTTGAATTCATACTCCTGAGCATAATGGTGAAGATTGATACTCTCTAATCCAAGGCGGCGTAATTCTCGATCTAATTGCAGCTTGCCTTGTGATAGATTCTGTTCCCGATCCTGTTTCTTAAACCATTGCTTGATCTTTGCTCTGCCGCGCTGTGTATTGACCAAACCCAAATTCGTGTTTAGCCAATCACGGGATGGTCCACCTTGTTTTGCGGTAAGAATTTCCACCTGGTCACCGGTTTTTAGCTTATAGTCCAGTGTAACAAGTTTGCCATTGATTTTTGCTCCACGGCAACGGTGTCCGATCTCTGTGTGCACGTGGTAGGCAAAATCAATGGCAGTGGAGCCGCTTGGCAGGTCAATAATATCCCCCCGTGGAGTAAAGATATAAACTCGATCTTGAAATACATCGGTTTTCATGCCATCGATGAATTCCTGGGCGTCATCCACATCTTTTCGCCATTCCATCAGTCGCCGTAGCCAATTTACCCTTTGCTCAAACTCATCGTCACGTTTGCGCCCTTCTTTATAACGCCAATGAGCTGCAATACCGTACTCTGCATTCTGGTGCATTTCAGCCGTTCTTATCTGAACTTCCAACGGTTTTCCATCATCATAAATTACAGCAGTATGCAAAGATTGGTAAAAATTATCCTTAGGCGCTGCAATGTAATCATCAAACTCATGGGGGATTGGCCGCCAATGGGTATGGATCACACCTAGAGCAGCATAGCAAGCCGGAATATCGGCAACAATCAACCGAACTGCGCGGAGATCTAGAACCATTTCAAAGGACTTACCTTTTTCCATCATTTTTTTATTGATGGAGTAGATATGTTTTGGGCGGCCGGATATCTCGGTTTTGATTCCCGCCTGCTCCAACATCATTGTTAATTTTTCAACCGTCTTATCAATTTGTTCTTCCCGGTCGATCCTACGCTCAGCGAGTTGATCTGCGATTTCTTTATATTTTTCAGGATTGGTGTACCGGAAGCCAAGGTCCTCGAGATCCCATTTCATTTGCCATATACCCAACCTGTTTGCCAAAGGTGCAAATATATCGAGTGTTTCCTTCGCGATCCGTTTTCTTTTATGTTCCGGCATATAACTTAACGTGCGCATGTTATGCAGCCGATCAGCAAGTTTTATTAAGACCACGCGAATATCATCACCCATGGCAAGGAATGTCTTTCGCAGAGTTTCTGAAGCCAAATCATACTTGCGCGATTTTCGGGATTGTTCTCGTTGTTGGTCTGCGAGAGACTCTTGTTCTATAGAAATATTATCACTTGCTGCGTCTTCAAGATGCTGGTCTCCCCTGGAGACCCTTGGCAAATTAGTCAGTTTTGTTACACCGTCTACAAGTTTGGCAATCTCCTCTCCAAATTCTCGGCTTAGATCTTCGAGTGTTATTGCAGTATCTTCAACCGTATCATGTAAAATTCCTGCAGCAATAACTTCTACAGGAACCTTCATTTCCAATAGGATAGATGCCACGGCGAGGCAATGTGTTATGTAAGGCTCACCAGAAACCCTTTTTTGACCTTCATGTGCTTTTTCAGCAAGCTTGTATGCCCGGGAAAGCAACTCTCGATCGACCAGATTGTAATGGTCAGGTAATGCCTCAATAAGGTTTTCAAATTTCAATTCTGACTCCAGTAGTAATTACTCGGGTCTGTACCCAAAGAAGAATATAATTATAACTAATTCCAATCCAAAATTAGGAAAAATGCTGGATTTTTAGCTGATTTAAATCTATCTCAGCAGCACTTTTTATAATCAGCGATGCTGCCGAAAAATCTTGATGCTTTGTCAGGTTTGCGGGAACAGCTATGGAAAATATATTAGCTGAATTGGCTGCAGTCATTCCATGTAGTGAATCTTCAAATGCAGCTGCTTCCCTTGCATTTATTCCGAGTTTGGACAATGCCAGAAGATACAGGTCCGGGTGTGGTTTCGTTCTCTTCACTTCATCCCTGGTAGCAAAACAATCAAAATAATTGTGGATACCCAGTGATTTTGTAAATCGCGTAACCCAGGAAATAGGTGAACTTGAGGCGATTGCTATTTTCAAGCCAAAATTTTCGGCCGATTGTATCAATTCAATAATACCCGGCATGATTTTTTGTTCCAATATCAATTCTTCAAAACCAGATTGATATTTATCCAGGACATCGTGGTCCATGATCTGGTGACCGCACTGGGACCGCAAATATGTTATTGGTTCAAAATAGTGTTCAGATGTCCCTATATAGGATACCCACATGTTGAATGGCAGCTCAACTTTATAGCTTTCATAAACACGCTGCCATGCGTGGTAAATTGGCGTTTCAGTATCCAAAATTAATCCATCAAAATCAAATATTAAACCTTTAAGCATGAACAATACTTTCTAAAATTGATAGTCGGATAAATGAAATAATTGTGCGAGTGAATTCAACTCTTTCGCCAAATTCGGTAAAATATTAATTCCATCCCGTAATGTAATAATCGCAGACTCTTCTTCTTTTTCTCCAGCGGTAAATATTCTATCCTGATTAGACGCCTTTCTGGAATTTCTAAGCGTGCGAAGAATTTCTCCTGTTGTTCTTTTGAATTCTTTTTCGCTAGTAAAAGCCTCTATCGATATTGCTTGAAAAAAATGGCCAATGGAGAATGGCTGTTTATTTCCAGTGGTTGAAAAACCTGTGAGACCTGTAAGGAACATGCCATTTTGCAAGCTGGCAGACAAGATCTCTACGATCGTTGCAAGTCCATAACCCTTATGTCCGCTGAAAGCCTCATTCTGACCCCCAAGTGGCAGCAAAGAGTTTATGTCTTGATTCAATCCAACCAAAATATCACCTGGATTGACAGATGGGGTGCCGTTCTGATCGATCACATATCCCTCTTCGAGAAATTCTCCTCTGCGGTTATGTATTTCCACCTTTCCGCGTTGGATGATAGTTGTCGCCGCGTCAAATAGGAAAGGAATCTTTTCATCGGTTGGGGCGCCGAAGGCGATAGGGTTAGTTCCCAACATGGGCTGCACTCCAAATGTCGGAGCCATCGACGGACGAGTGTTTGTCACACAAATCCCAATCATATTTTCATTGACAGCCATCAGCGGATAATACCCGGCAATGCCGAAATGGTTTGAGTTTCGAACGGCAACCGTGCCTGTCCCCACTATTTTGGCTTTTTCTATCGCCACCTTCATGGCCTTGGTAGAAATAACAGCGCCCATACCATTATTCCCATCCATGGTTGCTGTCGATGGCGTCTCTTTAATTATCTCTGCATGAGTGATTGGGTTTTGTTGACCAGTAAGAATTCGATCTACATACATCTTTAAACGGCTCAGCCCGTGGGATTCTATTCCTCGAATATCCGAAGCCAAAAGCACTTCTGCACAAATCTTGGCATCCTCTGCTGGAACCCCAGCTTTTGTAAAAACTTCCTGGGCAAATTGTTTTACATGGCTGACAGCGAAACGACATTGTTTATCCATGGTTATCCTTCATTTTAGAAGTTCAGTTTGTAGGAAAGAACGGTAAGGCGAAAGGATCTCTAGCGCCTCGTGATCGTGAGTAGATAGATTGTTGCTTATTATACGCTCAACGAATTCTCCCACACTTGGACCGAGCATAAAGCCCTGTCCACACATGCCAGCAACGATTAGGTATCCAGATGAATACTTGGACCAACCGATAAGTGGATACCCGTCCGGCGTCATTGGGTAAAGTCCACGCCAGGTCCTGCGAACACGAATATTTTTCAAACGAGGCATGATCTCAATGATCCTTCGTGCAACCATAGGTAGAAAACCGCTAGTTTCCTGAGTGTTTTCTCCCCAGATACTCGGGCTAGGGGTGATGCAGAAGATCACTTGACCGGTGCAATGTTGGTAGAAATAATAGTTTGCTGAACCGGGCGACGCGTGAATATCTACAACCATCGGTTTCAGGAAGGGTGCTACGGGTTCGGTAATTGCCGATTCATGCGAATCTGATGTCACAGGCAGTGGTTCCCCAAATAATTGAGAGACCGGATTTGCCCAGGCGCCAGATGCGTTGATAATTGTTTTGGCAAAATAATTCCCATGGTTGGTGCGAATTCCAAGCACCTTGCTTTTATCTTTGATGATTGCAATTACCTGGTCATTAAATTTGAATTCCGCATGATGCTTTTCTGCCTGTATCATATAAGAATGGATTGCCAATAATGGAGAAGCATTTCCATCTTCCGGGCTGAAAGTACCTCCCAAAAGACCGTGAGGGTTGAAATCTGGTACCACATCCAATAGTTGCTTGTCATCTAGCCAGGAAATATTTAAACCCAGTTTTGTCTGGATAGCGAGTACTTCCTGTAAGATTTCCTTTTCCTTTTGCCTATATGCAACAAAGCAATATCCGCCCTGGGTCCACTCTATATCATCACCGGTTATCTCCTGCCAGTTGGAAAATATCTCGATGCTCCTTTTACATAACCGTACTTTGACAGGGTCCGAATGTGTTGCGCGTACTCCTCCGATAGCTTTTTTATTTGATCCTTGTCCAACACTGGCTTCACGATCAACAACTAACACCTTTATGCCAGCTTTTGCTAAATAATATGCGGCAGGAACGCCTATCGATCCTGCACCAATAATGATCACATCGTAATTGTTTTTAAGTGAGATATAACTACTTTGCATCATTTTCTTCTTGTTCTTCACAATGTGCAAAAACACCCAGAGGTACTTCGATAAATATTGGGCGTTTAGTTTGATCTTTCACTTTGCTTGGATTGATACCTTCATCCTTAAATATTCTATATATCAATGAATGGCATGTTTTTGAGCCACAAGCGCCCATCATCGCCCGTGTGACAGTTTTGATCTCGTTCATATCCCTATAACCACGTCTGATCAAATCCCGAATTTCGCCCGCTGTAACTCTTTCACACCGGCAAACGATCGTGTCATCTTCTATCCGCTGGACATAATGATCCATTGGCATGGATACAGTTATTTCTTGTACTCGAATTCCTGCAATATGTCTTGCAATATTTGCAGGCGCCTGGACTCTTACTACTGCAGTGCGATCATTACCTGAAATTGCTCGAACCTCACGAACAATCACATTTCCCAATTCTTTGCCTGAGGTATCCACCACGGTCACTGTGTCATTATTATCAATTTCGCCATATTGAAACTCATACGGAATGGAAACAATTGGATTTTGCTTATCCAATAGATAGTCAACCAGGGTAATCGCCAGACCAGGACATCCAGTCACACATTTTTCACAACCTCCGCAACAATAGCTATCGCCTAGGAACCGGGGTAGGGTGCGTATATCATTCTTATCGATATAGATCAATCCCTGCGGGCAGATGGAAGCACACGGATCACAGGGAATTTCTTGTGTGCAATGGATGATAGGCATTACACCAGTATCAATATCAGGGATGTCCTCCGGCAGACTGGCGCCAGGTTTTGATTTTAGAATCTCAACTGTGGTGTACCAATTGTTTGGGATAGAAATGGCTGAATGACCGAGCAAATTGGCAATTTCCAAACCTCTGATCTTCCCGGAAAAAATTGCAGATGATGCTTCGGCGATTTCTTCTGAATCACCTGCGGCCAGCACGGGAAGTCCAAATTCCTTAGCTTTTAGATAAAACTCATTTACCGGGTCCAATCCGACTGCAACCAGGATCGTATCACATGTAAATGATTGCTCGGTTCCAGTGAGGACATTAAACTTATCATCCATTCGTGCAATCGTGATGGATTCAACATTCTTTTTCCCGTTTGCGCTGACAACTGTATGCGATGTATAAATTGGTACACCCATCCTCGTTAATTTATCTCTATGTACCTTGTAGCCTCCACACTCTGGCATTGCTTCAACCAACCCAACCACTGAGATTCCCGCTTGAAGTGCATGATAACCAGCAATAAGACCAACATTTCCTCCACCAATAATGAATAATCTTTCTGCGGGTCTTACAAGGTCTCGATTAAGCAGGGTTTGGAAAGCTCCTGCGCCATATACGCCGGGCAGAGTGTTCCCATTAAAAGTAAGTGATTTTTCTCTGGCGCCAGTCGCTACAAGGAGTACTTCTGGTTCGAGAAGTACGTATTCACTATTATTCTTTAGTATCCCAACCTTTTTGTCACTGAATACCGCGAGGACAGCGCTATTTGACCAGGTGGTAATTGATGGGTATCGTCCGGTTTCTGTTGCGAGAATAGTAGCGATATCTATTCCACGAGTACCGGCGTAAACCGCGTTGATCGATCCAAAGAATCGATGTGTTTGAAGGACAAGCTTGCCGCCCAATTTTTGTTTGTCATCTATTAGAATTGTTTCGATTCCATGTTTACCCAGTTCAATTGCCGCCGATAACCCAGCAGGACCACCGCCTAGAATCAGGACGGGAATCGAACACACTGAGATATTATTTATGATTTGTGTTTTTGTTACTATTGGAAGTTCAGGAAGACCTATCAATGGCAGAACTTGCATACCATCTTTGACAATCTCCATGCAGGCTTTTACTGGAAATCCATCGGCTAACACCATACATTGTGAACACTGTCCATTGGCACAAAAAATTCCGAGCGGCGCTCCATCCTTCTTGTGTTCACCAAATGTACGGAACCCATTGGCAAAAAGCGCTGCAGATATTGTTTCTCCGGCGCATGCCTTTACTGGAGAATCGTTCCAGAAGATAGTTATATATTTTCGTTTTGGTATTGAAAGAATAGGATGAGATCTTATTCGATAATCAGCCATTATTATTTAAAATATCTGCATAAATGACTATGTTTTTTATATTTATCCTAATCATACCATAAGGAAAACTAATCATTTTCTAGTACAATCAATATTGATAATCGGGTTAGTTATTCGAAAATATAAAGGAATGCGATGAAAAAAATTGCAGTACTAACCAGCGGTGGTGATGCTCCAGGAATGAACGCAGCCATACGTTCGATAGTTCGATGTGGAATAGCAAATGGATGGCAGGTTGTCGGAGCGAAAGGTGGTTACGCCGGGTTGGTAGATAACATATTCATAAACCTCAGTACTCGAGATGTAGGTGGAATAATCCATCGCGGAGGTACGGTGCTAGGCAGCGCCAGGTGCCTGGAATTCAAGACTTCAGAAGGGCAAAGAGAAGCCATACGAAGCCTCAATTTGAATGCAGTTGATGCAGTTGTGGTTATCGGGGGCAATGGGTCACAAACTGGAAGTCTGGCGCTGCATAAATTAGGCTTTCCGGTAGTTGGGGTGGCTTCTACGATCGATAATGATCTATATGGGTCAGATATCACCATTGGTGTGGATACGGCCCTAAATATCGCTCTGGAAGCTATTGATAGACTTAAAACCACAGCATCCTCTCACCAACGGGCATTCCTTATCGAAGTGATGGGGCGGAACTGTGGTTACTTGTCTTTGATGTCCGGGATTGCCGGTGGTGCCGAAGCAATCGTCATCCCAGAAGTGGAAACTCACCCGGAGACTGTTGCTCAGATACTAAGTTCTGCATACGAGAAGGGAAAACCACATGCAATCGTTGTCGTAGCAGAAGGCGCCAAATACAACGCGGAAGCATTAAGTGCATATTTCACCAAACATCATGACCGGCTTGGTTTTGATCTACGGGCAACAATTTTGGGCCACGTCCAGCGGGGTGGGGATCCCGGTGCATTTGATAGAATACTAGCAACCAGACTTGGGGCTGCCGCTGTGGAATGTATTGCAAACAATGAATTCGGTGTGATGACCGGGCAGGTCGCTGGAGAAATTAAAGCAACATCCCTTGATACGGTTGTTTCTCATAAAAAGGAACTGGATATCAAATTATTAAAACTCGCAAAGATTCTAGATTAGGTCAATTTCTTAGCTCTTAAATATGATTCAATGAATGGGTCGATATCTCCATTAAGAACGGTTTGGGCATTACCTACTTCAAAATTTGTCCTGTGGTCTTTTACCAATTGGTATGGATGCAGCACATACGAACGAATTTGACTGCCCCATTCGGTTTTAACATATTCTCCACGCAACTCTGCCAGATGTTTGCTATCTTCTTCTTCCTTGATTTCCAACAGACGAGCACGTAGAACCCGCATGGCATTTTCCCTGTTTTGAAGTTGGGATCGCTCATTTTGACAGCTTACTACCAACCCGGATGGAATGTGGGTTATGCGTATAGCTGTTGCATTTTTTTGTACATTTTGGCCACCTGCACCTGATGATTTATAAATATCAATCTTCAAATCATCCTGATTTATGGTAATGCCTTCATCACCGCTTACATCTGCTGGAAGAACTTCCACCGAGGCAAAGGAGGTGTGCCGTCTGTGGGCGGCGTCGAATGGGGATAGGCGGACAAGACGGTGCACACCTTTTTCAGCTCGTAAATATCCATACGCATACAATCCTTCAACCGCAATTGTAACTGTCTTTATTCCCGCTTCCTCTCCATCCGCTAGGTCTATTATTTCTGACTTATATCCTCGGGTTTCTATCCAACGCAGATACATACGCATCAACATGGACGCCCAATCCTGGGCTTCTGTACCGCCAGCACCTGATTGGATTGCCAATAGGGCATTGCCCTGATCATATTGCCCGGAAAGCAGGGCTGTGAGTTCTTTTTTGGCTAATTCTTTTTCAAGTGATGTTAAAGTATCTTCGAGTTCCTGACGCATATTCTCATCGTCAAGCTCTGCCAGTTCAAAAATATCAAGAAATCCTTTCCTCAAAGCGTTCCAACTATCGATCAACCCAGATATATCGCTCACTTTTTTCATCAAAGCGAGGGCATTTTCACGATCATCCCAGAGGTCTTGTGCTTCTGATTTAACTTTTAATTCAGTAAGTAATTTTTCTTGCCCGGAGAGGTCAAAGATGCTCCATGATTGAGCTAATTGTCTGAAGACCTGTTTGTGAACGATTTATAATTTCCTGCATAATAATACCTCTATCATTAATCTTATAGAATCCCATTAACAAATTTTTCTTTGCTAAAAACTTCAAAATCTTCAGGTTTTTCTCCCAATCCGGTAAATAGAATAGGAAGATTCAGCTGTTCCTGAATTGCAAAAGCCATACCACCTTTAGCAGATGAATCTAATTTCGCAAGTATGATTCCATCCACATTGACTGCTTGTTGAAAAACTTTTGCCTGTTGGAAGGCATTTTGACCAGTTGTCGCATCCAAAACAAGCCAAACAAAATGTGGTGCATCTGTCAGGGCTTTTCCACAAACCCGGTGCACTTTCTTTAATTCTTCCATCAAATTATAACGTGTATGCAGACGGCCGGCTGTATCAATAAGCAGCAAATCTACATTTTTCGCTTTGGCAGCACTGACAGCGTCAAACGTGACCGCGCCAGGATCAGCTTCTTCCTGACCAGCGATAACTGGTATATTCAACCTAAATCCCCATTCTTTTAATTGCTCCACGGCAGCGGCTCGAAATGTGTCTGCAGCGCCGAACATGATCGAATAACCTAATTGCTTAAAGTACATTCCCAGCTTGGCGATTGTGGTTGTTTTGCCAGAGCCATTTACCCCCACTACCAGTATAACCACTGGTTTTACGTCAGGAAGTTTAACCTCCTGGGTGGCCAGGCGGTTGGATAACTCATCTGCGAGAACATGTTTATACTCACTGGATTTGGTTATGCCCATCCGGTTGATTTTTTCTTTCATTGATTTAATGATGGATTGTGTAACTCTGCTTCCCAAATCGGATTGCAGCAGCAAAGCTTCCAGCTCTTCCCATGTATCCTCAGTCAACTCGGATTCGCCAAACAAAGTTACGATCCGCCCGAAAGTTTGTTTCTTGGTCTTTGAAAGACTCGATTTCCATTTGTCTAAAAATTCAGCCATTTACCCTACTTTATTCGCTTAACGTCGATGCAAGCTGGCCGCAACCGGCGTTAATGTCAACACCTCGCCTCAAGCGAATGCTTGCTGGTATCCCTGCTAATTCTAACGTCTCTTTGAATTTTTGCGCTATTTCACCTGAAGAACCCTTCCCAGAAAACTTCTGCGTAGGATTGAGCTGGATCAAATTGACATGACAAAGTAAAGAACGTAATTTCTTGGCCAGAGCACGAGCTGTAGCTACATCATCATTCTTGCCATCGATCAATGCCCACTCAAAAGAAATGCGTCTGCGGGTTTTTTGAATATAGTATTCACAAGCCGATAATAGTTCTTCTACCGGGTATTTTTTATTGATCGGCATCATTTCAGAGCGAATATTATTATCAATTGAATGTAAACTAATAGCCAGGTTAACTTGCCTCATCTCATCTGCAAAACGTTCGATTTGCGGCACGATTCCGACCGTTGAGATCGTCATTCTTCTGGCGCCTAGATTGAAACCAGTATTATCGCCTAAGAGATCTATTGCTTTCAAAGTCAATTCATAATTATGAAATGGTTCTCCCATACCCATAAAAACGATATTCGTCACATTTTCACCAATTTCTCTTAGGCTACGACTGCAGAATAATACTTGTTCAATGATCTCTCCGGCGGAGAGGTTTCGATAAAAACCCATCTGTCCGGTTGCACAGAATACACATCCCATGGCACAACCACTCTGGGTTGAGATACATAAGGTGTTGCGAGTGTTGTACATCATAATTACTGTTTCAATCTTCTTTTCATCCCATGTATTAAAGAGAAATTTGGTAGTTTGGTGATCTGTAGATTTCTTCTCAATGAGTTTGGTCAGAGACGAGAACTGAAAATAATTAGCGAGGCTTTCACGTAGTTTTAGAGAAAGATTGGTAATAGACGAAAAACTATCCACTTGAGAAATATAAATCCCATCCCAAATTTGCTTTGCCCTGAATTTTGTTTCTCCAAACTCGTTCAGAACCTGTTCAATTTGAGGTAAGGTTTGATCTGTAATAAGTGGTTTTGTGGGGAGTATACTCATACACCAACAAGTTCAGATAAATCATTAAATATGTAATTGGGTTTTGGCTGCCAGGCTTCCGCCATTGTCAGAGAAGTAACACCAGAAAGAACAAGAGCTGTTTTTGATCCAAAGGATTGACCGGCTGCAATATCTGTTTCAAGCCGATCACCGACCATTAATATTTGTTCTTTTTCAATATTAGAAAGCCTGGAAAAGGACAGATCCATCAGAATACTTCCTGGTTTACCAGCAAACACGGGTTCACGCTCAGCCGCTGCAGTCACAGCTGCGATAATTGAACCTGCGCCAGGTATCAATCCTTCTGGGGTGGGGAAGGTTACGTCAGGATTAGTACCGATATATTCTGCACCTCCACGTATCAGCAGGTTGGCTATTTTAATTTTGTCATAAGTGATATCACGATCCACTCCAACAACTACCGCTTTGACATCAGATTCTGCTATTATAAAACCAGCGGCCGCGATCATTTCTTTTAAGCTTGGCATACCGACTACATAAATTCTTATTCCTGTAGAGTATTTTTGTAATAAATAATATACTACTGCCTCACCGGAAGTGGCAATCTGCCATTCGGCAAGATTCACGCCTATTTTCTGCAATTTTTGAATATATTGATCCACGGTGCTGGTTGCATTGTTGGTTGCCAATAATACAGGTAATTTCAGTTCAGAAAACCGATTGAATATGGCTGGTAAATCGCCAAGGGTATCGGAACCCCTCCATAAGACGCCATCCATATCTAAAAATACTGCTTTAATTCCATCTTTTGCGAAATCAATCATCCAATACCCTCTTGTAATTCTGATGATAACGTTCAGCCGGATAGAAACCTATCCGGCTTTGTAATTTTGTTGGGAAGAACTTTATTGTTCGTTTTTGTTTTTTAGTACTTCATCTACCAAACCATATTCAACAGCTTGAGCTGCATCCATGAAGAAATCACGTTCAGTGTCATGCTCTATACTCTCGAGGGACCGTCCTGTGCTTTCCGCTATTATTTCATTTAACCTTGCGCGCAGGCGTAGAATTTCTTTAGCATGGATCTCAATATCAGTTGCCTGTCCTTGGGCTCCGCCAAGTGGCTGGTGCATGTGAATGGTTGCATGGGGAAGGGCGTAGCGCTGGCCTTTTGTGCCAGCAGCTAGGATCACGGTACCAAATGATGCAGAAAATCCGATTGCATACGTGCTGATCGGGTTGGAGATCATTTTCATAGTATCGTATATGGCAAGCCCGGAATATATCTGACCGCCTGGCGAATTGATGTACATGTGGATTGTTTTTTCCGGATCTTCACGGTTGAGAAATAGAAGCTGTGCAACAATAACGTTTGCGACCTGATCGTCGATCGGAGTACCCAGAAATACTATTCTCTCTTTCAGTAGTAGCGAATAAATATCGTAGGCTCTCTCGCCTCTTCCTGAAGCTTCGATCACCATGGGAACTACATTTGTTATACCTGGTAGAGACATTCTTTATCCTTCCTTAGGTCCTGCTGCCTTTTTACTTTTCTTTGGTTTTGGTTTACTTGACGCCGCCTCCTCGTTTTTTGTAACTTTTTCTGCGGCTGCTTCAATTATTTCGTCTTTGGGAGACTCAGCTTCACCACTAGCTATCTTTTTTAATAATTCAAACACTCTTCGATTCATTGCCCTTGATGCTGCTTCCATGGCAATGGCATTTATTAGCTCTTTTTGGGGTTTTTTCTTGGTAAGTTTTTCAAATTCCTTGGATCCAGCCATCTCATTGAGTGTTTCAGTGTAACTCGCTTGCATATCTTCGTCCGTCAGCTCAATCTTCTCTGCTTTTGATATTTCATTCAGGATCAAGGACCGTTCCAGACGTTCGATAGCAGATGGAGTGACTTCTTTCTCCATAAAATCCTCTACCGTCGATTGTCGAATCTTCAAGTAAGACTGTAGATCCATATTCTGGTGAGAAAGATCATGCTCTATACTTTTTAATACTTCTTCCTTTTCCTCATCGAGAAATTGAGGTGGATATTTTATCTTCGCGCTTTCTTTGATCTTATCAATGACCTGTTTATAAAACTGATAGTCATAATCAGCCATGTTATTTGCATCTAACTGCTTGGTTATTTCTGCTTTGAATGCATCAATTGATTCGAATTCGCCAAAATTCTTTATAAACTCCTCAGTAATCTCTGGCAGAACAACTTTCTTTACACTATCAATCTTCAAATGATAATGAATTTTTTTACCTTTTATATCCTGTCGCGAATAATCTTCAGGATATGTATATTCCAGGTCTTTCTCATTACCTTCTTTTGCGCCTAAGAAATTCTTAGAGAAACCGTTAAAAGGGTATTCAGCTTCCCTAGTCTCATCATCTTTCAAAATTCTTATTTGCAAAGGCCTGTTTTCAAATACAGGTTCTTCACCTTCAGAAGTAACGCTGAATGCAGAATATGTAAAGCTCAAGACATCATCTACATCAGCAGGGCGATCCACTGGTTCGAATGTGGAGTAAGAATTTCTGAACCGATCTATTGCAGTGTTTACATCATCATCGGATACGCCAGGGTATTCATAAGAAATACGGACAGATTGATATTCTCCAAGCTCTACAGAAGGTTTGAGGGGAATAATAAATGAAAACTTCGGAGGATCAGTGCTGATGATCTCTTCCAATGTACCAACTGCACCTGGCTCAATATCTTGTTCCTTTAATGCTTCTGGATAGATTTCATCTACAAGCATTTCAATCGCGTCCTGCTTCACTCTTTCTTCGCCGGCAGTCCGTAAAACGACTTCATAAGGCGCTTTACCAGGCCTGAAACCTGGAAATTTATTGTGCTCTGAAATATGACGCGCAGCTTTATGCATTTTACGTTCTAATAATTCCTGTTCCAGTTCTACAATAAGTTTGATTTGATGATCATCCCGAGATTCAGTTTCAATTTTCAATTTACGATCCTTCCAAATATATTATTTATCTTGTGGGGAAGAGGGGACTTGAACCCCTACGCCTCGCGGCACATGATCCTAAGTCATGCCTGTCTGCCAATTCCAGCACTTCCCCGACGATTTGGTATTATAAGCGTAAGGAAGAAGCTAGTCAATAATGCTTATAATCATTTACAATAGCATGCATCATAGGAGAAAAACATTGTCCAGAGTGATCAACATCAACGGCACAGGTAAGGAACGAAATACGCTTTCCCGCGGTATAGTGGCAGGATTAAGGGAATTAATGAAACAAAAAGAGCCGGATGCGCATAGTTATGATTTAGTGGCGTATATTGGGCTTAGCCTTCTAGCTATTCATGAGAATGTAGAGCGGTCTGTTTTAGCATGGGAAAAACGTGATTACTGGGTAAAAGCAGATCGATTTCGGATGGAGTGGAGCTGGGCTGGAATTCAGGGCAATGAAATACTCATTGCGTTGGAATCGGGCAATTGGTCATCGATTGCGATGACAGCTGCAAAAATCGGCCAAAAATTATCGGGGGTTAAAGTGACAGAAAGATCAAGAATTGGTACACCTTGGGTTGGTGCCTGGAACAAGTTCCACGAAAAATAGAAGTTAATAAACAGGCATTTTTTAGCTCACATATTACATTGTGGAGAGAGCAGGGGTTGTCATATTGACTTATTTAATGTAATATTATTGTATGGTTTCGATAAGTACTATTATCATAAGCAATTCTTGGATTTGATATGACTTCCTCTTTGGTTCATTCGATTGATTCTTATTTGAAAATGATACAACGTTCACGGAGTGATAATACCTTTCGCACGTATCGAAACGCAATGAATCAATTCTTGATAGTCTTGAAGGCTCATAAAATTTCTCCAGAGAAATGCGAAGTTTATGATTTACAGGAAGACACCATCAATTGGGTCATACAATCATTGAAATTTCATGCTCCTTCCTCAGAAAGGCTATATCTAACAGCGATCACAGGTTTTTTCGAATTCCTTTCAGCAGACAATAAAACACAGGTAAACCTTCAGAAAATAAGGCTGCTAATCAAACAGCGATCAAGAAAACCGGGTGTAAGGTTGCCGCAATTCCCAAAAGATTCTATCGGAAGTATCCTGAACCAAATTGAATCATTCCCAATCGCCGAAGGACTTGAATCAAGCGATAAATTGAGGTTATTGCGTGACAGAGCTTTTCTAATCACATTGGGCGAAACTGGATTGCGGGTCCACGAAGCGTGCAATTTGCGCCGCGGCGACATCGATTGGAACGAAGGACGTGCTTTGGTTATCGGAAAGGGCAATCGCGAGGCGGTAGTGAGGTTCTCCCGCCGGTCGCAACAGGCATTACAAAAATATTTAAAGCTACGCGCAGAGCTTGATCGTGGATCAAGCATCAATATTGGGGCTTTACCCGTTTTTGCTCGTCACGATAAAGGGGCAGGGAAACAGATTAAACCCATCACAACGACCACTGGAAGGAATATTGTGACAGAATGGGTCGAAAAACTTTTAGGGAAAGATGCTGTTGGGACCATTACCCCTCACTCTTTCCGACATTACTTTGTAACACGCGTCCTGCAATCTTCGGGCAATCTTAAACTAGCGCAAGACCTGGCGAGGCATAAGAACATAGCTGTCACTCAACGCTATGCGCATCTGGCTGATGATGAATTGGATAAGGGCTACTGGGAAGTTTTTGAAGGGGATGTTGAAGATTGAAATTTACATCTTCAACCTGTTTATGAGAATTCCATCATGATAAAACATGATTACGGATTGTATTGTAAAATGTACCTTTAGCTAATATTGGAGGATTAATGAACTTTTTATCTGCTTTGAACGCTGGAAAAGTATTAATCGCTGATGGCGCTACCGGCACACAACTACAAAAAGCCGGATTGCCTGCCGGCTATCCACCGGAACTATGGAATATCGAGAATCCTGACGCAATCATTGCACATCATTTATCCTACCTGGAAGCTGGCGCTGATATTGTCTTGACGAATACTTTTGGGGGCAGCCCCGTTAAATTACGTTCAAAAGATCTTGAAGGCAGAGTTAGTGAGATCAATCATAAAGCAGCGGAACTGGCTAAAAAGGCTGCCGGGGCTGACAAATTTGTTTTTGGGGATGTAGGACCTACCGGACATTTATTAGCTCCACTAGGCGATTTATCTTACGAGGAAGCTATTTCAGGTTTTTCCTTACAAATATCAGCACTTGACGCAGGAGGTGTTGATGCGATTCTTATTGAAACAATGAGTTCCATTGATGAAGCGAAAGCAGCGATTATTGCCTCCAAGGCATCTACCAACCTGCCGATCCTCGTCACAATGAGTTTCGATACCCATGGACGTACGATGATGGGAGTAAAACCACGCCAGGCTGTACAGGAGCTGTGGCCTCTTGGAATTGCCCTTATTGGAGTAAACTGCGGCAGAACGCTTACTGAATCTCTCGTTGCTATTCAGGAGATGAAAACTGAGAATGACGACCTTGTATTAATGGCAAAACCGAATGCGGGTTTACCCCATCTTGAAAATGAAGAATCTGTGTATGATGTAACACCTGAAACCATGGCCGATTATGCACAAAAATTTGTCGATGAAGGTGTAAGCATATTTGGCGGTTGCTGCGGAAGCAACCCTGAGCACATCCGTGCGGTTGCAAAACGATTTAAATAGCCCTACCCTATCGCACGTTGGAATAGATGATTATATTATAGCTATGCGCATTAAGTGCCAATAACAATACCACCATCGACGCTGATCACAGCGCCATGGATAAACGAGGCTTCATCGGATGCCAGAAACGCGTACAGATTGGCTACGTCTTCTGGCGTGCCCAACCTGCCCAAAGGCGTGTGGGTTTTCATCTCGGTGAGCACGCTCTCAGGCATTTTTTGAATCATTTCTGTCGCAATAAATCCCGGCGCAACAGCATTGACTCGTATCCCATATCGACCATACTCTCTCGCCCAGACCCTGGTCATCCCGATCACTCCACTCTTTGAAGCAACGTAATTCGTCTGGCCAAAATTTCCGTAAATACCGACCACGGAAGCCGCATTTAATACCACACCACCTTTGTTGTCAATCATGTGCGGTACAACTGCCTGAGTGCAATTAAATACACCAGTGAGGTTTACATCAATAACCCGTTGAAATTCTTCGGCGGACATTTCTTTTGCGACATGCCCGTCTTTCCATTTCACAAGCTGAGAATCAACCAATATGCCAGCATTATTGATTAGTACATCTATGGAAATATGCTTTTGTAATATTTCATCAATCGCCAGTTTGATATCTGATCGGTCCGTAACGTCTACTTTTTGAAATAGAAATTGTTTATTTGCAATTGCGGGTTCATTAATATCCCAAATTATAACTTTCCCACCTTCATCCACAACTTTTTTGGCAATAGACACTCCAATGCCAGCAGCGCCACCGGTGATAATGATCGTTTTGTTTTCAAGCCTCATGGTCTATTCCTGTGATTTCGATTTGATATCCTTTAACTATGATATACATTTTCTGGAAGTTTGGCAATGAATGTGCTTCTCAGTTTTCGGAATGCCAAGTTTTCCGTCTCCCCATCCACAACACCAACAGAAAAAAGTTCATTTATTTTTAGTTGGATGGCAAGGTTGTAAGCTTCCATTCTTTTATTAGATCCTTTATCTATTATCACGAGATTCGAATTATTCAATTGTGCAATTTCGAGATCTTCCGAAGATGTTTCAATATTCACACTGTCACTTTGGTGTCCACTTTTTGCAATAACAGGTATTGCTTCCTTATGAGAATTTTCAATTATATTGCGATTGTTCAGCCTTTATTAGCTTCGTCTTCGTTATTTAATAGTTCGTATCCGCTCCTATTTGAAACAACAAATTGAGGACGATGCTTATAACTTGTTATAACTCCCTTTACAAAAACCCATCGATTTACTATATTTTTAATGTTCTGATAAATTTCTTTGAACTCAAGATAGGCATCCGCCCAGAGTACAATCGTAAAACATCTGCCCTTCCAGTTGCTAAAGTTTAAGAATATATGATGTACGCCATCTTTTGATATACCTTCAAATACATCTGTAACCTGCCCTACTACAGCAACAACTTTGCCAAGGTTAGTTATCAATGCCAACCTACGATCTGATCTAAAGATGGACTGCTCATTTATATTTTCACTTGTGTTCAATCGAATTTCAATTACTCCTTTGATAATAGAAATTCCTTTAATATGTAATAATAAGTTTTACAATCCGAAAACCTATGAAATTGGGGTAAATATTTTGTAAATAATTTACAAAATGTCTTTCTTTCATCATAGTATAATAAATGATACTTGCAATTCAACTTTGCATCCTCAGGTGGATAAATGGCAAAAAAACATATTCTAATAATCGAACCGGACGAATTAGTTGCATCGATCATTCAGAAAAGTTTTATTGGTTATGATCCTAACCTCCAAATCGAATTGGCGCCAGACCCTGTTATGTCCGCTGAAATTATGAGTAAGGGTAGCGTGGATGTGATTCTTGCTGATTCAGAACATCTTTTGGATAACCCCAACCTGCTGTCTTTATTAACCGAAATCGATTCTGACATCCGTACACACCATCCTAACAGGCTACAATTCAATACCGGACGATTTTCCATTGGGTAACAAAGACAATCTACATTTTTTACAAAAACCAATAGATGCGCGTCAGCTCTTTACGATCATAGAAGAAATTCTGGGACCTGCGCGCAACAAGGATCTTGGTCATTTCAGCTTATCGAGACACCAATATTCAAAATGCAATGAAGAAATCATCAAGTTACGTAATAATGTCAACGCCAGATGCATCATGCTTAGTGATCCTGTCGGTCGCGTGTTGATCTCCACTGGGGCGATTGAGGGGATCGCCTCGGACACCATCACTTCATTGCTTGGCGGCGGCCTGGCGACGCTGCTGGAAGCAGGAAAGGAATTGGATATAGAAGGAGTACTAAATTTGTCTTATAGAGAAGGAAAAAGTACTGACCTGTACGCCTTAAATATTGGAATGGTTCTTATTCTAATCATCATAATAGACAAGGGCCGTTTCTACAACAAACTTGGAACTGTCTGGTATTATGCACGTCAGGCAGCCCTTAATCTGGAAACTGCAATACTTAGTAGTGATGCCGATCCAGATGTTCCAGTATTCGATGATGTCGATAACGAAACAATATCAGATGAAATTGATCGTTTAATAAATTTCTAAACATTGGAGAGAGAGATGCCAGACCCAAATGAAGGTTCGGATTTGATTAGATTGAGAAGTGGTTTTTCTTTATCGGTAAATCAAATATCGGCAATTGAGGGGGATCTGCGCAAATTATTTGAGATGATTCCTGCGAAATACCTGCTTTTGGTGGATACTTCCGGGCAATTTGTCACATCGATGGGTGAAAAAGGAAGAATCGACTCGGCAGTAATGGGGTCTCTGATTGCCGCTGACCTGGCTGCTTCAGAAGAGATTGCCAGATTAACTGAAGAGTATCAAGATTATCAAATGGTACTGCGAGAAGGAAAAAAAACTCATATCATCATCACAGAAGCGGGTAAACACTTAATCCTTCTGGTTCTCTTCACAAAAGAAACGCCATTAGGTTGGGCTAGGAAACTGATCCAGAAATCTTCCGCAGGCATAGCGGAAATTACAATAGATGTGGATTCTCTGAATGGCGATCTGCAAGCATTTAACCAAACAGAGACTAATGGAGACTTGCCAAATCTATTTGGTGATGCCTTGGATCAGATCTGGAAGGAATAATTGGATGTTTATTAATTGGCAGCTCCGCCAAATCAATTTAAAGATTGTTTATTATGGACCGGCTTTGAGTGGAAAAACAACAAATCTGGAGCAAATTCATTTAAAGATAGACCCTTCACGTAGAGGCGATCTTGTTTCCCTCAAGACATACGAAGACCGCACTCTCTATTTTGACTTCCTGCAATTGGAATTAGGAAAGATCAATGGACTGACACCAAAAATACAACTCTACACAGTACCAGGACAGGCATTTTACGAAGCCAGCCGTCGGTTGGTTCTCCGTGGTGCAGATGGGGTTGTTTTCGTTGCAGATTCAGGGGCGAATAGGATCAATGAAAACTTGGAATCCTGGCAAAATATGAAAAAGCATCTTACCACCCTTGACCTTTCACCAGATAATTTACCAACTGTAGTCCAATTAAATAAGCAAGACCTGCCAAATGCATTACCAGCTGCCTTTCTGCAAAATATATTAAGCTGTCAAAAATATAAAACGACAACCGCGGTCGCCAATGTTGGCCAGGGTGTATTTGATACACTGAAGGCGATCATTTCTAGCGTCGTGGCAAACATTCAAAGGGAAACTATGTAACAATAGGTGAGGATATGGAAGAGAAAACAACATTAACCCCATTGCTATTAAAAAACCTTTTTACCGAAATTAACCGATCGAGTGGTTTTAACTGCACTATTCTTACTGATGATTCTGGATTGCCGATTGCTTCCTCAAGTGATGACACAGAAGATACAGACGTAACAGCAGCAACGGTTTCACGGATTCAGCAAACAGTTCTACAAACGAAAGATCATTTGAATATGGGGCAGTTGGAAGAGGTAAGCCTCAACGACAGTAGTGGGAAACGTCTCGTTATTCGCCCATTCAATGCTGGTTCCACTTTGTTTTTTCTTGCTGTGATCTTGCCTAATAAATCCATAACTTACAAAAGAACTATGAAAAAAGTTATTAGTGAAATAACCAGGAAATGGACCATCTAGGAGGTCGCTATGGGTCTGCAGGGTAATTTAAGGGACATGTCAGTGGCCGACATTATCCAGGTAAACTGCCAGGACAAGAAAACGGCATCAGCAAAAATGATCTCCAACGGTAAAGAAGCAGTGATCTATTTCAAAGATGGAGCTGTTGTTCACGCCTACCTTGGTCAAATCAAAGGTGAAGAGGCGATATATAAAGTTTTGTCGTGGGATGAAGGTGAATTTGTCTTGGAAATTGATGAGGAATCACCTGAGGTTTCCATTCGAAGGAACTGGTCCGGTTTATTGCTGGAAGGCGCTAAGAGACTGGATGAACTGAATCAGGGAGATGTATCAGAAAGCATCTTCATTGAGGAAGCCTCCGGTGATACATCCGAAAAAACCAACCTAATACTCAATCAATTTATCAAAGCGTTTGACAGCGTTGAGGTAGCGGCAATTTCCGGCATCGATGGTTTTATAAAAAATGGCGTATATAAAGACATTATTGATGAATCGCTTTTAGGGGGTGTTTGCGCTTCTGCCTTCAATTTTGGGAAGAGGGCGCTTGGTTTACTCAAAATGGATCAATTTCTCTATTCTCAAATAAGGGGTGAAACTCACACTATTTATGTCAATGCTCTTAATCAATATTCAATTTTGATCGTAGTATCTGAAAATAGTTCTGAATTGAAGTTAGACCAACTCAACAAGTTAGTAAAAGCGCTCACGCAACTATTATAATTTCATATCTTACTGATGAATGGTTCCATCCGGCAATATAGTTCCAACCAACTCTTTTGCATATGATAACTGCTCTAACGAGACATCCGCATCTCGCAAGTTTGCTTTAGAAAGAATTGCCCCATCCAAATTAGCATTAATAAACTTGGCTTTTTGGAAATTGGTTCCAAAACAGTTTGCATTCATCAAATTTGCATCCGTCAAATTGGCATTGATCATATTTGTATTCGAGAAATTAGCACGGAAACAACTCGCCCCGATAAATTTAGCATAAAAAAAGTTTGTCCAAGAGACATTAGCAAGATTTAAAATAGCCCCATTGAATATGACCCAACGCGCGCTAGCCCTGATGATTTGTGCACCGGTCAAGCTGGTTCCTGTCATATCCGCTTTGTCCATATTAGCTTGACTGCAATCACAAAAATCCATCCGTGAAGCTGTAATGTTTGCACTGTGGAGATTAGCATTCACCAGGCATATTCCTCGTATATCAGCATTATTCAATTGAGCATTGCTCAACATTGCGTCAGACAAGTCTGCAAGGATCATTTTCGTCTCATTCAGATTAGATCCAATAAACACTGCGCTCCTCCCAATGCCTCCCATAAAATTGACAGAAAACATATCGGATCCTGATAAATCCACCCGGTCAATACAACTGCCTGTGAGATTAACGTTACCCAGTTTGGCATATTGTAATTCTGCATCTTGTAAATCCGCCGCGACGAGAGTGGCACCAGCAATATTCGCCATGCTCATTTTTGCTTTCGCGAGATTTGCATATGTCAAATCTGCGCCAGGTTCTATTTTTAATCCATTAATGATCATATTCTCGCCTTTGAAATTATCATTTCGATCAGAGAGAAAGTACCTCCTGAGGTATAAACGAAGCGCTTCACTCGAAAATCAGATTTTCCTTTGACTGATAATTCTACAATATAAAAAATTTCTTAGCATTACTACGATATTTGTTTACCCAGATCTTTTCCGTACATAGGTATAGCGGTCTTCAATGGCATCCGTATTATATTAAATTCATGCAACCATTGTGCCATTAAATATATCTTATCGGTGGAAACGCCATTTTCTGAGTAGGCATTATTCTTGCAATTTCTCATTAATATCAATAGCGAAAAGGTGTCTTATGAAAAATATAACTTTTGTATTAATCCCGATGATAATAACAATCCTAACTCTTTCTTCCTGTTCAGTCTTGCCAAATTCGCGCCCAGCCTCTGATGCAGCCATGCAAACCGAAATTGTCCAAATATTGACGGCAATGGTAACTGAAACCGAGGTACCAATTGTAGAAGCAACACCGACCCTTGAAGAAATACCTCCAACGGAAATTCCCACGGAGAGGGCAACGGATGCCCCCGTTATCGAAGAGACGCCATCTCTAGAAATTGGCCAGGTAGCGACCAGTACACCTGGCGAAGATATATTTCTTTCTACTCCCGCACCATTGCCCGTGGAAGGTAATCCGCCAAGTACACTTGAACCGATTCCAACCAGTCAAAATCAACAGGCGACTACTGGACCAGCTGCTACCTCCACTCAGACGGCAGATGATCCTGCTCTCACGCTAGGAGCGCCAACATGGAAGGATACCTTTGAAAACGGCAACAATTGGCCATTGGGGTTAGACACATATGTAGATCTCAAAGCGGGAAATGGAACACTTCAAATGACCGGGCTTACATCCAAAAATGGATGGCGGTTGTCGGGTCAAAAAGCTGCTAATTTTTACCTGGAACTCACTGGAAAAATGAGTGCATGCTCCGGAGCAGACCAGTTTGGACTATTCTTCAGGGTGCCAAATCTATCTTTAGCAGACCGGGGATATCTTTATGGTATTACATGTGACGGAAAATATGCTTTGCGTAAATGGAATATCGACACAATGACAGTATTAGCTAACTGGCAACAGGATGATGCCATCCTAACCGGCTCCAACCAAACTAACCGGATCGGTGTCATGGTAAAAGGTAGTGACATTAAAGCTGTATGTCAATGGTGTCCTTGTTGACACGATCAAGGACACAACTTTCAATCAGGGTTACATCGGATTATATGTAGGGCCTAAGGAAACAGTCAGATTAACAGCGGTCTTGGATGAAATCTCTTATTGGGTTCTACCTTAGAATAGCAAAATTCAATTAAAAAGGGCTGGCATCCACCATGGTGCCAGCCCTTTTTTTTAGTTAATTTTTGTTGTTAGTAGCCTCACTAAATCTGGAAAATCTATCTCTAATCGTTTGGCGGTTTCCAAAGTAGGAATCCCCTGTTTATTCCAACCGCGACGTTTATATACAGCATCGACTAATTTCTCATATCGACCTTCTCTGTATTTTCTGATTGCACTTACTTTCTCAAAAGTAGATAGATCTTTGGTATCAATACCAACATCTTCACATAATTCTTTATCATATCGATCCTGCCTTGAAACATATTCCTCTTCTGTGACCGGCCCCATTGCCCGGTATGGAGGGTAATCATACTCCCGTGTTCCAAAACCCAACTTAAGATTAAATACTCGCTGAAAATTATATACTCGTTCTGATTGAAGCATAAGATCTTCTGGTGTGACTTTGATCCCGGTAACTCCTTCGTAAAGCCAGGTATAGTTCTCTACATGCTCCGGCACTTTTGCTGGCTCATCTGCCGTTTTATTGGATTCAGGTATGATGTCATTCCACGGAAGTTTGCACAGCCCATGCAGACTAAACCAGGTTCGCCAGACAGGAAAATAGTGCAGCGCTTCAGCTTTTGCTTCAAATGTAGGCAATTGCTTGTGCACCATATCAATAAATATCAACCAGGCATCATCATGTTGAGCGCCTTTGTTAGCGAGGGCATAACCTCCTTGCTGAGCTAAAGACTCCTTTGTCATGTATTCAGAGAATTCAAGACCTTTACTCTCCATTCCGATATCCTGCAAAAAATTTACATTCGCCTGGTATTTTTCAACAAAATCCTTCTTCATTGCCCGGATGCCCTGTCCAACCTGAAGACCAAAACCTTCTCCTCGAGCCATCTGATGGATCATTTCCATTACAGCTTCATAGTTTCCCCAAGTTAGATCCAATCCCCTTGTGATTTCACTATCAATTATGCCATTCTCATAACATTCCATGACAAAGGCAACCGAATTTGCCAATGATATTGTATCTATTCCATAAGTATCGCAATAAAAATTCATTTCCAAAATTGCTTGTGGATCATAAATTCCAATATTTGTCCCTAACCCGCCCAGTGTCTCATATTCAGGACCATCCACGATGACTGTTTCACCAGCATAAGGGCCTGTCTTTAGATGGTAGTGAGGAACCAGGTGAGCACAGGCGAGCGTGCAACCATACCAGCATCCATCAGGAGCAGATAGATCAAATTGTTTGTGCCAAATATCCCCTGTGATAGTTTTAGATTCGGGCGTAGCGCCAAATTTGTAATTATGGACTGGAAGGAGGTCGTAATCATTCATCACACCCACAAGGTATGGCGTTCCTATTTGTCGCATATTGTTTTGTATTGCGTCAAAATCAGATATCTCTTTATTGATCCTCTTACCAGCCTTACGAAGCAATTCCATATCTGCCACGCCATTACTATCACCGGAAATGTTGGAGTATTTCACCACGATTGCCTTAATTCTTTTATCTCGCAGAACTCTACCAGCACCACCCCTCGCAGCTTGCTTAATTCGTATTGCTTTCCTGCGCGTATCATAGAAACTGATATTTAATCCAGTTATCGGCACATGATCCGCTGCTTGCCCCGCTGATATTACTGAAATGCCCTTTTTCTGCTTCTCGTTTTCAGCATAAAGCTCTGTCAGTTGACGATTAATAATATGGGTATCCAATTCTTCTAAAGGCGCTTCTTCTATGCATACTTTTCCCGAATCCCCATCAATGAATATTACAATCTCCTTTTCAGACTTTCCCTGGATTTCCAAAGCGTCAAATCCAGCGAATTTCAAATATGGACCAAAGTACCCCCCACTATTAGAATCGATTACCGAATGGGTTAAAGGTGAGACAGTTACAACTGTCGCCTTCCCGCTGCCAGGATATTGAGTAATGCCACCAATTGGCCCGCCTGCAATGACCAATTCATTTTCGGGGGAGTCCCATTTTGTATCACTTGTAACCGCATTCCATAACAACCATAAACAGAAACCTCTACCCCCGGTAAATATGCGTTTCATTTCTGAAGATACAGGCTTTTCGGTTATAGATAAATTATCAACGTTAATATACAATGTCCGATTGGTATATCCATTTATTACCGGTCGTAATTGATAATTATATTCTTTTAAAGTATTATGCGCAGAACGAATTAACTCAATCGTCGAATCAATCATAGTTTCTCCAATTCGTAATATTCAATTATTGTTATTATAATATCTAAAACAAGAGATATATAATTGGCTATGCGCATATTATGAAACTTCCTTCTAATATTTCAGTCTATTCTTGTATGTCTGTCAACGCTTACCTTTTTACAAGTAAGGAACGTCGCCTTATGGTGGATACCGGACTGTCCGGGTTTTCCGGTTTGATCTTTAGAAAGCTTTCATCCATTCTACAAGCGGATTCCCTGCTGCCAATTGTGCTTACACATGCAGATGGAGACCATACAGGGGGATTGCATTACCTCTCCAAACATTACACTACCCAAGTATTTTGTTCCGAGGTTGAAGCGCTAGCTGTCAAAATCGGAAAGCCATCGCGCCAGGTCAATCCGATGGGTATTCAAAAGTTGATGTATGGAATTATCTCTCCCCTATTTCGCAACCTCCCTTATAATATAGATCATTACATCTCACCAAGTAACCCTTTATCTTGCTTTTCTAATATCAAAGTGCTTTCCACCCCCGGTCATACCCCAGGCCATCTATCCTTTTTCATTGAAGATCAAGGTATTTTATTTTGCGGAGATTCTATAACAGTAGACCAACGCGGGCTTAGACCTTCCTTTGGAACGAATAATTGGGATCAGAATAAATCCAACGATTCTTATCAAAGGCAAAAAGACCTTAAACCTGAATGGCTTTTGGGAGGTCATCTGATCCGTTACCGCCCGTGGAGTTCCTGACATAATGAACAAATTATTCCTTGGTTATGACTTAGAGCGCTTGGAATTTTCTACTCCACCTGGATTGATGCCTCTCATCATAGATACTCATCTAATACAGCCCATGGCGGATCCTCTGAAATCAGTTACCGAAATCATTGGGAACTCACCTGATAAATTGGACAAAGTATTAATAAAAAACGCAAAGACTATTGCAATTTCAATAAATGATAAAACTCGGCCTGTTCCTCATGACATTTTGCTACCCCCCTTATTAGATTATTTGCATAAGAATGGAATCCTGCAACAGAACATCACCTTTTTTATCTCTACAGGCACTCATTCCCCTATGTCGCCGGAGGAATTTCACAAGGTCCTACCCGAGAAAATCATAAATCAATATCAAATTATTAGTCATGATTGCGATTCAGTTGATGATTTGGAATATATAGGAACGTCAAAGCTCGGAACGCCAATATATATAAACAATGGCTATTACTCTGCGGATATTAAAATCGTGGTAGGAAATATAGAGCCGCACCACTTTATGGGTTTTTCTGGCGGCGTAAAAAGCGCTTCAATTGGGCTTACTTCCCGCCAAACCATCAATGCGAACCATATCCATTTGATTGATGAAAACTCGAAAACTGGAAATGTTTGCAATAATCTTTGCAGGATTGACGTGGATGAAATTGGCGCGATTATTGGTGTAGACTACGCGCTTAACGTTATATTAAATTCTGAAAAACAGATTGTTCATATCCTCTGGGGTGATCCTTCAGATGTTATGTCCAGGGGGGTAAAATTGTCCTCCGCAATTTGCTCGATTGAAGTACCCAATCTGTTTGATTGCGTCATTGCCTCCGCCGGCGGATACCCAAAGGATATCAATTTATACCAGTCTCAAAAAGCTCTTACAAATGCTGCTTCGGTAACCAAAGATGGCGGCGATGTATATCTGATTGCCAGCTGCCGGGAAGGCCTTGGAAATATTGCATTTGAAAAATTCCTTCACGACTCTCCCTCCCCACATGAAGTCATGATTAGATTCGGTCATGACGGATTCAGTGTTGGCCCTCATAAAGCATTTCAAATCGCTAAAATTGCATCCCGGGTAAATATCCATTTACTATCAACTCTTGAACCAGAGTTAGCTCAAAAATGCATGTTTACACCTGTCACGCAGCCTGATATATCAAAACTTCTATCTTACTTTGATCGGACAAAAACTTTAGCTGTCATGCCGCATGCTGTCACCACCATCCCAATGTTAGCAGGTGATTAATGGGCACTGAATACCTCGTACGAGCCGAATTAGATGGAGACACCTTCACATATACAGGAAATCAATTTGGGGTTCTCTTGATACATGGATTTACAGCAACAACGACAGAGGTTCGATTGCTGGCCGATATTTTTTCAGACGCTGGCTACACTATTCATGCTCCGCTTTTACCAGGTCATGGTGTTACTCCCACCGAATTAAACAATACATCTTTCCAGCAATGGATCGATGAAGTTGAGAAAGCGTACCATTTTATCAAGAGTATCTGTCCAACAGTCCTTGTTGGAGGAGAATCTATGGGCGCCTTATTATCACTTCATATGGCCGCAATCCACCCTGAAGTTATCGGGGTTTTATGTTATTCACCGGCAATTTCTGTCAAGAACCTTTGGATATCAATGGTGTTAAGATATCTCATACAAGAAATAAAAAAGACGAGACCGGAGGGTGATTTGAAGTGGAAAGGGTACAAAGTCAATCCTGTAAGGGCATCTGCTGAGATGTATCAATTGCAAGGGTTGGTTAGATCTGAATTGCTTCAAATTCATCAACCTATATCAATATATATTGGGGGGCAGGATTCAAGAATTTCCAAAGACGCTGGATTTTACATCCTTAAGAATGTAAGTTCTAAAACTAAGGAACTGAATTTCTACCCGGAAAGTCCGCATTGTATGATTTTAGCTCAGGATTTGCCTGAGATCGCAAGTAGATCTTTGCGTTTTATCAGTTCCATTTCAAACATGTCGGAAATTGGGTGACGCATCATTATCAGTTATAATATGGTGAGCTAAACAAGGTATGGAGGTACCATGAAAGAAGAAACAAGACCTCAAGGAAAAACAACGATTGCTCCAGATGTTCTTACATCAATTGCCAAGCTGACTGCTCTGGGTGTACCAGGTGTATATGGATTAGTGGACGCACCTACTGATGTAAAAAGGTTATTTTCAACCCACAAACAAGATGGGGTTCAGATCGTTGTAGAGAACAACACAGTCTATGCTGATATATATTTAGTGGTAAATAATGATGTCAATGTTCGTGATGTTAGCCATAATATTCAAGCTCAAATTGGCAGAGCAATATCAGAAATGGTTGGCATGGAAGTGGGTAAAATAAACATTCATATTGAAGATATTCATTTCAGTGCAGCACAGGCATGAAACCTCGAACCAGGGCACGCAGTGTCGCCTTGCAAGTACTTTACGAATACGATCAATCAAACCATCAAGTAGGTTACATTTTCGCCAACCGCATGGAAGAGAATCCATTGGCTGAGAATTTAATTAGTTTTTCACAAAGCATAGTAAGCGGCGTCTACCCTCTTATACAAAATATTGATGAACAAATTTCAAAATATGCACCAGAATGGCCTTTCGATCAGGTGGCAGTAATTGATAGGAATATCCTAAGAATCGCTTTATGGGAAATGGCATATGATTCCGAGACACCAATCAAAGTAGTGATCAATGAAGCCATTGAGCTTGCGAAGTTGTTCGGATCCGATTCCACACCTAGGTTTGTTAATGGTGTTCTTGGCAGTCTCGCAGACAACTTAAATGAAATCAAACAAAACTTATCGAAATATTCCTAGTCCTTGATCATTGTTCAATATTTTCTTTTGAATTTTCACTTTATTAGTTTGTTGCAGAATTAATAAAATAGACTCCACCCGAAGAATTAATGTTTTAATAATCGGAGGTTATTAATTATGAATAATTTCCAAAACTTAGATGTTAGTTTGAAACACAGCGGCATCCACTCTAAAGAAATCATCTATCAACAATCAACCTCGCAACTTGTCAAGGAATCTATTATTAGGAATGAGGGAGAGTTATCCAATTCAGGCGCATTTGTTGTTTCAACCGGCAACAACACAGGACGAGCATCAAAAGATAAATACATAGTCAACACTCCTGGAATTGGAGAAATTTGGTGGGGTGATATCAACCACAAGCTTGAATCGACGGATTATGAGAATTTAAAGGATTTAGTCACTAACCATTTAAGCGAAAGAAGGATATTTGTTGAAGATCTGAGAGTTGGGACGGACATATTATTCAGTCTTTCTCTTCGGCTTATCACACCTAAGGCCTGGCATGCGCTCTTTGCTAAAAATTTATTTCTGCCTGACAACTTCCTTAATAATGATTGTTATACCATCTATCATGCCCCAGATTGCCTTGCTGATCCTCAAAAGTATCATTTAAGATCTGATGTTTTTATCGTCCTAAATTTCGAACAACACGAAATCCTCATCGGTGGTACTCATTATGCAGGGGAAGTGAAAAAGGCCGTTTTTACAGTAATGAACTATCATATGCCCCAAAAAAGCGTCCTCCCGATGCACTGTGCGGCCAACGTTGGAAATCATAATGATGTCGCTCTATATTTTGGACTCTCAGGAACGGGGAAGACAACTTTATCCTCCGATCCTGAGAGAAGATTGATAGGTGATGATGAACATGGTTGGTCTCCTACAGGCGTTTTCAACTTTGAAGGTGGTTGCTATGCAAAAACGATCCGTTTGAATCCAGACCTTGAACCTATTATTTGGAACGCGGTTGAAAAGTTTGGCAGTGTTATCGAGAATGTTAAATTTACGCCTGGGACGAATGATATTGATTACAATGATGTCAGTCTGACAGAAAATACAAGAGGCGCATACCCTCTATCCTATATTCCAAACAGAATCGTTCGAGGAGCAGGCGGCCACCCGGAGAATATCTTTTTCCTCTCGGCAGATGCATTTGGAGTATTGCCTCCGATTTCCTTCCTAAATCCTAATCAGGCGATCTATTATTTTTTGTCTGGTTATACGTCGAAATTAGGAGGAACGGAGATCGGACTAACGAAATCTCCTACACCAACTTTTTCTGTTTGCTTTGCCTCCCCTTTTCTCCCTCTGGAACCAATTGTCTACGCGCAAGGGTTGTTAGAACGAATTAATGAACATAAGGTGAATGTATGGTTAGTGAACACCGGGTGGACTGGTGGAGCTTATGGCATAGGATCAAGAATTCCTCTGCCATACACTCGTATGTTAATTAAATCAGCAATATCTGGTGACCTTGCAAAAAAACGTCGAGTGGAGGATAGGATGTTTGGCCTTGAAATACCGATTAGTTGCCCGGGGATACCTGAAAGAATTTTAGACCCTTCGGAAAACTGGCAAAACAAAGAGAGCTATTTATCGACGAGTTCAATGCTTGTCAAAGAATTTATTCAAAATTTCGTAAAGTTTGAAAAGGACCTACCAATTGTTGTAAAAAATGCAGGCCCTCACTTATCTAAATCTGCATAAACCATAGAGTCGCTGCAGCTAGAGTAATAAATGGTGCATAAGCAATATAACGCATCAAGGGATTAGGCGATTTTCTAATCCTAGCTATTATGATCGTACCAATACTCCATAACCCACCAAGAGCTATTGCCAGCACGATGCATGTAACAACTCCAGGAAAACCTAACAACAATCCACATACACTGGAAAGGCTTACGTCGCCAAAACCTAGGACATCGTCAACCTCAATTCCGCGTTTTTTCGAAATTGCTCTGCCATAAACTTGACCCACTAGGTAAAGTAGAAGCATGATAACGAACCCTGCCAATCCACCCAGTATTGAAATCTTCCAACCATGACTGATGATCCCTATTACCCCTAGAACGATAACCCCAGTAAGAATCGTAATATTCAAGACAAGATGATGCTCCAGATCTATGACGGTAATCAATGTCAGGTATGAAAAAACCAGGATTTCAAATATTGTTAAGACTGTTGTCCCGTCTCGGATAATCAAAACATATCCAACAGTTAGTATCATAGAAATGATCACCAGCCAAAACCTATACGATCTGTTGTATTCACAGATATTACAATTCTTTCCCATTAAATAATGTAAGTATTCATATTTTTCATGACAATTAGCACACGAAGGATGGTTCAATTTCCGATACAATGGGAGAGTATCAGACAAATAGTTTATAATCACACCAACTAACCATCCACAGATTACTGAAATAACAATTTTTAGCACTAACATATAAAGCGTTTCCTTTATCCCACAATTATATTATAGGAGATATCTATGGAGCAATTTATCATTCAAGGTGGAATTCCACTAAAAGGTGAGGTTACCCCATCAGGAAATAAAAATTCCACGCTTCCTCTTCTGGCTGCCTGTTTGTTAACCGATGAACCTGTTATCTTAAGGAACATCCCACTCATTCGTGATGTTTACGCTATGAAAGCCCTCTTAGAAAGTCTCGGTGTTCAAATTGATGAGATCGAAGAACATACCTGGAGAATTCACGCAGCCCAGGTCCGTCCTGCAGACCTTGACCCCGATCTGTGTCGGAAGATACGCGCCTCCATCTTACTGGCAGGACCAATGGTTGCCCGGTCAGGAGAATTACTCCTTCCTCCTCCGGGAGGAGACGTCATCGGTCGTCGGCGCGTTGACACACATTTGATAGCTATCAAAGCACTCGGGGCGACTGTAAGCTATGACCGCTCTTTTCATTTTGTGGCAAAAAAGCTTACTAGGCGCTGATATCCTTTTGGATGAGGCAAGTGTTACCGGAACCGAAAACGCGATCATGGCTTGTGTAACAGCCAAAGGCCATTCCGTCATCAGAAATGCCGCCTCCGAACCCCATATTCAAGAACTTTGCCATTTTCTTAATGGACTCGGCGCAAAGATAGAAAACATTGGTTCAAATACCCTTCACATTACAGGCGTAACCAGGCTGCACGGAGGTGATTTCACAATTGGTCCCGACTACCTTGAAGTCGTAAGCTTCATTGGAGCTGCTGTTATGACCCGTGGCTCTCTTACCATCAAAGACGCTGGAAATGACTACCTGGATATGATCAGGCTGGTTTTTGGACGATTGGGAGTGATTTGGGAAACAAATAAAAATGATCTCATCGTCCCTTCAAACCAGCCGTTAGAGATTGAGCATGATTTGGGCGGTGCCATTCCGATGATCAGCGTTATGCCCTGGCCGGCGTTTCCAACTGATTTGATGAGTATTGCAATAACGATGAGCACACAATCTAAAGGGTCTGTACTCTTCCACGATTGGATGTACCCAAGCCGGATGTTCTTTACAGACAAACTAGTATCTATGGGTGCCCAGATCGTTCTCTGCGATCCTCATCGCTGTATCGTTCAGGGACCAACAGAACTTTCCCACGAGAAAATGGAAAGCCCTGACATTCGAGCTGGCATGGCGCTAGTCTTAGCCGCTTTATCTGCGAATGGCAGGTCTGTTATTCGTAATATTGGACAAATTGACAGGGGTTATGAAAAGGTGGATGAAAAACTAATCGCACTTGGAGCTGATATCCAGAGAATAAAAGAGGGTTAATACAAGAGGATTGCGAAAACGCAATCCTCTAAATTTTTATTGAACAATTTCGATGAACTGGCTGATTGCATCCCTTAATAGATTTTCAGGTAATGCACCAACCTGTCGATGGACGATTTTTCCACCAGATATGAACAACATTGTCGGAATGCCCTGAACACCATACTTGCCTGCCCACTCCGGGTTTTCATCTGTATTTACTTTTGCAATGAGCATTTTGCCATCAAACTCGTTTGCTAACTTGTCTAAAATAGGAGCTACCATTCGGCATGGCCCACACCATGGAGCCCAAAAATCTACGATAACAGGGACAGGCGATTGCAATATTGTCTTTTCAAAATTTGCGTCATTCACATGAACGGGTTCTTTCATTTTCAATCCTCAATTCTACTCGTTTAGTATAAATATAAATTTGATACCCATTTAGATGCAATTTTTGCAAATTTGTTGCATAAAATTCCTCTCTTTATTGTAGAATATAATTATGGAAATTCAAATAGCTGTAGCTAAGATAAACAAATATGCCACATCTGAAAGTGGTGATACATTAGAAGTGGTTGAGCGCCCAAATGGCGGCCTTTCTGTAGTTCTTGCAGATGGTCAAACATCTGGACGAGGCGCAAAGGCGGTTTCAACCCTTGTTGTTCGAAAAGTCATATCCCTTCTCGCTGAAGGAGTAAGGGATGGCGCTGCCGCGAGAGCTGCCTCAGACTATCTATACACTGAGAAAAGCGGAAAGGTTTCCGCCTGTTTGAACATTTTTTCAATAGATTTTCACACTAAAACGCTTGTTATCTCACGAAACAACCCTGAACCAGTTTATATCGCTATAACAGATAGTGTAGATACTACTCTCTCAACCAAGCCAGGCAATTGGCACTAACCGCAATATTCGTCCTTCCATCAATGAAGTAAGTATCCAAAATGATCTGACTGCAGTAATGTTCACTGATGGGTTGACTACTGCGGGCGGCCGAAAAGGGCATTCCCTGGATATCTGCACGACTCTCGAGGCGCTGCTCGAGGATCAACAACCGACGCCTCAATACCTTGCAGATTCATTACTAAACCAGGCAATAAAATTGGATGACGGCCGACCCATGGACGATATCAGCGTTGTCGTCCTTCGTGTTGTGCAATCCGATGAAGATCAGGTACGTCGAATGCTTGTCCGCCTGCCAGTTCCGGATATTTATCAGTAAAATGAATGCATCCCCCTGGCCTTTGATCGGAATTGTCGGTCCTTGTGCTTCAGGGAAAACGACTTTACAAAAACGGCTAATATCAAGGGTTTTAACGTACGACATATAGCCCAAGAACATTCCTATGTACCCGCTATGTGGAAAAAAATAACTAATCCGGATGTTCTGGTTTTTCTGATGGTTTCATATCAAGTTTCTATGTTGCGAAGAAATCTCAACTGGACAATATCAGAATACCAGGAACAATTATTTCGCCTCCGACATGCCGGAGAACATGCTGACCTTATTATCGATACTAATAATTTCTCTCCTGATGAAATTGAAACAATTGTGATATCCTATTTGATTGAAAACGGTAAATTGAATCCAATTGAACTGCAGGAATGAATACCTGTTCACGCTATCTTATTGAGGTATAATCGTTTGACAAGCCAGCAAACGCTGGCATTTGTGTGAAATAGAGGAGAAAAAGCGTCATGGATCGAAGAAATAATATTATTTTTATTCTCATTTTGGTACTGATTGCCGCAGTAATTTGGATCGATGTTACTCCATCCGTTCAAATTGGCTCTTTTGCCAGATCACTTGAGACACGGCTTGGATTGGACCTAAAAGGCGGTTTGCAGGTCCTGATGGAAGTAGATAAACCGGAAGATTTTGTCGTTGACCCTCAAGCTCTACAGGATGCCAAGCAAATCCTTGAAAACCGCTCTAATGGACTGGGAGTCAGCGAAGTGGTTTTCCAGATCGCCGGAAATCGTCGTATTGTTGGTGAGTTTCCAGGATTGACAAATACCGAGGATGTGATTGCGGTTCTTAAAGCAAACAGGTGAACTGGAATTTATTGACATGGGTTCAACACCCTTACCGGAAGGAACGGTTGTAAAAACCGACTCTGGCAGCACTGCTCCTTCTACCGATTCAGCACCGACTGCAATACCAACCACGGACCTGGCCACTCCATCTGAAACCACATCTCCTAATCCAGAAGAGACTGTTTACCACACCATCATGACAGGTGCGGATTTGAAACAAGTTGCAGTCGGTCGTGACACCGTTAACGGTGAGTATTACATCAGCTTTGAACTCTCAGACTCCGGAAGAAAAGTTTTTGCAGATTATACAAGCCAGAATGTGGGCAAGTACCTGGCTATCAGCCTGGATAAAAAGCTCATTTCGGTTCCTGTTATCAAAACAGCCATCACAGAAGGTTCCGGCTCAATTTCGGGCAGTTTTACAGATGAATCTGCCAACAACCTTGCAATTCAATTACGCTATGGCTCACTTCCTATCCCACTAAAAGTAGTTGAAAGCCGTGCAGTCGGACCTACCCTTGGACAGGATTCTGTCAACCGTAGCATCGTCGCCGGCGCTATCGGCCTTGGTATTGTCATGTTGTTTATGGCTTTCTATTACCGACTACCAGGCTTGCTCGCCGATCTTGCTCTTATTACCTATGCATTGATCACATATGCTCTATTCCGTTTAATTCCAGTAACCCTCACCTTACCTGGCATCGCTGGTTTTGTATTGAGTATCGGCATGGCGGTAGATGCAAATATATTAATATTTGAACGGCTGAAAGAAGAATTGATTGCCGGTAGAACCCTTAAACAAGCTGTTGATTTGGGTTGGAAACGTGCCTGGCCGTCCATTCGCGATTCAAACATATCCACCCTCATAACTTGTGTTATTTTGTTCTGGTTCGGAAGTGCCTTTGGCGCCAGCCTGGTCAAGGGTTTCTCCCTTACCTTGGCTGTAGGTGTGCTAGTTAGTATGTTCACAGCCATCATCGTTACCAGAACCTTCTTACACATTACTCTGGATAGAATTAACTTTACTGGCCATCACAAATGGTTTGGTCTGTAGGAGAACACCAATGAATATCATTAAAAGGCGTTATTTATTTTTTGCAATTTCACTGATCGTAATTATTCCTGGAATACTGTCTCTGATATTCTGGGGTCTTCCTCTTGCGATAGATTTCACTGGTGGTTCCATGTTGGAGCTGCAATTCAATAGTGGCACTGTCCCGCAATCAGCCCAGATAATCGAGGTGTATAACGATCTCAATGTTCAGGATCCACAAGTGCAAAGCTCTGATGATAGTACGGTTGTGATCAGATCAAAAGAGATCGATGAAGTAACCAAAGCAGCGATCGTAGAAGAAATAACTACAAAATTCAATGCAGAGGTGACCATTTTACGGTTTGATACCGTCGGCCCATCCATTGGGCGTGAAGTAGCAGGACGCGCAGCCGGGGCTGTTGGTGCGGCAGCAGTAGCGATTTTGATATATATTACATTTGCATTTCGTGGTGTCCCACATGCTTTCCGTTATGGCGCCTCCGCGATTATCGCAATGCTTCATGATGTGCTGGTTGTCGTAGGCGTAGAATCCATCCTTTGCCATTTTCTCGGATGGGAAGTTGATTCCCTATTCCTTACAGCATTGTTGACTGTCATTGGTTTTTCAGTCCATGATACGATCGTAGTTTTTGACCGTATTCGCGAAAATTCTACAATATACAGAAAATTACCTTTTGAGACAGTTGTTAATCACTCAGTTGTTCAAACACTTGATAGGTCGATCAACACATCTTTGACGGTCATGCTCACCCTTTTAGCCCTGGCATTATTTGGTGGGGTGACCATTCGTCACTTTGTACTCATCCTCCTCATCGGTGTTTTTAGTGGGACCTTCTCCTCCATTTTCAATGCATCCCCAATTTTAGTAGTCTGGGAAAACCAAGAATGGAAAACCTGGTTCAAAAAGAAAGATGCTATTTCAGCATGAAATGATGGAAATTTATCAAATTTATCATTTGATCAAATGTAAATTGTGCCGGGTTACCACTCAGTACATTCTATAGTCGTGTTCTTAATAAATGGGTTCTGGATATCAATTCAGAACCCATTATTTTTTTCACAAGGAGAATAAAGATGCGAAAAGAAGTGATATTAGTTACCGGCGCTAATGGTGAAATTGGTCATGGGTTGATCTCATATATTTTCCAGCATTTTTCCGCTCAAATTTTAGCGTTGGATGTCCAGCCCCTAGATGAGGAAATTGCTCCTTACTGCTCCCGGTTTATACAGGGAGATATCATGGATCAGATGCTGCTGGGAAGGTTGGTCGGAGAGTATGAAATTCAAACGATCTACCATCTGGCTTCCATTCTCTCCACAAAAGCTGAATTCAACCCGGAGACCGCGCACCGCATTAATGTCGAAGGGACGCTCAATCTTCTCCGCATGGCTGTTGAACAATCACAATGGCAGAATAACCCCGTCAAGTTTATATATCCCAGTTCAATCGCTGCCTATGGATTACCAAGTTTGTTTGAAAAAATGGAGGCGGGCAAAATTTCTGAAGAAAAATGGTGCTTCCCGACAACCATGTATGGCTGCAATAAATTATATTGTGAGCATCTGGGGCGGTATTACAGCAAGCATTACAAACAGCTCGCAACAGGAGCTGGAAATGAAAACCATGTTGATTTTCGCTGCCTCCGTTTTCCGGGATTGATCAGCGCTATCACTACACCGACCGGCGGTACTAGTGATTACGGACCGGAAATGTTGCATCACGCAGCACAGGGATTGGAATATAAGTGCTTTGTTCGACCTGACACAACATTACCATTTATGGTCATGCCCGACGCTGTAAAATCTCTGATCATGCTCGAAAATGCTCCTCGAAAAGAATTGACTCAACTAGTTTATAATGTCACCAGCTTTAGTCCTTCTGCCCAGAGATTTTATGAGTATGTACTTAAGGCTTTCCCGAACGCCCGGATAGATTTTGTACCTGATGTAAATCGCCAAAAGATTGTCGATTCCTGGCCAGCGGATTTAGATGATTCTGCCGCCCGCAAGGATTGGGGCTGGCTGCCAGATTTTAATGAATCAGATTCTTTCAATAACTATCTCATTCCTGCAATCAAGCAGAGATATTGAGAGTAATACTATTTTCAGGTGTCTTTCGGATAATAATTGACTACCTTGGTAGTCAAATTTTAGCAGCATCGTTGATGCGAATTCTATTAGTCTCTTAGTTCTAGAATTCTTTGGATCATTTCTTCATCTCTTACAGTAGATTGTTTCCTATCTTTCAAGTCTTTAAGGGTGATAACACCGTTTTCTATTTCGTCAGGGCCCACGACTATAATAAACCGAATACCATTCCGATCTGCATATTTGAATTGCTTCTGCAATTTGCAAACCGCAGGATAACATTCACAGTTGATTCCTGCTGACCTAACAACATTTGCGATTTCAATGGATTTTCGTTCACTTCTTTCGTCGAAGACAGTAACCAGAACTTCCGCTGCCGTTTTTGGAAATGGTGGGATTTGATTGTATTTTTCAAGCGTTAATCGCATCACCACATCACCCATGGCGAAACCCAACCCGCCTGTGGGTTGTCCGCCAACATCACTAACCAGGTTATCATATCGTCCACCCCCGAAAATCGCCCGGCCGCCTTCTTTATCCTTTGCCTCAAAAACAATTCCAGTGTAATAGTCCAACCCGCGAATGATGTTGGGGTCGTATTGGATGTAATCATCAAGACCATAATTATTCAACAGGTCAAATATGGCAACAAGCGATGGCGATTTCCTCCATAATTCATTATTTTCCAGAAGTCCAACGACAAAATTTAATTGAGCCTCGCTAATACCGTTTTCTAAAGCATAGTTTCTCCAACTCTCGTTGTTCATTTTTTCACGCCGATCGATCAAATGATAGACGGCAGACATATGATCTGGTTGTATCCCAGCTTTTGTCAGTTCAGATTCCATCAATTCGCGGTCATTGATTGCAATAAATACCTCGGCAGGCGTTAAACCCACTTCCTTGAAAAACGTGCCTGCTATCGCAAGCATTTCTGCATCAGCCTCATGGGAATTCACCCCGATCAAGTCAATATTCCACTGGAAAAATTCCCTTGACCTCCCTTTTTGTGGACGTTCATAACGCCAGAATGGACCGAAAGACCACCACCTGAGGGGAAAAACCAATTCGTTTTGTCGAGATGCAACCATCCGCGCCAGGCTGGGTGTTAGCTCTGGACGTAATGTGATCAACTCGCCGCTTCTATCCGGGAAAACAAAACTCTGCTCTTTTACTAATTCTTCGCCTGATTTTGCAGCATATAAATCAATTTTCTCTAAAAATGGACCATCATATTCCTGGTACCCAAATATATTTGATACCTTTTTTAATTTTTGATACAACCATGACCTGAAAGCCATATCTTCGGGGTAAAAATCTCGTGTACCTTTAACGCTTTGAATAATTGATTTCATATTCACTCTGCTTTCATTTACTAAGTTCTCTGATTTTAACATGTAATAATATTACAATCATCATAATAAATAACTCATTTTATAATATGGATATATATATTAAATCATGTATACTAACGCAGTATAAATTATTATCAGGGTAGTTTCGATAGGTAGAATAATTAATGAATACGAAAGATCTTATAAAGATCATTGACGGTACTCTTCTTTCCGATGGCTGTGATTTGAACCGTGACATTAAAGGTGGCTGCGGCGCAGACCTGATGAGCGACGTATTGGCATCCATTCAACCGGATGCAGTATTATTAACCGGTTTGTGCAATCCACAAGTCGTCAGAACTGCACAGATGGCTGATGTAGCAGCAATTGTTGTTGTTCGAGGCAAACAACCTCCCCAGGAGACAATTGACCTTGCCAACAATGAATGCATTCCACTCATCTCCACGCCATATGGGACATTTGAACTCTGCGGCAGATTGTATCAATCTGGCCTTCCATCCCTAGAAAAGCCGGTTGGAGATGGCCCCTGTTCTTGTGACGAATAGCCGGGAGTGACGAATGGATCAAAGCGAAAAAAAGGGGATCATTATTACAGATGAAATCGCTGAAAACATTACAAAAGTTGAAGAATTATCCTATGAACTAAAGATTAATCAGGTAATGACCAGTGACATGCAAATCATTCAACCTGATACTACAATGGAAATCGTCGCTGACCTTTTTCGAGTAAAACGGATTTCTGGCGCGCCCGTCGTAAAAGATGGTTCTCTAGTAGGTATCCTTAGTATTGAAGATCTGATTCGATGCATGCGAATATATGATTTAAATTCTCCTGTGAGCAAATACATGTCATCTGCGGTCATTACAGTCAACGAATTTGATCCAGTGATTGAAGCGTTGAAAACATTTGTCCAAAGCCATGTGGGCCGATTGCCGGTCTTGGATATTGATAAGAAACTAGTTGGGATCATTACCAAAGGCGATGTTACACGAGGATTGTTAAAAAAGTTAACAAACGAATTCCAGCAGGAAGAGATAAAAGTCTATCGCGCTAGTCACTTGTTTGAAGACATTATATCAACGAGAACTAGTTTGATCCTGAGATATGACATCAAACCAACCGATTTTATCCAAGGAGGTGCTGCTTCATCATTCATAAAACGAGCATTATTGCGGCTTGGCGCTTCGCCTCAGATAGCCAGAAGATGTGGAATAGCCATTTACGAGGCTGAAATGAATTTGATAATACACTCAATGAATGGCGGCATTATTCGAGTAGAGATAGAACCGCACCAGATCACAATGGAAGCCATTGATGATGGACCAGGAATCGGTGATATTGACCAGGCTATGAAACCCGGATTTTCTACTGCAACTGAACAGGTTCGGGAAATGGGTTTTGGCGCTGGAATGGGTTTGGTAAACATATCACGTTGTGTTGACCACATGAAATTAGAATCATCCCTTGCAAAAGGGACAAGATTACGAATGAAACTTTATCTTAAAGATCAAGACAGTTTCGGTGAGAGCCGATCCCAATAATTGGAGGATACCTAATGAATTTGCAGGATGTAATTACTAAACTTGATCTTTCAGTTATATCCACAAAAAAAGACTTTGGAAATATTATCCCGACCAGCGCCTACATATCAGATCTATTAAGTTGTGTTATGGCCGGAGCGAAACACCAGGGTATTTGGGTGACTTTACAATGCCATAATAATATTGTTGCGGTTGCTGCCCTGCTGGATGTCGTCGCAGTGATCATCACTGAAGGTGCAGCTCCTGATCCTGCAACTATCGAAAAAGCGAATATTGAAGGAATTACATTACTTTCAACTTCCAAATTGTCTTTCGAGGTCTGCGGTATTCTCTGGGAAATGGGTTTACGGAGTTAGACCTGCCATTTACTGCAAACTATTATGAATAACTACCGTGCAGAATTACACGTCCATACGGTTCTTTCTCCCTGCGCCGAAGTGGAAATGATTCCGCCGCTGATCATTCAAACTGCTATTGAAGAAGGCATCAAACTCATAGCAATTACGGATCATAACAGCACCGCAAACATCCCGGCCATGCTGGATGCGGCGGTCAACACGAGTGTGAGTATTCTTCCTGGCATGGAATTGCAGACACGTGAAGATGTTCATTTATTGTGTATTTTTGATAAACCTCGCCTGGCATTCGCATTTCAACATATCATAGAACCGCTACTGCCGCCAACACAAAATGATCCTGAGCATTTCGGCGAGCAATTTATTGTTGATGCAACTGGTGATTATATCCGCACAGAAAACCGTTTACTACTCACATCAGCCGATATCAGCCTGGATAACGCTGTGTTAGAAGTCCATAAGCTTGGTGGACTGGCTATTCCAGCCCATGTTGATCGAAAGGCATTCGGATTACTGACAATGCTGGGATTCTTTCCACCGGATATTCGCTTTGATGCTGTTGAAATATCAAGGTTTACAACGCCGGAACAGATTGTAATTCAACACCCGAAAATTTCGAATTATCCAATAATTCAGAGTGGTGACGTCCATCGATTAAATGAATTTATTGGAAAATGTTATTTTGATATTCAGGAGCCTAGCTTAGAAGAACTAAGAATGGCTCTCAACAATATGAACCGCCGCTCATTTTACCTTGAATAACTAATTGACAACTTGCGCTCCAGAATGTGACATTTAGTATTTGACCAATATTCTCCCTCACGAGTACACTTTTGATGGTAACAACGATACTATCTGGCATAATGCTTGCCAGCGGAGAGGAACCTATCCACATGTATAAGGCTTTACAAACAGCATCGGCAACTGACCCGATCAATATCCCGGAACAAAGGAAGGTCATTGATAAAGTAATTCATAGCAATCGAGAACGACCTGGAGCAACGATGGTAATTTTGAATGAATTACAGAGCCAGGTGGGTTTTATTTCTGAACCCATGCAAGCATACGTTGCCAGTGAATTAAAAGTACCTGTCAGCGCTATACACGGTGTAGTTTCCTTCTACTCCTTCTTCACGACACAGCCTAGGGGAAAACATACCATCAAATTCTGTATGGGAACGGCTTGCTATGTTGGCGGTACCCCGCAACTCATCGAGAAAGCGAAACAATCCCTCGGGATAAACCCTGGACAGACAACATCGGACGGTATCATCACCCTCGAAGTTTGCCGCTGCGTTGGGGCTTGCAGTCAAGCCCCGGTAATTGTTGTGGATGATACATCGCATGGCAGAGTCAAACCCAATAAATTTCCTCAGATCATCAAACAGTGCCAGGAATAACTATCCGTGCGTGAATTAGCATTGCATATCCTCGATATCGCAGAAAATTGCGTAACTGCGAAAGCTGATATGGTTCGTATTTCTATCCATGAAAACTTGCAGACAGATAAATTCTCGTTTTCCGTCAGCGACAATGGAATTGGGATGAGCAGTGAGATGGTTCAGAAAGTAACCGATCCATTCGTCACATCTCGCACAACTAGAAAAGTTGGCTTGGGCATTCCGCTATTGAAAGGCGCAGCCGAATCATGTAATGGCGGATTGACGATCAATTCGATTCTAAATAAGGGGACGAAAATTTCGTGCTGGTTTCAAAAAAGCCATATCGACCGCATGCCCCTTGGGGATATCATAAACACAATAACGATACTCGTTATTGGTTATCCTGATGTCCATTGGATATTTAGGTACGAATTTAATGATGCCATGTTCGAATTTGATGATGAATTTTTTAAAAGTGAACTGGGTGATATATCCCTTTCTGAACCGTCGATTATCAGGTTCTTGCGGGATCACCTGAAAGATGGAATTGAAGGCGTACAAAGTGAACTTATTCCAGTTAATCAATCAAACTTTATTCAATTACAGGAGTGAAAAATGTCCACTGTTAAGACACTAGAAGATCTAAAGAAGATTCGAGAAGAAGCCCTTGAAAAAAGGAAAGCCAAAGCCACATCCGGCGCTATTCAGGTAATTGTCGGTATGGGAACCTGCGGAATAGCTGCAGGCGCCAGAGATGCCATGAAAACCATTTTGGATGTGATAGAAAAAGACAGCTTATCCGGAATATTGGTTACACAAACTGGTTGCATTGGCATATGCGAGAAAGAACCCATTGTTCAAGTAGTCATCGGCGAACAGGATAAAGTAACCTATGGCAAGGTCACACCAGAAATTGCAACTCGAATTATGAAAGATCATGTTCAAAATGGCAAACCAGTACAGAGCAATGTTATACAGCTCTCTTAATCTTTAATCATTTGAAGGTAAAAAATGAAGTATTTTCGATCTCATGTATTAGTCTGCATTGACCCCGAATGTCTCGCAAAAGGCGCTCATGAAGTCATGGATGCCCTGCAGGATGAATTGGTAGCGGATGGATTAATTGATGAAGTTCAGGTATTGGAAACCTCTCGTATTGGTGGTTGTAGTATTGGTCCAGAATTGATGGTATACCCAGAGGGGGTTCATTACACCAATCTGACAGTAGATGATATTCCTTACCTAGTGGAAGAGCATTTTCTGAAGGGCAGGATCGCTCAGAAGTTCCTTGAACCAGATGTAACAATCATGGATGAAGAATTAGGCGATCCCAAACCCAAAGAAGTTCGTATTGTGCTTAGGAATTGCGGCAAAATCGACCCAGACAATATTGAAGACTATATTGCGGAAGATGGCTACTTGGGCTTGGGCAAGGTACTAACTGAAATGACACCTGCCCAGGTAATTGAAACTGTTCTCGCCTCGGGATTACGCGGCAGGGGCGGCGCTGGATTCCCAACAGCCAAAAAATGGTCCTTTATTGCAGCGAAAAAGGATCCCACAAAGTTTTTGATCTGCAATGCAGATGAAGGCGATCCAGGTGCTTTTATGAATAGACGCGTTCTGGAAGGCGATCCTCATGCTGTCATTGAAGGTATGATCATCGCTGCTTACGCATGTGGTATACAGCAAGGCTATATCTACTGCCGTGCTGAATACCCTATTGCCGTTCGCACGTTGATTATTGCCATCAACCAGGCACGAGCGATGGGCTTTTTAGGCAAGAATATCATGGGATCTGGCTTTAACTTTGACCTTGAAGTTCGAATGGGCGCTGGCGCTTTTGTTTGCGGTGAAGAAACTGCGCTCATGGCATCCATTGAAGGCCGTCGCGGCGAACCCCGCCCGAGACCACCCTTCCCTGCAGATAGCGGCCTTTGGGGCAAGCCATCCAACGTGAACAACGTCGAAACCTACGCGAATGTCCCGCAAATTATCATGAATGGCCCGGAATGGTACGCCAGCTTCGGAAATGAAACATCTAAAGGCACAAAAACATTTGCCATTGCAGGCGACATTAAAAACTCCGGACTTATTGAAGTCCCATTTGGCATAACCTTGAGAGACATTGTTTACGATGTCTGCGGCGGCATCAAAGACGACAAATCATTCAAAGCTATCCAAACGGGTGGTCCAATGGGTGGTTGCCTTCCGGCGGAATACCTTGACCTTCCGATGGATTATGAATCAATGACCGCTGCTGGATCTATGATGGGCTCTGGTGGTTTGATCGTTATGGATGAAGATACATGCATGGTTGATATTGCACGCTTCTTCATGGAATTCACGCAGGATGAGAGCTGCGGTAAATGTACTCCCTGCCGTGTGGGAACCCGCCGCTTACTGGATATCCTTGAAAACATCTGTGATGGTAAAGGCAAGGAAGGTGATATCGAGACCCTTGAATTGCTTTGCAAAGAGATTAAAGCAACCAGCCTTTGCGGGTTAGGTCAGGGCGCTCCAACCCCGGTGGAGAGTACATTAAAACATTTCCGTGCAGAATACGAAGCACACATATACGAGAAACGATGTCCTGCAAAAGTTTGCAAGTCATTAATTCGTTTTGAAATATTGCCAGACGTTTGTACTGGATGTACAGTATGTGCCAGGAATTGCCCCGTTGATGCAATTTCTGGTGAAAGAAGACAGGCTCATTTAATTGACCCGGATGTTTGTGTTCGATGTGGAATTTGTGTACAGGTATGTAACTTTAACGCAATCGAAATAAAATAAGAACATCTCGGGATAGGAATATTGATATTTCCAGGAGGAGGAGCATGGCATCAGAAGTAGGCATCACCGATAAAGTACACGCTGCTGTACAAAAAGCTATAGAAGTTTATGGCGCCAAAGAGGATGAACTAATACCTATTCTCTCTCATATCAATCGTGAGATAGGGTATCTTCCTGCGCAAGCCCTCGAAGAATTGAGCGGTTTGCTGAAATCACCTAAAAGCAAATTATTCTCGGTTGCAAGCTTTTATGAAATGCTATCCACCATTCCTGTAGGGGAGCATGTGATCCGGTTTTGTGAATCGGCTCCGTGCCATGTAGTTGGCGGCCGCCTTGTGTTTCAAGCATTGCAAGATGCATTAAAAGTGAAACCCGGCGAAACAACCAGCGATGGCAAGTGGACCTTACTCACCACTAGCTGCCTGGGGATTTGTGGTGTAGGTCCTGCATTTATCATCGATGATGACGTGTACGGCAACGTCACAGCATCCCAGGTGCCAGATATTCTGGCGAAATACCATTAGAGGAGGATAAGCATGAAAGCCGTACGATCAATGGTTTTAGTCTCTGGTGATCCAGAGAGTATTGAACGAGGTTCTGAGTCTGTATTCAAAACTTTTGAATCAGAATTACAAAAATTTGGCTTGCAGGATGAAATTACGCTATCCATGATGAGTGATGCGGGTCGTCATGATGCATTGCCTCTCGCAGTAGTGTACCCTGAGGCTATTATCTATGGACCAATTTCATCGAAAGATGTCCCATTTATTGTCGAGGAGCATCTTTTCAAAGGCCGGGTGGCAACCGATCTTGTGGCTTCCTCCCATGAACTCTCCGGCCGAATCGCCTGGCTTGCCGCCAGAAAAGGCACCTTGCCTGCGGAGAAAAGGATCGTTCTGGAACGAGCTGGTATCATCAATCCGGAAGATATACAAGACTACATTCTTCACGATGGATATCAAGCTCTCGGAAAAGTTCTCACTGAAATGACTCCTCCCGCAGTGATCGATCAGATAGACGCATCTGGTCTAAAAGGTCGCGGCGGTGCTGGTTTTCCCACTGGCCAAAAATGGCGTTTTGTATCAAAAGCTGCAGGTGATAAAAAATATGTAGTTTGCAACGCAGACGAATCCGAGCCAGGAACATTCAAAGACCGCCTGGTATTGGAAGGCGATCCTCACTGCATCATCGAAGCCATGAGTATTGCAGCTTTTGCTGTTGGTGCAGATGAAGGCTATATCTACATCCGCGGCGAATACGCTTTGGCTCGTGAAAGATTGCAGATTGCGATTAAGCAGGCTGAAGAGATGGGCTTGCTAGGCGATAACATATTCGGGTCAGGGTTTAATTTCAGACTTCATTTACACTCCGGTGCTGGTGCTTATATTTGCGGCGAGGAGACTGCTCTTATTGAGTCAATTGAGGGTAAACGCGGTGAACCCAGATCACGCCCTCCATATCCCACCACACATGGCTTATGGGGCAAACCGACCCTGGTAAATAATGTGGAAACTCTTGCTAATATCCCCGCCATTATTAATCATGGCGCGGAATGGTATCGCGCAATTGGAACTTCGAAAAGTCCAGGCACGAAAGTTTATACCATTCTCGGAAATGTAAACATCACCGGTCTAATTGAAGTCCCTATGGGCATTACTCTACGGGAAGTAATTAGCATTTATGCCAGAGGCATGAAAGGGGATTCAACTTTCAAACTTGCCCAAACAGGTGGCTCTTCCGGCTCCATCATTCCAGCTAGCCTGCAAGATACACCTATGGATTTTGAATCATTCAGCAAAGCGGGGGTCTCTCTGGGATCAGGCGCATTATTGGTTTGCAACGAGGATACCTGTGTGGTTGATCTGTGCCGGGTCCTCATCAATTTCTTCCGCAAAGAAAGCTGTGGAAAGTGCAATCCTTGCAGGATCGGGAACGATCGTGCATTCCAAATTTTATCGAATATCTCAGAAGGCACAGCAGCTATGTCTGATCTCAATGATCTGGAACAGATCAGTGATTTTCTTTATCAGATGTCCAATTGTGGATTAGGCCAGACTGCTGGAACACCAATAAAAGATATTATGCAGCATTTTAGAGCGGAAGTAGAAGCACACGTGAAATTGAAAGTATGCCCCACAGGTGTCTGCTCTATGAGCGGTCGTAAAGTCAACTAATTAGAACCCTTTTAAAGAGAGGTTAAGATATGGTCAACGTAACAATTGATGGTAAAAAGATTGAGGTTCAAGAAGGAACAACTGTCCTAAGAGCGGCAGAAAGTGCTGGAATAAAAATTCCAACCCTCTGTGATCATCCGCAGCTAACCCCCTACGGCGGATGCAGACTCTGTTTAGTTGAAGTGGAAGGCGCCCGTACCCTGCAGCCTTCCTGTACACTGCCTGTAACCCCAAATATGGTGGTTAAAACTGACACCGATAAAGTTAAAGAAGCTCGTAAATTTGTACTCACCCTGATTTTTAGTGAGCGCAACCATTTTTGCATGTATTGCCAGGTCAGCGGTGGAGATTGCGATCTCCAAAATGCTGCCTACGATGAGGGAATGACACACTGGCCTTTGCAGCCAAATTACACACCCTTCACAGTGGATGCATCCAATCCATATTTTGTTATTGATAACAACCGTTGCATCCTCTGTCGAAAGTGTGTAAGAGCTTGTGCAGAATTGGTTGGCAACTTTACTCTTGGTATTGAAGATCGCGGCGCCAACAGTTATCTGGTTGCTGACCTCGGTATACCCATCGGTGAATCCACCTGTATTTCATGCGGAACCTGTGTCCAGGTGTGCCCGACAGGCGCCATAATCGATCGTCAGAGCGCTTACTATGGACGCGATAAAGACGTGACTCATGTCAAATCTATTTGTACACAATGCAGTATCGGTTGTGGCATTGATGTCGTAACCCGCGATAATCGCGTCGTCCGTATCGATGGCGATTGGGATGCGCCAATTAATAATGGCTTGCTTTGTTCTCTTGGCAGATTCGAACCATTAGAGAATGACCGTGAACGCGTAGCTATACCTATGGTTAGAAAAGAAACGGGGTTGAAAGCCTCCACCCACTCTGATGCGATGAAAGCTGCAGCGGATATGTTGAAGACTGCGCTAAAAAATGGAGCTCCTGTCGGAGCTTTGATCACGAACAAAGCGTCCGCTGAAACACTTTCAACCTTCACTCAACTCTTCAGTGGTATCAAAAATGTAAAATTCGGGGCGTTGGACAGCATCGGATACTCAAAAGCAATCTCCTCCCTATCCCCACTGACGAAGGATATAAAAGAAGCGACTATAGATCAGATCGATCAGGCTGATTGCATCATTGTTATTGGCGCTGACCTCGTCAAGGATCATCAAGTTGCTGGTTTCCTGGTAAAAAGAAACTTGCCCCGTGGCGTAAAACTTGTTTTGGTCGATAGTAAAGAAAACGACCTCGCCGCTTATGCAGACGCGTTGATAGACCCCGGTAAGAACCTAGGGGCTGCACTTGAAGCATTTGGGCAATCGCTCGCATCGGCAAAAACTGATATTAAAACAGAAACTGGCAAAGCAGCAACTTTCGTAAAATCCGCTGATAAAGTAGTTTTGATAGCAGGTGCATTTCCATCTGAACTCTCCACAGACAAAATGGCCGTCTTTTCAAAATTGCTCAAATCTAATTCCAAATCATTCGAGGTAATAACCCTAAAAGGTCAGGCAAATTCATATACCTCATATCTCCTTGGTATGGATAAACCAGTGGAATTAAAAGGATTGGATACTGTTTTCTTATTCCAGGGTGATGAAGAGATCGATCAAAAACTTACAAAAGAATTGGAACAGGTACCGAACCTTGTGATACAGAGCACATTTGTAAGCGGTTTGACCTCCAAAGCAAAAGTAGTCCTGCCCTCAACCTCATGGGCAGAATCCGATGGAACTTATATAAACCTTGATGGTAGAATTCAAACTGCCTTGCAAATTGTAGTTCCAAAAGAAGACATTTCATCAATTGCCAATACGCTCACTGAGTTGGCTGGTGCTGCAAGTGTGAAGATTGATAACAATTGGAAATCTGGTATCGACTTTGCTCGTATTGTCACTGCTGTATCAATCAAATAATATTACTGGTATTAGATAAAGAAAGGATAGATTATGGCAAAACCGAAGATAGCTTCTGACTGGCTGGCTGGTTGTGCTGGCTGCCATATGTCATTACTGGATATTGACGAAAGGATCCTCCAAGTGATCGAGTTGGCCGATCTTCGGGCAACACCAATCACAGACTTAAAGGAACCTGATGAAACAGGGGTCGATGTGGGAATCCTCGAAGGAGGCATCAATAATTCCGCCAATGAAGAAGTAGCCCAAAGGATGCGTTCTCGCTGCAAGACTCTCGTTGCGCTCGGTGATTGCGCTGTATTTGGCGGAGTACCCGCTATGCGAAACTTCTTCACAATCGAAGAATCATTACGCAGAGCCTATATTGAAACAGAAAGTACGGATGAGTCTGGTATGATACCATCAGATCCAGAACTGGCTGTTCCTACCAAAGTTAGAGCAATCAGTGAAGTAGTTGATGTGGATTTGTATGTTCCTGGTTGCCCTCCTGACGCGGATGTCATTTTCTACGTGCTGGCAGAACTAGCGCAGGGAAGAACACCTGAACTTAAAGATGATAAATTGCATTGGCATTAGTGGAGGTTTTTATGGGTGCACAAAAAATTACAATTGAACCAGTTACAAGGATAGAAGGCCATGCAAAAGTTACTGTTCACATGAACAATAACGATACCGTTGACCGGGCTTATTTACATGTAAATGAATTCCGCGGATTTGAAAAATTCTGTGAAGGCCGTATGTACTTCGAAATGCCGCTCATCACGCCGCGTATCTGCGGAATATGCCCGGTGTCTCACCACCTTGCTTCTGCAAAAACGGGTGACCAAATCGTAGGAGCTCAACCTCCTCGTCCAGCGTCGCTGCTTCGTGAATTGATGCATATGGGCCAGGTCATCCAAAGTCATGGCATGCACTTCTTTGAGCTAGCCGGTCCAGACCTTTTGTTAGGCTTTGATGCCGACCCGGAGATCCGTAACGTGGTGGGTTTGGCGCAGGTAAATCCTGAATTGACGGTAAAAGCGGTGCAATTGCGTAAATTCGGACAAGATATCATTCACACCCTGGGTGGCAGACGTATTCACCCTAATTTTGCGGTTCCAGGCGGTGTGAATAAAGCCCTTCTATCCACAGAAAGAGAACACATCCTTGAAGGTGTGGATGATGCCATTGCCACGATCCAAACCGGGATAACCATTATCAAGGGCTGGGCTGAACAAAACATGGAAGACATGAACAAGTTTGCTGTCTTCAAAACTGGATACTTCGGTCTGATCACACCAGGAAACGGGCTGGAACTATATGATGGCAATATTCGCTTGATCAGCAAGGATGGCGATCAATTGGAGAGATTTGATCCAACCCAATATCTCAACTACATCTCTGAACATGTTGAAAATTGGTCCTATCTGAAATTCCCATACTATAAGAAGCTTGGTTATCCAGATGGCGTTTACCGCGTTGGTCCTCTCGGCCGCTTGAATATTTCTGATAAGATCGATACACCCCTTGCTAACGAGGAATTGAAATTCTTCAAGGCTATCAACAACGGCAAACCAGTAGAAAACACACTTTATTATCACTACGCACGCCTTGTTGAAACATTATTCGCAGCGGAAAGAGTGAAAGTACTACTTGATGATCCAGATATTCTCAGCACCGATATCCTTAATACACGACGTAATTTCACCGGGCAGGGTGTGGGCGTCATCGAAGCCCCACGTGGAACATTGATCCACGATTACAAAACCAATGCCATGGGTCAGATCACCAAAGTCAACCTGATCGTTTCTACCGGTCATAATAACTGGGCTATGAGTAACGCTGTGGATTCTGTCGCAAAGACGTATGTACACGGTCCAGATGTAAAAGAAGGCATGCTGAATCGCATCGAGGCTGCAATTAGAGCGTACGATCCATGTCTATCCTGCTCCACCCATGCTATTGGAAAAATGCCGATCTCAGTTGATATAGTTGACGCTGATGGCGAATTGATCCGGACTCTCTCCAGAGAATAATCACGGCACAATGACTATTTGACGGTGCCAGTTTAGTTCTGGCATCGTCTTAATTAAACCCATGGCACAAAAACTCATCATTGCTTTTGGAAATCCAGATAGGCAAGACGATGGCGCTGGCTGGTACGTGCTTCAACATACAGCTGAACGCTTGGGTCGGAATATAGCAAGCTACAATGATGATTTTTATTCCAGCCTGGGTAGTAATCCTGATTTTTTCTTCATTCTGCAGCTTATTCCCGAATTAGTGGATCTGATAAATGACTATGATGAGATATGTTTTATTGACGCAAGTGTCGGATCCAATTCCACAGATCTTGCAATTTTGGAATTGAAACCCGAATATCAATTTTCTCCACTATCACATCACATGTCACCGCAATCACTATTGGATATCAACTTAGCGTTAAACCACTCATCTCCAAAATCCTATTTATTAACCATTCCAGGAAAAGAATTTGGGTTTTCTGGCATTCTCTCCGAACAAGCTTCAAATGCAGCGACCTCTGCCATAGAATGGCTGCTAAAATGGATGAGCAGCCCTTAATCCCTCCTCATGTAATTCGGCCTGTTTTTATCCAATTTAGATTATAATTGCCGAATGCATGAGTTAGCCGTAACAGAAAGCATCTTATCAATTGCCCTTGAACACGCCCAAAAAGCAAATGCAACAAAAGTTACCGATATCAATTTAGTCATCGGTCAGTTATCCAGTCTAATTGACGATTCGATAACCTTCTATTGGGAGATTGTCAGCAAAGATACGATTTGCTCAGAAGCAGATATTCACTTCACCAGGATACCCGCCAGGATGCGATGTAATGCCTGTCAGAACGAATACTCTATGGATCACGAACTTACACCCTGCCCTTGCTGCAATTCTTCTGATATCAAGATACTGAGCGGTAATGAATTCAGAGTGGACAGTATTGAGGTTTTACAAGGTGAAACCACATGACCAATACAATTCACATTAATATCGTCGAGAACATACTTGAAGCAAATGATCAAATATCCAAAGAAAACGATTTGCTCCTAAGAAAAAAAGGTATTCTCGCATTAAACATTATGGCTTCGCCTGGCGCCGGGAAAACCAGCTTTATCCTGAAAACAATTGAATTGCTCAACAACAGGTACAGGATCGGTGTCATCGAAGGGGATACTTCGGCTGCCACTATCGATGCTGATAAAATATCTTCCATGGGCCTACCAGCAGTCCAAATAAACACCGGTGGGAATTGCCACCTGGATGCCAATATGGTTCGTACCGGGTTGAATAACCTCACCTTGGATGAGCTTGACCTGGTTCTTGTTGAGAATGTTGGCAACTTGGTTTGCCCAGCCGCTTTTAAACTGGGTACATATAAAAATATCCTGGTAGCTTCAATTCCCGAAGGGGATGATAAGCCATACAAATACCCATCAATGTATTCAGCCGTTGATGCGTTGATCATCAATAAGATGGATTTAATGCCATACATCGATTTCAAAATGGATTATTTTATTGACGGGGTAAAAATACTTAATCCTAACCTGATTTGGTTCCCTATTTCATGCAAGACCGGAGAGGGAATTGATCAATGGGCTACGTGGATAGGCAATGAATTCGCGAGATTCAGAAAATCGTAGAATGTATCCTAGCAATGTATCTGACAAGCGGACGTCCATTCGGATAACAATCCAGGGAATTGTTCAGGGAGTCGGTTTCAGACCTTTCATCTACAACTTAGCCGGTAAAATCGGTATCTCTGGGACAGTAAAAAATACTTCTGCTGGTGTGATCATCGATGCAATTGGTACACCAGAAAAGTTGGATGAGTTTTTCGCGTCAATTCAATTCTATTCCCCCCCGTTATCACGAATAGATTCGATCAATCGAGTTCCTGTTAAACCAGCCGACTTCAATGGGTTCGAAATATTAGATAGTGAAATTCTACCAGGCGCCTTTTCTTTGGTGCCACCAGATATTGCAACCTGTCCAGACTGTCTCAGAGAGCTGAACGACCCTATAGACCGAAGGTACCGCTATCCTTTTATTAATTGTACAAATTGCGGACCCAGATTCTCAATAATACGAAAGATGCCATATGACCGTCCATTTACATCCATGCAGGGATTCCCACTTTGTAAGGATTGTCAGGCAGAATATGAAGATCCGACTAATCGCCGATTTCATGCTCAACCAATTGCCTGCCCTATATGCGGACCTCAAATTACCTTTTATCAAAAAGGATTAAGGAAATCAAATGGTGAAGATGCGCTTCAAAAGGCAAGATCCCTTATTCTCGCTGGTGGAATTCTTGCTCTGAAAGGACTGGGTGGATTCCAATTAGTTTGTGATGCCATCAATACTGATGCTGTTTCCAGGCTTAGAAGATCCAAACTGCGCAGTGAAAAACCATTTGCGTTGATGTCATATGACCTGGCGAAAATTAACAAATTTTGTTATCTAACAAACGATGATGAAATTATTCTAGTATCTCCTCAGCATCCAATTCTTATCCTGAGAGCTAAATCAACCACCTTGCAGCATATCGCACCGGGTCAGCAGACGCTTGGATTCATGCTTCCAAACACACCACTCCACTACCTTCTTACAGAACCGACAGATGGGTTTCCTGAAACTCTGGTGGTGACCAGCGGCAATATCAGCGATGAACCCATGCTGATTGATGACGAAACAGCCATCGATAAATTCGCAAACATTGCTGATGGAATCCTTGGACACAATCGCCCAATTCTTAACCGTGTGGATGATTCTGTTTATAAACCTGTTGGGAGTTATGTAATGCCTATGCGCAGATCACGCGGATATGCTCCTGACCCAATCCTAATAACCGAAGAGATTCCGCAAGTTTTCGCATCTGGTGCTTTACTAAAAAATACATTCAGTATTGTAATAGGCAAGCAGGTCTTTACCAGTCATTATATTGGCGATCTCGATAATCTTGAAACGTATAAAGACTATGAATTATCAGTCCATCAATATTTCGAACTCTTTCAATTCTCCCCAGAAGTCATAGCATGTGATTCCCACCCTGATTTCCTTTCCACCCATTATGGTGAGAAACTGGCAAATAAACTCGATATTCCTATCATTTATATTCAACACCATCACGCTCACCTCGCAGCCTGCCTTGCAGAAAATAAACTTCCGTTGGATGAAGAAGTGATTGCTCTTTGCTACGACGGCACCGGCTATGGCGAAGACGACGCTATCTGGGGCGGAGAAATCCTGTCGGGAAACGCAACTGAGTATAAAAGAAGGTTCCATCTCCAGTATATGCCGCTTCCCGGCGGCGACATGGCAATAAAAAAACCTTATCGCATAGCGCTGGCCTATTTGCATTCGTTTGGAATCCCATTTGCAGATCAACTTGCACCGGTCAACTACTGTACCTCAATGGAACAAAAGATTATTTGTGATCAAGTGGATCGAAATATAAATACCATCCAAACTTCCTCCATGGGTCGGTTGTTTGATGCCGTTTCTGCATTGATCGGCATTCGACAGGAAGTCAGCTATGAGGGACAGGCTGCCATCGAGATGGAAGCTCTTGCAAACCTGAGCGAGACTGGCGTTTACAACTACTCAATCAATGTGGGAATTGTTGCCCTTCAACCACTGTTACTTGATATTGTTAATGACCTGAGTCAGAAAGTTCCGACTGAAATAATATCCGCAAGGTTTCACAATACCATCGTAAAATTCTCGCTCGAATGCATTATGGATATAATAGACACTTCCGGATCAAGGTTGGTGGCCTTGAGTGGTGGTGTATGGCAAAACTGTTTTTTGCAAAACAAAATGGTTGAGAAGCTGAAAAATGCAGGGATTAATCCACTCCTGCACACTAAATTACCCCCCAATGATAGTTGCATCAGTCTTGGGCAGGCAGTCATAGCGGGTTCAAGAATGAAAAGGAAATAATATTATGTGCCTTGCAGTACCTGGAAAGATTATTGATATCTATCAAAAAGATACGCTCACGATGGGTAAAGTTGATTTTGGCGGTGTCATCCGCGAAGCTTGTTTTGAAACCTTACCTGAAGCAAAACCTGGAGATTATGCCATCATTCATGTTGGCTTTGCCATTTCCCTGTTGACTGAATCGGAAGCCAATGAAACCCTGGCTTTGTTAAAAGAAATGGACGAACTGGGAGCTTTGGAGGACCTGAATAGATGAAGTTTTCTGAAGAATTTCGGGACGCAGAGCAGGTAAAACGGCTTGCAGCAAAATTGCATGAAATCACCAAGCACTCGTGGGTGATCATGGAGATTTGCGGCGGACAAACACATTCCTTCATGCATTACGGCATCGACCAACTGCTTCCCCCGGGAATTGAACTTGTCCATGGACCAGGCTGCCCGGTTTGTGTCACGCCATTGCAGATGATCGATAAGGCGATCTCATTAGCTACAAACCCTGGTTTCATACTTACCAGTTATGGCGATATGCTGCGCGTTCCTGGCTCAAGCGATGATCTGTTCTCGGTGCGTGCAAAGGGCGGCGCGATCAAGGTTGTCTATTCACCCTTGGATGCAGTAACGATAGCCAAAGAAAACCCCGATAAACAGGTTATCTTCTTCGCGATTGGGTTTGAAACAACAGCGCCTGCGAATGCAATGAGTATTATTCAAGCAAATAATCTTCATATTGATAATTTTTCTTTGTTGGTATCCCAAGTTAGAGTGCCGCCGGCAATGGAAGCGATCCTTTCCTCACCACAGAACCGCGTGCAGGGCTTTCTAGCAGCAGGCCATGTTTGCGCCGTGATGGGATATTGGGAATACCCAACTATTGCTCAAAAGTATAAAATACCGATGACGGTAACTGGTTTTGAGCCGGTAGATCTTTTATCTGGTTTGATAGATTGTGTAACCATGCTGGAGCACAATGAAATCGGTGTTTTTAACTCTTATCCGCGTGCAGTTACTAGAGAGGGGAATATCGCAGCTCAAAAAGCCATCAATAAAGTGTTTGAACCAGCAAATCGTAGTTGGCGCGGGATCGGAATGATCCCACTAAGCGGGCTATCTATTAGGGAAGAATTTGCAAAATTTGATGCAGAAAAGAGATTTGATGTTGGTTACATCCAAACAAAGGAATCCGAAATCTGTATCGCCGGTGAGATTTTACAGGGTATCAAAAAGCCACATCAATGTCCAGCTTTTGGTAACCTATGCACTCCAGAAAACCCGGTTGGCGCCCCCATGGTGTCTAACGAAGGTGCATGTTCTGCATATTATCGCTACAGAAAGATTCCAGCTCGATGACCACAAACTTATCTGAAGGACCGGTTTGTCCACTCCCAATAACTAAGCGTGATACGATCATACTCGGGCATGGCAGCGGCGGGAAACTGACGCATGATCTGATCCAATCTATTTTCCATCAGCACTTCACAAATGAATTTCTTGATCAAAACGACGATGGCGCTCGCCTGCCGCAAGATTTGTTAAAAGGCACGCCTGTTATCAGCACTGATGGACATGTTGTCAAACCCATTTTCTTTCCGGGTGGAGATATTGGCAGGTTGGCAGTATGCGGAACCGTCAATGATGTTGCCATGATGGGTGCAACACCACTGTATCTGACTGCTTCCTTCATCCTGGAAGAAGGGTTAGTCATTGCCGATCTTGAAAAAATTGTTGCCTCCATGGAGATAGCTGCCAAAGAAGCTGAGGTGATGATCGTCGCTGGGGACACAAAGGTTGTCGAAAAAGGCAAAGCTGATCAGGTGTATATCTCTACGGCTGGCTTTGGGGTGATACCTTCATCACGTGGATTGATTTCTGGTTGCAACGCTCAGCCCGGCGATAAGGTTATCCTCTCAGGAACGATCGGTGATCACGGTATTGCTGTTTTGAGCGCCAGAAATGAATTATCATTTGACTCCGACATTACATCAGATGTTGCTCCCCTAAATGATTTGATCGAGAAAATGTTAACAGTTGCGCCAAATACGCATGTTTTGCGGGATCCAACCAGGGGAGGACTGGCAACCTCTCTAATTGAAATAGCCAGACAAAGCCATGTTTCGATTGTGATACACGAGGATACCATTCCAGTGAAACCTTCAGTAAAAGCCGCTTGTGAAATGCTGGGTTTTGATCCGCTTTACCTTGCTAATGAAGGTAAATTTATTGCTATCGTACCAGCAGGTGAAGCTGATATAGCCCTCTCTGCGCTAACCTGCCATCGTTACGGAAAAGATGCAAAACTTATTGGACACGTTGGAAGTATTGACCCGGAAAGTGTGATCCTCCAAACCCCGTATGGCTCATCCCGGTTGTTATCGATGCTGGCAGGAGAGTTGCTGCCACGCATTTGTTAATCTGGTAAAATTGATGGGTTCAATTCACACTTAATGATCAAGAGGATTAATGAAAATCGACTATAAAGAAACAACAAATGACTTGCTGAAAAGGATCGACATCCATAATAAATTTGGCGCCCGCGATATCGACCAGTGGATGTTGACAACATTGAAACTGCAAAAGGGCAGCAAAATTCTTGATGTTGGTTGTGGCGCCGGAAAACAATGTTTTTCTTTCTATAACTTTCTTGAAGGCGATTGTGATATTACCGGTGGTGATGTCTCAGAAGAATTGCTCCATCAGGCAAAAGAAGAAAATAAAAAGTTCGCTCACAAGATTCAATTTACTGAACTAAATTTCAACAAGCCTTTCCAATTTCCTTCTAATAATTTTGACTTACTTTCCTGCTGTTTCGCAATATATTATTCTGAAAATATTCCATTTACTATTCGTGAAATGCATCGTGTATTAAAACCAGGCGGAAGATTGTTTACTACCGGACCTATGCCGGATAACAAGAAAGTGTTTTATGACATCATCCGCGAAGCCACAGGCAAGCCTATCCCACCCATGCCAGGAAGCTCTCGTTTTGGTAGTGAAATTTTAAATACCATCAAAAGCTTATTCAGCGTTGTAAAAGTAGAAATTTTTGAAAACCCGCTAGTATTTGAAACTGCAGAACCATTTGTTGAATATACACGAGCGTCCTTAAGCGAAGACCGCCGACTGTGGACAAGCCTGTTTGATAATAAATCTGGTTTTGAACAGGTCATGCAGCAAATATCAGATACAGCCGAAAAACGTATTGCGACCGATAAACAAATTGTTATGACAAAAGTGGTAGGCGGAATCTTCGCAACAAAGTAAAAACGATTAAAAAGGTTGGTAGAATGAATTTCTCAGGTCATCGGATTTGTTTTATTGGCGCCCATCCAGACGATATTGAACTGGGTTGCGGCGCTTTGATATCCAGCTTAACTGATAAAGACAGTTTAACCTGTGTCACCCTATCTGATAATCAGAAGAATCCAACTTTAAACTCACTAGTCCGGGAGCATTTTTCAAGCATGTCTCAATTGGGCATCTCCAAGGAAAATGTGATACTTGAGAAGTTTGAGACCAGAAAATTTCCAGCACAGAGGCAGGAGATCCTCGAGTATTTGTTCAAACTGAACAAGGAACGCCAACCGGATATTGTTTTCGTCCACACACGGTCGGACTTGCACCAGGACCACAATACAGCTACCGAAGAATCATTGCGAGCCTTCCGTGGAATCACCGTCTTGGGTTTTGATGTTATCCGTAGCAGCTATGGTTTTTTTCCCAATTTACTTGCAGAAGTTAATGAAGCCCATGTTCAAAATAAAATTGATGCGTTGGCAGAATACAAAACATATAGAGAAAAGTACTATTTTAATCCAGATGTTACAAGGGCAACATTGATCCGCAACGGCGCCCTCTGCGAGAGAATATATGCGGAAGGATTTGAAACCTTGCGAATAATTGGAACCTTTTCATGAATATAATAAAAAGAGCCTTCGGGCTCTTTTTATATATTCGGAACTCCAATTTGAATATACCCCTCAATCACTCTGATTGGATATGATGGAATATCTTCCACTGCCGGAAGCGATAAGACTTTTCCAGTCTCCAGGTCAAATTTCGCACCATGCCTAGGACATTTTATTTGCATATTTTCGATTTCACCATCCCCTAATGGCCCATTATCATGTGTGCAGACATCTCCGATGGCAAAATATTTTCCAGCGATATTGAATAAGACAATAGGAGCTTTACCGATTTCTATGAATAACCTCTCCCCATCAGGTAATTCTTCTATAGTACAAATTCTATGATAGCTTGCTTCCGCATCAGGAATAGAAGTGTAGTTATACATTGACTTCATCTTCCAAATTAAATTCGCTGGATGGCGACAACCCATAAACGCCAGCCTTCATCACCTTTAAAGATAGTAAAGCGCATTTCAACCGAACTGGACCCAACTCTATACCTAAAAGATCCAAAATATTCTGTTTGGATAGGGTCTTCACTTCTTCGATGTTTTTTCCGATAACGGATTCGATCAGTAAGTCAGCACTTGCCTGTGAAATGGCGCATCCATGTCCGCTGAACGCTGCATCTTTGATATTTTGTTTCTCATCCAGGCGTATGTCTATGCGCAAATGATCGCCGCATAATGGATTCTCATCTTCAAAAGTGATGTCTGCCGGGTCCAATTCTCCCCGGTATCCCGGATTTTTATAGTGGTCAATAATGACTTCGCGATATAAATCGTCCATGAAATCTATTCCATTATCCAAACATTTTTTGCACTTTGATGAGAGCTTTTTCCATCTGATCTATTTCATCTTGAGTATTGTAGAGATAAAAACTTGCTCTTGTGGTAGCTGGTAGCTCGAAACGTTCATGCAGCGGCATGGCACAGTGATGGCCAGCCCTAACAGCAATTCCTTCGCCATCCAGAATCTGGGCAACATCATGAGGATGTACCCCATCCATCATGAATGCCAGCACACCGCCACGGTTTTTTAACTCATTGCCAATAATCTTGATACCTTTGAGCGCCTTCAACTTTTCATAACCATACAACATTAGTTTATGCTCGTGATTTTGGATGCTTTGCATGCCAATTTTATTTAGATATTCAATCGCAGCTCCCAGCCCCACAACTTCGGCTATAGCTGGTGTCCCTGCCTCAAATTTGTATGGGATCTCATTCGGTAAAAAAGACCGTAAATGAACCTGACGGATCATATCGCCTCCGCCCATGAATGGAGGTATGCTTTCAAGTATCTTGCGTTTTCCGTAAAGGACACCTATTCCTGTGGGCCCAAGCATTTTATGGCCGGAAAATGCATAAAAATCAGCATCCAATTGTTGTACATCCACAGTAAGATGTGGAACAGATTGCGCTCCATCAATCAAAACGATTGCTCCATGATAATGAGCTTTCTCAATGATCTTTCTAACTGGATTGATCGTCCCCAAGACATTCGACATGTGGGTTATAGACACAATCTTCGGTCTTCTAACCAGCAATTTCTCGTACGCGTCAAGGTCAAGTGTGCCATTTTCGAGAACAGGTATGAATTCCAACTCCAAATCTTTTTCTTTGGCTAACATATGCCAGGGAACCAGATTTGAATGATGTTCCATTTCTGTTAGAACTACCAGATCGCCTCGATTTAATTCTGAGCGTCCCCAGGTATTCATCACCAAATTGATGGATTCTGTGGTGTTCCGTGTATATACAATCTCAGCGTCCTCTTTAGCGTTAATAAACTTGGCTACTTTGCCCCTGGTTGTCTCGTACAACTCAGTAGCTTCTTCTGCCAGCGTATGCACTCCTCTGTGAATATTCGCATTGTGCAACAGGTAATACTCACTCATTGCATCAATAACCGATTGTGGCTTTTGGGAGGTTGCGGCTGAATCAAAATAGACTAATTCTTTATCTCCTTTCAACCGACGGGAAAGGATGGGAAAGTCATTCCTAATATTTTCCACTGAAAAAATGTCGCTATAGTTTTGCATAATTAATAATCAATATCCTGGCTTTTAGTCAGAACAGATTTCTGGCTTTTCTGCGCAAATCGAATATGTTGTGACGTGTGTGGATACCATAGGATATGATCGGGCACCATCCAGCCATCGGTCAAAAAGACATTCGTTCGAAATTGGACTGCAACCAATTTCGAATCGACCTGGACGACAATTCCACGCAGCCAGCCTCTAATCCGCTCGCTGCCTTTTTCATGATCACAAAATACTTCTACTACATCACCTACATCGTAAGAATACTCAGGCTCAGGATCTCTCATAAAAGGACCGGGATTCATTTTCTTTCCTCCACCAATTAATATTTTCTAAGATTGTGTGTCAATTTTTTCAATAATGGCATTCCTGAACCGCTCCTGAACCTCTTCGAATGGGATTCTAGCCATGACTGTTTCAAAAAAACCTTCCACGATTAAATGTTTTGCTTCATTTTTACTTAATCCCCTGCTTTGCAGATAAAAAATTTGTTCAGGATCGACCTTTCCAACAGTCGCACCATGAGTACATTTTACATCATCTGCCAGAATTTCCAATCCAGGAATTGAATCTGCCCTCGCATGTTTACTTAAGATCAAATTTCGATTAGCCTGGTAACCATCTGTACCATTTGCACCGGGAGCTACATATATATTCCCCTGCCATACTGACCTTGCATTTCCGGTTATGGCGCCTTTATAAAGCAAGTCGCTGGTAGTATTTGGAGCGTTATGGTTTTGTTCGGTATCCATATCAAAATGCTGATCTGCGTCTGCGAAAAAGAATCCTGAAACTTTCGCAGCCGCGCCTTCTCCGTCCAAGTTAACAGAGGAAAATGATTTCGTAAGATGACTTCCGAGTGAACCAAAAATCCACGTCAGATTTCCATTTTGCTGGACAGAAACCTTCTCATGCATGATGTTCCACATGCTCACACCCCAGGATTGTAGTTCCACAAGTTCCAAATTTGCGTCTTTACCAACAAACACTTCAAGAATACCTGAATGAAATTGATTATGTCCACTTTCAGGTTGGCTGGCATATTCGAGGACAACTGTAACATCTGCATTGTCTTCCAACCAGATTACATTGTGCGAAAAGGAACCCGAATTCTTCCCTTCTGCCCAAATGAGTGTGTGCAATGGCTCTTCGATTTTTACACCATTGGGAACGTAAAGAAACATACCATGGGAGGCAAATGCTGATACTAGTGCGGAGAATTTCCCATCAGATGGCTTAACTAGGGTACCAATGGTTTGTAAAACCAGGTCAGGATTATTTTTTACAACATCTTCCAAGTCAGCAAGTATCACACCTTGATCAGCATATTTTGCATCCAGCTTGCTCTCTGCTCCGCCAGAATGGAGTATCATCTGCCCAGCATGAACACCTTCGATTATTGGCGTTTTATACTTTTCTGGAATTAAATTACTAGAAATATTACCTTTATTAAATTGAATGGTTTCTTTATCAAGCGATCTTAAGCTAGTTCGTCTCCAGGCTTCGTCCTTATCCGTTGGATAGGGTAAATTTTCGTAGGTTTTCCAGGCCGCTAATCGATAATTGCGAAAACCTTCCGATTGGGTAAGGGGGATATCTTCAGCAGTCAAGTTGAATGAACTCTCTGCTCTTCTGGACCGCGACTTATTAATAATGATTGGTGCATCTGTCATGATTGTTATAATCTTATCGGTCAGTTTTATCCTACCGATCCTTCCATTTGTAATTGGATGAGGCGATTCATTTCCACAGCATATTCCATTGGTAATTCTTTAACCAATGGTTCTATAAAACCGGAAACAACCATCGTGGTGGCATCTTCTTTGGAAAGACCTCTGCTCATTAAGTAGAACAACTGCTCCTCCCCGATTTTGGAAACAGATGCTTCATGCCCAATGGTTACATCTTCTGAATCAATTTCTATATATGGGTATGTATCCGATCGCGATTCTGGATCGAGCAGTAATGCGTCACATACTACACTGCTTTTAATATCTTCCTTATCCTTGTGTACTTTCAAAAGCCCACGATATGAAGTTCTGCCGCCTCCTCTACTGATGGATTTCGATGTGATCTTGCTGCTGGTATGCGACGCAAAATGGATCATCTTACCACCAGTATCTTGATATTGACCTGGCCCAGCAAACGCCATCGATAAAATTTCACCTTTCGCACCAGGTTCCATCAAATAACAAGAGGGATATTTCATAGTAATTTTAGATCCTAGGTTAGCATCCACCCACTCCATAGTGCCATTTTCAAACACTTTGGCTCGTTGAGTAACTAGGTTAAAAACATTGGTTGACCAGTTTTGAATGGTCGTATATCTAACCCGCGCGTTTTTCTTTACAATGATCTCTATAACACCACTGTGAAGGGAATTTGCTGTATATTGCGGTGCCGTACATCCTTCAACGTAGTGAAGCTGCGAACCTTCATCAGCAATGATGATCGTCCGCTCAAACTGGCCAGTTTTTGCCTCATTTAGCCGGAAATAAGCTTGCAAGGGCAAGTCAACTTTTACATTGGGGGGAACGTACACAAAAGACCCGCCAGACCAAACTGCGCTGTTCAATGCTGCAAATTTATTATCCTCGATCGGAATAACCGTACCAAAGTATTCTTTGAACAATTCCGGATGCAGGCGCAATCCATCTTCAATGCTTACGAAAATAACACCTTGTTTTTCAAGATGCTCCTGGATACTGTGGTAAACCATTTCTGATTCATATTGCGCTCCTACTCCCGCCAGAAACTTTCGCTCTGCTTCTGGAATTCCTAAACGATCAAAAGTTGTTTTTATTGTGTCAGGAACATCATCCCAGGTTAGCCCAGCTGCTGCTGCTGGCCGAACATAGTAATATATGTCATCCATGTTCAATCCAGAAAGTTCTGCGCCCCAATTAGGCATAGAACGTTGATTAAAGTGAGCCAAGGCAACTAACCTAAATTCCAACATCCATTCCGGTTCGCCTTTTTGTGCCGATATTTCTCTTACTACACTTTCATCGAGCCCTTGTTTAGATCGAAAAACAAAGTTTTCCGGGTCCTTAAACCCATACTTATAGTCAGATAGTTTGTCTAGAAATTCATCTTGATTCTCAATGACCATTGTGTGTCCTTACTTACTAAGCCATACCATTATCTACTTTTTCTTTGACCCACTCGTAACCATGTTCTTCAAGGGTCAATGCAAGGCGATAATCGCCAGATTCAACAATCTTGCCATCCATCATGACATGAACAAAATCGGGTTTGATATAGTTCAATATTCTCTGGTAATGGGTAATAACCAATACTCCCAGGTCTGGTCCTCTCAAAGCGTTGACACCTTCGGAGACGACTTTCAATGCGTCAATATCCAACCCGGAATCTGTTTCATCCAAAACAGCAAAATGGGGTTTCAAAATTGCCATTTGCAGAATTTCAGTTCGTTTCTTTTCGCCACCCGAAAAGCCATCGTTCAAATAGCGACCTGCGAACGCGTGATCCATTTTCAAAAAGTCCATTTGCTGGATCATCATTTTTCGAAACTCCGGAATGGGAATTCCTTTGTATTCAGGGTCAACACTCTTACGGTGTGAATTGATGGCGGTCCTCAAATAATTGGCAACGGTAACTCCGGGTATGGCTACCGGGTATTGGAATGCCAGGAACAACCCAGCTCTTGCTCTCACATCGGCTTCCATATTGCTGACATCTTTACCATCAAGAAGTATTTCTCCACCAGTCATTTCATAACCAGGATGCCCCATAATTGTATATGCAAGTGTGGATTTTCCAGTTCCATTCGGCCCCATGATCGCATGTACTTCGCCTGATTTAAGGATTAAATTGAATCCTTTTAATATTTCTTTTCCATCGATGCTGACATGTAAGTTGTTAATAGTTAATTCCGACATTTTACTCCCAGATTGCATCTTGTAGTTTCGAAAATTATAGCAGTGTTGACTTATTTAGTCAATATTTATTATAATAATCATAATAATTGACAAAACACGACTTACTATGATATATTTTAATTATTCAGATTAGTATTTGGAGAAAAATGAAGACAACACGGGAAAAAGTTTTACATACCTTATTATCCCGCCCGCGTTCAACAGTCACAGAACTTGCCGAAGAAGTTGGCATTAATGCCATTTCTGTCAGGCACCATATTTCGAGTCTACTTGCCGAGGGATTGATTTCCTCAGAAGAGCAGCGCCATGGCGTAGGCCGCCCAAGGCAGGTCTATTCTCTTACCGAGTCTGGTTCAGAAAAATTCCCCACGAATTATCTCAGACTTACCACAAAGATCCTGGATCAGATGAAAAACTCATTGCCAGCCCCAGTCGTAGAAAAGCTCTTCACGGAGATTGCTCTGGATATGAGTTCCAACTATCAAGAGATGGCTGCCTCCCTAAACTTGGAGGAAAAACTCGATCTGATACAAAACCTTTTATCACGCGAAGGTTTCACGGTGGAATGGGAAAAAACAGTAGACGAATATCATATACATGAAATTTCCTGCCCATATCTGCACGTTGGACAAAACCACCCGGAGGTATGTAAGATGGACCAGACGTTTATTGCTTCCATTTTATCTATACCGGTGGAACAAATTAATTGTCAATTATTGGGCAACGATCATTGCACTTATGTAGTCAAACAACCTGTTTCGAATGGATAATAACATGTCAGATGAGCCAGAAAATCCAAATAAAGCTGTGTGGGATATTGAAACAACACACCCCGAACTTGTTGAAAAGCTTAAAGAAGCATTTAGACAGGTAAACGACCCGGAATTAGCGCTAAACATCATCCAATTAGGTTTGATTAGGAATGTCCAGGTCAGTGAGGAATCACTTGTGGTAAGTATGATCATGACCACACCATTCTGTCCATATGCCCCAGCATTGATTGAAATGACAAAAGAAAAAGCAGAAGAGACGGTAGATATTCCAGTCGTGATAGCCCTTGGTATGGAACCTTGGGATTTTTCAATGATGGAATCATCCGCTGGTTTTGAATGGGGTATGTGGCAATAAATCCTTCTCCTAATTTTAATTTCTTATCAGCCAGAATTACCCAGATATTGTAACAATCTTACTAAGATTGTCTCTAATCTATTTATCTCAGAATACCCCTTGCAGTTTTGTAGGCTTCTTTTATTCAAGCCAATATTCTCTCCCCGAAAAATTTCATAATTTCATTACCCGAGTACAGAATGAAGATATAATAATTTTTGGGAGACTGCATTCATGATAAATACATTCCATTATTCAGATTTATCCAAACTTCACAACCTCTCTGATGAAGATATCACAACAGCTCTTAGATCAGAAAATGGATTGCTCTGGGTAAGTCTAGAAAATCCATCCGAGAATGAGTTATCTCACATACTGCACGAATTATTCAGGTTTCACCCTCTTGCAATTGAAGATTGTCAGAGTCAGGGTTTTCAAACTGCTAAAGTTGATAATTACCAGGATTATTTATTCATTATCACTCATGCCCTTGACCTAGCTAACACTATAAATACTATTAATACTTCAGAGTTGAATATATTCCTTGGAAAGAATTACATCGTTACTTCTCATCACAGTAGATCCATGCATCCAGTTGATTTTGTACAAAGCAGATTGGAGAAGGATGATCGGCTATATCTTCATGGACCAGATTTCCTTGCGCATGCAATTTTAGATTCACTTGTGGATGATTACTTACCCCTTATAGATAAAATGGATGAAGAAATTGAATGGCTGGAAGACCAGGTTCTAGAGAAACCCCGACCAGAAACTTTACAGAGAATTTTGGATTTGAAACATTCAACTTTGAGCCTTCGTAGGATCATATCTCCGCAACGTGAGATCATGAACATTCTTAGCCGGGATGATTTTCCTCAGATCAAAGGACCAAACAAAATCTACTTCAGGGATATTTATGACCATCTCGTCCGTTTCCAAGATCTCTCTGAATCTGTTCGCGATATCGTCTCAGGAACACTGGATATTTACCTTTCAGCGACGTCCAATCGGTTGAATGAGGTAATGAAAGCACTGACTATCGTTTCCACCATTTTTCTGCCTCTAACATTCATTGCTGGTATTTACGGAATGAATTTCGTTATATTTCCAGAACTATATTGGAAATATGGATATATCTTCGCGTGGTGGTTGTTCATCCTCATCACACTTGGGATGCTTTGGTTCTTCAAAAAACGGGGATGGTTTTAAAACATATTTGTGGATTGCAAAATTACCGTTAATAAGAACGATTTCCATCAGTTTGCAGCCAGAAAAGCAATCATCATGTATGGGATTACTTGTCGTTAGCTTGACATATTTACTCTTATGAAAGTATAATCCGACCGCTTTACAGTAAACAAACGGAATATCCGTATAGTGTTTTTAGGAGATTATAGATGGGTCCACAACCAAAACGTAAACTTTCAAAAGGTCGCCGTGACCGCCGCCGAGCACAAGATTCTATTGTTGCAAATAACCTTGTACAATGCAGCAACTGTGGTGAAATGAGACTTTCACACACCGTTTGCCCCAAATGCGGTCACTATCAGGGCAAAGAGATCATAAGCATGGAAAAAGATTCAAAGAAAAAGTAATTTTATTAATTTTTCCAGCTCAAAAAAACCGCTTTCGCGGTTTTTTTAATTCTACACTTCAAATTGTTGGAATTTGGCATAAAGCCTGCCAGGAATTTTTCCCGAAATATCCACAAATTTACTACCATACTTGATAGAATCAATTTGTCCGGATTCATGGATGAGTGAAATTAATTGCCCCTCTGTATAGGGGAGCTTTACACGAATAGGAAGGTACGACTGGAATAACAAACCATCTATCTTTTCCAGCAAATCTTCCACCCCAACACCGGTCAAACCTGATATAGCAACAGAATTTGGATATTCATCCAACTGTATCTTTGAGGTTTGCTCAGATGGTAATTTATCAGTCTTATTCAGAACATTCAAAACGGGAATATGATCCGCATTGATCTCTTTAAGGGTACTCAAAACTGAGGCTGCTTGTTCCTTTGCAATGGGATGAGTCACATCTATCACATGCAGCAATAAATCCGCTTCGGAAATCTCTTCCAAGGTCGCGCGGAACGCGGCAATGAGTTGAGCCGGTAATTTTTGAATAAAGCCAACCGTATCTGTTAACAGAATAATCCTGTTATCTGGAAGGCTCACCCGCCTGGTGGTCGGATCAAGCGTTGCAAATAATTGATCGGCGACATAAATGTCTGTCTTCGCCAGCCTGTTCAACAAGGTGGATTTGCCTGCATTGGTGTATCCAACCAGCGCAACAATTGGATTCTTGGATCGTTTACGTTGTTGTCTGTATTGTTGGCGGTGTTTTCTAATTTTCTCGATCTCCAATTTCAGATTCGTGATCCTCCTGGAAATCTCCCGTTTATCCACTTCCAGTTGTTTCTCACCTGGACCACGTAAACCTACACCTCCAACACTTCCCGCTCTACCACCTCCGCCGCCGGCCTGCCGCGCCAGGTGCGTCCATGCACGCGTTAATCGCGGCAGTCTATATTCATACTGTGCAAGTTCCACCTGTAAAATACCCTCACGTGTATGAGCATGTTGGGCAAAAATATCCAGTATCAGCGCAGTCCGATCAAGTATCCGGACATTTAATCCGAATACTTTTTCCAGCTCCCTTTGGTGACGCGGAGAGAGATCAAAGTCGAAGATGATCACATCCGCCAGGGTTTCATCAACAAAAGCACGAAGTTCTTCAACTTTTCCGGACCCGATGAACGTATCTGGATTGGGTTTGTCCAGTTTCTGTGTAAGTTCTCCAACCACTTCCAGCCCGGCAGTTTCAGAAAGCAATTCCAACTCTTCAAGGGAATCCTCAATGCTGATCAAACCAGGTTGGTTGAATACTTCTACTCCAACAAGAAAAGCCCGCTCGTTTGGACGTTCTGTTTGTTCTGGAATTTTCTTTGCCATGAATAACTATCCTTGCCTGTTTGCCCAAATCGTGAAGCGTTCCATGGCTTCCTTCATGCGTGCAACAGGGGTACACAGTGAAATTCTCAAATAGCCTTCACCATATTTTCCATATACACTACCAGGGGTCGTGCTTACACCCGTTTCTTCCAATAATCTTGAACAATAATCCAAACTTGTCATCCCAATTGAGGGTATTTTTACCCAGACATACAAGGCTGCTTTAGGACTATTTACAGGTATGCCTCCATCGCGAAGGATATGCACAACGACATCCCTGCGCTCTTCATATATTCTATTACGTACTTGAATCCAACTCTGATCTCCTGTTAAAGCTTCCTTTCCAGCAGTCATCATCGGGGTGAAGTGTGATGTATCCTGCTGGCTTTTATATGTTCCCAGGTACTCGATCACCTGGGCATTCCCAACAACCATCCCAAGCCGCCAGCCAGCCATGTTATACAATTTTGACAATGAATTAAACTCCACTGATACTTCATGCGCACCCTCATATTGCAGGATGCTGGGCGCTTGATATCCATCATAGGTTATGTCTGCGTAAGGAGCATCATGTACGATCAAAAGGGAATTTTTATGTGCAAACTCGATCAGTTTCATATAGAATTCGTCAGATGCCACTTCGCCGGTGGGGTTATTAGGGTAATTCACCCATATGAGCTTTGCTCTTTCAATTTTGTCGACAGGAATTGCTTCCAGATCAGGGAGAAATTGGTTCGCCGCAACCAGAGGCATCGGGAACACCTCAGCGCCGGCAATTTTTCCACCAGCTGCGTACACAGGGTAACCGGGGTCAGGTGTCAGGGATACATCTCCTGGATTTAACATCACCTGGCTGAGTGCAAAAAGCCCTTCTTTAGATCCGATGAGCGTGAATATATCAGTTGCTGGATCAAGTTCCACGCCAAATCTGTTGATATAGTAGGATGCTACGGCTTCTTTGAATCCCTTTGTTCCGCCGCTCGGTGAATAAGCGTGCACATCTGGACGAAGCACTTCCTCCCTAAGCTTGTCGACAATCCTGGCATCAGGAGCTAGATCCGGTGACCCCATATCTGCTCTGATGACATCTATTCCCTTAGATTTAAGTTCAGCTATTTTTGTACTTAATTGCACAAAGAAATAAGGTTTGAAGTCAGCTATTCGTTCAGATGGAGTGTAGTTCACTTTTTGGAATTGCATTGTATTCCCTTCGGCCAATGATGCCTAATATGAAATGGTTGTGATAGTTTACTTAATAGGCTTATTTATTCTATCCACTTTTCCAGTACATTTCCAATAATTCCCAAGCTTCTCGCAGAGATATGAGAAGCGTCATCATCCAATGTATGCCAGTATTCATAGTCTATATCAATAATATCGATAGCGGGAATACCCAAATTTACAAATGGCGTATGATCATCTATTATACTATACGCATATTCTTGAATAAATTCTTTTTCGTAACCTTGATCTGCCGCAACTTTCCAAATTTCATCATTTAATGCTTTATAAGATGTTTTTTCCATATAAATGTTCAGATCATAATCACCTATCATATCAATATTCACAACTTTATCTGGTTTGATTTCAAGCTGGTCGGCCAAGTATTGTGATCCCATGATCCAATTCCAACCAGGCAGGTTGCCATTATCTTCAATGTCAAACAAAACGATCCAAATTTGTTTGTCGGGTGGGATATCCAGGACTCGAGACAACTCTAACAATACGGCGACTCCGGAAGCTCCATCATTCGCGCCTGGAACAGGTCCAACGATTCCTGGATACTGAGGGTCCTGATCTGCAACTATCCTTGAATCGTAATGGGCAGTCAAAAATATGATCTCCTCACCACTGCCTTTCTTACCAATAATATTCGTTAGTGCATGCCCGCCCATTTCTCCAACCTGAAACTCAACCCGCCAGTTATTGCTTTCAAGCTGGTTTCCTGCCCAGAGAATAAATGCTGCATGGGCTTTTGAGCCTGGTACCCTGGGGCCAAATTCTAATTGAGTTATTACATGTTCAAAAGCCTGGTTTTCATCAAACTTTTGACCCTGACCAACTGTTCCCAACCAAAAATAGATCAAGATACCGATCACAACTGTGCCGAATAATGTAAAACCATATAACAAAAGTCTTTTTGATTTATTCACTGATAGCATGCAAAACCTCATCAGTCCTCGTTAACGCCCGTTCTGCCATCAAGTTGTACCTTTGCCTTTTATTGATTTTCTTGTCTAAGATAAGGGGTGGTAAAATGCCGAAATTTGCTTTCATCGGTTGAAATCGTTCAGGTGGAGAGCTGCTAATATAATGCAGAATTGAACCAATCATCGTCTCAACAGGCAAAGTTATCAACCCACTGCCCTGAGAATACCTGGCAGCATTGATTCCCGCAATAAGACCGGAAGCGATATTTCCGGCATAACCTTCTACGCCGACAATTTGTCCTGTAAAGAATAGGTCTTTCCGTTTGATAGTTTGTAAGGTTGCATCGATCACACCGGGGGACGATATAAATGTATTGCGATGCATTTGCCCATAACGTAGAAATTCAGCATTCTGCAACCCCGGTATCATTCTAAACACGCGCTTCTGATCCAAAAAAGTCAAGTTTGTTTGAAAGCCTACCAGATTGTACAACTCTTCAGATAAGTCTTCTCTCCGCAATTGAACTACAGCGTAAGGCCACCTGCCTGTTCTCGGATCGGTTAATCCAACCGGGCGCATAGGACCATATGCAAGGGCTTTCTCATCCCGCCCAGCCAGAACTTCAACCGGTAAGCAGCGTTCAAAAAATATGCCGCTTCCTGCCTTTACCCCATATTTCATATCATTTTCAAAATCTCGCAATTCAATTTTTTGAGCCTCTTCCAACTCTTTTACAAAATTTAAATACTCTTGTTCAATAAAAGGGCAATTGAGGTAGTCTCCATCTTCATCTTCACCCCGGTCGTATCGTGAGGACTTGAATGCGATCGATCTGTCAATACTGTCACCTGTGATAATTGGCGCGATTGCATCGTAAAAGAATAAGCTATCTTCTCCAACAAAAGAGATTATTGATTTTGACAGAGCTTTGGAAGTTAGAGGTCCGCTTGCAATGATGCACAATCCTTCTGGAATATACGAGACTTCTTCTCGAACCAACGAAATGTTCGGATGATTGGTAATTGCCGCAGTTACCTCTTCTGCGAACTTAACTCGATCGACAGCCAGAGCTGACCCGGCAGGAACTTTATTATCCAGGGCGATTTTAATTAAGAATGAATCCAGTTTTATCAATTCCTGGATCAATAGTCCGGTACCCCTGTCTTTCTGTAACGACCCAAGTGAGTTTGAACATACCAATTCTGCCAGGTTGTCAGTGACATGAGCACCTGTCCTCATTCCCGGTCGCATTTCATATAATTTAACTTTTACCCCTCTTTGAGCTGCCTGCCAGGCTGCTTCACATCCAGCTAAACCACCACCTACTATTATCAAATCATCAATTATCATATTGACATTTTACCAAAGAAAACTTACGTCCTCGCTTCCATAAAGATATTCAAAAAAAGTACGGCATATTATTTGCAACTTTTTAATATTCATACTATACTGTTCACTAACGAGACCGTTATGTTTCAGAAACCTACGCAAATTACCCGACACCTGACCACAGCTCATTTGGCACAAACGATGACGCTGTTAAGTTTGACCGCTGAAGAACTGTATCAGAAAATTGATTCGGAACTGGCATCTAATCCAGCTTTGGAATTGATAGAAGAGAGGCGCTGCCCAACATGCAGCCGATTGCTCCAAAATCAAGAACCTTGTCCGGTGTGTTCGCGCCAGAAGCAGGTCAATTCTGAAGAACCGATTGTATTCATTTCGCCACGCGAAGATTTCTTCACCGGTTCTGCAATCCCTCAGGAGGAGATGCCTGATGATAATATCAGCGCTGCAATTGAAGACTTGCCAACATATGTTCTGCGGCAAATTGCTCCTGAGCTGGCGGCAGAAGACCGTGGACTGGCTGCATTCATCTTAACCCATCTTGATGAAGATGGTATTTTAACAATCGCACCTGTCGAAGTTGCGCAATATCATCACATTCCCATTTCGCGTGTTGAGAATATCATCAAGCTAATTCAACACGCAGATCCAATTGGTGTTGGGTCAGCATCCCCACAGGAAGCGCTCCTTGTCCAACTGGAAATCTTATCTGAAACAGTAAAAACACCCCCGTTAGCACGCCAGATGATCGAAGAAGGTATGTCCCTTCTCAGCCGCCATCAATATTCAGATCTAGCCCACCTTCTTCATACCAATATAAAGACCGTTCAAGAAGTTGCTGGATTTATCGGCTCCAATCTGAATCCATTCCCTGCTCGCAGCCATTGGGGTGATACGCGCGAATCTGGCAAATCTGCGGACCGGGCATTCCACCGGCCAGATATTGTGATCAACCATCTGAATGAAGATGTCCTAGGACCCTCTGGTTGTTGAGATCATCATGCCAATATCTGGAACCCTTCGGGTTGATCCGAGGTTTAGAAGCGCTGTCAAAGAGGTTACAACTGAAAAAGTGGACGATTGGAAATCTGACCTTGAACGCGCTTCGTTGTTTGTAAAATGCCTTCAACAGCGAAATCACACAATGGAACGCTTGATGACACGGATAGCAACAATTCAAAAAGCATTTATTGAGCATGGAGAAGGCAGCATCAAGCCAATCACCAGAGCGCAATTAGCAAAAGAATTGGAAGTTCACGAGTCCACAATTTCAAGGGCTGTCTCCAATAAAGCCATCCAGATGCCCAATGGCAGGATCATTCCCTTCGCCAAGTTTTTTGATCGCAGCCTGCATATTCGGACAGCATTACAAGTACTGATCGCCAACGAGCAGGAACCGTTGAGCGACACGGAATTGGCTGGATTATTAGCAAAGCAGGGGCATAAAGTTGCCCGGCGTACTGTGGCCAAGTATCGCGCAATGGAAGGTATCCTCCCAGCACACCTTCGCCACAACCAACCTCTCAGACATGAGTAATGGCATTTCCCAGAATATTTCAATTTCACATCTCTGGAGGGGAAAATCTCCGGGGTCAAATGAATTTAATAATCTGCTAAATTTGCTGCCATCGCCAGCCTTGGTGATCGATCCACGTTCAAACCAGATTCTTGCTGCCAATTCTGAATTTCTCAAATTGACAGCTTATTCACTCAACGATCTCACCCGAACTGAGCTGAGCGCCCTGTTCCCGGATGTGAATCGCTATGAACTCATCCTGGCTGGTGAGCAAAATGCGACTCTGGTGCGGCACTCACATGATTCAGTACAGGTGATCACCAAAAGCTCTGCTCTGGATCAGAGTTCCAATAGGGTTTTGCTTTCCATTCTTCCACATGAGAGCTATGTCAAACAAAAAAAAGAGACACAGCGGCTTGACCTTTTATTAAACACTGTCGAAAGGATTTTTTGTCTGACATCCGTCACGGATATTCTAACAGCCATGGATGCCGCTTTAAAGATTTGTGCGAACCTGATAACTGCAGATATTCTTTGTGTTTATCAATTTGACAACAAGCTTTCACAATTCGTCAAAATAGCTTCAACTGAAAACCCCACTGTACCTATCTTTCCATCCGCAGTTACAGAAGATTGCTTCATTGAAAATGCAGAAATGGATTTATGGGTGCCTGGTAAGCGGGTTGTTTCTGATCTCCATAGAATTGCACGCGTCGCAAATCTTCCATATGCAGCCATCTTCCCTTTGGTATTAGATGGGACACGTCTAGGTTTATTTGTTATTTCAGACACTGAACATCAACCAGAGGCACAGCTTGGATCCTTTGGAGGCATAATTTCTACAGGTCTATCTGCAATTGTTTACCATTTTGTTTTAGTTCATAACCTAAATCTCTCCCTTAATCAGCACATACAATCATTATCTGTGCGTGATACCGTTATGGAAAATGTCGTGGAAGGCATCATCCTTGTTCGGAATGACTTGACAATTGAAGAAATGAATCCTGCTGCAGAGTTCCTTCTAGGTTATGCCTCACGAGAAGTCGTTGGGGTACCAGTTGAAAACATCTTAATAGGGCCGGATTCTCTTGTTCCAGCGCTGCAAAATGCCTTGAATGGCATTCCAACCCATAATCTCGGAAACATTTCACTCCACCGAAGAAATGGACAATCATTCTTAAGCCATTTGCAAACGATCCCAGTCATGCTTGAAGACGGATTGTCAAGTATCATCATCCTCATTAGGGATGAAAGTGAAAATGAGCAAATTCGGGTGAATACGCAACAATTGGAACAGAGAGCAGTTTTAGGAGAGGTCACAGCAATTTTCGCTCACGAAGTCCGAAATCCTTTAAATAATATCAGTACCGGTCTGCAGCTATTGGCGATGAAGTTTCCCTCAGAGGATCCAAATCAAGATTTGCTCCAAAGAATGCAGCACGACTGTTCAAGACTAACCCATTTAATGGAATCTGTATTGAATTTTTCAAAGCCCATGGAGTACAAATTTGTTCCTTCTGACTTGGCGGGTATGTTTCGCCGTATGATAGAACGCTGGCGTCCGCGTTTTGCCAAGGCAAATGTTGAGGCACTTCTCCAGGTAGAACCAGATATCGATTTTGTTATTGGCGATCTGCGCGCACTTGAGCAAGTTTTTACGAATTTGCTAAGTAATTCAATTCAAGCAATGACCAATGGTGGTGTATTGGCAATTAAAATGACAAATAAACCATCACCTGTGGACACACCTGAAGTTCTGATTACAATTTCAGATACTGGACCCGGAATTCCGGATGAGGTCAAAGAACACATCTTCGAGCCGTTTGTCACAAATAATCCACAAGGCACCGGATTAGGATTGGCAATCACAAAGCGGATAATAACAGCCCATAAGGGAACAATTCACGTAACAAGCTTTCCGGGTGGAACGGTATTCCATGTTACGCTTCCCGGGTATCACAGTAATGGAGGAAACCAGTGACGGCAACAATTCTTATCGTTGATGACGAACCTAATGTTCAGATGGTCATTTCGGAATTTCTTATACTTAAAGGTTATTCTGTATTATGTGCAGCGAATCTTGCCCAGGCAAGAGAATCTATCCAAAAGGACGCACCAGATATTATCTTACTTGATGTATCCCTGCCGGACGGTTATGGTCCGAACCTTCTGCAGGAAACAAGCACGCTTCCAGCCCGGCCACCAATCATTATGATCACTGCATTTGGTGATATCGACATGGCTGTTGATGCCATGAAGAATGGTGCTCATGATTTCCTGCAAAAACCTATTGAACTCAGTCGCTTGGAGCAATCGATTATCCGCGCCACAGAAATAGTTTCAATGCGCAGAGAACTAGCTCACTTCCGACAGGTACAACATCAAAACATCAACTTCATTATCGGGCAGAGCAAACAGATGCAGGTCGTCATGGCTCATTCAGAACGAGCTGCATCAAAAGGTGTCCGTGTCTTGATCTCAGGAGAAACCGGCACAGGAAAAGAAGTCCTGGCGAAACATATCCATAAGATCGGCGCTCGTTCCAGTAAGCCCCTGGTGGATATCAACTGTGCAGCTATCCAGGATACAATGCTGGAATCGGAGTTGTTTGGTTATGAAGCGAAGGCTTTTACCGGCGCCGCGGATAAAAAGAAAATAGGCTTGATGGAAGTCGCTGATACCGGTATCCTTTTCCTGGATGAGATATCCTCCATGACCATGGATATGCAGTCAAAATTATTAAGAGCTATTGAAGAACAGAATTTCCGACGTGTTGGAGGCACATCCTTGGTACGCGTTGATGTTCAATTCGTCAGTGCTTCAAACCGTAATCTACTTCAGATGATCGATGATGGGAAGTTCAGAGAAGACCTCTACTACCGGCTAAATGTCGTCGATCTACACCTCCCGCCTCTCCGAGAAAGAATGGAAGATATTCCTGAACTGGTTGGCTTTTTTGTTCGTAATCTTAATGGACAATTGGGTGTCAATATCATGGATGTTACACCAAAAGCCATGGAAGCTTTAATGGGCTATCGCTGGCCAGGAAATATTCGCCAGCTTTCTCATGTAATTGAACAGGCTATGCTGTATTGTGATGATCCAGTCATAGACATTGGCCATCTCCACTTACCGGTTGATTCTCGAAGCAAATAATTTTCCTGCGGCATATTTCTTGCAATTTATCCTCTTGATATCTTTTAATATCAGGAGGATGATATGTTTAATCTCAGTGTTCCGGATTTCTTACTTACCATGGCAACCGCAGTACTTATAATTGGTTTGATATCTATCTGCATAGGAATTTTTGTTCTGGTTTCCAAAACTGTAGGTAATGACGTCAAAGCAATTGCCAATCAAACAACTAAGATGGCTCAAAAAGGGATAGCGGAAGACATCAGCGGATTGGTCGGAAATGCTTCCACATTACTTTCGGCGCTAAATGATCTCATCCGAACCAGCGCTGGAATTGGTGTGTTCCTCATTTTTATCGGTATTCTGCTAATGGGTGGTGCTTATTGGCTTGTGTTGCAGATCTCTGCCATGATTTTATAGAATTTCAATAACTTCAACGAAAGGTGTAATATGAAACCTGGCGAAATTCTGGTAAGGTTGATTTCAATCATTAATACCGACGAATTGGAAGAAATGGTTTTCTCCCTCCACCTGGACTCCATGATATGGAACATGATATCAGAGGAGAATTTTATTTCTGACTATTCCACTAAAGTTGGGAACGAATCAGCTGATTGGAATCCTGGAATGATTGGTTTATATTCCATTTCACAGGATTCGCTTCACGAAGAAGTTTGCGCACTGCCATTACAGCCAATTTCAGCTGAATTGCGCCAGCAAGCATCCGCATTCTATCAAAAAGCCCTGAAATCAGATTTTGTTCCTTCTACCACTATCAGAGGCAACCTTTCTTGCCTTAGCCTTGCGCGAGCGCAAAAGGCTTACCGGCAATTGGACTGGTTTGTTTTCGGAAATCGCCAGATCTTCTTTTGATCACACTTTTCGTACTAAAACTTGGACAACTCCTCTCACGATATTGCTTTCGTGGTTTTCAGAGGATGTGGATTTATTACTAGAATTAAACGTTTCACAGGAATTCCTCACAGAAGCTGAATATTACAGTTTTATCTCAACTGTCTTGTTTTCCCAACAAGTTTCTGTTGCAAGTAAGAAGGAAAAGTTATCATCCATCCTAGAGAAAGAAGATTTTGCAAATCAGGTTCACTGGCTAAAACGCATTTCAATACTCCATCCTTCAATAGCTCAACCCCTTGCGGTAAATATTATCTCTTCTTATCAAGGGTATCCAAATGCAGAAGATCAAACGACAAATGGAGCATACAATTTGTTCCTTCAAGATTTAGCCAGGCAGTCTAAATCGACTGATCCTCTGGTGAGCGAAGTTTTTGACCCGGATTTTACTTCCCTCGATCAATGGATCACGCTATTTGGTATAGCGAATGATGAAGCCCAATACAACGCACTACTTGAATATAAGAATGAACTATTGAAAGGTATTCAAATCGGCATAGAAGCGCATAATTTGAGGAAAAATATTGGGGGACTATCCGCCGATGAAATCCTTACATACTGGGCTGCCCTTTCTAAACAAGCACCTCAATCGGATATTGCAAAAGCTGAATATGCCCTTGCACTGATTGACGATAACAATTATGAGGATTTAAAGAATATTGAATGGGGTAGTTCAGATGACCCATTGGTATTACTTACTCGTGCGCTGGTTGATAGTCGGACCAATAACGAAGAGGTCGCGCAAGTATTAGCAGAAAAAGCTGTTGATAAGTGCGTTCACTTTCCAATAGCGAGTCTTAAAGAAATTGATAGATATCTGCAAATTCTGACTAAACTGAACAGTCTACATCTTTCAGAAAAATTATTGGTTGGTCTTCTGACCAAATTCGCATCAAAGTCGGAATTGTATCGCCTTCTCGCCCAGGTCAATATTCAAATGGATCATAGCGAAGAGGCAATCAATCATGCAAAAGTTGCTTTGGCACTGTATCCAGGCGATTACATTTCAAGACGGAATTTAGCTAAGTTATACGATCTATCAGGAGAATCTGATAAGGCTCTACGGGAGTGGGAAATACTGTTTGATACAAAATATGAAATTGATCCATTGACAACTGAAGATCGAATTTCTTACGCAAATTGTGCATTGGCAACAAATCAGCCAGAACGCGCTATATCAATATGTGAAAAATCTTTGGAAACAGAACCAGCTAACGGTGAGATATCTTATACACTCGGTGAAGCTTACTATCAAATGGGTCTTTCGGATAAAGCAGCAGAATATTATCATAAGGCTGTCACATTATCCCCATCCAATGACCTACCTTGGATTAAGTTAGTAGATTTCAGACTTGCAGCAGGTCAAAATGAAGCGACACTAGACCTGCTTTCGACAGCAATCAACGCTTGCCCGAATTCATCCGAATTATCTTCTAAATTAGCCGACTACTACATTGAAGAAGGTTCTTATGCTGAATCCATACCATATTTGAACAAAGCCTATGCATTAGATCCGAATAATCAGATTTTTGCATTGAAACTTGGTTCAACCTTGCATATCTTGGGGCAGCCTGAAGAAGCCATCTGCATATTCAAAGACGCACTATTAAACTCCCCTGATAACATTGATATTCAACGTGCGTATGTCAATTCGTTAATATCGAGTGGCAGGGGAGATGAAGCCATTGAACCCTTAATGAAGATTTTGGAAAAAGAACCGGAAGATTTAGCGCCATATTTGGACCTGGCTACGATAATCCTATCCCAGAAAGACAGCAATGTTGCCCGAATTGATGTCGAACTAACAACCGAATTACTTGAGCGAGGACTGAAGATTGACCCCGAGAATATCACCGGTCGGCTTTTATATGCAGACTTATTGGCTGCAAACAATAGGGATGAGGAAGCTAAGGATATTTATGTATCACTTTCAGAAAACTCTGATCTTCCAGATAATATTCGTTGGAAGGTTAATTACGGTCTCGGGTTAATGTCTACAAAGTTGGGACAAATGGATGTCGCTCTGGCAGCACTAGAAGAAGCAGGTATTCAGAATCCATCCAACTTCGAAATACATCAAAAACTGGCGGAAACATATGCTTCTGCTAACTTACCCAAAGCTGCAATCGATTCTGCCCAGTCTGCACTTTCTATAGCTCCACATAATGCAGAAAACTTGATCTGGTATAGTGAGTTTTGCAACAAACTTGGTGATATGCCTGAGGCGCTCAGTTCCCTTGACGCTGCAATCAAGCAGCAACCTGATAAAGCTGAACTGCGGTTGAAATTAGGCGAGCTGCAGTTAAAAATGAAAGACAATGAGGCTGCTAAAAAAACCTTCCAGGAATTGATAGCACATGGAAAATTAAATACCAAATTGATCAGAAAACTGGCGAAGACATTATCTCAATCTGGAGAAATCGATGAGGCCATCTACTATCTCGAATTTGGTATAGAGCAAGATCCAGTTTCCTCCTTACCCCTTTTGCTGGACCTTGTTGAATATGAAGAAAAGAATGGTAACTATTCCAACGCAGTAGCATCCATCGAAAAGGCTATAGCAATTAATCCGGAAAATATCGAATTGCAGATTATCAAAGCGGATTTGCTAGCCCACGCTCACGAATATGAGCAGTCAATCATAGTTCTCCAAGATGCTAAGCATCAGATTCATAAAGGCTTAGCTAACTTCTTCAGAAAAAGATTTAGAGCCAATATTATTGCGACAAATTTATCTTAATCGAAAAAATGGCAATCTCCCCGAAGCCGTAGCCCTTGTGGATGAATTAGTTGGAATAAGCACTGACAATTCAGAAGCCATTTACCTTGGTGCGGATATCTCATTTAACCTATTGGATTTTTCAAAAACTGGAGAGTATCTAAATTTACTTTTCAATATCCAACAAAAAGTTTCAGAACCTGTAAATTTGTTGAGTGGGTTACTGAATGGAATACTAAAATATGAAACAAGTTCCGAATCTGATGCAAGCGAAGCTCTCTCAAATATTGATTTTTCAGACAGATGGATTTTATGGCAAGCTGCCGCTAACATTATGTCATGCACCAGCAAATCACTCAACGATGTAAATGCACATTTGTTCAATGAATTAGAAGGACACTGCGCACGTGATATCTATGAAGATCTTCCTCTGGGAGATTTTCGGGTGGATACGCTTCCAAATATCGATGTATATAACCCGATTCTTTCATCACCAAGCTTGCTATACTTCGTCCTAAATGCAGTTCTGCAATTGAAAAATTTCCAGGCTGCAAAATCTTTGTTATCCATGATCGACGACGATTATTGCATGGAACCCAGTATTCAGTTTTACAAACTTAAACTGATGGGTAAACAAGCAGAAACTCAGAGATATTACTCACTGTTGAAAATCAAAAAACATTTGCCCGAAGGTGATTCCTTAAGTGTCCAAGCCATCGATGAATTCAATGAGACTTTATTGTTAGTAAAGAGATATTCTGAAAATGATATTGTTAGATATTGGGAAAACCGTGGAAATGCAGCATTTCAACCTACGCCAGAAAAATTAGCAGAAGTTCTAATGATGGATATCCCAATAAACCGTGAAGAGTGTGAAATTCAAATTTTAGCATTGGAAAACAATATCTCCGAGCTGGAAACCAAAGTAAAACAGGTTTCTGAAAGAAAATCGCTTATCGGCTATGCAGCTGCTTTAATCTCAGAAAAAGCGCCAGCAAAAGCATTCGAGTTTATTGAAGATTTTATAGATAATCCAAACTTATCACCAGAAGAACTCGCTCAGGTTGCTTTAGTTTCTTATTCATCTGAAGAATATGAAATTGCGCTTAGCTCAATTGAAAAAGCATTGGAAAAGTGGCCAAATGAACCAAAATGGCATAGCTTTGCCGCTCAAATTTGTGGAGAATTAGATAACAATTCAAGCGCGCTTTACCATCTACGTATAGCTGCAGATCTTGAACCTGAAAACTATGGATCAATACTTGAATTTGGAGAAGGGTCTTTAGAAATGGGCGACCCGACACAGGCTATTCAATATTTGAAAATTGCATCCGCTCTCGAACCGACCAAGTACCGTCCATGGTATTTGCTGGCAAAAACTTATCAGGCTCGCGGTGACAATTTGCAAGCTATGGCAAATATTGAACGTGCAGTCACACTAGCCCCAAACAATATTGAGCCATTGATTCTGAGTTCCGAGCTTTCTTACTCTAACGGACAAATTGAACAGGCAATAAAAAATATTGATGCTGCATTGCGAATTGACCCAAAAAATATTGATGCATTAGTACTGAAGGTAAAAGCTCTGAGAACTATGGAGCAACCTGAAGAAGCTATGAAATTGATCAATTACTGTATCAAGAAAGTCTCAAAACCGCTGCCTCTCTTAATTGAGAAAGCCGAGATAGTACGTTCAGCAGAAGGTGATAAAGCTTACCTCAATACACTTCAGAAAATCGCTGATGATTATCCAAAAAACCCTGAAATATTGAGACTTTATGCGATCGCCCTCGCAGAGAACGGCTACACCAGTGAGGCTTTGAATATCACTCAGCTATCCCTCAAGCTTAATTCGGAACAGAGTGATGTTCACATTCTTGCTGGTCGATTATTGCGCACCAATGGCCAATTAGATCAGGCTTTAGATCATCTATCAGAGTCAATATCCCAGGATCCATCCAATATAGATGGTTATCTTGAACTGGCGAAAACCTATCAGGAAAGACGTGATTTCTCAAAAGCTTCGGCGGTTTTCCAGCAGGCAATAGAGATTATGCCAAATGATTATCGACCATACTATCAACTTGGTATGTTATTAAAAGATGCAAAAGATTATCGTGGGGCCGAAAATATGCTGCGCAAAGCTTCTGAGCTTTCAAAAGATGATGTGAACATACTAAGACAGTTAGGCGCGATTATTGCAATCAATTTAGTACATCCCGCTTAGGAGGATCGTAAAATCCATGACAACAACTAATAAAAATCCCCTGATGAATAATGGCAATATATCGCGAGAAGATCTACTAACAATTATCCAGGTTGGTCTTAATAATAAAGAATACAAGTTTATCAGACAGGTAGTATTAACCTGGTTGGCAGCTTATCCGGGTGATTTATTATTTAATTATTTCTATGCTAAGACACTTGTTGAAGATGGTAAGGCTGCCCAGGCAATACCAATAATTGAAATGCTGGAAACTTCCGACCCCGAATACGCTCCTGCTTATGAACTCCATCAAAAAGCATTATCACAGATGAATAGCAAGGACTCCCAGGTTATTGCTTCATATTATGCTTTGACAGGAAGGAGATTGGATGGCATTTCCTTGCCACTTTGGTGCACCTTATATCGCCAGGGGAAGGAAGCATTCGATCAGGAAAAACTTGAAGATGCCGAGATGCTCATTCAGCAATCATTGATCGCCGATCCGACGAGAATATTACCAGCAGTATTTCATATCCAATTGGTTTCTCTACTGCATGATGCTCAAACAGTAGAAACGTTGTCCAATCTTTACCATTCACGTTGGGTGGATTGTTTGTATTTCAGTTATTATCTTGCCGAAGCGTTTATGGTGTCTGGTAATGATTCCGAGGCAGTTTCCTTGCTACATCAATGCGTTTCAAGGGATTCTAGCACGCCAGGTTGCGGAACGAATTTGGGGCGAGACTAATCCGTATAAAATGCTCTGGCCATCCTCCCTAACCAGTCGTTTCGATGCGACAATTCCACAATCAATTACTTCAGCTCTGGGGTGGAATTTACTGGAGTCTCAATATGTTTCCTCCAATGAACTAGCAAACGAAACCTCTTTACCTCCAGATATAACCGAAACGGCTAACATCCCAGATGCTACAATAGTATCTGGAAATATTGATTCATCCTCGGAAGATGAGCAAAAGGATGAAATTATTCCTTCAGTAATAGAAACTTCCGTTGAACAATCGGCGTCTGATGTACCAGCTTCCTTCGAAAACGATGCGAAAAACGGTCCTGAAGCCTTAAAGGATGTTAGAGCTGAACTGGACCGCATAGCTACTCGTTTACAGGTTCCTGGTGTCGGTAGGGTTGATCGGCGTTTCCCTGTCTATGTTGTATTCACTACCCGTAAAGGGCTTGAAAATCAGTATGGCACGCAAACGAGTTTCATCCTGGATGAGTTATTAAAACAAGTTGTTGAATCTATCCGCAAGAAACCAGGCTGGACTGCAATACTGTATTATGCAGACGATACAGCGTGCACTACTGCACTCGGTGTAAAGCCTGCGCCTTATAATGATGCCTGGAAGTTGAAACTTGCCATAGCAGACCTCGATAAAGCGCTTTCTAAACGTGGTGAAATGATAGGCTCCCTACTAATTGTTGGTGGACCAGAGATTGTTCCATTCCACCTTCTTCCAAATCCTACCGATGATGCTGATACACAGGTCGCTTCAGATAATCCATATGGTTCGACTGATGATAATTATTTCATTCCAGAATGGCCTTTGGGACGTTTACCTGGTGGAACTAATCGAGATGCCGGTATTTTGATGCAGTATTTACGTAAGATGATTTCTAATCACTCAGAGCAGGTTACCCCTTTACCCTGGTGGCGCAGAATTAATATCTTCTCACCTATATGGGGTTCCATGCAGCGTGTTTTCCCCTTTGCTCATGGTGTGATGAATAACCGCCATTCTTTTGGGTATACTGCTGAAGTCTGGAATCAGGCATCCATTGAAGCTTTTCGCCCAATTGGTGATTCTCAATCTATTCTTACTTCCCCCCCATTAACAACTGGCGGGTTGATTGGATCTGGCTTATTCCCAGCAAAATTGAGTTACTTCAATCTCCATGGTGTTCCAGACACCTCAGAATGGTACGGACAACCTGATTTCAATGGTTCACAGAGTAATCCTGAATATCCTGTTGCCCTGACACCAACAGATATTGTAAGTGACAGCCCTACCCCAAGAATCGTATTTAGTGAAGCTTGTTATGGAGCTCATATAGATCATAAAAATGAGAATGAGGCGATCTCATTAAAATTCCTTGCTGAAGGAACCCAGGCTTTTATTGGATCTACCTGCGTTTCTTACGGTTCAGTAACCACGCCTCTTATCGCAGCCGATCAATTAGCCCAGGCTTTTTGGAAAAACATCAAAGACGGAATTTCGGTTGGAGAATCCCTTCGAAATGCGAAGATATACCTGGCACAGGAAATGAATCGCAAACAGGGTTACCTGGATGGCGAAGATCAGAAAACGTTAATTTCATTTATTCTTTATGGTGATCCACTGGCTACGTTGGCTAAGCCTAAAAAAGCTTCAAAGGGTTTCGTTAGGATAGACATCGAAGACACATTGGTAGCGGCTATTGAATCAGACGGGGAAGATCTCACAGATAGCGACTTGCCATATGAAGTGATGACACAGGTCAAATCAATTGTTGAACAATACTTACCGGGTTTGAAAGATCCGAAATATTCCATTGCAAAACAGTATTTGACCGGCAATTCATCCGGGAAATCCATACACAAGCATCTTTCTGGTAGCAGCGAAGATCATACTGTCGTTACAATCAGCAAAGAATACAACGTAACTTCACGCTTACATTTGCACTATGCCAGATTGACTTTTGACAGTAAAGGCAAAGTAATAAAACTCGCCGTATCTAGATAATTCTTAACATGTGTGATAAGATTGCTTCAGATTAGGCACACAAAGTAAGTGCCTAACTTTCCGCTCCTTAACTATCTGCGATGGTTAGAGGCGCAAACCCAGGGAAAGGAGGCTTCCTATGCGTAATTATGAATTAGTTTGTATTATCCATCCGGATCTTGACGAAACCGCTTTTAACGGCGCTGTTGATAAGATCAAAGAATGGATGACGGAATCCGGCGGCACAGTCAATAAAGTTGATGTGTGGGGTCGAAAACGTCTGGCTTATGAAATCAATAAACAGCGCGAAGGACAATATGTGCTCATTGAAGCACAGCTTGACCCTTCATTTAGCGCAACATTGGATCGGAATTTACGGTTCCTTGAACCACTGATGCGATATATGATCGTTGCATTGAACTAAGAATATTGATCCTCATCCTTAAATGGAGATAAAAATGAGCCGAAGTCTTAACAAAGTGATGCTTATCGGGTACCTTGGTCGAGACCCTGAGATGAGATATACTCCCTCAGGCAGGCCAGTTACTACATTCACCCTCGCAACATCCAGATCATGGAAATCATCCGATGGTGAACAGCACACAGAAACAGAGTGGTTCAATATAATTGCCTGGGGACCTCTTGCAGAAATTTGCAAACAGTATTTGCTCAAAGGGCAACAAACTTTTGTAGAAGGACGTCTTCAAACCAGGCGGTGGGATGATAATGATGGCAACAAACACGTGAGTGTTGAAATTGTTGCCAATGAAATGATGATGTTGGGTGATAAAAAAGAAGGAAACACTTCACATTACGCTGAAGATTTAACTTCAGAAGATAACCTTGAAGAATTCCCATTCTAAATCTCACCACATCTATGAACGGAGTAAGAAGAATGAGTGAAAATTATTCTGATAACGAACAACAAGGTGGCGGTTATGGTAGGCACTACGTTGCAAGACCTAAATTCTGCCAATTTTGTGTAGATAAGAATATCGAAATCAACTACAAAAACATTGATACCCTGCGTCGATTTGTAACCGAAGACGGAAGGATTTGCCCACGGCGTCAAACCGGTACATGTGCAAAGCATCAGCGCGCATTAGCCAGTGAGGTAAAACGAGCTCGTCATATCGCCTTGTTACCTTTTACCAGCGAAGCCTGGACTGAGCGCTAAATTAATCATCATAAAGGGCAGTGGGTAAAAAGCCTTCTGCCCTGTTTGTTTATCATAGAGGTTTTATGGCTAAAGAAGTCAATCCTAAAATTGTTTCAAAGAAACACCTTGCTAGGGTAGAAAAAGAAAGAATCCAAAATCGTTACATAATGATTGTTTCAATCGTGGTATTGGTACTGGTATTAGGTGTCGTTGGATATGGAATTCTAGATCAAACAGTCCTTCAGGCAAACAAACCTGTAGCCACTGTTGGTTCAGATAAAATAACCACCAATGAATTCCAAAAAACCGTAAAGTACTCCCGCTGGCAGATGGTCCAACAATATGACTCCACCTTGCAGTTGGCTCAATCATTTGGCGATAATCCAGATTTTGCCAATTATTTCCAGTCTTCCCTTTCTCAAATCCAATATCAATTATCAGATCCAAATACAATTGGCCTGTCTGTTCTTGACCAATTGGTGAATGATCGACTGGTAAGACAGGAAGCCAAAAAACGTGGTATTACTGTCACAACTGAAGAAGTTGAGAAAGCGGTTCAGGAGTGGTTTAACTATTATGCCGATGGGAAGCCAACCCCTACGGAATTTCCGACAGATTCCCCCACTTCAACTTTATCACCAGCTCAGCTTGAAATGATTGCCACACTAACACCGACTGTGGACCTGACAGCAACAAGCGCTGCGACAGCAGAAACTACGGTTGCGACACAGGAACCAACTGTTGAAGCAACGCTATTGGATCAATCCTCACCAACTCAGGCGGTTGAACCAACTCCCACTGAATACACCTTTGAAGCTTATAAGGATACTTTAGCAGGCTACCTGGATCAGATGTCTATAACCGAATTCACGGAAAAAGATCTTAAACGTATTTTTGAATCCAGCCTGCTTTATAAGAAACTTCAAGACGACATTACAAAAGAAATCAAGCCGACTCAAGACCAGGTATGGGCGAGACACATCCTTGTGGATGACGAGCCAACTGCCCAGAAGGTAATCGAACGTTACAATAACGGAGAAAATTGGGCTGCTCTATCTGCAGAATATTCTAAAGACACCAGTAATAAAGATAATGGCGGTGACCTTGGTTGGTTCGGTCCAGGAGCTATGGTTCCTGCTTTTGAATCTGCCGCGTATGCAACTCCAGCAGGGTCTATAAGTGCGCCAGTAAAATCAGATTTTGGCTGGCATATCATCCAGGTAATCGCTCATGAAGAAAGAACTCTTTCCCCTGATAAACTGACTGAGCTGAAAGATAAAGCTTTCCAGAGTTGGTTGGATGAGGCAGCAGCGGCGACAAAAATTGTAAAAACTGATTACTGGATGTCTGTTGTACCCACAGAACCGACGATAGTCAATTAATGTTATTAGCTTCTAAAAAAGTGAACCTTCCGGTTCACTTTTTTTCTTACCTGCTTCGACTTAAGATATCCTCAGATACCTCGTCCAATTTCAGGCTCACCATCTGACTGGTTGAATCTCGGCCCATTGTAATACCGTAGATCACATTTGCAGCCTGTACTGTATTTCTGTTATGAGTAACCAAAATAAATTGAATTTCCTGGCTCAATTCTAGCAATAATTCTCTGAACCTGCCAACATTCGATTCATCAAGCATTGCGTCAACTTCATCTAACACGCAGAATGGAGTTGGGGATATCTTTAACAAGGCAAATATCAAAGCAACGGCGGTTAAACTTCTTTCTCCGCCAGATAGCAAAGTTAATTCTTGTTCGCGTTTTCCAGGAAGCCTGGCATGGACCTCAATTCCAGATTCATTCAAGTCATCGGGGTCAGAAAGGACTAATCTTGCGGACCCACCTCCGAAGAGTTTGTTAAACATTTGCGGGAATTCTTCTGATACCGCATTAAATGTTTTTTGGAATTCGGATTTCATTAATGTATCCAGGTCAGCCAGAATTTGCTTCAAATTAAGTTCCGCTAGTGTTAGATCTTCAATTTGTTGGGTCAAGAAATCAAATCGCTCTTTTGTAGAATCGTACTCTTCTTTGGCTTCCGGGTTTACAGAACCCAAACGCCGCAATAAAGATTTCTGCCTCGTTATATTCTCTTCTAATTCCGGTGTGATCTCTTTCACGAAAGGTAGCTGTTCCACCATACCTTCGATTGGCAGTGGAGTCGGACCTGTCAATTCCTCGCCGTAATCAAAATCCACCAACCCAAAGTCTTCTTCAATACGCCTGCGTAACAGGTCTATGGCTTCTTTTTTTCGAAACAGATCCATTTGCGCCTGAGTGTTGTACTTTTCTGCATTATTAACAAGTTGTTGGTTGTTTTCTTCCAAGCCCAACAAATTGTTGTAATCTTCCTCTAGAACCTTCAATTTGGCTTCTGCAGGTTCTATCCTCCTTTGTAAATCTTCAAGTACTTGGTTCTTTCCAACTTCGACCATTTTGCTATCTTTTTTAATATTTTCCATTTCAGTAATGGTAGATTTGTTCTTGTTGAATTTCTCTTTTGTGGCCTCAAGTGTAAGAACACTGTTTCTTGTTTGTTCTGTTTTTTCACTAATACGCTTGTTAATTTCATCCAAAGCTCTACTATTAACAGCGATGCTTGTTTGCAAAAAGGTTATATCCCGACGTAAATCATCTATATTGTAACGATTTAGCTCAGTATATTTTTCTTTGATGGTTGTGTTGAAGGAAATAACACTTTTCTTATTGCCATCGATTGATATACTTAGTTCCGCTACTTCTTGTTCCAAAGTCTCAATTTCTTTTTGAACTGCTTGTTTTTGTAATAATGTCCAATCCAACTGCCTCTTTGTTTTTTCTTGTTGAACAGAAGCATTCTGTAAATCATTACTCACTTTAGCAAGGGACGCTTCCAAAGCTTTCTTTTCGTCATTTTTTATCTTTATTGAATCCAATGAAGCTTCAAACTCATTTTGTTTTATTATAATAATTTCACAGGTTTCCTCGAGTTTCGGTGTGATAGTCTCCAGCTTATTCTTTAAGTCCAATAATTGTCTGGGACGACTGATATGGGTATTCGTTATACCTTTACCACCGATAATCTTTCCATTCGGGAAAAATATTTCTCCCTTCAAAGTCACAAGAATGACATCATCAGGAATTTCTCGAAGGATTTCTTGCACAAATTTTCTTTCGCTGATGATCACAACCCTTGATAACAGTAACTCATAAAAACCTTTGTATTCCTCTGGGAATTTTACTAGGTCTAAAGCCACCCCAATACAACCCTTTATGTCAGGTTTTTGCAATTTTGCCTTGGATTTTATCCATCCCTCGGGAATTATCGCTGTACGACCGTTCTGCTCGTTTTCAAGGATAGCCAGAGCCTTATCAGGATCTGATTTTTTGTTTAATAAGATTGCATCGGCAAATTCTCCTAATGCCACGACGATAGCATGTTCATACTCTTCAGCAACCACCATCTGGCTGCTAAGAGCGTTGGTAAAGCCGGCTAGATCTCCCCTCCGAATGGATTGTAATAATGATTTAGTTCCTGATGGATATCCAATCAGGTTCTTTTCTGCCTGTTCCAACATCTCAATTTCTAAACTAATTTTGGAAACCGCTTGCACAAGGTTATCTTTTTCTTTCGTAAGTAATCCTATTTCAGTTCTTGCAATTTCTGATTGTTTCTCTTTTTCCCCTACAAATTTTCCAATCTGATCTAAGCTGTTTTGCAGTTGATTTCTATTTTTCTCATGAGCTTTATAATCATCAGTGCTAGATTGGGAAGTTTTTTCCAATTCGATAATCGCCTCAGACATTTCTAGAATTGAACGTTCGAGGAATACCTTTCGATTGTTCTTCTCTTCAACCTGAGCCTGGTTCTTTATCGAGCTATTTTCCAGATTCAATATCTTTTGTCTTGTGTCCCGAATTTCTTTTTCAATCTCATCCCTATTGGATTGAATGCTTTTTAATTTCTCCCTAAATTCGGATTCCTTTGCAATGGCAATGGATAGTTCATCATTTATTCCCACACTCTCTCCCGAGATAACATCAAGGCTTTCATTGCCTGCTTTAATTTCTTCTTCTAACCTTGTAATCTCCAATTCATATGAATAAATTTGCTCAGTGAGTGATCGCTGACGTTCTTCACGTACAGCCAGGTCTTTTGAAATTGCCTCTTTCTCATTATGTAAACTGGATGCCTGTAAATGCAGGTGATTAATTTGTTGCCTCAAAGCTTCTATCTCTGAACGGATGCCTAAAATTTTTGCTTTTATTTCTTCATGTTTCACTTTAATTTTTTCAAGATGTAGTTCCTGTTGTTTCTGATAATCTTTTGATTCGGTTATCTCTTCCTGGCTTTTGAACCAGTGATATCCATACCATTCCTTTAACACCATTCTCAGGTCAGCTTTGATCCGTTCATAATCAACAGCTTTTTTTGCTTGCCTTTCCAAAGTATGTATGCGTGGTTCTAACTCAGCCAGGATATCTTTGACTCGCTCCATATTTCTACGAGTTACTTCCAACCGGTTCAATGATTCGTTTCTTCTACCACGATACAAACCAATTCCGGCGGCTTCCTCAAATAACTTTCTCCGCTCATCTGGCCTTAATGCCAGTGAATTATCAATTAGACCTTGTCCAATGATAGAGTAAGTCCTCTCAGATAGTCCTGATTGTGCCAACAGTTCAGAAATATCACGCAGTCTAACTTTCTGTCCATTAAGTAAATACTCATTTTGTCCATCACGGTAAGCTCTTCTTGTGACAGCCACCTCAGAATAATCGATTGGCAGCCAACCGTTGGTATTGTCAAAAATGATCGTGCAGGATGCCATTCCAGATCTAGGCCTTTGATCTGAACCGGTGAAGATCATATCCTCTGTCTTTTTTCCTCTTAGCAAAGAATAGGACTGCTCGCCAAGAACCCACCTAAGTCCATCTGTAACATTTGACTTACCAGAGCCGTTTGGTCCTACGATGGCAGTGATCATTCCTGGAAATTCAAAACTTGTACGAGAGGCGAATGTTTTGTATCCGTGTAATTCCAATGTTTTTAATCGAAGAGGCATGAGATCATATTTCCTGTATCATTTTTAATGATATATTTGCTATCTTTTCCAGCGCTTGCCTAGCTGCATTTTTTGCTGCAATTTGTTTACTACGGCCAACACCTAACCCATATATTTCACCGTTTACAATTACTTCTACTTCAAAAATCTTGGCATGATCCGGACCAGAAACATTCCTTGTATTATAGATCGGTGTAAACCATCCTTTGGATTGAGACCATTCCTGCAGTTCGCTTTTTGGATCATGGATCATGTGTGTGTCTGGTAGTTCAAGACACTTTTCTAGTAAAATGGGATGAAAAAATCGGTTTACTTCATTAATTCCGCCACTTAAGTAAATAGCGCCAATTAGCGCCTCAAAGGCATCACATAATAGTGGTGGTTTCTCTCTCCCACCTGCTTGCAATTCGCCGTGGCCAAGACGTAATGCATTCCCCAATCCAATTTTCCTTGCAAATTTTGCCAGTTGTTGCGTGTCAACCAAAGCTGACCGCATACGTGTCAGATTACCCTCTGCCAGTTCTGGGTAGTGGTTATATAAATATGCCCCAACCACAAAATCCAATACTGCATCTCCTAAAAACTCCAAACGTTCGTTATCTTCTATTGATTCTGGATGTTCATTGACAAAAGAGCGATGTGTTAATGCCCGTTCCAATAACCTTAGGTCTCCTTTGAACTCTAAACCGAGCCGATGCGCAAGGTCAAATGGAGTCTCTTGATCATATTGCCCCATCATCGCAACCATAGTTCTTTCTCCAATGAGTTAAGGGAGCGCAAATCCTTCACTTTGTGAAGATTTTGCGCTCATTGAACTCATAATCCTTGATATTTCAAACCTGCTCCTGTTTGAACTAATACTACAGGGCCTTTGCTCTTAAAATGGATATCTTTCAAAGCTGCCCAGGTCAGCGCAGAAGTTGGTTCAACGTAGATTCCACGTAAGGCCAGTTCTTTATAGGCGGCTACAATCCGATCTTCTTCAATGGCCATTATCATACCATTATTATTGGAAACAAACTCCACGACTGCTTTTCCTCTCACAGGTTCGGAAACATTTACGCCTTCTGCAATTGACTCTTGGTAATTTCTCAGGTTGGTTTGTCCTGAAAAATTATTTGCTACCGGACAACATAATTTGGCTTGAACTCCGATGAATTTTGGCATCTGTGAAATATACCCTGATTCATGTAAAACTTCGAACCCTCGAACTATCCCAAGCATCAATCCTCCATGGCCAACGGGTATGATTACAGCCTGGATTTCATTACCCAACTCCTCATAAAGTTCGTATGCGATTGTTGCAATACCCAGCATTCCCATCGGCATAAATGCATGGCTGGCATACACCTTTCCTGACGCAGCCTCCTGTTTTACTGCTTTAGCTGCATTTGATCTTTGACCGGGAACAGTAATTAATTCTGCGCCGTATTCTTCTATTTGTTTCCTTTTTGGCCCGGATGCAGATTCTGGAATAAATATTTTAGCCTTAATCCCAGTGCGAGCCGAATAAGCTGCTAATGATGCTCCGGCATTACCGGATGAATCTTCCACAACTTCTAGAATATTTCTCTCTTTCAAATAATTGATCAAAACTACTGAGCCACGGTCTTTATAGGAACCCGTTGGGTTCAGTGATTCCATTTTATGGAATATTTGCAATCCATCCAAATTGTCTTCTACCAGAGGTGTCCCACCTTCACCAAGGGTGATTGCTGTCTGCGGACTATTAAACCCCAGGAAAGCTTTATATCGCATCACACCTTTTTCGGAGGAAACGATATTCTCTAAACTTATTCTCGGGAATTTAGCTATATCAAAAATACCGCCACATTTTGAGCATCGGTAGTTCATAGTTGAAAAATTTATGCTTTCCCCACAAGAATTGCATTGTATTTTTATCATCCTACTCTCCCGCTGCGGGAATATATTCTCCTTCCACCCACTCAGAACCATCGGATCCTATCTCTTTTTTCCATACTGGGACAATTTCCTTCATTCGGTCAATGCCATAGCGGGCAGCTTCAAATATTCCTTCATCTCTATGGCCGGATGAACATCCAATGGCGATAGTCACATCTCCGGGCAATAGAACGCCAAGCCGTTGTACCATGTAAATCTTTATTACCAACGGCCATTTTTTTCGTATTTCATTACAGATTTGCACCATTTTAGACTCGGCCATTGGTTGATAAGATTCATATTCCAATTGCTGTGTAATATATTTCTTACCACGATTTGTTTCTTGACGCACAAAACCAGTGAACACACAGGCAGCCCCCGTTTTTCCAGTTGTGATATCACTCGTAATTTTATTAAGATCAATATTTTCCTCACTTAAATGCACCAAATCATTTTTGTTTCGATTTCCTCCTGACACTGGGGGAAAGAACCCCACCTCGTCATTTTCCATAATGATTTGACTATCATCTACATAATCATGATTATATGAACAAAGTGCAAAAACAAGCATTTTTTCAATTGCCGGAAATAATTTCACCAGCTCAGTTTTCAATTCTTTGATTCGACTGCCAATTGGAACTACTTATTTCAATTTGTTTCGTTTCGGTGATCTCAGCAATGGATGCAAAGAATAAAACCTTTACATTAATTTTTGCATCATTCATTGTATATGTCCCCACTTCTGCCGCCATGTTTTTCTATCAACCGAATGTTTGTTATCCTTGCATCCTTTTGAACAGCTTTCACCATATCGTATACCGTCAAAGCTGCAACACTAACCGCGGTTAGCGCTTCCATCTCTGCGCCAGTACGATCAAAAGTTTTTATCTCAGATTTTATCTGGATTCCAGGCAAGGATAGATCAAATTCCAGATCTACCTTGATTTGATTCACCTGATCGGGTGGCAAAGTGGAACCAATTCCGCAGTTTTTTTTGCCGCCATGATCCCGGCAATTTGAGCTAAAGTTAGAACATCACCCTTTTTCATTTGACCATCAATAACCATATTCAATGTATCAGGTGATAACACTACCTCGCCTCTACCTATAGCTATGCGCAAAGTGTTGTCTTTTTCGGTAATATCCACCATGTTTGCCCTACCAGCTGAATCTATATGTGTTAATTGTTTCTTTTGCATTAATAAATTATACCTTTACAATCCACTCGGACGCAATCAGTGTACATGCAGTGTGGTTGTTGCTATAATTACTCGCATGACAGTTCTGCCCCCTATATATTCAACCGAAAAATATCACGTCTCAACCGGGGTTTTTAGCGGCCCGTTGGACCTATTACTTTCATTGATTGAAAAGGCGGAGCTAGATATCACCAAATTGGCACTTGCTCAGGTTACAGATCAATATCTTTCCTACCTCGATCAGTTGGAACAAAAGGATCCTACGGAAATTTCCTATTTTCTTGTCATAGCAGCTAAGTTGATCCAGATCAAATCTGAAGCATTGCTGCCTGTTCCTCCAACCCGCTCTCCAGGCGAAGAAGATCCTGGTGAAAGTTTAGCCCAGCAATTGCTGCTCTATAAATTATTTAAAGAAAGTTCAAAAAACCTCGCCACTCGAGAGGAATTGAAGTTGAGCACATACTTGCATGTCGCCCCTCCTATCATAGTGGAAGGCGTGATCGACCTCACAGGTATCACAATTGATGATCTCGCTGAAGCAGCCAGAGTGATCTTATTGAATAGAACTGAGGAAACTTTCGGGGGAAATTTGATTCAATTGCCACGTTTTTCGATTCGAGAAAAAATTGGTTTGATCATTTCCATCCTCCGTGAGAAAGGTCTGGTCACTTTTAGTTCCATCCTCGAGGAAAAACCCACCCGGCTAGAAATGGTAGTTACCTTTCTGGCGTTACTGGAATTGGTCAAACAGAATCTCATTGTTACCCGGCAATCGCAACTCTTTTCAGAAATATCTCTCGAATCTATCAGTAATCTTGATGAAAACCGGGAATTTGATATCGAATTTGATGAGTAAACTTACGTATATACTTTCTTTATATAAGCAATTTATATTATTTGTAGATATGCTATAATTCTTATATGGATACGACACCTGATAACTTAACTCTTCCCGAAGACAGGAAGATGGATACAAAAAGTACCAATTCCAAACAGCGCCTCATCGTATTTGTTGTTATAGCTGTTTTGTTGTTAATCATTTCTGGAATTGTATTCTCTGTTATTGGCCTTTCGAAGATGCCGGAAGATCAGACAGGAAAAATTAGGGATATATTCATTATTTTTATGGCCGTAGAGTTCTTGATCATAGGGGTTGCATTGGTTGTATTGATCATTCAATTAGCTGCCTTGATCAATATGTTACAGAATGAGGTAAAACCAATTCTCAACACAACGAATGAAACAGTATCTAACCTCAAAGGAACTGCTCGTTTCCTCAGTGATAATATGGTTGAACCTGTCATAAAAATGAATGAATACTTGGCTGGATTAAAAAAATTGATCGATATGGTCAATATATTTAAGTAAATATAAAAATTGGATATTTTCTGAAAGGAGAAAAATATGTCTGATAGAAATGATTTTGGTACGTTCTTAGTTGGTTTTATTGTTGGTGGCTTAACCGGAGCTGCTGTTGCCCTATTAATGGCACCTCAAACCGGTGAGGAAACCCGTACAATCATCAAAGAAAGAGCAATAGAATTAAAGGATAAGGCTGCTGATACCTATGGCGATGTATCTGAAAAAGCCGGGGTCGTAGTCTCCGATGCGAAGGTCAAAGCGGAAGAGTTAAAAAAAGAAGCCGCCAAGACCGTGGATGAGCTCAAGGTCAAAGGTCAAACGGTTCTTCGAAGATGGTAAAGCCAAAGTAACCAAATTAACAAAAAAAGACAAACCGGCTGATCCGGAAGTCTCAATCAATTAATTTACTTTCTACAACAAAAAAGTAACCCCTCTCGGGGTTATTTTTTTTGTTCAAGTGCTTGGATACAATTACCAATAGAGCTAATAACATCACGGGAAAGTACTGCAGCTGGATGCCCTATAACCTCACGCGCTTTCTCTCCTGCCTTAGCATGCAAATAACATGATAACACTGCAGCTTCATAACCAGATAAACCTTGCCCGATAAAACTTGCGATCATGCCGGCAAGTACGTCCCCCGTACCTGCATGCGCCAGGGATGAATCTGCGATAGGCAGCACAGAAATTTTCCCTTTTGGATCAGCGATAACTGTCAGCGCGCCTTTAAGAACGATTGTAACATTCCACTCGGAAGCATATTTTTTGGCAATTTCTATCCGGTTAGCTTGAATTTCATCAACAGAAAGGCTAATTAATATGCTCATTTCGCCAGGGTGTGGTGTGATTACCACATCCTTGGGTAGCTTTTTCCACCATTCTTTAATTGGATGCAGACATTTCAATCCATCAGCGTCTATTACCATACTTTTCGTCAGGGATCGCGTATCTCTTACTACTGCCTCATTAGTAACAAAACCAATCTTATGAGCAGGTTTATGTTTAAATGAATCAATCAAGGCTCGGACAAACCTTTCTGTACTATCATTTACCCCTAAACCTGGCCCAAGCAATACACAATCATATGCAGTATTTAAATCTAAAATGATATTTACCGCTCGTTCTGTGATACAGCCCATATCGCCGGGAAGAAGTGTCCAGGTTGCTTCTGGTATTTGGCCTGCTATGGCAGAATAGACTGATTCTGTAACACCTAATGTTACCAACCCTGATCCTGATCTGTATGCTGCTTCTGCAGACAACAAAACTGAACCGCAATAATTGATTGACCCACCCACAACCAGCACTTTTCCGAAAGATCCCTTGTGAGAATTGTTAGGTCGTACTGGTAAAATTCTTGCTGCGTCTGTAATCCCAATAACCCCAGGCAATCCATCGTTCCATCCTTTGAGGACGTTTTCAATACCAATACTTACTATGTGTAATTGCCCGGTGTATTCAAACGCAGGGAAGGCAAGTAAACCGGTTTTGATAGCCGCCATGCATATCGTGTGATCAGCTTTGATCACGGCATGGTCCACCTCCCCCGTATCACAATCAACCCCTGATGGACAATCAACCGCGATGATCGTTGTTCTTCCTTTGTTAATCTTTGTCTTAAGAAAGTGGAGAAAATCTTTCAAATCTGCTTCTATCGGTAAATGAAATCCCGTTCCCAGAAATCCATCCAATAAATAGATTATCTCGCTTTCCGCACCAACCAGAACATCATCCAAGAGCATTTTCTCAGTAGTAAAAACTTTTCCCCCGGTCGTCAGGAGTTCATTACATAGTTCGTCTTTGTCTACATCCCTTTTGTAACAAAAGGCAAAGGTTTCAACGCTTTTCTTTGCCAATTCGCACAACGCTATCAGTGTATCTCCTCCATTATTACCAGGACCAACAAGTCCAATTATGGTGCATTGATCGTTAACATGTTTCATTTGATCAAAGACAAAGTTCGCCAATCCTTTACCGGCTTTTTCCATCATCTTCGGGTACGAAAAACCAGCCTCATTTGCTTTTAGTTCAATACTTTTCATCATTTCCACGGTAACGATTTTCATATCCATAGTTTTTGCTTTCTGCTGGCTTTTTACCTATTTACAATAACCCTGAACCTTGTCAAAAAGGATCAATTCGTCTATGCTTAATATACTATTTTTGTATCTTAACAACAAGAAAATAAAAAACACCGCACTTGCGGTATTTTTGTGCGCTGGGGGGGACTTGAACCCCCACGCCTTGCGGCACATGGCCCTCAACCATGCCTGTCTGCCAATTCCAGCACCAGCGCGAATAGCAGAGCTATTATAACCGTCTCCATATGATTGTCAAGGAGACTTCAAATATTTTCTCGATAAGAGGCGATGATATGACACTGATATTAGATGCGATGGGAAGTGACGCATACCCTGATCCTGAGGTCGAAGCGGCTATTCAATTTACGAAACATTTTTCCGAATCCCTCATCTTGGTAGGGAATGAGCAAGTATTACGCCGAAAGATAGATTCAGCTGGTGGGACTGAACTTCCGATTGAAATTGTCCATGCATCCGAAGTATTGGAAATGGGTGACAAACCAGTCGAGAATGCCAGGAAAAAGAGCCAAAATTCCATGGCTGTCGGCATGGATATGATTAAAAGTGGAAGGGCTAATGCTTTCATTACTGCAGGTAATACGGGCGGGGCAATGGTAAATGCACTGCTAAAACTGGGGAGGATAAAAGGCGTCTTACGCCCGGCTTTAGCAACGATTTTCCCGGTGCACGGTGGGCGCTGCATCGTCCTTGATATCGGCGCGAATGCAGACTGCAAACCTGAATTCTTACTCGAATTTGCTGTGATGGGTAGTGTTTATGCCCAAAAGGTGTTAAGTGCTGAAAAACCGAGGGTAGGACTGCTATCGAATGGCGAAGAAGCCGGTAAAGGCAACCAGCTTGTTAAAGACACTTACCCGTTGTTGGAAAAAAGTAATCTTAATTTCATAGGAAATATCGAGGCCAAGGAGTTGTTCGGTGGGAACGTAGATGTAGCTGTTACGGATGGTTTTACTGGCAATGTATTATTGAAATCTAGCGAAGCTGTTGGAAAATTGATCATAAATATTCTAAAAGAAAACTTGCTATCATCATTTGTGACAAAACTCGGTGCCATGCTCGCGAAACCCGCATTGCTAAATGTGAAAAAGTTAATGGATCCATCGGAAGTTGGCGCTGGCTTATTATTGGGTGTTGACGGATTAATTTTTATTGGCCACGGCAGATCAGACGGGAGAGCGCTTTTCAATGCACTAAAATTTGCCCGCGAGATGGATCAGGCTAATCTATTAGGAGCTTTACGAAATTCCATCCGGGATGAATTATCTATCCTCTCATAAACTATTTTACAAAGGATCAAATGAAAATTATCACAAATCAGAAACTTATCGAAAAGAACGTTAAAATTACAAAATATATCACCTGGGCAAGTCTAGGGGTACTGGGAATTGGCATTTATTTTTCAATCACCCAGAAAGGTGAAGAAACATCCACCCTGCTAATAACTTTTGGGGCCTTGCTTGTTGGCTTCACTCTATCCCAAATCAGCATATTTATGCAAAACAAGTGGGGAAAATCTCCTAGACCGGATGAGCAGATCACATCCACTTTGAAGGGTCTGAATGATAGCTACACTCTTTACATCCACTCCTCGCCAATTCCACATCTTCTGGTAAGCCCAATGGGAATTTGGGGTTTTATTACCTATCCACAGGAAGGGAAAGTAACTTACACTGCGAACAAATGGAAACACAAAGGTGGAAATACATTGCGCAAGATCTTTGCCGGGGACAGTATTGGCCGTCCTAATGTAGAAGCAGAACATCTCATTTCAGATTATACAAGGGGTTTATCGCTCAAGAATTTAGGCGTGGATATCCCCTCTTTGAATGTTGCATTCGTATTTACGCACCCCACGGTCGAGATTGATGCTGAAAATGCACCTATTCCAACCATCCCGCTTAAAAAATTAAAGGATTTTATCCGGAAGAAATCAAAATCGGAGGTCATTCCGCCAGAAACAATCGAGTTAATAAATAACTCTTTGAATGATTAAGAAGACGAACCGCCTGAAAATTCAGGCGGTTTTTACTTTATTTAATCCTGCTATCTCCAGTTTGTTTAAGTAACGCCATTCCCCAACTTTTAGAGTTCCAAGCTTTATGCTGCCGATCCTGGTGCGTTTAATCCTGAAAACAGGAAGACCAACTCTTGTGCCAATTTCCCGAATTTGACGTTTACGTCCTTCTTTCATGGTAATCTTCAACCAGGCAGTATCATTTGCGCTTTTTATCACTTCCAATTGGACGGGGGCAGTTTTATATCCATCTTCCAGAACAACACCTCTGCGCCAAATTTCCAATTGCTCTTGGTCTGGTTTGGAACCTACTTGAACCATGTATTCTTTTTCATGACCATAACGCGGATGGGTCAAACGATTTGCCAGCTCTCCATCATTCGTTAAGAGTATCAACCCTTCGCTGTCAAAATCCAGACGACCAATAGGAAATAGATGTTGTCGCAGACCGATGATGTCCTTTACATTTGGCCGATCATCATTCGCATCTATGACGGACAAATACTTACGAGGTTTGTATAGAGCGATGTAAATTTTGTCTACTGAGCCTTTAATAGGTTTGTGATCGAACTGAATTTTATCTACTGCTACATCCGCTTTATCTCCAAGTTTTATGACTTTCCCATTAACTGTTACTCTTCCAGCAGAGATAAATTCCTCACAACCGCGCCGGGAACCATATCCAAGGCTAGCTAATATCTTTTGAACTCTTTCTAATGCCATTTGTTAATCCTTAAATACTTTTTCTTGTATTTCCTGTGTTTCAGATTCTGTGTCAATACCCAAAGGTGGCAGATCATCCAGAGAGGAGAGTCCGAAATATTGGAGGAAATCTGAGGTTGTACCATATATGATGGGGCGTCCCGGTCCATCCGACCTGCCAGTTTCTTCGATCAGCCCTTTGCTCAATAAGCTTTTTAGCACACCATCGCTATTCACTCCGCGAACATCATCTATCTGAGGTCGTGTAAAAGGTTGCTTGTATGCAATGATCGCCAACGCTTCCAACCCGGCTTTACTTAAACGTGAAGTCGCCTGCAGACCGAGAAATTTTTCAATAACTGGGCTTAGACCAGGTTTGGTAGTCAACTGAATCTTGCCCTTGTGAATTTGCAGATATAATCCGCCCAAAACCTCATATCGATTTTTTAACTCTTCAACCGTTTTATCAATTTTCGCTGTAGATACTTCTAAACTAACTGCAATCTGCTGGCTGGTTACTGGCCCTGGTGCAACAAACAATAGACCTTCGACTTGGTCAATTATTGATAATTCTTCTGGGAGGTCAATAGAATCTGTCATGCTATAATTACACTCAGTTTTCGGAGGTAGAATTAATGTATCGTAGAAATGTTTTCATTCGCGTAATTATTATATCAATCATTCTGGTCATTTTAACGATCAGTTGCAAATCAATTGCAGGAAAAGACAAAATACTGGTTTCACCCACGCTTCGGTTGAAAATTCAGAAAGGTATATACAAAAACTGGATAGCCCGCAAGTAATAGTATTTACAGAAAGTGATGTCTTATCCTGGATTCTTAACTTTTCCGCTCAAAACCCCGATTTGAATCTCAGCAATCCCCTTGTAAATTTAGAAAATGGAATCTGTTTTATCTCAGCAAACATAGAACCGGTAAACAATGGCAGCAATACCTCCATGCTCAACGCTTTTTCTGGTCAGGTACAAATGGAGTTTACAATTTCTGTTGCTGTAACTAATGTTCCACTTGTTGAAGTTCAAAAACTTACCATCGAAGGAATGGTGCTGCCACAATTTGTTCTGGACCAGATATCAGCGAAGATCAATCAATCCATCTCCTCATCGATTACAACACAACTCGGAGGTTATAAAATATCCGATATAATTATCAGCGATGGGAAAATCATTGTGACTGTGTTGGTTTAATCCATACGAATATAAATTATCAATGCGTAAATTTTATAAATTCTTTCTCCTATGTATATGTTTTGTTTTATCTGCCTGCCAGGCTGTCCCAACTCCTGGGCTTCTATCCATTCAGGTTTCGATCGTCGTTGATGGAGCTGAAACCACAGTCAGCTTGCCTGCCAATTCTTCGGTTCAAAACGCTATTGCGAAAGCTGGTATTCTGCTAGGATCGCTAGACCGTACAGATCCTCCACTTGCTGCGATCGTTTCTTCTGGGGACAAGGTTACCATAATCAGAGTAGTTGAAGAATATTTCGACAAAACCGAAATTATTCCTTACGATCACCAGACAATAAAAAATGAATCTCTACCCGAAGGAGAAACCCGTGTTCTACAAAGTGGAATTAATGGAGAAAAAACGGTCACCTACAAACGTACGCTGGAAGATGGTTTAGAAATATCAAAGATTGAATTTAAGACCAATGTCCTGACTCCACCCACCCCAGAAATTCTTATGGTAGGTGTACAAACACCATTCAGCTCAAGATCAATTTCAGGCATTTTAGCATATATAGATAACGGTAATGCCTGGATTATTGAAGGTGCGACTGGGAACAGACGGCCAGTTGTGACGACTGGTGACCTGGATGGGCATATCCTGTCAATTTCATATGACCGCGAATGGCTGCTTTACTCAAGAAAAAATCCAGCGAATGAAGACTACATCAACTCACTATGGGTTGTGCGTATAAATCGCGATAATCCATCACCTATAGACCTCCAGATCAAAAACGTGATCCATTTTGCAGATTGGATACCAAATTCCAGCCAGACAATCATTTATTCCACTGTAGAACCAAGATCAACCGCACCTGGATGGCAGGCGAATAATGACCTATATTACCGAAATTTCATATCGAATGGCACATTGGGAGCTCCGATTAAAAAAATTGAAGCTAATGCAGGTGGGATATATGGCTGGTGGGGCGCCAACTTTATTTGGTCGCCGGATGGGACGAAACTGGCGTACTATCGCCCGGACGGATTAGGCATTGTCGATCTCAAAGGCGGAAAGCTAACCCAACTATTTTCCATACCTCCATATGAAACCCACAGTGATTGGGCCTGGGTTCCGGGAATCACATGGAGTCCTGACAGTGAACTTTGGTATTTTGTTAATCATGTTGCATCAGCTACGGCAGCGAATCCTGAATCATCGACCCAATTTTCCTTGTTGGCGATCCCATCGGATCAGCGATACCAGGTAACTCTAAATCCAAGCAGCGGCATGTTCGCAAACCCATCCGCATCTCCGCTTCAACCAAATGGCGGTTTTTTGGTAGCTTATCTACAAGCCAATTTTCCTGAACAAAGTGATACCAGCCGGTATAGAATTGCCATTATTGATAAAGATGGATCCAACCAAACTGTCATATTCCCTGATGAGGGAACTCCCGGATTGAATCCACAATCAATTTATTGGACTCCTGACTTTCAGAATGGTGCATTAATTGCAATTATCTATGAGGGAAATTTGTGGATTGTTGATTCGCAAAGCAAGGAAAAATTCCAGATAACCGGTAATGGATTGATCAGCCGATTAACCTGGAGATAAAACTATTATTACGAGGAAATCATGAGAGTCTTAATTACTGGCGCGGCGGGGTTTTTAGGGTCACATCTTTGTGACAGATTGTTGTTGGAAGGCCACCATGTCGTTGGAATGGATAATTTTATTACCGGCAACACTGAGAATATTGCCCACCTGGCCGGGAACACCAATTTTGAGTTTTATAAGCATGATGTGGCCGATTTTATTTACTTTCCCGGGAAGGTAGATGCGGTGATGCATTTTGCATCACCAGCCAGTCCAAATCCAGCCTCTCCCTATGGTTACCCCAACCTACCAATCCAAACCATGAAAGCAGGCGCTCTTGGCACTCACAATTCATTAGGTGTTGCGCGAGCAAACAAAGCCCGCTTTTTGTTGGCTTCCACCAGTGAAATTTATGGAGATCCTCAAGAACACCCACAAAGTGAAAGCTATTGGGGTCATGCAGATCCTATTGGAGCAAGATCAGTTTACGATGAAGCCAAGCGTTTTGCCGAAGCTTTGACAATGGCTTATCACCGCTATCACGGTTTGGATACGCGCATCGTAAGGATATTCAATACATATGGCCCGCAAATGCGCCTGGATGATGGACGCGTTGTTCCCAACTTCTTGCTCCAGGCATTGAAGGGTGAACCACTGACGATATATGGTGACGGGGCGCAAACCCGCAGTTTCTGCTTTGTGGATGACCTTGTGGAAGGCATCTATCGGCTATTACTTTCAGATGAACATTTTCCGGTAAATATTGGAAACCCACACGAAACATCCATTCTTGAATTTGCTCAAATTATTAACCTGCTGACAGGAAATGAGGCTGGGGTTACTTATTTAGCAGCTCTCCGTCTAGGAGACGATCCGCAGAGACGCCAACCGGATATTAGCCGCGCGAAGAGCATTCTCAAGTGGGAACCTTACGCCTCTCTAGAAAATGGTTTACTGAAAACTATTCCTTACTTTAAGAAGATGTTGTCGTTATGATCGCTATAGCAAACAAACAAGAACGATCCCGATTTCTTCGGTTTGCCACGGTTGGTACTATTGGGGCAGTCATCGATTTTGGGGTTTTCAATTTGCTTACTCACCTCACCTCGATAAACGCCATCGCTGCGAGTGTGATTTCGTTTGTTTGTGCTGTCTGCAGCAACTTTGTCTGGAACCGATATTGGACCTATCCAGATTCTCGATCAAAGAAAGTAACACACCAGTTTATTCAGTTCATCTTTATTAGTTTGACCGGCTTGTTGATACGAACGCCGCTTTTTGCTTACCTTGAAAGGATAATGATTAATTTTTTTGCATCATCATCATTATCCTTACCATTTACACCGACCTTTCTAGGGCATAATATCTCATTAGCGACTGTGATCATCATCGTTATGTTCTGGAATTTTTTCGCGAATCGCTATTGGACCTATGCGGATATAAAATCATAGTTGGGAATTTCTGATCATGGATAAATCTTCCAGAATTATCGCAATTTACACCACAAAAGGTGATGCTGAAGCGTTCCTGGTATATCCATATGTATTTAACGCAATCGGAGAATGGATTGGTTGGGTGACCCCGCAAAGGGAGGTATATTCGGTATTGGGAATATTTGTTGGCAGGTTATCCAATGATCCTCGTATTTTGCGTAAACGAGTTGAAGAATTTACCCATCCCAAAAAGATGCCACCGCTCATTCCTGACCGCATCTACCCGCCCGCGACTATCCCACTGGCGCCTCTCATGCCCGAACTTTCGTTCGATACGATTGATGTTTTATACGAGGAACCTGATTTACTTCATACTATTGATGCTGGTGAGATGAGGGAAGATATCGCTTGATGACAATGGAAGATCCTCTCAATATTGAAGATCATGGTATCAACAGTAATATTTCCTCATTGCAGGATCTAATAGATGCTGCGACTGGTAAGAATTTATCCATCGGCAGCTTATTACCTGAAGGAGAGGTATCCAATCAGGCCGACCTTCAATACTTCCCCTTTTTTGCCATCGTCGGGCAAAAAGAAATGAAACTCGCCTTAATGTTGTCTTTAATAAACCCTTCTCTGGGCGGGGTCCTATTAATAGGATCTAGAGGGACAGGCAAAACTACTGCTGTCCGTTCACTAATCCCCCTTCTACCAGAAGTTGAAAGAAGTTCCTGCTATTTTGGGTGTCTGCCTGAAGATATTGAAGACGCGGGAATTGATGCGGTTTGCCCGGATTGTGCACAAAAGTACGCCAATGGCACTTCTTTGACACACCCCGATTCAGTCCGTATGGTCGAACTTCCTCTTAATTCAACCCTGGGTGATGTGATTGGATCTATTCACTCAAACTCATTACACTCAGAATCAACTCGTATTAATCCAGGTTTATTATCTCAGGCAGACAAGAATATTTTATACATAGATGAAATTAATCTATTATCGGATGCCATCGCTGATGCCATCCTGGATGCTGCTGCTCAAGGTCACTATATTGTGAAACGCGGGATGTCTTCAGGAAAATATCGGTCTCGCTTTACACTCATCGGATCGATGAATCCAGAGGAGGGACATTTACGTCCTCAAATTATGGATCGCTTTGGGCTTCGTGTAATAATTCAACGACTGGAATCACAAGCTGACCGGATCGAAGCATACCGAAGAGTGCACACCTTTCTGGAAACTCCTTACCGTCTTGTCTCCCAGTTTTCATCAGAGTTAATCCTGGCTAGAAACGATATCATTCAAGCCCGAAAAACTTGTCCAACTGTCGAACTGAATGATGCTATTGCTTCGTACGGTGTGAGTATCATACAAGACCTAAAAATCAATTCTCTGCGCGCCGATGTGACACTTTTTGAGGCAGCCCGGGCTTATTGCGCGGCAGATGGCCGTAGCAAAGTGGAGATTAGAGATATCCAGGCAGTAGCTCCATTAGCATTGAGGCTGCGCAGATCTAAATTTATGGAGGATTACCTTTCAACTCAGGAAATTGAAGAAAACGAGATTGATCAGGTGATCGCCAAGAGAGAGAATTTATGAACCACCAGGAACGAATGGAAGCATGTGTAAATGGGGGAAAAGTTGACCGTCCTCCAGTAATTCTCTGGCGTCACTTTCCAATAGCAGATCAAGATCCGTTTGACCATGCGAAAGCGACTATGGATTTTCAGCGTCGCTTTGATTTTGATTTGATCAAAGTGTCACCCTCCTCCTCATACTGCCTTGTCGATTGGAACATTGTTGACAAATGGCAGGGGCATCCCGAAGGCACCAGAGAATATTTGCATTGTCCAATCAAATCACCAGATGACTGGCTGAAACTCAAACCCATTGATCCACGATCAGGATTCCTTGGTAAAACAATCGAGGCGTTATTGCAGGTGAAGCAACAAAACGATACCGGTGCACCCGTCATCCAAACCATCTTCAGCCCCCTCTCACAGGCAAAGAATCTGGCTGGAAAAGAATTATTAGCTATTCATATGCGTCAGTACCCTGATGCTCTTAAAGCAGGCTTAGAGACGATTTCTACAAGCATTCTAAACTATGTAGATACCTTGAGATCTATAAAATTGGATGGCATTTTTTACGCGGTACAGCATGCACAATATGCTTTACTATCGATAGATGAATTTTCCAATTTCAATCGAAAGTATGATTTGAGTTTTTTAGATACCATAAAAGATTTCCAATATCGATTATTACACATACATGGCGAGAACATCATGTTTGACATGGTAAAAGACTATCCGGTGAATATGATCAATTGGCATGATCGTGAATCCGAATATTCTCTCGTACATGGGAAACAGATGACCAATGCAGCGGTTTGTGGTGGAATCAGCCGCGAAACGATTTCCATTGGTATGCCGGATCAAGTGATGTCTGAAGTGGTTCGCACTTGGGAAGAGTCAGATAAAACCAAAACATGTATAGGCACTGGCTGTGTGATGCCGGTCATCACCCCAGAAGTAAATATCTATGCTGCCCGTAAAGCGGCAGAATCCCTTGTTTTATGAGCAGCTTACGCGTGATCGGCGGGAAAGTACGTGGATTCCGGCTAAGAGATGTTCCTGGTGATTCTACTCGTCCTATCACAGATAGAGTTAAAGAATCTCTTTTCAATATCGTTGGCGCGGATATCGAAGGATCTGCCTTTTGGGACCTCTTTGGCGGGACAGGTAGTGTTGGGATTGAAGCCTTGAGTCGTGGCGCAGATTTTGCCCTTTTTACAGATAAAAATCGCAATGCGATAAATACCTTGAAAGCCAACCTTTCCTCAACCGGTTTCAATGACGCTTCAAAAGTGATATTTGGTGATGCATTCACATTGCTTCGGCAAACCGTGTATAAAGCTTTCGATTATATATATGTCGCTCCACCTCAATACAAAGAAATGTGGAAAGACGCCATATTAATTCTGGATGATCGTATCGAGCACTTGGCCCCAGATGGATGGGTAATTGTCCAAATCCACCCCAGAGAATTTCAAAAGCTTGATATGGAAAAATTGGAATTATTCGATGAACGGAAGTATGGAAACACCCTCTTGGTTTTTTACCAGCGAAAAATGGATCCAGAATAGCCATTACTTCATTCTGAAATTCCTTTTGCCATCCCTGCCATAGTGTCCGATGATCAACGGATTTCCAATGTTCCACTTGTAAATTAGAGGCTGAAGATCGTAAATATCGTCCAGTATTGGAAACTCATTTAACCTATCCACATTCAACCAGTACAATTCCCCTTCACTACTGGTTATTATTTCTTTTGACGATGTATTTCCCTTGAAAATGTGCAGAGAAATGCCAGTTTCATCCGTCACATCGATCATTATGTTGCCGATATAAGTCAGTTCTACTCCTGATTGCCCGGTTTCTTCCAATAATTCACGATACGCCGCTGTTAGTATATCTTCTCCGGTTTCGATATGGCCGCCAATTACATTTAGTTCTCCGCCCCACTTCGCGGAGTCTCTCTTTTTAATAAAAAGAATTTCTTCTCCATGAAACATAAAAATCAATGTTCTTGGGATCACTCTATATCTTTTTGGATCAATGAACTGTTCCATCGCCAACCTTATAAAGAAACAAGTGCGAGAAGGATTTCCTCGCACTTGTAGGCCTCAATTTCGATAACGTTGAAAATTATTTCTTTTTACATTCATTTAAGAATCAATATTTAGCTTAAGAACATGGGAACACCCATGAAATCCTTAACCCTTGGCAAGTATTTTTCAACATCATAGAAACTGGGAACATCAACCCGTTTCTTACCTGTCAAGATCATATCGATCGGAACGGTTGTGTACTTCCCACCATGCAGTGCAACCATTTTTCCGGTCTCATTCCTTCGTATAAGCTGCATTGCCAGGTTGCCGAAAGACATCGCTACCATGCGATCTAATGAATCTGGAGCACCTGAGCGCATCAGGTAAGCGACAATTTGATACATAATGTCGTGGCCGGTTCGTTCTCTTAATTTCATCTGCCACAACCTGTCCAACCCCGCCCAGTTTCTTATGCCCAAAGGCATCTTCTTCTCCGGTTTCGACCACTTCCAAACCTTCAATGATGGCGCCTTCTGATATGGTCATAATCGCATAGTTTGAAGGATTATTCCGTTTATCATCTACCAGGAAGGATGTCAGTTTTTCAATGTCACACGGTACTTCAGTAATGATCGCTCGATCAACATAACCGAGATAGGCGCTGATCAAACTGGTTTCCCCGGAATTCCGCCCAAATAATTCAATTATGCCAATTCTTTCATGCGATCCAACAGATGTACGCATATTTGTAATGAATTCTACAGAACGGGTCACTGCAGTGGAGAAACCGATGCAGTAATCTGTACCGAAAACGTCATTATCCATGGTTTTGGGAATGGCCACAACAGGAATACCTTCTTTGTGCAGCCGAACTGAATAACTTAGCGTGTCATCACCACCGATGGTAACCAGGTTATCAATACCGATCGCGTTGAGAACTTTCAAAATATGATCGGTATAATCCATTGTGCCTTCTTTATCCACTTTCTTGCCCAGGCTGGATGTTTTCAAAAAATCAGGAATCTTTTCCTGTTTGACTTTCTGTGGATTTGTCCGGCTGGTATGGAGGAAGGTGCCGCCTGTGCGGTCAATAATCCTCACATCTTCACGGTTCAACTCATGGACATAATATTCATGGGTGGAAGGCTCATCCAAATTGTAATTAAGTAGGCCAGCCCAACCCCTTCGAATACCCATCACCTTGTATCCGGAATCCAATGCATTAAGGACTACTGATTTCATGCATGGGTTTAATCCAGGGACATCGCCGCCCCCTGTCAATATACCTATGGTCTTTGTCATTTAATTACTCCTATGAAAATAAATATTGCAAGATGGATCAGGATGCAGGCTTTACTTCCGCAGCCTTCACCATCGGCATTTCAATTGATACACGTGTTCCCTGGTTTTCGACGCTATCTACATCTGTTCGACCACCAAGCATTTCAACCCTGTCTTTGATGAGTTTGATTCCAAGATTACTGTCACCGGAAGTGTCTTCCTCGTAGATGCCTTTACCATTGTCATCCACACTTACACGGACAGAATCATTATCTATATTTAGCTGAATCTTGATCTTACTTGCCTGGTTGTGATGTGAAGCACTGCCTAAAAGTTCCTGGATGGATCTGAAGATCAGTACTTCAAGGTACGATTCCATCCGGATATCTGATCCGGTAGTCATAAGTTCGATGTCCAGACCAGTTTGAGCTTTATAAGAATCAACATATCGTGTGATTGTAGGAACCAGTCCCAGATCATCGAGCATCATAGGCCGTAATTCAAAAATAAATTCTCTGACCCTTTGGAACGTGGTCATGGCCGCATTCTTCAAATTTCCAAGTTCATCTTTTGCCCTGGTTTGATCCACATCAAATAGCCTCATGGCAATTTCTGTTTGTAAAATAAAGTTTGATAGGGCTTGTGCAGGACCGTCATGCATTTGCCTGGAGAGTCTCTGCCTTTCAACTTCTTGTGCGTTGATCAACATCTGAACAGTATCAGAAGCACTTCCCTTTTTCACCGGTACAGCAGAAGTACCTGAATCATTCACCTTTTTAGCTTTTTCGAGAAATACCTGATATTTTCTAAGTTGTGTTTGTTCGCTCTGTAATTTTTCTATTTGCCCCCGCATTACGAACAGCCGCTGTTGTGCATCTAACGCATTGTCATATAAAGATTTCAGCTCTGATCTGGGTATTGAATCCATGGATGACTGGGATTGCTGAAGCTGAGAAGACATCTGGCTGTTTTTTTGTGAGAGTTTGTTTAATTCATTTTCACTTTGGTCCAGCATCATCCCAATATCTTTCAGAGCTCGAGTAGTCTGGTCGATTTCGGAATTAATTTCAATCAGAAATTCAGCTACCGGACTGGTCTCTTCTTTCCCGCTTTTAAGCACCATAGTAATACTCCCATTGTTGGATTGAATACATCAATTTCTTTTAATTACTAATCCTACATATTGATATTAAATTATACCCAAAAAAATAGAAAACATGTAGACAACCTTAGTGGTTACTCGTATCAATTATGTAAACCTCCATCGACTCACCCCCCTCTGCCTTTGCGTAAAAATATGGGCTTTTGTAAACCGAGTTTTTTTCGTCTAATATAGGCGGCTTGTACCAGTTTGGAAAGGTCATCAGGTAATCAATTTCTGAGTCGTGGATGTATTTCCTCAATTCGATCGGATCAGTCACATATTCTACAACATCCGGGTTGACAAGGCCTGCCAGGTCAATTACTTTTCTATTCCCAAAGAATCCCAACGCTCCGATATCATGTGCGGCGATAACTGAATCAGCTGGTGTGTTTACATCAATCCACTTTGAGGTTTCCACCATCTCTGTTTCGATGATTGCAACATCACTAGCATACGCTCTTGCACCTAACACATTAAATCCAATAGAAACCAGAATTACGGAAATTAGCCAGACTTGTCCGAACATCCAGCCGATTTTGCTTGTTATTATTTTTTCAATCAGTTGAAACATACCTGGAATAGCCAAACTGAGGTATGCCGGAATAATTGGGATAAGGTAGCGGCCGTGTTGGTAAGTAACTGGTAGCTTGACAGCATACATTAGTAGAAATCCAAAAATCCACAAAACAATTGATACATTGGTCATTCGCTTTGACCAGATAGATACATAGATTGTGTAGAAAAAACCCGGGAGAAGTAGAAGGTTTCCACCGACCATAGGTGTGAAAAATAATTTTATATACCTTGTAAAGAAATTTATCTCCTTAAAACTAGCATATTCAAGCTGTTTCGCTATGAGAGTATTTGGCCACACATTTCCAGATATCAGATAATTGAAACTCAGGTATGGGATTAATAAAAGTATTAATGGGAGAATTAATTTTATAAATGACCGCACCAACTCTGGTTTCTTTCCATAAAACTGATAGGAAATAACCAAGATGGTAGGGCCCAAAAGCGTAATCCCTTCAGGACGCACCCAAACACTCATCCCGATGAGCGTCCCAATAAACACTGGTTGGAGAGTCTTTTGAGACAACAGCCAAAAAGAAACTATGACCATTAATGAAAATAATATGGTTTCCATCCCAGATACGGTCGCCCAGGCTAAATGCCATTCAGTTGCCACAATAATTAAACCAATAAATAATACCTGTCTATTTCTTCTTATATTGTTAGTATTTACAATTGAGACAACACATATAGCAAGAAGCCCAAAGATCATTATGCCGAGAATATAACTCCAAATTATTGGTGACGCTCTGAGAATAAATGAAACGGATAACAATAATGTCCAGAGAGGTGCCGTGGACCCTGCTGCGGGATAACCTGGATTGAATGACCATTCTCCAAATTGAATTAGATTTCTCGCAAAGGTTTGATGTATCCAGGCATCGTCGAGTGGAAACCCAATTCTATATTTCACAGCGGCTGTTAGGATATATCCACACGCCACAATGATACATAAAAAAGCTGCTCCGGTTTCGAATTTCCAATTCCTAAAGGTATTCATATCTTATTGGAACCTGTAAACCCGAAAATCGGAGACTTTGTCTAAAAATATCAATCCCTCAATATCTGATGGGTGTTCGTAAAGTCCTCTGTATGATTCGATAACGTTCTTGTCCAATACAAGATAATCAATATTGAAGACAGTCGCCACAGTGATCATTGTACTCAAATCCCCATATGGTAAGATAACCGCCTGGCGTTGGGTAACCACATTATAAGCCGCCGGATTATTGACCATCACTCTAAAACTTTTCCCTTGATCGTTCTCTAGTAAATAATTGTCGACCTTTTGATACTCTGACCAGAGCATCCCTGTTTGCAAATTTTTCTGATTAAGGATATCCCCTCTAATGATATATCCAGAGATAAATAATGCCACTGCCAACAAGAAACTATTGAATACCCATGCAGCGCTCTTTTCATCCCATTTTCTTGCTTTAACACCCTTTTCAATAGCTATACGCAAACCGATAACAGAATATATCCATATCAATGGTTGAAGAGCAGCTCCTGAGTGTAAAAATCCACCCCTTTTTCCGGCAAATGGGAATGCTACACTCATGCTGATAAAAATGATCAGCCAGCTAAATACTGTCAATTTTGCGGCAGGCGTTTTCCAGGATTTTACAATTCCTATCACAGCAAGCGGAAGCATAACTATGTTTCCCTGGACTACCAGTGCTGATACCATATTCGTTCCGAGGGAAGATAGTATGTTTAGTAGGAGGTTGCCGAATCCAACTCCCCACCAGGATTCATAAGTGATGGTTGATGCAGGATATGAAAAAAGCTGATCATATTCACGGAGGAATAGTGCTTTTGAATTTCCTGGTGGGAAAATGGCGTTAAATAATTCATAATTTCGTAAATACCAGGGTAAAGTCACAACCAAATATCCAATAAATACAAAAGCTATGCTGCTGATTATGGTATCCAATAAAAAATTAGGTTTATTAACTTTTCCTTCGTTTGGTTTAAGAGATACTATGACAAAACCCATTATGCCGATACCAACCCAAAGCAAACCATCCGCTCTGGACATATGCATCAACCCGGCTAAAACACCAACGATCAGGCGTGCAAGCCAAATTCGCCAGCCTGTAACATTGGAACTAGAAATTATTATGATCAGTGTTCCTAGGATCATTGAAATTCCAAATGAATCCGGTTCACTAATGTAACGCAAATAAAATCCACAGAAAATACATAATGCGCCAGCCAGCCAGCCAACCAATCTAATGTTCGATATCCTGTAAGCTATGAATGCAGTTATCCCGGGGACTAATCCGTAAATAATTACAAATGGAAAGCGGGCAGCAATAAATTCACTGCTACCTAAAAGATACATACCTATCGCAGCGATTATTGAACTTAATGGCATCCAATAGGTAAAAGATGGATGCGGCAAGCCTGTTGGATTATCCAGGAAATTCCAAAGGAAATTTTGGGTAAAGCCATGTCCTGCAGCCAACTCCCTGCCGGTTGCGTAGTAATAATCTGCATCCATGTACCCCGTGTAATGACGAGTGAATAAAGTGATCATCCCAACCACCACCCCGCCGAGAAACAGTATCAAATAATCGCTCTTTTTCATGGTTGTTTCAAAAAGTAAAATATTTCCATATCCCCAACGAATTTATGTTGCCGTTCGGTGTAATTCTTCCTCAGCCAGTCTATTTTCGGATGGGTTCATTACTCCCATTTCCAAATATTCCTGCAAAGTTGTGGAAAAGACAACAAATCGGATGTCGCTTTCATCCCCGACTGCCGATTGAATATCGGATATTGCATAAATATCCATCGCCTGCTGTGTGTTATACGCCAGTGTATCATTATGTGACCCAGGCTCATCCTTAATAAAGTTCTGAGGGGTTGTTTCATCGTATATCAATGATGGGAAGTAACTCAATTTATTATCATGTACCACCACGCAATTCTCTTTACACCCATCACCTGCGATGTGCATCATTTGTGAAAAGTCACTCCGAGGAAAAGAGTGATAAGTATATTGGTATGGTAATGATATCCCTGAAATAATAACGAAAACGACCAATCCAATTTTCGATAAACTGTTTGATCCATTCCTCAAATAATGATCTGCATTTTCTCTGTCAGATATATACTCTCTACCGGCGAGGGTCATCCCGATAAGAACATAAAATAGCAAACCAGAAACAATAAAAGCCCGCGGAACAAATATTGGACGCATAAACCATGATGCAACGAACAATAGTATCGGGGGAATGACAACCAAACACGAAACCATCAAATGTGAAGGATTGCGCAGATTACTAACTTTGAAATTGCGAATAAAAATGACCAGCACAAATGCGATCAAAACTGCACACACATAGATTCCAGTCTGTGTAAGGGGGAGTGTTGCCAGCATTGTTAGGGCAGCCTGGATAATCTGTACAATACCAGGTTTGGGCGTCCAAAAAGCTGCCTGGATTTTATCAATTTGCCCCGGTAGGAAAACCAACCATGGTATGAAAGCAATTGCCATCAACCCTTGCACTATAAGATACTTCCTTAATCCAGCAATGTTTTTCGTAATTATTAAAAACAAATCTAAAGCGACAATTGTAAAAATTGCCAGGTTGTGAGAATAAAGTGCGATTATTCCCGAGACTGCCAACCAAAAATATTTCCATCTCACTTTCGTCCCGTGTTCATACACAACCAATATATCCGTGAAGAAAAGAATATGTGTTAGTAATGCTAATTCCAGAATGACATACATGCGCAATTCCTGGGCATGGTAAATTTGAAAAGGGGATATGGCTGTCAATATTGCTGCTATGATGGCTGCTCGATCTGTTGAAATCCTTCTAACGAGCAAGAAAACAAGGAAAATTACAGCCGTACTTAATAGGACATTCAGGCTTCGCAAGTACCAAATATTTTGGGAGATTAAACCCCAGAAATGTAAAAGGAAATAATACATTGGCGGCATCGTGTCCGCTGCAGTTCCAGATATTATTTCAGCAATCTGCCTGTTCGATAAAAGAATGCTAAACGCATCGTCATACCAAATTCCACGCCCGCACTATATTGATCAATCTCAAACCTAATCCGCTAACTAAAATTACGAAAATTGGCAAAGAATTTTGCGATTTTAGAGCTGCTATTTCAACCGATTGGATATTTTTGATCATAATTAATAGATATCATCCCTCGATCAACCGTGTAGGTGGTCTAATTGCCCACCATCTCAACCACCAAAGTCCAAGCAAGGTAATAATAGGAATGGGTAAATACATGATTGCTTGTTCGTCATTGCCCTCTAATGTAGCGATAAATAATATCCACTCCCCGACAAAAAGAATAGACAAAAATACTCGGACAAACCATTTCCCCAGTAATCCCCATCGGTCAGAAACAATTTTTGATATTAAAAATAATGGCGGAATTAGTGCGACATAATGTGGGGTTGCGGTTCGGTAGGCTACAAAGTTGGTGACAACTAAGTGTGATATAAGCGGTCCATAGAAATGCAGGGACATCATTTCCGCGCGTCCGGAGCCATTCAAAAAGCAAATACACATAAAATACAGCCATTAAACCTCTAGAAAGTGGTTCCTTAATCCCTGGGGTGATTCCGGCTAGTACTGAAACCACTGAACCAATCCGATCGGTGTATGCTGGATAATTTAGTATTTGTCGGAGCCAGTCGATTGGCCACCCGGGAAGTAAGAGCCATCCCACTCCGATCATTACCGCCATAGATAGTAAGAAACTTGCCCAAATCTGATGCCTTCCAGATCGGATAGCCCAAACAACAACAAATACAATCAATAGATAGCTCATTTGCGGTTTGGATGTAGATAGAGCAAAAATTACACCTGCCAACCTATCTCGGTCATTTTTGATACATAGCAATCCGAAAATAATTAGTAATGCGTTTATACCTGAGAATTGCCCTAAAATGATCGTCCGAACTGATGCATACCAGAGGATCGCAAACAGAAGAATCGCGATAAGACCGGGTGGACTAAGCTTCCATTTAGATAATCGCAAGCTCAGGAATGTAATCGCTACAATCGCAATCTCCAACAATGTCATCCACAATGCTCGCGCTAATGTATACTCCATCAGGGCAAACGGCGCAAAGAACAACATGGAATAAAGAGGATAAACGAAATGAGCCACATCTTCACCCGTGGATGGATCCGCCATCCTTCCATAGATCATTCGCTGTGCAACCTCGCTGACCTTATCTGAGTACGGGTTGTTGCCATTGACCAGCCATTCATGTGCGCCATTCCATCTGGCCAGAAAATCATTTCCACCGGGGTTTTGATCCGCAAATCGGTAATTGATCCATGTTAATCCAGCAAGTACAAGAATTATCAAAATAAATAACAGAGAATATTTAACGAAATCATTTCTGGATTGGTTCATTATCACCACAATTTTCTTTTCTAATATGCTTGCGTATTGTACACTTAACAAAAATCAGGGTCAATCAAGGATACCTATCAAATGTCGAAAAGTATTTCAATCTACCAGTATCAAATTAATCCAACGGATCCAGCGGAGAATTTAAAAAAAGTGGGTGAAGCTGCCAAGCAGGCTTCTAAGCAAAACTCTTCACTACTAGTTTTACCTGAGTTGTGCCTTCATGGATATTCCTACGAAAATATTCCTGATTTTCAAAACTATTCGATGCCATCCATAAGACCAGTGTTAACTGAAATCGCCGTTTCTAATCAGATATCCTTGGCGGGTTCATTTGTAGAAAAAGAAAATGGAAATTATTACAATACTTTTTTATATGTCAGTTCAATAGGAAGTCTCATTCACAAGTACCGAAAGATGCACTTATTCAACTTGCTAGGAGAAGGAAACTTTTTCTCCTCTGGTTCGTCCATATCCACTTTTGAATCCGACTATGGGATTTCAGGAGCAGGTATTTGTTACGATCTACGATTTCCCGAGTTTATTCGGAGAATGGCTATTGATGATGCACAGTTATTGATTATACCGGCCGAATGGCCGAAACCACGGATTGAGCATTGGGATGTTCTCCTAAAAGCACGGGCGATTGAAAATCAAGTCTTCGTCATTGGCGTTAATAGTATCGGCAATACCCTCGGTGTTGAATATGGTGGACACAGCGCTATTATCGATCCATGGGGAAAAACTATTGCCCAGATGGATGACAAGGAAGAATTGATTACTGTTGAAATCGACGTGGAGGAAGTGGAAAAAGTAAGAAGCAGGATCACTGTGTGGAAGGACCGTAAACCTGATTTTTACAGCTAACAATCACTTCCTGCTAAAAATAACCGCAAGCTCATCCTGATACATTATTCCCCATTCATTGTTCTTATCAAGAAGCCGGGCAAGATTTGAGCTACTTTTTACTATCACCCATTCTATTTGATATTTCTCCAATATTTCCTGGTAGTTTTCCAACCCGAAATATACCTGCTCATACTCTCTGGTCAGGTCTTCGCCATAAAAGTCGGTCTGCCCATCAATGAAAACCTTCTGATTCGGCCAAATTCTGTAAAGCAAGTAACCACCCCAGGTAAATTCATTATAAACTTTTCCTTTTGGTGGATGTATTTCCAGGTAACTTACTGCATCAACTGGAAACACATTCGGCAAAAATTTATTTCGACTCTGAAAATTTGGCGCATTGGTGACCAACCCAACGATAAAGACTGTGATAATCATCGGCGAAAAAAAGGATATCAAAGTCATTCTCGAACCCCAGGTAATTTCTGAACGATCTGTATTTAATTGTATTTCTACGTGGCTTTTATTCCATCGGTCACCATAGATACTGCTCAAAATTGGCAATCCAATGATAACGGCCAGGGGGATATTTCTAGCGCTGACCAATCCAAAAATACTCCAAGCGAGCAATTGCAATGTATCCACTAGCGTGATTTTCTTTCGGAATCGTAATATTCCCAAACCAAGAATCATAAGATAAATCGTGAACGGTATGAATGGCTGTGAGAGCAAATTTGGAGGTTGATACTCCACAGTATGAGATGTTAGATACGAATTTCCGAGAAAACCTGTTACTGTATCTATGATCTTATATCCAACTGGGTTTATAAATATCATTGCAACGGAAATAACCAGTAACAATATCTTTACTGCTAACAACCTCCTGTTTTCAAAGATTGTTTTCTCTCTGATCCACAATCAGGATATTTCCAATTGTGTCTATCAGAATATAAACAATACCAGTCACAAATGCGCCATGGGTATTTACCCAGGTGATCATGATGATTCCTAGAATAAAGCTTTTTGTCAACAAACACATTTTGGATTTGTAAACTTGTACCCAGATCAGTAATAACAGGAAAGTAAAGATGTGCGGTCAACTCAACCAATGAACACTCGATGCAGCTATTCCTACAAGGATCAGAAGTATTGAGAAGTAAAATGACTTGCTTTTTGAAATGACCTCAAAACTGACAATGTACCATGTTAGAGCAATAATCAACCCAGTCAGCAGGACTACACCGGTCAATCCCTCCCAGAGATGTGCAGCTGCAAAGAAGATCTCAGTCAGCCATTCATGCGGCGTGAAGGGCATTCCCCTCCCGTGTATGCGAAAAAATATCAAGAACTGGGATTTTTCCAGTATCCAGGACATATTCACCAACTGTAATATGCCGTCCCAAATCACCGTCCATATTTAACAAGCGTGGACCAAGTGTGACACATCCCAGGAAAACAGCAAGGAAAAACATCGAAGCAAAAAAGATGTAGAAAAAATGGCTTTGTGTATTTGTCATGTACCTCATGGCCGATCAACTCCAAACCCTATTTCCGCTGGTAGCACTTTCCTGCTCAGGTCATAGTAGATTTGATAATCACCTATTGTTTTTTCACTCCAGGTTACACCAATACTCACCAATCCTGAAACCATTTGCTTGTCTAAGTTTGTGTTGTTGGAAGTCACATAAATTGGGTTTTCCGATTCCTTCACCAATTCACTAAACGGACGGTAACGATCATCCCGTGTTGTATACCTCAAATCAGTATGGTAGGGAAGAGCCGGAACCAGAATCACTTCTTCATTGGATTTGAAAATAATTGGATAAGCGCCCCAATAGGTTGAGTAACCATAATTATTATTAGTAGAAGTGAGAAAACTAATTAGGTCTTCATCATAGGCATGGTTTATCTCGGTTCCTGGTGCGAATTGTGTTGACATTCCATGCATGGATGCTGAAATTGACTGAACCGAGCCTCCCAAGTTATACACAGCGAGGAAAATCAGTATACCCACTCTGATCCATGTTTTCCATTGGTAGGCAGTTGAAAACCAAATTCCCACCGATAGAGCAAGAGAAATTTGTATGGGAAGGAAATATCTGCCTGATGGATCAGCTCCAAATGGTGATGCAATGAAAACCAGAACAAGTATAAGGCTGGGTAGCCATATTCTGAATACAGTTTCCATTCTCCTTTTTGCGATCACATCCCTGATGACAATGTACCAGGCGAATAAAACCAGTGGAATAAATGGCAACAATAACCACGTCGTATTCCAGGGTGGCCTGAAACCGAATATAGCCGATAGTCCGAACATAAGAAGATTGACAATGTGCAAGCCCACTTGGGTAAAATATGACTGACCCTGGATCGCAATTGCGCTGCCAGTGAGCTCCTGAATGAAGGTTAACCAGCTTATATTAACCAGATGACTAATGACGGGCATTATTCCCAATAAACACCCGGCAAGTATGAATAGAATTAGTTTGATCCACCGACTTGGTCGAATTTTTAATTTATTCACCCTTAGCAATAGCAAAGTTATCGCGCTGATGCTAAAAACGAGTGTTATTCCCAACACCCAAATACCCAATCCGATAAGACAACCTAGAATGAACGCAAAGAACATCTCTTTAGAATTTGGTTTTTCCTTTTCCAGTTGTAACTCAATCTGATAACTTATGATCAATGTTGCCATGCCAATGACCAGGGCTTCAAGATAGCCCCCCAGAGTCACAGTCGTGTACAAAAGGAAATTAACAGGAGCTGCAGCGACTAATATGGTTGTAGCAAGTGCAGCACGATGAGAACGGATTATTAACTTTGCATATACATAAACTAACGAACACAATAATACGAAAAGGAAAGTCTGGCTAATTCGAATTGCAAAGATCGTCTTACCAAATAGTAGAAAAGATCCAGCAACCAGGTAGCTATCCAGGCTGCCCATGTATGCCTGTCCATAAAAAAAGATAGGGACTTCGCCACTAAGAATGTGAGACGCCATTATTCCAACAATCGCCTCATCACTGTTGAATGGCACCTTACCTATTCTCATAAACCCCCAGCGTAAAACTACACTGAAAAGGACTACTAACCCAGCTAGTATTACGTGTTTGTTTATTCGTTTAGTGTCTTCTATATTGACCTGACTGGTTTCAGACATATAATTCCAATATGCGTAAATTTTTTCCAATTCTAATCATTATTGTCGCACTGTCTGCCAGATTAATTCCCGGACCTCGAACAATTGATGATTCTTATATCACATATCGGTATTCTCGTAACATTTTAGCTGGAAATGGATTTGCTTTCAATCCTGGGGAGAGGGTCCTTGGAACAACTACCCCGCTTTATTCGATTATCCTGGTGGGTGCCGGTGCAATTTTTGGCGGCGAGCGAGCGCCGTTTCCAGAAATATCCTGGATCCTGAACGCTTTCATAGATTCATTTGCTTGCTATATACTGTATAAAATCGGGAAAAAGCTTAGCACCCAGCGGGTTGCAATAATTACGGCCCTGGTGTGGGCGGTATCGCCTTTTAGCGTCACGTTCTCGATTGGAGGATTGGAAACCAGTCTATTCGTTCTTTTACTTTTTCTGACTACTCACTTCTATTTACATGAAAACATAACTGGTATGTGGCTATGCGCATTTGGAATGATTCTTACACGGCCAGATGCTTTGATCTTCGTACTACCCATACTTACCTATCCGTTAATCTACAAAGAACGCCGGACTATCTATAAACTTAAACCATTTCTCATTGGATTTGTTCCATTACTCGTCTGGATAGTGTTCAGCACGCTCTATTTCGGCAGCCCACTACCTCACTCTATGTCAGCGAAATCTGTCGCATATCTTCTGCCGGATAATGCTGCATTTATCCGTTTTCTGCAGCATTTTCTGACTCCTTTCAATGAACAATATACTTTCGGTACAAGTTTCCTCTATGCTGGTTTGGTCGTTTATCCACTATTGTTTATTTCAGGGAGCATAACTATCCTTCGAAAAGACCTTTCTTCTCTACCAATAGTGGCTTATCCTGTTCTTTACTTTCTAACATTCTCAATCGCTCACCCGCTCATTTTCCGCTGGTATCTCACTCCCTCCGATCCCATTTTATTTTCTCGTACATTCTTAACTGGTGCCGATCATTTTTGACCAAAGTTTGGAAAGCCTAAATGCAATGGACGGAATCGCAAACGTTTCAAAAATGTTAATCCACAATACTTATTATGCCTGGCAATCTTCATTTCGTTGAATAGTTGGGTTCATAATTCCGGATCATGGAAATCGCCGCCCGACACCTGAGATGGCATGGGTCAAACTGGAGGAGATCTACCAACACGCAGCCAATGATGCGGTTGCGATTTCACCTTCTGATGCTGTCATTGCTGCTGGTGATGTCGGTGTCCTTGGATATGACACAAACCGTGTCATTCTGGACACTGTGGGGTTAAACTCGCCCTTATCCACGAAATACTACCCTTTACCATCTCAAGAGTATGTGATCAATTATGCTATACCAACCCAACTCATCCTGGACCAAAAGCCTGCCCTTGTGATCTTCCTGGAAGTTTACGGTAGAAACACTCTGCTTCGATCGCAGGAATTCCTATCCAGTTATCATCTCGTTAAGGAGTATCCAACTGACCTCTACGGAAGTAAGAATATGTTGATGTACCAAAGGAACAATTAGGATGGGATCTTCTCGTTTGGAAAAACTCCTTCCAATGGCAGCATTTCTGATCTATCTTGCCATGTTCTACTCTTCTATCAGATCAGTACCTTTTCACCCCGATGAAGCCACCCAGATCTATATGAGCAGAGATGTTCGGCTGATGTTTACCAACCCAACTAGCTTGCTATTTAAGTCTGAGCCGGCTATAGCAGCAGAACAAAGATACCGGTTGATCGATGCGCCGCTTCCTCGGACAATCATTGGAATCACCTATGTCATCACCGATTCCAATCCTATCCCAAACGATTGGAACTGGTCTCTCTCTTGGGATGAAAATATAACAAATGGCGCCTTCCCTTCGGAAATCGCGCTACTAGTCGCACGCATTAGTTTGGGTATGTTTGTTCCATTGGGATTGATCATTTTTTATATCATACTAAAAAAACTCACAACCTGGCAAATCAGCCTTGGAGTAGCCATTGTCCTTGGATTAAATGCATTATTTCTCCTTCACACCAGGCGGGCAATGGCGGAAGGAATTTCTTTTTCCTTATTCATGGCTTCACTCTTTTTGTTAATAAAACGTCCCCAAAATGCAATTTTGCTGGGTATTTTCATTGGTCTGGCCATCCAGGCTAAACAAACCTCCCTGCCATTATTGCCAGTTCCAATAGTTTTTTGGAGCATCGATGCGATCAAAGAGGAAAAATATCTTGGTTTATTTCGAAAAACTGCAGTATTCATTGGGTCAATATTGGTGATTTACTATCTATTGAATCCAATTATTTGGAATGACCCCATACGCCTGACAATACTACAAATTCAAACTCGCGTGGACTTTTCGCAGTCCCAAGCCGTGGAATATCTTGCGTTATCCAGTCCATTGGCAGTGACAGGCATATCATCGCGGATGATTGCATGGCTAGCTAACACGTATATCGCATCTCCTGCCTACTTTGATGTTGGCAATTATTCAAATGAACTCCTCCCGGCAATCACAACATATAAATCGATCGTATTCCACCGGCTATTCACGGGGTGGATTTTTGGCGCCATTATTTTAATAACATCTTTGGCCGGAATGTTGCTATCTTTATTCAAGAAATCATTTGTCAATTTATTCAACTCTCGGTCCATCCAAATTATGTGGGTGGTCTCGTGTTTCCAAACGGTTTTTTCGATCTTGGCTTTCCCAATTACTTTTCAGAGATATTATTTACTCAACCTGACCCTTGCGTTCATATGGACAGGAATTGGTATGTTCAATTTTCTGAATTCTGCAACAATATCAAAACCAAAATGACCCAATATAAAAACAATACGAGCTTGCAATTCAGCAAGCTCGTATTTGTTTTACGCGCGGATGTTTTTTACCTTACACCTTTGATCTCTTTTTTACTCGTAACCAATGCCCATACCAATACTGCGAATAGTACAGCGGCGAAAAGCCAAAACCCAACAGTTGGATTTTGATATTTCACGATCACTGGTGCAGCTAAAAGAGAAACTAGATTGACCACTTTGATCATCGGGTTCAATGCTGGACCAGCCGTATCCTTTAATGGATCGCCAACAGTATCTCCGACCACACCCGCCTTGTGCCTCTCAGATCCCTTGCCGGTATTCGCTGCCAGGTCGCGCGGTTCGTCTTCGATGGCTTTTTTCGCATTATCCCAGGCGCCGCCTGCATTGGACATGAACACAGCCAATAATTGACCGCTCAAAATTACGCCAGCCAGGAAACCGCCAAGCGCTTCCACTTTTAAGACCATCCCAACGAGTAGAGGCATAACAACAGAAATTGCCGCCAGAGGAACCAATTCTTTCTGGGCAGAGCGTGTTGAAATGCCAACCACCTGTGCGTAATCAGGTTTGACAGTGCCTTCCATAATTCCAGGAATTTTAAACTGCCGACGCACTTCATCAACGATCTCTGCTGCTGCCCGTGAAACCGCACGAATGGATAGTGAGCTGAATAACCAGGGTAATGCGCCTCCTAAAAGGAAACCTATGAATACTCTGGTGTCATTGATTCGAATGTCCGTTAGAACTGGAATATTTAATTGTTCCTGCACTCGTCCTATATCCACAATAAATGATGCAAATAAACTAACAGCCGCAATGACCGCAGATGCGATAGCAACACCTTTCGTAATCGCTTTGGTTGTGTTCCCAACCGCATCCAGATCAGCCATGATCTGGCGTGCTTTGAGTGTATTCTCGTCATTCATATCGTGCCAGGCCATCTCACCAATGCCATTGGCATTATCAGAAATTGGTCCAAAGCTATCCATGGCCACATTGTTCCCAGTATGGCTGAGCATACCAATACCTACCATCGCTACCGCATACAATACATATATTGCGCCTTCAGCCTGGTAAAGCATATATGAAAACATGAAACTAATGGCTATAACAACCAAAGCCCATACACTCGATTCCATACCAACGGATAAACCGGAAAGAATCAATGTTGCTGGGCCGGTATTGGCAGATTTGACGATTTCTTTGACGGGTGCTTTGCGAGTAGCAGTAAAGTAGGAGGTCAGAGGATTGAATACAACCGCCAGACCGACACCGATGGAAGTTAACATCGCCAGCCGCCAATCACCAGCGTATAAAATTGCCACAACAAACGAGAATATGACTGTATTAACACTAGAGACTTCATACGAACGGAACATGGATTCTTCCGCATCGTGTGCTCTCAAGAATTTGATGGGGAAATTTTCCCAGATTGGAACTGTGAATGTCCCGAGGATCGAACTGATTACTCCGATACCTCTGATAATGAGTGGATATACGATCCATTTAAGACTATGAGCAGGATCGATCGCCATCAGTGACAACCCTAGAATTAGCGCAGATACGATGGTCACTTCATAACTTTCAAAGATATCCGCTGCCATACCGGCACAGTCGCCTACGTTGTCACCGACCAGGTCGGCAATAACAGCAGCATTTCGTGGATCATCTTCGGGAATGTCTTTCTCAACCTTTCCAACCAGGTCAGCGCCGACATCAGCGGCTTTTGTATAAATACCACCACCGACCCGCATGAACAGAGCCAATAATGTTCCGCCGAAACCAAATCCTAACAACGCATCAGGGGCAGCTTTTCCAAAGATAATAAAAATAACGGTTCCTCCTAATAAGCCAAGGCCGTCAGTGAGCATACCTGTAACTGTCCCTGCGTAATAGGCTATTGAAAGTGCTTCATTGAATCCACGGCGGGAAGCTGATGCTGCCCTAACATTTGCCTGGATAGCCATGCGCATACCGAGTTGACCGACGATCAAAGAAAACGAAGCTCCCAAAATGAAGGCGACTGTTCGACCTATGGCAATGATAGTTGTAGTATTCTGTGGAAATTCTTCCAAGGCTTCCTTGCTCGGAGGAACGACAGCAACGCTCAAAAACAACGCAATACCGAGCAAAACAATCGCCGGCAAGATAGTCTTGAGCTGTCGGTTAAGATAAGAATCTGCCCCTATTCGAATGGCATTCCAAACTTCCTGCATCTTTTCTGTGCCTTTGTCTTTTTTCATGACAACACCGCGCAGCAACCATGCATAGATCAAGCTGATAAATGCAGTGATCAATACTGCAACAATTGCCCACTGTTCGAAAGCATTCAAACCGTGTCTTGCTAATCCGAGAATATTTGTTTCCATAAAACCTCCATTAGATGTAAGTTTGGATGAAGCATGAAATAAAGGACTATTCTACCGTAATACCACGCTTTTATACAATAAAAATGAAAAACATTAGTAAAAGATTAGAACATCATTTGCTACTTGACTTTCCTACCCTCCTTGTTGTATATTCTTACAGGTCAACTAATGTATTGTTATTCTGAAATTGAAATGATTCTGGTTGCCCGGCAAATGGTCTGGGCAATCCATTTTTTTGTAAGGAGCTGCCAGTGATAGAAGTTGAAAGCTTAACGAAAGACTATGGTGATCGGCGGGCAATTGACAACCTAAATTTCACCGCGGAGAAGGGTGAGATCCTCGGCTTTCTCGGTCCGAACGGCGCCGGCAAGACGACCACAATGCGTATATTGACCGGCTACATGCCGCCCACAAGCGGGATAGCCCGCATTGGCGGCTATGATGTGATGAAAAATTCACTTGAAGTCAGGCGCCTGGTCGGTTATTTGCCAGAAACTGTCCCTCTTTACAATGACATGACCATTTTTGCCTACCTTAAATACATGGCTGACCTTCGGCACCTAGAATATGCAGACGAGATGGTAGAAGAAGCGTTAGCAAAGGTCCACATGGAAGATCGGGCTCACGGCTACATAAGCAATCTGTCTAAGGGTATGCGGCAGCGAATTGGTTTGGCACAGGCATTGCTTCACCACCCCGAAGTCTTGATCCTCGATGAACCAACGATTGGTTTGGATCCTGCGCAAATCATTGAAGTGCGTAATATCATCCGTGAGATCGGTAGAGAAAAGACGGTTTTACTTTCAACACACATACTTTCAGAAGCTCAGCAGGTATGCAATCGAGTGTTGATCATTAACAAAGGCAGGATCGTGGTAGAAGATACACCCGAACAACTACAATTAAGACTTTCGGGTGCACAACATGTAATTCTAAAGGTAGCAGGAACAGTGGATGATTTGATCTCTCCCTTGATGAAACTCAAAGGAATCGAAGATATCCGAAAATTCGCAGAAAACACGCTGGAGATAAATGTCTCACCAGCAATCGATGCCAGACCTGATATAGCACGCACCGCAATAAAAAAGGGATTTGACCTGCTGGAACTTCGGGCAGCAAGCCTGAGCCTCGAGGAAATATTCCTTCAACTGACCCGCGAGGATGTTGCCTCACCAGAATTGGCTGGAATAGATGAAGAAATTCCAGAATTTATACAAGAATGATGGGTGAAAAATGAGAAATATTTGGACAATCGCCAAACGCGAATTAAACTTATACCTTATCAGCCCCATAGCCTATGCAGTTGCTTTTCTAATAATGCTCATTTTGGGGATCATTTTCTACACTAACATGCTCGTTGCGGTTGTGAACCAATATGCACCAACTGTTCAATTCATCGTCAGCCCGTTGGTTACGCTATTTCTTTTCACAACCCCAGCATTAACGATGCGTACCATAGCGGATGAACAGAGAATGGGTACACTGGAAACTTTGTTAACTGCTCCTGTAAGAGATTGGGAGTTGATTATTGGAAAGTGGCTCGGCAGTTTCCTGTTCTATCTTGCCGTGATTGCACTTACATTAGTTTTTCCTATCATTCTTAATTTTTTCGTCAAACCAGGGATCGATCAAGGCATGTTGACAGCTTCGTATCTTGGCCTCATCTTGCTTGTGGCTGTTTTTGTCGCAATAGGTGTCTTTGCTTCCAGCCTTTTTAGCAACCAGATTGCAGCATTTTTTACCACACTTGGAATTCTGCTTGTTTTTTGGATGATTGGTTACTCTTCAAAAATTCTTCCCACGGGAGGTAGCCAACTCCTCGCATATTTAGATCTGAGTGAGCACTTTTATAACACCTTCCTGCGTGGCATTATTGAATTAAAAGATATCATTTATTATCTCAGCGTCACAGTTCTTGCTCTTTTCCTGGGGACGATGTCAGTTGAGACCAGGAGATGGCTATAATGAATCCTGAATGGCGTAAATACGCTCCCATCGGTTTAATTGTTTCGGCTGCTGCGATCATTTTTTCCGGCGCTTACTATTTTGTTGTCAGGAAGTTTGACATTCCACTTCAACTCGGTCTTGGATTTATCATCGTTGGTCTCGCGGTTTTTGCAGTTTTAGACCCTGAAAGAGTAAGGGTGTTCTTCACCGGCCGGCAGGTGAAATATGGCAGTAACGTCGTTATTTTCACTGTAGCTGTTCTGGGAATTCTCACAGTCGCTAATTTCTTGGTCAATAAATATTCTGTCAAATGGGATATTACCGAGGATCAAAATAATACGCTCGCGCCTGAGACCATCACTGCTCTCAAAAGCCTGCCAGATAAGATCACTGCCATTGGGTTTTTTACGCCCCAGTACAACTCAATCCAGTCTCTGACTTTGTTAGAAAATTTGAAAACGAATAGCTCAGGGAAATTCGATTTTCAGATCATCGACCCTGTTGCAGATCCGATCACCGCAAAAAATTTCAATATAACTTCTGATGGTACGATTGTTTTGGAAATGAAAGATCAGCAAACTCAGGTCAAACTGGCGACCGAAGAGGAAATTGTCACCTCCATCATCAAGTTGATCAATCCCACCCAACATGCTGTATATTTCTTAACCGGGCATGGTGAACACGATCCTCTGGGGACAGATGACAATTCTTATGGCCAGGTGAAGTCCGTCCTTGAATCCAAAAATTATCGTGTCAATACTTTGAATTTACTTGCATCCTCTCAAATACCCGACGATGCGGAAGTGATCATTATCGCCGGCCCAATCAAACCACTCTCGCAAGATGAGGTCTCATCATTAAAACAGTTTGTGGAATCAGGGAAATCGCTAATCGTACTCGAAGACCCCGTTTTTATGACCCAATTTGGAGATGAGAAAGACCCCCTTGCAGATTATTTGACTACAGATTGGGGAATAACCCTCAATAATGATTATGTCATAGATCCAAACTCACAGTCTCCATCACAGGCAGTAGCCAATGAATATGGAGATCATCCAATTGTTCAAAAACTTGCTGGGCTGATTACTATCTTCCCATCTGCCCGAAGCGTGAGTGCTTTGATCACACCACCTAATGGAATTTCTCTAACACCGCTTGTTTTGACTGGACAGCAGTCCTGGGGAGAATCAGATATCTCTGGCTTGCAGCAAAACCAGGTGCAATTCAATGAAGGTGTGGATTATCCAGGCCCTGTTCCCCTCGCTGTTGCTGGTTTAAATCCAACTACAAAAGGGAGGGTTGTTGTTGTTGGAAATACTAATTTCGCGATCAATAAGAATTACTCCGCATTTGGCAATGGCGATTTTATAATCAACTCGATCGATTGGGGAGCCCAGCAGGATAAGCTTATCAACCTCACACCGAAGAAAACAACCCAACGAATTCTTGTACCACCCCAAAACTTGATTATGAATCTCCTCGTTCTTGGCTCAGTCATATTAATGCCTGGATTGATTCTTATTGCCGGCATTATTGTGTGGTCACAACGTAGGAAAAGGGGATAAAGAATGATCCGTCGTCCAGCATGGATTGCCATAGCCATATTCATTCTTTTAGCGGCTTTTACCTTATTATTAGAAAAACGAGGAGACGATTTACCTTTCTCAAAAACGACTCCTACTCCAACCGTTTACCAGGTTGTCTCGCATGCCGATGCTGACATAACAAAAGTCAGTTTGTTGCGAGATGGGCATGAGATATCCGCTATTAAAGACGCTACCTTGGGATGGAACTTTTTATCACCTCCAAGCATCAAAGATGAAGCTGGAACATTTCAAGAAAAACTCTCAGAGATTCTCTCCTTTAAGGTAATGAGGGTACTACCTACAGAAACTACTGACATCTTGATGGGATTAGAAAATAACCCTGCACTGAAAATTACTATCGAATATTCCGACGGACAGAAAGATGTGATTTCAATAGGTGATCCAACGCCGATTGAATCAGGCTATTATGCCCGGCTTCAAAACGGAGATGCTGTCATTTTGAATAAAATCAGCGTTGAAAATGTGACAGAATTATTTACTCAATTTTATCCACCGCTCTCTACACCAGAAACTGGAGCTATAGTTAAACCATAGAACAACCGATATTATTTTTTTGAAAACTATTAACAAATATTTACAGGTATTGAAATTGACCTTAAATCGGAGTATTCTAAGTTAGCTTTTATAACGATACATACCCGATAAGCAAATACAAACGGCAGATATGTTGAAAAGCATGGTGGGACACTCTTGCTCAGTATTGCTTGTCTTTTAAAGGATTTGTAATAACTATGATGGATGATATGATAATCAATTTAGTCGAAGAAGAAGAGGAAGAATATCCTGCCATTGCCCGTTTAATTGAACTCGGAAGGCAGAAATCTTATGTAACGATTGATGATATTCTTCACTTCTTCCCGGACGCAGAGCAGGATGTTGAACAGCTTGAGGAAGCTTTTGCTGCTCTGCTAAGCGCAGGCATCCCTTACATCGAAGACCTCTCATTGATCGAAGGACCCAACGAAGACGAACTTTCATCTGAGGAAGAGGAAGAAGAAGAGCATCCAGATAGCAGCATAGATGACCTGGCGAACATAGATACCAACGACACGATTGGGCTCTACCTCAAAGAAGTCAGCCGTGTACCTTTGCTGAATGCCGAAGAAGAGGTAACCCTTGCTCAGCGAATTGAACTTGGACGTTTATCTCGTGAAGAACTCGCCAAAGGAAATGTAGTCTCCCGACGTCGAATGGAATTACGATCATTGATAGAAGATGGATGGACTGCGCGTGAGCATCTGATAACCGCCAACAGCCGACTTGTAATATCTGTTGCGAAGAAATATATGGGGCGAGGTGTGCCATTCCTTGACCTTATCCAAGAAGGAAATATCGGTCTGATCCGTGCGACAAAGAAATTTGACTATCGTCGCGGTCATAAATTCAGCACCTATGCCACCTGGTGGATCCGGCAGGCTGTTACCCGCGCTATCGCAGATCAAGGGCGAACGATTCGTGTCCCGGTTCATATGGGTGATCAGATCAACAAACTTTTACGAGTTCAACACCAACTTACACAGCGGCTTGGGCGTGAACCAACGGTCGATGAATTAGCTGGCGCTTTGGATGTGCCGCCTAAAAAAGTGGAGAATATGATCCAGGTTGCCCGTCGGCCTCTTTCGCTCGAAACACCTACGGATGACGAAGAAGATTCTGTCCTCGGGGATTTCATCGAAGATGATCAAGCTCCTCCTCCTGATGAGAGCGCAACATATAACTTGCTTCGAGAGCACATTGAAGAAGTACTGAATTCGCTACCACCACGTGAAGTACGTATATTACAGTTGCGTTATGGACTACTTGATGGTCAAGCTTACACGCTTGAAGAAGTTGGTCGCAAAATGGGAGTTACGAGGGAACGAGTTCGCCAAATAGAAGCTCAAGCATTAAGCCGTTTACGCCACCCAACGATCCGTCGTAAACTACGTGATTATTTGGGAGAATAGTTACACTATAAAAGGTGGAAGATTAACTGATGCTTCTACCTTTTTTTATTAGCATTTTTCCATCCGGTATGATACTTGCATTCTTTTTTCAGATGATGCATACTATTTAAGGGAGGAACCCTGAATGGCTAATATTTCTCTACGAGCATATAATCGCGAGATCAGCAATCTGATCGATCGTGGTCAAACCGATGAAGCGGTTGCTCATTGCCAGTATATCTTACAAACATACCCGAAATACATTGAAACCTACCGACTTCTGGGGAAGGCATACCTTGAAGGCCGCCAACACAAGGAGGCTGTGGATGTATTTCAGCGGGTTCTCTCCGTAGCGCCTGATGATTTTATTACTCACGTCGGAATGAGCATAATCCGCGAGGAGGAAGATAACCTAGCTGCCTCGATCTGGCACATGGAACGCGCTTTCGAAGTCCAGCCATCAAATCAGGCGATTCAGGATGAATTAAAACATCTTTACGGAAAGCGGGATGGGGAAGAACCGCTTAAGATCCGACTGACTCGCGGAGCACTCTGCCGTATGTATGCACGTGGAAACCAATACCGGCAGGCTGTCGCTGAAATTAAATCACTTCTTGTAGAAGCGCCAGATCGAATAGATTTGGAAATTCTGCTTGCTCGCATGTATTACAGCTTGAATATGAAATCAGAATCAACTGATTTATGCGGCAAGTTGCTGGAAAAATTCCCCCATTGCCTTGAAGCAAACCGAATAATGCACAAAATCCTGCTCGATTCTGGCAAGAAGGCGGATGCCAAATCTTTTAAACAGAAAATTATCGGTTTGGATCCTTATGAAAGTCTCGTCAATGATTCATACCCCTCTTCAGAGCAAGTACCTGAAGATATGGTGTCCATAGCAAAATTTGCCTATGACCCTAATGCTAAACCTATTCAAACCACACCACCTGTAGATGTTGCTCCCACCCTTGACAAAGAAGCAGCCCCCGATTGGGTGGTTTCAGACCTCACAGGTGGTGATGAAGACATGGGGGAAAAAGGTTTCACCCGAATATTAGACTCTACAGTGGTGCCACAAGAAGACCAGGCAAAAGAACCACCTTCTGAAACTCCTCCCCCGGTTGTCGATGAGGTCATAAAATTTGATGAACCAACTCAGGAAGAAACGGATTTGATCTCTGAGGGTATGAATAATATTGTTGTGAATCTACCGGAAGATGAATCCACTTCGACTCAACCTGTAGAAATGGATTCTGAAAGCGATGAACTGCCAGATTGGTTAAAAGAGACCGGTAAATCATCAACCGAAACCGAAGAAGAAATTCCCGATTGGTTAAAAGCTTCTGGCTGGGCAGCCGCAGGCACGATCGAAGAAGATGCTCCTCCAACATCAGTAATTCACATTGAGGAGGAAGAGGTAGTAGAAGCTCCTGATCTTCCAATAGCACCAGCAGAGATTCCAGATTGGGTTCAAGGCCTGGCGCCGGCTGTCGACGATGCAGCGCTAGAACCAGAAGGCGCAATTGTTACAGAAGAAGCAGTATCTGAAGAAACGAGCGCTAAATTAAACGAATGGCTCTCTGAAGAACCAGTTAAAGCAGATCAAACATCGTCTGGGGGTACTGCTTCCCTTCATTTACCAGATGAAGAAGAGGAAGAAGCTGAAGCAGGAACTCCTGATTGGTTGAAAGGTTTGGACGAACAGGCTAAAACAACCAAAGGACAGTCCATTGCATTTGCACTGGAAGATACTCCAATTGCCCAAGCTGATACATCCGTCCCGAAGGCTCCAATATCTCAACCAACTCAAACGGATAAATTAGATTTGGACGACGATTTTCCAATTGCAGGTGGAACATCCATCCTATCGCCAGATGATGTACCAGATTGGCTGCAAGACCTGGCAGCGGTACCAGATTCAGATGGTGTTGTAGAAGATGTCGCAGAAACTCAGGACCCAGTCAAGAGCTTCAGCATTGAAGAACCAACACGGCCCTCTCCACGATCAACAGAACCTCCTCAGGAGATATTAACTACCGCTCTTCCACCAGAAGATAATGTACCAGAATGGTTATCTGAATTCTCGGTGGAGCCTAACGATAAAATCACCCAAACATTACCTGTTACACCTGAAGAGATGGCGGGCGAAATGCCCTCCTGGTTAAGCATGTTGGATGAAGATACATCCGAAGAGTCTGAACCAATTGATAAAGCTGTATCCCAGGATATTCCAGCTGTTACTCAGAAAATTGAACCTGTGGATGCGGAGAGTTTAGCAATAGCAGAGTCCGGGGAAGAAAAGCCAACTACATCAATTCTTCCACAAAATCCAGAAGATCAGGCGGAAGAATTACCAGAGTGGCTGAAAGAATTGGATGGTTATCCAGAGGGAACCAGCCCCATAGCAGATGCGGCACAATCATCTGAAGGCGAATTTCCTGATTGGCTTAAAGGATTTGGTGATTCTGAACCCATAACCGCCTCCGCCATTACTCCAGCATCGCTGGAAGACACCTCTGATACTGAAGGCGAAGAAGTGCCAAATTGGTTAAGTGATCTCGATCTTAAGGGCTCCAGTGTAGAATCCTCCGCTGTGGATGTGCCGGATTGGCTCAAAGGGGAAGCTCCGGAACCAACTTCCACTCAAGAACCATCCGTTGATGTAATTACTAGAATCACCTGAATTCATGGAAATAATCCAAACTGAAGCAGTAGAAATAGAATCTTTAGTGAAAACTACAACTGAAGAGGATATTTCTGAACAAACTCAGTCGGATACAGAAGCAACCGGTGATGAAGTGCTTGAAGTAGAAGAAGTAATTGATCCATCAGAAGAAGAAACTGTAGCAGAAGAAGACGTTCCCGCACCGGCTGTTGCACAGGTTGCTGAACAAGCTGTACAACTGGAAACTGAAGATCCATCTCTTGTCGATGAAATCATTGTAACCGAAGCGTCTACTGATGAACCAAACATGGAAGAAACAGCTGGCATAACAGCTGAATCCGAAGTGGCTGTGCCAGAATTGGTCGTTGAGGAACCACCAACTGTCGAATTGGAACAAAAACCAGAAGCAGAATTCATTCCTGAGCTTGTTTCGGAAGAGACAGAGTCTGATTCGCCGGATGAAAAGGTGATATTAGAGGCGGAAACGCCAAAGTTAGAAGATGAAAACATCGAAGAGTTTGATCAACCAGAAGCAAATGGTCAGGCTGATGTAAGTGACTTGGCTTCGGCTGAAGTTTCTGATGAATTTGTTCAACCAGATCAAGTGGCACAAGTTGAAGAAGAAATTGTTGTCGAACCGATCGAGATTGTTGAAGATTTTGCAGAAGCGAAGATCATAGAGGTCGTCGAAGAACCTGAGATGGAACCAGAACCTGTTTCCGAATCAGCGGCACCTATCGAAACTATAGAAGAACAACTTGCAACTGAGGTTATAGATCAAGAATTCGAAACCACAGGAAGTTGAAATTACAGAGGTTGCAGAAGAAGAAGTTCCTCCATCTCTGCAGACTGAAGATGTCGTAAAGATAGATCAAATTGCTGCAGACGACTATGATTCCATCCTTGATAAAGCCCTCCAATTAGTAGAAACTGATGATTTGGAAAGTGCCCAAAAAGAATTTGATCGGTTGATCCATGCAGAAAAGAACCTTGAGAAAGTGATTGAACAACTCTCAGCCGCTACTGAAAAGCATCCGACCGATTTTGGCTTGTGGATGTCATTGGGTGATGCCTTTGGACGCTCAGGAAAGCTGCAAAAAGCACTGGATTCATACTCCAAGGCCGAAGAGTATTTGCAATAACATATTAATGTGGTATCTTTTTCAACTCGGGATAACACCCGAGTTGATTTATGAATCCTTATTGAGGTGATTATGGAACGAACACTCGTATTAATTAAACCAGATGGTGTACAAAGAGGATTGATCGGCGAGATCATTAAACGCCTTGAATCCAGAGGCATCAAACTTGTCGCAGCCAAATTCCTGTCTGTTGATCAAAAACTCGCTGAAACACACTACAAGGAACATGTTGGTAAACCTTTTTACCCGGGATTATTACGTTATATTTGTTCATCCCCGGTAATGGCTATGGTATGGGAAGGTAGAAATGTTGTAGGAATTGTCCGCCAGACGATGGGTAAAACAAATCCAGCCGATGCCGAACCCGGCACTGTACGGCATGATTTCGCTCTCATTCCCGAACGCAATTTGACCCATGCGTCTGATAAGCCAGAACGTGGAGAAGAAGAAATTGCCCTATGGTTTAAACCAGAAGAATTGGTTGAATGGGACAGAAATGCCGATGAATGGATATACAATTTATAACCTCCATTTCCTTGACGGCATTATGTTGATGTGATATTATTTTTGACGCTCGGGGGCGTGGTGTAGTGGTTTAACATGCGGCCCTGTCAAGGCCGAGACCGCGGGTTCAAATCCCGTCGCTCCCGCCACACATATAAGAAAGACTGCATCAGCGGTCTTTTTTGTTTTCAAATCCCGTCCCCCTCAGAGGATTCTATCGCTACCGCCACAATAGATGATGGATTGATTCAGCAGACTTTTTCGGAATACAATCTGGGGTTACGCAAAAGTTATACGTATAACCAAAAAAAACACGATTCAATATGTGTGATATAATTTTAAGGTTGTCAATCTGGCAACAGTAAGTCATCGCGCTCGGTTAGTTAGACCTTGCCGGTTTCGGTAAGGTGTTTTTTTGTCTAGGAGACTTTTTTATATGGCATCACAATTTTCAAACCTGGGTTTAACGCCATCGTTGTTGCAGGCAGTCGAAACCCTAAAATATTCAGAGCCTACACCCATTCAACAACAGGCAATTCCACTTCTTCTTCAGGGAAGAAATGTCGTCGGTCAGGCTCAAACAGGAACAGGGAAAACTGCAGCTTTTGCATTACCACTTCTTCAGGCGATACAGCCAGGTTCAGGAAAAGTACAAGCGCTCATCTTAGCGCCAACTCGCGAATTGGCCATCCAGGTTGCAGAGGCAACCACTTCTCTCGCTCAGCATACCTCTGTGAAAGTCGCTACAGTATATGGTGGACAATCTTATGAAATCCAAATACGGGCCTTAAAACGTGGCGTTGAAGTAATCGTCGGCACTCCGGGTCGCTTAATGGACCTCATGCGTAAAAAAATATTGGACCTTAGTAATGTTAAGTTCCTGATCCTGGATGAAGCTGATGAAATGCTGGATATGGGTTTCGCAGAAGATGTTGAAATTATCCTCCAAAGTATTCCAGAAGATAGACAAATTGCTCTATTTTCCGCTACCTTTCCTCAGGCAGTAAAAAAATTGGCTAACAAACATGTATCCAATCCGGAACATATTCGTATTGACCCGACTAAAATTACTGTTGCTGAGACCGAACAACGCTATTGCCGTGTTAGAGAAGATAATAAATTAGCTGCCCTAACCCGTATTCTTGAATTGGAAGATGTCCAGTCTGCACTAATCTTTACCCGCACAAAAGCTCGCGCACAAGAAATCTCAGATGAACTCTCCCTCCGAGGGTTTCACGCAGAATCCCTACATGGCGATTTAAATCAGTCAAGGCGAGAATCGGTCCTAAAAAGATTCAGATCCCGTTCAATTTCAATTCTCGTTGCCACAGACGTGGCAGCACGAGGACTTGACATCACCGATTTATCACACGTGATAAATTTAGATGTACCGCAGGATGCTGAAGACTATGTCCACCGCATTGGCCGCACCGGCCGAGCCGGTAATAAGGGTATTGCAATCACATTCATTACCCCCAAAGATAAAAATCGTCTTGTTCAAATTGAAGCGTACACACACCAATCCGTTACAGAAACCAAAGTACCTTCAAAAGAAGCTATCCTTGCTAGCAGGGATGAAAAATTCATCACGAAATTACAAGAACAACTCGGAAAAACACAGAACTCCCGAGAACGGGATCTCATTGCCCGGCTGGCAGAATCCAGTTTTGACCTTATTGATATCGCAGCCGCTGCAATTCAACTTGCCCGTTCTAATGAGAGTTCGGCGGGTATAGAAGAATTCCATGAACCAGCGGTTAATTACCGGGTGATCAGCCAACCCGCCAAACACAGTAAACATTCAAACAGTCAGGCAGGCTTCACAAAAGAATTTGATAAGAGCAGCAAAAGGGATAAACGTGATCGACAGAGTTTTCCGGTTTTTGACCATCAGAACCGGAAAGGTGAATTGGAACCCGGTATGGTCAGGTTAAAAATGAATCTTGGGGTTACCAATGGCATCCGACCGGGAGATATTGTCGGTGCTATTGCTGGTGAAGTCGGTATTCCTGGTCGTGCGATCGGAGAGATCAGCATCCAAAAGAATCATACATTTGTTGATGTTGCTGAAAAGCACATCCGCGAAGTTCTGAAGCAATCAACTGGCAAATACTCGCTTAGAGGTAAGCCGGTTATTCTTACTCTCGCAAGCTGAAATTAATAACTTATTATATAACTCGGTTCTTACACATTTGCGTAAGAACCGAGTTACGGTTAAATAACATAGATATTGATAGCATTGATCCAATTTAAATAGTTTGTTAAACAGAATCCCAAAATCTCTTGACAAATAAGCCTCGATTGATATACTAATATATACTTATATATATTAGTATATCAATCGTAATATGAAAATATCAGGCCCCCTTCCAACTTATCGAATAATCACAGAATCTATATTAGATTCTATCCATACTGGTGATTACGCTCCTGGGGACCAACTCCCATCGCAAAGAGAACTTTGTATGAAATTCAATACCAGTTTTATGACTATGCGCAAGGTTCTGGATGAACTCTACAGAGAAGGGATCATAAAATCAATCCCTGGAAAAGGTATTTTCGTAGAGAATAAAATTGTTTCAAGTGAATATGGATCTTTGGTCGGATTCGAAGGACAAATGTCTCGCCTTGGTCTGAAGTCAAAATCAATGACTCTGGAAGAAAAATTGATTCCTGCGACTACCTTCCTCTCAAATGCATTACGTATTCCACCGGGTTCGTCGGTAGTTTATGTTCACAGATTACGGTATGCCAATTCCCTTCCTATGTCACTTTACAAAGTATATCTACCTCATCAATTATGTCCTGGAATTTTAGATAAAGGTTTAGGCACCGGATCGCTATTTTCCATTCTAAGGAATATATATCATTTAAATTTAGTTGGCAGCCGAAACACTGTCTCAGCAAAATTGCCTGATGAGGAGGCAATAAAATACCTTGAAATTAAACAACCTGTCGCTTTACTCTTGAAAGAGCAAATCACATATTTAGCAACGGGAGAGATAATTGAATATAGTCAAAATTTGAGCCTTGGTGAAGGCTTTTATGTTCAATATGATGAGGGTCAGGTTTGTTAGCGCGCTGAAAAATATAAGAAGATAAATTTATTGCGTCGTTATTTACTGTGTTTTTATTTATTAGTTTGTTAGTATTTCTTACGAGGAGCGATTATGAAATTATCAATTATTGGTGCGGCTGGTGTTCGCACTCCATTAATTATTGACGAGATTATCAATCGTCAGAACCGCCTTGGCATCACGGAATTATGTCTAATGGATGTTGATTCAGAACACCTGGAATTAATATCAGTTGTTGCCGCAGCCGGAGAATCCAAAAAACATTTAAATTTCAAGATCACTCAAACAATAGATTCTAGAGAAGCTTTAACCGGTGCAGATTATGTGATTACGACTTTTCGGGTGGGAGGAATTGAGTCAAGGATAATCGATGAACTTGTTCCATTAAACCTGGGAGTCATTGGTCAGGAGACAACCGGGCCAGGTGGTTTTGCAATGGGAATAAGGTCAATCCCTGTTCTTGTAGAATATGCCAAACAAATGATCCAGTATTGTCCTGATGCGTGGCTGATAAATTTTGCAAACCCATCTGGAATGATGACCGAAGCTATAAGAAACCACGTTCATTTTGACAAGGTGATTGGGATTTGTGACGGCCCTACCAGCACATTAAACGTTATAGCTCAAGTGTTACAGATTCCTCAACAAGAAATTTTCGCTGAATATTTTGGATTAAATCATCTCGGTTGGTTTAAGTCGATTTTAGTGGATCAAATAGATAGGCAACCAGAGCTGATTCAAATGATTCTGGAATTAGGAAAGGTCCCTGGTTTGGATATCGATCCGAAGGTTATTTCGTCCTTGGCCATGATTCCCAACGAATATCTATATTACTATTATCATTCCAAAGAGGCGGTGACAAATATTATCTCAGCCGGTAATAACTAGAGGTGAAAGCATCGCAAAAATGAATAAGGATCTTTTCTTAAAATTGAAAAAACTACGTGATTCCGAAGAATTTTCAAAACTTCGCGAGGTCCACAACGACTATATCAAGAGTAGAAGTAGATCATACATGGCAAATGAAACTGGTCATGACACATCATCATTTGAGGAATTGATTGAAAGTTCAGAAATTGGCTACGCTGAATTGGCACTTGATTTGATAGAAAGTCTCCAAGGTGGAAGAACAAGTAGGTTAATCTTGAATATTCCAAATCACGATTCAATTACAGGTATGGCCTACACGGATATCGTTGAAATTCCTGCTTATGTATCCAAGAATAGTGTGCTGCCAATCTCAATTGGTATTGTGCCAGACCATTGCCTTGGATTAATGAAACAGATTAAAGCTTTTGAAAAACTAACAATTGATGCAGCTTTTGAAAGGTCATTTAATAAGTCGGTTGTTGCATTAACCGTTCATCCCTTGGTGGCAGATTTCAAATTAGCTAAGAAAATTGTTGAACAATACATAAAACAACATGGTGATTATTTTCCAAAATTGGTATAAAGGATTCCATAATGGATTATGACGTTTTTCTTGTCGGTAACGCATCGATGGATTTTATTTTCACCGGGCTGCCCCGAATGCCTATTTTAGGTGAGGATACTTTCTCCGATGGATTTGGTTTAGTTCCAGGTGAATCTTATACAAATGCTGTTACGTTGCACAGGTTGGGTGTGCGTGTCGCCTGGGCTGCAGATTTTGGTAATGATCGGATTAGTCAGCTCATACTCGAATACATTAGAAATGAAGGTCTCAGTGAAGAATTCTTTGTATTCCACGATCAACCATTTCGAAGAGTATCCATATCCGCATCCTTTCGTACGGAGAGAGCTTTCTCACTCACTATGATACTGAACCAGACATCGTTGCTGCGATAAAAGCTTTACCCAAAGTCAATGCAGATTTTCTCTTTATACCAGGATTATTTGAAAGTAAGATTTTTGAAGCTGCTTTATCCCTTATTAAGCTAAAAAAGCTTCGCATAATTTTGGATGGCAATTGTCCAGGAGAAATGAATTTAACTTCAAAGGCATACAACGCACAATTACGAAGTGCTGAAGTATTTCTTCCAAATGCAAAAGAAGCCAGGATCACTGACCGGCTTGGAAAATCTGTGGAGGCAGCGAAGAATTTATCTGCAATTCTGTCCGCTTGTGATCATTAAAGATGGTTGCAATGGTTCAATTGATTTGATCGGAATAAACTAATTGCGTAAGATCCCTGCAATTCCTGTCAGCCCATTAGATACGACCGGAGCCGGAGATTGTTTCAGTTCAGGCTTTTTAAAAGCCTATTCTGAAGGTTTGTCCATTCCTGATTGCAGAAATGGGGAAATATAGTTGGTGGCCTCTCTACGCTTGGATACGGTGGTACTTCCTACCATGTTGATACAAAATTAGTTGCAAAGAAAATTCAAGAACACTATTGCAAATGAACAATGAAAATAAGATTTGCCGTAAGTATATTTTATTAAGTTAGTTCTATATTACTTTAATTTTTATAAGTTCGGCAACAGCATTCGATGCACTAAATATTTTCCTGGCTTCATTCAGATTTGTCTGAGCTGTTTGAGAGTCACCTTTCAATTCATCCAAATCCGCCTTTACAACGAGATTACGCGCGGTTTCCACTTTGTCACCCAGTTTTTCAAAAACAGTATTACTCCTTTTCAAATAATCTGAAGCCGCCGCAGGATTATTCTTAACGATTGCTGTTTTCGCAATTAATCGATATGCCCTTCCCCTATCCTCAGAATATTTGTTTTCGGGGTTGTATTCATCTATCGTCCTGAGCGCTTCCTCGCCTAGCTGTCTTGCCCGTTCAGCTTCTCCTTTTTCCAGCCAGGCTAAACCGGCAAACGACATTAAATCAGCTAGGATTTCATTCGCACCAATCACAGAGCATACGGTTCTTCCTTCTTCTGCGTATTCAATTGCTTTGTCATATTCGCCTGAATTGACCATTAATCTTGCAAGATGCAGGCTAATCTTCCCAGTCTGAAAAGAAAGACCAAGTCTATTTGCCAGAGTCAACGCTGTTGTCAAGTAATTTTCAGACTCACTCACTTTGCCCCTGTCGAGCAGTAATAATCCAATATTGCTATTCAATTCAATAACCCCTTCAACATCTCCCTGTGATTTATGAATTTCAAGACTTCGATTGAAAGATAACATAGCATTCTGCCAGTCTCCCAAACGCCACTTTAGCAATCCCAGGTTATTGTATGACCTGGCAACCGCCGCCCTATCTCCTAATTGTTCTAGCAGGAAAATGCTTTTTTGCAAATGTTTTGACGCGTTTTCAAGATCGCTCTTTTGTAAATAAATTCCTGCCAGTCGATTCGCGATCGAAGCTACGAGATTCGCGTTTTCATATTCATCCAATTTCTTCAAAGCAGATTGAAGTAACTCCTGAGCTAACTCCAGGTTACCCCGCCGATATTCAATCCAACCAAGGTCATTTTCTATCCATGCTAGCTCTTCAATTTGTGGATTATCCTTCTTTTCAAGCTCTTTTTTTGCCTGATGTATGAATTCAATGGCATCTGGATAATTGCCAAGGTGTTCATAAACTTCCCCAATACTGCGTAACACACTATCCAATCCAATTCCATCAACACTGATACCCTCATTTAATATAAATATTTCTTTAGCAGTCTGGAAATTTTCAAGTGATTCAGGGTAATTTCCAGAAAATACATTTACATTCCCTAATCCATAATAGACCTCGATCTCATCTTCTACTGTATGCTGAACTTTGCTAAGTACTTGTTCTGCTTGTAAAAAATAATCATTTGCTTGTTCATTAGCATAATTATGCGATGAAATTTTCGCCGCCAGTTTCGTATAATGGAGCGCTTTGTTATAATTCGTACTATAAAAGTAATGCCTGGCGAGTACATCTATGTACTCTTTTATTTGACCAGGATAGGATTGTTCAATTGCCATCCCTATTTGTCCATGTAGTTCCGTCTTATCCCCAGTCAACAAAGTGCTGTAGATTGTATCTGACATCAGCACATGATTAAAGCGATAGTCTTGGTTTGGGACATCAGAATGGTTTTCAATAATGTCACGCTGAACCAATTGCTGTAGTATCTCATCCAATAAAGATGGATCTGTGATCTGTAAAACTACACGTAAAAGATCGGAATTAAAATCTCTTCCAATAATAGAAGCTACCTGCAACAGCCGCTGCTGTATAGAACTTAGTTGATCGAATCGAGTTAGTATCAAACCCTGCAGCGTTTCTGGAATAGCCAGATTCTGGACGCTGAGTTTCTCGTCTTCCATTTCCCATTGGCCCTTTTCGATTGATATCAATCTGCGATCTATTAGCATACGGATTATTTCTTCAAGAAATAATGGGTTTCCTCCAGCCAGCGATATGATCCTGTCTATTAAATCCTGCGGTAGTCTGTTTTCGGGCAATAAATAATCAACGACTTCTCTGCTCTGTTCATTCGTCAGCCTCGTCAGTTGAATGTTGGAAAGCCGACCATGCATTAGTTTTTCCCATTCAAGATATTCTTTCCGGGAATCCATTTCTTGGCTTGATCTGGTCACGATAATTACAAGTATTGGTAGATCAGGGATCACCTTGAACAGGTATTCCAAAAACGCCAGAGAAGATTCATCTGCCCAGTGCATATCTTCAAAAACCAAAATGCCGGGTTTTTTATATGATTCTCTTTCTAATAAATTCCTGATGATCCAAAATATTTGGTTTTGCATTTGGGCTGGATCCATTTGTTCTGCCGATTTTAACTTTTTTGCTCGAGAGAATCCGACCCCGAAAAAATCGATCGATCATTAATAGATAGTTATCGATCTCAGATGGAGCGATTTGATTTAACTTTAATATGACCCTTTTTTCAAATTGCTTTGGATCATCCTCTTTCCCATTATTGAAATAATGCCGCAGTAGATCCTGCAATACCCAATACTGAATATTTTTCTTATAAGTAAAACAATGCCCAATAATGGGAGTAATTTCATGTTTCATCAAATATTTTTGGTATTCTGCCAGCAATCTGGATTTCCCAATCCCTGCTTCGCCCTCTAGGATGACAACTCTTCCTTTTCCAGAATACCCAATGGATTCCGTATATTCCGCCAGTTCTTGTAATTCTTTCTTTCTGCCGACAATCGGGCTGTACATCTCAAAACCAGTTTTACTTTTTATTGGTGATTCTTTCATGCTTACAAATTCCAACACATTTACTGGATCTTCGATACCTTTGAGTGAATAATGTCCCAACTGGTTAAATTCCGCAATTTCCCTTGTTTTTTGATATACCTGCTGGCTTACTAACAATACTCCTGGATCAGACGCTTCAAGCAATCTATGCGCAAGATTCACGGTATCACCGATCGCAGTGTAATTCATTAATAAATTCGAACCAATTCCACCTACGATAACTTCACCATAGTGCAACGCCAGGTGCAAATTCAAGCTAACTTTATTCTTCACAGGTATGTCATACTTTTCATTCGTCTGTTCACTAAACTGTTTCATGTCAATCAGCATATCGTTTGCTGATCGCAGTGCCATTTCAGAGCTGTTCTCATTGGCGATAGGTGCGCCAAATATAGCCATCAACCCATCCCCCATTAGTTTATCCACCATGCCATCATATTTGTATACATTTTTAATTAACAGGCTTGTGAACTGCTGGATCATTACATACACATCTTCAGTGCTGAGAATTTGAGACAATGCAGTAAAACCAGACATATCCACAAATAATATCGTAACGCTTCTCTTTTGACCGGCAGCATTCAATCCAGCTACGCGAAATCTTTCTAAAAGGTCTGCCCCCATCATTACACCAACAGTTCCAGGCAAAGAATTTTGAACAGAAGAATCGGCGATTAACGATGCAGTATCCTGCGGCAGTCTGTTTCCACAGTTACCGCAAAACCGCATCCCAGGAGGATTATTAAAACCACATTTTTGACACAATAAGCTTGACATTTATTACCCATTTGAACTAAATTTTGTGCTAATTATAGCGGTAATAAATATCGAATGGTATCATTACTCGAAATTTCTTAAGTAATTGAAAGCTTTTTTATATGGAATTTACCGAAAACAAATACGGAAAACCTAATTTTTACGTCCGGGACCTCCCCATATATGGTGACCTAATCCTCGCCCCCATGTCAGGGTATTCCGACTCACCTGACAGGATCATCACCCGACGCTTTGGATCCGCAATGAGTTACAGCGAATTTGTCAATGCAATCGATGTTGTCCAGGATAACAAAAATGTCGAAAAAAGGCTGGCATTCACAGAATTTGAACGCCCGGTTGTCTTCCAGCTGTTTGATAATGATCCGAAGAGAATTGTGGATGCAGCGAAGATCATACTTCAACTCAATCCTGATATCCTCGATATCAATTTGGGATGTTCTGCCCGGCAGGTAACCAATCGAGGTGCAGGCGCCAGTCTACTAAAAAAGCCTGAGGTAATAAAATCAATTTTTTCTGAACTTACAAAGAATAGTCCTATCCCGATCACCGCCAAAATGCGCCTGGGCTGGGATGAATCTACCCTAAATTACATTGAAATCGCAAAGTTGTTGGAGGATTACGGCGCATCATTGATCGCTGTCCATGGAAGGACCAAGAAACAAATGTATAAGGGTTCAAGTGATTGGCAGGCAATTGCTCAGATTAAACAGGCGGTGAATATACCAATTCTTGCAAATGGCGATGTAAAAACCGTAAATGATATTGTAGAAATAAAATCTGTTACGAATTGCGATGGTGTAATGATTGGACGTGGTTCGATCGGGAATCCCTGGTTATTTTCCCGCCGAGACCAAATTGATATCCCCTTGAATGAAGCAAAGCAGGTTATACTGGAACATCTAATGCTAATCAGCGACTTTTATGGACCAGAATGGGGTCACATCATCTTTAGAAAACATCTCAAGGCTTATCTACGACCATATGCAATGACTGCAGCGTGCAAGAGAGCCATTGTTACATCATCCTCCCTGGAAAGTTTAGTGACGTTAATAACAAATATTGAAAGCTTTACCAATTCAGTGCAATAATCTTACTCGCGAAAAATGGAGAACTAAATGGCAAAATACTTGCTGATACTTAATCCAATTTCTGGCCGCGGTTCAGGATTGAAGCATAAGCCGCTTATTGAAGATTTCTTTCTCTATGCATCAGCTCGATTTTGAGCTCGTTGTTACTGAATATCCAGGCCATGCATTGGAACTTGCTCGAAGCGCGGCAATTTCCGAAACTGACATCATTGTTGCTGTTGGCGGTGATGGCACCTGTAATGAAGTCGTTAATGGTATTCTACTCGGTAGTCAAACCAATCCCATTAGGTCCAAAATGGGAATTATCCCTGTCGGTCGCGGAAATGACTTTGCCTTTAGTATGGGTGTGCCGATAGTTTTCACCGAAGCATGTGAACATCTGGTAGATCCTAAGATCAGAGCTATAGATATTGGAAAAGTTAGTGGCGGGGTATTCCCTGAAGGCAGGTATTTTGGCAACGGTGTTGGAATAGGATTCGATGCAGTGGTGGGATTCGAAGCATTAAAGCTAAAATTCCTAACCGGTTTTCCTTCATACATTGTTGCTGCGCTGAAAACCATATTCCTATATTTCAAAGCCCCTAAATTACAATTGGACCTGGATGATCAACAAATTACTGACAAATTCTTGATGGTATCCATAATGAACGGAATACGTATGGGTGGCGGTTTTTATATGGCACCAAAAAGCGACCCAACGGATGCAAAGTTCAGTTTGTGCATTGTGGATGAATTGGGCAAATTTGCAACTTTCCCCCGAATTCTTAAGTTTATGAAAGGTACTCAGGAAGGTGACCCAGCCGTAAGAATGGTCAACAGCAAAAGCATTAGAGTCACTGCAATTGATGGCACCATTCCAGCCCATGCAGATGGTGAGACTATTTGTGAAAATGGAAGTATGATAGAAATTGAATTACTTCCAAAAGCTTTGGATTTGGTAATTTGATTTCTATGACAATCGCTACAAGAATGCTCAATTCCACGATCAAAGGCATCACCCGTCTGCGTGTATGGTGGATGATACCGATTTGGCTTTGGTTCCGCGTTCATGGTCCCCTCATTCTTGTTGCGAATCACGTCAACTTCTTGGATGCCCCGATATTTATGACTCACCTTCAGCCCAGAAAGATCAATGCCCTGGTCAAAGAAGAGACCTGGAAAAATCCATTTCTAGGCGCATTATTCACTTTCTGGGGTGGAATACCAATTAAACGCGGGGTTGTGGACATGAAAGCCTATCAGCGGGCAGTTGCATGTTTGAATGCCGGCAATTTTCTCGCTGTAGCACCTGAAGGAACACGTTCGAAAACCGGTTGTCTTCAGAAGGGATACCCGGGAATTACCATTATCGCCGCAAAAACAAAAACCCCAATTCTTCCAATTGCTTTTTATGGCGGTGAAGTTATCTGGGATAACCTGCATCACCTTATAAGAACCCCGTTTCATATTCGTGTTGGAAAAGCATTTACAATTTCGCCGGAAGCTAGAAATAAATGACCGTGATAAACGGCAAAATATTACTGATCAGATCATGTACCAGGTTGCCTGCTTACTTCCGGAAAAATACAGAGGCGTTTATGCTGAGCTAGAGAATATGGATTCGAGCGATTTTATCTTTGGTAAGTGATAGGGAGATGTGCCCGGTTGTCGTCCGCCAGTGCGTAAGAAAAGCCTGTTCATTCAGGTTTCCGGTAAATGAACAATCACATCCAGACACCCCTTGCCCAAAATGCAATTCCAATACAAACATAGTCGGGATTTATCCATCTCACTACAAAACTGCTCAATCATGCCATGCTTCAGATATACATCTAGAGGGCTACTTGGACAATCTACGCAGTGTATTCAATGTCGGTTCCATTTTTCGTTCAGCGGATGGATGCGGAATAAAACGCTTGCATCTGGGCGGGATCTCTCCATCACCTTCCCATCCTAAAATGGCAAAAACTGCCCTTGGTGCAGATTGCCAAATTCCTTGGGAACAACATTGGAACGGCATCGAAGCCATCGATAAAATAAGAAGTGAAGGATTCCAGATTATTGGTTTGGAATTCACGCAAAGTTCGGAGCTTCTTTTTAATACTGAATTCAAACCCGTCTCGCCATATTTATTAGTTGTCGGTAATGAGAATTTTGGAATTGATCCTGAAATCCTTGTTAAATGTGACCATTGGGTCCATTTACCGATGGCTGGAATGAAAGAATCCTTGAACGTCTCAATCGCATTCTCTGTTGCAGCTTACTGGATTATGTACGGTGCCAGATGAAAAAAGCCGTCCCAAACGCAATTAAGCAAGAAGTGGATAAAACCATCTGGATTTCTCGAATACTGGTTGGAATAGTATTTTTTGTAAATATGCTCTGTGCATTTCAATTCATCATCCAACCGGCACTATATATTTACCAGTTTGATCTTTCCGGTGAGCAGGGCATTGTCGTCATGCGATCGATCGGGATCCTATTTATTATGTGGAATGTACCTTATGCAATCGCCACGATCAATCCAATCCGATTCAAAGTGGCGCTTATATCAGCCCTGATCATGCAGTTTATCGGATTTTTAGGAGAATCATATATATACCTAAATATCCAAAGCTTAACGAACACTAAACTTTCAATACTAAAGTTCATGTACTTTGACCTTGCAGGATTAATGATATTGATGTTGGCGTATTTGCTGATTTCAAGAAGGATGAATCATGGGTGATAATTTTTCAACATATGTTCAACCGGGCACATTACTGGCAAATCTGGACAATCCTAATTGGTTGATCATCGATTGCACAAATTATCTTCTGGAGCCCGACCAGGGATATGAGGATTATCGAAAAGGACATATACCTAACTCTATTTATGCACACCTCAATAAAGATCTTTCCGGAAAGATCACCTCAACTACAGGAAGACACCCTCTACCTAAAAAAGAGGATTTTGAAAGCTTGCTCTCTCGTTGGGGTTTTGCACCAGGTATGCAAGTTGTGGCTTATGACACCGCGGGAGGAAGCATGGCCGCCGCCAGATTGTGGTGGTTGTTGAATTACTGCAGGTTCCCCCTGGTAGCAATTCTTTCAGGTGGTATTCAAAGTTGGAAGCAACTGAATTATCCACTATCAACTGATCTTCCCTTTCGAAGGAACTCTACGGTTACAATCCATCTAAATGATAACCTTACGATCTCAGCTCAAGAAATTCGTAAACTAACCAGTTCAAAAGATCACATCATCCTGGATGGTCGTGCTTATAATCGCTATTTAGGTATGGATGAAACCATAGATCCAATCCCAGGGCACATACCTGGAGCTATTAGCGCTCCTGTTACGGACTTTTTAGACTCAAACAATCAACCCAAGCCGGTATCCGAAATCAAATCCTTAGTCACCGATAAATTGAAGGTCAAAAAAACTGAGGCTGCTATCTACTATTGCGGCTCAGGAGTAACGGCAGCCTTTGGGATATTCTCGATTGTACACGCCGGTTTTCCCATGCCTAAACTCTATCCAGGTTCATGGAGTGAATGGATCAAACAACCATGGGCGGAGATCGCAGTAAAGCCATAGATCATAATATTCAAGGCAATTACAAAGTCATTTCTTGACTCCAGGGGTTTTTATGCTATACTCCAGTACAGTATATAATTATTATTCAGGAGTAAATATTATGCCTCTTTATGAATACATATGTCACGAGTGCGGGTCAAAGTTTGAGCTTATTGTCGGTTTTTCGGACAAAAGTGATAAAAAAGAATGCCCTTCCTGTAAAAGCAAATTTACCAATCGCCTAATTTCTACCTTCGCAACAACTGGCAGCAGTTCCAGTTCTGCATCGAGTAATTCGTGTTCTTCCTCAGGTTCGCGTTTTACCTGAGCATAAGCCATTTGGCTGTATGCCAGAATTGGACAATCATGGAATATAATAAAGACATCTCGCTTCGACTAAAAAAGGTGGAAGGGCAAATTCGTGGAATTCAAAAAATGTTGGATGAGGATCGCAATTGTGTGGATGTCATCCAACAACTTCAAGCTATACAGTCTGCGGTAAGCTCCACTAACCAATTGATCATAAAACAATATCTTTCCAATTGCTTCAAAGACTCCAATCTTGATTCTGAGGAAAAGATAAATGAGGTTTCAAAGCTTATGGCTTTGATCAAAGATTAGGAGAAAACATGGCTCAGGCAACCATCCGGCGAATTGCTGGAAAACAATTTTTGGGGATTGATTCAACCAATCACACAGTTGTATTATCAACACCGGATGAAGGAGTTGGAGTAAAACCCAGCGAAATGTTATTGGTAGCATTGGCTTCATGCACGGCAGTGGATGTGGTTGAGATACTGGAAAAAAAGAAAGTGAAGCTAACACTCCTTGAAATCTCTGCAACAGCGGAGCAGGATCAGGATCCGCCATGGGCATTTAGAAAAATTCATCTCCTTTATAAAGTACAGGGAGAGGGATTGACTGAAAAAGCTGTTGCGCAGGCAATCGAACTGTCTGAGACAAAATACTGCTCCGTCGCAGCAACAATTCGAGGAGTAGCTGATATCACCACATCTTACGAGATTGTATGAGTAAAACCCGGCGTATGCCGGGTTTACTTTTACCAATATTTCATTAGGTTATAATTATTTTATTATTACAACTTCTAAAACCGTTATTCACTATCATCCCGTAACAATAATGCGTAAATGGTGAGGAATGTCACGCATTAAATAGTCAAATCCTTCATTGGAAAATCAATCATGAAGTAATAAAATAGTGGAGTATGATTTTTAATACTAAGATAAACATTATTCCAAGCTTGGAATCAAAAAATTCTTCAGGAGGATCATGTGAACGACGAAACCATTAATGCCATTCTTAACCCAAAATCGATTGCTGTAATTGGAGCTTCGGCAACTCCAGGAAAAATTGGATATACAGTTGTCAAAAATTTGCTGGAGAGCAAATATTCTGGACAAATATATCCGGTTAATCCCAAAGATGATGAGATACTGGGATTAAAGAACTACAAGACAGTCGAAGAAATTCCTGGTTATGTTGAAGCAGCGGTCATCGTTGTTCCTGCCAAATTTGTTTCTGGTGTAATTGATGAATGTGGTAAAAAAGGTGTCAAAGGGCTGATCATCATTACATCTGGGTTTAGCGAAACTGGTAACAAGGATCTCGAGATTCAAATCGTCAACCAGGCCAGAAGTTATGGAATGCGCATCCTTGGGCCAAATATTGTAGGCACACTGACCAACTCCAACAAATTAAATGCTTCCTTTGCCCCTTACCTGCCCTTACCCGGCAAAGCCTCTTTGATCACACAAAGCGGCGCATTATTGATTGCAATTGACGCTTCCTCCTATACCCGAGGTGTCGGTTTTGAAAAGCTCATCTCCATCGGAAACATGTCAGATGTCGATTTTGCTGACTTGATCACATGGCTGGATGAAGATCCTAACACCTCCTGTATTTCTCTGTATATTGAAGGTTTCAAGGATGGCCGAAAATTCATCGAAGCCTGTAAGAAATCAACCAAACCTGTCATTGCCCTTAAATCCGGTGTTTCATCCCATGGTGCGGCCGCCGCTGCTTCTCACACCGGTTCTCTGGCTGGATCAGGCAAAATTTATGATGCCGCTTTCCAGCAAGCTGGCACAATTCGCGCCAGTGATCTTAATAACCTCTTCGATCGCACACTTGCCCTCTCACTCCAATCGCCAATGAAAGGCGACAATATGCTTGTCCTGACAAATGGCGGCGGCGTCGGTGTTCTGGCAACAGACGCGGCTGAACGCTTTGGCATACCTATGAAATTCGCCCCGGAAGATGTTCAGGAGCAATTAAAGAAGCACATGCCGGAATACGGTTCTGCCAAAAATCCTGTCGACCTAACCGGTATGGCTGGCAATGAGTGGTACTACGATACTGTTAAATTCTCCTATGCGCACGAGTGGGTGGATGGATTGGTCGTGTTGTATTGTGAAACCGCCCAGACAAATCCACTTGAAATTGCTCAGTCAATCCATAAAGGGGTCACCGAATCAGGTATAAATGGTAAACCAGTCACGGTTTCATTCGTAGGCGGCGAGCGATCAGACAAAGCTATGCGCTGGCTTGTTGAGAATGGTATCCCTGCCTACAACGGTCCAGACCTGGCAGTTAACGCCATGGCCGCATTAAGAGAATTTTATACTCTCCGCAAGATTGTCAACGATTCCAGTTATCCATGCAATTCAAATGGTGGAAGTGTTTCCCGGGAAATCATCGCAAAAGCTCGCAAGGCTGGCCGCAACGCATTGACCGAAGTTGAATCCAAACAGGTATTCGCTGCCTATGATTTGCCAATTGCAATAACCAAATTGGCTAAATCTGAGCAGGAAGCAGTTGATATCGCAAAGGATACAGGATTCCCGGTGGTGATGAAGATTGTCTCTCCTCAGATACTGCACAAATCGGATGCAGGTGGCGTAAAGGTCAACATCAAAGATGAAGCTGGTGTCCGGGATGCATACAACACAATCCTCGCGAACGCCAGGAAATACAAAGCGGATGCAGAGATCCACGGCATAGCCATTCAGGAAATGGCTCCGTGGGGTACCGAAGTGATAATGGGTTCTGTCAATGATGCTACGTTCGGTCCAACCGTGATGTTCGGTTTGGGCGGCATCTTTGTCGAAGTACTGAAAGATGTCACCTTCCGGGTTGCTCCTATCTCAGAAAGCCAGGCAGAAAAAATGCTAGGCGAGATCCGCGGTGCTCCAATCCTGGCCGGCGCTCGAGGTGAATCCCCCCGCGACAAAAAAGCGCTCACAGATGTGCTTTGCAAATATGCCTCCATGATCAACGACTTGCAGGACGAAGTAGCTGAATCCGATGCAAATCCAGTTTTGGTTTATGAAGAAGGTCAGGGTGTAAAAGTTGTTGATGCACGTATAATCCTGAAAGCAAAGTAATCATAATTTACAAGAACTCAGGAGCACAACCAATTGGTTGTGCTCCTTCTTGTTAAATATTGCATTCATACCTATAATTAGTTAATGAAATACGATAATTGGGTTTGCATAGAACAAGCACACGGTCAACTAGAAGGTGAGATTCTTCGAGCCAAATTGGAAGCCAATAATATTCCGGTTCAGGTTTTTCAGGAGAGCGCCGGAGTAACCTATGGCTTAACCATAGGATCGCTCGGATTGGTCAAAATCTATGTTCCAGTAGAATACGAAAATGAAGCAGTTGATTTGATCAGCTCCGGGGACCAGGTAGATCCAGATACCCAAGAAAGATCGCAATAACCACTTTGATTTTCATAGAGGAAAAATGGCAAAATCATACATCGATAACCTGCTTGGTGATAATGAAAAGATCCTATTAGTAACCCATCAACATTGGCTTGTGTTGCTGCGCAGCATGTTGATTGAACTGGCTTTTGTTATTCTGCTGATCATCGGCATAACAATTCCGGTAGTTGTATCAGGTTTGTCCTGGGCAGCCTTCCTGTATTTGTTGTTATTAATCCCATTTGGATTCATCATATGGCGTATCATAAATTGGGATTCCCAAAAATTTATTATCACCAACCACCGGGTGATCAATATCAACGGTGTAATTAATAAGAATGTAATTGATTCTTCCCTTGAAAAAGTTAACGACGTCAAATTAACCCAATCCTATCTGGGAAGATTGTTTGATTATGGAGATATCGAAATAATGACTGCCTCTGAATTGGGCGTGAATCAATTGAAGAGGATTACCCGTCCCATTAAATACAAAAAAACAATGTTAAATGCGAAAGAAGCATCTGACCACATGGTTATTTTAGGTAATCCTAGTAACATCACGGATATTCCTGGCTTGATCAAAAAACTTGGGGACCTAAAAGAACAGGGTTTGATCACCGAAGAAGAGTTCAATCTTAAAAAGAAGGACCTGTTGGCAAAACTCGGTTGATTAGCTAAATTCTTCATGACAAATATTATATTTGCTGAAATCTTACAGCAGGGTATGTTTTATATGACCTAAAACTAACAATTTTGTCCTTATTATTGCAACTAAATAAAAATATTAATGCAATTGCTTTTTCAGTAAAATTGGCCCCAGCCTATCGATGATCGGGCTAAACAATCGATCAATCCATGGCATAAAGAAGAAGTAACCAGGAATGTAAACCACTTTCTTGGGTCTATTCATCACTTTAATTATCTGGCTGGCAGCTTCGCTTACAGAAATTGCCATCCCTTCCCCAGGAATTTGACGGCCGTTCATTTCTTCTGCATGGTTATAAAACCCGGTTCTAACCGGACCAGGTTTAATAAGGGTAACTTTTACATTTGACCCTGTCAATTCACGCGAGAATGCTTTCGTAAAACTGTTAACGAATGTCTTTGATGAGGAATATAACGCAGCGCCCTGTACTGGTAAATCGCCGATAATTGAACTGATGTTGATGATCTGTCCTGAATTTCTCATTTTCATTCCAGGAAGAATAGCATGAGTAAGTTTCACAAGGGCATATATGTTCAATATAATCAACGAGTCAGCAACTTCCCATGGCATCTCCTCAAAATACCCATACCAGCCTATACCGGCATTGTTGACAAGAATGTCAATTTGCGAAACATTCTCATTAATGTTTGAGATGACATTATCTAGTTGTTTTGGATTCGTTAGATCTGCGGAAAAGTATGTAGCTTTTCCGCCTCTATTCTGAATTGCTTTTACGATTTCTTGCAGCTTATCTTCAGAGCGAGCGATAAGGATGAGGTGGCAGCCTGTTTCAATCAGTTGCAGCGCCAATTCCCGGCCAATTCCGGACGAAGCGCCTGTGATAAGCACAGTCTTCCCTGTAATGTTTTCCAAGATATTTCCGATCATTTACTTATTTATTGGAACTAATTTTAAGCGCTTGTATTCCAGCAACCATATCACAGTATCTTGTAAAGATTCCAAGATGCTGCGTGGAGAATAACCCAACTCTGCGGATGCTTTTCCATGACTGACTATAGCATTGCTTCGTATGGTTTCAATCGAGTATGGTGTAAATTGAGGTTTTATTTTCGTCAAACGATAAAATGGCGGAGTAATTTTACTGAATGCGCGGGCGATGCACGTCGGTATTTTAATTTGGGCTGCCTTACATCCGGCTATTTTTATGACAGTATTAAGCAGGTCTTTGATCCCTATCCACTGACCGGACAAAATATATACTTCTCCGGTTCGCCCTCTTTCGCCTGCCAGGATCATTCCTTTGACAACATCGCGAACATCTACAAAATCATAAGCGCCATCAATACTGAAAACCAGTTTTCTTGATAACGCATTATTAATTAATGTCCCCATTTCTGAACCTTTGTAATCGTACGGACCGATCACGCCGGTTGGACAGACTATCACTGCATCCAAACCTTCTTTGGCAGCCTTGATCACTTCCATCGATGCCATCGCTTTTGATTTATCATAATCACCCATACGGGTTTCAACATCAAATAATACCGATTCATCAACGGTGGTACCATGGGGAATCCTGGCGAGAGCATGGATCGAACTTGTGTAAACAAATCTCTTGACATTCATATCTCTGGATACATCCAACATATTGCGGGTACCCTCCACATTAACCATTTGCAGAATGGCAGCATCTCCCGGGAGAATTGAAATAAATCCAGCCAGATGATACACAGTTTTTACCCGGCGCAGTGCACGCCGAATTGATTCCTGGTCCAATATATCTCCGATAACTATCTCCACATCAAGGTCTTTGATAGGCGTTAGATCATCCTTCGGGAGAACCATTGCCCGCACTTTTTCCCCTCTATTAACCAACTCCCTCACCAATACATTTCCAATATGTCCTGTCGCGCCTGTGACCAGAATCATTTGACGTCCCTTCGGATCTGATTAGCGATCATCTTCATTCCACTTTCGGCTACTTCCTTCCAATCTGTACCCTTTGGATCCAACATACCCTGTAGAAGAACACCAACGGCCAACGAGATGATCACTTTCGATGTGATATCCGGTTGTAATTCTTTTAGCGATCCTTCTTGAACGCCTTTTTCCAGAAGAGAAGAAAAATAACCAGCGTACTGATGGTATGGTTTTATCAAGGCCTCAAATACAACTGGATCCCGGGTTGCCTGCGCCCAGAATTCCAAATACATCCGCAACTGGTCTCCAGCATCGACAAAAACCCTTGGAAGGACATCGGCCATGGAAACTAATCCCGATGGAATATCTACCGCTGATCCGGCGATCGCCTTGAGTTGTATATCCAATCCCTCCAGCCAGTATGTCAACAATTCCATGAATAGAGCTTGTTTTGAAGGAAAGTGATGATAGAAAGCGCCTTTACTGACACCTGATGAAGCACAAATTTCTGCAACGCCAGTACCATCGTACCCATATTTGCTAAAACAGGAAATTGCTGCTCGCATTATTTGTTGTTTCGTTTCAATGCCACGCGTTTGCATTTTCTTCTTTCCATACCGACTGGTCGGTTTTATTATATCCTATTCTTCATAGTTCAAATAAGTAATGCAATATTTTCATTAGGATTTCCGATTATCTTTAAGGAAAATTCATCTGAAACATAATCGCCAGTCCCGGTTTGACGATTGCCATCGCATGGACTAGAATATAGAGCTTATTTTTATACATTTTTGGAGTACTTGTGAAATCTTCTTCAGCAATATCAATACCTGCTTTGGACATCAAATCCACCCTTTCCCCCAACCGTCTGGTCGGTCTCTGGCGATTAATGCGCGGATTCCGCGGGTATTACGTCGGTGCCACAGCAGCTCTGGCAATCAGCGCGACCTCAAAAACACTCACATATCTTTTGCTAAAATATTTTGTTGACAACATTCTCACCCCTGCCAGATACGATCTTATCCCGATGGCAGCACTAGGTTTTGTACTATTGGCACTATTCGAAGGTGTTTCAACTTTCACCAGTGGTGCACTTTCCGCTCGCACTGCAGAGGGTATTACCCGTCGTCTTCGCAATTATCTTTTTGATCATATCCAACGACTTCCCTTTAAATACCACTCTGAAACATCTACAGGAGAACTCATCGAACGCAGCACCTCAGACGTTGATGCGATTAGACGTTTCTTTGCAGATCAAGCCATCAATGTTGGTCGGATCATACTGCTGTTTGTGATCAACTTCGCCGCCCTCTATAGTCTAAATGGCAAACTCGCCCTTCTTTCGATCATTGTGGTTCCATTTATCATCATTACTTCAATTATCTTCTTCAAACGCATCACAAAAGCCTATGAAGCATACCAGGAACAGGAAGCAGTGCTTTCCACTGCCATCCAGGAAAATTTGACAGGCGTACGGGTAGTCAAAGCTTATGCCCGCCAGGAATTCGAGATCAACAAGTTTGAAAAAGAAAATATGCTGAAGTTCGAGAAGGGCAGAGTGTTGATGAAAATGCACTCCCTTTTCTGGCCGATAAGCGATATTTTTTGCGGTTTTCAAATGCTGGCTGGTTTTTTCATCGCCGCAGTGATGGTGATCAATGGAAATTTGTCCATTGGCAGCTACCTGGCCTATACAGGTTTAATCGTCTGGTTGATTTTCCCGATGCGCACCCTTGGCAGAATGATTGTCCAAATGTCCACCGGACTGGTATCTTATTCGCGGGTTATGAAGATCATCAAGGAAGACCGTGAGATCCTTGATGAGGGCATTGCTCCTATTAATCAGGTCATAAAAGGTGATATCAGGTTCGACAATGTTACCTTTGAATACGAAAAAGAAAACCCCATCCTTTGCAACGTAAGTTTTGAATGCAAATCCGGTCAGACTGTCGCGTTGTTGGGTTCCACGGGGTCGGGAAAAACTTCACTGGTAAACCTGCTTCCCCGCTTTTACGACGTCACCTCTGGCACGATCTGTATGGATGGAAGAAATATAAATGATTATCCTCGCCATTACCTACGCGGACAAATTGGCATTGTTGAGCAGGAACCCTTCCTATTTTCGCGTACTATTCGTGAAAACATCGTTTATGGTGTTGATCGTGAAGTAACCGACGATGAGGTATTTGAATCCGCCCGTGCGGCTGCAATCCATGATGTGATCCTGTCCTTCCCACAGGGGTACAGCACACTGGTAGGTGAAAAGGGCGTCACCCTGTCCGGCGGACAAAAACAGCGAGTTACCATCGCCCGAACACTTCTTAAAAATCCCGGTATCCTCATTTTAGATGATTCCACCTCCTCTGTTGACCTTGAAACTGAATCTGAAATTCGCCAGGCACTTGAAAATCTGATGAAGAATCGCACAACTTTCATCATTGCCCACCGTATTCAGAGCATCATGGATGCAGACCTGATCCTTGTATTTGACAAGGGTGAGATCATCCAACGAGGTACTCACACCCAATTGATCAAGGAATCTGGCGTGTACCAGCAGATATACAATTTGCAAACAAGTATTGAAACCGATTTGGAAAAGGAAGTTTCCCGTGTCCGACTATGATGAATTTGAGGAAGAAGAGTACTCTTCCAAAATTGACAATAAAACGCTGAAACGTATCATCGGGCTGGTTCGCCCGCATATGGCATGGGTAATCGGATTCCTTGTTACAATCGCCGTCGTCTCTATACTGGATGGTTATTTCACGTTCCTGAGCAAGAAGATCATTGACGAAGCAATCGTTCCTAAAAATTTGGAGATCTTGAACCAGTATGTGATCCAATATGGCGCTTTGCTGATTCTTCAGGCAGTTGGTGTCTTCATCTTCATCTATCTGGTCGCCATCCTCGGAGAACGCATCCGTTATGATCTGCGGAAAAGTATGTTTAACCACCTGCAGGACCTTTCGCTGTCATATTATAGCCGCACACCTGTCGGGTGGATCATGGCTCGCGTATCATCTGACTCCGAACGGGTCTCCGATTTGATGACCTGGGGCGTACTGGATACAACCTGGGCAATCATCAACATTGCCACTTCCGCTGTATTTATGTTTATCATCAATTGGCGACTGGCGCTGATTGTGTTATTAGTAGTTCCAATTCTGATTTATGTCGCGGTGCAATTCCGAAAACGTATCATCCAACAGTATCGTACTGTTCGCAAGGTAAATTCTAAGATAACCGCGTCTTATAACGAATCAATCACGGGCGTTCGGGTTGTAAAAGCTCTTTGCCGTGAAGAAGAGAATCTGCGTGAATTCAGTACACTGACCAGTGATATGTACCACTCATCCTATCGGGCAGCCTGGCTTTCAGCTTTGTTCTTACCTGTTGTGCAGATCATAAGCAGCCTGGCTTTAGGAGCTATCATCTGGTATGGTGGATATCAAACTTCCATCGGGTGGATCACCATCGGCGGTATTCAGGCTTTTGCTTCTTACATCACTTTCATGATGTGGCCTGTACAGGATATGGCTCGTGTATATGCGGAAATGCAGCACTCCATTGCATCTGCCGAGCGGATTTTCTCTCTTATCGATGCAGTGCCTGATGTTCAAGACAAACCAGATTCTCAACCTACATCAACCATCCTTTCAGATATCGAATTTGATCATGTCAATTTCTATTACGAAAAAGATGAGCCTGTCTTAAGCGATTTTTCCTTGAAAGTAAAGCCAGGCGAAATGATCGCCCTGGTCGGCCCGACTGGTGGAGGAAAAACGACCATTGTCAACCTGCTATGCCGCTTCTATGAACCAAAAAATGGCGCAATTCGCTTTGGCGGTGTGGACTATACCGAAATTAATATGCACGATATCCAATCCCGCATTGGCATAGTATTGCAAACACCACACTTATTCTCTGGCAGCATCCGTGAGAACATCCGTTATGGCAAATTAGAAGCAGCGGACGAAGAAATTGAATCCGCTGCCAAAATTGCCGGGGCTGATGAATTCATTCGTAATATGGAAAAGGGATACGACCAGGAAGTTGGTGAGGGCGGCAATCAGCTTTCAGTTGGACAAAAGCAGCTCATCAGCCTTGCCAGGGCGGTATTGGCAAAACCTGAGATATTCATCATGGATGAAGCAACCAGTTCAGTGGATACACTAACCGAAGCGTTAATCCAGAAGGGTATGGAAGCATTGATGAAAGGCCGAACCAGCTTTATCATCGCTCACCGTCTATCCACAATTAAGCGTGCCAATCGTATAATCCTCATAGACAACGGACAGATCACCGAAATGGGCACCCACCAGGAACTGCTACGCTCGGGTGGCCATTACTTTAATTTGTACACTCAACAATTCCGTCGCGAGTCAGGATCGGATCAACGCTTATATCCAATTCTTCCTGATAGTAGTAGTTTCTCAAACTAACCCTTGGCGAAATTGAAATTAAAAAGGAGGGGTTTCTAAACCAGAAACCCCTCCCCTGCATTCAGCTATTTCCAATTCTGCTAATCTTCCAAACTCTTCTTGAATGCCTTTATCTGCTTTCCACGTTCATCTGTATTTAATATCCGCTTACGTATACGATAGTTGGTAGGGGTGATCTCCAAAAGTTCATCATCTGCCAGGTATTCAATTGCTTCATCAAGGCTCAGATTGCGAGGAGTTGTCAGGCGAACTTCAATATCCTTATTGGATGACCGCATATTTGTTAGATGTTTCTTTTTACACACATTTACTGCAATATCCATCGGCCGGGTGTATTCACCGATGACCATTCCTTCATAAACTTCCACACCAGGACCAATAAACAAAGATCCTCTCTCTTCTGCATTCTTCAAGCCAAAGTTGTTAGTTATGCCAGCTTCCCAGGCAACAACCGAACCAGTATTTCGTGAAACGATCGGGCCGGCAAAAGGAAAATATCCTTTGAAGATGGTGTTCATGACCCCATTGCCGCGAGTGGCTGTCAAAAATTGATATCGAAATCCTAAAAGTCCTCTGGTAGGTACGGTATAACGCATATAAACCGTATTTTCGGTCGTATTCACCAGCTCTTCCATCTGTCCTCTGCGTGTTCCCAGCATTTCCACAACGACACCTACAGTATCCTGGCTGGTGGTGATGGAAAGCTCTTCGTACGGTTCCAGCATCTCGCCATTCTCACCCTTTTTCAGAATTGCTTCGGGTTTGGATACCTGGAATTCATATCCCTCACGCCGCATATTTTCGATCAGGATCGCCAGATGCAGTTCGCCACGTCCGGAGACAAGAAATGTATCAGAAGAGTCGGTTTCTGAAACTCGCAGAGCTACATCTTTCCGCAACTCATCAAATAACCTTTCCCGAATTTTACGGGATGTGCTCCATTTTCCTTCTCTTCCAGTAAATGGAGAAGTATTAACACCAAAAGTCATGCGAACTGTCGGTTCTTCCACACTGATACGGGGAAGAGCGACAGGATATGCCGGGTCTGCAATGGTATCGCCGATAACAATCTCCTCCAAACCTGCGACTGCAACAATATCACCCGCGCTCACTTCTTCCACCTCTATTTTTTCCAACCCCCTAAAAACATACAGGTATGGAATTCTGTCAGTTTTGATCCCACCGTCTGCAGTAATGCGGGCAATCGACTGGCCGGCTTTAATCTTGCCCGCGAAGATGCGTCCAACAGCAGTGATCCCACGGTATTCATCGTATCCCAGGTTGGTCACTAGTAATTGCAGTGGCGCCTCCGGTTCCACGGTTGGACCGGGTATAAAGTTTAGGATAGTTTCAAAAAGCGGCATCAGATCGGGACCCATTTCAGACGTCAAGCCTGCCTGCTGGGTGATCGCATTGGCATAAACGATTGGAAATTCTGCCTGGCGGTCATCGGCGTTTAATTCAATAAACAGATCAAAAGCCTCGTTGACCGTATTCTCATGGTTGGCATCTTTGCGGTCCATTTTATTAACCACAAGGATGGCTTTGTGCCCCATCTCTAAGGCTTTCTTCAAAACAAACCGCGTTTGCGGCATAGGTCCTTCGGCGGCATCCACTAATAATAAAACTCCATCTACCATATTCATCACACGTTCTACCTCGCCACCGAAATCAGCATGTCCTGGAGTATCGACTATGTTGATCTTCACCGGTTTCCCGGTTTTTGGATCTTCGATTGTTATGGCTGTGTTTTTCGCAAGGATGGTGATTCCTCTTTCACGTTCTAAGTCGTTCGAATCCATAACGCGCTCCATCACATGCTGATTAGCGCGGAAAGTGTGTGACTGGCGCAGCAAACCATCCACAAGCGTTGTCTTGCCATGGTCCACGTGGGCGATGATGGCTACATTCCGAATATCTTCTCTAATTTCTGACATACTTATTACCTGCTATCCTTCCAAAATTATGCCCCCTGAACCGATGCAGAGGCAATCAAGTATTCTATCACAACCCCGGTCATCTACCGAAAACCTGTATTAACTTTTCAGGTATTTTATTAACGGTTTCTTTCATGATAATATTAATCATCCTCACGAACCTGGTGAAACAGATTTGTCCATAAAGAGATGGTTTACAGAACCGCATATTGGGCAGGAAATCAATAAAAAGAACTTCCTGTTCGTTCAAGTTGATGCCATCGGCATAGGACTGGCGAATGCTGCCGCCCCTTTCCTCCCTGTTTTTCTGGCCCGATTAGGCGCGTCTAACTTTCAGGTTGGTCTGCTCACCTCAATGCCGGCTTTCACCGGGTTGCTGCTGGCACTGGTCATAGGCGGATACCTACAGCGAAAATCTAATATCATACCCTGGTTCAGCACAGCACGTCTGATGGTGGTTCTTTCTTATGCATTAACTGGCATAGCGCCTTTCATTGTGCCGAAGGAGTATTTGGTCGTCACTGTTCTGGGAATTTGGGCGCTGGCTACACTTCCACAAACAATCGTGGCCATACTTTTCAGCGTGGTCATGAACACAGTTGCAGGTCCGAATGGACGATTCGAACTGATGTCCCGCCGCTGGTCGATGATGGGTTTGACGACCTCCATCACAGTGGTCATCGTTGGGCAGGTGCTGGATAGAATGGGCTTCCCGTTTAATTACCAGATCGTTTTTATGGCATTATCGATAGGGGGATTGATCAGTTATTATTTTTCCAGCCACCTGGAAATTCCTTTGCGGGAAATTCCTATCCAAACTGAAAATACAAACCGGTTGGTTAGATTCAAAAAATACTGGGCACAGATATACAATCACAAACCGTTCATGAATTTTGCAATCCGCCGATTTATTTACCTTTCCGGCGTATCTCTCGCTGCTCCACTTTTTCCGCTCTACCTTGTCAGGGAGCTGCACGCTTCGGATGCATGGATCGGTCTGATCAGTACTTCCTCTACTGCGGTAATGGTAGTGGGTTATTTTTTCTGGGTCGGACGCTCCCGAAAACACGGAACTCGGACGGTTTTACTTTGGACCACCCTTGGCCTGGCAATTTATCCATTTTTGTATGCCCTGACAGGCAGGGTGGAATGGGTCGTGTTGCTTGCTGGAATGGCGGGTATTTTCCAGGCTGGCCTCGACTTGATCTTTTTTGATGAATTAATGCGAACTATCCCGGTGGAACTCAGCGCCACATTCGTATCATTCGCTCAGAGTATGCAATATCTTTCCGCGGTTGTATCTCCGGTCCTTGGGACTTACCTGGCGGATACGATTGGTATCTCAGGTGGACTGATGGTGGCCGCTGGAATCCGCATGTTGGGCTTTATTCTCTTCCTAACACAAAAGCAGACAAAAAAGCTGGTTCAACCTGATTAATTGATAACTGCAACTGCCCATTTAGTTGACTCAACTTTTTTGATAGCTATACTAGAAAATAACAATGTGGTTTTTTGAGTTGAAATTAATAAATATTAGAGGGATTGGATGCTGTCATTGCCACCGTTTCTTGATGTTACAAACTTATCTGTTATATTTCCATCTCAAAAAGGTATTAACCAAGCTTTAAATGGGATAACATTCCAAGTTCATAGAAATGAAATCGTAGGTGTAATCGGCGAAAGTGGCAGCGGAAAAAGCACTCTCTTAAGAGCGTTAGTTCATTCTAATTTCCCACAAGGAGAAATGATTTCTGGAAATATTTTCCTAATGGGGCAAAACATATCAGCCATGGACAAACAAGACTTGGCAAAAGTTGTGAATCGCAATATCGGCGTGGTTAACCAAGAAGCCTCTTCAGATATCGAATTGGATGCTCCAGTCTTAAAACAAATAACTGATCGAATAATGAAAAATGGTGAATCATCCAAGGAGGGTGCTCGCAATTTAGCATTGGACATCCTTGCAAAAGTTGATTTTCCCGATGCACTCCAACGGATGGATGATAAAGCCTCTGGGCTCTCTTTTGGGTTTCTCAAATTGGCAGCTTTTTCTAAAGCAATATCTTGCAAACCTCAATTACTCATTCTTGACGAACCTTTTATCGGTTTGGATGCCATTCATCAATCGCAATTAATGGAACTGATTAGCTATATGCAATATGAAAAAGGATTAACTTGCTTAATCGCTACGCACAACATCGCTGTTATCGCCTCATTTACCCAAAAAATCTTGGTATTATGTGGAGGTATCCTTGTAGAAGAATCAGAAACTGTCGATCTTTTCACTCACCCTGAACACCCATATACCTTGGATCTCATAGGAAACCATTATCATTTTCTCAATAATTTTTCAAAAAATATTTACCCAAAGACCGTACTCACAGCAGTATTTCCCGCAAAGCAGGAATTCTGCCCGTTTCTACCACGTTGCGAGTATTCAATTCCCAGATGTAAGCAGGAAATCCCGAAGTTAATGGAAGCGGGAAATAATCACAGTGTAGCCTGCTTTGTCGACCTAAATAATGGGGGAGTTCGAATTGATATCTGATCAATCTCCACAAACTCTTTTACAAATTCATCACCTTGTGAAACATTTTCCTCTACTCGGTGGATCATTTCTCAATAAGAGAAATGAAGTTGTCCATGCAGTTGATGGAGTATCAATTAACATCATACAAGAAGAAATTTTTGGGTTGATCGGTGAGACTGGCAGTGGAAAAACCACTCTTGCTAAATGCATAATGCAGCTTATTCAGCCCACGTCTGGTATGGTGATTTTCAAAGATAAGGATCTATCAGGATTTGATCCTCCTGAGATTGGTAGACGCATCCAACTGGTTACCCAAGATGCTATGGAAGTATTAAATCCCAAAAAGAATATAAGGGAAATAATTGGCGGGAATTTAAGGATGCCTGGTGGTTTAAATCAAGCCGAGGTTGTGGAAAAGATAAATGCCATATTGATGAATGTTTGCATAAATCCTGCTTGGATTAATCGCTATCCACATGAATTGTCGGGGGCAGAAAAACAGAGATTAAACCTGGCAAGGTCTTTGGCTTACAACCCACCAATGGTGATATATGACGATCCTTTTTCAATGCAAAACCATTCCATATTAGGTAAGATATTCGAAACACTTACAGAGAATCATAGTAATCAAAAACTTACTTATCTAATAATTTCTCATGACCTAACAATAATTCAGAATTTATGTACCAGGGTAGCTGTTATGTACTTAGGTGAAATAATTGAGCAATCCACCAAAGATGAAATTATTAGAAACCCGATGCACCCATTCACAAAAGCCTTGATCTCTGCAATACCAGTACCTGATCCATCTACTGAAAAGATCCGTAGAAGAATACTAACGGCTGGCAAATCACCATCAAATTTATTTCCCCCACCCGGTTGCAGGTTTTCATATAGATGCCCAATTGCCGAGCCAATATGCGCTGAAAACAAACCAGAGTTAAAAGAATTAGCCCTCGGGCATTTAGTCTCATGCCATCTGGTTGATTAATTTTTCGTCTCACTAATTGAGCAAATATATGTCAATTACTCAGAAATGATGTCTGCCTATCATGGAGATATAGCTTGCATTTCAATTATTCAATGAAACCACTAACTCTCGCTACCTATGGGGAGAACTCAGGTTGAAAGTGAACAAACGAGGTAATTTGGCATCTGACATTTTCCAAGCCAATTGCCTGCAAACATTCAACTCCTTGCGGTTATAATTCTGTTCATCTTCAAAAACTAGGGATGAATAATGCAATCAACACCTGTTTATGATCATTATGATGTACTCATTATTGGCTCGGGGCCTAGCGGCATCTTCACCGCTTATGAAATCCGCAAAAATCAACCGGAAACAAAAGTGCTGATGATCGAGAAAGGGCATTCAATTGAGAAGCGCAAATGCCCCAAACGCAAAACAGGAACATGTATTAACTGCCAACCCTGTGCCATCACTACTGGATTTTCCGGTGGCGGCAGTTTCAGCGATGGCAAGCTCTCCATTAACGCGGATGGTGAGATTGGCGGTGATCTGGCCCAATATATTGGCCTTGAAAAATTCCGAAAACTGTTGGTATACGTGGACAACCTCTATGTTGGCTTCGGTGCAGATCCGCAGGTGTACGGCGAAAGCAACCTAACTGCCATTGAAGCCATACGCCGCTCCGCAGCTCAGGCTCACCTGAAATTGATCAACTCGCGAGTGAGACATATGGGTACCGAAAAAGCCTACGACATCTACTCGCGCATTCAGCTTAAACTAGAAAACCTCGGTGTGGAAATGCTTTTTGAGACAACTGTAACCGACTTGATCCTTACGGATCAACTGGATGGCAGTAAGAAGGCAGTTGGGGTTTTGCTTAAGGATGGTAGAAAGATCACCGCGAATCATGTCGTTGCAGCCATCGGACGCGAGGGCAGCGATTGGTTGAACCAGATGTGCCGCAAATACGGCATCTCTTCAAAACCCGGACCAGTTGATATCGGCTTGCGGATTGAAACGGATGCCTCTATTACCTCGGAAATTGATTCTATCCTTTACGAAGCCAAATTGGTATATTACACACCCACCTTCGAAGACAAGGTCCGTACTTTTTGTTGGAATCCACGCGGAGAGGTTGTGGAAGAGAAGTATGGCGAATCTCTGGCTGTGGTAAACGGCCATTCATATAAGGATGAAAAACTCAAGACCGCCAACACTAATTTTGCCCTGCTCGTCTCGAAAAATTTTACCCAGCCCTTCAAAACACCTATCGAGTACGGAAGGTATATCGCTGAAATGGGCAATATGCTTTCGGGGAATAAAGTCATCGTCCAACGATATGGCGATTTCAAACGAGGACGCCGCACAACCTCCGACCGTTTGGCTAAGAATACCGTGCGAGCCACTCTTCGGGATGCCGTCCCGGGAGATCTTAGCCTGGTACTCCCTTACCGCATCATGCTTGCTGTTGATGAAATGATCGAAGCGCTCGACAAGATAATGCCCGGGATTGCAGGAGGCGCAACCCTTCTTTACGGTGTGGAGGTAAAATTCTATTCCAACCGCCTGGTCGTGGATAAACACTTCCAGACCAACGTTAATAACCTGTATGCACTTGGTGACGGCGCCGGGCTAACACGCGGATTGATGCAGGCGAGCATGAATGGTGTCTGTATGGGCCAAATTCTGACCGGCAAGTATTAATAATTAATATGAGAGAACAACAATGGGCATCTATTAAAATGCTTGCTTCATACCTATATTAATAATAGGATATGCGCATTATTTGTTAATGTCACATATTTCCCGGGCTTTCTTGATCTGCTCCAATACTGCCGTTGGGGCAGTTCCACCGATTGCATCACGTCGCCCTACTGATTTTTGCACGTCAAATACTGCCCGGTAGTCCTCGTCCGGAGCACCGATCGTTTTCCAATCATCAGATTTCAATTCTGTCAGTTCCAGCCCCTTCGTTTCGGCATATTTCACAGCACTACCGGCGATAGCATGCGCCTCCCTGAATGGGATTCCCTGTCTTACGATGTAATCTGCCAAATCTGTGGCCATCATCGTCGGGTCAATACATTCTAGCATCCGCTTTTTGTTTACACCTAACATCTCGATCGATCCTCCTAACACAGGCAACACAGAAAACAATATGTCCGTCGCCTGGAAAACCGGTGCTTTGTCTTCCTGTAGATCTTTATCATAGGTGGAAGGAAGTCCCTTTAAGGTCGTCAACAATCCTGTCAGCAGCCCGATCAATGTCCCGGATTTTCCGCGTGCCAATTCGAAAGGATCGGGGTTCCTTTTCTGCGGCATTAAACTGGAACTGGTTGAATATTCATCCGGCAGTAAGAAGAAACCAAATTCCTTGCTGGAAAAAAGCACCACGCTCTCTGCCAGTTTACTGATGTGAACACCTATCAACGCACAGCAAAATAGATACTCAACCGCAAAGTCACGGTCAGATATGGCATCAATGCTGTTCATCGCAGGCTGACTGAAACCCAATTCGATAGCAAGCACTTCACGGTCTATCGAAAAAGACGTCCCGGCTATGGCACCGCTGCCAAGCGGTAGTATTACCACACGCTTCCTAAGGTCACACAACCGATCACGGTCCCTTTGCAACATCCAGAAATAGGATAACAGCCAGTGCGCCAGCGAAATAGGCTGTGCTCTTTGTAAATGAGTATATCCGGGCATGATTGTAAGGACGTTCTGTTCCGCCCTGTGAATCAAGTGCGCTCTGCAATTTCACGATCTCACCGTCCAAAGCTGGCAGCGTTTGCATCATCCATAATCTCAAGTCTGTAGCAACCTGGTCGTTCCGGCTTCTGCCGGTGTGCAGCTTGCCCGCCAACGGACCGGTCAACTCTCCCAATCGGCGTTCAACCGCGGTATGAATGTCCTCATCAGATTGCTGGTATTGGAAATCCCCACTTTCAAATTCGTTAGAAATAAGCTCCAAATTTAAAACCAGGTTATCCGATTCTTCCAATGTAAATAATCCGGCTTTGAGCAGCGCCTTTACCCAGGCAATACTACCCTGAACATCATGTTTCGCTAATCTCTGGTCAATTGCCAGCGATGAGTTCATCGCCCACGCCAGTGGATCCATTGGTTGGGTAAATCTCTTGCTCCATAAGGTCATCTTAATCCCTCTTGAATCTTGAATAATCCGGCTTGGGCATATCCAACCCGGAAATTGGAAGACCGTTCAACGCCCGCACTTTGAGCGATAAGCCGTACAACTGAATAAACCCTTCGGCATCGCTCTGATCGTATACATCTTCCTGGCCAAAAGTGGCAAAATCTTCGCGATATAAACTGAACGGGCTTTTCCTTCCAGCCGGATATATGCCGCCCTTGTACAATTTCAGCCTCACAGTGCCGGTCACCGGACCCTGTGTGCTGTCCACAAAGGCATCCAAAGCCTCCCTTAGTGGGGTGAACCATAATCCATTGTAAACAATATCTGCGTATTTTACTGCGACCAGATCCTTATACTGCATGGTTTCCCGATCCAACACCAGGGATTCAAGCTCGCGGTGTGCGGCTAGAAGGATCGTTCCTCCTGGTGTTTCATATACCCCGTGCGATTTCATCCCGACCAGCCGGTTCTCCACCAGGTCTGCCCGGCCGATGCCATGTTTCCCGCCGATAATGTTCAACTTTTCAATCATTTTCGCAGGGGATAACGCTTCACCATTCAGCTTTAATGGCATTCCCGACTTGAAATAGATCTCGCAAATTTCCGATTCATCAGGTGCGTTTTCTGGAGATGTGCTGATCATGAACATTTCTTCATCCGGTTCATTCCAGGGGTCTTCCAGCATGCCCCCTTCGTGGGAGATGTGCCATAAATTTGCATCTCGGCTATAAATCGACTTGATGGTTGCCTGCACAGGCACATTATGAAGTTTGGCATAATCGATGGCATCCTCCCGCGAGCGGATGTCCCATTCCCGCCAGGGTGCGATCACCATCAAACGAGGATCCAGCGCCATGGCTGTCAGTTCAAAACGGACCTGATCATTTCCCTTGCCCGTCGCACCATGCGCAATCGCCTCGGCGCCTTCTTGGTGGGCTACATCAACCAGGTGCTTTGAGATCAATGGCCGGGCTGCTGATGTTCCTAGCAGGTATTTTCGCTCGTAAACCGCCCCTGCCCGCATCATGGGCAGCAAATAATCGGCTGCCAGTTCTTCTTTCAGGTCATGGATGATCAATTTTGATGCCCCGCTGGCAATAGCCTTTGCTTCCAGCCCGGAAAGATCTTCACCCTGGCCAACGTCAGCACAAAAGCAGATCACTTCACAGTGATAATTTTCCTTCAACCATGGAACGATTACTGAGGTATCCAGTCCGCCTGAATATGCAAGCACTACTTTTTTTACTTCTCTCTTCATTTGTGGGTTCATTTTTTCTCCTATCTGGTTAATAACCTGGTACTTCTAATTGATGAATGATACAAATAAAAAAAAGCCCTCCGGTTGGAGGGCTTGTCTTTAATCCTGGTTGCAGTCTTATTATCTGTCTGTCATCCAAACCAAAGCGGCCTTACCATCCCGGCAGGGGTAAGTTCTGGACGACGCACACGGACAACGATAGACTGTTTACTCATATTAGTTTTGAATTCTATCACCCGTAGGATATTTGTCAATGCTAAACAGAAAAGTGGATAATATTTGCGTTCCAATTTTAAATATTTTTGTGCTTGACTTTAACCATCTTCACTCGTAGAATAAAATAGTCTTTGGGAAGAGATCTGGTAACAGGCACCGAAGGGGCAAATTGGAAAATGCTTTCAATGAAACTCTCAGGTAAAAGGACCCTCTGGCCGTACTCTCTGGAAAGCGAACGATCACCGACGGGGCAAACCCACTTTTTTAACGGGCGAATCTCTCAGGTTCTATACAGAGGCACACGAGTTTTTCGTGTGCCTTAATGTTTAATCACCACTATATTTTAAAGGAGAAAAGATGAATATTCCAGCAGGTTACAAGTATGCAAACACTGATGAATGGGTGAAAGTGGATGGAAATGTTGCGACAATTGGTGTATCCGATTACGCTCAGGAACAGCTTTCTGACGTCGTCTTTGTAGAGATCGCAGTCTCGATGGATGACATAGTTAAGAATGGCTCTCTCCTCGGTACAGTTGAATCTGTGAAAGCCGCGTCAGATATTAATTTTCCTGTCAGCGGTAAAATTATAGCCATCAATGAAGACCTTTCCGATTCGCCAGAACTAGTCAACTCGGAACCCTACGGCACGGCCTGGATGGTCAAGGTCGATATGTCGAACCCTGCTGAATTGGACGACTTGATGGATGATAAAGCCTACCAAAAACACTGCGAAGAGCGGGAGCACTAATGTTCATTCCGCATACTGACCAGGAAACCAGAGAAATGCTGGAAGCGGTCGGAGTCAAAAATATCGCTGAACTATTTAACGATATACCCGAAAAATACCGCTTTCCTGAATTGATTCTGCCGCCAGCCATGTCTGAAATGGAGGTCATGGCAGAGATGCAGAATATATCTCAGGCGAATGAGACGACGCAGGAGTTGGTTTGCTTCCTTGGCGCTGGAGCGTACAACCATTATTCACCAGCCGCAGTTGATATGTTGCTGCGCAGGGGCGAGTTTTATACAGCCTACACCCCGTACCAGCCGGAAATATCCCAGGGAACACTGCAAGTTATCTTTGAGTATCAAAGCTTGATCACCGCATTGACCGGCATGGAAGCCAGCAATGCCTCACATTATGATGGCGCGACCGCAACAGCCGAAGCTGTGATCATGGCCTATCAAAACTTTCGTGGCAAACGAAACAAGGTGATCTTATCTCCCACCCTGCATCCTCACTACCGCGAAACTTCGCGTACCTATACGCAGGGTTACGAAAATCTCATTATCACCGGGGATAAAGTATCGAATCCGACCGGTGATCCCGCCCCACTCATCGCCCAATTGGATGAAGATACTGCCTTAGTTATCGTCCAATATCCAGATTTTCTGGGAAACATATACGATTACACTGATCTGATCAACAAAGCACACGAAGTCGGAGCACTTGTTGCAATGGCTGTAAATCCACTCGCCTTGGGGATGCTGAAAACGCCGGGCGAGATGGGAGCCGATATTGTTGTCGGAGAAGGCCAACCGCTGGGTTTGCCTCTTTCGTTTGGCGGTCCATATCTTGGAATTTTTGCGACAAAAAAAGAATACATCCGTAAGATCTCCGGCCGGCTGGTGGGAGAAACTACCGATTCGAATGGCAACCGCGCGTATGTATTAACACTTACAGCTCGTGAGCAGCATATCCGCCGCGATAAAGCCTCATCCAACATCTGCACAAATCAAGGTCTTCTTGCTCTCGCTGCCACAATCCACATGAGCCTGCTGGGAAAACATGGTTTACGCAAGGTCGCTGAATTAAATTACCACAAAGCCCATTATGCCGCAGAAAAGATCGCATCGATCAAAGGGTTTTCAGTCTGTATGGACCAGCCATTCTTCAATGAATTCGTAGTCTGTTGCCCGGGGTCAGCCGGAGATTTGAATGCTCATTTGCTTGAACATGGTTTCCTGGGCGGTTACGAACTTGAAAATGATTTTCCTGAAATGAAAAATGACCTGCTTGTCGCTGTGACAGAAATGAATTCCAAAGAAGAGATCGATATGTATTGTGATATCCTGGCGGAGGTGCATCATGAGTGAACCCACCCTTTATGAGATTTCCTCCCCCGGAAGGCTTGGCGTCAAATTCCCTGATCCTGATGTACCAGTATCAGCAATTCCCGGAAACCTGTTGAGGAAAGATTTGCCAATGCCGGAACTTTCAGAATTGGATGTGGTTCGACATTTCACGCACCTTTCAAAATTGAATTACTCGATCGACGGTGGTTTCTACCCTCTCGGCTCCTGCACCATGAAATACAACCCGAAGATCAACGAAGTCACTTCAAGATTACCAGGGTTTGCCTTCACACACCCACTGCAGCCCATCGAAACTGTGCAGGGAAATTTAGCCTTGATGTACCAATTACAGGAGATACTCAAGGAGATTAGCGGTTTTTCCGGTATGACATTGCAACCCGCTGCAGGCGCTCAGGGTGAACTGGTCGGTGTTTTGATCATGCGCGCATATCATGCCTCCCGTAATGATTCCAAACGCACCAGGGTTCTCATCCCCGATTCTGCCCATGGCACAAACCCTGCCACTTCTGCCATGAGCGGACTTGAAGTAGTGTCGATCCCATCAGATAAACGGGGAAATGTAGATGTTGAAGCTCTAAAAGCGGTCTGTGATGACACCTTGTGCGGTCTAATGCTGACTAACCCCAATACACTCGGTTTGTTTGATGAAAATGTAGAAAAAGTGATCCAACTTGTGCACGAGGCCGGCGGTCTTGTGTATGGCGATGGAGCTAATATGAATGCCCTGCTGGGAATCCTACGTCCTGGCGACCTGGGTATTGACGTGATGCATTTCAACCTGCATAAGACCTTCTCCACCCCACATGGCGGTGGTGGACCAGGATCCGGACCGGTAGGGGTTGCTCATCACCTTGTAGACTTCCTGCCAGCTCCTATAATTGATATTGTGGAACCTGGAAATGAAGAGATGGCGCCGCTGTTTGGTTATGTGACCCCAGTTAATACCATCGGACGTATGAAATCATTCCAGGGACATTTTGGTATGCTCGTGAGAGCTTATACTTATATCCTCATGCATGGCCCGGAAGGTCTTCGAAAGATCGCTGAATACGCGGTTCTTAATGCCAACTACGTACAGTCCAAAATAAAAGGTGCCTACCATTTGCCCCATGACAGGATCTGCATGCATGAGTTTGTTGTGGAAGGTTTCTGGCAGGATGCACCAGGCGTCCACGCCCTGGATGTTGCAAAAAGATTGATGGATTACAACTTCCACCCGCCAACCAATTACTTCCCGCTCATCGTAAAAGAAGCGTTAATGATAGAGCCGACTGAAACGGAATCCAAGCAAACATTGGATGAGTTCTCTGATGTAATGCTAAAAATTGCCAAAGAGGCACATGAAAGTCCTCAACTGCTCAAAGAAGCGCCGCACAATACGCCAGTCGGTAGGTTGGACGAAGTGAAAGCTGCCAAAGAACTTGTACTGTGTTGTTGGATGCCTGAAGATTAATTCGTAATAAGAGGTTTCTGAATTATCAGAAACCTCTGCTTATATTCAACCTTAGCGTTTTTACCTGATTTTTATAGATTAAAGTGGTTTTGTAAGATAAATTACTATTAGGTAGTGATTTTGTTAAGGAATTGATAATTATTACCTGTTGAATTATGCATAATAAAATGTCATAATCCAATTAACTTTTTGTTTATGCATTTATTTATTTAATTTTAATTATTTTTGGAGGTGATTCTGAATGAGAATAATATAAAGAAAAAGGACAAGGTTTTGTTGAATATGCACTTATTATGTTATTGGTTGCCCTGGCTGTGATCATAATTTTAGCTCTACTGGGTCCCGCAATCGGCAACCTTTATAGCACAACGCTTCCATTGATCTAGTTTATTTTCCTTTATCCTGAGACAGCATTCATTTATGCTGTCTCTATTCTTTAAATATCAATGAAACCGGGCAGTGATCAGAGCCCATCACATCATCATGAATGATCACACTCTCAAGTGACGCCAATAATCCCGGTGTGATCAGGAAATAATCAATTCGCCAGCCAACATTCCTGCTTCTAGCACCTGTCACATAGTCCCAATAGGTATATTGAATTTTTTCAGGATACAAATGTCGAAAGGCATCTATCAAACCGCTTTCGACATATTTATCAACCATTTCACGTTCAACTTGCAAAAAACCAGATGTATTAGAATTTTCTTTCGGACGGGCAAGATCAATTTCCTTGTGTGCAGTATTAAAGTCACCAGTGATGATCACCTCTTCACCAGCCGCCCTCATCTCATTGACTTGGAATAAAAGATGGTCATAAAAACTCAACTTATAATCCACACGGTCCTGTCCACGTTGGCCATTGGGGAAGTAAACGTTGAAAAGCGAGAAATTCGGATATTTGGTAATCAACACTCTCCCTTCACGATCATATTCCTCTCGCTCCAATCCATTTTGCTGGAAGTTCGGCGTTTCTCGGCAAAATGTGGCTACTCCGCTATAACCAGGTTTCTCGGCTGAATTCCAGTAAACCGAAGCATAATCAGGATAGTCGAGTTGGTCTGGTTTAAGTTGTGGCACCTGAACTTTGATCTCCTGTAAGCAAGCAATATCTGGTTTGCTTTCCTCTAACCAGGATCTGAACCCCTTGCCATACATCGCTCTAAACCCATTAATATTCCAGGTGGTGATTTTTATACTCATCCGCTATCCCTTATTGTAATAATTCTGTAATGCATTTTATTCTAATATATCCGATAATAATACTGATCTTATTATTTTGCCATTATTTGCAGAGGGCATATGATTTATTCTGGTGTCTTACAATAATGATGTCTCTTAAAGGTATAGTCATCATATCAATCCTGATGTGTGGTGCACTATTGATCAGTACCCTGTACATCGCAGATACGACGGGGGAAATTAAATCCTTGTCATCATCAAATTCCATCTAATTTTCAAAACCACCAGAAAAACGTCTTGAATTCAGTAATTTGGATTTATATATTACTAATATTTTTGATTCACAAAATAATGACGATGCAAGAAGAAATTCGACCGGTCAGCAATTCATTAATCTCTTCGTCCATACCGTTGTCGAAATAATCTCTCCGGACAATCCTACGACCGTAACAGGTATAGTAGAGAGGAATTCTGCTGGCGTGGAAGTTTCTGAAAATTCTCTCAATAATACCAATGATACTTATCTAAATACTGATTATTATGAAATGTTGGTTGAGTCAACACTCACACAAGAACAACAGAATGAGATACAAAAGTACAGCGGCGGGAAAACGCCCGCGGAACTCATTGAAGATTTTTGCCTGCAGGCGAATAACGGCGAATTGGATAGAATGGTTGAAGATATCCAGCAAAGCTACAATTACAACCCAGCCTCACCCGCCGCCATAATGTCAGTTTTTAAGAGTATGGGTAATCTGTGCCCAGAATGAAACGAGGTATTGATTGATACAGCTTAGAAAAAATAATAGTTGCGGAAACCGTATGCTGTGGTATATTTAATAAATTAATTAGGAGGAAATCTATGGAGATTACTGCAAAGAGAAGCATTGTCTATATCGAAGACGACTCTGAGATGATAGACCTTGTGGAGCTGATTCTTAATCGCCATGGTTTTGAAGTTCACGGCGCCCATGGAGGCAGACAAGGCATCGATATTGTTCATCAGGAACATCCAGACCTTATATTGCTCGATTTAATGATGCCCGATCTTGATGGTTGGGATGTTTATCAGCAGTTAAAAGCAGATGAAGACACCAAGGACGTACCTGTTATCGTGATTACCGCTAAAACTCAATCCATTGATAAAGTCCTCGGTTTGCATATCGCCAAAGTCGATGATTACATTTCCAAACCGTTCAGACCGCAAGAACTACTGGATAGTGTTGAGAAAGTCCTATCCAATAAATAGACATTTATAGACAAACCTTATTTAATCGAACTGTTGGCTTCCAACAGTTCTTTTTTTTAGATTACAATTATTGGAATGGAACTAATCAACCTTACCAGGCAGATTTCACCAATTCAATTGTTGAATTGTGATACATTCCTTTCAAGGCTTCGTGGATTAATGTTTCAAAAGAAGTTGGATGTTGACCGTGGTCTGGCATTAAAAGCTGATCCACCCGGGAAAATGACAGCTTCCATACATATGTTATTTATGAATTTTGATATTGCCGTCGTTTGGATTGATGCTTCAAACAAAGTGATCGATTGTAAGTTGGCAAAAAAATGGCATCCTTACTATGCGCCATCAAAAACTGCCATCTACACACTTGAGTTACATCCATCGAGAATGACAGATTTCAAAAATAATGACCAGGTGCAATTTGTTAATTCGTAAACTTATATTAGTTATTATCATTGCTAATTTGATGAGCAGTGTTGGTATCGTCCATGCACAGGACAACCAGCCTACTGGACCGGTTTATATTGTCCAAAGCGGGGATAACCTGACTAGTATAGCCACACAATTCGGTATCACTTCTGACGAGTTAATAGCCGCCAATGGCATTACGGACCCCAATTTGCTCGCGGTTGGGGACGAGCTGGTAATTCCCGGTTTGGAAGGCATCAGTGGTTTCCTCATGACAAGAAAAGTTGATTTCGGGTCAACCCTGGAATCGCTGTCGGTAGAAAACGATGTAAGCAAGTCCCTATTGATCAAACTTAATCACATCACATCCCCCATCGAACTTTTCACCGGAGTCAGTTTGATCATCCCTGAAAAGTCATCAGATTCCGAAAGGGCTAATAAGGTCATCCTGCCAAAGGAACAGTCTCTGCTTGAATTCAGCATTCTATCCAACCAAAATCCATATTCAGTTGCAACCAAAAACCAGATGAAATCCCCATCCGAAACTACGACTGGGCAGGTAATTTTTCTGGCTGGGAATGATCTTCATAATCATCAAGGCTTGCAAGCCTTACCGCTTGGTGATATTTCCATTTCGCCATTACCCATGATTCAGGGAAAAACGATCACAATCCAAATAGCCGCTCCATCTGATGTTCAAATTTCTGGGTCGCTTACTGGTCATGCATTGCATTTTTTCCCTGACATGAATGGCGGATTCGCCGCGCTTCAGGGGATACATGTCATGCAGGATCCAGGTGTTTATCCTCTCCAAATCACAATGACCACACCTGATGGCAGCGAGTATTCTCAGGAGCAAATGGTTATCATTGAAGATGGGTATTATGGAAAAGATCCGATCATCATGGTGAAGGATGAATATATTGATCCAATCACTACCCAGCCTGAAATGGATTGGCTTTTATCAGAAGTTACTCCAGCAACACTGGAAAAATATTGGGACGGACTGTTTGTCAGTCCATCGCCGTATTCCTACCTCGACTGTCTAAATTCGCGTTATGGCAACCGCAGATCATACAACGGCGGTCCTTTCGTCAACTTCCACTCAGGTGTGGACTTCTGCGGCGGGGATGGAGTGAATATTTTTGCAGCAGCTCCTGGTAAAGTGATATTTTCTGGTCCGCTGACTGTCCGAGGCAACGCTACCCTCATCGACCACGGCTGGGGTGTCTATACCGGTTACTGGCACCAAACGGTGAGTTACGTCAAGGAAGGCGATATGGTGGATTCAGGACAGGTAATTGGACTTGTCGGCGCCACTGGAAGGGTAACCGGCGCCCATTTGCACTGGGAAGTCTGGGCAGGTGGTGTTCAGGTCAGTCCCCTCGATTGGCTCGAAAGGGTTTATCCCTGAAATTTCTGTTATTTTTTCCAATAACATAACAATTCTTCGGGTGTCAATCTAATACTTTTGTCTGCTGTAAAGAAAACCTTGTCTGTAAAACAAAAAGCAAGGTCCATCCAAATTTCGGCATTTCCCCTTACCTCTTCCAATTGTGTATTTCGAATATTTTTCATTCTCGAGAACCGTGCAATTAATTTGTTGCGAAAAAACCAATAAACCAATAACAAAACAGCTACTCCTATCCCTAGAACGGCCGCATTTGGATCACTATCAATTAATTTTAGAATGAACAGATACCCAATGATGATAAATACAATAGAAGCGAGCATGTCTGGATGAAGAGAGGCTAGACGGTCTTGTTTTGGCAGCCCTTGTGGGGCGATCAAATTGATCCACTTGGTCCTCGATAAACCGAGATAATTTGAACCACTTCTTGCACCCAAAGCTTCAACATACAGGTCGCTGACCATCCTTGTGTTAATTTGCTCTCCGCAGATTGGACAAACAGGTACTACTTTTACAGTTTCTTGTCGTTGGTGTTGGGTCATTTCGTAATCACTTTCATCAGTAACATAAGACCAGCCAAAGTGTCATAACCGGAAGAAGAACCCCAAGTTGATATTTTGCCGATGACTTCTGTGATGTTAACTGTCTCACCCATCACCAGATCAAATGCGTCGATGATCCGTTCGTCCGCGCTTCCATCCAAAGCTGATAGGAACAAACAACTCGATAACGAGGTCGTCTGTAATTGGAAATCCGTTACCAAACTCTCAAACCATGTATGATAATCCCGAAGCTCAGGGCAGCATACCGAATATCTGGCTGTTACAAGCGCCATTCCTGTCAGAAAGTCATCGCCGCTGGGAGTTAACCCCGCCCCAAAACCGATTAAACTAGATGCTGACTTTTTAAACTGCTCACCATTTTTTTCATACATCGCTGTGTAAAGATCGAAAATATTTCCTGCAAGATTATTATCCAGAGATTGGGTGTTTTTACTATTTATGACCAACTTAGAGACGATACTGCAAAATGATCTTGCATCTGAAAATTCGACCAAGAACCTGGCGAGTTTTTCCAGGTTCTGCTTTAGCTTGCTTGGAATGCTTTCTTCCTGGAAATTCTCAGGTTGCCAGATTGCAGCATTTCGTAAATCCACATTCAGCTGATCGTCTATAAAATCTAAGCCGATCTCAGTATTATAGAACGCTTTTGATCCCACCGAAATATCAATTAAGGTTGTCTGTCCATCACCTTTGAGGTTTATGGTCAAAGGTCCTTTATTTTGGTCATAAGAAATGAATAAAATCTTATCTGTTGATCCTTTTAGAAACACACCTTTTGATGTGTTGCCCCAAACAGAATATTCTTGCCCTACAGTTAGAAATTTCCGGGCGTGCTTCCCTATATATATGGCTTCAATTTCCAAAACATTATTAATTTCCATTGCGAAATAATTATATCTGACATTAAGTGACAAATATCCGCCATTTGTCTGACAATTTCTAACTTGACCTTTTTATGTCTGAGATGGATAATAATAATGTTAGAATCAATTTCTCTGAAAGTATCCGGATACGCCGGTATAGAAAGGCAGGTATTTAAGAGATCATCAACGCCCCCAAATACAACACTCAAAATTATGAGTAAAGTCGATTAGCAATAGCTTATTTCAATTACCATATTTTCTTATCAAAGAGAGGATGTGAAAAAATATGACCTCAGCGCATCCAGGATTACCTGAATTTGACTATGTCAAACCAACCGATCTTGTAGAAGCCAGTCAATTCCTGGCAAAACATCCATCAGAAGCGAGACCATTTTCCGGCGGAACTGATTGTTTTGTCAGAATGCGGGATGGTTTTTTTACCCCAAAATACTTGGTTGATGTTAAAAACCTAACTGGCACTGAATTATTGAAGTTCGATGAAAAAGCTGGATTAACTATCGGTGCGGCCATTTCTATGAACAGGGTTGCCGCTCTTCCTGAATCAATCAAATATTATCCATTATTGGTTGAAGCATGTAAGTCCGTAGCCAGTTATCAATTGCGCACAAGAGCAACGATTATTGGTAACATTTGCAACTCATCCCCGGCTGGAGATACGATCGGCGCCTGCCTTGCCTACGATGGTAAGTTAAATATTCATGGCGTAGATGGAAAAAAGACCATCCAGCTTAAGGACTTCTTCACAGGACCAGGGAAAAACTTACTAAAGCCAGGTGATATAGTTCTTTCCATCACACTTCCTGTTCCACCCGCAGGACACATTGGCAAATATCTTAAACTTGGCCGAAACAGATTAAGCGATCTATCCATTGTTGGCGTATCTGTCCTCGGTTATAAAGCTCCTGAAACAAAATCTGGTTACAAATTCAGGATCGCAATCGCTTCGGTAGCTCCTGTACCTTACGTTCCGACACAGGCCGAAGAAGTGCTCTCCACGAAACAGATCTCAAAGGAAACAATCGATGAAGCTGCTCAGGCATCTATGGATGCTGTCACACCCATAGATGATGTCCGGGGCAGCGCTCAGTATCGAAAACATATGGTACGAAATTTAGTCAAGCGAGCTATCACTGTAATTATGCAGCAATTTGAATCATAAATCGGAATAGCTAATTTTGAATTTATCGGAGGAAGAAAAATGGGAAATCACCAAATTTCTGTAAAAGTTAATGGGTCACAAGAAGTGGTCAACGTACCATCCAACATGACCTTGTTAAGAATGCTGCGCGAGACCCTATCGCTTACTGGTACAAAAAATGGCTGCGCAGCGGGGGAATGTGGTGCCTGTACTGTACTTATGAATGGCGAACCAGTGAATAGCTGCATGGTATTGGCAGTCGAAGCTGATGGAGCAGAAATCACAACGATTGAAGGCCTCGCCAAAGACGGTCAGTTGGACATTGTACAGCAAACCATCATCGAAAAAGGTGGTGTGCAATGTGGATTCTGCACCCCTGGTATGCTTATCTCTGCCCGAGCGCTGCTCAACCGTAACCCGCATCCAACCGAAGAAGATGTCGTCGAAGCGCTGGTTGGTAATTTGTGCCGCTGCACTGGCTATTCACGTATCATCGAATCGGTACAAACAGCCGCCGAGCGGTCATAGTGCCACCATCAGAATATAGAACAGGAGACATCATATGGCTATAGCTGATAAAAATATCGGAACAGTGAACCCGGTCGGTAAAAGTGTACCCCGACTGGATGTACTAGAAAAAGTAACCGGAAGTGCTCATTACACAGATGACATTCCTTTTGGTAACTCCCTACTTCATGGACGCGTAAAACGCAGCCCCGTCGCTCATGGAATTATCAAGAGCATTGATATTTCAAAAGCCAAAGCCCTGCCGGGCGTTAAAGTTGTTGTTACCGGTGAAGATTTTCCGAACCTGGTTGGACTTTACTTGAAGGATAAGTTGATCTTTGCCCGAGATCGTGTGCGCTTCATTGGCGAGGCAATTGCTGCCGTCGCTGCCACGTCGGAAGAGATCGCTGAAAATGCTATCGATTTGATCGAAGTTGAGATCGAACCACTCCCGGCCGTTTTTGATGCTGAATATGGCGCATCCAAGGAAGCTCCGTTAATCCACCCTGATCTCGGAAGCTATGAATGCCCTAATTTCATCTTCCCGGAGCCGGGAACCAACATTGCCAACCATTTTAAAATCCGCAAAGGTGATGCTGAAGCTGCATTCGAGCAATGCACCGCCATTATTGAAAAGAAATTCCGCATTCCGCATGTCCAGCATGTGCCGATCGAGCCGCACATTGCGATTGCCCAGGTTGAGCCGGATGGAGATGTAACGGTCTGGGCTTCATCACAATCTCCATTCTCTCAACGGTCATCATTTGCAAAAGGATTGGGTATTTCTGAAAGCAAGATCCGTGTCATCGCCGGTTATGTAGGTGGTGGATTCGGATGTAAAGCTGGGGTTACAATGGAAAATGTTGCAGTTGCTCTTGCAACAAAAGCCGGAGGAAAGCCTGTAAAAGTGCTCCTAACCCGTGAAGAAGAATTCTTCACAAATTTTGTTCGCCAGGGCTTGATCATTAATTTGAAGATTGGCTGTGATGCACAGGGTAATGTATTGGCCATGGAAAATAAACAATACTGGGATGGCGGTGCTTCAACGGAATATGGTGTCAACATCACCCGTGCTGGTGGCTACAATTCTTCCGGCCCATTTGATATTCCAAACATTTCCACCGATGCTTTGTGCGTGTATACCAATCACCCCATAGGTGGTGCATACCGCGGCTTCGGCATGTCCGAACTTCATGCAGGCATTATCCAGGTAATGGATATGCTGGCAGAGAAGATCGGTATGAACAAAGTTGATTTCCTCAAACGCAACGCCATTCAAGGTGGTGACATCAATGTCACCGGCATGAAGATGCACCCGGTTGGATTGCAGGATTGTATTGACCGTGTTGCAAAAGAAATGAACTGGGACAAAAAAGAAACCCCTAGCGCTCCAAACAAGAAAAGGGGCAAAGGCATCGGGGTAATGTGGAAAGCTCCGTCCATGCCCCCGAATGCCGGCTCCAGTGCCGAAGTTCGTTTGAACGAAGACGGTACAGTTACAGTTTCTGTGGGCGGTCAAGAAATTGGCCAGGGCACTTTTACTGTCATGGCTCAGATCGCAGCAGAAGCGCTGGGTGTGGCATACGAAATGGTCAAAATCGAAGGGCCGATCGACACCCGCTATAGCCCCTACGAATGGCAAACCGTTGCCAGCCGTCTCACCTGGAGCATGGGTAATGCTGTCCGCCGCGCCGCCGAAGATGCCCGCAAAAATATCCTTGAAATGGTTGGAGAAGCTTGGGGAGAGAATCCGGCCAACCTCGATATCAAAAACGGTTATGTAGTCTCTCAAAAATCTGAAGAGTCGATCGCTCTCAAGAACATAGTTGTCTATGGCATCCCTCGCCAGAATGACGAGGGATGGATCGGCGGTCCGATTCTCGGACGCGGAACCTTCATGCCTTCATACGTTACTGGTCTGGACAAGGAAACCGGTCAGGGAGCTCGTGCCGTTGTTCACTACACTACTGGATGCCAGGGTATTGATCTTGAAATTGATACTGAAACAGGGAGAATTGAAATTCTCAAAGCTGTAAGTGTCTTTGATGTCGGTAAAGCGATTAATCCAGATTTGGTAAGATGTCAAATTGAAGGCGGTTTTATCCAGGGTATGAGTTCTGCTATTTTCGAAGAGATGAAACTGGTCAATGGCGTGATGAAAAATCCCAGTTTTGTGGATTATCGAATAGCCACTACTTCAGATGTTCCCCGCGAAAATATTGCCTTATTTGTTGAGACAGCTCAAGATGATGGTCCATGGGGTGCACGCGGAATTGGGGAGCACCCAATGGTTCCAACCATCGGTGTTCTTGCCAATGCCATTTATGATGCAGTAGGTGTCAGGGTGGCAAATCCACCTTTGAGCGCAGAAAAGATATATTTGGCAATGCTCGAAGACGGTAAAGTCTCGTAAAATCAAATAAATGAATGTGCCGGTGAAGCTACCGGCACATTCTTCACATTTTTTTATGACAGATTTATGTTGTCTTTTGGAAGTGTATCACTTGTATTGTCTGACAAGGAATTATAAACTTTTATTATCACCATTATACGGAGGATCATTGTATGGAGCCAAAAGCTGAAGGTTTTTTAGACCAACTTAAAGATAAACGAAAAGCAGCAGCTCAGGGCGGCGGAGTAAAACGCGTTGAGGCTCAACACGCAAAAAATAAATTGACCGCCCGAGAAAGAGTTGCCAAACTGGTTGATGAAGGCACATTTGTTGAATTGGAAGCTTTCATGGTTCACCGTCACACCGATTTCGGTCTTGATCAGGACCGTTACCTGGGTGATGGCGTAGTCGCAGGCTTCGCCAAGATCGACGGTCGCAGAGTGTGTGTGTATGCTCAGGACTTTACTGTAATCGGCGGATCATTCGGAGAAGTTGCCGGCAAAAAGATATCCAAAGTCATGGATCTCGCTGTCCAATCCGGCGTACCCATCATTGGCATCAACGACGGCGGTGGCGCGAGAATTCAAGAAGGTATCTGGAGTCTCGAAGCCTACGGAGAAGTTTTCTACCGTAATGTTCAGGCTTCTGGCGTAGTACCTCAGGTCAGCGTCATCATGGGACCTTGCGCTGGAGGCGCTGTTTATTCCCCCGCCATCCAGGATTTTATTGTGATGGTCAAAAATATGGGCAACATGTATATTACCGGACCGCAAGTCATCAAAGCTGTGACCGGAGAAGAAGTGGACGAAGAACTTCTCGGAGGCGCTGCCACTCATAGTTCAACCAGTGGCGTAGCTCATTTTGCTGCTGAAAGTGAAGATGACGCTTTCACAACCGTCCGCAAAATCCTATCTTATATCCCTTCCAATAATACAGAAGGTGGGCCGGCTGTACAAACATCCGACGACCCCTGGCGTATGGATAAAGCACTGGACACGATCGTCCCTGAAGACCCATCAGATTCTTACAATATGCGCGATGTCGTTACCCGGATTTTTGATAAAGGCAGCTTTTTTGAAGTATCTCAAAACTTTGCGCAAAATGCGATAACAGGTTTCGCCAGGCTGCATGGCCAATCCGTGGGTGTCGTAGGCCAGAATCCCGCTGTGATGGCAGGATCAATTGACATTGACGCATCAGACAAAATCGGTCGATTTGTAAGATTCTGTGATGCATTCAATCTCCCCATCATCACCTTCAGTGATTCTCCGGGCTTCCTGCCTGGTGTTGCGCAAGAACACGGTGGCATCATTCGTCACGGCGCAAAGATATTGTATGCTTATGCAGAAGCAACTGTTCCAAAGATTACCATTATTACTCGCAAAGGTTACGGTGGTGCTATGATCGTGATGGGCAGCAAATATCTGCGTGCGGATCTTGTCTTTGCCTGGCCATCCGCCGAAATTGCCGTAATGGGAGCTGCTGGAGCAGTGAACATCCTTTACCGAAAGCAGTTAAAAGAAAGCGCCAACGCTTCTGAAGATCGGGCTCGCCTGATCCAGGAATACAAGGATAAGTTCTCCAATCCTTATGCTGCAGCGGCAGCCGGTCATATTGACGACATCCTTGTGCCGTCTGAAACCCGGCCTAGATTGATCGCTGCACTTGAATTGTTGAAGGATAAGCAAACTACCCTTCCTGCCAAAAAACACGGAAACATCCCGTTGTAACCAGTTTTACTGCTCATTCTCACCATTAAACAGGAGGTGTCAATTTGGATCCTATTGTTCAAGGTATAGAAATCTCAATTCTTGGTCTGGCAGTAACATTCACTGCGCTGGGTATATTCATCCTGGTGATGATGTTGCTGAAGAGAATTTTCAAAGAGAAACCAGAAGTAACCGAAACGTCATCAGAAGCTGCTATAGTTTCAACCAACGATACGATAGTAGAAGAATCATCAGATGATTCTGAAATCATCGCTGTCATCACTGCAGCTGTAACATATGTGCGTGCCAAAACTTTATCATCCCTGGGGTCGACGCTTGAAAACGGCAAAGGCAGTTGGTGGGTATCCAACAGATCTACCGCCAAACAGGGAATTGGAGTTAGTATAAAAAGGAGTGGTAAAGCATGAAAGAAGTTAATATCACCGTAAATGGTAAAGCGTATGCGGTAAAAGTAGGTGATGTCAACTCATCGCCGTTTCAAGTTGAAGTTGATGGAAAATCATACCAGGTGGAGATGGAACTACCCGCTGAAAGTGATGTACCCGTCGCCAGTGAAGTCCACGCATCCGTACCGGTAGTAAAAGTTCCATCTACACCAGTAGCGAAACCACAATCGGTCGGCAATGCAGGAAAATCAGTGCTTTCTCCAATGCCGGGAACGATAGTATTGATAACAGCAAAGTCGGGAGACACCGTCAAGCGTGGAGACACCTTGCTTTCCCTGGAAGCAATGAAAATGAAGAATGCGATCCGCTCTCCATTTGACGGCACCATAAAAGAAGTCCATGTGACTGATGGACAAAAAGTAGCCCATAACGACGTTTTAGTTTCTTTTGAGTGAGGCTTATCTATGGATTTTTCAAACCTGCTCGTAATCATACAAGCTCCTCTGCAGTTGACCTGGCAAAATGTCGTCATGATGCTGGTTGGCGGATTGCTGATCTATCTGGCCATCGCCAAAGATTATGAACCTGTACTCCTCCTGCCGATTGGATTTGGCGCAATACTGACCAACCTTCCTCTAACGGGAATTACCGGTCCAGACGGCATGTTGGGCATCCTATACAAAGCCGGTATCAGTACAGAACTATTCCCCCTCTTCGTGTTCATTGCCATTGGCGCCATGACAGACTTTGGCCCCCTGCTCGAGAATCCGAAGATGGCGATCCTGGGCGCGGCAGGCCAATTAGGCATATTTGGAACGCTGATGTTGTGTCTATTACTCAGCAAATACACACCATGGCTCAACTTCACAATTAACGAAGCTGCATCGATCGGCATCATCGGAGCGATAGATGGGCCTACAGCAATATATGTATCGTCTAAACTGGCACCGCACCTTTTAGGGCCGATCACTGTGGTAGCATATAGCTATATGTCTTTGGTGCCGATTATCCAGCCGCCAGTGATGCGTGCGATGACTTCCATGAAGGAGCGCACAGTCCACATGCCTTACACCAAGGTACCTATACCTCGGATTGTAAGAGTGCTCTTCCCAATTGTTATCACCATTGTCGTATCTCTGATCGCACCAAAAGCATCACCATTGATTGCAGCGCTCATGTTTGGAAATCTCCTTCGAGAGTCCGGTGCGGTGGATCAATTGAGCGAAGCCGCTCAGCATGAACTTTCCAATATTGTTACCCTTTTCCTGGGTATCACGATTGGAAGCACCATGAACGGTGATACATTCCTGCAGCCGTACACTTTGGCGATTCTGGTTCTTGGTCTGATTGCATTCGTTATGGATACTGCCGGTGGACTTCTAATGGGAAAAATAATGTACATACTTTCCGGAAAGAAATTCAACCCACTTATCGGTGCAGCTGGAATTTCTGCTTTCCCAATGTCGGCTCGTATCGTTCAGCGGTTTGCCAATGAATATGACTTCGAGAATTTCATTCTCATGCATGCTATGGGAGCGAATGCTGCAGGACAACTCGCAAGTGTTGTTGCCGGAGGGGTTGTACTTGCCCTCCTGTCCGGGACAATCTAATGTAAAATTAAGTGGAGGATAAATAGATTTCCTCCACTAATATTTTTTTTCAACGTTGTTTCAGTTATGTTTCTAATCGAAAAGGAGAATAAAATGAAACTGATAGACCTAACCATCCCATTTGGTATTGCAACACCACCATGGCCAACTTATGAGCCATTACAGATCAAATACTTCAAACGCCTGGCTCCCAATGGCGCAAATGGTCAATTATTGACACATTCTAACCATTTGGGAACCCATCTCGATGGAGAGATCCATTTTTACACCGCTGGTAAAGATATCGCCCAACTCGATATGGACTTCCTCGTCCATGATGCAGCCATTGTTGACCTTTCTGACGCAACCGGTGATTACCAGGTTTACACCAGCAAGATGATCGAAGATCGTGTGGAAGTCAAAGAAGGAGACATTCTCGTCATCCATACCGGTTATCATCACTTTGGTTGGGACCAACCCACTGCTGATGAAATTCGCTACATGGTGAAACATCCAGGCCCAGGCCAGGAATTTGCAGATTGGGCAACGAAGAAAAAACTACGTTGGATCGCTGTCGACTGCGGCTCTGCCGACCACCCAATGAACACCATCATCCGCACATGGATGCCGCGCCAGGCTGCAGAAGCCGAGAAGGTATTTCAGAAACTCTACAAGCAATCCCTTGCGGAATTCTACAATGATGAGAGATATCAATTGATGCACATTGACCTATTTCCCAAGCACATTATCCATGCAGAATGCTTTGGCGGAAATATTGATCTACTTCTCAACCGCCGTGTCCAAGTAGGTTTCTTCCCATGGCGTTTTGTGGATGGTGAATCCTCCATCGGCCGAGCAGTTGCTTTTGTTGAGGATGATGAATATGATGCCCTTATGCAAAAAGCAGCATCTATGCCTAAAACAAAATTCGGCGATGCCTACGATCCCACCCATGTAGAACGGCTGAACAAACTGTCCAAAATATAATTTTGGCAGATTATCAACTTTATTAATTCAAGGAGAAAAAAAGTGAGAATCGAAACACCAGAAAAAGTATCAGAAGAAGTCTTAAAAATTGATGTGCGTGAAATTGAACCATTACTCCAGGCTCCACCTATGGATTGCAAACCCTTCCCCGAAGCCATGGTTACATTGAAGGATGGCCGCACTCTTTATATTCGTGAAGCTAAAATTGAAGAAGCCCCTATGATGCTGGAGCACATCAAGAAATACATGGAAGTCGATCATGACTTCTATGATATTGTTGGCGCCCGTGTATATTCCGAGATCCTCGGTTGGTATAGAAAACGATTGAAAGATCCATATACCCTGGTTGGTTTGATCGATGGTCTGTGGGTTGGCTTTGCAAATGGTCGCCAAATGAACGAAGACGTTAACATTTCGCTCCATACCATGGCACTTGCCCGCGGTGGCCGTATAGGTGCTGTCATGTATTTTGCCAAAGCTTACTATGCTTTCGAAATACTCGGAAACAAGGAATGGTGGGCTACTTACGAAAGCTACAATGGATGGATGCGTTGGGGGCTCGGTATGGCTCAACCTTCTTACCCATGGCCAGAATACCAGCATGAACTCGGCGGCGCCCGTGTTTACTATGTCACCAAGAAATATTGGGACACAACCGTTAAGAAATATATCCAGCAAATGGTTGGCTCTGAACTTAATTTCAAAGTTACTGACGAAGTTAGAAAAGCAAATGCAGTCATGCGCGCTCCAGACGATATCACCGTATAAAATCAATACTATTAAAAAAATCGGGTGTGGAAAATCACACCCGATTTTTTATTTCCAGGCTTTGCTTGTCGCCCTAAGCGCCCTAAGGTATAATATCTCCAGTCAAGTACAGAAATTTAATTTGAAGGATAAGGCTAGGGAATGTCATCTGCCGCAAAAACAACTGAGAACCATTACTGGGATAACTTTGAAGTAACAAAAGAAGATTTGGATTTTATAAACAATCATCTCTTCGAGCTTGAAACACCACATACCACCAAACAACTTCTTGAAGCCCTAATAGTATATAGAATAAATATTGAGAAAGAAGCTCTTTCAAAAAAGAAAGCGGAACAGGGGCGGATATATACGCCAAAAGAGACGTATAAAATTGGAGATCCTGTCCAGTTTAGTGCTCTCAACTGGCAGGCTGGTGAGGTAACAGCAATTCGTGATGGAGTAAACCCAGAATACTCACCGTTCAAAGTCATTGACGTTCAGTTGCCGGATGGTGATGTTAGAAGTTTCGCGGCAGAATATGAAGATCATGTCCTGAATACACCGCAAGATCCTCTAGTGGGTCTGGATTACTTGGATAAAGAGTTCGTCCTCGATAATTATGTACCAACTTTATTTGAAAAAGTGGAGGCAGTCCTCTCTCAAAATGATGACCTGGTTCTCACTGCCGGGGCGTGGTTCCCACGCGCATTGTTGCTCGATATTAACGTTGGTCATCTGAATCTGGCTGAGGCAATCTTGGATATGGCTGGCGGCGGTCCCATAACAACTCCAGACTTGATGGCGCAATTGGACCTGCCGACTGATGTTAGCGCCAGTTTAATTGAATTCTCACTCAACCTCGCTTTGCAGGAAGATCCTCGTTTTGATGAGGTAGGTCCTTCAGGTGATGTCCTCTGGTTCCTCGAGAAACTGGAACCGGAAAATGTCCGTAAAGTCCCTGTTTATCTGCAGTATAACGATGAAACAGTTGACCGGTCACTATTTGACGTGCAAATGCTCAGAACTGAATCCCAGCTTGATGATGAGCGCTCCCCAGGTGATGAAGCCAATCCACTTGATGATGAGGTCAAAGTAGTTTTGACCTATCCTCATTGGCGCGCTGGCAGTTTACCGCTTTCTCAGCGCACTGATCACCTTTTCCCCATTGCATTTGAATCTCCCCGGATTAAATTTCAATTCATAGATAGTGATAGTAATGAACCTTTCCCGGGCTGGGTTGTTCGGCCGCATAAATACGTTGTCGGGCTGAGAGAATGGTATCTCTCAAACGGCATTGTTCCAGGAAGTGTTCTGACTATCCACAAAGCAAACGCAGCCGGCGACGTCATCATCAATGCCAATAACCATCGTCCAACAAAGGAATGGGTACGCACAGCTCTTGTCGGTGCAGATGACGGCCTGGTACTGGCTTTGCTTAAGCAACAGATCAGTACTGAATATGAAGAAAGGATGACCACAGCCATCCCAGACGTAGAATCCCTGGATGGAATCTGGAATCTCACCGGCAAGCAGAAATTAAATTCCACTCAGGCATTGATACGAATAGCAAAGGAATTGACAAAACTAAATCCTCAGGGTCACATTCATGCAGAAGAACTTTACGCCGCAGTGAATCTGATCAAACGAATTCCAATAGAGCTGGTTTTCCATCATTTAATAAATAACCCTGCATTCAGCCATGTCGGCGATTTGTATTATCGATTGAATGAAGGATCTGAGCAGGAGTAATTATGCACGATACCCGAAAACATAGCCTGGTAAAACCAACAAACAACACTCCATTCCACATAGATTTCGATTGGTGGAATGAACATGACAACAACTCGCGTGTATTTTTACACGACTTCCTTTGTCCCGAACATCAGGCGGTGTTTTCCACTCAGGAGACTGATCTCCTGATTGATTATATTGATCCGGTGACTGCTGAAATTCATAGAGTGGATGGCATACAACAGAAATTGATGACCCATTGCTCTAAATTGGATGGGTTTGTATCCTCCACACATAGCCTTGTGGATAATGTATTCAGAATTTTCCTCGCCAACGGCAATACTCCTCTAACCCCGGAAGATCTGTCAGAATTGACTGGAAAACCAGGCATTATGATCCTTCGCCTTTTGTCAGGATCAAGGGTTTTTATGGGTATCCGCCCCTGCCAAATGTGATAATATTACCTTCTTGCCTCAGTAGCTCAATGGACAGAGCACCGGCCTTCTAAGCCGTTGGTTGAGAGTTCGAGTCTCTCCTGGGGCGCTCTTTTTTTGGGGAATTTGAAAATAACTTTTTCTATGATTTGCATATATAGTTCTAACACTGATGAAGTATTATTAGGTGTAATATAATATTATATATGCTCAGTTGTATAAAAATATACTGTTAAGGTAAAAAAATGAAAAACATACCGGATAACGAATTACTGACGGCTTCGTCAGAGAAGAACCATGATTCGCCAGGATCAATGAGCGAAGGCAGAATGACCTGGAATTTCGTTAATCACCCTCACAACTGGCACCCACCTACTGATTTTTACGAAACAGAACAAGCATTTATTGTCCGAATGGAAGTTGCGGGAATGAATAAGGAAGAATTTTGCGTGAGCCTTGAGGACAACCTTCTTGATCTCAGCGGATCAAGACCAGATATTAATTTAAGCCGGGCTTATCATCAGATGGAGATCCCTTTCGGTAATTTCCGTTCAACCATTAAACTACCGTCTGCTGTCGATGGCAGTCTTGTTACAGCAGAATACCATGATGGCTTTTTGCTTGTTACACTGCCTAAAATCATCCCAACTATTATAGCAATTAAAGAAGAGTAAAGAATGCCCGCATCAAAATGGTTAGACCTTGAAACAGATATAGATTGGATAAAAAATGATGAACGTATCATGAATGATATGCTCATGCAACCTTTGCTTACCAAAGTAAACCCCAAAACAGAAGAGGAAGGGGGATCACTTACACAGGAGAATGAATTACTCGCTAAACTACCGGACGAAATGCCCATACTGCCCCTGCGTGGAGTGGTTGTTTACCCTGAAACAACAGTCCCATTGACCATTGGCCAGCCCCGATCCATCCGCCTTATCGATGACGTTGTCGCCAAAGACCGCATAATCGGGCTTGTAGCCGCAAAAGACCCTGAGCTTGAAAATCCTGGCCCTGACGACCTTTATTCAATTGGTACTGTTGCAGTGGTCAACCGTCTCTTTCGTGCACCAGATGGCACGATCCGTCTGTTAATTCAAGGGATCGCCCGATTCAAACTGGTGGAGTTCACCCAGGTGGAACCATATCTGAAAGCCAGGATACAACTCATCCCAGAAGAACAGGAAACCGGGCTGGAGATAGAGGCTCTTGCCAGGAATACCCGAAATCAATTCGAACATATTTCCGAGTTGGTACCTTCCATACCGCGCGAACTGGTCGCTTCGATCGCTTCGCTTGAAGATCCCCTGCAAACCATCTATACCATTGCTAATTTTCAGCGCATGGATCCCGAAGAATCTCAGGAGATCCTAGAGATTAACTCGGTTTCTGAAAAATTGCACAAACTTGTCGGCATCCTCGCCCGTGAAGGAGAAGTCTTAGAGCTTGGGCAAAAGATCCAAAATGAAGCTCGCTCAGAGATTGAAAAAGTGCAACGTGAATATTTTTTGCGCGAGCAGTTAAAAGCCATTCAACGCGAGTTGGGCGAAGGTGATGAACAGTCCGCAGATGTGGAAGAATTCCGCAAGAAATTGGAAGCCTCTATGATGCCCCCAGAAGCCGAAAAGCAGGCGAAACGGGAACTAGAGCGTTTGTCCCGCCTTCCATCCGCCGCAGCCGAATACGGTGTTATACGAACCTATCTGGATTGGCTGGTCTCCCTGCCATGGGCTACAACAACCACAGATAACCTGGATATCCAGCATGCTCGTAGAATCCTCGACGAGGACCATTATGGGCTTAAGGATGTAAAGGAACGCATTTTGGAATACCTCGCTGTTCGGAAACTTAGGAAAGATCGCAGCTCTGAAATTGAAAAAAGTAAAAACACAGACTACATCCGAAAAATGCGAGAAGGCGTTATCTTATGTTTTGTCGGTCCTCCCGGAGTTGGAAAAACTTCCTTGGGACAATCCATCGCTAGATCACTTGGGCGCAAATTCATTCGAATTTCACTCGGTGGGGTGCGTGACGAGGCAGAGATTCGCGGACATCGTAGAACATACATCGGCGCCATGCCAGGCAGAATTTTACAGGCGATCCGCAGGTCTGAATCACACAATCCGGTATTCATGCTGGATGAAATTGACAAGCTCACTTTTGATTTTCATGGAGACCCGGGTTCCGCCTTATTGGAAGTCCTTGATCCCGAACAAAATTCGGAATTTAGAGATCATTATCTGGAGGTTTCTTATGATCTCTCCCAGGTGATGTTCATCACGACAGCCAATCAATTGGATACCATTCCCGGTCCTCTCCTCGATCGTATGGAAATCATAGATATCTCCGGATATACAGAAGGAGAAAAACTTGCTATAGCAAAGAATTACTTGATTCCCAGGCAATTAAAAGAAAATGGATTGAGAACTAAAGAAATTACATTTTCGGATGACGGAATTAAGGCAATCATCCAGCATTACACCAGGGAGGCAGGCGTTCGAAGCTTGGAACGTGAAATTGGGTCGATCTGTCGAAAATTTGTAACACGCATGAGTGAAGGCAAAGGAAAAAGTATTACCATTAACCCCAGGAATATAAAAGTCTTGCTGGGCAAACCTACGCACTACGGCTCGGAAGAAATTGCGGTTCGTACTTCCCTCCCGGGTGTGGCCACTGGTTTGGCATGGACACCGGTCGGAGGGGAAATATTATTTATCGAGGCAACAAAAATGACCGGTGGAAAAGGGTTCCAGATCACCGGATCCATCGGCAATGTGATGCAGGAATCAGCCCGGGCTGCGTTATCGTATGTTCGATCGAAAGCTGAACAGTTTAAGATACCAGAAGATTTCTTTGACACCAACGATATCCACTTGCACGTACCTGCCGGTGCGCAGCCAAAAGATGGTCCTTCTGCTGGTGTAACCATGGCAACTGCACTGGTTTCCCTCATCACAGGGAAACAGGTTGATCCATTGATCGCCATGACCGGTGAAATAACACTTCGCGGTTTGGTTTTGCCAGTCGGTGGCATTAAAGAGAAGGTTTTAGCCGCCCACCGCGCTGGTATCATTAAAGTGATTTTACCAAGGCGCAATCAGATCGATCTTGAAGAACTTCCAGAAGAAGTCAAAAAAACGATCAAATTTGTGTATGCGGACACAGTGGATGATGTCTTAAAAACAGCATTACTAAAACCAAATTTGCCTAGAATTAAAGCAATAAAAGAAAGTTAATAAATGACCGATGAACATCGTCACCGCATCTTCCTTATTGAAGATGATCAAACCATGATCAACCTGCTTGAATTATTATTGCGATTGGAAAATTTTGATACTTCAAAGATTGAGAAGGAAGAAACACAGCGCATTATCCAACAAATAAGGGAAATAGAACCTGATCTGATCTTAATGGATGTTTATCTTTCAAATCTAAGCGGATTGGATATACTTAAAGAGATCAGAGAGCAGCCTGACTTAGCAGCCATAAAGATCATCATCACTTCCGGCTCTGATATGAAGGACTATTGCTATTCTCTCGGGGCGAATGATTTTATATTAAAACCCTACATGCCTGATGAACTCATCAAAATGATCCATTCACAACTGCAACCATAAGGAAATAATTAGTGAGAAAACAAACAAACAAAACTTCTTTCAGGTGGTATAACGCTGACCTGCATATTCATACACCCGCTTCAGTCGATTTTCAGCAACCGGAAGTAACATATATGGAAATTTTGCAGCGGGCTGAAGCTAAAGATATCCAGATTCTGGCTTTTGCTGACCATAATACAGTGTCAGGGTATCGCCGCCTGCGCGAAGAAATTGAACAATTGGAAATGCTTGAGAAGCTGAATAGGATCTTACCTGCGGAGAAAGCAACCTTGCAGGAATACAGAAGGTTGACGGATAACGTACTTGTTATTCCTGGTTTTGAATTTACTGCCACTTTTGGTTTTCATATCATCGGTCTGTTTTCACCGGATAAACCTGTCCGCGAGATAGAACATTTGCTATTAAATTTGAATATCCCTCCTGAATTGTTGGATGAAGGATCAGCAACGGTCGGCGCCACGTCTGATGTATTGACAGTTTACCGCAAGATCAAAGAAGCAGGCGGCATCACAATTGCCGCGCACGCCAATTCATCCAATGGTGTTGCCATGCGTGGATTCAATTTCGGCGGCCAGACAAAGATAGCCTATACGCAGGATACTAATTTGGATGCTCTTGAAGTAACCGACCTGGACATCAAAGGGCCTCGTTCAACCAGCTGGTTCTTCAACGGCACCAAACCGGAATACCCACGCCGCATGCATAGCATCCAGGGATCCGACTCTCATCGCTTATTTGCTGATCCTGTAAAAAGGAAGAATATTGGAGTTGGAGATCGTACCACCGATTTCTTATTGCCAGAGTTGAGCTTCACCGCCATCTTTGAATTATTTCAAAGTAATGACTTTGCCCGCACCCGTCCGCACCGGCAAAAAGAAGAACCTGCATACGATTTCATCCAATCTGCGCTTGAAGACGGACCTAATATTATTCAAGAATTTCATGAATCGGCTTCCACCAAGGGTGGAAAATTATATACAGTTGTATCCGACATCTGTGCCTTCGCGAATACGAACGGCGGCACCCTCTACCTGGGCATCAGCCACGACTTGCATAAAATACCCGCCGGCATACCGGATATTGATCGGGCTGCTGCCAACCTTGAAAAAGAGATCAATAACAAGATCAGCCCCCCGCTTCATTGCAACATTGACATCAATGAATTTCGCGGGAAAAAATTGCTGCGCGTGTTGGTGCCTCGCGGAGATGATCCGCCCTACGCTGTGGATGACAACAAAATCTACATACGCAACGAAGCAGAAACTGGATTAGCTGTCCGTGATGAAATTGTCAGCCTTGTCTTACGCAAAGGTAACATTCAGGTTCAAGAACCACCTGCTAATGCAGTCTCACAGGAAAAAGAAACAACCTCTGAAATCCAAACGGAACAAGGGGATCCAGAAAACAATGCACCAAGAACAGGTGTGGAAGTCATGCCGATGGATTTAAGGAATGGCGTAAAATATTACGCTATGCGTGATCTACGCAACGGCAACATCGTTAAGAATGTTACCCGTTCATCTGCCAGGCGGCTCTGGCATTACGCCATCGACAGGTTTGAAGAATTGAATAATAAACCCGAATCGGTACGAACAGAATGGAATGGACGTGTATGGTATTATGATACGGTTCTGATCAGAAAAAAGGGTCAAATTTCGACCTTATCTTAAGGGCTCCACAGGGAAACCGCTACTTCTTTGGGGTAACTCCAAACGGCATCCATGGTGAATGGCGAAAATTGACGGATATGGAAGATTGATCAATGCTAGAAGTTGTCATTCGCGAATTTCTTTTTCCAGATGATTACGCCAGGTTGGTTGAAATTTGGAAAGCGTCTGGTCCCGGTGTAAATTTTGCTCGATCTGATACACCAGAAGAAATTCAAAAAAAACTAAATTATTCTCCTGATTTATTCCTGGTTGCTGAAGTCAGTAACAGTATTATCGGATCTGTTATCGGCGGTTTTGACGGCCGCCGCGGTATGGTCTATCACCTGGCTGTCGAGCCAAATATGCGTAAACAAGGCGTCGGAAAAGCGCTGATGGCAGAAGTGGAAACGCGACTAAAAGCAAAGGGCTGCATCAAGAGTTATCTAATGATCATGCCTGAAAACCCTTCTGTAATAGATTACTATAAGGAATTAGGTTGGTATAAGATGGATGTTTTCATCATGGGTAAGGAGTTCGATTGAATAACCTTCGTTTCGCTGTGTTAACCATATCGGACAGGTCCTCCCGTGGAGAACGGCCGGACACATCCGGCCCCGCCTTGTCAGAGTATATTCAATCCAAGGGCGGCAAAATATCCTGTTATAAGATCATTCCCGACGATTTCGATGCCATCAAAATTGAGTTAACTCGTCTATGTGAAACGGATACCTGTGACATCATCCTCACTACTGGCGGAACAGGCGTCACATCCAGAGATGTAACACCTGAAGCAACAACCGCGGTTATTGAGAAACCAATACCTGGGATTAGCGAGCATATCCGCTTTTGCAGCATGGAAATCACTCACCACGCCATGCTATCCCGAGGAGTCGCTGGAATTTGTAATCGTTCGATCATTATTAATCTCCCTGGAAGCCCAAAAGGGGCGGTTGAAAGTCTGGGTTTTGTTCAAGGGATACTCCCACATGCAATTGCACAGCTACATAACCTGCCTAATTCACAAGAACACACTATCCAGTCTATAAAAGAATAAGTAGAATTTCATTTCTCACAAAACAGAGAAATTTAATTAATTTTCGCTTGTCATGCCTGCCGGGCTGGGCTATAATCAACCGTTGAATTGAAACCATAGTATGAGGATTGTTAAATGATAGATGTAAATGATTTACGAAAAGGTGTTACTTTTTTACTGGATGACACGCTCTATAAAGTATTGGACTACTCACACAATAAAACCGGGCGTGGAAATGCATCCATCAAAGTCAAAGCTCGCAATGTGCGCACTGGCACAACCCTGGAAAAAACATTTCAATCAGGAGACCGAATCCAGGATGTGAGGTTGGATTTCCACAATGTGCAATATCTTTACTCCGATGGCGACCTTTACCACTTTATGGACCTTGGAACTTTTGAACAACCAGCTATTGGCTCCAATGTGATCGGTGATTCCGCAGGATTTCTAAAAGAAGGAGTAGAGGTCAAACTTACTTTCTTTGAAAATGAGCCGATTGATATTGATCTCCCCACCTCAGTTGACCTAAAAGTTACCTGGGCTGAAAATGCTGTTAAAGGGGATACCGCAACCGGTGTTACTAAGAAAGTGAAAACAGAAACTGGTCTTGAGGTGAGCTGTCCATATTTCGTCGTTGAAGGTGATACGATCAGGGTGGATACCCGTAATGGCAGCTACGTCACACGTGTCTAATAAATCTCGAACTTTCTGCTGATAATACAGAACGTACCGAATTTCATCTGGGCAGGCACAACCCTGCCCTTTGTTAATTAATATGCCTACAAGGAGAAGCAAAATGATCAAGTATTTATTAGTTGATCTGGATGATACGCTTTTACAAAATTCCATGGAAGTTTTCGCACCACCCTACTATAGGGCTTTATCCTCTCATATCTCAAATTATGTAACTCCTGAATTAATGCTGCCAAACCTGATGGGGGGAACCCAGGCAATGATGCTGAATAAAGACCCCTCCGTCACCCTTGAACAGGCTTTTGATAAAATCTTCTATCCTGGTATTGGTGTTAGTAAAGCCGATATCCACCCTCAACTTGAGGATTTTTATGATAATGTGTTCCCTACACTTGAAAAATATACTTCAATAATACCTTCGGCTGTAAAAATGGTTCAGGACGCTCTTTCGCTTAATATGAATGTAATTGTCGCGACAAATCCACTCTTTCCTTTGAAAGCTATTCATCATCGGTTGAATTGGGCCGGGCTGAATCCTGCCACAACTCCATTTACGTTGATCTCCAGCTATGAGGTTTTCCACTTTACAAAGCCAAACCCGTCATACTACCAGGAAATCTTGAATATTGTAGATGCCAAGGTTGAGCAATGTGTAATGGTTGGCAATGATATAGAAATGGATATCCTGCCAGCCCGGAAGATCGGTATGAAGTGTTTTCGGATCAATGGAAATGAATCGTGGGAATCAAAGGATCCAAATATCGGAACTGGTTCGCAAAGTGATGTTATTCCCTGGATTATGCAATTAAATTGAAATTGCAGATTTTCACATATAAGAAATGTATAAGAATCATCAAAGATATTCAACAACCAGTCACAATATGGATTTTTGATTGGTATAATCAACCTCAAATGATTTGAAATATCGTAGATACTGGAGGTATCTGTGAAGTCTCGTAACCAATCTTATGTAATTTACCTGTTCCTGCTCATAGCAATTGTTGCAATGTTATTTTACAGTTTCAGACAATCCAGCGGCGCTCAAGAAGTATTGACTATCAATCAATTGGCTGCGGATGTCCAGGCTGGAAAAGTAAACCGTATTGTAGCGGATGAAAACAAACTTCGTGTGATCTATGCTGATGGAGAGAAATTATCCAACAAGGAACCCAATGCAACTCTGGTGCAACAGCTTCTTGATCTTGGCGTCACGTCAGTGGAACTCGAACCAGCAAAGATCAAGCTTGAAGTAAAGCCACCCAGCGCATGGCTGGGCATAATAACCGCCTTAGGATACATACTGCCGTTCATTGTACTCGCAGGCGTATTCTGGTTCATCTTCCGTCAAGCGCAGGGCAGCAATAATGCAGCCATGACCTTCGGTAAATCCAAGGCCAGGATGTTCAGCGGCGACCAACCCACAGTAACTTTTGTCGATGTTGCCGGCGTGGAAGAGGCTAAAGAAGAATTAAAAGAAGTTGTCGAATTCTTACGCGAACCTCAAAAATTCATCGCTTTAGGCGCCAGAATTCCAAAAGGTGTCCTGCTCGTTGGGCCACCGGGAACCGGTAAGACCTTGCTTGCTAAGGCGGTTTCAGGCGAAGCGGGTGTACCGTTCTTCTCGATCAGCGGCTCTGAATTTGTTGAAATGTTTGTTGGTGTCGGCGCCAGCCGTGTCCGCGACCTGTTTGAACAGGCCAAACGTCATTCGCCATGTATAGTTTTCGTGGATGAAATTGATGCGGTTGGACGTCAACGTGGCGCAGGACTAGGCGGCAGTCACGATGAACGCGAACAGACCCTGAACCAGATGTTGGTTGAGATGGATGGTTTTGATACGGATACGAATGTGATCATCATGGCTGCTACAAACCGCCCTGATATCCTTGATCCGGCATTACTTCGCCCAGGCCGCTTTGACCGACGGGTAGTATTGGATCGCCCTGATGTTCGCGGGCGTGAAGCCATTTTGAAAGTACATGTCAAAGGTAAGCCATTAGCGCCAGATGTTGATCTTGCTATTCTTGCAAAATCCACCCCCGGGTTTGTCGGCGCTGATATCGAAAATATGGTAAATGAGGGCGCCATCCTGGCAGCCAGGAGAAACAAAAAAGTCGTTGGCCAGTCTGAACTAGAAGAAGCCATCGAACGCGTTATTGCCGGTCCGGAGCGCAAGAGCCGCCTCATCACAGCAGATGAAAAACGAATCGTAGCCTACCATGAGGCTGGACATGCAATACTGATGAACGCTCTCCCGGAAGCTAATCCAGTGCAGAAGATCACCATTGTACCTAGAGGGATGTACGGTGGTTTCACCCGTGGTCTCCCAGAAGAGGATTTGACACTTGTATCGAGGAAGAAATTAGTATCTGAAATCATCGGATTGCTAGGCGGACGCGTAGCTGAAGAGTTGGTATTTGATGACTATACATCCGGTGCTTCCAATGATATTGAGAGGGTCACCCAATTAGCAAGAAACATGGTCACCAGGCTTGGGATGAGTGCTGAGATGGGGCCGATGGTGTATGGTCAAAAAGAGGAAATGATCTTCCTCGGGCGCGAAATCTCAGAACAGCGAGATTATTCAGAAGCTGTAGCCGAAAAGATCGACGCGGAAGTCCGCGAAATTGTAAATAATGCATATAAAAATGCAAAGGAACTAATGGTCAAGTATCGCAAAGAATTGGACGCAGTTGCAGCACGCTTGTTGGAAGTTGAGACAATCAACCGTGATGAATTTGAATCGATTTTCCCAACCCCAAACACAAAAAAGAGCAGCACTCCCGTAATACTTTAGGAAGAAAATCAAAGGACAAAAAAAAGATTGACGAGCTATTCGTCAATCTTTTTTTGATTTAATGAGCTTACCAATTCTCGTCGAAGGACTTTTCCCACTGTCGTTCTGGGTAATTGGTCTATAAACAATATCCTCGCAGGGACTTTGTGCCTGGCAATATTCTCCGAACAATGAGCCAGTATATCAGCTTCTTTCAAGTAAGAACCTGGCTTGAGTACCACCCAGGCAATGACTACCTCGCCTAAATAGTCATCCGGTATTCCTGCAGCGGTTGTTTCTTTAACACCTTCAAGCAATTGGATAACTTCTTCTATTTCCTGTGGCCAAACCTGTAAACCACCCACTTTGATCAGGTCCTTCTTCCGCCCCTTGATAAAATAATACCCTTTGCTATCTTTCCAGGCGATATCCCCGGTATATAACCATCCTTCCCGCAGAGCTGTCTTTGTTTCATCTTCGTTGTTGTAGTATTCCTTCATCACTTGAGGTCCCCGTATTACCAATTCCCCCAGTCGTCCAGTTTCTACTTCGCTACGCCCATCATCCAAAGAGATCAAACGGCAGGCAACATCTGGAAGGGGGAGTCCAATCGAACTTGTTTTATTATCACCCGAAATTGGATTGCAGTGGGTGGCTGTTGGCGCTTCTGATAGACCATATCCTTCAATCAGCTTGCCACCAATAAGTTTTTCGAATGCGGATTTCACTTCTGGCTGTAAAGATGCTGAACCGGACACACATACCTTAAGGACCTTCAGATCCTCCTTATAATTTTCCAGGTCAGCATAATGCAGCATGGCATAAAAGAGACTGGGCACACATGGAAATACGGAAGGCTTTTCTAATCTGATTTGTTTGAATATTTCAGTTATATCAGCGCTTCTTTCGATCAATATCATCGGGCAACCCATCAAGATAGCCAATACCATTCCTAGCACCATACCGTAAACATGAAATAATGGAATGGCGACAAGAAATGGGTTATGCTCATCTTCGATAGAATGTAGCCAGGCTCGAAACTGAAATACATTGGCAACAACGTTCCGGTGTAACCCTATGGCTGCTTTTGGAGTACCGGTTGTTCCACCGCTGAATTGAAATATTGCAGCATCATCTGGTTTTATTTTGAAATTTTGCTTAATCTTTACTGAGCGCTGCAAAGAAATCAGATTCTCCAGGCTGATGACGCTTGATGGTTTGGATTTTTTCTCACTCATGGATTTTGTAGCAATATCCATTGCCGAGAGATATTCCTCTGGTTTGGTGTGAATAAATTTATGGACAGCTGTAATTGTTAATAATTCAGTGGATAAATCAATTCGTGTGTCGAGCAAAAACAAACCAGTAACACCAGCAGTGATTACCTGCTGTTTTATTTCTCTAGTTTGATAATTAGGGTTTATCGCTACTACAATTCCCCCCATTTTAAGAATTCCAAAAAATGCAAAAACAAATTGTGGAATATTCGGTAATAAGATCCCGATGCGATCTCCCTTCTTGTAGCCTATGGAAAGTAAACCATCTGCTATTCGATCAGAAATCTGATCTACCTGTCGAAAATTGTACTTTTGAGAATTGAACAGGATACACGGATTAAACGGTCGTTTCTCTGCCGCCCTATTTAGGATATCCCCTAAAGTTAAGCTTGGATAAGTTAAGTTACGTGGAACTTCTGGAGGATATGTTTCATCGTTGTGTGAAGAAATCATTTATGGTTTCCTCCTTTTTGATCAGATTCATGAGGCTATCTATATTTTCAACATCTGCGGGTTTGACCCAATGAATATCAGGGTCTTCTGCCTTGAACCAATTTGCCTGACGCCGAACGTATTGCCGGGTTTTTCGTTTGATTAAAGCCACACATTCCGGATAAGTGAGCAAACCTTTCAAGTATTGTGTAACTTCATTATAACCAATCGCACTCATCCCTGGTAAATCAGGTGTATATCCTTTGGCAATCAGTCCTCTTACCTCATCGATCAAGCCTTGATCAAACATGTTGGCTATGCGCAAGTCAATCCGTCGATACAGCTCTTCGCGCGTCCAATCAATCCCAATTTGTAATTGTCTGATATGGTCGATCACCTTTGCTTTTCTGGCTGGAAAATTTCCTCCCGCTCATATAGATCACTTCCAAAGCCCTGATCACCCGCCGTACATTCCGTTTATCAATTGACATCGCAGCCAATGGATCCAGCACTTCCAGATATCGAAATAACCCATCCCCGTCTTCATCCTTTTTAAGTTTTTCCAGGATTGTCCTCATTTTATCTGAGGGCGCCTGGGCGGGGATTTCCCATTTCTCTGTGATTGCAAAAATATACTGTCCTGTTCCGCCAACCAATATCGGAATTTTCCCGCGATCGTGCAATTCCCCAATTATTCTTACACACGTCTTTTGGAAAACAGCAAGGCTAAGAGGTTGGTCTGGATCAGCAATGTCGATCATGTGATGCGGGACAATTGCCCGCTCTTCCGGAGATGGCTTCGCTGTTCCTATATCCATTCCACGATAAAACAACCTCGAATCACAGGAGATGATCTCTCCATCGATCGCCAGTGCCAATCTAATAGCGGCTTCTGTTTTACCAGATGCTGTTGGGCCAAGAAATACAATCAGGGGTTTTGAATCAGAAAAATAATGCATTTTGGAATACCTGGATATCAATATCTGGTTGATCGGGTTGACCGGTGATAGCAACAACATCCACCCGCCAATCCTCGATCACATTCTCTTGTTCCGAAAGGTAGTGTTGTACTGATTCCAATATGTGTTTTTGCTTATTGGGTGTAACTGATCCTTCAGGGTTGCCAAGCGCTGTCGATGATCTAGTCTTCACTTCCACGAAAACGAGAACGCCACCATCATTAGCCAGGATATCGATCTCGCCATACGGTGTCCGATGATTACTGCCCAGAACCTGATAACCCAATCCTAGTAGGTATTTTGCCGCTAACTGCTCCCCCCACTTTCCAAGTCTCTGGTTGTGCCCGGGATGTTTTTGTTTTGCTTTCATATCATCTAAATTTTCTCATCAAATTTTATCCTTGAAAGGAATGATCAACATACAGAATTGTCTAAGTTTACTCTTTTTTCCTCGAAGGCATTCGATGATAAAATCAAGTAAGGTTATCATTATGACATCCGCAGAGATAATTACGATTGGGACAGAGATCCTTTTGGGAGAAATCCAGGATACAAACACTGCTTTTATCGCGCGCCAATTGATGACTTGCGGCATAGACCTCTTCAGAACACATACGGTTGGTGACAACCCTGCCAGGATAGCTCAAACCATCCGGGATTCCCTAAATAGAGCAGATATCGTCATCACCACCGGTGGTCTAGGACCCACAGTTGATGATCCAACCAGGGAGGCTGTTGCACTAGCTATCGATCAGCCTCTGGTTTTCCACTCCGATTTATGGGATGAAATTTACGCTTACTTCTCTCGTATAGGGAGAACTCCATCGGAGAACAACAAACGCCAGGCCTTTCTTCCCGGAACAGCACAGCCCATCCACAATCCTATCGGTACTGCTCCGGGATTTTATGTATTAACTGGAAATGCAAGTATTTTCAGCATTCCTGGTGTCCCAAAAGAAATGGAATACCAGATGACTCAATTTTATTCTTCCTTATCTGGATGGTCTTTCCACCCAACACCAGGTCATTCGCTCGAGAGTGATCCACGTTGCAGGAATGGGGGAATCTCATTTGGATATGATCATCAGCGAATTTGAAAAATTATCCAATCCAACTGTCGGATTACTTGCGAAACCCGGCCAGGTGGATATTCGTGTTGCAGCAAAAGCCAATACAATCAAATCAGCCGATAAAATGATTTCCGAAACAATAGATGACATTAAACTATTATTGGGAGATAACATTTATGGATACGATGGAGACCTGCTCATTGATGGATTAGCCAAAATCATTCCATCCGGGAGAAATATTTGTATCATTGAATTTGGATTTAACGGAACTTTATCGAGTTATTTCAACGAACTTTCAGAATTACCTTTACAATCAAAGCGGATTGATGGAATTCTTTTCAGTGGTGAATTAGAGGAAATGATGATCCGACACAGTGAGGATCGATCTGATCATTTTATCGTTGGATGCTCATTTGATCAAAAAGAAGGCATTTCCATGCTTGAATGCAATATTCTTGACCAGGGTAAAATGACTAGAAATTGCCGAAAATTCGGCGGTCCCCCTGAAAATGGTGTCCAGTGGGCAATTAATCTCATTTTGGATATCCTCCGCCGTTATTTTATTTCTCGTGAAATCGAAAAGGAAAACTTATGAAGAATGTAGATACTATCTTTACAAATGCGATCGTATTGACCATGGATAACGAATACAATCTATTCTCGAATGGCGCCGTTGCGGTGGAGAATGGTGAGATAGTCGCATCTGGACCTGCAGATTCAATTTCGAAGGATTATTCCAGTACAAATGTTGTCGATTGTGGCGGCAAAGTACTAATGCCAGGACTGGTCAACGCCCATACCCACGTCCCCATGACCCTTTTGCGCGGACTGGCAGATGATCTTCGTTTGGATGTCTGGTTGATGGGTTACATGATGCCAGTCGAGCGAGAATTTGTATCTCCAGATTTTGTTCAACTGGGTACGTCCTTAGCTTGCGCCGAGATGATACGCAGCGGAGTAACCTGCTTTGCAGACATGTACTATTTCGAAGAGGATGTTGCAAAAGCGACCGCAGCCGCAGGCATGCGTGCGGTTTGTTCACAATCCATCCTTAAATTTCCTACACCAGATGCCGACTCATTTGATGAGTCACTTGAATATACCCGGGACTACATCAAGCGATGGGTCAATCATCCATTGATCGTTCCCTCTGTCGCTCCACATGCACCTTACACATGCACACCTGAGATTCTCAAAGCATCTGCCCAATTGGCGGTTGAATTTGATATACCTCTCCACACGCATCTTTCTGAAACTGCACTTGAAGTGGAGAATATGCGAAACGAACATGGCATGCCAGTCATTCCCTATGTAAAAAAACAAGGCTTGTTCGAAGCAAAAGTTTTGGCTGCCCATTGCGTACACATTGATGAAGGAGAAATGCGCACAATGCTGCATGCCGGCGCTGGTATTGCACACAATCCTTCTTCCAATTTAAAGCTTGCCTCTGGTGTGGCGCCTATCAAGAAAATGTTGGAAACAGGTTTAAACGTAGGTATAGGCACCGACGGGCCTGCCTCAAATAATGACCTGGATATGTTTGAAGAGATCCGCCTGGCTGCCTTGCTCGCAAAAGGATTCTCAAATGACCCAACCGCTTTACCCGCGAAAACTATATTGACAATGGCAACCCGCATTGGTGCCCAGGCAATGCACATTGGGCATATCACGGGCTCCATTGAAAAGGGTAAGAAAGCCGATTTGATCCTGCTGGATATTTCAGGCATTCACAATAGCCCCAGTTTCGGACGTGATCCAAATGGAATATATGCCCAGATCATATATACATCCCACGCGAACGATGTAACAGATGTCATGGTAAACGGAAAATTTATCATGCGTAACAAAGAACTCCTTACGTTGAATGAAAAAGATTTACTTGATGGCGCGCAGGAATATGCAAAGAAAATTGACAAATTCCTATTTGTCAGAGAAAAATCTGTATTGTCCAAGCTCATCGCTATCGGCGGCGCTTTGGAAGAGGAAAGCTTTGAAGTGCAGGTCAAAGTACGCATTGATGAACCCGAACCTGTTATTGATGCCATAAATAATCCGGTGATCGAAATAATTCGCAAGCGGCATTACCATGAATATGACACTTACTTCCAATTTGACGACGAAGAAAAGAGTAGGTTGAGGTATCGCGAAGACGATTTTATTAATGTCAATGGGGAAGTTGACCAGGTTCGATACCGATTGACACTCATTGGTCCATCCAAAGAACATCAAAAGTCAACTGATATTTACCTTTCCAGAAGCCGCTACATTGCGCCAGCCACTCAGAGTCTGCGTTTTTATCGTGAGTATTTTAATCCAGCGACTGAAGATTTTATTGAAAAAGACCGTTTGAGATACCTAGTAAAATTCCAGGACACAGAATTCTTCATAAATATAGACACGGTAATTAAACCCGATCTGGGAATTTTCCTTGAAATCAAGAGTAGAACCTGGAGCCGCCAGGATGCCAGATTGAAATCCAAGAAAGTTTCTCAACTTTTGGCACTTCTAATACAGAAACCGGGAGAAGTGGTTACCCAGGATTACTTCGAATTACTCAGACAGGTGAAATGACGAAGGACGAAGCATCCATCCATGTTCTTTTTCTCGCAGCAGAAGCCGATCCTCTGATCAAGATTGGCGGTCTGGGTGATGTTGCGGGGACATTGCCATTGGCGATCAATCGTCTGAACAAATCTTCAATGAAGAACATTGAAGTGCGTGTGGCAATTCCTTTCCACCCGGTTATCAAAGAGAAAGGTTTACTAATTTCACATCTTGGTTCGTATTCGATAGATCTTACAGGCTTTGATGAACCAATTGAGGTTTATGAGTACCACAACGGAGAGACTACGTTTTACCTTCTGGATGGAGGACCTATCCAGACTTCGCCCACCCCCTATTCAAATGATTCTACGCTGGATGCAGAAAAGTATGCCTTTTTTTCATTGGCTGTGCTTCACTTGCCGAAATTCCTTAATTGGCCAATAAACATTATTCATGCAAATGATTGGCACACCGCCCTCGCCATATTTGCTATTAAGTCCGTTGATGGGTATAAAAACCTGAAAATAAAAACGGTCATTTCTGTCCACAATTTGCCATTCCTTGGGACTGGGGTGGATAAAGTTGAATTGAAATATGATATCCCTGAATGTGACCATCCATACTTGCCTGGTTGGGCACGCAGACTGCCCCTCCCCAAGGCATTGGCGACTGCTGATCTGATCATCCCTGTCTCTCCTGGCTATGCGCAGGAAATTCAAACATCTGAATTTGGCTGTGGACTGGAACACCTTCTCATCCACAGGAATGAACAAATTATTGGCATCTTGAATGGGATAGATACATCCAACTGGAATCCCGCGACAGACCCTTTGCTAAATTCAAATTACGATGGTGAAACCCTGGACATTAAACGAAAAAATAAAGCCGCATTGCAATTAAAGGTCGCCCTAAAGATAGCCAGGAACATTCCAGTTATGGCTACTGTGAGTCGTCTCGATTATCAGAAGGGCATCGATCTTATCGTCGAGAGCCTCTACAAACTAAAACCATCCGAGTCATGGCAATGTGTATTACTGGGTACAGGAGACCCATACCTGGAATTGCAAATTCGAAATTTAGAAAAAGCCATGCCGGAAAAGGTCCGTGGTATTTATGATTTCAACCCCGAATTGGCGCATCTCATCTACGCTGGCGCTGATATATTCCTGATGCCGTCGCGTTATGAACCATGCGGGATTTCTCAGATGATCTCCCAGCGCTACGGCACAATTCCACTGGCCCGATCGACAGGCGGTTTGAAGGATACGATCATTCAAACGAGAGAAACCGAACCGGGTACAGGCTACCTTTTTGATGAGCTTAATCCTAATGTATTCGCTGTAAAAATGTCGAAAGCTTTTGCTGATTTTCAAAAAAAGAGATTTTGGAATATTGTCAAACAAAATGCCATGTCAAAGGATTTTTCATGGGACTTATCAGCCGCAAAATATGTAGAAGTGTATGAGCGGCTAGTCAATTAATTTGCAGGAACCAGGGAGGCAGGATGAAGGTTAGAGCGATCATATTGGCAGGTGGAGAAGGCTCGAGGTTGGGCGTTCTTACTGCAAAACGCACGAAACCCGCAGTATCATTTGCTGGGAAATATCGGATCATAGACTTTACACTCTCAAACTGCGTCAACTCGGATATCTATGATGTGATGATCGTTGCCCAATATCGCCCGCACTCATTAATTGAGCACATTGGCGCTGGCGGTCCCTGGGATCTCAATCGGGATTTCAGCGGTGGTGTCAGAATATATACTCCATACAAAGCACGCCGCAATTCGGATTGGTTCCTCGGAACAGCGGATGCCATCCAACAGAATTATTCCTTCATCAAACGAGGAAATCCTGATCTGGTTCTAATCCTTTCAGGAGATCACATATATGCCATGGATTACGAACCATTGATCACTTTCCATCTCGATCATCAAGCTGACCTGACCATGGCTACGATTAAAGTGCCGCTTGAAGAAGCCTCAAGATTTGGCATCGTGGAGGTCAATCAGGATTATGAAGTTGTAAATTTCCTTGAAAAGCCAAAACATCCGACATCGAACAATGTAAATATGGGTGTTTACCTCTTTTCAATGGAAACCCTCGATCAAATTTTGCTCGAAGATCACCTTGATCCGAATTCCTCTCATGATTTTGGCAAGGATGTGCTGCCAAAAATGTTAAAGAATAATTACCGAATATTTGGATATCCATATTCCGGGTACTGGGTAGATGTCGGTACTATCGATACTTATTGGATGGCGCATATGGATTTGTTAAAATCACCGCCATCTATCAATCTCAACAATCGTGATTGGGTCATTCACACAAGGACAGAAGAAAGACCACCTGTTTTTTTGAATTGTGAACACAAAATTACGAACAGCATGATATCCGATGGCTGCCATATCGAATCAGGTGCAGTCGTTGAAAATTGTGTTCTGTCACCAGGGGTGACTGTTGGCAGTGGAGCGAAGATCAGCAATTCCATTATCTTGACTGATACGAAGATTGGCACGAATGCATCAGTCCATTATGCAATTCTGGATAAACGAGTGATCATAGGCGAGGGAGCTCGATTGGAACAAGCCCAACGGGTACAAAACCGGTTATCACAATGATCGGAAAGTCCAGTATTGTACCGGAAAACTATACCATCGAAGGTGGTGCAATCGTGGACACAGATGTAACCCTGCAGGATTATCAAACACCATCTGTTAAGAAGGGTGATTTCATCAAATCAAGGAAGTTAACTAATGAATTTTGATCGTAGTTCAGGGATATTGCTTCATCCAACCAGCCTGCCCAGCCCCGATGGAATTGGCGATCTCGGCCCGGAAGCTTTCCGGTGGGTAGATTTCCTTGCCGATTGCGGGTGTGGATTGTGGCAAATTCTACCGCTTGGACCAACTGGATATGGTGATTCCCCTTACCAGTGTTTTTCTGCATTTGCAGGTAATCCATTCCTGGTTTCTGCTGCCTTGCTCTTGGATGAACAATTGCTAATGTTGGAAGATATCGCTGATCGTCCTGATTTTCCTCTAGATCGGGTGGATTTTGGGCCAATCATAAACTGGAAGAAAAAACTTTTACATCGTTCCTACCATGCATATATAAAACAAAATGATCCCGTCCAATTGAAGGAGTTTATACATTTTCAGCATGAACAATCCTCCTGGCTTCAGGACTATGCAGCATTCAGCGCTCTTAAAGACATAAATGGCGGCAAACCTTGGATTGAATGGGAAATTGGATTCAGAACCCGTCAACATGAATTAATGATTAAATTCAAACAAGACAATCATGAACTCCTTCAGGAGATCATGTATTACCAGTTCTTGTTTTTCAGGCAATGGAACCGAATAAAAACCTATGCCAACTCCCTAAATATAAAGATCATCGGAGATATCCCCTTATTCATTTCCCACGACAGTGCGGATGCCTGGGCTCAACCACACCTGTTTTTCCTGGACCCTAATGGTTTTCCATCTGTTGTTGCCGGCGTTCCACCTGATTATTTCTCCCCAACCGGGCAGCTTTGGGGCAACCCATTATATAAATGGGAAATTCACAAGAAAAATGGGTACTCATGGTGGATAGACAGGATCACATCTTCCCTCAAATTGGTAGATATCCTTCGATTGGATCACTTCAGAGGTTTTGCCGAATATTGGGAAGTACCAGCAAACATGCCAACTGCTGAGATTGGCAAATGGATGCCTGGTCCTGGAGCAGATTTATTCAATACAATTTTGGATAAGCTCGGCAAATTACCGATCATAGCTGAAGATTTGGGAAAAATAACCCCAGATGTGATTGAATTGAGAGATCAATTCGACCTGCCGGGTATGCGAATTTTGCAGTTTGCTTTTTCTGATGATGATAAAAATGTATTTCTTCCGCATAACTATGTAAGAAATACTGCTGCTTACACCGGATCGCATGATAATGACACCTCAATTGGATGGTATAGTACTGCACCAGAAAGCGAAAAATCATTCTATTCCGAATATTCTGGCAATAGCGGGATTGATATCGCCTGGGAGCTGATTCGTGAAGTATGGGCTTCAGTTGCGAATTTTGCAGTAGCACCAATGCAAGATTTCTTAAGGCTGGATACATCTGCAAGAATGAATTTTCCAGGAAAACAGTCCGGCAATTGGTCCTGGCGCATGGATCATCATTATCAGAATGGAACTTTGTTGAAAAATATCAGACACATGAATCAAATGTACAGCAGAATGTCAACAACAGATTAACAACAAATCTAGCTTACGTTGAAATCGAACTTCTGGAAACAGTGAAAATTCCTGCCAGGATAAATACTGCACCTAATATTTTTATTGCGGATGGAATTTCCTGGAAAATGAAAATTGCCAGGATCGTCGAACCAATCGGCTCACCCATTTGAGCAATCGAGACATAGGTAGTGGATAAATATTTTAATGCCCAGTTCAGTGATGAATGACCAATTAGCTGAGGGATAATCGCGAGCAAGATGAGGAAAATATACGTAACCGGCTGATAAATTTTTACCGGCGTCCGTGTAATCACCACCAAAAGCGACAGAATCACCGCAGAAGAAGAATACACAACAAAAGCATATGGAACCAGGCTGACCTGTTTTCTAACCTCCTTTCCAATAATTAGATAACCTGCTGCCATGAGTGCCCCGATAAATGCCAAAACATTTCCTAAAACCTGAGTACCATTATTGCCAGAAGCGCGAAAACCACAGACCAATCCAGAGAAGTTTAGGACACAATTTTCATTGAGAGCGACAAGAACTCCACCCACCAGCGCTAACAAAATACCAATAATTGTATTTCTTCTCACCTTTTCATGATAGGCGATAGCGCCAAAAAGAGTCACCCAAATCGGTGTTGTACAGACGATCACCACAGAGCTTGCTATAGATGTGTATTCTAATGATGTGATCCATGCTGCAAAATGCAACGCTAAAAGGAAACCCGATAAAAATGAAAGCAATAAATTCTTTCTGGTAAACCTTCTCATATCATTTAGATGGCTTATCAAAATGATAGGGATTAATGGGATGGCTGAAATGGTCATACGCGCCGCGGCAATGACGAGGGAATCAGCTTCTTTTTGCGCAAACCGAATGAATATCGCCGCGGTAGAGATACTGATGACACCGAAGAACAGGATGAAAAACCTGGTAACTTTTGTATGCGTTGAATTCTGCAATTTCCACTCCCATATTTTGATATGCCTCTTTACTGGACGAGGCGATTTCAGCTTGACATTGGTTATCTTGAAAGCTACAATTTAATCACTACAATAAATTAGTACAATAAAATAAAGGAGGAAAAATGGGCTACGAATTACCCAAACTTGCTTATGATTTTGGAGGTTTGGAACCGTATATTGACGCAAAAACGGTTGAGATACATTATACCAAGCACCATGCCACTTACCTTGCCAATTGTAACAAAGCTTTGGAAACTCACCCAGAGTTCAATGGCAAATCCATCGAATGGATACTGTCCAACCTCGATCAAATACCGGAGCATATTCGAACGGTTGTTAAAAACAATGGCGGTGGATATTACAATCATAATCTCTATTGGGAGAATATGGGGATTAGGAGAAAAGAAGGATTTATCATCAAAACTGCTTCAAGCGGTGGTAGCAACTTTTGGAAGTTTAGATGATCTCAAAGCTGAAATCGAAAAAACTGGTTTATCTCGCTTGGGCAGCGGATATAGCTGGTTAAGTTTAAAAAAAGACGGCAGCTTACTGGTCCACTCTACTTTGAATCAGGATTGCCCTCTATCCGAAGGATTGATCCCGCTGTTGGTTGTAGATGTCTGGGAGCATGCCTATTATCTAAAGTACCAGAATCGAAGGGCTGAATATCTTACCAACTGGTGGAATCTCGTCCAATGGGATGTTGTTGAAAAACGGTATAATCAATAATCATAGAATTGGAGGAAACTCATGACACATGTTATTACTAAGCTTTGTTTACGCGATTCTGGATGCCAGACAGTCTGTCCGGTGGAATGTATTGTGCCCGGGAAACCCGAAGCAGAATGGCCGCTCTACTACATCGACCCTGATACCTGTATCGACTGTGGCGCATGTGTTCCAGAATGTCCCTTCGCTGCCATATTCCCGGAAGATGAGGTTCCTTCTGCTTATCAGGCTAAGGGCGGAGAGCGCATCGCGGCTCCTGAAGGCACTGCTGGTTTCACTGAAACATATGCTGGTGAAAATCACAATGGTGACGCCGTTCATCTCAATGCCACTCGTGCATTAAAAGCTGGTGAAACAGTTGACCTGACCGATGACATTTCGTCCAATGCAGACTACTTTTCAAAAGGGCCAGGTTACAGCTCAATGTAACTAAAGTACCAAACAAAACAAAAACCAGGACAGCTCTTAGTCCTGGTTTTCTTATATATAAAAATAATATTAAGGCAGATACTCTTCCGCAGCCAGTGCAGCACCAACGATGCCTGCGTTGTTCAGGAATTCCGCTGTAACAATCCTTGACCTTATAGACAGAAATTGTTGATACTTGCCATAGCGGCTGCTAACACCGCCACCAAGGATGATCAGATCTGGGTTTATCAACGAATCGACCATTTTCAGGTAAGCATTCAGCCTTTTTCCCCAATCTTTCCAAGAAAGTTTTTTATCCTGCTTTACACCTGCAGACGCTCTTTTTTCAGCATCCTTACCATCCATCTCTAAATGCCCAAATTCAACATTGGGCATCAAATGTCCATCCACAAAAATTGCAGATCCAATACCTGTACCCAGGGTTAGAACCAGTACTACACCCTTGTCAATGCCCTTACCCGCACCAAAATGCATTTCGGCTATTCCAGCCGCATCAGCGTCATTAATAGCCTTCACCGGGCATCCTGTTGCTTTTGAGAAAATCTCCTCTATGTTTGCTCCAATCCACGATTTGTGAATGTTTGCTGCCGAATAACATATCCCTTTTTTAACCACAGATGGGAAGCCAACGCCAATTTTGCCATTCCAATCGAAATAGTCCACCATATTCTTAAAGGCTTTACCCAGTGCATCGGGTTTCGCAGGTGAAGGAGTTTCAATTCTGAATCTTTCTTTAAGGAAATCCCCGGTGTTTGTATTTACAATTGCTCCTTTGATTCCCGATCCACCCACATCAATACCTAAGACTTCCATAATTCCAACCTCCTGTGATTATTGACAACTATTTTGCAGATGTTCCTCGTAAGTTTCAGAGAAAACATGTTTTCCTGAATTGTCGCATGCTGCCCTGAAATAATAATAATTCGTGCTCTCTGGAAATGCAACTGAATTCAATGCTGAACTTCCAGGATTGCATATTGGAGCAGGCGGCAACCCTGAATGTTGATATGTATTATATTTTGAAGAGTTTTGCAGGTCGGTGACCATAAGCGGATTTTTCCACCAGGTTGTCTTTTTTGCATCCCACCCAACTGCATATTGCACAGTCGGGTCGCTTTCCAACTTCATACCAATTGCCAGTCGATTATAAAAAACCGAAGCGATGAATGGACCCTCCTCAGGGAGTATAGCTTCTTTTTCAACTATAGATGCCAATGTTACTGCTTCAAATAAACTTAGACCATTTTTTTTGAAATTTTTTTGCATCTTTGGAGTTATCATTACGTCGAAATCTTGGGTGGTCTTAGATAGAAATACATCCAATGACATGTTCTTATCTACCTTATATTGACCTGGTGCGAGAAATCCTTCTAAGGATGGGTAGTTACGATAACTATCGGGGATATCCAAGGTGTTTCCAGGGTGTTGAACCGTGTTAATTAACTCAATAGGTGTGAACTCAAATTCATAAACTTCCATTGCTCTGGCTATCTCTTCCACCCGCCAACCCTTTAAGATTGTTAAGGTAGTCATATCTCCGGTCGAAGTATGGATTTTCTCTGCGATTGTGATTGCATTCATTCCCGGCTCAATATAGAACTCACCAGCATTGATCAGCCGATCATATCCTTTGTAAACCAGGAAATCAAGAAAGGCGCTTCTATTTTGAATATTTCCTTCAGATTCAAGATTGGTAGCCACTGATAAAGCGTTCTCATCAGGTCGGATGGTGAATAGTGAACGATTTATTATTTGATTTGTTCGTAGCAAGTCTTGCTTATTATTAGTCAATTGAATAACAAGTTGAATTCGTTTTATCGTGCTCAAATTTGGGTCAGCAGCTCCAAAATATCGCTCAACACTTTTTATCTGAGAGTTAACCAATAGGATCATCATGAGGCCTAGACATGTAATTGATGCGAACACAAAGAAAACCATCAATTGTCTTTTTTTACGGTTTCTTTTTGTCATTTATCTTTTCCTGCTGAATTTGTAGATTATCTAAAAACCGTTGGAGTATGATGGTTGCGGCCAAATGGTCCAAATGTCCCTTTCGCTTCTGCTTACGAAATCCCATGTCAATAGCAAGTTGTTTCGCTTCTTTCGTGGTTCCATACTCATCCAGGTAAAAGATATTCAATTGAGATTTAATATTTTAATTCATTCCCTAATTTTTCTGCTCGTCTGCTGGATATGGTAGCTCCGCCATCATCATTTAGCGCTAATCCGACAACTACTGTATCAACTTCGTTCCGCTCAGAAAAATTGCGAATAGCCTGAACATCTTCATCAAATGAACGATGCACTAATACTGTGTGTGAAGCTGCAATCGTTCTGGTTTGATCACTTAATGCTAACCCGATCCGCTTTTCCCCTGGATCAATCGCAAGTATCCTCATCAGTTTGCAACCTCACTAACCTGGATTCTGAAAGGTAGAAGTGGAAGAAAATCAAGCCAAGCTGGATTTATTTCTATTCGAACAAATTCTGACAATCTATTTTGTTTTTTTAACGCTGTCGCAAAATCAGTTTTTTGTTGAGCTGCAGCTTCCACCTTTATAGCTTCCATATTTAAATCTTGCTTATATGGACGAGTCACATTAAGCATACCGCTAACGCTTCCATCCGGATTTATATTTTGTATTTCTAATCCAATTACACGAATTTTCCCGACTGGGGAATGGTCTCTTGGAAGTAAAGCATCCAGGTAAGGCTTGGCATATGATGCCAATATATCCGTGCTAACCTTTTGAATTGTAATTTCTGCGATCAATTCGAGACTTAATGTGTCCGTTGGTTGATCCACTGAAGGATAAAAATCCTCCGATAGGATTTGTGACACCTCTACCGTTGATGGAAGAAATATGTAATTTACATCAGTATTCTGGTTCTGTAATGCTAATTTCTTTATGTCTTTCATGCATAAAGATCGCAGTTCATTCCTATCCTTAGCTGATGGATAAGTTTTAATGATATCACCACCACCGAGGATCGCGGAGTTGTTTGTAGCGGATATCCTCAACCCAAGAGGTCCTGTAACAATCGTAACCTCACCAATGTTTGAATTACCCTTCTCCCCCGAGGAGACTGCTTCTATTGGCATAATGATCGACGACCCTACACCTGGTTCTAATCTTCCATTCGAATTTAATTTGTATTGTTTAGAAGAATCCATCGAAGACATCAAAATTAAACCCGCGGGTATAAAAAGTTCATCGTCTGTAAGATTGGAAATTTCAATTTCACCTTTGGCTAATGTATCCGGAAAGTAGGCCTCTCCACTCACATCAATGGAATTAAATGACTCGAATTCCATGGTGACTGGTTCAAGCAAAAGTTTATTTAAATATTCTTCGCTGGTTTTGTTGTTAATAACAATTGGAATTTCTATCGATTGATCATTGATGGGTATCTGGATATTGATTTGTGCAGATGGCACAAATATACTGATCAAAACGAATACTGATGCAACACCAAAACCAAAGCTTAGATACCTAAGCCAATTTGGAGAAAGCTTAATTGTCTCTTCATTTTTTTCAAGTTTTGAACGTTCTTTTTTTCTTAGCTTTTCGATCCGATGTTTTCCGTCTGAGATTTCCCACTTATACTCCTGTGCAGTTGCAAGATCTGGCAATGCAGAAATACCAGCGTCTTCCAGGCATGCTATTGCAATTGGATTTTTTGAAACAACTTTGACTTCTTTTCTGGTATTGTAAAGGAACCTATTAAATAACCTGACCTGCTTTTTCTCGTTAAAAACTGCTGAGTTTTCAAGGTCGTTCAGAATAATAAGCTGAGCTTTAGAAAGGATAATCTTATCCTTAATTGAAGTGAGATTATCAAATGTTTCAACAGGAATGATCTGGATCTTCATATTGGATTAATTATACTTTACAGAGCAATTCTCACAGAGAGACCTGTAAACAAAAAACTGCATCTCTTTCTGTTGATGATTACAACTTTTTGAGTGCAGTTTATTTGGGTTCCGTTTTCACAATCTCATTCTTTAATTATTTCCTTAACCAGCTTAGACAATGCTCCATGCTTTATGTGGATCCGGATGATGCGCCGCCCCCTAGCAATCAAAGATTCATAATCTCCGAGGGCCTGAGCACGCTCTAAAGTTCCAAAAGTGGTCTCTCCATATTTCAAATCTTGCAGAGGATCACTGGTGAATTGTACAAAAAGACCATTATTCGCGCCGCCTTTATGAATCTGACCGGTTGAATGTAAGAATCTTGGTCCGAAGCCGCGGGTCGTTGCCAGGTTTGTCTTTATCTGGATGTATTCTCGTAGTTCAGTTAATGCTTTGATATTTGATCGGCTATATGGCAAGTATGCGTTCAAAGCTACATAATCACCTTTTTGCCCGGAAGCAATAAACAGGTCCAAGACCTCTTTTATTTTATTGCTGTTCATTACCTTTTGTCCGTCCGATGAAAACACTTTGACTTTTTCATTTTCCCAAACTGGCTGTGGTTCCACTAAATGTCCATTTTGTTTAATTTCAGCCAATTTTGCTTTGGTTCTTGTTTTATTATCTTGAACATCTGGTTGATCGAAGGCATTCACTTTAAGGATGGAACACGCAACAGCAGTTGCAAACTCCCACAAGTAGAATTGCGAAAAAAGTTCTTCCAATCGAGATATATTAATTGTGAACAACGGTTGTTTTACCAACCTCAACTTTTCAATATGCGTATCGAATGTCCCATCCAGTCTTAAATAGACTGTAAGTCGGTCATTACCATAATACCTATCCGGTAGCGTAAAATCCTCAGCGATGGGTAAAATTCCAATCCCAGATTTGCCACTGCTTTCCGCAATGAGTTGTTCCAACCAGCTTGCAAATGGCCGAATTTGAGGATCTGTTAGAATACTCAATTTATCCCTTCCAGAAATGGCAGCCTGACCCATAATAGCTCCTAAGACCAATCCTGGATTCCTTTCTATTGGGGTTACAATTTGGCATTGCTGTGCCATCTCAGCAGCATGATCTAAGAGGATATCTAAATCTACACCCAACAAACCAGCCGGAACCATACCGAAGGCGGTTAGAGCAGAGTATCTTCCACCAACGGTAGGGTCAGCCAGGAATATCTTCCGAAAATTCCGGGAAAGCGCTGTGGTTTCCAAACTTGTACCAGGATCTGTGATCGCTATAAAATGATATCCAATATTATGTCCACACTCACGTTGGGTTTTATCCCAAAAGTATTCCAGCAACGCATTGACTTCACTGGTTCCACCAGATTTAGATGACACAATAAATAAGCAATTGGCTGTTTTTATATTTTTGGACAAAGTTCGAATCTGTCCGGGATCTGTGGAATCATATATGGTAAGTTTCAATCCCGTCTTTGAACCAAAGATCAGGTTAAAAACCTCGGGGGCCAAGGATGAACCTCCCATACCCAGGAGATTCACTTCAGTGTATCCCGCCTCAATGATCTCCTCTCGGAGCTGATAAATTTCAGGGATCATCTCCCTTGAACTTATTGGTCGATCCAACCAACCCAGTCTATTTGTTATCTCATACCCAGCATTGGGATCATCCGTCCAGAGTTTAGTGTCATGTTTCCAAATTCGATCAACAACTTGATTGGAGCCTAAGACATCCACCCTCAATTTCACTTCTTGTTGAAGGTTTCCTAAACCGTTCAAAAATGTGAGTCTCTTCTTGTCAATTGCTGCGAGTAAATCAACATAAGCATCAGAAAATATTTTTACCCCTTCATCTTCCAACTCCTGCCCTACATCTTCAAGCGATATACCCATAGATTCCAAATCTCTGAGGATATTTTTTGACTTCTCAACAGCGCTGTCAATAGTATTTTTCACCGTGCCATGGTCCAACATGTTTTCCAGGGTTTTAGGCGGAACTGTATTGACTGTGTCATTTCCGATCAATTCATTCACATAGAGAACATCGCTATAAGCTTTATTCTTGGTGCCTGTACTTGCCCAAAGTGGCCGCTGCACTTTTGCGCCAGATTTTTTTAGGGTGTCAAACCTTTTTGTGTCAAATTCTGATTGGAATATCTCATACGCCAATTTGGCATTCGTAATTGCGGCTATACCCTTGTAAGAAGAAACCTCATCAGTATTTACCTGCCCCTGATCTAATTTTTGTTCCAATAGCTTGTCAACCTTTACATCCACTCTCGAAACAAAGAAAGATGCTACCGAAGCTACTTCTTGAATGGATTTTCCATCATTTAACCGATTTTCCAGTCCTGTGAGATATGCCTCGATCACTTGATGGTAACGTGAAAGGGTGAAGATCAGTGTGACATTAACATTAATTCCATCTCTGATCAATTGTTTAACGGTATCCAAACCTTCGCCGGTGGCCGGGACTTTGATCATGATGTTAGGTTTTGCATATGTTTTCCAAATTATCCGCGCTTCATCGATCATAAGGTGGGCATCATAAGCATTGATTGGGTTCAGTTCGATGCTAACATAACCATCTTTTTTTTCTGTTTCTAAATATAGTGGAAGAAACTCATCTGCAGCATGCTGAATATCTTCTTTGACTAGCTGGTCATGGATGCACTCAGCGCAACAACCCGCGAGTGCCATCGGTAGCATTGCAGCATTATAATCATTCGTTTGACTGATCGCTTGATTAAATATACTTGGGTTGGATGTTACCCCATAAATTTTTCCGCTTTGAATTAATTCACGCAAACCGCCATTGACAAGTAATTTCCGTTCAATATTGTCAAACCAGATGGATTGACCCAGGGAATATAATTTTTGACTGTTATTCATTTTTTCCACTAATTATTTCTTCCAAATCATGAATCTTATTTACCCGGCGAATAAACCTCTCGTCTTCGATAAAGTCAGCAGCAAGAAATGACCTTACGATATCCATCGCCAATTCAGGACCGATCACTCTGCCGCCAAGGCATAGAATATTCATCCCATCGTGCTCAACGCCTTGATGCGCTGAGTAGGTATCATGGCACACAGAAGCAAAAATTCCTTTAATCTTGTTGGCAGCAATCGATATTCCAATCCCGGAGCCACACAGTGCGATTCCCCTTTCTGCCTCACCAGATAAAATGGCATGCCCAACCTTGCGGGCATAATCTGGAAAATCTACTCTCTCCTCATCGTACACACCCACATCAACTATCTGATGCCCCAAGGCGCTCACGGCTTGGATGACAAATTTTTTAAGCGGAAATCCTGCATGATCAGATCCGATAACTACGCGCATATTTCACCGATTTCTTTCTAATAAAGTTTGTGTTCTGTTGAGTACGTTTTCAACCGTGAATCCAAATTCCTTGAACAGTACATTTACCGGTGCAGAAGCGCCATAATGGTCAATTGAAATGATATCCCCACTATCTCCGACCCATTCTCTCCACCCCTGTGATATGCCAGCTTCAACAGATATCCTTGCTTTTACATTTTTCGGTAGGACAGATTCCCTGTATTCTTTGCTTTGCTGTTTGAAAAGTTCCCAACTTGGGAAAGATACAAGGCGGACATTAATACCTTTGATTGCGAGTTTATCACCTGCTTCAAGTATCAAGGAGACTTCTGAGCCAGTCGCCATAAGTATCACATCAGGTTTTCCATTTCCAAGGTCTGCCAGAATGTAAGCTCCTTTATGTAGGTTTTGCGCAGGTGCATAAATCTTTCTATCAATTATAGGAACCGCTTGCCTGGTTAATATTAGTGAGCATGGTCTATCAGAATGGGAAATTGTATATTTCCATGCTTCTACAACCTCATTTGCATCGGCCGGCCGGATGACGATCATATTCGGTATAGCCCTCAATGACGCAAGATGTTCTACTGGTTGATGGGTTGGACCATCCTCGCCCAGTCCGATGCTGTCGTGGGTATAAATCCATATTGATGACAAATGAGACAGCGCAGAAAGCCTCAACGCTGGGCGCATGTAATCTGAAAATACCAAAAATGTTGCCCCATAGGGTCGAACACCCCCATGGTAAGCCATGCCATTGACTATTGAACCCATTCCATTTTCGCGGACGCCAAAATGGAAATTCCGCCCGGCATAGTTATCTTTTTGGAAAGCAGAAGACTCTTTGATCAAAGTGTTATTAGAAGGTGCCAGGTCAGCAGAACCTCCCATTAATTCAGGGATATTTTTTGCCAAAACATTAATTATTTGGCCTGATGTTGCACGAGTTGCAATCCCTTTGTGATCTACAGGAAATTCTGGAAGCCCTTCTGACCAATTTTCAGGTAACTTGCCTTGAATTCTTCTTTCCAATTCCGCACCTTGGTCCTTGTACATGGTCTGATATGCAGAAAAAGCCTTTTTCCAAAGAAGTTCTTTTTCCTTGCCTTGGACAACAGCATTACGGAAATGAACCAGAACATCCTCAGGAATAAAGAATCTTGGCTCGATTGGCCAACCAGCGTTCTTCTTAGCCCCATTCAACTCTTCATCTCCGGGTGGTTCGCCATGCGCTTTTGCTGTATCCTGCCGGGTAGGCAATCCAAACCCAATATGTGTTCGGCAAATGATCAAGCTTGGGCGAGGGTCTTCCTTGGCATGAATGATTGCATTATCTATTGCTTCCACGTCATTGCCATCCTCAACGTGCAGAACCTGCCAGCCGTAAGCGGAAAAGCGAGCTCCTCTATCCTCCGTAAAGGCCAAATCTGTGGAACCATCAATCGTAATGCGGTTGTCATCATATAGATAGATCAACTTGCCAAGGCGCAAATGGCCCGCTAAAGAAGCTGCCTCAGAAGATACTCCTTCCATGAGATCTCCATCCGTAACGATTGCATAAACGAAGTGGTCAATTATCCTACCATCTTCATGATTGTACATTTCAGCGAGGTGTGCCTCTGCAATTGCCATCCCCACCCCATTGGCAAAACCCTGTCCAAGCGGACCTGTGGTAGTTTCAACGCCAGGAGTCAATCCAAATTCGGGGTGTCCCGGAGTTAACGAGTTCCATTGACGGAAGCTTCCTAGCTCTTCAATCGAAAGTTCATACCCGGTAAGATGCAGAAGCGTGTATAACAACATGGAACCATGTCCTCCTGAGAGGACAAAGCGATCTCTATCAAACCATTTTGGATTACTTGGATTATGTTTTAGGTGTCTTGTCCAAATGGTATATGCAATCGCTGCCGTACCCATAGGCAACCCAGGGTGTCCGGAATTCGCTTTTTGCACGCCGTCAGCCGATAGAAAGCGGATTGTGTTGATCGCCTTGATTTGTAAATCCATATCGTTCTGCATGAATACCTCTTCGTGTTTGGAATAAATAATTTTACCATGCTCAACACCCATATGGATTGGTTTTCACATAAAAAAGTGAGCCTGGTGGCTCACTTTTACATCAGTTTTTTACTATTCAGGTGGATAGTTGATCTCTTTTAATAGATGTACTATCAGTTCTTCACTGGCTGGGGTTTGAAATTCTACCTTTACTATTTTTGCATTCAAATCTGCATCAACCCTTTGTACTCCTTCAAGATCGGCCACTTCGGTTTGAATGGTATGGACACAGTGATTGCATGAAATATTTGGTATTGAGAATGTAGCGATAGTCATTTACATCTCCTTTCTTTTTATAATTTTACATTTCAATAGTCACTCGCTGATGTTAATGCTTATACAATACTTGTTGGCTTGACATACCGAATATTCAAATCTAAACTAATTATGATGTCAAGGAAGGAATTATTATGAAACAAGCTAACCCCTCAAATTCGAAACCATTAACTGGCAAAACAGTACTAATCACTGGTGCTGCCCGTAGAATTGGTCGTAGCCTAGCTCTTTCAGTTGCTCATGCTGGCGGAAATGTCATTATCCACCATGGACATTCGCCAAAGTTAGCCAATCAAACATTGACTGAGATAAAAGCTTTGGGAAGGGAAGCACACATCATTTCTGCCGACCTTGCTGACCCTAATCAGGCAAGCGATCTCTTTTACAGGGCTTGTGCTTATGGCCCCATATATGCAATCGTAAATAATGCTGCGATTTTTGAACCAGTCAACATTTACACAACAACAAACGAAGATTGGCAGAAACACTTTAATATCAATCTAACTGCCCCATTTCTTCTCTGCCAGGCATTAGCCAAAGAGACACCAGAAAACGAAATGGCTCGGATTGTAAACATCCTCGATTGGAGAGCATTACGTCCAGGTGTAGATCACTTCCCATATACGATTACAAAATCTGCTCTGGCAGCCATGACTAAATCACTCGCAATTTCGCTTGCACCTCGCATTCTGGTGAATGGGTTGGCTTTAGGAGCAGTACTACCTCCCTCAGACCAAAATGAACAGCCAAATTTGATTAAGAATGTTCCTGCAAAACGTTGGGCTACTCTTGAAGAACTTGGCCAAGCACTGATATTTCTATTAACTGGGCCACAATATATCACTGGCGATATCATTCACATTGATGGCGGTAGGCACCTTGTGTAACAAAGGAGAACTCATGGATCAAATAATCATCAAAGATATTGTGGCTCGTGGAATAATCGGTGTAAATGAATCTGAAAGGTCTAACCCCCAGGATATTCTGATTAATATAATAATTTTTTCGGATATATCATCAGCCGGAACAAACGATGATATCGAACAAAGTGTGAACTACCGAACGGTCACAAAGAAAACAATAGCGCTTGCCGAAACTGCCAATCGACTGACCGTGGAAGCCTTGTCAACTGATATATCAAATATGATACTATCATTTCCTCTGGTAAAAGGAGTGCGGGTGAGGGTGGAAAAACCTGGCGCTGTCAGGTTTGCCAGGTCAGTCGGAGTGGAAATTGAACGATGGCAGAAAGAATAAGTCCTTCGAAAAATCGTGAAATTGTACTCCTTATTGGTTCAAACATTCATCCGGTGGAAAATATCCGCCAGGGGATAAGCGAACTCAGCAAATTGTTGCCCGTGTTGGGCAAATCTTCCCTTTGGGAAACAGCAGCATTCGGTACGAGCGGATCGAATTTCTTAAATATTGCTGTTTCTATTTCTACTAATCTTGATACATATGAAATAAAATACACTATTATCAGGAATATCGAAACCAGCCTTGGACGGATAAGAACTGAAGATAAATTTGCTCCGCGTACAATTGATATTGATATTATTGTTGATGGTACAAATGTGGTTGAACCAAATCTGTGGATTCTTGCATATATCGCGGTTCCGGTGGCAGAATTAACACCAAAACTGGTCCACCCAGCGTTTGGCAAGTCATTATTTGAAGTCGCAATTGAATTAAAACAAAACAGCTGGATTCAAAAATATCCAGCTGGTGAAAACGAATAACTAATTTAAATATGTAGTGGTTCTGCTGCTCTGGATATATTATCCAGAAACTCCATACGGGTAGCCATATTGCTCCTGAAATAGCCGTGCACAGCAGAGGTTGTCATTCGTGCATCGTGCTTTTTTACACCTCGCATCATGGAACAAAGATGAAGCGCTTCAACAACCACAGCCACTCCTTTTGGAGTCAAAAGTTCGTTAATAAAATACGCAATCTGACTGGTCATCCGTTCTTGTACCTGTAATCTACGTGCGAACATTTCTACAATACGTGGAATTTTGGACAATCCAATAACTTTCCCGTCCGGGACATATGCCACATGCACCCTGCCAATGAATGGCAGCATATGATGCTCACACATGCTATAAAATTCAATATCCCTTACAATGACCATTTGGTCATAGTCTACTGCAAATATTGCATCATTTACTAAACTCACTGGGTCAACTCGATAACCACCAAGCAGTTCGGCATACATTCTAGAAACTCTGTCGGGTGTTCGAAGTAGCCCCTCTCTATCAGGATCTTCGCCAAACGATTCCAACATTTTTCGTACTGAATTTTTTATCGATTCGTGATCAATTCCATCATCAGTGATCAACTGTGCTGCTTTATATACTTCTTCATTGTCACCAAACATAAAATCCTCTTATATACCGGAAAATTAATAGTAGGAAGATTTCATTCTATTCCCGGATGCATTCTAGATACCAAGCCCTACAATATTATCCAACTTCAGGAACGATCAAGCCATATGAACCATCACGGCGATGGTACAACACATTAATGGCATTTGTATTTCCATTGTAAAAGACAAAGAAATCGTTGTGTCCTAAAAGTGTCATTTGTTCGATTGCTTCGATCTCATCCATTGGAACCATATGGAATGTTTTCCGCTTGACAATTAATGGTTTTTCTTCAACTTCCTCTACTTCTGGAATGATCCCGCCAACCTCTGCTGCAGAACGTCCATCGCCCCGACCCCTGAAATGTTTCCCTTTATATCTTTCTATTTGTCGCTGCATCTTTTCAATAGCTGAATCATAAGCCGCGAATATGTCATCTGCTCTTTCTTCTGTTCGAAGAATAAAGCCTTTCCCGCGGATTGTGATCTGTGCAACTTGGCGATCGGCGGCACTGCGGGCTGATTTGACAAAAGCGAGATCCACTTTTACTTCATCCATCGTGGAAAGCATCCTGTCGAACTTGGCTGCTTTTTTACTCACATAGTCATTGATACGATCTGTGATTTCCATATTTTTGCCATTAATTTCTAAATTTGTCGTCATCGTATCCTCCTGATAATTTTATTATGTTAATTCTCCATGATAATTGCGAAAACATCAAGTTAATTTACCCGCCAGCATTGTACGGGCTACAGATAAACCATATACATTTTTTGCACCAGCATTTATCAAAGCGCTAGCACATTCATCGATTGTCGAGCCTGTTGTGATAATGTCATCAACTACAAGAACATTCTTACCTTTGACAACTTTTCCTTCCGCAATAAACGCATCCTTTACATTCTGTCTTCTACGGTCGGCCGAAAATTCTACCTGGGTGGTAGTTTCTTTTTGCCTGGATAAGCACTTGGAGTTGTAGAAAATGTTACAGTAAATTGACAAAGGATAAGCAATCATGGCTGCCTGGTTATACCCACGCTCTTTCCTTCTTTCCTTACCCAGCGGTACCGGGATGACCAAATCTATTTCCCATTGGTTATTTGAAATGTATTCGGCACATTTTTTCCCCAGTATCTCTGCTATTCCGAGATCGTTATCATACTTTAAATGATGGAGAGCTTCCCTAATCTGGCCATCATACTGGTACAGAGATCGCATCCTCAATATTTTGGGACGACTTTCATTACATCTAGAGCATAAATTTCCCCATTCCAATGGATAGCCGCAAACATCACAGATATCCTCAGAAACATTCATCAATTCATCTTCACACTCCCCACACCATCTAGTTCCAGAGACCCCGCATCCACTACAAAAAGGAGGAAAGATCCAATCGATCATTTCCCAAAATGTATGATATGCGAAACTTCTGAATCGCTTCACAGGTCACGACGAAGTATCTGGTAAGGTTTTATTAGCCGAACATATTACCAAGTGCAGAGTGGAACAGTTTCAAGGCTGCAGGTGTGAGAAGAACGATCATTAGGGATGGAAATATGAGAAGTCCCATTGGGACCAGCATCTTTATTGGAGCTTTATGCGCTTCCTCTTCAGCATACTGTCGTCTTTTTATCCGCATCTGATCCGATTGGATCCGCAACACTTTAGCCATGCTAACACCCAATTGCTCACTTTGGATGACAGCCGCAACAAAGCTGGTCATTTCCGAAATTCCAATTCTTTCAGCCATATCCCGCATGGCTTCCCTGCGCAACTTCCCAAGCTGTATTTCGCGAATCACTCTGCCAAATGAAAGAGATAGTTCATTTGTCCATTTTTCAGCTACTTTTGCCATAGCTGCATCGAAACCTAAACCGGCTTCCACGCAAATTGTCAACAAATCCAATGCGTCCGGCATTCCCATTCGAACTTCTTTTTGCCTTCGATTGATCTTGCTTTGCAGCCACATTTGTGGAAAATAGAATCCTAAACCAGTAAAACCTACAACAATTAATGCTACTCGGCTGAAAGGCCAGCTTGTTTTGGCCACTGAAAACACTAAAACCAGTAAACCACCGAAAAGAACAGCTGCGCCGAACTGCATAACTAAAACCATGCTCGGTTCCATTCTTCCTGGGTTGCCAGCAAGTTCAAGCTTGCGCATGGTGCTTTGCAGAGCATTTTGGGGCGTAAATTTAGTTGCAATTTCTCCCATTTTTCGCGCCATAGGCAAAATAATTCGCTCGGAAAATGGTTGAGCCATTTCTATATCTTCAAGATTTACGGTTCCATCCAATGTTGAGAAATCTTGAAGGCGGCGTTCTAAAATATCATCATTATTCGGCGCCCGTAGCCCAACCACTATCAAAACCACAGCTCCGATGATAACTAATACCCCAATTCCTAATAAAACATTCATGTTCAGTCTCCAGCAAACACAGGCTAGTTAAACTTCAATTTCTGCAATCTTGGTCATAACAAAATAACCACTTATGATCATGATCGCTCCAACACCCAATGCAATGTATCCGCATGGGACACTTTCGGGCGCAAAAAATTGCATCATATATTCTCTATTCAATAAATATAAAATACCAATAACAAATAATGGCATCATGGCCAGAAATTTTCCTGAATACATTACTTGGGAAGTCAGAACTCTGATCTCGCCTTTGATACGAACACGCTCACGGATGGTATGGGAAATCGTATCAAGAATTTCTGCCAGATTGCCACCGACTTCTCGTTGAACATTCATAGCAGTAACAACGAGATCCAAATCCTCGCTGGGAATCCTCCTGGTTAGATTATCCAAAGCTTTTTCTGTGGGCACGCCTAATTGGATCTCCTGCACAACCCGCCGGAATTCATCGCAAATGGGAGGAGGCAATTCCCGGCTTACCGCTTCCATGGCTTGCAGGTTCGAATATCCCGCCCGTAAACCGTTCACCATTAAGTTGAGCATATCCGGTAATTGGAAATCAAACCTGATCAATCTTTTGGATTGTTCTCTTTTTACATACATTCTCGGAATAAAAGTCCCCAACACGGCCCCTAAAACCGCTACGATCCATATCTTACCACCAATAAAGTATGCGACCAAACCGACGCCGAAGGCTGCGATCATATTTATGGCAATATATTCACCAGGTTTAAGCTTTAAGTCAGCCCTGGCTAGCTCCTTGGCAATTCGATCTCCCCACGAGGAGCGTTCAACTTGTTTTGTGATCCACTCAGTTAGGGGAGCGTCCTTTGCTGCTTCGACAGTTTTCACATATTGCTGTTCATCTTCAATATAACGACCTAATCGTTCTTCCACGAGAGTGCGCTCGCTTGTTATTGAGATGACAACGCCAACAACCAATAAAATTAGTGCTGCGCCGCTGCCTATCATTAGAATTAGAGTAAGTCCATCCATAAAGTTAGCCTTTTGTTAATTCTCAGGGGTATTCCTGAGATTACTTCCGAGTACCAGCTCCAATACCAAATATTTGTGGTGGTAAACGAATGCCAGTAGCTTCAATCTTTTCCATAAATTTCGGCCGCAGCCCGGTTGGTTTCAACCTGCCAACTACACGGCCATTATCATAACCAGCCAGATCAAAAGCGAAGATATCCATGGTTGTAATAACCTCACCTTCCATACCGCTGACTTCTGTTATGGCAGTGATTTTCCTTGTGCCATCGCGCATTCGATCCTGGTGGATCACCATATCCACAGCAGAGGATACCTGTTCCCGAATCGCCTTAACCGGCAAATCCATGCCAGCCATCAGAACCATCGTTTCAAGACGCGACAGCGTATCCCTCGGACTGTTGGAGTGGAGAGTGGTCATTGAACCATCATGGCCTGTATTCATAGCCTGGAGCATATCGATAGCCGCTTCATCACGAATCTCACCGACGACAATTCTATCTGGTCTCATTCGAAGGGCATTGATCACCAATTGTCGTATGGTCACCTCACCCTTGCCTTCAATATTCATCGGGCGCGATTCCAATGTCACAACATGATCTTGACGTAATTGCAGCTCTGCCGCATTTTCAATTGTAATAATTCGCTCATCACCTGGAATAAAACCCGAAAGGATATTCAACAGAGTAGTTTTTCCGGAACCAGTACCGCCGGAAATGACAATGTTCAATCGCGATTCGACACATGCTTTCATGAACTGCACCGACTCAACGGTAGCGGAACCAAATTGCACCAATTGCTCTATCGTTATTGGGTTTTTTGCGAACTTTCGGATGGTCAATACCGGTCCCACCAAAGAAATCGGAGGAATGACAGCATTGACACGGGAACCATCTGGAAGACGTGCATCAACATACGGGCTCGATTCGTCAATCCGACGTCCTAGCGGGGCCACAATTCTATCGATGATACGCATGACGTGTTCATTGCTTTCAAAACTATTCGGAACCTTTAATATCTTTCCTGCTCGTTCAATGTATAGCTTGTTTGATCCATTCACCATAATTTCAGTTATGGTTTGATCCTCTAAAAGTGTTTGAAGCGGCCCAAAACCAAGAATTTCTGCTGTGATCCCCTCAAAAAGCTTTATTTTTTCAGGTTTGGAAAGAATAATGTTTTCTTCACCCAGGATTTGTTCAAATAATGTCCAGATGGTTTTCTTAACCTCTTCGACCTTTGTCACGTCCGTATTTGGATCCATCTCACCTAGAAGCTTATTCTGGACTCTGGTTTTTAGATCGGTGAGTGTTTCAGAGGAACCTGCTGGTATAAACGGCGCAACACGTCTTGCGCCAAGTGGAGATGTTACTGGTTTCTCTCCATTCGGTTGTAGGGTACTAGTTGATGTTGTTGTTCCCTGACCTGAATTTAATCTCTCTAATATCGAGGGCATAATTTACTCCGTATTACTTCCTTATTTGTGGCTCGAAACCATCTGTTTGTGCTTTACTAATTTTTTCTTTAATAAAATCGACCAAACCACTGATGCTTTTACCAATTGGCTGGGCTTTATTATCCACCATAAATGGAACGCCGCTATTTACCGAGTTGACAACAATTTTTTCTTCCAGAGGAATTACTGCAGCCATCTCTTGCTTAAGACTCTCACCAACTCTCTCCGGGAGGAGAGAAATTCGTTTGTCATACTTGTTCATAACTGTAATAACACGAGCTCTTCCAATTTGGAATTGATCAATAAGTGTTAAAAATGCTTTAGAATTCTTAATTGCTGGAATTTCTTGAGTAGTTACCATGATAATAACATCCGATACATCCAGGCTGGATATTACACATTCGGTCAAATGAGTCTCTGTGTCAATAACAATATAATTGTAAATTGTTTTTAGATACTTGATCACTTGAGTAAACTGGTCTGGATTAACCTGTTCAGCCATTTCAGGTCGGGGTGGTGCTGCAAGGATATGAACTCCAGATTTTTGGTGAACGATCAATACTTCTTTTACAATATCAATATCTAATTCACCCGCGCGAGGAGTCAGGTCTAATATAGTATTCCTGGGTTGTTCGTTGTGGAAAACAGCCACATCGCCATATTGCAAATTTCCATCAACAATCACAACTTTGGATTCTGGGCTATGCAAAGCAACTGCTAAGTTTGTGGCAATTGTAGTTGTTCCAACGCCACCTTTCGGGCCATAAACAGTGATGACTTTGCCATGTGTTGCTGAAGCTCCAGATTTACCCCCACCTGACGATTGAAATTGCTCAACCAGCGCAATTCGGGCTTTTTCTTCTGCAGCCATTTTTCCGACCTGATGAATGGTATTGATCAAGTCATCCACCATGGGAGGTTTCGCTATAAACGCACGCGCGCCAACCATCATCGCTCGCTGCATATATTTTGTATCATTCTGTACTGATAGAATGACTATTTGGGTAAATGGAATTTTCTTGCGAATCATCTCTGTTGCCTGAATACCATCCATATCAGGCATATTGATGTCCATGAGGATCACATCCGGTCTGGTCTCAGTAGCAAGTTCAATTCCTTCTATGCCAGTTCTGGCTGCACCAACAACCTCAACATCACTTTCAAATTGCAATAATTTCCGGATGTTTTCCCTTGTTTCAGGGTTATCATCCACGATCAGTATCCGGATTTTTTCGCCATCACCCATAAAACAACTCCAATTTCCTCACTTATATCCATCCAGAGAAGTGACTGACGCTAAAAGCCTGTTACAAACAGGCTTTTTTACAGCGTCCTTCCCCTTGTTTTTTCATATAAAACTCTTTATCCATCCATTATTTTGGCGTGGCCACTGCATCAATGTTCACATTGGGTAGATTTAGTATTGTAACAGACGGTTCAAACCCATAAGGTTGTTTAGCAGGAAGAGGAATGCTATATGTATCCATCGTATATTGCAGTGTCACTGCATCTGTCTTTATTCGCTGTTCATCTCCAGCTCCACGAAGTGCTAAATTCATCTCAACACCTGAATACATTAGATAATTTAAGGTAACAGCGTCTTGCGGTGTAACGACAAGAGTAATCATTTTTGGTTTTTTCGGTGCTTCTGGCGCTGCTTGTTGTTGATTTCCTGCTGGGATTGGAGTGGGTGTAACCTGGGTTTGTGAGGCTACTGTTGGCTGGGTTAATGAGAACTCGCCTACGTGCAAGACCATTACATCCTGAAGGATTGTTTGACTGACGATACGAGGACGTTGAACTTCAGAAGGAATAAGGTAAACCGGTTGAGCAAGTGTAGCATCTTGTTCCGCTCTCCCTTGAACCGCATCAGGACCTAATGATTGAATATATGCAACAAGCGACTGAGCTTCGACCGATCCTGGCGGAGGGACAACGGCAGCAGTGACATTCGGCAATCTGGATTGGTACTCTCCATCCAGATCTACGAACATCATGGTTGCAATCACATTGACATGATCGCCAGGTTGCGCGCCGTATCCTACGCTGGATAGAGGATTGATGATAGGAATGGATACCGCAACCATTCCATCCGGAATTTGGAAAGATGCCAGAGATCCAGCCGCGTTATCAGATATGAGGCTGCTTGTTATGGGAACCTTTGCTTCAAGGTCCATCTTGGCACGTTTTCCAACCAACTCTTGAACATCACTGTAAAATACTCCGGGCACCAATAATTTTTTCGGGTATGGAACCGTAGTAAGTACATCTGCAGTGAGGACTGTTCCATAAGGTATCGGTTGGATACTCACGACAATATTCGACATTTCTTCAGCAGGAGCTGGTGTAGCCGCGGCCGTTTGTTGATTCAGGGTTCTTGGCCTTACAACCGCCAGATATAATGCAGCAACACCTAATATTAAAATCAATGCGATATATATGAATACCCGCCCTTTACGCTTTGAACCTTGTGCCATATAAGCCTCCCATCTCCATGCAAATAATCTTCAATAATGCAATCATACGCAAACTCTAATAAATGTCAAGTTGTACAACTATTCAACAGATGCAAGCATCTTGCCATTATGTTGATAATCTCGTAAAAGAAGACCCCGCCTTTCGGTAGGGTCTTCCAGGTAGGGCTATATCAAATAGATCATACAGCCATTTGATTCTGATTAGATGCCGTTAACAATTCCGCTGAAAATGTTACCAATGGCGGGTCCCAACAAGGCAAGGATAACAATTACAACCACTGCAACTAAAACAAGAATTAACGCATATTCAACAAGGCCCTGACCTTTTTCTTTCTTCGGTGCGAACATCATAGTTTTTCACCTCCTTCCAGTTCTTAGATTTATGAGTATCAATAAACTCATTATATGTGAATTATAACGGATATCAACCTCTATACATTACAGAAACCTTACAGAAGCCTAACCAATTCACCGAAATTGTTATTGCAATAATCATACCTGTTCGAAACTTATTATTCTAGTGTACGTATATGTTGTTAGAAACACAGTTTTTCACTATAATTAGTAAAAATAGGCCTATAAATACGGTGTTTCTAGTCCTGAGGAGGATAAATGAGCGACATGTTTGATAAGGTAACATCCCAACAAGATATTATTAAGAAATTATTAAGCAAAATCCCTGGCTTTAGCGGGTATATTGAGCGTGAAAACCGCCGCTCTTCAGATAAGGTGCTGAGAGATTTGACGGCGTCCCGTTTAGAAGAGTCTTGGAAGCGCATTTCTGGCCTGCAAAGAGATCTTATTAGTCAAGGTGCCATCCATTATGTTGATGATCTTGAAGCTGCATCCATTAAATATCGCCAGGTGATCGACCGGGTTCAAAAAGCTTCTTATGGTTACAGCGGCTTCTTTGATGCAGTAAAGATCAACGAAAAAGAATTGGAGCTTATCTATCAATACGATCTGGCGATGCTGGACCAGGTGGAACTGGCAAATAAAGCCATTGATAATGTTGAAACATCCATTGGTTCCGATGGACTACCTGCAGCCATTAGGAATTTAATTACAATCGCAGATCAAGCTGTATCTGCCTTCGATAAACGTGCCGAGGTAATCACCGGCTTCAATCCCGCCCAATAAACGTACTTTTTCGTAGAACGGAGAAAAAAATCATGGCCAGAATTTTTGATGTTGTTGAATATGCAAATGAAATGACAGATGAGATCGTTCACCGATTTCCTGAAGTCGGTGTTGCCGACCTTCGAATAGGATCACAGATTATCGTTCGAGAATCGCAGAGAGTTGTATTTTTTCGTGACGGCAAAGCTCTGGATACTTTTGGTCCAGGAAGACATACAATCGTTACAGCCAACATTCCATTATTGATAGATTTCGTTGGGAAAGCATTCAACGACCGCACTCCTTTTACCGCTGAGGTGTATTTTGTTTCAATGCGTGAATTTGCCGATCGAAAATGGGGCACCCCGCAGCCTATCATCGTTCGCAACCCGGGAATGGGATTGGGTGTCGCCCTCCTGCAAGGTTTCGGTACCTATAGTTTGCAGGTGAAAGACCCTCAACAATTTGTGGTTCAGATTTGCGGCTCTCAAGGTATTTATCGGATGTCTGAGATTGAAAACAGGCTCAGGACCATGCTACTTTCAAAACTGCAGGATTTGCTGGGCGAAACAGCAGCTAAGAACTCTGTCGTTGACCTTATTGGGTTGACAGAAGAGCTTGGTGCCGGAGTCCGTGCAAAGGCACAGGATGACTTCGCTGCCATCGGAATGACATTAAAATCATTTTATATTGGCAATCTTAAACCTTCTGATAAATCGGCCGAGGAATTACGAGCAATGGGTATGCTGGATATGCAGACCTATACCCAATTGCAGGCTGCGGATGCAATGCGTGATGCTGCACAGAATCCCAGTGGTGGCGCCGGTTTGACTGCTGGAATAGGTGCAGGAATGGGTATCGGTAATGTACTCAGCCAATCTCTACAAGGAATGGCCGGGGCGGGCGCAGCTGGTGGTTCCAAATCCGGAGAATCCGTTGATAATGTTCTAAAAGGTATCCCCGATGTGATGACACCTTCAGAAGCAGCTTCCATCCTCAGGGTTTCCGAAGAAGATATTCTGGCAGCGATAAGTGCCGGTGACCTTAAAGCCAGAAAAATTGGTGCCGCATATCGAATAAGTAAGGAAGCAATCGAGACATTCTTAAAAGGATAACCTATCATTTTGTTGTCTGTTGCAGTGCGGTAAGCCAAACCGCACTGTTTTTTTTCGAAATAATTTTGACAGTAACAAGATAATGGATGATAATATTATTTGATATGGACAACTATCCTTCCAATAAGGAGTGTGGATGAAACTTCACGAGTATCAGTCCAAACAAATACTATCGCGATATGGGGTTCAAATTCCCAGGGGGAACGTAGCACTTACAGCATACGAAGCAAAACAAATAACTGAAGAATTGGGAACCAGGGTAGTAATAAAATCTCAGGTATTAACTGGTGGAAGAGGTAAAGCAGGCGGAATTCGGCTTGCCAACAATCCGAAAGAGGCAGAAGATATTGCAACATCCATCCTAAGCATGGATATCAAAGGACTACCTGTTCGGAAAGTCTTGGTTGATGAAGCTATCAAATTTGAAAATGAAATATATCTAGCAATATCCAACAGCAGGGTTACGGGTACTCCAATCCTGATCGCTTCTGGCTCTGGCGGAGTAGACATCGAAGAAATCGCCCGCAACACACCTGAAAAGATCATCCAAATTAACATCAATCCTTTATTAGGTTTGAGAGATTTCCAAACGCGAGATCTCGCCAGCGGAATTGATCTTCCTCATTCATATTGGAAAAAGTTTTTAGAAATATGTCATGGATTATGGAAAATTTATCGCGACATTGATGCAACCCTTGTTGAAATTAATCCATTGGTAATCTCGTCCGATTCCAAACTTGTTGCCCTGGACGCAAAAATTAATATAGATGACAATGCCTTATTTAGGCATACTGAATTAAATGAGCTTCGCGATTTGGATATTGAAGATGAAGCTGAAATTGAAGCTCGTAAATATGGTTTGTCATATATTAAACTTGATGGGAAAATTGGTTGTCTCGTTAATGGAGCTGGTTTGGCTTTATCCCTCATGGATCAAATAAAACAATTTGGTGGCAGTCCGGCAAATTTCCTGGATATAGGTGGTGGAGCCAGCGCAGAAAAAGTGGCGTCTGCTATGCGCATCCTGCTGGATGACCCTTCCATCAATACTGTTTTGATCAATATCTTCGGCGGGATCACCAGGTGCGACGAGGTAGCACAAGGCGTACTCTCTGCTTTATCCACTCAAAGCAGTGATTTACCGATTGTCGCCAGACTGGTCGGAACAAACGCTGAAGCAGGAAAGAAGCTCTTAACTGGCGCAAATATTCCCATAATGGATTCTCTTATTCAAACTTCCCAATTTGCTGTTGAGAAATCTCTCGCGAGGGTAATATGAGCATCCTCATCAACAAAAATACAAAAATAATCATTCAAGGCATCACTGGGGAAGAAGGGCTTTTCCATACCACAAAAATGATGGAATGCGGCTCAAATGTTGTTGCTGGTACATCCCCAGGAAAAGGTGGTGAGTGGGTATTGAATGGCAAACTGCCAGTATTTGACTCCCTCAAATTGGCAGTAGACGCGACAGGAGCCAACACATCTGTCATCTTTGTGCCAGCCAGGCACGCATATGACGCCATGCTTGAAGCAATCGATTCGGAAATACCACTCATCATCTGTATAACAGAAGGCATTCCTATTCAGGATATGATGAAGGTCAATTGCTACAATGAAAAAAAGGGTGTCAGAATAATTGGACCTAACTCCCCCGGCATTCTCACCCCTGGTGAATGTAAAGCTGGAATTATCCCTGGCAATCTCGCCAAAGCTGGCAATATTGGTATTGTTTCACGATCAGGCACATTAACTTACGAAGTGCTTTATTCAATAAATGAATTGGGTCTTGGGGCGAGTACCTGTGTTGGCATTGGCGGAGATCCTGTACCAGGAACAGGTTTTGAGTATATTCTCGGTTTATTTGAAGCAGATCCACGCACAGAAAAGATAGTATTAATTGGCGAGATCGGCGGTAATGATGAAGAAAAAGCTGCTGAGTATATTACGAAAAACATCAACAAGCCAGTCGTCGCGCTGATAGCCGGTGTATCGGCGCCTGCCGGGAAACGTATGGGGCATGCTGGCGCAATCATCGAAGGATCTGCCGGCTCTGCACTCTCAAAGATTATCGCACTGGAAAATGCAGGTGTCAAAATTGCGCGTAACCCAGAAGAATTGGCTGCATTGTTAAAGCAATAAGAGCGCATCAGGTGCGCTCTTATTATTTATAATAAAATCAGTTCATCTTTGAATCAATATATTTAACTGCATCGCCCACTGTTTTAATTGTACGGGCGTCATCATCCCCAATATTTAGATCAAATTTTTCGCAAAAACCATCTATAAGAAAGAATTGATCCATGGAATCAGCCTTCAGGTCTTCGATAAATCGCGTATCCATTTCGATATCCTTGGCATCAATTTTCATAACTTCAGAGATAACTTCCTTCACACCTTCTAACGAACCAGCCATTACCAACCTCCTGTTTATCAATTGTTTTAACAACTTTGATTTTATCTTTCCTGCCACATCTGTCAAGTAAGTTTACCAAATAATTGACACAGATTATTGTAAAGGATAAGATTATTCACATAAAGGAACACCACTTGCAGATGAAAGATACCCGAATCCTCAACCGTAAGACCGATCATATTCAAATTAACCTTTACAAGGATGTCGAATCCGATCAATCCACCGGACTGGAGCAGGTTTCATTTATTCACAACGCCTTACCAGAACTGGAACTTAAGGATGTCGATATTTCAACCAATTTCCTATCAAAATCCTTGCAAATGCCATGCCTTATCTCATCCATGACTGGTGGAACATCTGATGGGCAAAGGATCAACAGAATCCTGGCCTCAGCAGCAGCGAAATTTGGATTGGCTATGGGCGTAGGTTCGCAAAGGTCTGCCATTGATCACCCGGAAACTTTGGCCACATTCAAAATTCGAGATATTGCTCCAAATATTTTGCTATTTGCCAATCTTGGCGCCATTCAATTAAATTATGGGTACACTTTAGATCATTGCAAGTTGGCAATCGAATCAATTGAAGCAGATGCTTTAGTTCTCCATCTTAATCCATTGCAGGAAGCTTTACAGCCCGAAGGACAAACTAACTTCTCGAATTTGTTGAAAAAGATAGAGATCGTATGTAAGCAGCTGAATCGACCTGTTGTTGTAAAAGAAGTAGGATGGGGAATTTCAGAAGCAGTTGCCCGCCAGCTTAATAATGCTGGTGTCAGTGCAATTGACGTCGCAGGCGCAGGCGGCACATCCTGGTCGCAAGTTGAAATGTTCAGGTCTCCCACAAAATCGCTCCAAAATATTGCCGCAGATTACAAATCCTGGGGAATTCCAACCATCGAATCGGTTCAAATGGTAAAAACAGGTGCGCCGGACATGCCAATCATCGCTTCAGGTGGACTGCGATCCGGTCTTGATATTGCAAAATGCATCGCGATTGGCGCCAGTTTGGGTGGTATCGCAGGATCATTACTCAGGGCAGCAGCAGTCTCCGAGGAAGAATTAAACCTGTTATTAGAGGAAATTAGAAAACAACTCATAATCACTATGTTTGTCACAGGGACAAAAGATATTGATTCTTTAAAACAGGCGCATGTTGTTTACCGGTAAATCTATAATATGGACACAAATATTTTCAAACATCCAATAATCCAAGAGATGCTTCCGAGTATCGAGGAATATTGCAAAAATGCGTTCGACAGCCATTTCGCTGAAAATACTAAACCATTGCGTGAGATGTTGGTCTATCACATGGGATGGTCCGGTGATTCAGGAAATAAAAAAGGTAAACGTATCCGCCCATTGCTGGTCTGCCTGGTTACTCACCTCTCTGGTGGCAACTGGCGTAATGCCCTTCCTGCTGCAGCATCGATCGAACTGATTCACAACTTTTCTCTCATCCATGATGATATTCAAGATAAAAGCACAACCAGGCATGGACGTGATACTCTGTGGGTCAAACATGGCGTAGCCCAGGCGATCAACGCTGGCGATGCCCTGCTTAGCCTGGCATTAGGTGAAATATGGAAATTGCCAGATTCTTATTCGGCCAAAACGATTAGCTTTTGCAGCCGTGTATTGACGGACACTTGCTTGAAATTGACAGAAGGCCAGTACCTCGATATTGACTTTGAAAACCGTAATTCCGTTACCGTGGAAGAATATCTGGAAATGGTCAAAGGTAAAACCACCGCTTTGATCTCAACCTGTACACAAATTGGAGCAATGCTTGGAACTGATGATCAGGGCAAGATTGAAAACTTCCGACTATACGGTGAGAATCTGGGGTTGGCTTTTCAGATCATTGATGACTACCTCGGAATTTGGGGGGATGATGCTTTGACTGGCAAATCCGCCAGCAATGACCTGGTGTCAGGAAAGATGAGCTATCCGGTTGTAATGGCTTTACAAACAAATGGGCAATTCAGGAATCGCTGGGCAACGGGAAACATTCAGCTTGAGGAATTACCCGATATTCATAAACTTTTTGCTGAATCCGATATTGCAAGTTTGACAAATAACAAAGCGGATGAATTCACAAATAATGCCCTTGGGTATTTGGAAGCAGCCGCTAGCTCAACAAAATGATTTTCAGATACTCTCTGATATAACCAATTGGCTCTTAAAACGAAATCAATAATTTGTTCATATTGCCTATCCTATTGCCTTGACAAGCATCACAGGGGTTCATATAATCTTTTCACTAATGCGGGTGTCGCCAAGTGGTAAGGCAGTACCTTCCCAAGGTACCATTCGTGAGTTCGAATCTCATCACCCGCTCCTAATTACGCCCAATCGTTCCTTCACTTGTTATTAGGTATTATTCGAAGACCTTTAAAAGACATTTATTTAATCCTCGATCTCAACCTTTGTATTTCGTCAGGCCAGATACTACTACACCCGCCCTGAGGTGGATTTCAGCGATTACCTTTACAGGGGTAGTACTCTTCAATAACCCACAAAAAATCTCTTATATATATCGATTAATGAATAGCTGCCAACCTTACTGGCAGCTTATAAATTAATAGACCTTAACATAGACTATAACTGTATATTGTGAGTTCGAACGCTTTTTGCTTAAATGGTTAGTTTTATCTAAATTCGTGTTGAGTAAAAATAACTAAATATTTCAATTCATTTACCCAGTTGAGTTTGACGGAAAATGATCCGACTAGATTGATATTACTTTCTCGGCCATAAACTGCGCTTCGATGATATCGGTCATTCCTCCAACAATTCCTACCTCAACCCGCTGTTCCAGTTCATAAAAACCCAGGCAGGTACTGCATAGAACCAGTCTGACCCCTTTATTCTCCAATGACATGAGGGACTCGATAATTGGAGACCCAGTTACAACGAGCTTAACACCGTCTGCATAAAAACAAATCGCACCTGGAAGAATATTATTCTCATCAAGTAGCTTAAAATATGTGGTCATTAATTTTTGTTGCAGTTCCGGGTCAGCTTCCCCCATACCATTTCGCGAAACTAAAATGACTGTGTCTCTTGCTGCTATTGACATTCTTACTCCTCCTCAGTGTTGATGAATTTTATAAAAAACCACCGCCAGCACAAACAAGCGGTGGTAAAGAAGGATTAAGATCCATCATTACATCAGTTCAATTCACCTGTGCTCATTCGTGCAAACTGCATGAAAGATGCATAGCTGCATCCATTGAATTCACTCAAGTATGTTTGATTAGACTGATCATATTTTCTCCAGACTCAAATTATACACGAGTAATTTGCGAAACAATAATCGATTAATTCATCATTTCATTCATTTAATCAAACCCTCTATATTCATTGCCTGATGTTAATACTAGTATTCTTCCTTCTGATTTTACCGATATAATAATGAGTATGGCTTCTCATTTTATTGTCGAGTGTCTGGACTGTGGTTACTCCACGCCCTACTTCCCCACCTCGGTATCTTGTCCGCGCTGTGGAAGTGGTTGGCGTGAAGCCTTGTATGATTATGCGAATATTGCCCAGACTCTCCCGCTCCAATTGCCAGGCCGGCCATTTGATGTCTGGCGTTATAAAGAGTTGCTGCCCATTCGAGATCACAATCATGATTATTCTCTAGGGGAAGGCGGAACTCCACTGATTAAAGCAGTTAACCTGGGCGGGATGCTGCAATGTCCAAATATATACATCAAAGACGAACGCCAAAACCCAACATTCTCATTTAAAGACCGCCAGGCTGCGGTCACCATTGGTGCACTTTTAGAATCTGGTATCAGTGAGGTTGTCACAGCCTCCACAGGGAACATAGCGCTTGCATATTCTGCATTCGCAGCCAGAGCCGGGATCAAAGTATGGGCATTTCTATCAAGTCGTGTTCCACCATTAAAAATGAACGAGATTTTACTCTATGGTAGCCGGGCTATCATTGTCACTGGATCATATGAAAAGACCAAGCATATAGCAATTGAATTTTCGAAACAGCGAAACATTTTTATGGATCAGGCTGCCCAGACAGTCCCTTCGGTTGAAGCAATGAAAACCATAGCTTTTGAGTCAACTGAACAATTAACGGCACACATGGGCCCACCTCCATCAACAAATAAATCCAAGCCTCCCTTTCCTTGGAGGTCTCCAGATTGGTACATTCAATCTGTCAGCATAGGCATCGGTCCTCTCGGAGTCCTCAAGGGATTCTCTGAACTCCGTTTGATGGGCTTGATCGAACATACGCCATTAATGGCCATCATTCAACCGGAAGGAAGCGCAGCCATGGTAAAACCATGGTCACAGGGGTTGGATGTTGCAGACCCGCTGGAAGAAATTCATACGGATGTAGAAAACCTATGTTCAAAAGACCCAGGTCGGGTTTATACATTACTTTCCCGTAGAATTGAACAGGAATCAGGTGGAAAGTTCGAATCCGTTTCCGACAAAGAAACATACAAAGCTATGCAACTTCTCGCCCGAATGGAAGGCATTTCAGCCGAACCCTCCGCAGCGGTATCCTTTGCGGGATTGATCAAACTTTGCAACCAGGGACTGATCAAGGAAAAGGATGTAGTTGTAGTAAACTGCACGGGACACACTATTCCGTCAAAGAGACCAAACATCCTACAACAGGATATACAAAGCCACCTTTCAAGTGGATTTTCTCTAGATGGTGTCCTGGCAGTCCTTTCACAAGTGGAATTCTCACAGTATCCCCGCGTCCTCATTGCACATTCAGACGAAAAATATCGTTCCATAATAATGAGTTATATGCAGCTCCATGGTGCCGAAGTATTGATCGAATCCGTTGATTCTTCACAAACGATCCGGTTAGCCCGTTCCGAGTCTCCCGACCTGCTATTGCTGGATTTTTACCACCCGGAATTTAATGGGTTCGGCATCCTGGATACTTTGTTCAAAGATGCCAACAGCCAGGTCATCCCAGTCATCTGTTTAACAGAAACTGATTTTTCAGAATCGGAGAAAGTCTTCCTGGAAGACCACTTTGCCATTAAATTAATTTCCACGGTAGACACAATCTCCGATTCCCCATTAGAAATTTCAAGTGCTTTTGAAGGAGTTGCGTAGTCGAAGATTCTTATCATATCTCCTAACTTAATAGGCGAAAATCAGAGTTTCGCCATATGATATACTACGATTGCTTTCATAAAACAATTCACATAACAGGAGCACAAATGAAAAAAGATTTTCTAGCCGTATCTGATTACTCATCAGAAGATATTCAAATGCTGCTTGACCTGGCTGTAAGTCTGAAAAAAGAACGATCAAAAGGCGAGAATAAACCAATTCTTAAGGGAAAAACAATGGCAATGATTTTTCAGAAGCCTTCCCTCAGAACGAGGGTTTCCTTTGATATGGCAATGCGACATTTAGGCGGAGATGCTTTATACCTATCGCCGAATGAAATCGGTTTAGGCCAACGCGAATCAATTGCAGATGTCGCACGGGTGATCAGCGGTTATGTCGAGATAATAATGGCCAGGGTATTTGAACATGACCATGTATTGCAGCTAGCTAAATGGAGCAGCATCCCGGTTGTAAATGGACTCAGCGATTTCAACCATCCCTGCCAGGCAATGGCAGATGCTCTGACTATTTACGAAGAATTTGGAGATATGAAAGGACTAAATGTGACTTTCATCGGTGATGGCAATAATGTTGCTGTCTCTTTGATGCACGCCTGTTTGTCCCTTGGTGCCAATTTTACACTTGCGTCTCCTGATGGTTACGACCTTGATCCGAAAGCTCTTGAGATCGGAAAAAAGATCGCTGCCCGTACAAATACGAGTATCAAATTACTGAGGGACCCGCATGATGCAGTAAAACATGCTCAAGTGATCTACACAGATACATGGACCAGTATGGGACAGGAAGCTGAGACTAAAAAACGGGAACAAGTCTTCCCACCGTTCCAGGTAAACGAAGCATTGGTGAATGAAGCGGATCCAAAAGCAATTGTGATGCACTGTTTGCCTGCCCACCGCGGACAAGAACTAACCGATGCTGTCGCAGATGGACCTCATAGCCGCCTCTTCCCGCAGGCACACAATCGCATGCATGCCCAAAAAGCAGTCGTAGCTTATCTTCTAGGGGCTTAATAATGAAAACAAGCGAATTTATTGCCATTGAAGACCAATTTGGCGCCCACAACTACCACCCATTGGATGTCGTTATCGCCCGCGGTGAAGGTGTTTGGGTTTACGACGTCGAGGGCAACAAATATCTGGATTGTCTAAGCGCATATTCTGCTATCAATCAGGGGCATGTCCATCCTCGTATTTTACATGCCATGATAGAACAGGCAAAAAAAGTAACCCTTACTTCCAGGGCATTCCGCAACGACCAGTTGCCATTCTTCTACCGGGAGCTTTCTGAATTCACCGGGTACGAAATGTCATTACCCATGAATTCAGGCGCCGAAGCAGTTGAGACCGCGTTGAAATTGGCTCGCAAATGGGCATATCAGGTGAAAAAAGTGCCCAAATACAAAGCCGAGATCATTACTGCCCAAGGTAATTTTCATGGTCGTACTATTTCGACAATATCCTTCTCGACAGAACCCCTCTATAAAGATGATTTCGGACCTTTTACAGATGGTTTTATTACCGTACCTTATGGAAATGTCGAAGCAATTGCAAATGCAATCACACCAAATACCGCCGCTGTTTTCATTGAACCAATTCAAGGGGAGGCTGGTGTATTAATCCCGCCGGCTGGTTATCTAAAACAGGTCAATGAATTGTGTAAGAAAAATAACGTACTTTTCATGGCAGATGAAATCCAAACTGGATTAGGCCGTACAGGCAAAGTTTTTGCTTGCGATCATGAAGGTGTTCGACCGGATATCATCACCATAGGTAAGGCGCTTAGTGGCGGTTTCTATCCAGTTTCTGCGGTTCTGGCGGACCGCGCCGTTCTCTCCCTTTTCGTTCCAGGTGAACACGGGTCAACTTTTGGTGGTAATCCATTAGCCGCTGCAGTTGCTAGAGAAGCACTAAAAGTAATTGTGGACGAAAAATTGGTTGACAACGCTCGTAACATGGGTGAATATTTTATTGATCAGTTATCGGAGATAAACAGCCCGCACATCAAGGAAGTCCGTGGAAAAGGATTATTGATCGGTGTTGAGTTGAAGAAAGAAGCAGGAGGAGCTCGAAGATTCTGTGAAGCCATGGAAAAGAAGGGCATCCTCGCCAAGGAAACTCACCAGCATGTCATTCGCTTCGCGCCACCTCTCATCATTGACAAATCCACGATCGATTGGGCTATGCCGATCATCCGTGAAGTCCTATCCATTAATTAGTCTACACGGTTCAGGCGTTCATAAATGAATTGGAAAACAAGTTACCAATCAAAGTGCGTTGATGCGGCTACTGCTGTACGTTCAATAGAATCCAATCAACGCATTTACCTGACCGGTAATTGCTCAGTCCCTCAAGTTCTCGTTCAAGCGCTAGTTGATTACGCGCCTGAGTTGCAAAATGTAGAAATTTGCCAGCCCCTGACAGTCGGTAGTTCAAATTACGTCCACCCGGAGATGGAAGGTCATCTTCGGGTGAATACTTTATTCATCAGCCATAATGTTCGCAGCGCAGTCCAGGAAGGTCGGGCAGATTTCACCCCCGTGTTGCTTTCTGAACTTCCCCTGCTATTCAAAAACGGCATTTTGCCGCTGGATGTTGCACTGGTTCATCTATCTCCGCCAGATAAAAATGGTTTTTGCACCCTTGGAATTGAAGCAGGGTTGACAAGAACTGCGGCTGAATCAGCCAGGATCATAATAGCTGAAGTCAATCAACAAATGCCGCGCACACTCGGGAACACCTTCCTTCATGTCGATGATATCGACATCGTAGTGGAAGTAGATTACCCCCTGGCAGAGCTTCCGATGAAGAATGATTGTGCGGATGAAGTTGTTGGCAAGATTGCTCAACATATCGCCGAACGCATTCCAGACGATGCAACGTTGCAGCTTGGCATCGGCGGCATACCAGATGCAGTATTAAAATATTTGCATCATAAAAAAGACCTGGGTGTGCATTCTGAGCTTTTTTCAGACGGAATCATGGAATTGGTGAACCTGGGAATTATTACTAATCGGAAGAAATCAATTCACAGAGGAAAGATCGTTGCAGGTTTCATCATTGGATCAAATGAACTTTATCATTGGGTGGATGATAACCCCATCATAGAATTATTGCCCACGGAATATGTTAATGATCCGTTCGTTATCGCCCAAAACCATAAGATGGTGGCCATCAACTCAGCTATCGAGGTTGATCTAACCGGGCAGGTATGTTCAGATTCGATCGGCTCAAAGCTATACAGCGGAGTAGGCGGACAGATGGATTTCATTTACGGAGCATCTAAGTCCGAAGGCGGAATGCCCATCATTGCATTACCTAGTACTACAAAACTATCATCCGGGCAGACCATATCAAAAATTGTCCCAACCCTGAAAGCGGGAGCTGGAGTGGTCACCTCGCGGAATCATGTCCATTACATAGCAACAGAATTTGGCATGGTAGATCTTTATGGGAAGAACATTCGTAAGCGTACAGAAGCGCTTATTTCAGTTTCCCATCCCGATTTCAGGGATGAATTGCTTTTCGAGGCAAGAAAGTTGCATTATATTTAAGCTATGAATAGAAAAGCAAAGATAGTCGCCACCCTCGGTCCTGCTTCGCAAAGTGAAGCAGCATTCTCAGCGCTTGTGGATGCTGGTTTGGATGTCGCCAGATTGAATTTTTCACACGGTACTCATGAAACCCATCTAAATGCAATTAATATGATTCGCAAGGTTGCAAAAGAAAAAGGGAAAGCTATCGCGATCCTGCAAGACTTGCAAGGACCAAAGATTCGAATTGGTGAAATTCCAGGTGGTTCAAAAGAAATCTTAGCCGGTCAGCTCCTCGACATTTACTTTACCGAAGAGTTTGAAAATATTAAACCGCCAGCATCAAATACCAACGAATGGGTTTACATCCCAATTCCAGAGTTGCTCCAGAAATTAAAAACCGGTATACGCATTTTATTGGATGACGGAAATATTGAGATCATTCTCACTGAAATTCACGCAGACAGGGTAACGGCAAGAGTTAACCTTGGCGGCACGCTCTCATCCAACAAAGGGTTTAATCTTCCCGGTGTTCCATTGGATTTTCCGGGATTCACCGAAAAAGATAAGGAAGACCTCCATTTTGGTTTGGATCATGACATTGATTATGTTGCTGTCTCTTTTGTCCAGACCGAAAATGATGTTATTTCGGTACAGGAAGAAATTGCTCGTTACGCACCGGATAAAGCTTACACCCCGGTTATTGCCAAATTGGAACGTCCGGAATCTCTGGATAATTTGACATCCATAGTTAAAAGAGCGGATGGTGTTATGGTTGCCCGTGGAGATCTGGGTGTTGAACTACCGCCAGCCATGGTACCGGTCGCCCAGAAGAAGATCATACGCGAAGCTAACTTATATGCCAAACCCGTCATCACCGCCACCCAAATGCTGGATTCCATGATCAATAACCCGCGGCCCACCCGTGCCGAAGCAACCGATGTGGCGAATGCAATTTTTGATGGAACGGATGCTGTCATGCTCTCTGGGGAGACCGCAACCGGAAAATATCCGCTGGAAAGCGTTACTGTTATGGATGCTATCGTTAGAGAAGCTGAGCTAAATTACAAGGAATGGTCAATTTGCGCTGACCTGCCGGAGATGGACACAACTGAGGATGCAATCGCTTTGACCAGGGCATCACGTGAATTGGCAAGAGATCGGAATGTTTCATCAATAGCTGTATTTACACATTCCGGCCGCACTGCCCTGTTGATGTCCAAAGCCAAGCCAACTGTGCCCACACTCGCTTTTACACCGCTTAAATCAACCTATAATAGGCTTGCCCTTTTTTGGGGAGTTACAGCCCATCTAGTCCCATTTGCTTCCAATGTCGAAACGATGATTACGATCGTTGATGAAGCTATCTTGCGTTATTCTCCGGAAAAAGAAGGCCAGCAAGTGATCCTGATTTCAGGATTTCCAGTGAGTAAGATGCGGCAGCCAAATTTCGCATTGATCCACACTATCGGCGAGCCTGATTAATTCTTCCGTTTCCTCTCACAATGATGAACAGCCAGGATTGTTACATCGTCAGACGGCACTTCTGATTCCTGAAACTCCACCAATGCTTTGTCGATACCATCCAATATTGTTTCAGGCTCCTGGTCTTTTGCTGCCATTATTGCAGCTTCCAGCCGATGGTCCCCAAAATAATCAGTTGCAATATATGCCTCAGTTACGCCATCGGTAAAAAGGATCAACGTATCACCTCGGTTAAGAATCATCCTATTATTATTCAAGGATAATTCTTCCATAATGCCTAATGGCATTCCGCCTTTAAGTAATTTCTCCATCTTCCCATCAGGATGCCGGCATATGGGCAAGTTATGTCCAGCGTTTGCATAATCGAATTCGCCTGATTTCAAATCTAGAATTCCTAAAAATGCAGTGATATACATTCCATGCGGTGTATCACGCAATAGCAGCTCATTCACGCTGGAAAGGATCTCAGCTGGTGTTGGTAAAGTTTGTGCAACAGTCCGCAACAATGTCCGTGTGACAGTCATATACAGTGCCGCGGACATTCCCTTATCGGTGACATCAGCTACGAGGATTGCCAACCTGTCTTTAGACAATTCAAATACATCATAAAAATCCCCACCTACTTCCCTCGCAGGGCGCCAGCGTACATCCAATTTCCAGTTCGGATGTTTTGGAAGTTCAGTTGGCAGGAAAGTTTGTTGTATTTCCCGCGCAATTTGAAACTCCCTCTCCAAACGTTCCTGTATGACAGCCATACCTTGCAGGCGGTCATTTTGGATCGCCAGAGCAGTTTGTTGAGCGATGCCAGTCAGCATTTCCAATCGTTTTTGTAAAAAAAGTTTATCTGTACCTGGATCCTTGACCAGGAGGACACCATAAACTTCTCCTTTTACCGATAATGGCATCCCTATCAATAAAGGATCATTGTTCAGCTCAAAGTCATATATTCCAGCCTCTTTTGGAACTTCTAAGCTTGCCCAGGATAATGGGTCAGAAGTATCAGTCGCGTAAATTGGAAGAACGCTCATCTTATCTTGCTGGCGAATGTATTCCAGCAATGGTATTTTTTCTGCTGATACTTCAATCCAGTTAGCCTCTTCCAACGATTGCATTCGAATTCCGTTTGTATCTCTTAAGCGGAATAATTGCCGCTCCTCTTCCCATGTATAGATGAGGCAAAACTCCGAGCCAACCAGGATGGGTGTGATTTGGACAATGGATGCAAACAGATCTTCAATATCGCTGTGTGATACGACTGTTTGTGCAACCTGAAGCAACGCTGCGGATATATACGTTTCTTGCTGCTGGGTCTCGAGTAGTTTGATATTTTCGATTGCAATAGCTGTTTGATGAGCAATGCCCTGTATGATAGCCAACTTTTCATTTTCAATCGGATCAAGCGCTGCTGTTTTATCTGGAATTGAATAAGCTACTAAACATGCGCCTAAAATGGTTCCCCGCGATATCAATGGAAGAAGTACCACGCGGCATCTCTGATTCTTTCCGTTTTGCAGACTAATATTAGGTAAACCAGTCTCAATATTGTCTAAATACACCGGTACTTTAGAATCTAAGATCTGCTGTAACGCGGGGGATTCGTCAGGCCGTATGGCAAAAAATAATTCATTTTCGGGTAGTGAATAATGAATACCATGTTCCGCGCTGAGAACAAATCTCGATAATGACGGTTCCCACATAAAGACAGCACAGCTTTTTATTCCAACAAGCATTGGGGTGAGTCTCACCACTGCAGACAGGAGTTCATCGATAGTGTTAAGAGATTGCGTAGCATCAGCTACCTGAAGTAATACAGTTGACACCCAGGCCTGTTCTTGTGCGGAAGAAAATAATCGTGCATTCTGAATTGCGACTGCAGCATAAGAAGCAAATGCTGAAGACAATTGAGAGGATTCCACACCGTAACGCCCAGGGGTTTTGTTGATTAAAACCAGAATTCCCAATGGCTGGTTGCCGACTTTCAGTGTTGCTGCTATAGCGGAATAATCATTGATGTACCCCAGGCTCCACCCAAGTGGTTCCATTGGATCGTCATCAGCCCGGATTAATGGTGAATTCTCATACAATGCTTTCTTCAACCAGATTGAAGATTCCGTGTTATTGGAAAACGTTTCTTTTACAAGGTTAGCATCAACATTATGAACAGCTGCCAGTTCCAGATTTTCGTTATCTTCATTTTCATCTGAATTTGAATCGTTCAATAACCATATCGCGGATGCACTGCAAGGAAGTATTTTCTCCATTTCCACAAGGATAATATCAAGCAGTCGTTTAGTATCCACGTTCGATGAAAGCAAACCGGCTACCTCTCTCAAACTATCCGAAGCTTGTCGCCGCCACTTTTCAGCATTATATAACTTTGAATTTCTGATCGCGATTGAAATGGAATCTGCCAGCGCTTCAAAAAGGAATTTATCTTCTTCATCGAAGCGATTGACCTGATCGCTTTGAATATCCAGCACTCCCATCACTTCTCCGGCAAATATCAATGGGATTGCCATTTCTGAAGAAGTTTTAACTGGTTTCACAGGTGATGGACGATAGTTCTTATTCACACCTACATCATTGGCGATCATGGTCTTTCTCTTGCGAGCCACCAGAGGAATAATTCCTTTGATATCATTTAATGCATATTCCAACCCATCTTTGTTTAATTGAATACTGCGTTCACCCGCTCCAGCCTTGTAAATGATTCTTCCCGGATTGTCTTCCAGTAAGAATAGATGAACAAATGGGAAGTGGAATTTTTCATAAATGATGTCAACAACATGTTGCAGCAAATGGTCAAAATCCAGGATCGATGATAAAGCGCGACCAACTTCCGCCACAAGAGCAAGTTCCTCCACCCGGCGACCTAATCCGGCGTAAAGACGTGCTCCTTCCACTGCCAAAGCGATATTGTCGGCAAGGGTGCGCAGTACCATCATATCCATCTCGTGAAAAGCATAAATATGGTCGGATTGAATATCCAGTACCCCAAGAATCCTATCTTCAGTCTTCAATGGGATTACAGCTTCCGATTGTGTTCGGGGTAAATGCTCGATGTAGATAAACCTCGACTCTCTTGAGATGTCATTTGCAACTATTTCATTTCCATCCATTGCTGTTATACCTACTAACCCTTCACCGAACTGTGCCTCGAATATTGGTGGGGTATCTCTGGAATCGTTTTCAGTAGTGGCGCATGCTCTGAACCGCAACTGGTTGGATGACGGTTCTATCGTAAAAAGAGAGACGGAGTAATATTTAAAAGATTGCTGAATAAGCCTTGTAACCTGGTTAGCAAGTTCATCCAGGTTCTGGCTGTTGGCTATCTTCGAGCTAACAGACCTGACGAGAGAAAGTTGTTCAAGCCTCCAATTTTTTATGATTGTGTGATGACTTATGTGTATGGATACTGCGGCATTTGCGCTGAGACCCTCAAAATACTCGATTTCATCTTCTGAAATTGGCTGGCCATCATTTCGCACAACCTGAATTACACCCAATAGAGAATCCTGAACGATCAGAGGGTATGCAACCGTGTATACGGTTGCAGTATTTGTGAATATTTTCGGATTACCAGATTTTCCGATGCAGCTTACTTTCTTGGTTTCCAGAGCGTGCTGCATCAACAGGGATTGGGGTAAGGAAGAGAAAAGGGACAGGTTGTGCTGACCGGGAATTCGGGAAATGATTTCGCCAAACCAGACGTCTGCCTGGTAGTTTTCATCCTTTTGGATAAATTTACAGATAACTTCTGCCTGGCTTTGCACATCATTTTGTCGAAGTATTTCTTCACCAAGGTATAAGAAGTTACGCCATGAATGGATTGTGGGATCTGAAGCCATTATGCCTGCTTATTACTTCTAATACGTTTGATCATTGTCAAAGTTGTGCCATTTCCTTCACAAGGATCATACTTCACTTCATCCATGAGCTGGTGGATAAAAAATAATCCTAATCCACCTTCTGGTCGATTTTCAAGCGATAGATTTACATTTGTACTAGGAATTCCCGCAGGATTAAAAAAGCATCCTGTATCAACAATAATGATTTTCAAACCATCCGATAATTGCTGGCAGACACACTCAATTTCCCCCAAACCTTCACCGCCGTATGAATAATCAATAATATTTGTGCAGGCTTCATCCACGGCAAGTTCAACGTCATAAGCATCATTTTCTGAAAACCCGGCATCTATAGCTGCCTGACGCACTTGTTTGTCAATTTTCGCCAGGCTTTCGTAGATTGCCGGATATACGGTCATAGATAAAATATATATCTTAAATGCGTCTAGAACGAACCAACAGCTTCTGTAAGATCCTCTGAGAGTTTAAAATATGGAATGAAACCAGCAAGGTCCAATGAAGATTTAATTCTTTCCGCAACTCCTGCGAGAACAATTTCTCCACGGTTATAGCGCTTGCAGGTTTTCTGAGCATTTACCAACACCCATAAACCAGCGCTGGAGATGAATTCCAGCTCAGTGCAATCAATTACAATCTTAAATTTGCTCATGTCTGTGATGGACTTAAGCGCTTCTGCCAACTGAGGTGCAGTTAAGCTATCCACTCTACCAATAATCTTTACAAGGTCGCAGTGTTTATATTGTTTCTGGGAAATTTCCATAGTTACCGATCACCTTTCAAGATGGTTTACAGAATAATATTATATCATGGTAGACATTCTGTAAAATAAAAAAGGTGATTTGCTTTTTACAAATTTCAAGCGGTAAGGATATTATTAAAACATCATTGCATTGACTTCGTCAATTTTTCCGAGTTCAGGCCGCAATTGGTCTGGCCTCATCCTGTTTAATGGCGTTTCCGGAAGGTTTTGCATATCCACCAGGGAAGGAATATCCGGGTTGATATACAGCAATCCAGTGATCAACCAATTATTTCGTTGCGCTTCCTCCAATATCCGTAATGCCTGCCAACGGTCAGTAGGATCATAATCAGTATCCAATTTCTTTAAAATTATCAGTGAGCCATCGTGCATGGTGACCTCTCTGATCGAACCTTCCTCGAAATCTTCCACCATGATCTCATCTCTTGGAGGAATGAAAGAGATTTCATGGAGGGGAGCTTCATGGTCCTTTCCCCAGGTATAAGAGTGGACAGTGCCCTCCTGATTATTAAATGTCACACACGGACTGATGATATCAATTACAGCAATCCCATTATGGCTCAATGCCGCTTTGATCAATTCCTTTACCTGACGTGGATCTCCTGCAAAAGACCTTGCCACAAATGTCGCGTTTGAAACCAAAGCTTCCATGGCAATATCTACAGGTAGATAAGGGTTTGTACCCTGTTTTTTCAACATCAAACCTTTTTCAGCAGTTGCTGAGAATTGACCTTTGGTCAATCCGTATACACCATTATTCTCAATAAGATACACCAAGGGCATATTTCGGCGCACCAGGTGTTTGAATTGACCCATGCCAATGCTTGCAGTATCACCATCACCGCTTACTCCAATTCCTTTCAACGTAATATCACCGAATAAAGCGCCTAATGCTAGTGATGGCATGCGTCCATGCAGACCGTTAAATCCAAACGAACGGTTAAGGAAATAAGTTGGGCTCTTGCTGGAACATCCAATTCCGCTGAATTTGATCAATTTTTCGGGTTTCAAACCTAATTCAAAACAAGCCGAAATGATCTGGCTGGATATCGAATTGTGACCGCATCCCTGGCATAATGTTGAGGGGGCTCCGCGATAATCATTTTTGGTATATTCAACAACGGTTTGAGTTTCCATTAATTCACCACCTTAGCACTGATTGCATTCACTATCCACCTGGCAGAAAGCGGCAATCCATCACAATGCGCAATTGAAACCAACGAACCAGCGTTTTGGGGGTATTCCAATTGCAGAATCTGGTTCATCTGTCCATCACGATTGATCTCCACGACATACACCACCTCATGGGATTCGATGAATTCTTTTACCTCATCATTGAAAGGGACAGCCCTAAGTCTCAGGTAATCAGTGTTTATTCCACTAACCTTCAAGATTTGTCGCGCCTCCTGGACAGCCGCGTCCGTTGAACCGTAAGCAATGATGCCAAATTTCACGCCAGGTTCCAATTCAATTTCTGGTCCTGGCACAAGTGTGCGGGCTGTATCAAATTTCTTCTTAAGCCGCAGCATCCCCGCTTCCCAAACCTCTGGTTCCTCACTATAACGTGCCTGATCATCATGACCGGTTCCGCGGGCGAAATATGCACTCATGTGATGTTGGTTTCCAGGAATAGTGCGATAGGGAATCCCATCCCCATCCACATCCGCATATCGGCCCCATTCACCTTTCAATCTTTCAATTTCCTCTTCCCATAGTACTTTACCGCGATCCATTGGTCTATCTGGATATTCAAATTTCTTTGTCATCCATTGATTCATCCCAAAATCGAGGTCAGTCATAACAAAAATTGGTGTTTGCAGCCTTTCTGCCAGATCCAACGATTTCCAGCCAAATTCAAAGCACTCGGTAACAGACCCGGGAAGCAGCAGAATATTTTGGGTATCGCCATGCCCTAAAAAGTATGCCAGGTTAATGTCACTCTGGGCGGTTCTTGTTGGTAACCCGGTGCTGGGACCCACCCTCTGTACATCCCAGATAACGATAGGTACTTCAGAGTAATATGCCAATCCAGCATATTCAGTCATCAAGCTTAAACCCGGTCCGGATGTTGCGGTCATTGATCTCAAACCAGCAAATCCCGCACCGATCGTCATACCTACAGCAGCCAACTCGTCTTCTGCCTGTATGACGACATAAGTGTGTTTGCCTGTTTCTGGATCTATCCGAAATTGCGGTAAATATTCATTCAAGGCTTCCGGTATTGTTGATGCGGGTGTGATCGGGTACCAGGCGCTGAATTGCACTCCGCCAAAAATGGATCCCAATGCGGCAGCCGTATTTCCATCTGTCATGATGTATCCATCCAGTGGTTTCATACGCTCAACAAAATAAAGGTCCGTTTTCTGCAAATTCTCAGCCGCCCAGTCAAAAGCGGATTTAACAACATTGAAATTCGCGTCGATTGCTTTCTGTTTCCCCTTAAAGTGAAAATCGATCGCCTCATGGATCGCATTCATATCTATTCCAAGAATATTTGCCACAACGCCCACATACACCATGTTCGCAATATATTCCCTCAATGCAGGCGAGACATCCGCTGCTTTTGCAAGCTGCCTGACCGGCATGGGATAACTGACGATATCCTCCCTGGTTATAGGTTGCTTGATATCATCAGCGTAAAATAGAATTCCGCCAGGGCAAATAAAATCCAGGTCAGTAGCAAATGAGGTCGGATTCATGCAGATCAATATATCATCGTCTTCAAGCCGTCCTAAATACCCATCTTTATTCACCCGAATACTGTACCATGTCGGAAGTCCCTGAATGTTAGATGGGAACTTGTTTTTCCCGGAAACCGGGATTCCCATCTTGAATAGCGCACGCATGATAGTAACATTGGCAGTTTGGCTGCCTGAGCCGTTTACCGTAGCAAAAGTAATACAGAAATCATTCACTTTTTTATTACTTCCTTCGGAATGACTTGCACTGGTCATTTATTTTCTCCTGATAGGTGATATCAATTATTCAAACCTGCTCACACGTGTTGCCAGTGTTCTTTTTGCAACCATTTCCATGTGTTCCGTAAAGGACTTATAACCAGAATCCAGTTCACCTTTTGCAATGGCTTCAACTGTAAGCTGGTGGTACGTCCATACTTGCTCAAGGTACTGAATATCGGTGTAAACATCCAGTCCCACATCTTCGTAGGCCTGCCAATAGGCTTCCAATATTCCTGTCACAAAAGGGTTATTGAGCTTTTTATACATTGAAAGATGGAATTTCTTATGTTCATCATGAGGAATTTGGGGAGGTTTTCCCTTAAGCTTGTTACTAGCGATTAATACGATCTTTTTCAACTCGGCAATATCATGAATATCCAGACGGGTAACTGCTTCTATCCAATAAGCTGCTTCAATATGTTTACGCAGATCTGAGAATGATTCAAATACAGAAGCATCGTTCTCAACTGCGTATGTCAAACTGGTCTGGATAGTTTTAGAAAATGAAAAAGGAATTTTTTGCATCCCGGTGCGTGGTTTAACTTCCACCAGACCCATGATCCTGGCTACTTCCATCTGCTCGCGTAATGATGCGACACTTACTCCTAAAACCTGGCTCAAATCGATCAGGGAAGGGATTTTTTCATCACCTGATCTATTTAACCGACTTAAATAATACATAAAAGGCGAAAGCCGTTGATTAATATTGGGGATTTTCTTCATATTCACCTTAATAAATATGATTAATCAGATTATTCAGATGAATAAATTATAGCACTCGCAATATAAAATATCAAGTTATATTCTTCATGTTACTATCTATCTCAACAATGAAGGATTCTGGTTTTTCAGGTAGTTCATTGCAAATTCTGTAAGCAGTTCCACGGCTGTTTTCATCGCAGTTTCGCTGAAATTAAATTTTGGATTATGGTGATGTTCTGTCAAACCAATCTTTGGATCCGACGACCCAATGAGGATATAGCATCCAGGGACTTTTTCCAGAAAGTACGCCATATCATCGGAAACCATCACCTGGTATTCCGAATCAATTGTATGGGATGGAAATAATTGTTGCGCTGTTTTTAGAACAAGTTCTGAAATATTCGGAGAATTGATTAAGGCCGGGGTTAATGGGATTATTTCGATCTCCGCCTTACATTTCATTGCTGCAGTAGTATCTTTGGCAATATCAAATATGCGTTTAATAATAATTTCCCGGTTCACTTTTGAAAAACTTCGAATTGATCCACGAAGTACAGCTTGATCAGGGATAACATTATGCGCATCCCCTGCATGAAATTCCGTGATGCTGACAATCGCCGGTTCTAATGGTGAAATATCATTATTGATGATTGTTTGCAGGTTGGTTAAAACTTGAGCAGCGGCGATGATTGGGTCAATCGCTTCTTGCGGAATCGCTCCATGTCCTCCCTTACCATGAACTGTAATTTTAACAATATCTGCACCTGCCATCAGTGCGTCAGGATTGATACCTAGCCATCCAATTGGTTTTTCATTCCACAGGTGAAAAGCCAGAGCTGCATCGGGTGTATGTTCGTCCAATACTCCATCGGCAAGCATAGTTTCTGCTCCGCCCAGTCCTTCCTCTGCCGGTTGAAATACGAACAACACTCTGCCATTCAGATAATGAATGTTTTCCGCCAACATTTTCGCCACTGTGATACCTACAGCTATGTGCCCATCATGACCGCAGGCATGCATCACACCTGGTTTGGTGGATTTATACTCAATATTGTTTTCTTCCTGAATAGGCAATGCATCCATGTCAAAACGAAATAAAAGAGTTTTTCCAGGCTGTCCTGTATCCAGCAATCCTGTCACACCTGTTTTACCCACACTAGAGCGGACTTTATAACCAAAACTTGTCAGATACTCAGAAACGATTTTTGCTGTACGGAATTCCTGAAAACCCAATTCTGGGTGTGCGTGGAAATCTCTTCGCAATGACTGGGTAATTTCAAAATTGGCAGCAATTTGCTCTCTAATTTGCTCCATTCCTACCTCTTGTACAATCGACGAAAACTTTCTTCATAACGAGGGTTTTCTGATGAACTGTTTTCCGTTCTGCGATCTTGCATCTTCTCAACAAATAGATCAGGATCACCAATCTGGCTCTTGTGCTTCAGTAATGCATCCTAATTTTACTTTCCAAAACGATGATATATCGATCGTCACCGTCGGCTCATGGGTCAATGAGATCCACACTTCATCTGGCGTATGGGGTTGCAAACCTTCTTCAAATAATTCTGGGTAAAAAAACATGTTCCCGGCCGCAGGGAATATTGCTTCAAGCGTTGCCAACCCGGCGTTTCGATGATCTGGATGATTGATATGTATATCCCTTATAAAAAAATTTGTTGGATCACTGGTAACAATGATATGAGGTCTTAACATTCTCACATGTCGAACAATCTCTTTTTGCAATTCAACATTTGGAATTACGAATCCATCCGGATAATCAAGAAATGTGATATTTTTCACACCTAACACACAGGCTGCTTCCTGCTGTTCGTGCTCCCGTGTTGTCTTCAATTCTTCAGGAGTAATTCCAGGATCCTCTGAGCCTTTATCTCCTTTGGTCAGTAGAAGATAGTTCACCTCATGCCCTGCATCTATCCAGCGAACCAGAGTGCCGCCGCAAAAAAACTCCGGATCATCCGGGTGTGCTAGTACCACCAGAATTTTCCGGGGATTATTCCAATCTTCAGGAAATAAGTGCTTCATCAATGTGTATTATTCGGCTTGTTACGATTTGGTCGATTGCCCTTATACCCACCCCTGCGCGGGCGCGAGTCTTGACTTGGAACCTCCGCAGGTTTTTGACCTTGTTCCGGTTGGTTTTTAGCTTTTGTGTTTGTATCAGCGGAAGCAGAATCTTCTATTAAAGTCACTTCTTCTTTGGAGTATTCTTTTCTTCCAATATCTGGAAGTTCAACAACTATGCGTTGACGCAATGTGATAATATCTACAACTTTCCCTTCGCCAGCAGGTGTCATCACGCGTTTGTTTTTACGAGGTAGCTCCTGCCGCATTTCACAATATTGACTGTACTCATAATTCAAACAACACCGCAGCCTGCCGCACATCCCGGTAATTTCTGAAGGTGTCAGGGAAATACCCTGTTCTTTTGCCATACGAATGGATATGGAGCTGAATTCAGTCAAAAACCCTGCACAGCATCTTTTTTCTAATCCACATGCCCCAATGCCATTATAGATCTTAGCAACATCTCTAGGTCCGATTTGTCGCAGCTCAACCTGAGCAGGAGCAAAGGCTTTTTGCATGTCTTGCCGTAAAGACTTTAGTTCTGCTTTTTCTTCACTCTCTGTACTAAAAGAGATGGACAGCCGTGATCCATCAAAGCTGTATTCTGCCATAATGATCTTAATACCGCGCAGCTTTAATTCTTTGACTCGTTCTCGTGTTTTTTCAGCCGCATCTGCTTCCTTCATTTGCCAGGATTGGCGCATAACAAGATCACGTGGTGTCGCTATTCTATCGATCATTTTCACAGATCCATCACCTGGTTGGGATGATCCCTTGGGAAAATCGATCACCTGCCCAAGCTGCCAGCCACGAGCTGTTTCAACGATGACGTAATCCCCTTTTCGAATTTCAGCGATTTTTGCAGCATCGAAATGATAGGCTTTGCCCATGGGGTTAAAACGAACACTTACTATATTTGATTCCATGGTGGGATTATATCATGCCTGATTTAGGGATTCTGCTTCAACGGGTTTGGGAGACAAGGCGGCAATACTGATCTGTGCGGCAATTGCCTGGCTGATCTTGTTAAGGGCCAATCCAGCTTTACTATCCGGGTCAACAACTGCAACCGGTTTCCCTGTATCGCCGCCAGTTCTGATCTCGGCGTAGATAGGGATCGATCCCAGGAAAGGAATACCTGCGGTTTTGGCTAGCTTTTCACCGCCGCCGTTGCCGAAGATATCCATCTTGGATCCATCCGGCAGTTCCAGATAGCTCATATTCTCAACAACGCCCAGCAGCGGAACATTCATTGCCCGAAACATAGCAACCCCACGGCTGGCGTCTTCCAATGATACTTCTTGTGGAAGAGTAACGATTACCCCGCCGGAAAGAGGTATGGATTGCGCAAGGCTAAGCTGCGCATCACCTGTCCCGGGTGGAAGATCTATAACAAGGTAATCCAGTTCTCCCCATTCAACCTCCCCAAGAAACTGGCGAATAGCCGAATGCAGCATCGGTCCGCGCCAGATCATAGCCTGTCCAGGTTTTGCCATAAATCCAATAGATATAACTTTTACACCATAAGCTTCAGCAGGGATAATTTTCTTTCCATTGGCAGGTGGTAATCCTTTGATGCCCATCATAGTTGGGATATTGGGACCATAAATATCGGCATCCATCAAGCCAACCTTGGCGCCTGATCTAGCCAGTGAAACGGCCAGGTTTACAGCAACCGTGCTTTTGCCCACACCACCTTTACCAGACCCAACCGCGATGGCGTTCTTGACTGGTAATTCCATCATGCCACGATTACGGCCATCATTCGGGACATTTGACCCCATATTGATCTTGATCTCGCCAATGCCAGGAATTGCCTGTAAGGCATTTCTAACGTCACTTTCAATTTTTGATTTTAATGGACAGGCGGGAGTCGTTAAAATTATTGAAACACTGACATTGTTATCATTGATCACCAAATCTTTGACCATGTTCAAACTGACCAGGTCCTTATGCAATTCAGGATCTTGAACTTTTGATAAAGCAGAAAGAACGACCTGCTCATTAATTAAATCATTTAACATTTACTAATTCCTTTCAATTACTACGAAACTTGGATTAGAGGGAAGGTTTCCTTTACTTCTTCAAGCGCTTCACTATATAACCGCATGAGTTCTTCATCATCTCCACGGAATCGTTTTATAGATTGTTTCGCACACTGTGTACAACCCCGCATACCACGAAAGGAATCCGCGTCACAGGTAACACATCCGCACAACTTGATCATCATCAGTACGAATGCCAGGTGCTCAAGAGAGGATGGCTCAGTTGAAATCACAGTATCAACCAGAACCTTCCAATCCCCCCCCCGAATAGGTCTTAATCCCGGTATAACTCTGGAAGGAAAGAGGATTTCAGTGTCGTCGTTATACATTCTCTTTGGCCGCCTGGGCGTTCAGTTTCGCAGCTGCTTTGGCAGCCTTAGCCTCTTCCTCAACCTTATAATTTGCAGGTCGGATCGATGCATAATATTCCACAGGCTTTGCCAGTTTTTCAAGATCATAAATGTGGTTTTGGATCCGGTTTGTGGATGCAATCTCATAGTCGTGATCCATCTTGATCGCATCAAAAGGGCAATACTCTGCGCACAAACCACAATTCATGCACAAATCAACATCGATGAAATACTCTTTTGGGTTTGCTATTGGTTTTCCTGTCTCAGGGTCCGTAGATCTAACGATCCAGATACATTGTGGAGGACACACTTTTGCGCAAATTCCGCAGGCGGTGCAGCGTAAATTTTGTTCACCATTCTCTGCAGTTTCATATACAAGGAATGGGATGTAACGAAACTCCTCTGGCACAGGCATCTTTTCTTCCGGGTATTGGATAGTAAAAATGCCTTCAACATCGCTGCTTTGCCTGTGTGCAATTCCTTCCGGGGTTCCATACCTTTTCCTGCCCCACTTAATATCTTCAACATAGGTCATGATGAAATGCCGGATAGTGACTACAAGACCTTTGAGAATTCCTAAACCATACATAATATCTCCCTCATCCGCCTTTATCGGTCCACTTCTCCAAGCACAATATCAATCGATCCCAGGATACTGATCACGTCAGCCACTTTATTGCCAATCGACATACCAGCCAGGCTGGTCAAATTGATGAAGGTTGGAGCGCGGACGTGATATCTGGCCGGGTTTGGTTTGCCATTCGAGACAAGATAAAATCCTAGTTCGCCTTTCGGGCTTTCGATTCGGCCGTAAGCCTCACCCGCTGGCACTCGCACCTGGTATTGCGGTTTCCCGGTCATGATCGGACCTTCCGGGATGTCTTTAACCGCCTGTTTTAGAATCCGAATGCTCTGCCGAATCTCATCCATCCGCAGCATGTATCTGTCAAAAATGTCGCCATGGTAGCGCACACAGACATCGAAATCAAATCTGTCATAAATACTATATGGATCAGCACGTCTTAAGTCATACGGCACTCCCGATGCTCTTAAGAGCGGGCCAGTAGCGCTGTTCGCGATTGCTTGCTGCGGAGAGAGCACCCCAATTCCTTCTGTCCTGATTCGAACAATTTCACTGTCCGTCAGGTAATAATCCAGCTCATCAACTTTTCCGGGCAGACGGTCAAGAAACTTCTTCAATTTGTCTAAGACTCCATCCGGGAAGTCTCTTACCACACCGCCAAACCTGAAGTAGTTGCACATCATCCGTGAACCAGATACCGCTTCGAAGATGTCCATGATGAATTCACGTTCTTCGAGAGCATAAAGCACCGGGGTAAAGAAAGCGCCCAAATCATTCAAGAGAAACCCGATAGCTACCAGGTGATTATTGATACGGGTGAGTTCCGCCATAATGACCCGCAAATATTCTGCCCTTTCCGGCGGAGTGATATTCATCAATTTTTCAACCGCCAGGGCATAAGCAAAGTTGTTGGTCATTGAACAGATGTAGTCTAACCTGTCGGTAAATGGCATATTCTGCAAATATGTATTTCGTTCGCCAATCTTTTCGTGGTTACGATGCAGATAGCCCATAACCGGTTTCAGGTCCACGATCGTCTCACCATCCAGCACGGCAGCCATTCTGAACACACCATGCGTGGAGGGATGCTGAGGTCCAAGATTGACGATGATCTGGTCGGATTTGAAACCGTCTTCATCCACATGAGTGACTCTTGTAAGGCTTTTATAGAGCGTATCCTCCCCATCTGGAACCCATTTATCCGGGTCAAATCCTGAAGGGAAAACAACATTATCATGGAGTGGGCTGTGTTCTTCTGCCCTGAAAAATTCCCCTTCCGGCCAGCGGCTTTTAAATGGTTTCACTTCTTCTTCAAAGAAAGGTTCTTTCCAATCCTTGCGGAGTGGATGTCCGGCAAAACCTTCCCAGGTTAATATTCTGCGTAAATCAGGATGCCCGGTAAACTTGACGCCCAACAGGTCCCACACTTCTCTTTCCTGCAACTCCGCCCCGGGGAAAACACTTACCAGGCTCTGAATAACGGAATTCTCGCGGTTCAAAATGCATTTTATTGTCAGAGAAGAACCCCCGGTGCTGCGTTTGAAGTGATAAACCACTTCCATCCGGTTTTCCGGGAAGTAATCCGCAGCGGTTACCGAAGTGAGAAAATCATAACGTTTTTGGTGAAGTAGATATTCAGCAGCCTCTAGATTCTTCTCTGGCGAAACCAGGTATCCCTCATAACCAGGACGAGTATCAGGAGTGAACCATTCAGGAAATACTTCCGTGGTTTTTACGTCCGCAGTAATAGTTTGTGCCAATTCTTCACTCATTGGCTTCCTCCTTTGAGGCAGAGTCCGATTCTTCCTTTTGATGGGTGACAGCTTTTATCTGGTTTATTTTTCGAAGATCGATTAAATCCGGCCCAAGGATCGGAATAGGGATTGGTTGGGAAGGTTCCTTGTGATACCAGTGAGCATCTTTTTTCAGTGTTTGTTTGTCGATGACTTCCTGCAGTTTGATCAATCCATTTAACAATGCTTGCGGTGTCGGCGGACAGCCGGGAATGTAAACATCCACTGGCAGGAATTTGTCTATCCCGGGAACGACACTGTATCCCTCCTTGAAAGGTCCCCCGCCAGAGGCGCAGGCGCCCATAGCCACAACATACTTAGGCTCGGGCATCTGGTTATAAAGCCTTACTAACTGAGGAACCATCTTTTTGGTAACTGTACCAGAAACCAGCATGAAGTCTGCCTGACGTGGACTCGGACGCATAACCTCCATGCCAAACCGGGAAAAGTCATATCGGCTTGCGGCAGTACAGATCATTTCTATAGCGCAGCACGCCAATCCGGACATCAACGGCCACAGTGAATTACGCCTGCTCCAGTTGTAGATTCGGTCTAAGGTTGTGATGGCGATTTGACCTTTTAGCTCATCAGGTATTTCTGTGCCGGTGGTATTCAGTTGATCAGTCATGGGTCTCTCATTTCATTTGAATAATGAGTTTCCATTCTATTGTACCAAATCCCTCTTCATAGTCAAGTTATATTTAAGATAATTATATTTTGCTTAATTAGGATATAATATTTCCATGAAACACCATACGACAGAAATCATCCTTAAATTCCTACGAACCCACCCACCAACTACTGCGTCAGAACTTTCGAGCGCGTTGCTGCTCACCAAGGCCGCCATTCGTTTTCAATTGAATAAACTTCTAGGTATGGGGTTGATAAAAAAACAGGTGAAACATTTGGCTCCAGGCGCGGGTCGCCCGGTCTATTATTTCACACCTAACACAAAATCCAGCTACAAATTATTGTCTGAAATGCTAATGAACCAACTTTTTTCGAATACAACTAAAGATGACATTATAGGTATTGTAGATAAACTTTCTTCGAGCATGCTGATAAAATTCGATGGTCTAGAAGCTCCTGGAGCACAGCGCATCGGGTTGGCCATGCAGCATCTTACCGATCTGGAATATCAAGCTTCATGGGAAGCAAGGCCGGATCACCCATTGGTGTACCTCAAAAATTGTCCTTATGTTGAACTGGCAAAGCAATATCAAGAACTCTGCCTGATGGATACCCTCCTGATCGAAAAGTTGACTGGTTGGAAATGCACCAATTTACAGCGCACCAGAGATGATTTAAGAAAAATCCCTTTCTGCCTTTTTTCTTTGATCTCTCCTTAATAGTATTACAACCCGGATGGCTTCATTGTTATATGGCTATCTATCGTACGAAGTTTGATCTTAAGCATTACAATATATATAATAGTTAATTTTGGACAATTAACTATATGCATGAACCAAAAATTAGCCATGGAGATGATGGAGGAAAATAACTTGAATGACCCTATAAATCCGACTATTACCAGTGAGGTTACTGATATTCCCACTTTACTACCAGAAGCAACACTGCAAGACCTGCCGCCAAAACTAAAGCAAGCAGTTGCCCAGGTCGGATGGAATGAATTGACACCTGTCCAGGCAAAAGCTATGCCTTACCTATTTTCCCACAAAGATATGATGATCCAATCGCGTACTGGCAGCGGGAAAACAGGCGCTTACCTTCTACCTATGTTGGAATTGCTCAACCCATTGCAAAACAATACCCAGGCGCTCGTACTTGTTCCTACCCGTGAACTTGCCCTGCAAGTGGAAAATGAAGCAAAGGAATTATTTAGCACATCTGCCTTTCGGACGGTCGCTGTGTACGGCGGTGTTGGTTATCGGGATCAATTCAAAGCCTTCGAAGAAGGCGTCCATCTTGTGGTTGGAACGCCAGGCCGTATTCTGGATCATCTGCTGAGAAAATCATTTTCACTGGATAAACTGAAAATGCTCATTTTTGATGAGGCTGATCGGATGTTATCCATGGGGTTTTATCCGGACATGCGCAAAGTGCAGTCCTACCTGCCAAATAATCGCATCGCTACATACATGTTCTCTGCAACATTCCCCCCGCAGGTCATCAGGTTATCCTCACAATTCATGCAATCTCCTGGTTTCTTGAACCTTTCCAGTGATCATGTTCACGTTTCAGAAGTGGAACATGTGTATTATTCCGTTCCGGGCATGGATAAAGATCGTTCCTTGGTTCGCATCATTGAAGTTGAAAATCCCCTTTCAGCATTAATTTTTTGCAATACAAAAGTGCGGGTGGAATATGTCACGACCGTGTTACAGCGCTTTGGATATGATGCCGACCAACTAAGCTCTGACCTATCACAATCAGCGCGTGAAAAGGTGATGAATCGCATTCGTCAGGGCAACCTGCGTTTTTTAGTCGCGACTGATGTCGCCGCCCGTGGAATCGACCTTCCTGAACTTTCTCATGTTATTCAGTATGAACCGCCAGAAGATATTGAATCATACATCCACCGCGCGGGCAGAACGGGGCGAGCAGGTGCTAGTGGGACAGCGATCTCTTTGGTAAATACACTGGAAAAGGCAAGTATCGTCCGCATCGAGAAAGCCTACTCCATCAATTTCCAGGAACTGCCGCTTCCAACAGATGAAGATGTAGAAAAAATCGTTTCTGAACGTATTATAGCCCTGCTCGAATCTCAGCTTCGCAGCCGGGATAAGCTGCAATCTGAAAGAATGCAAAGGTTCTGCCACCTCGCCAATGATCTTGGGGATAACGATGAGGAAAAGGACCTGCTGGCTATGCTGCTGGATGATTTCTACCAGACAAACTTTCACCCCAGCTTCACACTACCTGATACCGCCCCCAGGCAAAAGCAAAATAAACCTGGATCATCCGGTTTCAACAAAGGGTACAGAAGATCCAGCAAAAAACCGGCCAACCGGTAAGAATGCTAAAGTTATTCCACAGTTACTGATTTGGCCAGGTTGCGCGGTTGGTCAACATCCAATCCACGCAAAGTGGCAATGTGATATGCCAGTAACTGCAGAGGGATCACAGTCACAACCGGGCTTAACATCCAGGGTACTTTTGGAATCCATAATACCTGATCCGCCAGGGATTTGATCTTTTCGTCGCCGTCTGTCGCCACTGCGATCACCTGACCACCACGCGCCTTGACCTGCTCAATTTGGCTAACCATCTTTTCATACCACGGATCATCCGGGGCGATCACGATCACTGGCATCTCACGGTCGATCAATGCGATCGGTCCATGTTTCATCTCACCCGCAGGGTAACCTTCCGCGTGAATGTAAGATATTTCTTTTAATTTCAGCGCACCTTCAAATGCAATAGGCATATTGATTCCGCGCCCCAGGTAAAAAGCCGCCGTGACATCACGAATCGACTGGGCTGTCTTGATAACTTCTTCTTCACGATCCAGGCACTGACCGACTAGGTCAGGTATTAACCTTAAGTCTTGCACCATGCGTTTCCTATCATCTGAAGTAATTGTCCCTCTCAGATAACCCAGCAGCACAGCAAGCATATACAAATCTACAAGTGGCGCTGTAAATGCTTTTGTGCTGGCCACACCAATCTCAGGACCAGCCTGCATTGAAATAAAACCGTCAGCGATACGCATTGCCTGAGATCCAATTGCATTCACAATTGACCAGGTGATAGCGCCGCGCTTATGCGCTTCTTCCATCGCTGCAAGTGTATCGGCTGTCTCTCCTGATTGGCTGATTGCAAGAACCACCGTGTCTTCATCCAGAATCGGGTCTTCATAGCGAAACTCTGATGCTATCCGCACCTCAACTGGTATTCGGGCAATTTTTTCGATGAGGATTTTTCCAACTAGCCCAGCATGAGAAGCTGTCCCACAAGCAGTGATGTAGATCCGTTTAATTCTGGAGGCGAGTTTAAAGTCCAGGTGGAGTTCTTCAAGGTAAATCATGCCTTCCTCAAAATCCACCCTGCCCGCCAGAGTATCTGTAAGCGAACGCACCTGTTCGAACATTTCTTTTTGCATAAAATGGCGGTATTCCCCTTTTTCAGCCGCGATCGGATCCCATCCAATGGTGGTCACCTGCGGTTTCACCAGTACACCATCCAGCGTGGAAACATACGCAGATTCGCTTGTCACTACAGCAATCTGTCCACTTTCCAAAAATATCATCTGGCGGGTATGTTCCAAAATGGCCGGAATATCTGAAGCGACGAAATTTTCTCCATCTCCAAGCCCGATCACAACTCCACCTGCATTTCCAATACGAGCTGCGATGATCTTTTCTGGTTCCCATCCTGACATAACCACTATGCCATGTGCACCTTTTAATCTGCCTAATGTCTTTATTACGGCTTCTTCTAATGATTCTGTCTCGTGATAATACTTTTCCACCAGTTGAACAATAGTCTCTGTGTCAGTATCGCTATTAAACTGGACATTTGCGTCCAATAGCTCACTCTTTAAAGCACGAAAGTTTTCCACGATCCCGTTATGGACAACTACGACATCGCCGCCGCTGCTCAAATGTGGGTGGGCGTTCAGCTCGTTAGGAACGCCATGTGTCGCCCAGCGTGTATGTCCAATTCCCACATTACCATGCAATGGTTCCTTTTTGACTTTTTCTACGAGCCGGTCCAATTTACCTGCATCTCGCCGTACAACTATTTTTCCACCCTCGTAAACAGCAATACCGGCTGAATCGTAGCCCCTGTATTCCAGTTTTCTCAATCCATTAAGGATAATTTCCGTAGCATCTTTATTCCCGATATATCCAACAATCCCGCACATGGTGCCTCCAAAGCAAGTATGCACACCGAAATTATCCGGTGAGTTTGAAAGTTCACCTTGGATAGGTGAATTTGCAGTTTTCCTGGGGATTTGGTGGAGTTTCCTCCAGAGGGCTTCCGCTGATCTTTCGATTTTCCCGGTGAGCCGGTTAGCTCCACCCTGCGGTGGAGAACCCTCTTCCTCGTCACTCTGATCTCTCAGAGCCATGCGCTTATTCCAAAGTCGCCCCAGTATTCAATTAAACGAATTATACCGTATTTATTAAGGCTTTTGTATTGCGTAATCCTCCGGTGTATCCAGATCTGCAAGGATGGTATTTGTGTCAACCAGCACATAATGAATGCAATCCTCGTGCAATTTGATAAAATCGCGCATGGTTTTATCCTCTCTCAATTCAATTAAGGATTGCCATAACCTCGCTGGGATGATCCATGGGTGGCCTCGCCGCATTTGGTAGCTGGGAATACACAATGTTTCAGGTCTCTGCCTCCATTCAGCTACAACAGATAATATCGTCGTGTCAAGCATTTGAGGCTGATCTCCAAGTGCTAACAACACACCATCCACTTTCCCTTCCAGTTCTTTCAAACCTGTGACCATTGAGGTCACCATATTGCCATTTTTATAATGCGGGTTAAAGGCTAGATGTACTGCTTTGTTTTTGAGAAGTTCAGAAATTTGATTAGCTTCCCGACCGGTAACCACAATAGTCTGATCCACACATGATTCTATGAGGGTATCCACCACTGTCTCAATCACCGTTTTACCATCCCACGGCAGCAGCATCTTTTGCTTGCCCATTCTGCTTGAAAGGCCAGCCGCCAGTACCACTGCTCCAAGGGTTAATTCCGCATCAGGTTGCACCAATGCATGCCTCCAAATCTGCTTGTGTGTCAATATCCAATAACAATCTTTTATCCAGCCATGGTACCCAGACATGATTATAATGGCCCATGACTGCCCTTCCGCCGGTATCGCCTGTGAGCGTCATCAGTTCTGCGAAGGTCATCCTGTCGAATAACACCGGATTGGCTCTCCTGTCATCCACCATCGGCGCTATGATAGGAACCAAATTCGTTTGATGTTCATCTACAAGCTTTTGAATTAATTCTACTGAAACGAATGGTTGATCCACAAGCATAAAAACCGCTGCTCCGCACCGATCACCTAACTGGCTCAAACCTGCTTGGATGGATGTGCTTTGCCCATTTTCCCATTTCAAGTTTTCAACAACTTCAATATCCATTTGTCTGATTGATTCTGTTACCAGATCAGATTGGTAGCCCGTTACTACAATTATCGGCGCTAGTCCCGCTGATTGAGCTGTGTTGATTGCCCTCTCTAAAAGAGATTTCCCCATGAAATCAAGCATTGGCTTGGACATTCCCCTCATACGGGTTGATCCACCGCCAGCTAATATGATCCCTGCTGAATTCTCTACCCTGGCATTGATGCTTGGCTCAGGACTTTCGAGCCCGATCGATCCAATTAATACAATATTAAATTCTTCCTTACAGTAATTGGCTATGCGCATTATTTCTGATGTTGACTCAACCCTATCTGCTTGATTTAATAAAAGAATTCTTCTTACTCCGGGAGGAATTCTTTTCAATCCGCCATCCTCATGGCAAAGGAAATACTTCAAACTATCTGGTGAGATCCTATCACCCAATTGAATACCAGATATTTTTGCAAACTTCTCAGGGCGAAATACATGCACTTCATCAAGGGTTTTACCCAGGTTGGATAGACCAGCTACTACGATAACTGTATCCATCCACCTGGAATCACGGGTTCATTTGCTCCCGGAGCTTTCAATGATAACATCCTTGCCCCATCCGCTTCGATCAGGATTGAGAATTCATATTTTTTGGATGCTGAATATAAAGCATATAATTGTACTTCGGATAGACTGGTCAATCTATCCCCGTCCAAACTCGGGCCTGTAATACTGCTCACTTTTTCTAAGTTTAACCAGTCAAAATTAAATAGTTCATCGCTCTCTTCAATAAAAATACTATTTCCCACCTCCTTAATTTGATCCAACCCAATATGCGTGGTTGTTGTGATTACAACCTTGCCTGGTAGACTTTCTGCCAGGCGTAGGATTGTGGATGTTTTTCCCCCAGCCCCAACCACAGCAACCCGGCATGGTTCCTTAAGTCTTAATACCTCATGGAATTTCATGATGTTTGCAAAAGAATATTTTTCGAAAATCATACTTTGAGAATAGTGCCTCAACCACTCCACCCCCTACTGCCAGCGCTTTGTCTGAGATCATTGTTGCCAATTCAGGCTGTCCACGCGGGTCAAGATCGCCGATCTTCATGCCCTCTTTAACACGGGTACCCTCACGCAATAATCCACGAATAACCCCATCAAATTTAGCGATGATCTTTTCTCCAGCCACTTCACCAATTTCTTGGCCAGATTGTACGCAGTCACCAATCTCAACATATGTTACCAGATTCCCATCGCCTGGTGCACGGACCACCCGATCAGCCGCATGTTGACGCACCTGTTCCGGAATTCCCGTATCTGGTTCCGTTCCCCCCTGCCAGATCACTCTGCCAAGCTTTGCTCCTCGATTGGTTTCGATAACTGCTTTACAGTTTTTTCCTGCGTCAAAACCTGGTCCTAACCCCACAACAGATACGCTATTTACCTCATCAAATTTTTCTGCCATTTTCAACATCCTGCCGTCAACAATGGCAGTCGGGGTCAATGACTGCAAAATATTTAAGGCAGGGTCGACCATTACAGCGATATCGTTACCCCGCATGACTTCGCCAGGCAGATTCAGCATCGTTCACCATTTTCGCATTTACCCCATCCACAGTGATCGATCCGAAATGAACAGCCGAGGAGAAACTTACCAGTCTTCGAACACTAAAAGGGTCGGGAAGTTCCGTGATCAAACATGCAACTCCAAGACGGTTTAATCGATAAGCAACACCGCTTGCCAGGTCACCGCCCCCACGTATCAATATAAAAGGATGATTTCCTTGTTTTATTATAAGTTTCCCAATCCTTCCAGTACCCGTTCTGGAGTCAGCGGAAATTCATCAAACCAAACTCCCGTTGCTGAATGGATGGCCGCCGTCAATGCAGGTACAAATGGAATGTAAGGCATTTCTCCTACTCCCCTCGCTCCCCAGGGTCCGCGTGGATCAGGATACTCAAGTATGATCGAATCGATCCTATCCGGAATATCTAATACTGTCGGAATGAGATAAGTGGATAATGTTGATGTCAACACTTTTCCGTCTCTTTGAATGAAGTTCTCCAGCACACCATATCCAGCCGCCTGGACAATCGCCCCTTCGATCTGTCCTCGCACTAACTCAGGATTAATTGCTTTACCGACGTCATCTGCACAGATCACATTCAGGATATTGATCAGACCTGTCTCAGTATCCACTTCCACTTCAATGGCTTCAGCTACATAACCGTAAGAAAAGTTTGGTTCGCACTTCCCAGTTTCGGGGTCAAACGGGGTTGTTTTAGGCGGAAAGTATGTATATGTGGCGATAACCGGACGTTCTTCATTCTTCCATTTTTCCAGCGCTATCTCAGCGGCGCCACAAATGGAATTTCCTGCCATGAAAGTCATTCGGGAGGCGGACACACTGCCTGAACTGCCTGAAGTATCAGTGTCAGACATATCAAGTTCCACTATATTGAAAGGAACACCACAGGCTTCTGCGGTCATCTGAGCGAATACTGTATGGCTGCCCTGCCCCACTTCTGCGCCAGCATGATGCAAAATTACTTTGTCGATGCTGTTTTTGCCCCATAATTCAATAGTTGCTGTGCATTTCTCCGGCGCTCCAAATGAAAACCCGACATTTTTATATCCACATGCAAAACCAATACCCCGTTTCATGTATCTTCTGGTATGAAGAGGGGAACCTACCGGTCGTTTCCATCCAGTTGAGGACTTCTCCCATCCAGCGGTTGTGGCGCATTTTTCTACAACTTTATCCAGGCTGACTCCGACAGGTAATGGTGAACCAACTGATAAGATTGAACCATCTTTGAGCAGGTTCTTCATCCGAAGTTCTACCGGATCCATACCCAGTTTATCAGCCAGTTTATTCATTTGCGATTCTGCAGCAAATGTACCCTGTGGGCCGCCAAATCCTCGGAATGCGCCGTTAGGCAGATTATTCGTATATACAGCGTAAGAATCCACCTTCACATTCGGAATATCATAGGCGCCGGTACACATCAGAGTTGCATTCCCCATCACCTTGGTAGATGTGTAAATGTAAGCGCCTCCATCCGTCACCAATTCTACCTCGGCAGCGGTAACTCTACCTCCTTTGGTAGCGCCCCATTTCGTCTTGATAAGGTATGGATGCCTTTTATGATGCCCGATCATTGATTCTTCGCGACTCCAGATGATCTTCACCGGCCGCTTTATTCCACGTTGATCCAACCGCCAGGCAGCCAGCGCCAATACAATCTGGATCGACATATCCTCCCGGCCGCCAAATGCACCGCCGATCGCAGGGTAGATGACCCTGATCTTTTCAAGCGGCAGGTTGAGCGAGTGCGCTATTTGCTCCTGATCTTCATGGGTCCACTGACCGCCTACATATTGAGTGATCTTTCCCGAATCATCCACAAAGCAAACTCCTGCTTCAGGCTGTAAATAAGCATGTTCCTGGGCAGGGGTCCGGTATTCCCCTTCAATGATCACTTCTGCTGCTTTGAAAGCCTCGTCTGTGTTCCCGCTGCGTATTCTGTAATGCCCAAAGATATTCGAACCACGATCCGGGTGCAGAAGATTAGTATCATCATTCATAGCAATAACGGGGTCCGTAACTATGGGTAAATCTTCATATACAACAGAAATCAACTTGGCAGCATGTTCTGCTATTTGCTCACTTTCTGCTACTACCAGAGCCACCTGGTCTCCGATAAATCTTACCCGGTCAGCAAATTCCCGATTTGAGCCCGGTCCGCACAGAACAGGTTGGTCAGGAGAGATCAATCCATACACATTGTTAGGTACATCTTTCGCGGTCAAAACCAACAGAACGCCAGGATACTTTTCAGCTTCAGATGTATCAATTCTCCTAATAATTGCATGCACCCTGTCCGAAAACAGGATCTTCATATACACTTGCCCGGGCAAATTAATATCCCCTGGATATATAGATTCGCCTTTTACTTTTCCAAGCGCGTCAATCCGGGTGATGGATTCTCCTACAATGCTCATAAAACCTCCGATTGTATGTTATTCACTATTAATTAGAAGAACCAATCGTTGCCTTTTTTCTTTTTAAGTGGCGGCAAGTCTGGTGGAATATATCGCTTGGGAGCAAAAAGCCCATTTAGGAAGTATGTGATCGACATGAATATAGTGTAGAACACAAAGGAGAATACCAGTGTCAAGCCTATTTTCACCAGAATAAGAGGATCCAATCCCCATCTGTAGAATAGGAATTCGGATGGGATTGGAAACCATCCATTCTTCGCGTTTAGATCTAAAAATGTGATCGCTGCTGCATACCCCATGATTGGCATCAACACCATCAGAACAAATCCGATTCCACGCCAAACCGGGTGCATGGATGCTGCGTGACGCGATTGTGTCTTTTTTTGAAACATCGAGGAGTTTTTGTTCATAATACAGCCTCTCCTGCTTTTTCGATAGCAGTTATGATCTTATAGTATCCTGTACACCTGCACAGGTTGCCAGTGATTGCCTGTTTAATTTGGTCACGATCAGGGTGTTCTTTTTCTTCAAGCAGTTTTACCGCAGACATAATGAATCCTGGTGTGCAATACCCGCATTGAACAGCATCCTCATCAATAAATGCCTGCTGAACAGGATGAACTGCATCATCTTCTGCCAGACCCTCAATTGTAATAATATCAGCATTTTGAGCTCGTTCAGCCGGGACCAGGCAGCTCATTACCGCCAATCCATCCAGAAAAACTGTACAGGCCCCGCATTCACCTTCGGCGCAGCCTTCTTTGACGCCGGTTAACAGCGCATTCTTACGAAGGAGGTTCAACATGGATTGATCGACTCCGCCTTGGAGTATTTTCGCTTCTCCATTAATGGTTGCTGTCAGGTCACTTTTGCAATCCAACGCAATAGCTTTGTGAAATAGTGACAGGCTGATGTTTCTTACCCCACAATAATACTGGGTTAGCGGGTAAGTTTTCGGCTTCCCTGCCTTCTAGAATGGCTTCCAAAGCCCGTTTGGTCATGACACCAACAATTTTTTGGCGATATTTTGCTGAACTGCGAATATCATCGATTGGGCGGGCTGCAGCGGAGGCAGTTGCAGCCAACGCTTCCATATCTACTTCCGTTGCAAAGTTCTTCCCTGTGAGGTATTTTTCCGCCTCAATCGCATGAATGATCGTCGGAGCAACAGCGCCCAGCGTCACTACTGCTTCAGATATAATGGTTCCATCCAGTCTTAAAATCATCGCCAGGTTGAGCACGGATATAGCTTGCGCTTTCCGTAATGCGAATTTGATGAAAATTCCTTTTTGATCGGTCGACATCGCTGGAAAAGAAATATCCACCAGCATTTCATCCGGAAACATCACTGTTTTCCGAACGCCTGTATAAAATTCTGAAAGTGGTATTTCCCGTTCTCCCCGAAGTGATTTGCATTTAACTTTTGCGCCAAGAGCGATCAATGGTGTGATTGTGTCATTCGCGGGTGATGCCGTCACTAAATTGCCTGCAATTGTTCCACGGTTGCGAATTTGCGGTGATCCAACATTCCAAGCAGCCAAGACCAGGGGCAACGCTTTCTCTTTCAATAAACTGGAAGCTACCACCTGATTATGTGTTACACCACCGCCAAGGTGGAAGTACCCCAGGTCATCCATTGAAATAGCAGAAAAACCCGGTAAACGGCTGACATCAATGACAGTTTCAATCTCCTTCCGTTGCCCGCGTTCGATCTCCAGCATCAGGTCTGTACCCCCGGCAATGATCCGGGCTTTGCCCGGATTTTCAGCTAAATGATTTAGCGCTTCATCAATGGATGCGGGGATGATGTATTTCTGCCACATGTTTCCTCCAGGGATTACTTTTTCGTTTTCATTGCCATCCGTAAACCAGATGCACCATTGCGCAGCATCATTACTTCCGCCATGATGCTGACAGCAATTTCTTCAGGGGTTTCAGCTTTCAATTCCAAACCGATTGGGCTGATCACTTTTTCCAATTTTTCTTCTGGGTATCCGTCGTCAATCAGATTCTTGCAAGTTGCCAGCCAGCGCCGCTTTGATCCAATGATGCCAATATATACGGCATTCGTATCCAGCAGGGCAGGTAATCCAGGAGTATCAATGGCAACGCCGCGGGTGGTCAGAATGATATAGGTTTGGGAGTTGATCCTTGTTTTCTCAGGTATATCCGCCATTTCGCAGCACACGTATTCATCAGCTTCCGGTACTGATTCTGGGTTGCAAAATTCAGCGCGGTCATCAGAGATAACTATCCTGAACCCAAGCCATTTGGCAAGGTGAGCAACAGTCTTGCCAACATGCCCGCCTCCAATAATTAGTATCGTAGGTTGTGCCAAAATTGGTTCCACAAAGATCTCCACCTGCCCACCACAGATGCCAGGGTCGCCTCTGGTAGGGTCAATCATATTGTAGCTTAATCGCCTGGTTTTTCCGTCAATTATGGATTGTTTTGCTTCTTCTATGACGCGATTTTCAATTTCGCCACCACCCACAGAGCCCATCAACAAACCAGCTTCTCCAACAAGCATCTTGCTGCCGGTATGCCGCGGCACTGAACCATGACTCTCGATGATCGTACACAGCGCACAAGAATCACCTTTACGCTGTATATCAAGAATCGCTTGATGAATGTTCATTTACTCCTCCAATAAACCTAGAACTACCGGTAAAAGTTGCTTTTTACGCGAAACTACTCCTTCTGCCAGCCTCGTTCCATCCAATTGGGGTGGATAAGGTAAACCATCCAACACAGATGTTTCACCTGCCAGCAACAATCTGCTGCTGCCCCGCACTACGTCTGTGACCATTAACATTGCGAAATCTAACCCTTTTTTATCCTTAAGATTTGCAAGCGCCGTATTAAGATTATCCTGGTGTTCCATAATTTGGAGTAGGTCGCTCACTTCAGCCTGTGCAATGGCAAACTCCAAGTCGCCTGCCTGGTAAACTTTCATATCATTGGTTACTATTTCTTCCGGCGTTCGTGATGATAAACCAGCACCAGCATTCAAAACCTTTTCGCCATAACTTTGGATGGTTTCGCTATTTAATACACTACCAACAGCGAAGGCCCAGCGTGCCATGCGGTCTGCTGCAGCTTTGTCCCGTTTGGTAGTTGTCGGCGATGTAAGGATCAATGTATCTGATAGAAGCCCAGCTAGTAAGATCCCAGCGATATCTGGTGGTAGGCTCAAACCAGATTCCGCTACTCTTTCAGACACCAGCGTACTCGTACTTCCAACAACATCTACGCTGAATCGAATGGGAATATGCGTCGATGGATTCCCCAGCCTGTGATGGTCGAGGATTTCAATCAATTCGGCTTCATCCAGCGATCCTAATGCTTGATGCGCTTCGTTGTGATCTACCATGATGATCTTCAGCCTGGGTGGATTCAGAATATCACGCTGTCGGCATAAGCCGGCATATTTCCCATTTTCATCAATCACCAGAAATTCATCACGTTCCTCTCGCAAGATCCGATTGAGGCTGTCCCTGATACGGCTATTTGCCTGAAAACAGGAAACCTGCTGCTCAGCCACTTCTCGGCTTGGTATTTGCATGAGATCGCTGATCTTAAGGTCGCGCTGTCGCTTGGCTACGCCCAATTCCCGCAGTAAAAATTGAAACAGCGAGCCGGAAGAGATCAATCCAAACACTGTACCGTCTTCATTGATCACAGGTGTAACGCCGCCGGTGCGGCTGGCAATTGCCCAGGCATCACCCAGCGGTTGATCAGGTCCAACCGTATCCAATCTCCGCATAACAGATGAAAACCTGGGAGAGGCGTCAGTTAACAGTAAAGGCGCTTCCAGTCCTAGCAGTTTTAATGCCCAGGAAGTTTGCGGATTCACTGCCCCAGCCCTGGCGGCGATGGTGTTCATCCCTTCCCGTTCCCGCAGCAGCCAGGCATACCCAATCGCGGATGCAATCGAGTCTGTATCCGGATTCACATGACCAATGACAAAGATCTGATTCGAATTCATTTAATCATCGCTCTCCACACTCGTTCCGGGGTTGTCGGAATTTCTGTCAAATTCGCCTCACAAGCATCCAGGATCGCATTGCCTACAGCCGGAGCCACGCCATCCAGTGGAATCTCTGCCACAGCTTTCGCGCCAAATGGATGGGATGGTTCAAATGTTTCAATGAAAAGTGTTTCTAACACAGGCATCTCATCCGAGCGGAATAAGTGATAATCAATGAAATCTTTTTGCTGGGCTTCACCTGTAGAGGTGTATGTCATCTCTTCATTTACAGCATAGCCAAGCGCCTGGGTCATCCCGCCTTCGATTTGCCCGGACGCCGTAACTGGATTTATGATCACGCCCGAATCCACCGCCATGACCAGCTTCTCAACAGTTACCTGGCCTGTCTGAATATCCACGATCACCTCTGCGAATTGCGCGGCAAATGGCGGGGGCGAGACTGGAGACACATACGAAGCTACCGCCATGATCTGTTCCTGGTTTTCGTGGTGCAAGGCATTGTGAGCGATTTCCTGCATGCTGATCGTTCGACCATCCGGGGCGATGGCAGTAGATTTTGCCAGTTTTACCATTTCCGGCATCACTTTTTCTACACTCTCCACGAGATTGAACATATCAGCAGCTCGGATTTTTATTCTATCTGCAACTTTTTGCGCTGCGTGAACCGCAGCCGTACCAGAAATATAGGTTGTACTGGATGCATATGCACCTTTGTCAAAGGGTGTGAAATCAGTATCCGATGAATAGACGATCATATCATCAACCGGAATACCTAAAACCTCTGCCGCCATCTGCGCTAAAACAGTATCTGAACCCGTTCCCAGGTCTGTTGCTCCGATGAGCATGTTAAACGACCCATCGTCGTTCATCTTGATAGATGCGCCGCCCATGTCAAGGTAAGGGATGGCTGTACCCTGCATGACGGTTGCGATACCAATGCCGCGCCGAAGATGTGGTTTTCCTTCTATAATGTGCCATTCGGGATTGCGGTATTTCGAATCCCACCCGATGACCGCCTTGCCCTGGCGGACACAATCTTCCAGTCCAACCGTATGAACGATCTCTGGTCGGGGTTCCCGTCCTTCGCTCCAGGACTTGCTGAATGGGTGCAGCTCGCCTGAGCGAATAGTATTTTTCAACCTGAAATCTATTGAATCAATGCCCAACGTTCTGGCTACTTTCTCCATGTGTCTCTCAACTGGCCAGTATCCCTGTGGCACACCATACCCGCGATAAGCGCCTGATGGAGGTGTATTTGTGTAAACAACATCTGCATAAAATCGTATATTGGGATCCAGACGATATTTACCATCCCCGACATACAGCGCCATGGCTTTATGCCCGGTATTCCCTGTGACAGTCAATGCGTGGCAGCCATAAGCGCCTGTGTCTGAAAGGGCATACATTTCATTGGCAGTGATAGTTCCATCTTTTTTCACACCAGTTTTCAGGTGAACCTTCATCGGATGCCTGGACCTGGAAGCAGTGAATTCTTCTTCGCGAGTATATTCATAATATACAGGTCGTCCGGTGGCAATCGTCAAATGTGCTGCCACGTCCTCAATGAGGATTTCCTGCTTACCACCAAAGCCGCCGCCTATACGCGGTTTGATCACTCGGATGCGCTTAACCGGAAGCCCTAAAACCGGCGCCAGCACCCGCCGCACGTGAAAAGGCACCTGGGTGCTGGTTCGCAGCACCAGCCTGTCATCCTCATCCCAATAACTGACCGTGATATGTGGTTCGATGTGTGCTTGCTGTACTTTCGGAACGGAATAATCACCTTCAATGATCAGGTCAGCCTCTGCAAAACCCTTTTCGACATCTCCAATATCGATCCTGATCTCGGCTGCCAGATTCTTCATCGGGTTTGAATCAGCGAAATTTACAAACTCTTTCTCATCATGCAAAATCGGCGCATCAGATTTCATTGAATGCGAGCTATCCAAAATCATTGGCAGCTCTTCATACTCCACTTTGATCAATTTCAGCGCATTCTCAGCAATTTCCAGTGTTTCAGCCGCAACGAAAGCTACCCGATCCCCAACAAAACGCACTTTATTATCGAGTGAAAACGTATCCAAAGGTCCTGGAATTGGGTCAGACTGGCCTGCTGTGGAATAAACGACACGTGGAATATCCTTCCAGGTCAGTACCGCCGCCACACCCTTCAATGCTTTCGCTGCAGAAGTATCAATACTTTTGATCTTTGCATGCGCCAGTGGACTATGCAACACTTTGGCATATAACATTCCCCGCAATTCGATATCGCCGGTAAAGGCTGGTTTTCCCTGGACCAGCTTGATTGCATCCAGTTTCTTCTCTGGCTTCCCCACTGTACTGAAAGATTTTGTCTGTGGAGTAGTCCATATCTTTGGGTACACTCTGATCTTAGTTTGGGTATCTGCAACAGTTTCTTCCGTCAGATGATTTCCACCCGGAAAACCTGGTGCAAGATCAAATTCAGATTGACCATCCATTGGCATGATCGGATCAACATCTTCGCCACGAATATGGGCAGCCGCCCGCAATACAGCTTGAACCGGTTTTAAATAACCAGTGCATCTGCATAAAACACCGGAAAGCGCCTCACGAACTTCGTCTTCGGTTGGATCCTGATTTTTTTCAAGAAGTGCGGTAGCAGAGAGTACCTGGGCAGGTGTGCAGAATCCACACTGGATCGCTCCTGTCTCAACGAAAGCCTGTTGAATGATCGACAATCCTTCGTTCTTTTTCCAGCCTTTGTCTGGGTTCTCGCCTATGCCTTCTATTGTCCTAATTTTATGGCCTTCAGCCTGAGCCGCCAGGATAAGACAAGAATTCACTGGACGGTCATCCATCAGCACTGCGCAAGCTCCGCACTGGCCATCTTCACAACCGTGCTTGACGCCAAAGTAACCATTTTTACGCAATACTGCCTGAAGGGTTTCATCTGCCGTTGCTGTAAACTTTAGTATTTTTTCGTTAATTACTAATTCGATATTCATGCTGCCTCTTTCGCAATCTTTTCAAGGCATCTTTTTGTCAAAATAGCAGCCAAATTCACACGGTAGGAGGTGCTAGCATGCACATCCTCACTGTCAGAAAACGCATTTCTGGCAGCCAGATCAGCGCCTACCGCTGAGGTGCCATCCATTGCTGGAACCGGGCTGATACCAAAGCCAAAAACATTCACCCGGGTGCGTCCATTTGGCCATTGTGCTATGGCAACACCTGCAATCGGGGAATCTGCTGGCGTCTTGCTTACTGCTTCATAAGCTACCCTTACTTTGGTATTCAGGGTGATACTCGTGATCAATCGTTTTTCCAGCTTGGATTGTCTGCCGGGAAGCAGCTCACTTAAAGAAACTTTCCCCGCGCCTGGCATGATCATAATTTCTGCATTCCAGGCTAATAATACTGCCAGCAAGATGGACCTGCCATCTCCGGCTGCGACACAGCCGCCAATGGTGCTCATCTGACGCAGATTGTAGTTCGATTCCCGTTTGCAAGCTTCCCTGAAAACAGAAGGAGTATCAGGATGATCGATCAAATGCTGCAGGGTTACACCCGCTCCGATGATAAAAGAATTCGATTCTTGTTTTATTTCTCGTAGTGGAAGATTCTGAATATCTACAACTGCAAAATCATCCTCAGACTTGCGATTAAGGATTGTCCCGCCAGCTAGTGGAACCGTCGTTGGCGAATTCCTTGATAATAGTTTAATCGCTGATTCGAGTGTTGCTGGTCTGTTATATTCGGTGATCATACAATCCCATCCATTTCCGGGTAAATCTTCCAGCCCATATCTTCAAGTTCTTTGGATCCTGGCAAGTCCCCAGGCATATTCACAACTATGATTTCACCCAATACAAAAATCTCACCGTTAGGACCAATGATTTCCCCGGTCGCTTTGCCAATTCTCCCATTATCCTTTCCTTTATGTCCGGTTAGTTTAAGTGGAGTGTTAATTGGAACAGGTTTTTTGTAACGTATCTTCAATTCAGCGGTGACCATAAAACGTGGAGGATCACCATCCATGAACACGCGGCCCATCGTTTCATCCATCATTGATGCGATGATTCCGCCATGAACAATCCCGGGATAGCCTTGAAATTGTTCGGGCACTGTAAATTTTGCTTCGACTTCACCGGGTGAGATTGTGTAAAAGTGCATGTGTAGTCCGGCGGAGTTTTCAACGCCGCATACAAAACAATCACGCGAGGTTGCCTGTTTTTGTATGGCCATAGTTCATGTTTGCTTGAAGGTATCGATCAATAATTTTACATCTCCGCCAACTGGATAAAGAATAGGGCAGGTGCAGCCATTATTGATATATTCCTGCACCTTCATCCGCGCTTCATCCGGTGTGCCTGATGCAGTTACACGTAAAATAACCTCATCTTTAACAAGGTGTTTGGCTTTGACGATCTGCTCGTGTGTCGCCGGCCAGCCCAGTATGGATTGTATCTCCGCAACGACATCCATGGAAACGCCCGAAGCCTTGGCAATGTGTGGCTGCTGTGCCAGGTACTGGGTTAACAATTCGCGGGTAGTATCAATCGCCTTATCATGGTCCAGATCTACTGAACAAACAACCAGCTGCGGTCGATCCACATCATCAATAGTCTTACCTGCTTTTTTCGCACCAGCTTTCAATAGATCCAGAGCTTTATGGTTGTATTCGGGGGGAACACAATAATTTAGCACAGCGCCATCCGCGATCTCTCCGGTCATTTCCATCATCTGGTCGCCAGTCGCGCCGATCATGATCGGCACATTGCGCGGTTCCCGCCGACCGTGAACAACATCTAACTCAATCCCATCCACATGAACGAATTCACCATGGAAGGTGACTCGTTCCATATTTAGAAGGCGTCTCATGGTCATTACAGTTTCTTTCATCGCCTTTAATGGCTTGGTCCGGTTGATACCAACATTTTTTGCCAACGGATCCCACCAGGCACCAATTCCGCAAATTATGCGATCTGGTGCCAGATCATCAAGGGTTAAGAATGTAGCTGCCAGCAACCCAATATTCCTGGTCCAGTTATTTATCACACCAGATCCAACCTTCAATTTATTCGTGACTGCGGCATAAGCTGCCATAGGAACAATAGCATCCCGCACCAGGCGGCTTTCAGCCTGCCACACAGCTTCAAAACCGCGTTCTTCTGCATACTTTACATAATCCAAACCATCTCGTAAATCATGCGAATCTTGCAAATACAGAGCCATTCTTTGTTTCATGTGTTCCTCCTCTAATAAATTGATTTGCTAGTTATTTTGAGTCCAGGAATATCCATTTCTAATTTACGCAGGATTTCAAGGTCTTCTGGTAGATCTAAATCCAGTTCTAGCGATGGAAGGTTACAAATTTCCAAACGCGCACCTATTTTCTTTGCTTTTTCACAATGTTTTTGAAATGATCCCGGGCCGAAAGCATAATCTAATAACCCGGCCGGGTTTAATAACAGCGCATTAGTGCCGGAGTGATGTCTGTCGGGTGCGATCACAACCACCGGAGGATTTTCTGCCAGCGATATCAGTTCCTCGATGTCCGAAGATTGCATCAGCGGCAGGTCTGCTGGAAGTATCAGTACTCCTCGTGATGCATACACCTGCGCAATGACAGTCGCCCTTCGTAATGCAGTGTTCAAATGCGGTGAGCCATCCTCCTGGACTGTCTTAGCACCCATTTCACGCGCGATGGTTAATGCAGAATTATCCCGGCTGACAACCAGAGTATTGCTGATCTCCTTAACTTGATTAAGTACTTCCAGGGTATGGCTCAGAAGAGAACTATTTAACTCCGCGCGTTCATCTTCACTAAGCACACTGGAAAGACGCGATTTCCCGCGGCGTAATGGTTTTACCGGTACGATCGCCCACATGCTCATGGATTGTTTCTCCTCATTAGCATAAGTCGACCCAGCGCCAGAATATCTTCCGCTAACCGTGCCCGGTCACTGGTGGATTTCATAATTGAATTTGTATCCTTACAAATTATACCCCAGCGTTCGATCTCAGGCATCAAATCCGTATCTACCGTGTCCAACACATACCCATCCAAAATAGAAAGTTGATGGTAATAATTTGCTGCGAATCTGGCAGATGGACACTCCCCAGTCAATTCGAGGATCATCTTCGCCAGCGGTCCTTTTACCGCCTTCTGCCCAACGATTGGACTGACAGCAATCACCGTTTTTGTAGATAGGCATTCCAATATGCCAGGTATTCTTATAATCGGGTCGATGCTGACATATGTATTTGATGGGCAGATAACAACCAGATCTGCCTCCTTGACTGATTCTAAAACACCAGGCGCTGGTTTAGCATCTAATACTCCTTCGATTTCGACCTTTTTCACCTTTGGCTGCCACTGATGTTGTACAAAGTATTCCTGAAAATCCAGTTTGCGTCCTTTTGTATCATAAACCTTCGTTGCTACAATATCATTGGTCATTGGAATAATATTTATGTTTCACGCCCCATTTGTCACAGAATAAGCGGGTGATCTCACTTAGAGTGGAGCCATTTTTCAACAACCTGGTTCTTTCCAGGTGAGTGGCTAGATCTTTGTCACCTAACATAAACCAGGTAGGAGCGCCTATTTTCTCCATCGCACCAAACGTGGACCAGGATTCATCTTTTTGCCCCCAACCAGTATCAGGATTAGCCATCCCAGCGATTGTATAACAAACCGTATCCAGGTCAGGGGAGATAGCCAGTCCAAAGTAATCAAAATCATCTCCGGTATTGACAACAATGGTTAACTCGCCTGCCGTAAGAGTTTGTAGACAACCCATCCGCCAGTTTCGCACCACCTACTCCCCCGGCCAAAGCTACAACTTTCATTATCAATCCTATCTAAAAAGATCCAACTCTCTTGGACGTATAAGTTCAGAAATACCAGAATCCCTGAGTGGATACGGGAAGCCTCTCACATGCACCACCGGCACACCTTCGCCTGCCTGTCCCATCACAAGTGATGCTGCCCCTGCAAGTTCATCTGCTGCTCCAACCTGAGTGATCTTCAATTTGAAACCGAACAAATCTTCCCTTCCCCGCAGGTCCACCAGGCCTGGCACGCCACTCATACCAATGGCAGTGCCTACCGTGCCTGTCCGCCAGGCTCTCCCATGTGAATCTGATTATTAACACCCCAATATTTTTACCCGTTTTTATTTGGAAATATTCCCGCAACTGCCATGCGGATGTATCCGAATCCTCCGGGAGGAGCAGCACCCAGTCTTCCGCTACGCCCCATGGACCATCCACATTCGAGTGGTCTATTCCAGCATTCGCACAGATAAATCCATTTTTATGTTCCACAATAACCGTGCCTGGACGTTTACGCAGCACTTTGTTGCTCTCTTTGAGAACCAGCTCGATAAACCTTGCATCCTTTTGGACAATTCCTGCCAGCTTCTGCGCCCTTTTTCCCGGCTTCACGGTTGTCAGGTTGACCAGCCGGCCTTCGCATTTCGAAACAATTTTCTGCGCTATGACAAGAATATCGCCATCTTGAATGGTGATGTGATTGCCAGTAAGGCTCATTTCGATTATTTGAGACAGATTAGTGCCCGTTTTTACTAACGGGAATTGTTGCAGCGGTGTAAGAATCAATGCCATGTACTTCCAGTCCTCTTGGAATTCACTCAGAAATCAATTCCTGGGTACTCCCGTGATCTGTATCCCCGCTGATTGTACGCCAAACTGCTTATTGATGTTGATCAGAATCGAGGTCATGCCTTCCAGCACTACCGAATTCTCTAACGGACCAGCATCCCATCCCACCATCCCGGCATCGGCAACGAGCTTGAGGACAATTGCCCGGGCGCCTTTATCCGTACCTGTCACCAGCACGTCACAGTTTATTTCTTCATCATTCAACAGGTGTTCGTATGAGATATTTTGAAAAGCTGAAACAATGCTGATATTCTCCCCCAATACTTCCCGGGCTTCCATGGCTGCCGAGCCCGCCGGTGGCATCTGGACTTTGGTGACTTTCGGAGGTACAAGCGGTACAGATACATCCACCAATATCTTGCCTTGTAACACGTCTTTCAGCGATTCCAGCGTGGGAATATGAGCAGAAAATGGGACAGTCAATACAACTATGTCGGCTGCTCTAGCGGCATCAGAATTTGCCATGCCTTCAACGATTATTGAATTGTTAAACATCTCGTTAAGATCACTTGCTGCTGCAAGCGCTTTTTCAAGCTGTCGTGATCCAATGATCACCCTGTATCCTGCCTTTGCCCAGCGGTAAGCCAGCCCTTTGCCTTCTTTGCCGGTTCCACCAGCAATAGCTATGGTGTGAATGGTTTCTGCAAATTCGTCCGTCATCCTTTTTTCCCTTCCTTAGACAATTAATTGAAACGTTTTTGGTAACGCTGCCAGGTTTTTAGCGAAAGCTCTCTTCCTCTGGCGCTGATTTCCTTTTCGTCTGCTACCAGAACAACACGATCCCGCATTAGAACCTTTCCAGCAACTATTGTTGTTGTGACATCGGCATTGCTAAATCCAAAGATAATGTGCCATGGCAGGTTTCCGGCAGTCAATTCTGTGAATGGATGGTAATCAACGAACATCAGATCTGCATAAGCGCCTTCTGCCAGGACGCCGATTGGCGCTTTCGGGAAAAAGACGTTTGCCAGCGCTGCATTATTGGTGATTGCCATCTCGACTACATCGTACCCACCCATTCTCCGTGGATCTCGGTTCCAGAGCTTGTGCGCTAAATATGCTGTTTTCCATTCATCCCACATCGCGTTCGAAAAACCATCATTCCCAAGGCAAACCTTTACCCCGGCGCGCATATAACTTTCCACATTCCCCAACCCTACACCATTGTTCATATTGGAACGCGGCTGGTGAGTGACCCACGTGTTCGAGCGTGAAAGGATCTCCACTTCTTTTGCATCAATATGGACTGCGTGGACTGCGATACTTCTCGGACCCAATAGCCCAAATTTATCCAGCCGGTCCACAACGCGCATCCCGGATTTGGCCAGGCTGTCATATTCATCCACTTCGTGCTCAGCTACATGAACATGAAAACCGATCTCGTCTCCTGCAGCATTGCGGCAAGCAACCAAAGTTTCATCCGACACCGTCAAGCTGGCATGAATACCAAAGGAGGCTGCCAGCAGTTCGTTTGATTCAGATTGTAAACGCTTATTGAATCGGATATTTTCAGCAATTCCTGCGCGGGACTTATCCATTCCATCTCGGTCTGTGACTTCATAACAGCATGAGACCCTAAGACCCATCTCAGTGGCAGCTCTGGAAATCTGGTCCAGCGATCCATCGATGGCATTGGGTGAAGCATGATGATCGATCAATGTTGTTGTGCCATGTTTTATTGCATCCAGCAAACAGACCTGTGTCGAATTGTACACATCCTCTGTGGATAGCGACTTATCGAGCGGCCACCACAATTTATCCAGAATTTCCGGGAAGTCTTTTGCCGGAGCGCCGGGAATTGCCATTCCACGAGCGTATGCTCCGTAAAAATGGGTATGGGCACATATGTTGCCAGGCATCACATATTGATGGTTCGCATCCAATCTTTCTTCATTTGGATATTTTCTCTCCAAGTCGGAAGTTGGTCCCATTTCAATGATGCGATCATCACGAGTATATAAACCCCAATTCTCGAGAATTCTATTCTGCTCACCCCAGGTGATCAAATTTCCATTGGTAACCAACATATCCACACCTCCTGATCAATCAAAAACCGTTTGTAAATCTGGATTGCATTTATGCTTGTAAGCTTCGTGTATAAACACTTCTTGTGTGCGGCTAGGTGAAAGCGGAGGCAGAGAACCCAGTGGGAAGAACCTGACCTCTGGTGTCTCATAGCTTGTTTGAAGATCACCCATTAGAAAGTCACACAAAAACAATAGTTTATAGGAATGGAAAACATTGATCGGGTCTCGATCGTGATTTGTCTCATAAACCCCGACAATCCTGTTCGCTTTTACGATGAGACCGGTCTCCTCCAACACTTCTCGTTCAACCATTTGGGATGGCGCTTCATTTACATCCGCCCAGCCACCAGGGATGGACCACAACCCATCTGTGATCTCTTTTACCAGAAGAATCTGATCGTCCTTGAAAACCGCACCGCGGACATCCACTTTGGGAGTAATATAGCCTTCCTGCGCGCATAGTGCCACATAGGCTTGTTTTTCAGGAATATCGGAATGAGAGCTGATCATCTCTGCAGCCATCTCCACCAGCCTCTCAAATCGGGTTCGGTCAAACTCATTCTGGGCATAATATTTACCAGTTTGCCCGATAACATGGATCTCTCTTGCCCAACGAAGCCAGTTTGGAATATCCATTTCTGAGTGCATAGTCTAATTATGCGGCAAATTTTTCTTTATGGATATGTCTTGCGATCAATTCCTGGTCAACAGGAAGTGTGTCCACCCGGTAGCCGGTAGCATTGTATATGGCATTAGTGATTGCGGGTGTGGTTGGAATGCTGACGATCTCTCCGACACCCTTCGCTCCGTATGGACCGGTAGCAACTTGATGTTCGACCACGAGCGAGACCACTTCTGGCGCATGGACGATCGATGGAATACGATAACGTGCCATTCGGTCGGTAATGACACGCCCATCCTTAGTGAGGAAGGCTTCCGTTAATGCATTTCCTAGTCCCATAATAGCGCCGCCTTCCACCTGAACAGCCAATCCGAGCGGGTTGATTGCTGCCCCAACGTCATTGGCTGCAATAATGGTTAGCACTGCCACTTCACCGGTGGATCGATCAATTTCCACTTCAGCTGCCTGCGCTGCGAAAGAGAATGCAAAGTGCATATCGCCGCCTTCGCCCAAAGGCTTGGTGATCGGCGCCTGGTAGATATACCGCACTTTGGGTTCGCGATGCATACTCTCGAATTCCTCGTAAACACCGGCAAATGTCATTTTCCGCCCGCAGACACTCACCTGCCCACCGCTGATCTCGATCTCTTCCGGGGAGCAATCATATTTTTCTGAAAGCACGCTGCGGATTCCCTGTTTTAATGCTTTCGCAGCATAAAGGCTAGCATTCCCGGAAACATACGTCTGGCGTGAAGCAGTCGTTGGTCCGCCATCCGGTGTCAGGTCAGTATCAGATAATAAGACATTCACTTTTTCGACAGGTAATTCCAATTCTTCTGCCACAATCAAACGTAGAACAGTGCACAATCCCTGTCCCAGTTCAGCGGAGGATGTTCGTACTTCCACGGATCCATCTCCATAAAGTTCCACATCCGCGCCGGCTTCATCCGGTGCTCCGCCGCCAAGACCGGTATTCTTGAAAGCTGCTGAAAAACCCCAAACCCGTATCTTATCTGGATCATCGGGTGATTCACGGGGAACGAATGGATCGCCATCCACCCGCTTTCGCATTTCCACCTCGACTTTTTCAATACATTCCAGCAGGCCAACACTGTCTTTCAGATACCTGGCCAGTTCCTGTTACACTGCCAACGTGCAGGGCATTCTTTTTTCGTAATTCGATTCTATCCATACCCAGTTTTTCAGCAAGCATATCCATGGCGCTTTCTATCGCAAAGGCGGATTGTGTCACGCCAAATCCGCGGAAAGCGCCAGCGGGTGGGTTGTTGGTGTACATAGCGTAACAATCCGCCTTGGCATGGTCTGATTCATAAGGGCCAATAGAGTGCGTGGTCGCACGGGTCATCACCTTCTCACCCAGTGAAGCATACGCACCGGTATCACCATACAATTCTGTCTCCACCGCAACCAGGCGGCCATCTTTCTTCGCGCCAATCTTGAGGTGTATCTGGGTTGCATGTCGTTTCGGATGAACCACCAGGCTTTCGTGCCTGTCAAAGAGGATCTTGACCGGTCGTCCGGTTCGGTCTGACAACAAGGCAGCATGAATCTGTCCCATGATGTCTTCCTTACCGCCAAAGCCTCCGCCTATCAGCATACCGATGATGCGCACTTTCTCCTCCGGCCAACCCAAGTGCATCTGCAACTTGTTTACGGTCGGAGTATGGAATTTGCGAACCTACAAAAACTTCCATTCGCCCATCTTCAATAACCCTGGCAATACTGCACTCCGGCTCTATGAAGGCATGGTCAGTCATAGCTGTATGGAAGGTGTGCTCAATGATGACATCAGAATTCGCAAAACCTTCTGCTATATCACCTTTACGAACCTTGATATGTTTCAATAAATTGCCGGTTTTGTGTAATTGTACTGCCTCAGGTTCATTTGCCAGCACCGGATCGACAATTACTTTTTGTTCATCATATTCCACTTGGATTAGTCTTAAGGCAGCATTTGCAATGTCTGCGGTTTCTGCCGCAACGATCGCTACGGTGTCACCGACATAGCGCACTCTTTCTCCAACTCCTACCATGATTGGCCAGTCATTGACCACCAAACCGTGATTCTTGGCATACTTCAGATCTGATGCTGTCATCACACTAACAACTCCAGCAAGCGCCTCCGCTTCGGAAGTATCAATACTTCTAACAAAAGCATGTGGCACATAAGTGTGCTTGGCTCGTCCAACCAGCATACCTTCAAATACCAGGTCATCGCTAAATTTTGCCTCACCGGTAACTTTTTCTAATGCCTCTGGTCGTTGTGCATTTCGTCCAACTACCTTCTTCGCGTGGATGCTGTCTGGTATTCCCCGCGGTTGAATGGTACCGTCCCCGCGCATGATCGCACCGGCCTCGGTAACCGCTTCCGAGATCGCAGAATACCCGGCACAGCGGCATAATGTATCTTTCAGTGCAGATTTGATATCATCCTGCGAAGGATCGGGGTTCGTCAACAGTAATCCATATGATGTCATGATCTGGCCAGGTATGCAAAAACCGCATTGCACCGCCCCCTTGGCAATGAAAGTCTCCTGCAGTGGGTGCAGGTGTCCCTTTGTCTTCTCGGTCTCCGGCGCTTTTTCAGCCAGACCTTCGATGGTTAGTATTTCATGGCCACTGGCTTTCATCGCAGGATAAGAACAGGATAGAACCGGACTACCATCCAATAATACAGTACATGCGCCGCACTCAGCTTCGCCACAGCCTATCTTTGTTCCAGTTAACCCCAGGCGGTAACGCAGCAGGTCTGCCAGCATCTCTCCCGGTTTCTCTTCCAGTGTGTGATCTTTTCCATTTACCTTTAAGTGGATCATGACTGCCTCCTACCAATAATCGTCTGTTTCGCCCTTTCATATGCGGTAAACAGGACACGTTTCAACAATACTTCCGCAAGGTGGTCACGGTATCCAGATGTGGCTCTCAGCGGGCTGGAACGGAATTTGATGCATTTGTGTAGAACTTGTTTTGCTTCTGTGAGCGTTTCTTCTGTCAACTTCTTACCAATAAGGAAGGATTCGACATCTACCGCGCGGGTGATGACCGGACCAGCCGGACCAATGGCTAATCTTGCTTGAGATATTTTTTCATCCGACACTTCCAGCCAGGCTGCCATATTGATCACCGGCAGTGCCACACCTTGTGGACGCATTACACGCGAGAAAGCCGAAGACTGCCCTGATTGCTGCAGTCCAATATCGAAACCAACTATGATTTCTTTTCCAATTTCTAGAGTGCTTATCCCTGGACCTTTGTAAAGCTGTGCCAAAGGCACCCTTCTTGATCCCATTGCTGTTGCCACTTCCGCTTGGGCATCGAGCGCGAGTAATGAGATTGCACCATCGCCGGCTGGTAGAGCATGGCCAACATTTCCGCCCAGTGTGCCGACAGCTCTGACTTGCGGGCCGCCAATCTGACCGGTCGATTCTGCAAGCGCCATCGCATGCTGCTGCACCAACGGAGAGGAGGAAACCATTTTTAATGGGACCGCGGCGCCGATGAACAACCTGTCACCGCGGATATCGATGGAATTCAGTTCTGGGATGTTGGTGACGTCAATAAGCGTCTCGACAGGCGCACGGTGCTCCTGTTGAATTTCCAGCAGGAGATCTGTTCCTCCAGATACAATCAGGCAGGATGAACTATGGGATTGCATATATTGAAATGCGAGGGGTAGGGAGTTTGGGAGTAGGTAATTTTTCCAGTTTGGCATAGGATCGGTGGATGTGATCAGGCGGCACTTTTCGACGGGCTCACAGGTCCGACGCCGCCACCTGGATTCCAGGCAGCGACCACCGAATCCATTAATTTAATTGTAGCATAGATGGTTGTTAAAGTCATTAAAGAAATGAGGGTTGGTAAAAGGGTTTTCTTGTGCTACGGAATGGAAGGTAAGGTTTCCGTAACTTGGTCATAATCTGGAAGAATTTCATCTACTTTCCTGATACTGGGTATAAAAAATCCAACGGATCCAACCACCAGCATCGCCAACCCGCAGATAACTTGCAGTAATCCCATACCAGTCCCTGCACCTGTCCCTACCAACCAGCCAAATGCAGCTGCCAATGGAGAAGCTGTTCGCATAGCTGGCTCCAGCACAAAATCTGCCAGTATCCCTCCAATAAGTGGAGAAATGGGGTTGGCAAACCATGCGATTAACCTTCTGGCGCTGAATACCCGCCCTTGCAGATCTGGCGCCACCTTGGATTGCCAGATCGCCTGGTTGGAGCTGTTGATGAGAGGCATCGACAAACCGCCCAGCAACATAACAGGTATCCACAATGCCAGCCCATAATTTAATCCCAGTAAAGCAGTACCTATCAATCCGCAAAATGCCCATCCCAACATAACACCATTCACACGCCTCCTAAATCCACCCCAGGCGCTCATCACGATTCCGCCTATCACCACTCCTACCGCCTCAACTGATTGTACGGAACCCAAAATCAGGCTATTCTGATTTGTTTTGGCAAGGATCATCGGCGGCACAACCGTATAAGCTATACCGGCAAATAGGTTTCCAAAGAAGAAAATGATCTGTAAACCCAGTAGGCTGGGACGCGCGAAAATATATTTAAACCCATATACTGCTTCTTTGATAATATTTCCTCTAGATTGCATTCCCTCAACTGTTTGTTGAGGCTGCGGAATTTTCACCACTAGCAGCATTCCAATTGCAAGGAAGAATGTGACAATATCCAGCGTTAACAATCCTGTTAATTTAATAAATGGAAGCAGCGCTCCAGCCAGCATCGGAGCAACCACCCCCGGCCCTGCCTCAATGAGCGACATCATTCCATTTGCACGGACTAGCTGGGCTTTGGGAATCATTAAGCTGATAGCAGCCGAATATGCCGGCCATTGGAAGGTATTACCCAATCCATTGAACGCAGCAGCCACATACAAATGCCAGAACTCCAGCTTTCCCAATCGAAATAAGTAAAAAAATCCCGCTTGTTGCCAGCACGGCAGTAAGGTCGCTGATCATCATCATCAGCTTACGGTTGTATCTATCAACCATCACCCCGGCGATCGGAGAAAAAATCAGGAAGGGAAGAATAAAAGCCACCTGCATCATCCCCATGGCGGTTGCGCTTTCGGTTTGCTGATACATCCAGAGGGTCAAACCAAAATGGGACATGGAGGAAGCCAGGACAGAAATAATCTGCCCGATCCAGACTACAATAAAGGCTTTCATTCCTGCTGGCGCTTTTTTATTCATCATCCCCTATATTTATAATTAATATTCGTTTTGAAACTCTTTTGCAATTCTCAAAGTATTATATACTCTTTCACAAAACTTTTTGTATTTAACATTTCAAAGCAAGTGGTGTTGCTTACCTACCTATACCTGAAAAGCAGGTTTGTCACAATCATTTCGCTTCGTCGCAATGACAACGTAGAGATGGAAATGCTACTTAACAATTCCATTGAAGTAGAGTGGGAGAGATCGTCGCCGTGTAATTCATTTGAGATGCTTAGGGTCAGTAATCACTCTCGATTTCTAAGTAATTAATGTTGCGACTGAGCAATCCGACCACAACGTTCATCTCCCAATATCTTGAACCGGGTTTCAAACTTGCAACAAAGTAGGTATCAGGATCAAAATATACCTGAAAGGTAGAATACTTGGAAAAACCGTCTTGGTTTAGAACACTTGTAAAACCACTCTCCGCCTCGAAACGCAAAGACGTGATCGACGAGGTTACACCTGCGGCATCTCCCGGTGTGGATTATTTCCTACTGGTAGTGTTATCCTGTAGCATAGCAACTCTGGGGTTGATCACAGACTCTCCGGCAGTTATCATCGGAGCCATGCTTGTCGCCCCGCTAATGTCTCCGATTATTGGCATTGGGCTGGCTTCCATCACTGGTAATACCAACCTGCTACGTAATGCTGCCTCCGCATTACTGCGTGGTGCTTTGCTGGCTGTTGCTCTAGCTAGCGTTAATGACCCTCATTAATAATAATTTGCCTTTCTTTAGTGTCCAGGAACTTCCCAGGGAAGTTCTGGCACGTAACACGTCCTACCCCGATCGATCTGGTTATCGCCTGGCAGGTGGAGTGGCTGCAGCTTATGCTATGACTCAGCCAAATCTGTCAGCAGCTCTACCGGGTGTTGCAATTGCTACAGCCTTAATGCCACCACTTTGTACCATCGGTATTGGCATTGCTCTCAATCGTTGGGACGTTGCCGGAGGTGCCACTTTGCTATTTATTACAAATACAATCACAATTGCCTTTGCTTCTTTGCTCGTCTTTTTTATGCGTGGATTTTCCAGCGGTATGGGCATCAAGGATCGGCACATCCCCAGAAGCCTTATTGTAGCAGCCGGGTTAACCATCTTACTCCTCATTCCCCTGTCCTATTTCAGCATCCGTTTTTTCAAAGAAGCTACCGAAAACCGACTGATAAATACAGTTGTGGCTGAGCAAGTCAACATTGATGAATGGCGCAGAATTAATTGATTTGAACGTTCAGCGCAATGGTGACAGCCTTGACATGGTGGTCACCGTTCGGACAGGATCTTCACTTACCTATCAACAAGTGGTAGCTTTGCAGAAAGCTATAGTAGATGGAATTAACGAACCGGTATCGTTAAAGGTCAGCCAGGTCATTGCCGAAAACCTTGATCCATTGATCCCACCAACGCCTACACGAACCCCAACATCTACAAACACACCATCTCCCGGACCCAGCCCAACAGCATCCAACACGCCTACGCCCAGTGCAACTGCGACCTCCACCATCACAGGCACAGCCACAAATACTGCCACTCAACTGCCGACAGCAACACCATCGGATGGCGAAGTAGTTCGTTTCTCATTGCCATCGTTAAGGATGTATCAAAATCCCGGTGGCCCAAGTATTGGATATCTCAATCCAGGGCAAAAGATATACGTCCTAACCGGTCGGGAAATGTTTGAGGGCTTGATTTGGGTTGAAATACGCGACTCTGACGACCGCCTCGGTTGGATTCCGGAAGTATTTATTCAGATCCTATACCCAACCCTCACTCCCACAAATTCATCTCGCCACTAAAACAGCCATTGCCATCCTCTCGGCCACACCAACTTTATCATCGACAAATTCACAATTAATGTCAACGCCAGCTTCGCCTTAATACCTGCAATTATTAAATAATTGAACATCAACTATTCCTGGTATATTTTTGCGAGTATATATATTTTCAAATCTGCTTATTGAGAGTAAATGTGTTTAAGTTAAAATAACCCGCCCGAACAAATATCTTCACTATTACAGATTAATGAACACAGGAAAAATCGAACATTAAACCTAATATCTGTCGTATAATTTAGGCAATAATAATTGAAAGGTTGAATTAATGGAATTATGTGATAACGCACTACTATTTCGCTCATAAGAACAACGAGCGCTTCTTAGATGAATTGAAAGAATTTCTTCTCATTCCCTCTGTTTCTACAAATCCCGAAAATGTCCCAGATATTCTTAAAGCTGCAAAGTGGCTGGTTCAACAACTAAAAGGCTTGGATTGCTCCAACATTCAGATCATGCCTACCAAAAAACATCCTGTGGTTTACGGCGAGTGGTTGAAAGCAAGTGACGATAAACCCACCGTCCTAGTTTATGGACACTATGACGTTCAACCTGCCGATCCATTGGACCTCTGGGAAACAGGACCTTTTGATCCTACAATTCGCGGGAATTACCTGTTTGCAAGAGGCGCATCTGATATGAAAGGCCAGATCGTTGCCTGCTTGAAAGCAATTGAATCCATTCGCTACGCAGGTGCCTTCCCGGTCAATCTGAAATTCATATTCGAAGGCGAAGAGGAAATTGGTTCTCCCAATCTCGAATCCTTTATGGAAGAACATAAGGACCTCCTCAAATGCGATTTCGCACTCAACCCGGATTCGGGGATGATCGCGCCAGATCTTCCCACAATCGTATATGCCCTACGTGGCTTAGCTTATCTTGAAATTCGTCTGTATGGACAGGAACATGACCTGCACTCGGGTCTGTGGGGTGGCGTGGTGGACAACCCTGCCAATGTGTTAGCTGAACTTGTAGGGGGCATGAAGGATAAAGATCACCGCATCACACTTCCTGGATTTTATGATAAGGTCCGCCCGCTCTCAGAAAGCGAAAGAAAAGAACTTTCCCGTCTGCCATTGGATGAAAAATATTTCCTTAATGGCACAGGTGCTAGAAAACTTGTGGGTGAAAAAGGGTACACACTCATCGAACAGGTAGGTGCACGCCCAACCCTGGATGTGAATGGTTTTTATTCTGGTTTTATCGGAGAAGGTTCAAAAACTGTCATTCCCTGCTACGCAATGGCCAAAGTCTCCATGCGGTTGGTTCCCGACCAGGATCCCGAAGATATTCGTCAATCCATGGTCAAATACATAGAAGATCGGCTGCCTGAAACCATGCGTTATGAACTCATCATTCATGCCGGCAACCCGGCATCGATCACCAACCTGGAAACCCCGGGAGTTAAAGCGCTGGCAAAAGCATTGGAACAGGTTTGGGGTAAACGCCCTGTTTATAAACGCGAAGGCGGCAGTATACCGGTGGTTGGTCACATGAACACAATCTTAAATGCCGAATCTGTTCTCACTGGTTTTGGTCTTCCGGATGACTATATCCATGCTCCCAATGAACGATTAAACCTATCCAACTGGTATAAGGGTATCGACTCCCTTATCCATTTTTTCTACAATTTATAACCTTATGAAAGAACGACTTCCAACCTACGGCGGACAGGCCGTCATCGAGGGTGTCCTTATGCGCGGCACCCGACACATTGCCATGGCAATGCGCGCACCGGATAAAAGCATTCAGCTTTATCAAGAGGAACTGGGTGGTATTTATAAAAAAGGCTGGATGACAATGCCCTTTTTACGTGGCCTAACAGGCCTTTGGGACGCTTTGATCCTCGGAATCCGATTTCTCACCATCTCTGCTAACACTCAAACAGGCGAAGATGAAAAAATTGAAGGGTTTGCGCTATACGCCACCCTGACATTTTCGTTGGCAATTGGGATCGGACTCTTCTTTCTGCTGCCAGCTGGTGTAGGTCAATTGGCTGAAAGCTTCCTGCATTGGAATTCATTCTGGGGCAATGTATTGGAAGGGGTATTGCGTTTGGTATTGTTGGTTGGGTATATTTGGGGGATTGGTTTCATGCCGGATATACGCCGTGTTTTTCAATATCATGGAGCTGAGCATAAGACAATTAATGCTTTTGAATCTAACGCCGAACTGACTCCAGAAAAAGTAGCGGAATTCTCACTGGAACATCCACGCTGCGGAACTTCATTCTTATTGACATTGGTGGTTATATCCATCGTTGTCTTTGCATTGCTGGGACCGCTGCCTGTTTGGGCAAGGTTATCCAGCCGCATCGTATTGCTGCCACTATTGGCTTCGGTGGCCTACGAGTATATCCGCTGGGTAGCATACAATATTGAAAAACCATTTTTCCGCTTTATTATCAAACCCAACCTTGCACTTCAGAAACTAACCACGCGCCAACCATCCCTGGATCAGCTGGAAATTTCCATTGCTGCTTTCAAAGCCATGTATGCCAAAGAAACCGGGCCGAAAGTCGAGCCAGCACCAAAGGTGTAAACCTATGAAACAGTGGATGAAAATTCCGCTTTGGATCATATTCGGTTTTGCTATTGCAGCTATACTGCAAATAGTTACTAGTCCGCCACGCGGAAAACCGATTACTCTCATACCAGCGCCGACTGCTGCCTTGGTAGTTCAAGTCGATGGGGATGTAATTAATCCAGGATTGTACTCCCTTGCGCCAGGCAGCCGTGTAAGCGATGCTATCATGGCTGCGGGTGGTTTGCTGCCAGGAACGGAACAGCTTCCTATCAATCTTGCCAGACCTCTGAGAGATGGCGAACGGTTGGCGATATCGACCTCTTCAACGGTGGTAGAAGGAATAAATGAATATTCGACAGCATCTCTGATCAATCTGAATACAGCAACATTGGAACAGCTTGATTCCCTGCCAGGAATTGGTAAAACCAAGGCTGAGGCAATAATTCAGTTTAGAATCGATAATGGTAGTTTTATTACAATTGAGGAATTGAAAAATGTTGCCGGAATTAGTGAAAATTTATACAACCAAATCATGACCCTGGTTACAGTAGAGTAATGCTTCCACTATATCATCACAAAATTACGACGAAAGCCTTGTCTAACTATTTCGGCAAACAGGAGCTGAACGAAGTAATCAAGGGGAATCTATTACAGGATCGGCCGGCGGGCCAGTTTGGACATCCTGAATACCATTTTGACGATAGTGAATTCGTACGAACTTATCGCTATTTGGATGAATTGAGAAGTAGCATTGAAGATAAAATTATCACAGGAGATTATATTAGTCAGGCCAGGTTTGAATTTGGAAAGCTGACTCACGCACTTCAGGATTTTTACGCCCATACCAACTACATCCGGCTCTGGGGCAATAAACATGGGGTTGATCCCTCCAACTGGGATGGAGAAATTGATTGCCAGGATCGAGATATCATCCAAAGTAATGAACTTATGTCAGGCCATTTTTATTCACCATGGGAAATAATCACCTTTCTTCCGATAATTGGCAGATATTTTGGTAAATTATTTCCTGAAGACTCACACGCGATGATAAACAATGATTCACCGAATAAGAATCCATGGTTCCCTTTGGCTTTCAAATGTGCCGAATTACGCACCCGCGAGGAATTTGTAGTTTTCAGCGATATGCATATAAGAAGACATCCGGAAAACCTGAACAAATTTCTTGGAAAACCTATATTTCCAGTCAACGGAGTATAATAATATTATGGAACTAAAGCTAAAACTAGAAAACGATCTTAAAGATGCCTTAAGAAGTGGTGATGAAGTAAGGAAGAACTCCATTCGGATGGTCATTGCAGCCATTCAGTTTGCTCAGGTCGAGAAAGGCTCTCAATTGGATGACCAGGCAATCGTAGGCTTAGTCCAAAAAGAGATCAAAAGCCGCAAAGAATCCATTTCTGATGCAGAAAAAGCGAACAGGCAGGACCTCATAGCCTCTTCGATATCCGAGATAAAAGTATTGGAAGATTATCTTCCTGCGCAATTGTCAATGGAAGAATTAACCTCATTAGTAAAATCAGCCATTGCTGAAGCTGGCGCTTCCCAACCAAATGACATGGGTAAGGTTATGAAAATTGTCATGCCAAAAATTCATGGCAAAGCCCCAAACGATAAGGTCAGTTTATTGGTCAGGCAACTCCTCGAAACGATATAATCATGCACGAAATTAATCATCATGAGCCACGAAAGCCAGGTCACTTTCGAATATTCAGGTTGATTATCCTGGCTGCAACTGGGTTGTTATCTATCGTAATTCTAAACGCGCCGATTTCTTTAAGGGCGAATATTATTCCACAAAATATTGGGGAAGTCGCAGCACAAGATATCCAATCTCCGAAGGCTATTACCTACGAATCCAAAGTACTCACTGATCAGGCAAAACAAATCGCAAGGCTAGGTGTTTCTCCAGTTTATTTGCCATCAGATCCATCCATCAAACGGCAGCAACTGGATAAATTACGTGCAAACTTACTGTTCATCACACAGGTAAAACAGGACCCATATGCCACACCGGAACAGAAGCTAAATGATCTCTCGAATATCGAAAATCTGAAACTCTCTTCAACCACAATACAAAAAATATTGGACCTGGCAGAAAACCGCTGGCAGGATATCCAATCTGAGTCGATAAAAATACTCGAAGTTGTTTTTCGCAGCACAATACGAGAGACGAATCTGTCTTCGATAAGAAATGATATTCCATCCCTGGTAGATGCAAGCTTTCTGCAAAGCTCAGCCTCCATCGTCTCAGAGATAACCTCCCAATTTGTAATTCCAAATAGTAAATTTAGCCAGGAATTAACTGATAAAGCACGGACAGAGGCTGAAAGTAAAATTGAGCCTGTAACCCGAAAGTATGAGATCGGTCAAAATATCATCCGCCATGGACAGGTTATTCGTGCAGAAGACCTTGAAGCGCTGCAAACCATCGGTCTGACAGATTCAACGTTTTCACTCAATAATGTGCTCAGTTCATCTGCCCTGGTTGTAGTATTGATGGTTTTCGTGGGTTTATATGGCGCACGCAGGCAAACCAGCCCCCTCAACAATTTACGCAGCCTGATCTTAATTTCATTTACATTTATATTCTTCCTCACACTGGGTAGATTTGTCATACCTTATCGAACCGTAATCCCATTTATTTTTCCGGCAGCCGCATTTGGGTTAACCCTGGCAACAGCCTTTACACTTGAGATCGGATTAGTTTTCTCATTGGTTTTGAGCATTCTGCTTGGCTATGGCTTACCTGGCAGCCTGGAAATAACGATTTTTTATACCATTGGCAGTCTCTGTGGCATTCTGGTTTTAGGCCGGGGGAGAAACATCGCAGCATTTTTCAGGGCTAGCATCGCCATGAGCGCGGTCAACTCTTTGATCATTCTCGCTTACCGGTTGTCTGACCCAATAACAGACTGGGTAGGGCTGGCAACTCTGATTGGCGCTTCTTTTACAAACGGGTTGGCTTCTGCTTCTCTAACCCTCATCTTGCAATTTGTCTATGCACAGACCTTGGGAATCACAACAGCCATCCAACTCCTCGATCTCTCCCGCCCGGATCACCCACTTTTACAATTCATGCTGCGTAATACCCCGGGCACTTATCAACACAGCCTACAGGTAGCTAACCTGGCGGAACAAGCCGCGGAAGCCATCAACGCAGATTCTCTGCTGGTGCGTGTTGGCGCAATTTATCATGATGCCGGGAAATCATTGAACCCGCAGTTTTTTATTGAAAACCAGATCAAAGGTGACCTTAATCCCCACGATGAATTAGATGTGCTCACCAGTGCCGAAGTGATCATCAGGCATGTCCAAGATGGTGTTTCACTGGCCAAGAAATATAAACTCCCACCTCGAATTCAGGATTTTATGCGCGAACATCATGGCAACTTGATCACTAGATATCAATATCATAGGGCAGTATCCGAAAATGGAGATGATGAATCGAAAGTTGATATGGAAGCATACCGCTATCCCGGTCCAGCTCCACGCTCGCGTGAAACAGCCATATTAATGCTTGCTGACGGAAGCGAAGCTCGTGCCCGCGCTGAGCTTCCAAAAGATGAAACGGAGCTTCGTGCAACAATCAAAAAAGTGATCGATAAGTGCCTGATCGAAGGTCAGTTGGACAATTCAAACCTTACCTTGAATGACCTTGTGAAGATCACAGATTCTTTCACATCCACTTTGATGGGTGTTTATCACCAGCGCATCAAGTATCCAGAGCTAAAAAAACCGGGGGAACCTACCCAAGTCGAAGAAATAGAGCAAACTTCACAAACGATTAACGACGATGCTGCAAATACAAATTAGACCTTATTGCAGAAACAAAGTTACAACAGAAACCGTAAAACTCGCTGCGCAAGCACCTTACAAGAATGCGCGTTGAAAGATACAATCGTCGGAATAATTATTACGGGGGATCGAGAGATCCATCAATTGAACCTCGATTATCGCAATATTGACCAGCCTACGGATGTGCTATCGTTTAATCAAAATTATCCCGATCCTGAAACAGGGTTGGAGTATCTGGGAGACGTTATCATTTCTGTTTCTAGAGCAGAAAAACAAGCTAGAGTTGGCGGGCATTCGGTGGATCAGGAAATTCAATTACTGGTTATTCATGGAATTCTTCATCTGGCAGGATATGATCATGATACAGAGCAAAACCAAAAAGATATGTGGATAATGCAGGCAAAAATATTGACAACCATCAACAATCCTCTTGTGGTGCACTTTAATTAGAGAAAAGAATGATTCAATTCTTACTATTACGCGCAAAATCTTTTCGAAATGCCTTTTCAGGCTGGTGGTTTGTAATATCCACTCAAAAAAATGCCTGGATTCATATGTTGGCAACCGCAATGGTAATTGCACTTTCTCTCTGGTTACAAGTTGGATCACGGGATTGGGCAATTCTTTTCCTGGCCATTGGACTGGTTTGGATCGCCGAGTTTCTAAACACTGCTCTCGAAGCGGTTGTCGATCTTGCCAGCCCACTGAAACATCCATTGGCCAAGGTGGGCAAGGATGTTGGTGCGGCCGCTGTATTAATCGCAGCATTCGTAGCTGTAATTATCGGCTTCATCATCCTGGGACCGCCATTGATAACAAAAATAGGCATGAATATTAAGTAAGTAAAAGGAGAAATAATGACCCCTCTATCCTTTCGTTTTGGAACCGTTGGTTCTCCAAAGTCCACTCCAGCTAAACCCGGCGGAAGTGTTGGGGCAGTGGCTCAGATAGCTTCTCTCGGCCTAAATGCGCTGGAACTGGGTTGGGTTCAATCCGTCCGCGTTTCACCAGAAACTTGCGCAACCATTAAATCTGGCGGAGAGGAACATGAAGTAGCCATCAGCGTCCATGCACCTTACTTTATCAACTTGAATGCCAATGACGATGAATGGCCTAAATCCCGTAAACGATTAATGGATGCTGCCTATTATGGATTTCTCGCTGGGGCAACCGATATCATATTCCACCCCGGCTCATATTTTGGCAAACCTCCAACGGAAGTACTGGATGGGGTAATCGCTCGCCTGTCTGGCTGTATCTCCGAATTGAATGAACAAAAGGTCGATGTCTGCCTCCGCCCAGAAACGATGGGGAAATCTGCAATGCTAGGCTCCCTGGAAGACACCTTAGCCATGAGTCAGATCGATGGTGTCTTACCCTGCCTTGATTTTGCCCACCTGCATGCCCGACCGGGAGATGGATCTATCAACAGCTTCGAAGAATGGAGCAATATTCTGTCTTTATATGCCAAAGAGTTGGGCAAAGCAAGCTTAAGTTCTTTGCATATCCATCTTAGCGGAATTGAATATGGGCCAAAAGGGGAGAAAAACCATCTTCCAATTCAGGAAAGTGATCTGGACCTTGATGGATTATTTAAGGCACTCGCGGAAAACAAATGCGGTGGAAGGATCGTGTGTGAATCTCCGATCCTAGAAGAGGATGCCTTATATTTGAAAGAAAACTGGAAAATAATATCCGGCGAGAATTAATAAAAAAGCGTCAGGATTTGCTGACGCTGAGATTATTATTGGTGGTGAATTTCATTTCCCCGGTTATGATCTTATAAATATTCCTTCAAAGAGTGTTGCACCGCATACGCAGCAGCTTCCGCTCGATTGCTTACTTCCAATTTATTTAGGATGCTGCTGACATAATTTCGAACAGTACCTTCGCCCAAAAATAGCGACTTTGCAATTTCACGATTGGTTTTACCTTCAGATACCAGCAATAGTACATGCTTCTCCTGCTGGCTTAAAGTTACAAAAGCAGAAGCTTTTTCTTTTTCATCAGCCTGGCGGACTTTTTCAAACACTTTCTGGGTAAGTGATGTATCGATCAATGCCTCTCCCCGTCCCACAGCTTCAAGAGCCCTTATTAAATCCTCTCCACCAATCTGTTTTAACACATATCCCGAGGCGCCCGCACGAATAGCTGAAAAAAGCATTTCATCTTCGGCGTATGATGTCAGCATGATGACGCGCGTTTCTGGGAATTGTGTCGTAATTTCCTGGCAAGCTTCAATCCCGGAGGAGCCTGGCAACCGTATGTCCATGACGACGACTTCCGGCCGCAGGCGGGTCACTTGTTCTATTGCTTCACGAGCTGTTCCAGCTTCACCCACTACATCAAACTGAGGATGATGCTCTAAAAGAGATTTGAGTCCCAGCCGAACTACCTCATGATCATCAACCAGTAAAATTCTTTGCTTGGCCATGCTACACATTCCTCCAGAAGTTCAATCATACCAGATTGCGGTGCAGGAAGCTAATATTTGTATGTATCAACGTTCAGACTATTCAATCTTATTGCGGCGAAAATCAACAAAACGATAGCCTACGCCGCGTTCTGTCAATATATACTGCGGATCAGCAGGGTTTTTCTCCAATTTTTGTCGCAGATAATTAATGTATAAGCGAACGTAATGAGGCTCGTCACGGTATTCATATCCCCAAACCTTGGCAAGTATCTGGTCATGCGTGACCACCCAGCCAGCATTTTGTACTAAATGATAAAGAAGCTTGAATTCCGTTGGTCGCAATTTAACCAACTCTCCATCTAACCACACTTCTCTGCGATCAAAATCTATGTTGAGGCGATCATCCACCTCGATCAACCCGCGAATTCCCCCGCCGATTGAATCTGCCCGACGCAGAACCGCCTTTACTCGGCTAACCAGCTCACGAGGTGAGAAAGGTTTGGTCACATAGTCGTCTGCGCCCAACTCCAATCCATGAACCCGGTCATCCTCTTCACCTTTGGCTGTTAGCATGATCACAGGAACTGAATTGATCTCCCTGATCATTTTCAATACTTCAAAGCCATCCATGTCAGGCAGCATTACATCCAACAAGACCAGGTCTGGAAGTTGATTGCGAATCGCCTGAATTGCCTGCATTCCTTTGAAAGCTTCAATTACTTGAAAACCATCATGTTCCAGATTCAAACGAATGAATCGAACCATGCGTTCTTCGTCATCTACAACGAGAATTCTGCTATGAATTAGATCTTCTGCCATCGTACTACTCGCGGACGAATCCGATCACTTCCTCTTCTTCACCGGTCGGGAGAATTTCAATAAAATTAACCCGCGTCATCGGCCAAACTACGGTTGTTACATTAGCTTCAAGGAACTGCAAATCTTTTCCATCGCGCTTACGGGGGTTTTTTACCAATAAAGTGGTAGCAGTGGTAGAAGGAATTTCTTCAATTTCACCCATAACAGCATCTTCACCCATGAGATGAAGCAGAATCATTGGCATTTTTATCTCCGATCCCTGATATTTAATATTATCTGCGTATGCTGATTTGCAACTTGATTCTACCTAATGCAAGCATATCGCCATCTTTGAGAGGGTAATTCACATTCGGAACGATCTTTTGTCCATTGATCCTTGTTCCATTGGATGATCCTAGGTCAACGATCATCACTCCCCGGTCAGTGACACGAATGGCAGCATGTAAACGGGATACACCCTCTGCGTATCCTTCGTAAGGTGAAAGATCGATATCCGGCAGAATGGGCTGACCTTCAGTTATCCGCCCCAGGGTAAATTCTTTTTGCCCGCTGAGTGGAATGGTTTGACTACTGCCAACAAGCTTCAACACAATGCTATTCCCTGAAGTTTGCGGTTTGGGGACAGCAGATTCTGCTGGAGGGGTTGTCTCCTTCGGCGGTTTACCAGTGACTTCAACCTCAGGGACTTCTTCGTCTTTACTGGTAGTAAAAGCGAGCTGAGCTCCACACTCACTACAAAATAGAGCTCCATCCATTTCTTCGTGTTTACAGTTTGGGCATTTGATCATGATTATTTATTCTCCGGTCCAGGTGGTAATAGAAGTGATCTTGTTCCATATTTAATACGTTTATCGCCTTCAAGGCTATAATTCTGCTTTTTTTGAATATTATCTGCTTCTTTGAGAACTGTATGGGCTAATTCTCGCTCTCCCTTTGATAGCAGATGTGTAGCTAAGTATTGTAAATGACGTGATGCTTTTACTGTATCACCCTTTTTTAATTCTTGCTGCGCTTTCTCCTGCATTCGATACAATGTAAGTTGAGAAAGTGCATGCACTATTGGAGCAGGCATTGACGGGTTGTTCTCCACATCCTTGGTCAGTTTTACTTTCACGGACAATGGTATGCGTGTTTTTGGTACCTTCCGCGTTGGTATATGTAGTGTAACATATCCATCCATTAGTATAATGTCTTTCTGTTCATTTTTCATCGGGTTAATGCAAAATTCCAGCATAACCACTAACTTATTTGTGATTTGCAAGTTTCCTGCCCGTACTGGAGTTTGTGAAATTAATGGCGCTGGTTCCGGAAAAATCCGAAATGCATATTGCAGTTCGATATCTTCCGAACTTGCAAAACCCAATGTTACCTGTTCTCCATAGATCTGTTCAAGGTTTTTATATTTTTGGTCGAGAAATCTTTTTAGATCTTTCGGGCCGGATACATACATACTAACGCCTCCGGCGCAACCAGCCAGAGCATCGATGAACTCATCATTCCACTCGTCACCAATTCCAAGGCCGCTAATCCCAATTCCTTCTTCCGCAGCCTCTCTGGCTAAATCCAGGCATTGTTCCTCATCTCCGTATGTTCTACCATCAGTAAAGAGGATAAGATGGTTTATGTAACCTGGAATGCGGTTTTGCCTGATCTGCGCAATTCCGGCATCCAAACCCTGGAAAATCTCTGTGCTGCCAGATGGTTGGACGCGGCTGATCTTTGACTCGATCAGATGTATATCAGACATCTGTGAAGGTGGAACAAGAATCTCTGCCCTATCGCTAAATGTAACAATACTGATAATATCGTTTTGTCCAAGCTGTCTGAGTAATCGGATGGAGTTATCCTTCACCATGTTCATCCGATCGCCCAGCATTGATTTCGACCTATCCAGGACCAGCGCCAAATTTAGCGGGCGTTGTATCGGTTTTTTGGATAACGGTTTAGCGCCGATATCCAACAATACATAGACAAGCTGAGGATCTGAACTTGGAGAAATTTTGGATCTGGATAGAAAAACCCTTTTTGTAAATCCAGGTAACGTAAAATCCTCGTCATTTAATGTTAGATCATATTCTTCTCTGCGGGAACTCGAGGAGAGGATATCGTAGGCTTTTTGTGCCCTGTAAAAAAGATCCGGTGAACCGAGATTTGGATTGGTATCTGGATGGTATCGTCGCGCAGCCTGATGATATGCAGCCCGTATCTCATCTTCGGTTGCATCGAAGCTAACATCCAAAATTGCGTAATGATTAAATTCCTGCCCCATAGGTTTACATTTGGTACTGAATGAGGATAACGCTGATGTTATCCGGTCCTCCCGCATTATTTGCGGCATCAATTAATCTCTGACATGCAATGGTCAATGATGGTGACGATTTTATCAATGGGAAAATTTCTGACTCGGGAAGGACATTCCATAATCCATCGCTGCATATCATTAGATAACCGCCATTGGGGAAGGGATAAGTGTTAATATCCGGTTCAAATGGTTCGTTTTGCCCTAACGCCCGGTACAATACATTGCGTTGAGGATGTTCAGCAGCTTCTTTATCAGAGATCTGACCTAATTCCTGCAATCGACGAACGAGTGAGTGATCCCTGGTAACAGTCTGCATCCTTCCATCCGGGTAAATAAAATACGCCCGGCTATCTCCAACATGAGCAAGGGTTACCTGATCCCCTAAAATAAAAGCAGAAGTAAGGGTTGTACCTCCGCCAGGAGCATATCTAATGACAGATTGCTGTGCTTCAGATATTCCGTTCTGCATCAATTCATGCAATGCTTCGTTTGGTTGATCTTGTTTCACTCCAAAAATTGGCAGGTAAAGTTTCTTTGTGATATAAGTTGACATGGCATTAATTGCCACAACGCTTGCCAGTTCGCCATGTTCATGTCCACCCATTCCATCAGCCACAATAAACAAACCGTAGATCAGATTCCTATTCTCGCCGCTCATCTTGGATGACATAGTATAGAGCGAATCTTCATTTTGATCACGCTGTAACCCGGCAGATTGACCACATCCGATGAGTAATTGAGAGGTGGTTGGAAGGTTAGCTGCCATTCCAACAGTCTTAAGCTGTTCTTCTGTCAAAGGAGCAGTCTTAACATCATAAGATGGTTTCTTTTTTCGCTTAAATAATGATGAAAATAATCTTTCCACGTGTTATCTCCGAGAGTTTATTGGTCTGCCCCACTGAAAAAATGCATCGTTTGATTCCTATTCCATTCAATCAAGCCAGCAATGCATAAACAATATAGTCGGTGGATCCAACATACAATATATCATTAAAGATGATAGGTGAGCCGGTAATTGCCTTACTTGTCTTGAATTTCCACCGCAGCCTACCATTTTGAATATCAATACAATGCAGGTAACCATCCACAGAACCGCTATAAATTGAATCTTTATATACAGCCGGTGAACCGGGCACCTGGTGTTCTGTCTTATAGCGCCAAATCTCCTTGCCGCTGGCGCTATCCAGATTGTAAACATTACCATCTGCAGATCCAAATATCAGGTTGTTGTCGACTTTCAGTGGTGATGAGATCGACCCCTTATCCATACGGAAGCGCCAGATCACCCAACCTGATTTCGCATCCAATGCATAACAGTAGCCATCCACAGATGTAACAAATACGACCCCCTGCGCCACATATGGTGAGGCAGTGATCGCCCGTTTCGCCTGGAAGCGCCATTTGATAACGCCCGAAAAATCAGTGCAAATCAGCTCTCCGCCTTCTGCGCCAAAATAGACAAATTCATTATCAATACATGGTGAAGACCTGACAGGTGATCCAATTTCAGCCCGCCACGCACGTCTGTTTGTTGAAAGATTGACAACATGTAAATATCCGTCATCCGAGCCAAAGAAGATATGCCCTTCTGCAACCCGCGGCGATGAACGGATCGGGCCATCCGTGTAATATGTCCACAACACCTTGCCAGAGCGCATAGAGATTGCATGGAGCCGTTTATCTTCTGACCCCACATAAATATTTCCTTCAAAGATGGCGGGCTTGGTGGCTATGCCTCCATCTGTTGCGTATTTCCATTGAAATTCACCATTCGCAGCATTGATCGCGTATAGGTTGTTATCATATGTGCCAGCATAGATCACACCATTATCGTAAGCCAGGGAATTCCTGATCTCATCTTCACATTCAAATGTCCAGAGCGGTTTGATTCCTTCGGCCGGCCCCAAACTGCCGGTGGATAGTGCTAGGCGGGTAAGAGCACCTGTTTTTCTAGCAACCCCCATCAGTGAGTCTCTCATAGCTACTGCAGAATTAAACCGATCCTGTGGATTATATTGAAGAGCAGTACTCACCACAGCTTCAAGATCAGAACTGACATCCGGATTAAAACGCCGAATGGGTCTTTCATTGAAAGTAAATGGGGGTTCCAGGCGAGGATCACGCATGGTGAGGGCGTGATGGAGTGTAGCCCCCATTGCGTAAATATCTGCCAGAGGAGTCGCGTCACCCCGATACTGTTCTGGCGGCGAATATCCTTCCGTCCCGATCATGGTTCCTTTTTGACCGGTTGTAAACACCTTCGCAATGCCAAAGTCGACTAATATAACTCTGTTTTGAGCATTGATCATGATATTTGAAGGCTTGATATCCCGAAAGATAATCGGTTCGGGTTTGTGGTTATGCAAGAATTCAATTACATCACATAGTTCGATTGCCCAGCCAATTATTTGATCCTCAGGGATGAAGTCGGTCCTCCCCTTTAAGATCGCTTCTAGATCGCGCCCGCTGACATACTCCTCTACCAGGTATGATCTATCTTTGTGAGTAAAGAAATCAAAAATTTTAGGGATAGCCGGGTGGTTTAGCGTAACAAGAATGTTCGCTTCACGCTCAAAGTTCTGAACAATGGTAGCCCTAACCAATGGATCCGGCGCCTGATTGATCATTTCTTTTACTGCAACCAACTTAACAACTTTTGGAAAGTGCAGATCTCTGGCACTGTAAACGGAACCCATTCCACCAACACCGATTACCTCCTGCACAAGGTAACGATCTACAAGAACAGAACCAGATTTTAGCTGGCGTTCATTTTCGTCTGATAGCTCTATGCTTTGATTTTCATCCTTAATTTCCAGATCTACCTCCCTACCGGGTTACTAAAGTGAATCTATTAATTGATTATGATTATATGCACCATTGGTCTGAAATGCAACCAAACGAACCCTCTCCTTTAATAATAGCTATACCTTTTCTAGACGGATAGCAGGTGAAAGGGTAAAATAATGCTAATGATATCAAAGAAAGGCTCTACTATGGCTAATTTTGATGGCAAGGGGAGAGTTGCAGTTGTAAAAACATCTCCTTCAACCGTTCTGGAAGATATTTCCAGATTAATGAAACTCGCCAACTATCAAACATCGTTGGATAAGAATATCACCACAGGATTGAAAATTAATATATCCTGGCAAACCTGGTACCCAGCTTGTTCATCCACTCCGTGGCAGATCGAAGGTGTTGTCCAGACTTTGAAACAGGATGGGTACAACGATATTGTCGGAATACATAACGATACGGTTGTAGTGGATACTTCGGTAGGTGAAGTGAATAACAAGCACCGCTTTGTTACAGATAAGCATGGCATCCCATGTGTTTACCTCTACGATGAACGATTTGAATGGTTCGAATATAAACCCAAAAAGCCGTTTCTGGTTTTGGATAAAGTCTATCCCGAAGGGGTTTTTATTCCAAAAGCACTGGTCGGTAAAAACATCGTTCATTTACCAACTATCAAAACCCATGTTTTCACGACCATCACCGGCGCAATGAAAAATGCCTTCGGCGGACTTCTACACCGAAACCGCCACTGGACCCACAGCGTGATTCATGAAACTCTTGTGGATTTGTTAATGATTCAGCAGGACATTCACCCCGGTCTATTTGCAGTCATGGATGGCACCTTTGCGGGTGATGGACCCGGTCCAAGGGCGATGCACTGGCATGAGAAGAACATCCTGCTTGCGTCGGCAGATCAAGTAGCAATCGATGCTGTCTCTGCGAAATTGCAAGGTTTTGACCCTATGAGTATCAAGTTTCTGCGTCTAGCACATGAAGCAGAACTTGGTGTCGCAGATCCGAAAGAAATTGAGATCGTCGGATATGACATCGAGCAAGAAGAACCCTGGGGATTTAAGCAGGAAGATACCTTTGCCTCCCGTGGGCAAAAAATGATCTATCATGGACCATTAAAACCGTTGGAAAAAGTACTGTTGCAAAGCCCGATTGTCCCTTGGAGCTACTTTGCAAGTAATTTTTATCACAATGTATATTGGTACCCTTTTGTCGGTCGCAAACGTGTAGAAAGCGCTCTATTGAATCCTTGGGGTCAACTGTTCAAAAATTATGGAAATGGTGATGTTGTTCTTCCTGGCATGGAACCAAAGACCGTCGTACAAGCAGCCGTAGGTGTTGGCCTGGCAGCCACCTTCTTCGGAGCTTTACTTTTCTTAATAATGCGAAAGAAAAAGAAATAATTCCGTAAACAAAAAACAACCCGCTCAGTGTAAGAGCGGGTTGTTTTTTGTCATCCTGTTGGAAGAGAGATAGAAAATCCCCCACATCCAATCTTCAAGATACTCTTCTATTCTGGAAAGCAAGTCTAACTTAATACTGAGTCCAATCAATAAATCCCTTGAATCTTGCAGCAACTGCTGACATTGAACTTGCATCTTTTCATCGAGAATACCCTGTTTACGCATCAGATCATTCATCCGGGATGGCCGCATGCGCATAACAAGGCCAGGTTTTTTGGCAGATGAGAAATTTAACCCCAAACTGGAAAGGTTTTCGCGAAGTCCCTGAAGTACTTGATCCTGATCATCCTCCACTTGATTTTTTCGTTTGGTCGCTTCATTTAACATTTCTCTGAGAACTGAGATGCTATCCGGCCCGATCACGACGAGTGACTCCACTAATTTTTGGATGGGGGCAACGCTGGAATCTTCCAGGCACACCATGAGAACATCTCCAACCTTCATACGAATATAATCCCGCTCAGAATAGTGTAAATATTGTTCCATTAGATCCTACATTTCAAGATTACCAGATAATATTACCAATATCTTGCTAGTGTTGTGTCACAACGAATACAGAAGAGAAGAACAGGTAGTGTATTGAATACTACTAATTATTCAAACACTTAATAATGTTTGACACAGAGCTAGTATCGGATCATTTATTTTTAATTTTAGGGATATCGACGTAAAAAGCAAATAAAGGATTCTAATCAGGAGCAAGATAATTAGCGGCAGCCCATCCCTGCCTTTTTTCATCAAAAGGCGCTTCCAAATACCACCAGGTCAGGTTGTCAACTACCTCCGGACCATCTTTTACCACAAACTCTTCATTATCAGCTCCCAGGAAAAGTGGCGTTGAATCTACGCCTGGCTCCTGACGGATCCTTAATCCATCACCACCGGTTCCTGAAATATGGACTGTCATGCCAACCTGGATCGCTCCACCAGGATCGGGTGGAAGATTTGATTCAGTGGCTATCGCCTCAGCCGCCTGGGTAGGAGTTGAATCCGCCAAAGGTGCAAGCGTCGGCGCTTCAATGATCATTATTTCAGGCGTGACAATTGGGAATTGACGGTTTCGGGGTGTGATAAAAGCCATGACTATAACAACCAGAATGATGCATATCATCCCGATGATCACACCAGCGATAATTGAAGCCCATTTTTTTGTCATTTCTTTTTAAGCCTTCATCAAGAAGAACGCCAGTGCCAGGATGATATATACAGCGATCATCGTCGCGCCTTCCAGCCAATTTGATTCGCCATCGGAGGAGACCAATACAGTGATCAACACACCAGCCCCCAACGCCATCAATTCAAAGGTGTTGAAGATCAAGGTGAGTGGATTTCCCATGAAAAGGCTGACAAAAACTAAAATAGGAGCGACAAATAGTGCGATCTGCAAGCTGGAGGAAATAGCAATCTCAACGCTGAGGTCCATTTTGTTGCGCGCCGCCACCTGCACAGCAACAAAATGTTCAGCAGCGTTTCCAACCAAAGGGATAAGAATGATACCCAGGAAGAATTCGCTGATCCCGAGAGATGAGACAACATCTTCAATGGCGCCAACCAAAAATTCGCTGAGGAAAACAACCGCTAAAGTAGCCACGCTTAACAATATGATAGAGTTTTTTAAGGATAACTCCGCCTGGTGGTGCTCTGATGGTTTGGTCTCATATGTCAATGGACTGCTTTTGGACTTCAGGCTGTAAAATAATCCAAGAACATACAATAGGATCATCACAACCGCCACACCCAGGCTTAAAGCCTCCACACGGGGACTGTTGTCCGCCCCGATAGAATGGCTAAAAAAGGATGGGATGACAAGCGCTAAGACCGCCAGGGTCATCAACACTGCATGATTGCCGGCTTGCTTTCTATCGAACCGCTGTACGCCATGTTTGACACCGCCGACGATCATTGCCATCCCAAGAACAAAGAGAATATTTCCGATGATCGAGCCGGTGATGGATGCCTTTACCAATTCAAGATAACCTTCTTTAATGGCTACCAGGGTAATGATCAGTTCCGCCGCATTACCCAGGGTGGCATTCAATAGCCCGCCAATTTTTGGTCCGGTGAAAATAGCCAGCGATTCTGTGGCTTGCCCGATCAATCCGGCCATTGGAACGACTCCGATAGTGGAGAAAACAAATACCCAGGTGGACCCCCACCCGCCGAACCTGGCTATGACTGCCAGTGGAATCGCTACGATCAGGACCATTAATGGATTACTGCGTAAATATATGATGGATGCTTTCATTACCCTGGTTATTCCTTCTTAAATAGTACAAATGAGTAATTGTAAATTTCTATTTCTCATCAGATTAAGTTAATATCCATGACAGTAATGGCTTGTCCAGATATCTCTACTCTGTTGCCTTTATTCCTCAGCTTTAATTCACCACCGCGCGGGGATGCCTGGTAAGCAAACAGATCGTCTTTACCCAATTTATTTGCCCAGTACGGCGTAAGAACACAATGAGCTGATCCAGTAACCGGATCTTCATCCACGCCAACGGCAGGTGCAAAAAATCGTGAGATAAAATCATACTGTTTCGATCGACTGGTAACGATCAAACCTCTGGCAGGAAGGTTTATAATCTGCCTGATATCAGGCTGAAAGTTTTTCAAATATTCTGCATCATTAATTTCTATGAGCCAATCGAACCTGCTTTTGCCAAAGTAAACAATTTCAGCTTGTATCATACTGCCCAATTCAGAGGGGATATTGTCCGTTTCTAACTCCAGCGCTGGAAAATCCAATACGATCCAATCATGATCTTTCCGCGCTGTTAATTCGCCGCTGCGGGTAAAGAACACAGCCTGCATCTCCGGTGGCAAGTACAACTTTTCCCAGATGATGTGCGCAGCGGATAATGTTGCATGGCCGCATAGGTCAACTTCGACTTTTGGTGTGAACCACCTTAATCGGTATCCATCGCCCTCTGGATGCAGGAACGCTGTTTCCGAACAATTCATTTCTAGTGCGATTTGCTTCATCCACTCATCATCTGCTGGGTTATCCAGAACACAAACCCCTGCTGGGTTCCCTTTGAAGGGTGTGGTTGTGAACGCGTCCACCTGATAAATTTTCGTGGTCATTTACACCTCATTCGAATAAACCTCATTTTACACGAGATTTTATTGCATGGTCATTCGCGTAAAAGAACATTGGAAACTCTTTAAACGCTTTACAAATTAATCTACTCACAATCCAAAACTAAAGACAGAGATTATGGTGCCTAGTATCTGTAGAGCCAGCAATCCACCAATAATATAAACAAAGATCAACCATGGACTTGTCGAATTGAATGGTTTGACTTCCTGCCCGTCAGCCAATGCACGTGCTGCGAGGGCGCAGGCCTTTCCGGTTTCTCCAACCTTCAACTGGGAGTTTATCCAAATCAAATGATCTGATCTCTCTGGTAATAGCAAAATCTTTCCTTGATAGTCTTCAATCTTTCCCCTTATAAGATTGGTTGGGTCAATAAATGCATTTCCGGGCAAAATGAGAGCGTTGGCTTTCAGCAACTGTTCATCTGTTGTTCCTTTAGGATCGTAAAACTGCAGCTTGATACCTGATGCATGGCGTTGAAAAGCCACCTGGATTTCTTTACCCTGCTCTAAATCTGGATCGATAACAGCCAGGCATGAAAATGATGCATACTTAGCTCTTGAGTCCAATGTTTGTTGTCGGTTATCCCGCCGGATACTTTGAATATGATATATTAGAAATGCGGTAAATATCACAACCAGTCTAAAATTTTGTAAAGTATTTATCAAAACATCTTCACTCGTATCACCAAATAACCCCTGCAGTAGTTCATAGATCATGAAGCCTGATGCTGCCATACTTCCAATGATCGTAATGAAAACAACAAGATATAGGTAGATTTTTCTAGTTACAGACAATAGCGCACTTCCGTCTTCTATGTTTGACTTCTTGGTTTCACGTAAGATTGGCAGCCAATGGCTAAGCCATTGACCAAATCCTACAAGTAGGATCGCAAGATTAGCGGCAAGTGTCTGGTGGTTATCAATCCAGTTAATATCGAACCGGCTGAGCGCATTAATGATATAGCTTGATATGCCTGTCAATCCGTATACAAGGGCAGATAGGCCAATAAAGGATAAAAAGTATCGATATATCCTGCGTAGAGCAGTCTGCCTTGCAAATTCGTTTTCAGCGTTGATATCAGCATCAAATTTTTGTCCGAAATACCACCACAAAACACCAAAAGGCAGCGCAAATGATATGGGTAAACGTAGCTCTTTCAGTAATTCCTGTGCCGAAAATACTTCTCCAAGAATGGGTCTTAGCAGCCAATATAAAATAAAACCCATGTAAACAGTAAACACCACAGCAGCAGAGAGTGTAATCATATACATGATAACGATCCGCAATATTGACTGTCGTTCACTATTATCGTGGATAGAAGATTGAATATTTCTCCACCAGTACACCCATAGAGGCACTCCAGCAAGCAGAAGAGTAAGGCTGTTGGTAAACTGCCCATTATCAGTTCCAAGATGGGTATCTTGCTGTAATAGAATAAAATTAATGAGCATCTGTGTTCCAATGACCATCAATCCAAGACCATACAGCATCCATAGATACTGATATGTCCTGAATATAGTTTTTAGATTCAATGTATCAGTCGAAGAGTGCCAATCATTGCCAAGTACCCTCAGGAAGTACACCGCAAAAACAAGGTTTACCAAGATTGCTATTATGTTATCAACGGGTGTTTGTGCGCCACCTATCAAGGCTCTGGTTAATTCTATTTGAGCGCCCTGGTTTATCAGTCTGTTCACCAGGGCCATAATGTTTTGGATGACAGGAATTAAAACAGCCAGCATTATCCCATACAGGAAAGTCGCTCTAACAACGGAACTCTTCTCCTCTTCAGATTCTCTGGCATCTTTTTGGACGACAAGCCAGTGGATCAAGAATATTGGAATGCTGACCAGGATCTGCGCCAAACCTGTTGAAAGGATATTGGATTGATCGCCTGGATTATTGTCCGAGATAGATCTGAGTAAATTCGTTATTCCCCAGATCAGTGTTTCAGCGCTGATGAATGCTATGAGATAAAAATATATACGTCTGATCGTACGCATGGGTTCTCCTTGAGCTAACAGGAAGTTGCTACTTAATCACAGGTTGGTACCAATCGTACGACCAATATAGATATGGCATTGAAATAATTCGCCATTCCCCACCGGTCTTCTCAAGTGAGGCAGTTTCTCCGTTGCTATATCCACCACTGAAAATGCCTCCAGAAGAAAAATTTGAATAAACTATTACTACTGCGTAATCAGTACTTATTGAATCTTCCAAGATATCGACAGAACTATTTTTCCATTGTTGCTGATTAACCAGCAAATTTTGTCTGAATCTGGTGATAGATGGTTTGTTTTCTCCATCTGATAAGTATCCGTATGCCTTTTCGAAGTCCCCATTGTGCAACGCTAAAATATAGTTGAAGACCACTCCCTTTGGTTGATCCTCCGCTAAATAATCTAGCGCAACTCCCTGTCTGGTCAGGAATACGGCCAGTGCAACTGCTACCAGTACAATGATCCCTGAAATGATTCCTAATAAGAATTTATCTTGCTTCACTTTATCCTCCATAGAATACATATTAAATAAGCATATTTATTGTAATGTTTTACCATATGAATAACAATCAAAATATATCAGCATATTGTCTATTTTCAAGGGAAATTTGTGATGAGATATAATACGTAAAGGAAAGGTATATAATACGTAAAGGAAAAATGGTTTTTTTATGAAACCGTCTAACCAAATTTATCAAGGTAATATATTTTACTGCGGTGGACGGGATCAAGGAGTTAATCATATGCTTCTACGGATTCTTACCGTATTCCTCATTTCCTCCTCTCTGTTATCAACCGCGTATCGTCACCCAGAACCCATAAAACAATCCATCGACACAAATCCACCTGATAATCCGGTGAAACTTATTTTTATTCATCATTCCACCGGGGAGAACTGGTTGAGTGATGAAAACGGCGGGTTGGCAGCCGCATTACAACAGAACAATTATTTTGTCAGTGATACAAATTACGGCTGGGGTCCGGATGCCATCGGTGATCGCACGGATATCCCGAACTGGCTGGAATGGTTCCGCAGTGATGGCACGGACCGGTACATGCAGGCTGCATTCAACGAGAACGAGGTCCACTCGCCTTTCAATCGAACTCTGGCAGATCCAGGTGGAGAGAATCAAGTGGTCTTGTTCAAATCCTGCTTTCCAAATTCCGCCCTTTCCGGTTCGCCAAACGACCCGCCTTCAGAAGGGACAGACTTCAACGTCGGTAATGCCAAGTATGTTTACAACGAGATCCTTAAATATTTCGCGTCCCGCCCGGATAAACTTTTTGTTGTGATCACCGCGCCGCCATTGACAGATGGCCAATACGCGAAGAATGCGCGGGGATTTAACAATTGGCTCGTGAATGATTGGCTTATAGAAAATAATTACACTCTGCGAAATGTAGCTGTTTTCGATTTTTATAATATATTAACCTCGCCGAAAAATCATCATTGGATAAATAACGGCGTAGTCGAGCACGTTATCGAAACCACGCATAATACTGAATATTACCCCACTGATGATGATCACCCATCGCAGGCTGGCAACCGCAAAGCTACCGCTGAGTTTATTCCAATGCTCAATTCTTTCTACCATCACTGGCAGTCAGGTGGTGTTAACCCAGTCCCAGCCGTAAGTGAGAGCCAACCCTCAGTGCCGGAAAATATCGATCCCGCGGAGAGCGCGCAATCAACAGCTATGTTGGCAGACTTCGAAGGTGAAGGAAATGTTTGGGAAGCCTATCAGGGCGAACAAGATGGAACACACATTCTCTGCTACCAAACCGCAGAATATGCCCAGGCTGGAAGCCAGTCACTTCAGATAGATTTTGATATACCTCCGGGTAGCTGGGGAACTTGTGCATTGAGCTTTTCCTCACCCCAGGATTGGACCCGGAACAATGGTATTTCATTTTATTTATACGCCATCCAACCGGGTTCGGTGCTTCATATCGATCTGTATTCAGGGCAGCCTGAAGCGCAAAATTCATTTGTCTATGAAATGAATATTCCCGCCAATGCAGTAGATACTTGGATGCCGGTTGCCATCCCGTGGAATGAATTTACCCGGGTAAGCTGGGAAGAAGATGCCGGTTCGCCATTCACGGAGACCGATCATGTTCTGGGATTGGCTTTCGGTTTTCCTGAAGGTGAAGGAAAAAATAATGCCGACACCATTTGGATCGATAATGTACAGCTTCTTGGCCCTGCCGTTCAACCAGTCCCAGAAGTAATGCCAACAAAAGCCACAATCGATCAAACCGAAGAACCTGCCCAGGAAGCTACTCCAACAAAAAAACCATTCCTGCCTGTGTGCGGTAGTGTATTGCTTTTCCCGCTTGGCCTTCTCCTATTTACATCCATATCAAAACGGAATCGGGCATGAAAAAGCTGCTCAAAGTGGGTTGCCTTACCGCTTGTATTATTTTCATGCTTTCGTGTAACCTGACGGCACCGCCACCAAACGAAGATGATCCGCAAACTGATGTATCCCCACCTCCTGTTGGTTCAAGCTCGGCTTTGGATGATCCTCAACCAGGAAATGCCTCACAAACCCTACCTCCTCCGTCTGCCATTTCCGCCTCGCTGCTTCAACCTGCCGACTTGCACTATCTGGGTGCTTTCCGCTTGCCCGGCGAAGGTGAACGCCCGCAGACTTTTGCTTATGGCGGCAATGCAATGACCTTCAATCCAAATGGTGATCCATCCGGTGGGGATGATAGCTTTCCAGGATCACTGTTCATCAGCGGGCACGACCGCATCGCTTACGGTGAAGTGCCCGACGGAAGCCAGATCGCCGAGATCAGCATCCCTGCCCCGGTTGTTTCCATGGTCCTGGATGACCTGTCCGTCCCAGTATTTATTCAGGATTTTACAAATGTACTTGACGGCCATTTTTCCGTTCTTGAAGAGATACCACGCATGGGAATGCAGTTTTTGCTGGATTCAAATTCCAATCCCACCCTTCATATTGCATTTGGACAGCACATGCAATACGAACCTGTGCCATCGCATTCCATGATCAGCGCCGATCTGTCGTCTAATACTTTCAATGGTGAATGGTATATCGGTAACCTTGACCCCTACGGTATCAATGGCTACGTGTTCGAACTTCCAACAACTTGGTCAAATAGTTATGCAAATGAATACCCCCTTGCAACCGGGCGAATGCGCGATGGCGGCTTGGCCGGAATGGGTCCTTCCCTCTTTGCCTATCAACCATTTCAACAAGATGGATCCCCTGAACCCTCCGGTTCTCACCTGGATTTTCTTACGTTGTTGCTATATGAAAGTTCATTGAATACTGAAGAGCTTACTCATTGTTTAATTGGTTACCAGCACCCGGATGAGTGGGAAGGCGGCGCCTTCATCGAGAATGCTTCAGGCAAACAAGCAGTGATCTTCACCGGAACCAAGGGCACAGGAGATAAATTCTGGTATGGCTACTTGAATGAAGCAGATCCATCCAAACCCTGTGTGGATTCCGGCGTTACAGATTACGTCACATGCCGCATGGCGGATGGTAGCTCCTGCCCGCAATCGGATTTTTCCGGATGTTGTGATGAACCCGCCGGACTCTGTGCCACCAATCGTGGATGGTGGTCCAGTCGATTTAACGCGCAGATCATCTTTTATGATCCGGCTCAATTGGCAGGTGTCGCCGCTGGGACGCTCGAAGCCTGGCAGCCCCAGCCGTATGCTAGACTGGATATCGATGAATTCCTGCTCAACCAACCACCGGAATGGGATCGCCAAATGCTGGGCTGGGGCGATCAACGCCGCTTCCGCATAGGTGATGTTGCTTATGACCGGGAGAATGGGCATCTCTATATCCTTGAACTTTTCGGGGATGGCGCAAAACCTGTTGTGCATGTGTGGGGAATCATTAATTAGTAATTATGGTGATTTTTTTCGACACACCCCTATGATATAATTTTTTATCATGGAAGCGTTGCCCCTCCTTAATAACCGCTATAAACTCATGCAGTCTATCGGCCGTGGCGGAATGGCGCACGTCTATTCCGGTTATGACCTGACGCTTGATCGACCAGTTGCGGTTAAAATTCTGAAAGAGGATCTTTCAGCCGATCCTGCCTTTCGCGATCGCTTTCACCAGGAAGCCAAGGCGGCTGCCAACCTCTCCCACCCCGGCATCGTCACTGTTCACGATTTTGGCCTTGACCAGGGTCGCCTTTTCATTGTGATGGAGCATATCCCCGGTGTGGACTTGAAGACCATGATCGTCCAGAAAGGCCGCCTCCCCCTCGACGAAGCCATCCCCCTCATAATCCAGGCTTGCAGTGGCATTGGCTATGCGCATCGCGCCGGCCTCGTTCACTGTGATATCAAACCACAGAACATGTTGGTTACTCCGGATAAGCGCCTTAAAGTGACAGATTTCGGTATCGCCCGAGCGTTAGCTTCCATTTCACCGGATGAGCGAAATGAGGAGATATGGGGTTCGCCGCAATATTTCTCCCCGGAACAGGCTTCCGGCTCTGCCCCTCAGCCAGCCTCGGACGTGTATTCCATCGGCGTGGTCATGTATGAACTGCTCACCGGTCAGCCGCCTTTCTATGCTGAAACCGCCCAGGATTATGCGGATATGCACTTGCATGCCATCCCGGTCAATCCAGCCATGCTGAACGATGAAATCCCGCCTGAGCTGGATGCAATCATCATGAAGGTATTATCAAAGGAACCTGTCCGACGCTACCGCACTGCCGATCAACTTGGACGGGTATTGCAATCTTATTTCCGCCCTACTGAAGGCAACCAGAATCTGACACCCCTGCCGGAATTTGTCGAGGATATTCTTCCGGAAACTACCGTTCGAAGGACAAAGCCAGCACCACAAACACCCGAATTGATCGAAGAGTTAAACGCCATAGATTGGGTTACAATAGGGTTGGGATTATTAACGGTTGTCGCAGTTGGCGGCTTGGTCCCGTTGTGGATTGCTGTCTTATTTAATATATTATGAAACCACTGATTTCGGCTTCCATTCTATCAGCAGATTTTGCCCACCTGGCGGATCAAATTCACCAGGCGGAAGATGCCGGTGTGGATTGGATCCACGTGGATGTCATGGATGGCCGTTTTGTTCCCAATATCACCATGGGTTCATTCATCGTTGAAACATGCAAACGAATCACCACCCTGCCGTTGGATGTGCACTTGATGATCGAACACCCCGAGCAGCATCTAAAAACTTTTGTAGAAGCTGGCGCAAACTACCTCACCGTCCAGGTGGAAGCAGCAAATCACCTGCAACGCACCTTGAACATCATTCGGGAGCTTGGTTGTAAAGCTGGCGTAGCCCTGAACCCGGCAACCCCTGAAACATTACTCTCTTATGTCTTGCCGTACGTGGATATGATTCTGGTAATGACTGTCAACCCCGGTTTTTCAGGGCAAAATTTCATCCCCGAGATGGTTGAAAAAATAGTCAGGGTGAATGGCTTGCTGGCAGATGCCCGTTCAGATGCATTGTTGGAAGTGGATGGCGGAATTAACACAGACACCATTCGGTTAGCCCAGGCAGCCGGAGCAAATACTTTCGTAACAGCTTCTGCAATATTCTCCAATGCTTCGGGGATTGAATATGGCGTGAACGATTTAAGGAAATCGTTGGCTAATTAATTAAAAAAGAGCGGCCTAAGCCGCTCATAAACATAACAAAGGATTAAGAAGTCTTAACCATGGTCCGGATACAGCGAGTGCACATAATTTTATGAACCTTACGACCCTGCTCCATCACCATCACTTTTTGAAGATTTGGCAGATAAGTCCGGTTTGTCGCCCGCATGGAGAAACTGCGATTGTGTCCGAATGTTGTTTTCTTACCGCATTTTTCACAAATAGCCATTCTAATAATTCCTTTCAAACTTTATTTACACGCTTAAGAAAGGGTGATTCCCTTTAATGCAAGAAAGTATTTTATCACAAACCGTAACCAATGACAATATTTTTTGTTAATTAACATATTGAATTACAAAGGATCGGGTAAAAATGATGGATGAACAAAATCCAAAAGGAAATATACTGGTTTCACACCGCGCGATAGCCACAGTGGCTTGCCAGTCTACACTGAACTCTTACGGGGTTGTCGGCCTGGCGCCAAAAAACTTCGTAGATGGCTTGGCGAATGTTATATTGAAAGATCCCTCACATGGGGTGGAAGTCAAATATGATGGCACCAAAGTAGATATTGATGTCTATGTAGTTTTGGAGTATGGCATTCGAATAAAATCCGTTGCCTCCACGATTGCCCATCAAGTTCAATACCAGGTAGAGAAAACCTTCGGTATAACGGTAAACCACGTAAATGTACATATACGCGGATTAAGAATCAGCAATACCGACTAATAATAGAATCAGGATACTATGGGTAATCTAGAAACTACTGAAACAAAATCTGGCGCATTGCTCGATGGACAAAAATTTAAATACTATCTTAATGCTGCTTTGGCCTGGCTGAAAACCAATCAGGAGCACATTAATTCATTGAATGTTTTCCCGGTCCCAGATGGCGACACTGGAACAAACATGGTCCTCACCATGCAATCTGCGTTGAATGAGATCAACGGTTCCGAAGAGCGCAATATTGGCAAGATGGCGCATACCCTGGCACAGGGCGCTCTGATGGGTGCACGCGGTAATTCCGGTGTCATCCTCTCTCAGTTGTGGCGTGGATTTGCCCGTGCAATGGATAATTTCGATACAGCCGATGCAGGCAAGATCGTAACAGCCCTCGAAGAAGCCCGCAATACTGCTTATAAAGGTGTTGTCCGCCCAGTGGAAGGCACCATACTCACGGTTGCCAGCGATATCGCCAAACGCGCCCGCGAGGTATTGCTCTATTCCAACGATTCGGAAATCCTCCTTACTGAGATCATCAAAGCAGCAGACGAATCGGTAAAGAATACACCCGAATTATTGGACAAACTTAAGGAAGCTGGCGTAGTGGATGCCGGTGGAAAAGGTTTGTTTATTTTATTGGAAGGTGTACAGCGCCAGATCAACAACCAGTCGCTGGATATACCTCTTGTATCGGTTACTCCCCTCTCAGCAATGAACCTGGAAAATATAATGGAATCTATTGAACCCGGTCAGGATTACGAGGTTGTTGTGGATTTTGCCCCCTTTGAAACTCTGGTTTTGGAACAGTTCTATGCAGAACTGGGCGAGATCGGCACTTCCATCCAAATAGGCGAAGGTGATGGCTTCTACCGCATGCACATCCATGTCCCCACTGAGAAACGATACGAAGCGATCGATTACACCATGAAATTGGGAACAGTCCACAAAGTGGCTATTGAAAACTTGATCGCCCAGATGGATAACAACAAGAATGCACCAAAAGCTTTGGATCTTGCGAAAATTGAACCGGGTCATATCGCAGTCGTTGCTATCAGCCCAGGCGCAGGGCTTTCGCGCATCTTTGCCAGCCTGGGTGTTGCCGCTGTTGTCGAAGGCGGTCAGACCATGAATCCCAGTACAGAAGAGATACTAAAAGCCTTCGAAGACCTGCCAACGGATAAGATCATCATCCTTCCAAATAACAAAAATATCATTTTAGCTGCTCAGCAAGCAGCCTTGAATTCTGTTAAGAATGTTGCAGTTATTCCCAGCAAGAATATTCCCCAGGGATTATCAGCACTTCTCCATCTCATCCCCGAAGGCGATATGGAAGAGATAGTCGCGGATATGAACACAGCACTGACAGATATCGAAACCGGTGAGGTCACCACTGCCACACGGACGGCCACCATAGATGGTGTCAAGGTTAAAAAAGATGAGATCATCGGGCTGCACAACGGCAAGATCATATGCTCATCTCCTTCGCTCGATGATGTGATTTTCTCAATTCTAGAATCTGCTGAAACGAAAGACCACGAACGCATTACTTTGTATTACGGGTCTGATGTAACAACCGAAATGGTGGAGGCAATATCTGAAAAGATCCAGGTAATATATCCAGACCAGGAAATTGAATACCACGAAGGTAGTCAACCTCATTATTTCTACATCCTTTCAGTGGAATAAAATGTCCTCTACTTGCATCCTAACCGATAGTTCTGTTCAATTTTCAAGACATTCATTTACTGGCAGGAATCTGATTTTTCAGGTTCCTTTTCATATTAAAGTTGGCAGAGTAGATATTGAGAACGATCCAGTGTATAAAGTCTCCAGTCTGCCAGCTCAGGTGACAAAAGAGAATGGACCAACCCTGTCGCCTCCTACCATGCAGGAATGCATGGAAGCTATTGCGCTCCATGGGCAGACCTACAACGAAATTCTCGCAATTTTCATGTCATCGCATTTGAGTGAAGCCTTTCAAAATATGGAGAAGGCATCCAGAAGTCGGAGAGGTAAAGTGGCTGTCTCGATAATCGATTCGCAGACGACCTCTGTTGGTTTGGGTTCATTGGTCCAATTCGCAGCAGATCAGGCAGCCAGGGGAAGTAAATTGGTCGAAATCGAACAAAACATACGCGGGAAAATACCCAGGATATATTCGCAGTTCTGTATCTCGAATTTATCATATCTGGAACGTTCGGGTTTCATTTCAAAGCCGCAATCCATGCTGGGAGAAATGCTTTCCATCCTCCCTGTATTTTCTTTTGATGAGGGGAAGCTGATTTCTACAGAAAAGGTGAAGAGTTACCGGCATCTGGCAGAGAACTTTCAAGAATTTGTGGATGAATTCAGTGATTTGGAACAGGTGTGCCTGGTTCAAAGCCAGCCTCCCATGTTACACGAAACCCATACGCTTCGAGAACATGTTATCAATACGTATTCTGGCACCCCATTTTGTGAGATTCCGATCAACTTAACAACGGCTGCGCTGTTGGGTCCTTCGGCAGTGGGGATATATGCTATTGAAGGTAAAAATCACCATTAGTTTTCTTCAACCGCCCATCATTAACATCAAACAATGCTCATCTTCTGAAACTCTGGATTGCGGTAAAATTATGCCATGCAGCCTTCCTTAGAAAAAATACTAAAATTCTTCAAACTTGAATTGGAACGAGGTTTCGACAATCACGCGGTTGTGGGTGGATTGGATAAGATTTTGCCAAACTGGGAATCTGAAGCCAGGAATGACAAAGTTCCCGAAGATTCCATCCAGATGATTAGAAAACGACTCTCCGAATACGGCGCCCAGGTGGATGCCCGTGAAAGCGTTCTGAAAGAAATCTGGGAACAATTGGCGAAAACCGCAGGTTTGACTGACCCGGAGATAAATTCTCTTAATAATTCACAGCCCCGAAGAGAATCATCTGCATCTACATCCTTAAACAGGGTTGTTCCTAAGAATCCTATCACGACCAATCAAAAGCGGATGGTTCAATCACCTCCAGCGCCGCAACCAAGCCAGGTACGGCTGGGACTTTCTGCCCCGTTAACGGTTATTCAGGGTATTGGTCCCAAACACGCAGACACGCTGGCCCGATTAGGATTGAAATCGCTCGAAGATTTGCTTTACTACTTTCCTCGAAGATATGATGATTACAGCCAGTTAAAACCCATTAGTCGACTGTTTTATCGTGAAGATGTCACTGTCATTGGCTCTGTAAAAAGTGTCTCTACCCGCCCTATCCGCGGAGGGAAGTTCAACCTGACAGAAGCTGTGATATCCGATGGCAGCGGCGACCTGCGTATGACCTGGTTTAACCAGGCTTGGATCGCCAACCGTCTTCGACAGGGCATGCAGATCGTTGTTTCAGGCACAGTTGACCAATACCTTGGCCGCTTGATGCTGAATAATCCCGAGTGGGAACCAATGGACCAGGAACAGCTAAATACCAATCGTATTGTCCCGGTCTATTCACTGACAGCCTCTGTCACCCAGCGATGGCTGCGCAGGATCATGTATCAGACAGTCTCCTACTGGTCATCAAAGGTGGAAGACTTCGTGCCGCCAAAGATCAGGCAGACAAATAACCTTCCAGACCTCTCTACCTCTTTGCAGGAAGTCCACTTCCCCTCGAGTCAGGAAGACTTAGTTGCATCTCGCAAGAGATTGGCATTTGATGAAATATTCCTTATGCAATTGGGTGTGCTACGGCAAAAGCAAGCCTGGCAGGGTATCACCGGAAAGATATTCAAAGTCGAGGATGAATGGGTTGATCGTCAAATATCAAACCTTCCCTATGAATTAACGAATGCACAAAAAAGCGTCTTGCTTGAGTTCCGCAAAGACCTCGCCAGTGGCATACCCATGAATCGATTGTTGCAAGGGGATGTTGGTTCTGGCAAGACGATTGTGGCAGCATTGGCTGCCGCCATCATCGCTAAAACTGGATCGCAGGCAGCATTCATGGCCCCCACCAGCATATTAGCAGAGCAGCACTTCCGCAATCTCTCAAAACTGCTGGCGGACCCGGAAGACACAACTGCATTATTAAAAGCCGAAGAAGTCTGCTTACTGGTGGGTGATACCAAAGCAAGCGAACGCAAACTGATTCTGGAAAAACTATCAAATGGTACCATCAAGCTGGTAGTCGGAACGCATGCCCTGTTGGAAGAACCAGTAATCTTCAAAGATCTACAATTTGTTGTTGTGGATGAGCAGCACCGCTTCGGCGTAGAGCAGCGTGCTCAGATGCGATCCAAAGGCACCAATCCGCATCTGCTGGTCATGACAGCCACTCCCATCCCGCGATCACTTGCATTGACTGTTTATGGAGATTTGGATCTATCTGTAATGGATGAATTTCCGGTTGGCAGGCAGAACATTGATACATACATCTTCTATCCGCGTGAACGCGAAAGCGTCTATGACCGCATCCGCGGCCAGCTTGACCTCGGCCACCAGGTATTTATTATCTATCCTCTTGTTGAACAGGGCGATAAAGATGAGGCAATGGCGGCTGTTGAGGAACATACCCGATTAAGCAAAGAAGTATTCAGGAAATACAGGCTTGGTTTGATCCATGGTCGCTTGAAACCTGATGAAAAGGACCAGGTCATGAAATCATTTCGGGATAAAGAAATTGACATCCTTGTTTCAACTTCCGTAGTCGAGGTCGGTGTTGATATACCGAATGCAAGTATGATCCTTATTGAAGGAGCAAATCGTTTTGGACTTTCCCAATTGCATCAATTCCGCGGCCGGGTGGGTCGAGGCAGCGCAAAATCTTACTGTATGTTGATCCCCGAATCCGAAGGTGATGCTGACAACCAGCGTTTGCAGGCAATGGTCGAAACGAATGATGGTTTTATCTTGGCAGAAAAAGATCTGGAACAACGCGGTCCGGGAGATTTCTTGGGAACCAGGCAATCCGGCTTTGCCGATTTGCGCATGGCTTCACTCACGGATGTCCGTCTGATCGAAAAAGCCAGGAAAGCTGCACAATCCTTGTTTGAAGAAGATCCTGATCTATCTCAACCCGATAATCAGTATCTGGTTAACACTATGAATCACTTCTGGGGAACCGGAAAAGGAGATATAAGCTGATGGTACGTGCTGTTTTTCCAGGGACATTTGATCCCATACACTATGGTCACATAGACATCGCCCGCCGGGCTTCAAAATTATTTGACGAGGTTGTCGTTGCTGTGTACGATCTGCCGCTAAAAAATTTGCTATTCTCGCCAGAAGAACGCCTGGAATATGTCCGAAAAAGTTTTATCGATGTTAAAAATATTCGGGTTTCTGGATATAGCGGTTTGACAGTCGATTATTGCAAAAAGATCGATGCGCAAGTCATCGTCCGAGGGTTGAGGGTGTTTTCTGATTTTGAACACGAGTTTAGGATGGCATTGGCGAACCATCGTCTGGATGCAGATGTTGAAGTTGCGGCATTAATCACATCCGAGCAGCATACCTTCCTCTCATCTACAACAGTCAGAGAGATTGCTGCACTGGGTGGAAATGTGTCGAGCATGGTACCCGAACATGTACGGCAGGCTTTGATTACCAAATTTGCTGAATTAGGAAATAACCCCGGTGATTATCCCATGACTGCACTTAGGGATTAAATATCTTAATAACTGATTTTTTTGGTCTAATAATTGCAACATAACCCTTGAAATTGGAGGAGGATATGGACATTCAACATTTAATCGATCGATTGGAAGAACTCTTCAACGAAAGCAGAGGCATTCCACTCACTCATAGCGTCGCCATTGATGAAGATCGTTTCCTGGATATCATCGATCAGATGCGTGTTTCTATCCCTGAAGAGGTAAAAAAGGCGCAGCAGGTGCTAACACAGCGTGACCGCATCCTAGCCCAGGCTCAGGAAGAAGCAAACCGCACGATTGCGCTTGCCCGCGACAAAGGTGATCAACTGACAGCCAGAGACTCCATTGCAGAAAATGCGCGAAAAATGTCTGAGCAGATCATCGCACAGGCACATCAGGAGGCTGATGCCGCCAGGCACGAATCAGATGAATATGTCGTAGAAACGCTGACTCGTCTGGAAGTGGAAATTGACCGTTCGTTATCGCAGGTCAGGAACGGAATCAAGGCTTTACAGGCTGAACACAAGCAAAGGATTAAATCAGAATAACTCCCCGAAAGGGGAGTTTTACTTTGAGAATTCTAGTAACTATTGATTTTCAAGTTAATCAACAGTAGATTTTTCAGATCGTTTTACCCTGGGTTTTTTGACGATCGGTTTGGGCGGATACAAAGCTACCTTGATGACATCATCCATGTATGCCACCGGAATGATCTTCAGGTCTGTCTTTACCTTGCGCGGAATATCCACAAGGTCTTTGATGTTGCGTTCAGGTAGGATTACCGTTTTCAAGTTGGCACGATGCGCAGCCAGTACCTTCTCCCGTACACCACCAATCGGCAGAATCCTACCACGCAGGGTGATCTCACCCGTCATGCCAACATCTTTATATACTTCCCGCTTGGTGAACGCGGAGATCATTGCCGTCGCCAGTGTAATACCAGCAGAAGGTCCGTCTTTAGGGATGGCGCCTTCTGGAATGTGTATATGGATATCGGAACGCTCAAAAATCTTGGGGTTGATCTCTAATTGCTTTGCCTTCGATTTCAGGTATGAAAGCGCGGCCTGCCCAGACTCCTGCATGATGTCTCCGATCTGGCCCGTTATCTGCAAGCTCCCTTTGCCTTCGAAGATCAACACTTCGACCGGCATGATCTCACCGCCAGATTCAGTCCACGCCATGGCTGTAGCAACGCCAACTTCATCTTTCATCTCTGCTTCCGTAGAAAAATATTGAGGTGGTCCAAGGAATTTTTCTATCATGCTGGGAATGATTCGTTTTGGATACTGCTTGCCCTCAGATTTCAAACGTGCTGTCTTTCTAAATACACGGCCAATTTCGCGTTCCAGGTTCCTAACACCCGCCTCGTAAGTGTACTCGCGGATTATTTTGCTTAATGCAGAGTCCAATAAAGAGACTTCACCGACTTCAAGTCCGCTTTCTTCTAGTTGCCGGTTTAACAAAAACCTGTGTGAGATCTCGAGTTTATCTTCCTCGATATACCCTGGGAACTCGATCAACTCCATCCGATCCAGCAACGCCGGCGGGATGCTGTTTATGGAGTTCGCTGTTGTTACAAACATGACCTTCGATAGATCATAAGCTAATTCCAAATAGTGATCTGAGAATGAATTATTTTGTTCCGGGTCAAGTACTTCCAACAAAGCCGCTGCCGGATCGCCTCGAAAGTCAGCGCCAAGCTTGTCAATTTCATCCAACATAAATAAAGGATTGAGTGATCCCGACCTACGCATCGTTTGAAGTATCCGTCCTGGCATCGCACCAATGTATGTCCGTCGGTGTCCTCGAATTTCTGCTTCATCCCGCACCCCGCCCAATGATAGCCGCACAAAATTTCTACCTAGTGCTTCGGCAATGGATTTACCAAGGGATGTTTTACCTGTTCCAGGAGGACCCACAAAACACAAAATTGGCTGTTTCATCTTTTTTGGATGCAGGCTTCGGACAGCAATATATTCTAGGATGCGATCTTTTGCTTTCGCCAACCCGTAGTGATACTGCTCCAATACCTTGGCTGCATGTTTCACATTCAGATTGTCCTCTGTCTGATGATGCCACGGCAAGTCAAGGATCCAGTCCAGGTAGGTGCGGATGATTCCAACTTCAGGCGCCAAAGGCGGCATTTGCATCAAGCGATCAATTTCTTTGTTCGCCTGTGTTTGTGCTTCCTTTGGCAGGTTGCTGGATTCCACCTTCAAGCGCAGTTCTGCAATCTCCCGCGCCCACATATCTCCCTCTCCAAGCTCTGTCTGGATGGCTTTCATCTGTTCCCGCAGGTAAAATTCCCTCTGGCTGCGATCCACTTCGCTCTGTACTTTATTTTGGATCTCATCTTCTAACAGCAGTACATCCAATTCCTGTGCAAGCAACCGGTTGATCTTCTTCAACCGGTCCTGTGGATTGGTATTCACAAGGAAGTCCTTGCGGGATTGCAGGTCAAGAGATAGCGTCGTTGCAACCATATCTGCCAACCAGCCCGGATCGTTTATGTTTATGGCGAACAAATGTGCTTCATCGGGAAGGGTTCGGTCCAGTTGAACGCACTTCTCAAACAAATCTCGCGTTGTGCGCATTAATGCATCCAGTTTCTTATTGATGACCACCGTATCGTCGACGATCTTTGCTCGGACGATGATATATGGTTCTTCCTGGATAAATTCAATAACTTTGATCCTGCGTCTTCCCTGAACAAGGGCGGAACTGTTGCCATCCGGCATGGTTAATAGTCTGCCAACTGCCAACTCAACGCCTATGGACAGGAAATCGATTGCGGTAGGCACCTCCACATCTGGGTCTTTTTGCACCAAACCGATCATCGTTTGTTCTTCTGCCTGCGCAGATTGGATGGCATGATATGTACCACCTTGAACAACAAAGATCGGCGAGACCATGTGTGGAAAAACCACCAGGTCACGTAACGGAAGCACCGGAAGGATAAAAGTGCCATCCTCTTCGGGATCGGCGTTCTGAAATCGATATAACTCTTCTGTTCGTTGATGAATAGCTGAGCTGTAATCTATCTCATCGTCATTTCTGTTTTGCCAGTCATCATCTCGCATTTTACTCATTCCCATTTCTCTCTAAAACGCCCTGCTCTAACATGTAGATTTCTTTAACAGCAGCAGCGATAAATATGCTTCCAGCAACAAGGACTGCTCGTTCTCCATTCGCGAGAACCACCGCCCGCTTGAATGCTTCTTCCAAAGGCAATACAACTTCAGCTTTTTTCCCCAGGCGGTGCACATACTCAACGATCTCTTTTGCTTCCATCGCGCGTGGATGGATAGACTGGGTCGCAATTACGCGGTCCACCCGCGGCATCAGGTCAATTAACATTCCACGTACATCTTTGTCTTCAGAAGCGCCAAAAACCAGTACAACATCTTTCCCAGGCAAGTAATCATCCAATGTGAGCCGCAGTTTCAATGCAGAGTCTCGATTATGCGCTGAATCCAGGATCACAATCGGATCTGTACTGATTACTTCAAACCGGCAAGGCCACGAAACCTTCTTAAATCCTGAATATATTGCCTGATTTGTGATCTTCGAATCCTGTTGTTGTAAAAATTTTACTACAGAATATGCTGTGGTTGCATTTTCCAGTTGATGCGCGCCCAACAGGGGAACAATAAACCCATCGGGTTTCCAATCCACTAAGCTTGGTTCCCCCTCAATAAACCGATCCATCTTGTCTTGATCTTCGTTCGACCAAATATATACCGACTGATTATCCAGACTATGTGCAGTTGAAACATAGTGGTAATCCACACCTACCTGTGTTACTTTCGAACCACATTCTTCAGCTTTATCTAGTAATACTTCTAGCGCTTCATTCGTTTGCGAAGCGACCACCACTGGCTTTCCTGGTTTGATGATCCCTGCTTTTTCCGTTGCAATTTCAGCGATCGAGTTTCCGAGGATAGCCTGATGATCATAAGAAATTGTAGTGATAACAGAGACAACCGGGTCAACAACATTAGTCGCATCCAACCTGCCGCCCAAACCTACTTCAATTACTGCATAATCTACACCAGTTTTTTTGAAGTATTCAAAAGCAAGGGCGGTGGAAATTTCAAATGTGGTTATTTCTTTCACCTGGTCAATGATAGGCTTTAACTCATCCACCAATCTGACCATTTCTACATGCGGCATCGGTTCAAGATTGACCTGAATGCGCTCATTGAAATCGATCAGGTGCGGAGACGTATACAAGCCCACGCATAACCCGGCTTCCTTCAAAACACTGGTACAAAAAGCTGAAACCGATCCCTTGCCTTTGGTTCCGGTAATGTGGATCACGTTATAAGATTTCTGGGGATTCCCCATCAAATCCAATAAGCGAAACATGCGATCCAGGTTAAATTTTTCCGGCGAATACTCCAGTTGTTTGGTCAGGCTGTAATCCACGAAGCTATATAAGTAATCCAGTGTTTTTTGGTAATCCTGCTCGGTAATCATTTACCCTTTCTTGACCTTTGTGTGAGAAGGATTGTAACCTTCGGAATTATTAATTGCAAGAGATACCTCCCGATGGGTGTAAGACCTTTTTCAACCCCAGGCAATTCGGGTTGGGTTATAATGAAGAAAAATTCGGGCTGTGATGCATTTCGGTATTCTTACTCTCCACTTCAAAATATATTCCTGCTGTTCGCTGAAAGATAAGCGAAGTATGCTGCGCCCGCTGGAAAATCGTTTATCCAGGGAGTTTAATGTATCCATAGCGGAAAGTGGATGCCAGGACAGTCACTTTGATGCGGAAATCACTCTTGGAATAGTTAACAATAACGCAGCCTTCATCCAGGCCGAATTTTCAAAGATAACCGGCTGGGTGGAAAGCCATTTTCCAGACTTGCTATTGTACGATCAAAAATTGGAAATTATTTGAGGATATTATGGACCTTGGACTATCAAATAAAAAGGCAATAGTCACTGGCGCAAGCAAAGGCTTGGGTTTTGCAATTGCCCGCCTGCTTGTGACCGAAAGAGCCGAGGTTGTTATCAACAGTCGGAACGCAGAAAAACTAGATCGATCCAGAGACGAACTGCAATCATCGGCAACAAATAAGGTGTTTTCAGTTCCAGGAGATATCTCACTTCCAGTGGATTGTAAAATGATCATAGAAACCTCCGCACAAAACCTTGGGGGAATCGATCTTCTTGTTACAAATGCCGGTGGTCCCAAGACTGGGAAATTCGAAGAAATGACCGACCAGGATTGGATGGATGCCATTAACTTAAGCTTCTATAGCCATATCCGGCTGATCCGTGAAGCATTGCCCTATCTTCGGAAGTCAGATTCCCCGAGCGTCCTCACAATCACATCCATATCCGCGAAACAACCGATCCCGGACTTGATCCTGTCCAATACATTGCGTGCCGGTGTGTTGGGGTTGACGAAGACTCTCTCGCAAGAATTGGGGCCGGAAGGTATACGATTCAATTCGATCCTGCCTGGGTGGACGAAGACCGATCGCGCCCTCAGCCTACTAAAAGGCAGATCAGAAAAGAACAATTCCACTATGGAAATTGAAATGCAGAAACAAGCTGCGGCAACTTCTCTCAATCGGCTTGCAACACCAGAAGAATTTGCCAACGTGGCAGTATTTTTACTTTCTCCCGCCGCATCATACCTTACTGGTTTGATGCTCCCAGTGGATGGCGGATCTTACAAAGGACTTTTATAGGTAATTGCATGCAGGTTGAACAACAAAAAAATGATGAACTGATTGAAAAAATAAACTCCGTCTTACCACTCGTTCAAAAACCCGGCAGATACACAGGTGGTGAATTAAATTCTATTACAAAACCATGGGATGGAATAAAAACCAGGGTCGCGTTATGTTTCCCCGATATATATGACCTTGGTCTTCCCAATCTTGGATTAGCCATTTTGTACGACTTGCTTAACAAAAGACAAGATGTCCTGTCCGAGAGATGTTACGCTCCCTGGCTTGATATGGAAGAGCAAATGCGAAGTAACAATATTCCGCTATTTTCGCTTGAATCCAAACATCCACTGATTGATTTTGATATTATCGCTTTCTCGCTGCCCTACGAGACGCTTTATACCAATGTATTGAATATGCTCGATTTGGCAGGAATTCCAATTTATTCTTCAGAAAGAAATAACGAACACCCGTTGGTCATTGCTGGCGGGCATGCAGCGTTTAACCCGGAACCGATGCACGCATTTATCGATGCCTTCGCAATTGGCGAAGGTGAGGAAGTATTGAATGAGATCGTTGATGTATATCAAAAGTCGAAATCTAACGGCGAGAGTCGGGAAGCGCTGCTCACAAAATTATCTCAAATCCCTGGTGTCTATGTTCCTGTGCTCTACCAAGTCGCCTATCTGCCAGATGGTAAGGTAAAGGAAATTAAACCAATTAACACAGACACGAAGATTCCAATCACCAAACGGATCGTTTCCAAGCTCCCACCACCGGTCACTAAGTTTATCGTTCCATACATTGATATTGTCCAAGACCGCGTGGCTGTTGAGATTATGCGGGGGTGCACCCGCGGATGCCGTTTTTGTCATGCCGGGATGATCACCCGCCCTGTACGGGAACGCTCTGTAAATGAGGTATTGGCTGCTATCGATATAGCACTGAAAGCCACCGGCCATGAGGAAGTTGCGTTGTTGTCCCTTTCATCCTCCGACTATACGCACATCCAGGAATTGGTAGATGGATTGAACCAGCAGTATGAAGGGCAGCATGTCAATATTTCCCTACCCTCCCTTCGTATTGAATCTTTTTCTGTGGATATCATGGATAAACTAAAAGGCTCCCGCCAGGGTGGGTTTACCCTTGCCCCTGAGGCAGCCACAGATCGGATGCGGCAGATCATTAATAAGCCGGTTTCCACTGAGAATCTATTGGACACTGCACGTTCAATATTTAGCCGTGGTTGGACAACCCTTAAATTGTACTTCATGATAGGGCATCCATCTGAAACGATGGAAGACGTTGAGGCAATTATCGATATTTGCAAACAGGTGTATCAAGTAGGCAGAAGCATTATTGGCGGCCGCGCCAAAGTCCATGCCGGGATAGGCACTTTTGTCCCAAAAGCGCATACACCATTCCAATGGACCAGCTGTGAGAACCCCGAATCAGTCAATGAGAAACAAAAACTTCTGCGATCACAACTTCGCAATCCCAACATCAAGGTGAGTTGGACAGCTCCAAAAGATACCCAGATGGAATCCTGGCTTTCACGGGGTGATCGCCGCCTTTCTAGTGTGATATTCTCAGCGTGGCAATCTGGGGCAAAATTTGACGCCTGGCAGGATCAAGACCATTACTCGAAGTGGCTGGCAGCATTCGATATGCACGAAATTGACCCTGCTTTCTATTCTCTTCGAGAACGATCGATTGACGAAGTGCTGCCCTGGAGTCATATCAATGCAGGGGTGAAGAATTCCTATCTTCTTCAGGAATATGAGTGGTCGAAAGCTGGTAAACTCCGGGATGATTGCCGTAATCAGTGCTTTGCTTGCGGTATCGTGCCCCAATTCAACGAAGAATTCCTGCCGGATTGGAAGTGTCCAACTCCATCAGCAAAAATATTTAAAAAGGAACCAGTCACATGAGAATCCGTATCCTATTCAAGAAAAATCAGGCCATGCGTTTCACCGGTCACCTTGACTTGCAGCAAACCTGGATGCGTGTATTCCGACGCGCCAGCCTTCCACTCGAACACAGCCAGGGTTTCCACCCGCAGCCAAAAATCCAACTGGCGTCAGCCTTACCCCTCAGCTATATCAGCTCAGCTGAAGTGTTGGATGCCTGGCTTAAAGATGAATATTCCACTATTGACATCGCAATGAAAATCCAGGAAGCTCTACCACCGGGTTTGGAAATGGTCAGTGTGGATGAAATACCCCTTGATGCCGCAAAGATCCAGGTGGCATTACTTACAGCCGATTACCGGGTCTATCTTCCTCCCAATGAAAGCACTCTGGAAATTAAAGGTAAGATAGACGAGTTCTTAAAGTCCTCCGAGGTACTTGTTGAACGCCGCGGGAAATCCCGGAATATCCGGGAACTTGTTGAAAATTTGGAATTCAGCTATTCGCTGGAAGGGAAACCGCTTGTATCGATGCGTTTGTCGGCCAGGGAATCAGCCACCGGCCGCGCAGATGAGGTCATTTCCGCTCTCGGTGTTGATCCGCACAAGTGCTTGTTTGAACGATCAGCGTTGAATTTTATTTGATATATTAATCAAACGATGGTTGGCGCTGCTTTTTCAATAACCGGTCTCGGCGTTAGCAATTGAGACATCAATATCGCCGCCAGTATCAGCACGCAGCCAATGATCTGCACCGTATTCAATTTTTCTGACAGCAGCAACCAACCAAATATTGCAGAAAAAACCGACTCAAGACTTAAGATGATCGCAGCATCGGCAGGAGGAGCATGCCTCTGTCCATACGCCTGGAATGTAAAACCAATGGCTGTTGAAAAAATCGCCAGGTAAAGGATAGACTGCCAGGCTGGCAATAATGCCGGTAATGAATCAGCCTGCAATATCAGCCCGAAAATGATGTTCAAGAACGCGCAAACAAAATACTGCCCAGTTACAAATGCCAGCACCGGAACGTTCTTTACGCCGAATCCGGTTACGATTACGTGCAACGCCCACATCACAGCCCCAACCAGGACTATGGCGTCTCCTTTGTTGAACTTTAATTCACCACTGCTGCTTAATAGGTAGATTCCAATCGTGGTGATGATTGCAGCTACCCAGATGACCCAACTGGATCGCTGCTTCCAAAATATTATTAGCAATATTGGTATAAGCACTACATAAGCGCCGGTAATGAATCCCGCGTTACCGGCAGTTGTATATGCTAACCCCGTTTGCTGCAATCCGCTGGCGATGAATAATATAACACCGCTTGCAATCATCCATGGAAATGTTTTGCGGTTTATGGGTAATTTGAATCGTAGGAAAGGGAGCATGATCAAACCTCCCAATGCCCACCGGGCAGCATTGAAAATTAACGGCCCAACTGCTTGGGCGCCATTTCGTTGGGCGATAAACCCAATCCCCCAGACTAGGGCAGCGAGTAGTAAGATAAGATCAGCTTTCAAACGCATGAGCGCAAGTTTATCATACTTAGTGCACAGAATTGAGAATGGAGAATTGAGAAAGAGAAATTTGAAATAAGAAAAACCAGTAATACTTGGCGTTGTTGAAGACAGCAAGCTGGTTTATGGTAAAATATTCACGCTTAACAAAATTTGCCCTTGTAGCCTAGTGGATAAGGCGTCACCCTCCGGAGGTGAAAACCGGCGTTCGAGTCGCCGCAGGGGCGCCTCAATAGGAAGAGAAACTACAGCGGATTGAAAAGCGGTAGCTCTCTAATAAATGGCTAAATAATCTTATAAACTACCCGCTGTGTGGATATTCTCTTCTGCCAATTTTAGGAAGATCGGGATATTTGGAATCTTCCCGGTTGGAATCCTGATAGTTCTTATATTACTTTCCTGATAGTAGCGGATAACAACCTTGCCCCACACAACTTTTACTTCGGTAATCTGGTTCCATAGAAGAATAGTATCTTTATGCTTTAATCCCCGTTGGTTCAATAGGATCTCACCAAATTTTATAGTCTTGCCATTAGCGATCGTTTCTTGATCCTTCAGGTACAAAGTCGGATAAATCCTAGCCTCGATCGCTCCCAAAAATTCTTTATAATGGCTGATATTCCCTTCAATTTTCGCGACACCATGCGTTGTATGTAATTCAAATTCCTGCCTACGGAGCGGCAAGATCAAAAAGAAGGTGATTTCATCTCGGCGAAAAATATTAAGGATATCTGTATATAATATTTGCCACTCCCTGCCTTTGAAATTGATCTGTAGAAAATCTTCATAGGTATAAAGTTCAACAGACTTGTTGGTAATTAACTTGATAAAAGTAAATAAAATAGCAAATAGAAAGACAGAACCAACGCATAAATATGGAACAAGACTATTAAGTGACTTTGCGGTACCGTGAGTTACAACTTCCAATTTGTAAGAGAAGTAACCCAATATTACCGCTGTAATGACTCCAAGAATGCTGATTATTAATAGAAACCAGGCAGCCAGGGGGAGCTTGGTTTTGAATGTCGAAGGTCGCACATGTACTTTTTTTGCCATTTTTACATTTCAAGCAGCAGCTACCCCATCGGTAAGTTGCGTTTCAATTGAGGGTAATTATTCAAACCCTTGATCGTACCTTCCACAGTGCAGGTGATCGGGTTATCAACCATATAGGCTGGGATTCCCAGGTATTTAGTCAGATATTTATCAATTCCCCTCAACATAGCCCCGCCACCGCACAGGGCAGCGCCGCGGTCTATAATGTCCGACAGCAATTCGGGCGGAGTCTTTTCCAATACTCGCTTAATACTGCGTACGATATCTGTAAGCGGTTCTTCCAGTGCCTCGACGATATCTTCATTCTTGACTTCCAAGGGCTTAGGTAATCCGCTTACCTGATCCTGCCCCTGAATTTCCATGGACCCCATTTGGGATAATGGGATAGCGCTGCCAATTCGTATTTTCAATTGCTCGGCAGTAGGCTGAGCAACCAACAGACCATATTTTTTCTTAATATACGTTATGATGGCATCATCCAATGACAGACCACCACCTTTTAAAGTTTCAGCGCTGACTATCCCATTCATAGCAAGGATGGCTGATTGTGTTGTTCCCCCGCCCAAAGAGATGATCATATTGCCGGAAGGCGTGGAAATGGGAAGATCAATTCCAAGTGCAGCGGCCAACGGCTGCCAGATCATGAATACTTCACGGCTGCCCGCACCGAGACCAGCTTCATGTACTGCGCGCATTTCTACGCTGGTGATACCATATGGCACGGTGATCATCACCCGGGGTTTAAACAACCCCATCGGTCCTGATACTCTACGCAACAGATCGCGCAGCAAATTCTCTGTGATCTCGAAATCAGCGATCACCCCGTTTTGCAGGGGGCGCAACACTTCGATCGAATCCGGCACCCGTCCATACATATCATTCGCCGCTTTTCCCCATTCAACCATCTTCATCTCTTCAACGAGAATGGCTACAATAGTTGGTTCTTGCAGAAGGATTTGATTTCCTTCTGCAACTTGGGTGTACATCGTTCCAAGATCGATCCCTATATCACGAGATAAAAATGGCATGCGTCAATTACCTTTCACAAGTATTATACATGGTATAGTGAAATTTGTAATTTCGTAAAAGATCAACAAAATTTTTTATTTACAATCCCACCTGCTTGATCAAATCCTTTAATACTTGTGCAGAATTAACCAACCCATTGATTTCCTCATCCGATAAGGTCAGGTTGAGAATTCTTGGTTATTCCGTTCCTGCCCACAATTGTTGGGAGACTCAAATATACATCTTCGATTCCATAATAAGATCCGATCAATGAAGACAACGATAAGACAGTATCCTGATCCCGTAGAATCGCCTCCGTGATCCGCAAAAGCCCGTTTGCCACTGCATAGTATGTGGCTCCTTTGCGTTCAATGATCTCATAAGCCGCATTCCGTGTCTGGTCAAAAATCTTATCCCACACTTCTTGCGAATAGCTCATGCAATTCGCCATACAGTATTCTTTCAACCGCATTCCTGCAATATTGGCAAGCGACCATACTGGAACTTCACTGTCGCCATGTTCACCGATGATATAGGCATGCACGCTTCGTGGATCCACACCTGCGTGCTCACTTATCAGGTATCTAAACCTGGCAGTATCCAGGATCGTACCTGATCCGATGACTTTTGCAGCTGGCAGTCCTGATATTTTCCATGAGGTGTAAGAGAGTATATCGACCGGGTTCGTCGCTATCAATAATAATCCATCAGGGTTGTTCTTTACTACTTGCGGGATGATCTGTTTGAATATTTCTACGTTTTTATGAACAAGATCTAACCTTGTTTCACCTGGTTTCTGACCAGCTCCGGCGGTTATTACAGTGATCGCCGCACCCTTACACTCTTCATAAGGTCCAGTCCAAATTCTTGTTGGATGAACAAATGGAACGGCATGATTTAAATCCATCACCTCACCTTCAGCTTTGGATTTGTTTGCATCAATCAGGACGATCTCACCTGCCAGGCCGCTTTGCAACAATGCATAAGCATACGTCGCGCCAACATTTCCTGCGCCGACAATGGCGATTTTCGTAGCTGATAATTCCTCGTTTATCATTCACACTCCTTTACTTTGAATATATTTTACCAATTTTAGTGCCTCGTACAACCAAAACAGCACCCCATGCTTAGACATGGGGTGAAATTATTTCTTGATTGGTTGAACAACATCAACGCTCTTCTGATTTTGTAAGGATGGTTATGTCAACTTACCGCTTATCCTTCTTATATTTACGCGCGGTCTCCAATCTCAAATTGGACCTGCGTAGCGCTGCCTGTAAGGATAAATATGTGTCTGTATCCTGCGGAATAGCTTTTTGCAGCATTTCCTCAGCACGTTTCTTAGCAGCTTCCGCTCGTGATACATCAATTTCTTCAATGTTCTCAGCCGCGTCGGCTAAAATCGTCACCTGATCTGGCTGAACTTCAACAATCCCACCGGCAACTGTGAATACCTGTTCATCATTTTTTGTTCTCACTTTGATCAATCCATACTTAAGTGTCGAAAGCAGCGGCGAATGATTGGGCAGAATTCCCATTTCACCCTGCGAGCCAGGCACAACTACGATGTCGGCATCACCGGAGTATACTGAACGATCTTGGGAAGTTATCTCAACATGGATTGGCATTCTGAGTTCTCTCTTACATCATTGTCTTAGCTTTTGCTACAGCATCTTCTATCTTACCTACCATCAGGAAGGCTTGTTCAGGCAGATTATCATGCTTGCCATCCAGGATCTCCCTGAATCCCCGGACTGTTTCTTCGATGCGAACATAAGCGCCGGGAATGCCAGTGAATTGTTCTGCGACAGCCATAGGCTGCGAAAAGAATCGCTCGATCTTCCTGGCACGAGACACAATCAGTTTATCGTCTTCACTCAATTCATCCAGTCCTAGGATCGCGATAATATCTTGCAGGTCTTTGTAACGCTGCAAGATCCGCTGCACGTCCCGTGCAGTATTGTAATGTTCATCCCCAACGATCATCGGGTCTAAAATTCGAGAGGTAGAAGCCAGAGGATCAACAGCCGGGTATATACCTTTTTCCACGATGGAGCGTTCCAGCGCGATGGTTGCGTCCAGGTGGGTAAAGGTGGCAACCGGTGCTGGATCTGAATAATCATCGGCAGGGACATATACCGCCTGCATGGAGGTGATCGATCCCCGGCGAGTGGAGGTGATACGTTCTTGCAGCTCACCCATTTCTGTGGCAAGGGTCGGTTGGTAACCGACAGCCGATGGCATACGCCCTAATAACGCGGAAACCTCAGAACCGGACATGGTGAAACGGAAAATGTTATCTATGAACAATAGTACATCCTTGCCCTGGTCCCGGAAATATTCCGCCATTGCGAGAGCTGTCAAGGCTACGCGCAATCGGACACCCGGCGGTTCATTCATTTGGCCAAAGACCATCACGGTGTCTTTCATAACACCGGATTCCACCATTTCCCTGTAAAGCTGGGTGCCTTCACGTGTGCGTTCACCCACTCCGGCAAATACCGAGTTCCCCTGATGGACAGTTGCAATCGATCGGATCAATTCCATGATGATGACGGTTTTTCCCACACCAGCTCCGCCAAAAATTCCAGTCTTGCCGCCTTTTGTGAACGGCGCAATCAGGTCAATCACCTTTAATCCAGTCTCAAAGACCTCAACCTTTGTTACCTGGTCTTCGAAAGAGGGCGCAGCCCGGTGAATGGGATAGTATTGCTCTGTTGCAACTGGTCCTTTGTTATCCACCGGTTTGCCCAGAACGTTAAAAATTCTACCCAATGTTTGTAAGCCAACCGGAACCATGATTGGTGCACCGCTTCTATAGGCTGGCATCCCGCGTTCCAATCCATCGGTTGTATCCATGGCTACACATCTAACAATACCTTTGCCGAGATCTTTTTCGACTTCCAGAGTAACTGGTTCTTTTCCATCCCGCGGAATTTCCAAAGCTTCAAATAATATCGGTATATCATTTTCTGCAAAGGCGACATCCACAACCCCGCCTAAAATTTGTACTACCTTGCCTGCTGCTTTTTCCATAAAAGAACCTCCGACAAAAATCTACAAAATTCTAATTTATTTCAATGATTGTGAAAGAGCCTCTGCGCCGCCAGCGATATCCAGCATATCGTTTGTGATACTCTGCTGACGAGCTTTGTTGTACTGTAACTGAAGAGCTCCATTAAGTTCCACCGCATTTTCTGTCGCATTCCGCATCGATACCATCCGGGCAGCATGTTCGCTTGCCTGAGATTCTAGAATCGCCTGATACACCTGCAGCGACGTAAAACGCGGAATGATCTGATTTAGCAGCTCGCCTGCATCCGGTTCATAGGTGAATGCAGAATGAGTGTTATGAGAACCCAGGTTTTCACTCACCTGATCATCCGAATCAATTTCGAATGGCAGTAGTTTTTTGATCACAGGTTCTTGATGGATCATATTAATATAGTCGGTATAAGCTAGAAAAACCTCATCGAATGAACCATCCAGAAAATCATCAATCGCCAAACGTCCTATTGCAGAAAGCTCAGAAAAGCTGGGGTTTGCTGGAATGTTGCTAAACTCGGCAATAACATTCCGTCTGCGCCTCAGCAGCATGTCGCGCCCTTTTTTACCGACTGTTATATAGCTGATGTTTTGAGAATAGTCCTTGAAATGTAACAAAGTGGAACGAATAATATTCGTATTGTAAGCGCCTGCAAGTCCACGATCACTTGTTACCATCACAATTAGGATGTTTTGCACATTTTCCCGTGGTTTCAGTAAGGGATGCAATGCATTATGCCCGGGCTGCTCAGAAAGATGGACGAGTACCTTCCAGGCTTGTTCGGCGTATGGTCTTGTAGCCGAAACAGCCTGAACAGCCTTCCTCACTTTGCTCGCAGAAACAGCCTGCAAAGCCCTGGTTACCTGGGCAATGTTTTTTACGCTTTGAATACGTAAACGCATTTCTCGTGCAGACGCCATAAATGTTTACCCGTTTCCTAAGCTGCCCAGGATGAATTGAAAGTGGATAAAGCTTGCTTCAGTTTTTCGCTCGTTTCAGGTGTAATTTGCTTTTTATCTGCGATATCTTTTGTGATATCGGGATATGAAGATTCCATTGATCGCAGCATGGCCGTTTCCCAGGAGCGGATTTTATCTACTGGGATCGAATCCGCGTAACCATTCGTTGCCGCAAATAATGATATGACCTCATTAGATAGCGACATGGGCTCATATTGTCGTTGTTTTAAAATTTCCTGCAGTCGTTGTCCACGGTTTAATTGTGCCTGGGTCACCTTGTCCAGATCAGAGCTTAGCTGGGCAAATGCCGCTAGTTCACGATATGAAGCCATCTCCATTCGCAAACGTGCTGCCACCTGTTTGATTGCCTTCGTTTGAGCAGATCCGCCTACGCGCGAAACTGAAATACCTACATTGATTCCAGGTCGAATACCCGCATTGAAAAGGTTAGATTCCAGGTATATTTGGCCGTCAGTAATTGAAATGACATTTGTAGGGATGTATGCTGATACATCTCCCAAAAGAGTTTCGATAATGGGCAGCGCGGTCAGAGAGCCGCCAGTATCAGCCACTGGAACGACTTTGTACTTTACCGCATCGGACATGGATTTCAGCGCTTCATCCGCAAGTTGCTTTGAAAGCGGTCCATCATAGGATTTCCTCTGAAATGCATCTTCCAATACGGCTTCTGAGCTCTTGTAATTTTCTGGAACAATGGCATATTGGATCGCCAACCTGGCAGCCCTTTCCAGTAATCTGGAGTGTAAATAAAAGACATCGCCAGGATAAGCTTCACGTCCAGGTGGACGGCGCAGCAACAATGACACCTGGCGGTATGCCCAGGCATGTTTAGACAGATCATCATACACAATCAGAGCGTCCCTGCCGCTTTCCATGAACTCTTCACCTATGGCACAGCCGGCGTACGGCGCAATATACTGCATGGCTGCTGGTTCATCTGCCGCCGCCATGACTACGACGGTATGATCCATGGCGCCGTGTTGCTCAAGAATGGCGATCGTTCGTGCAACCGCCGATTTTTTCTGCCCAATGGCAACATAGATGCATACCAGGTTCTTTCCAGTCTGGTTGATAATAGTGTCGATCGCGAGGGCTGTTTTACCGGTCTGCCGATCGCCAATGATCAACTCACGTTGGCCTCTACCAATTGGTATCATCGAATCAATTGCCTTAATACCTGTCTGGACCGGGGTATCCACATCTTGTCTTTCAATGACACCAGGAGCAATTCGTTCGATTGGCCGGAATTTGTTGGATGCTATTGGTCCCTTTCCATCAATAGCTTCACCAAGGGCATTGACAGTTCTCCCAATCAAACCGTTTCCTACCGGTATGGAGGCTATCCTTCCAGTTGCGCTGACAAGCATCCCTTCTTTGATCTTCTGGTAATTCCCCAAAATGATAACGCCCACGCTGTCTTTTTCCAGGTTAAAGGCAATACCTTGAACTCCGTTGGCAAACTCAACCAGTTCCTGAGATCTTACCCGGGTTAAGCCGGCTACACGGGCAATGCCATCACCGCTTTCAAGAACTGAACCCACTTCTCTGATCTCAACGGATGGTTGAAAAGCTTCGATTTTTTGTTGTAATTCAGCGGTGACTTGTTTAATCAGATCGGTCATTGATCCTCCAACCCATTAGAATAATTCAGACTTCGTCAAATCTTTAGTATTATCGGACAATTATAGAAAATATGATACCTGAAAGCAAATTGATTGTCTAGTTTGGCTTGGCTTATTTTGTGAAGTAGTTCAAAGAAGCCCGTAGCTTTTCCTCCAGGGAATCTTCTGTATCCCTGGGAATTGCTTGAATTGCTGCCTGGCTTTCAACCAAGCTGTAACCAAGTCCTGTCAAGGCTGCAATTAATTCCGTCTCCATTTCATTCAACGAAACCAATTGTTCCACCCTGCTGATTGTGCCTACTTTGTCTTCCAGATGCAATAGCATTTTTTGAGCGGTTTTCTTTCCAATCCCGGAGACCCTGCAAAATACTTCTGATTGACCATTCATTACTGCTTGATGGATGATATCCAGCGACAAGGTTGAAAGCACTCCCAGCGCTGTCCTTGGTCCAACCCCATCGACCCCAAGCAGGATTAAAAAGAAATCTCGTTCCTCCCGCAAATCAAACCCGAAAAGTGTCAATGCATCCTCACGCACAACCAGATGTGTATGCAGGAAGGCTAGTTCACCCGTTTTCACTGTCTGACGAACAGAGGACGGCACAAATACACGCAAACCCAATCCATTCAGGTTGACAATTAGATTATCAGAATTAACTTCTAGAACTTCACCACGCAGCGTCGCAATCATTATTGATTTGATTTACCCATATTTTGATCTCGTTGATGATTAAGTATCTCATATAAAATGATTCCTGTCGCCATCGCCAGATTCAGAGAATCACTCCTCCCAAGCATCGGGATGGATACTGTCTGGTCACACAAGTCGATATGCCGCTGAGATAATCCATGCCGTTCACTTCCCATCATCAAGACCATGGGAATTGGATATTCTGCATTATGGTAATCCACACCGGACCCACCAGCAGCCCCTGACACATGGATTTTGTTCAACGTTTTCCATGTGATAAATTCATCAATGCTGCATTTAATTATTTGAAGGTCAAATAGTGCGCCCATACTTGCCCGAATTGCTGTCGGATCATATGGGTCGGTACAGTCATCCAATAAGATGAGAGCCCTTGATCCAACTGCATCGGCAGTACGCATGATCGTCCCCAGGTTGCCGGGGTCTGCTGCTTCGTCAAGTGCAACGATCACACCTGCCTCGTTTATGTTAATCTCATCCAACCGTGACCATTTTTGCTTGATCACTGCGGCCAAGCCTTGCGGGCCGTCTTTGCCTGATAGATGACGAAAAACTATATCCGAAACAGATAACAATTTATCTCCTGCGTGTTTCGAAAACTGTTCCACCAGCCTTCGGCCGGGTTGGCTCACAAGCAGCGATTCTGAGTAGATCAGGTTTACAATTTCCACTTCCTGTTCATAAGCTTCGATCACAATTCGCAAACCTTCAATCAAAGCCAGCCCTGTTTCAGCGCGTTCTTTTCGGTTTCGCAGCTTATGTAATTCCTTTATACGAGCGTTGGCTGTGCTGGTGATCTCAAACATCATTCCGCTTGTTCCATTCTTGCATAACGGCTGGAGTTATTGTGGCAGATCGCAACAGCTAGGGCATCCGCAGCGTCATCCGGTGTAGGAATTGAATCTAACTTGAGGAGGGCTTTGACCATCTGTTGCACCTGTTGTTTATCAGCACTGCCATAGCCAGAGACCGCCTGCTTCACCTCCAGGGGCGTATATTCACCAATCGTTAGCTTAGCCAGGGCTAATGCAAGAACGACAACCCCGCGTGCCTGTCCAACTGCCATGGCCGTTGTGACGTTCTTGTAGAAGAATAACTTCTCCACTGCCGCTTCATTAGGCTTGTAGAGAAGTATTATTTGATTTAATTCATTGAAAATTGTTAGCAGTCTCTTTTCAACTGCCGAATTAGCGGGAGTAAGAATTGTTCCGTATGCTATGGAAACCAGGTTGCCTTGAAAATCTTCCTCGATCACGCCAAAACCGGTGGTTGCGGTTCCAGGGTCAATTCCCAGAATACGCATAAATGTTATTCTTCGTCTAAGGCAGCAACGATTTCATCACTCATCTTCAGGTTTGAAAATACATTAACAATATCATCCAGTTCTTCAAGGGATTCAATTGTTTTCATCACCTGGAGTGCTTTTTCTGGTTCGAGTTCAACTTCCTGTGTTGGCAGCATTCTCAAACCGGCTTCTTCCGGATATATATTTGCTGCATGTAATCGATCTGATAAATTCTTATATTGCTCTGCTGGTGCGACAATTTCAGCAGAGCCGTCTTCGATAATAACATCGTCAGCGCCGCCTTCTACTGCTAGTTCAAATACCTTGTCCCCATCCAAACCTTCTAGTGGGAATGAGAAACAGGCAGCTTTCTTGAATTGCCAGCCCACTGATCCAGCTTCTGCCATACTCCCGCCGCTCCGGGTTAACAGATGACGAATTTCAGCAACAGAGCGGTTTCGGTTATCTGTCAAACACTCCAGCATCACTGCTACCCCATGACCAGCATATCCTTCATAATAAAGTTGCTCCAGTGCGACACCGTCTTTGCCTTCTCCTGTGCCTTTCTTAATAGCGCGTTCGATGCTATCCTTTGGCATATTTTGAGCGCGGGCTCTTTCGATAGCCATCTGCAACCTGACATTCATTCCAGGGTCACCGCCGCCCTCTCTTGATGCCATAACGACCTCCCGTGCCAACCGGGTGAACATAGCGCCTTTTTTAGCATCGGCAGCGCCTTTTTTTCGCCGAATTGTCGCCCAATGTGAATGACCAGACATACAGAGTCTCCTAGAAATGATTAAGAATTGAATTTAAAATATTATACCATCTACAAAAAGGGATTATGCATTATTGAATTGGAGAATTTACTGAATTTGCGAAAAATCTCATTCAAATTCCAAATTATCAGATGATTTAGATAAAAGTAGTATTTTTAAGTTATACTTTGGCATCAAATAATTCCGCCCATAGTAAATCGCAGGTATGAATTTGAGCGAAATCATTGTTCGGTATCCATATAAATCATTTTTTCTTTATGTAATCCTAACGTTATGCGCATTTACGTTTGGACCTCACAAATTACTCGACAGGGTAGCTATTCCTGTAACGAATAGGACTGAATTTCGTCAGTCGTATGTTTCCTCCCCTATTGAATCAAGAGATGCTTTTGTAAATAGTATTCTCAACGGTGAATCTGACCAACTTGTGGGTGTTTGGTTGCCAGGATTAACAGGCCTGGATGTAATTTATCAACCGCAGAATCAACCAGGGTATGTAAACGAAAAGATGAATAATGTAACTGTTTTTCAACTGGCAGCGGATTTTGGATCAATCGGCTTGCTGGCGCATGCCAATAAAGCAGGGACATATTTTCACAAGCTAAACAAAAATCAAGTAATCATGCTGATCTATGGAGATGGAGTTTTGGTCAAGTATATGGTAATCGATATCCTCGAATACCAGGCTGTTGAACCGAAGAATGCGCTAACTGATTTCAAGTCCTCCGACACTACAGCAGAGCTATTAACCCAGGAAGAGTTATTTCACGAAATCTATGCAACTCCAGGTAGATTGATCCTCCAAACCTGCATCATCAAGGGCAACGAAAATTATTGGGGCCGAAAATTTATTGTTGCTGAAAAAGTTAAATAAGGTCAACCCGCTTTGTATTCCGGATTTTCTATCATTCTCTCAACGGGATTGGTCAGTTCTCCCAAACCATCAATACTCACTTTGACAATATCCCCATCCATTAACGGCCCAATTCCAGCAGGTGTCCCTGTGAGGATCACATCTCCCGCTTCAAGAGTCATAACTGATGAGATAAATGAAATTAGCTGCGGTATCGAAAAGATCATATCCCTTGTGGATGCCATCTGGCGTAACTGACCGTTTACATGCGTCGTAACCAGAGCATCGAACGGATTAAAATCCGTTTCGATCCATGGTCCAATTGGACAAAATGTGTCAAAACCTTTCCCTCTGGTCCACTGTCCATCCCTGCGCTGCAGATCGCGTGCAGTCACATCGTTGGCAATCGTATATCCAAGGATGTGTTCCTTGGCAGAATCAACCGGGATCCATCTGCCCACCCTGCTGATCACAATTGCCAATTCACCTTCATGTTCAACCTGGGCGGATTGTGGAGGCAATTGGATCACATTTCCCGGACCAATCACGGATGTGGGCGGTTTCATAAATAGAATTGGTACTGTCGGGTTTTCTGCGCCGACTTCCTTGGCATGTTCAGGGTAATTTCTACCAACGCAGATGATCTTCCCAGGTTGGCATGGTGAGAGCAGTTGGATATTGGTTAATGGAATATCAGGCTCAATTCGTTGGTATGCGCCAAAAGGTGATCCATTCAATTGCCCGACCATTTCATCCCTCAACCAACCGTATTTAGGATCCTGCCCCTTTGTCGTAAATCTGATGATCTGCATAAGAATCATTCCAATCATGAAAGAGTAATTTTGTGTAATTTTAAGTCATTATGCGTTATAATACAAAATCTCGGGCGGGTAGCTCAGTTGGTTAGAGCACATCTCTTACACAGATGTGGTCGCAGGTTCGAGTCCTGTTCCGCCCACAGTTGACAAAATACAGATGATTAAATCAGAGGGCTTCCTTTCGGAAGCCCTCTGATTTGTTTATCAACCAATTCGCTAATTCCCGTTTACAACAAAACGCATGATGCGCATATTTGCGGCATCACTCACCCACACGTTACCTTGCGGGTCAACTGCAACACCAGATGCGAGTGCAAAACCGTCAGTATCCAGGCTGTAATCTCCCCATGTGCGGATGAATGTACCGTCAGAGGCAAACTCCAGGACACGATATCCTTCGGGATCAACAGTAAAGACATGGCCGTTATTGTCCACAGTCAGGAATGGTTTGTTCTCAAGTGACTGGCCATTCCAGCCATTGACCTCCCAGCTGTTGCTCACACCGTAATTCATGCCGGTTTCATCAGGGGTGAAAACCTGGATGCGCTGGTTCCAAGTGTCTGCCACATAGATATTTCCACTGGTGTCTCCCCAAACACCGACTGGCTCATCAAACTGGCCGCTTTCCAATCCGTATGTACCAAATTGTGTGATGTATGCTCCGTTCCCATCAAAAACAACGATCCGCTTGTTTCCCGTATCTGCGACAAACACGTGGTTATTTTGATCCACGTAAATTCCACGCGGACCCCAGAAGGCGTCCGGGTTTTCAGCCTGTCCAAAGTAACCCCACATCGTCAGGAAGCTACCATTGGCATCAAACTTTTGCACTCTATGATTCCATGTATCTGTCGCATAAACCGCCCCGTCCGGTCCAACCGCCACACCCCATGGTTCGTAAAACGTACCACCAGGAGCTTGTGTTTGAGCAATATCGGCAAAACTACCCCAGACACTCAATACACTTCCATCAGCAGACAGGTGCTGGATGCGGTGATTTCTGGAATCTGCCACATAAATACTGCCATCAGAGGCAGAAGCCAGCGCCCTAGGGGCATCATACAAACCGGCGTCTTTGCCGGGACCGCCAACCGTCAGGTCTGGTAACAATTGGACCTTACCAGTTTCATACGGATCAACCACCTCTACGGCAGCAACTGGCGCTAACCCCAGGTTCCAAATTTGAGAAGCAATATCCTTTTTAATATACAAGCGAATGCGCTCAGCAGGTTCCCATGTTTCCAGCGTCAAGGTGGAACTGCCAGTAGCTTCAGCGTATTTCTTATAATCACGGTTCAACCAGATATCAAATATGCCCGCCCGCAGTTTCGGGTCAGAGATGGCATTCCATACACGTTCCGATGTCAGATCATAGTAATCCTGATTCGGCCACCATAAACGCAGATATTCAAATTGATAAAAATCTTTTGCAAGGATAGGGTCCACCTTGTCATAGTTAGGATTGCCAACCAGCACGATCGGCGCATCCCGCAGTGTCTTGGATGGTTTTTCTGCAAAGTAATCCAGATTTGGATAATCACGCAGGTACCACCAATACGGGTAGAGTGACGAATTATCGTAGGCAACCTTCAGGTTCTTACCACCTGCGATCCGCTCAGAGATCTCATCCACTTGCTCAAGAATATCCTTCGGGCCGCGCGCAGCATGCGCGTACACCAGGTATTCCTTGGCATTATCGTAATTGATGAAGTTCGCTCGATATGAAGTACGGATAGTCAAGAAAGTCAATCCAATGAGGACGATTGCTCCGAAGAGATGTCTGTATTGATATTCTTTCCAGCGAGAGAATGCGTAGAATAAACCACCACCTGTGGCGACGAAGAAGAGGACTGCGAAAATGAATGCCGTTGTGGCTGAAAGCTGATCGATGCCATTGCCTGCAAATGGCAGGGTGGGGCTCATTATTGAGCCAATTAATCTGGCCAAAGCTACAACAAAAAGGATCAATATACTGATGACGATCAAACCACGCCTGGAAAATAACTGAGACCATTGGATCTTTTCGACCCATAACCCAAAGGCATATGCCGATAGTAAGATCATTGGCCAGGCGATATGCACCGTAAGCCATGGCATGCGTTCACCGGCATAGGAATACGCCAGCAGCGACGTAAACACCCAAAAAACTAACAGACTGAGCAGCAACAATGGAGAAACGGTTTCATTTTTTAATTGTGAATTGTCATCTACGCATTCAGGCAGGCTAACCGGAAGCTCATTCTTCTTTGTGATCCAGTTTCGAATTAAATAGAATACTCCTAAAAGACTGCCAAGTGCGGGCAGGAATTCATACATGGGTATCTGAATTAATGCATAATAATAAATTGGCTGGCTGCCCCGTTGGACGGATTGCTGGCTAAGCCAATACCCCAAAGATCCAATAATACCCGTGAAAAAACCCTGACCGTTCGTAAAAATCGTTGTATATAGAACGATATAAATTGCATAGAAGATGGCAGCCGATTTTAACCACGTGGATGCACGCCATTTCAAACCGATCACAGCCGAGATTGCAATCATCACTCCCAGGGCAATACCTGTCCGCACCAATCCGGACGTGGAGTAATCCATCGGGTCCCATCCAAGTAATTTGATCGGCAAAGCGGTAAGTTGTGGCAGCACAAAGGTTCCGATCAGGATAAGCAGGTCAAAGCTGCGCTCCTTCTTGATTTCGCCGAATCCCAACCCGCGGATAAAGTAGTATGCAGCGACAACAATATCCAGCAACTGCCAGGCCAATAAGGATCAGTGGCAGCGTGGAGAAGATGAAGGGTTTGGCTGCAGGAGTGGGAAGTAGTGGATCGGATGTTACAGGGGTTCTTCCGCCTATGATCAATAATGCTGCGGATAGACCGATCAACACTACCGCAACGATCAGCCCGATCAGGAATGGTCGCTTCTTTGTGTTATCCTCCCAATTTTGATCATAAAGGCGTTTCAAGAATAAAAACAGCAGGAATAAGAGAATTTGTGCAGCGTAAATATATGCTGTTTCTTTCGTCGTAAATTGCAGAGCAAAGACTCCGGCAAGGAGCAGCAGGAATTTATCCTTACCTCCCTCCAAATAGCGCAGGACGGCGTATAGGGTTATTACTCCCCACAGAGCGACAAATGCATCATTTCGCGTATATCTTCCATAGTACAAAATAAATGGCGATATAAGCATGAATAAACCGCCGATCAAGGCGCCTACCCGGCCAAAATATCGCCTGTATTTCCACATTGCCAACACAGTTGCGATGGAAAACAACACTGCCGGCAATCGAGAGGTGAAATCGTTATCACCCAGCAACAGATAGCTTAATGCGACAAGGTGAAATTGCATCGGTCCGTGGGTAACTGGGTCGTGCCTGTAACCCTGGCCGGTATAAAGTTCCCAGGATGGTCGAACATGATTCACCTCATCATGACTCATTACCCGTTCGCCTAAAATGAAAAACCTGCTGACAATCGCAAGGATGATGATCACCACGAATATCACTTTTTCCAGATCGATATTGGTTACAAAAGAAGGAAGTTTTTTATCCAACCAACTTGTGGAAGGATTTTGATTTGCATTTGAATTTGTCATTTATCCACTTTTTCTCAATGGTTTAAAGATTTCATCCATTTTAACCTACTCGTTGCAAAGGCGCAAAGGAGTATCACGTTCTATTTCAATATCACGCATCTCATCAAACCTATTTCTATAGTACTGTTTGGAAACCATGCTCAATAATTATCGTATATACTAATAGAAGATACAAAGGAGAACCAGCATGTTTGATAAATTTACAAATAGCTGGAAGTTATTCAAAGCAGCTGCATCTGTGTTGGCGGCAGATCGTGAGTTATTGATATTTCCAATCCTCTCAACAATTGGCATTGTTATTATCAGCCTGACATTTGCTGTGCCGATGTTCCTATCAAATTTCTTTGATGCCATATTCTCCAGCCGCTTCGGCGTTATGGGATATGTTGTTCTGTTCCTGTTTTACATTGTCCAGTACACTGTAGTATTCTACGCGAATACAGCCCTGGTCGGCGCTGCTATGATCCGGCTCAACGGAGGTGACCCCACTGTAAGTGATGGATTTCGCATCGCCAACAGCCGTTTTGGCGCCATCATTGGATACGCGCTAATCGCTGCGACAGTGGGGATGATCTTGAAAGCGCTCTCCAGGCAAAAAGGGGTAGGCAGGATAATCATCTCCCTTATCGGTATGGCATGGAACCTGGCGACCTACCTGGTGGTGCCTGTCCTGGCTGTTGAGGGAATTGGCCCGGTCGCTGCCATCAAGCAGAGTGTCAGTTTGCTGCGAAAAACATGGGGAGAACAGATCATCGGCAATTTTGGCCTGGGGTTTGTATTCGGAATTGCGAATATTCTACTCATAATAGTTTTTGTTCCGATCATCATCCTGGCTATTAATACCCAATCAATTCTATTAATTGCTTCCGCCGTTGTGATATTCATCATTCTAATTGCTGTATCAGGATTAGTTAACAGCAGCCTGAATGGGATCTATACCGCCGCTGTCTACCAGTTTGCCTCCAGTGGAAAAAGCAGCACTTTTTTTGACGATCAAATGGTCGTGAATGCATTTTCAAGGAAGTAAAGTTTACGGAAAAAATCCACCACTTTGAAATGATAGGTATTTCTTTCAAATAAAAGCATGCTAATCGAGATTTCCATGCTGACTAAAAGTTTGACAATTACTCCTTATCCATCTAAACTAACACCATGTTAGCCAAGGTAAATTCGTGTGCAGTTATAGGTTTGGAAGGCGTTATCGTCGAGGTGGAGGTGGACACTGGCGGTGGGATGGGTCTCCCGGGCGTGGTCATCGTCGGTCTGCCAGATGCATCTGTCCAGGAGAGCCGTGAACGTGTTCTCTCAGCCATTAAAAATGCCGGCCTCATGTACCCTCGCAAACGCATCACGGTCAACCTTGCGCCTGCATCAGTACGCAAGGAAGGTCCCGCATACGACCTTCCCATTGCCCTGGGTGTGTTGATCGCCGCTGAAGAACTGGATGTAAACTGCCTGCTGGGTACAGTTGTATTAGGTGAACTTTCACTCGATGGTTCTGTCCGCCACGTCCGCGGCGTGTTACCGATGATCGCTGTTGCAAGGCGTGAAGGCTACAGCAAGGTGATAGTCCCTTTCATCGATGCGCCAGAAGCCGCCCTGCTGCCAGACGTTGAAGTCACTCCAGTGAATAACCTGAAGGAACTATTCCTTCATCTTAAAGGGATCAAACCGATCAAGCCATTCCCGTTGATCAATCCCGACGATCTGCCCGTCCAGGTGCAGACTGATTTCCGAGAGGTTAAAGGACAGGAACACGTCAAGCGCGCATTGGAAGTGGCTGCCGCCGGCGGGCATAATGTTTTGATGATCGGGCCGCCGGGGGTGGGCAAAACCTTGTTAGCCCGCGCCTTGCCTGCCATCCTGCCTAAAATGACCATCGATGAGGCCTTGGACGTCACCCAAATTTATTCTATTGCAGACCAGCTTCCTCCAGATGTACCGCTCATTCGCAACCGTCCATTCAGAGCTCCACATCATACCATCTCCCACGCCGGTCTGGTCGGCGGCGGGAACTGGCCGCACCCTGGTGAAGTTTCGCTGGCACATCGCGGCGTCCTCTTCCTGGACGAGCTGCCCGAATTCGGTGCTCGTGTTTTGGAAGTGCTGCGTCAACCAATTGAAGATAAGATGGTTACCATCAGCCGCGCCCAGGGATCGCTCACCTTCCCTGCCAACTGCCAGTTGATCGCCGCCATGAATCCATGTCCTTGTGGATATTACGGTGACCCGGTACGAGCTTGCACCTGCTCCAACTCAACCGTCTCAAAATACCAGAAGCGCGTATCTGGTCCGCTGCTGGATAGGATTGATATTCACATTCAAGTTCCGCGTGTGGAATTTGACAAACTCAACGATGACCGCCTGGGCGAACCCAGCGCTGCCATTCAACTTCGGGTAGAGAATGCCCGCCAGCTCCAACGAAATCGGTTTATTAATGAAGAAAAACGTACCAGGCATTACACAATGTGCAATGCGGACATGAATATTTCTGAGGTGAGAAAACACTGCGCTCTGGATGAGACCGGGCGTGGACTAATGAAAACAGCAACAAACCAACTCCAGCTAACAGCACGTTCTTACCATCGAATTTTGAAGCTTTCCCGCACGATTGCTGATCTCGCGGGGTCTGAATCCATCCAACCAGTTCATCTGGCAGAAGCCCTGCAATATCGCCCAAGGATAGATTTTTTGTAATATTGAAATCAGAGACACAAATGAATGAAATTGATGTAGTAGGTATTGGGCGCGCCCCATTGGATTTCCTATATGTGGTCGATCACTTCCCGGTCGGCGACGATCTCATCCGTGTGAATGAAGCCAGTATGCAGGGTGGTGGCCCCGTTCCAAACGCTCTCTGCGCCCTCGCCAGGCTGGGTGTAAGCACAGCATTAATTGACACGGTCGGAAGCGATTGGCAGGGAGAAAACATCTGTAAATCCTTGGCGACAAGTAAAGTGGATATACGGTATATTACTGTCTCAGCTGGAAAAAGATCCACAGTTTCTACCATCCTGGTTCACGCATCCACAGGAAAGCGGGCGATCATCAACTATCGCGGGGATACAGGGGAGATTGAACTTACACCAGAAGTAAATGATCTCCTTCATACTGCCAGGTTATTGCATATTTCGAGCAGCTATCACACGGCAGCTTTGACCGCTGCAAAAACAATTAAAGCTCATGGCGGTAAAGTTTCCTTTGACGGTGGTGTCGGATTGTTCAAAGAAGAAGATCGTCTGATGATTCCACTTACGGATTACTGTATCACAGCCTTTGGCTACGCGCAGGAATATACCCGCCGAAATAGCATTCCAGAAATGCTGAATGTGTTCCTTTCTGAAGGGGTTCAGGTCGCTGGTATCACTTGTGGAACGGACGGATCGTGGTTCAAGGAAGCCGGTGGAAATATTTTCCATCAACCTGCATTCTTAATGCCCGCGGTCATTGATACTACCGGTTGCGGTGATGTTTTCCACGGTGTGTTCCTCTATGGTGTGCTGATGAATTTTCCATTGGAAAAAGCTGCAAGATATGCATCTGCCGCCGGGGCGATAGTCTCCACTAGATTAGGCGGTAGAACCAGCGCTCCCACCCTGTCCGAAATTATCGAACTTGCTGCCAAACGTTAACATTTACACCAGATTTATTTCCATTAGTGTAAAGGTTGTTATATAATGAAGAATATCCTCTGATGTGGAGCGAGATATGCCAGAATTCTCACGCTTTGAAATTTATCAATTATTGAATGGTAACCAACCACTTTGGCTGGGTAAGGTCGATTTAAGTGAAGCAGACCTCCGTGGAGCAATCCTTCGTGGGGCTATCCTTACGAGTGCAAACCTGAATAAAGCCCAGCTCCAGGGAGCTGATCTCACAGGCGCCAATTTAAGTGGTGCGAATCTACAAGAGACCAATCTGGTTGGCGCTGACCTCCGTAAAGCGTACTTGCGTGGCGCTGATTTACGCAAGGCTGATCTACATGAAGCCAATCTGGCAGAAGCAGACCTGACAGACGCCAACCTGGCTGATTCCAATCTACTGGATGCCAACCTTGGTGCAGCAGACCTGACTAACGCCAACCTGTCGAATGCCAACCTGACCGGTACCAATGCTCCCGATCACAAGATCCTTCGTGCAAAATCGCTTTTCGGCACAGTTATGCCGGATGGTTCGGTTCATGAATAATTTAATCCGTATGCTGGAGAAAACCAATGGCTGATCTTTCCCGCGAAGAATTGATAAAAATCCTGGCAATCACAGACCATCCTCGTTTAGCCGGTGTGAACATATCCGGATTGAATTTGAAAAATCTGAATTTTGCAAATGCCGATCTGACCAAGGCGAATTTGTCTGATAGTGACCTCTCTGGAGCTTATTTACGGTCCGCCCGGATGGAAGAATCCAACCTGGAAAATGCCAACCTGGTTGGCGCAAATTTGAAAGGCGCCAATTTAAAAGCAGCCAATCTTCGTAACGCCAATCTGACCGGAGCTAACCTGACGGATGCTATCCTGTATGGCGCAAACATTGACGGAGCCAGGATCGACAGTAATGCCGGATATCAACGATAAATCTTCCATTTCAGTAAACGAATCAAATTCGCCCAGCACATTTAATCAGAAAAATTTCCGCTGGACTCGTACCAGCAGTTTCCTATTAAGCCTGATGCTAGCCATAATCGGACTGGTCATCATTGTGTGGTGGCCGCTGGTTCAGGATTACATCTATTACTTTAATCCGAATTATCCCATTTGGATCCAGATCGATTGGCTGCTGGTGGGTATTTTCTTATTCATGAGCATTCTCATTACAATCGGGGCGGATATCCGAACGGATGCCTTATTGGTCGTTGTTGGTTTCGCCGGAGGATTTATCATCGAATCATGGGGGACTCATACTGGGTTATGGGCATATTACACAGGAGAGACCCCACCATTATGGATCTTGCCTGCCTGGCCTATCGCCGCGCTGACGATCGAACGCATGGTGCGCATCATCCTTCCAGCGTTCCGAAAATTGAATGCGTTATGGGTGAAATGGTTGTTTGCAATCAGCTTTTCAGGTTTCATCGCTTATATGATCTATTTTGTATTCCCCACCATATCTACGGTATTTACATTCATTGCCATTCTCGGTGTTATCGGTATCGTATTATTTCCAGGTGAACGCAAATACGCACTGGTCACATTTATTGCCGGGTCCTTATTGGGAATATTCCTGGAATATTGGGGAACCACTCGCGAATGCTGGACATATTACACACTTCAAAAACCTCCGTTATTCGCCATCTTTGCACATGGGAGTTGCCTCAGTCGCATTTTGGCGGGTAGCAAAACTGATTGAATCTATACTTTTTAAATATTTTCAACCGGTTCGAATTTTCTTATTGAAGCAAAATACAAATTCCGAGACCACTTCCGAATGAATCTGGATTTTAAGAGCATTATTGCTGTTGAGTGAACTTCTATATAGATAGAACAATAATTCCACCTACCGTCAGCAGAATACCCGCAACAGTCTTTATTGTGATTGGTTCACCTGAAAATATGATGCCCATTAATGCCCCAAACAATGGTGACGTGAACGCGATAGGCATCACTTTCGTCAACGGTGCTCCTTTAAGGGCAGTATAGAAGCACAACATCCCCACTGCACCAGCCACTACTCCGCCGCCAATAACCATATATAAAAGGGCTTTCGACCCAGCCTGTGGGATCAGCTTCCACTGAGGGAAGCTGACGATTCCAAGAATGACCAATGCCACAAATGTGCGTATGGTGATGCCCAACTGCGGAGATAAATTTCCAAGGTGCAAACCTTTTTTCTCAAAATAGCCTCCAACGCCCCATGCAATAGCCGTAAGTAATGCAAAAAGTTGTGGTTTCATAAGCCCTCCGAAAAATTTGTATAACCCAGTCAATTATAGCAACGTTACCCATGTTGGTATATATCCGCTTAGGTATTCAGGTGGAATAAAAGAAAAAACCACTTATTTTTTTATTGTCATAAGAGAAAAGTTCTTATCAAAACGAATAGGGATTCAATGAAACTCGTGAATCCTTCTTTATATTGTCATTATCATTCCTTGTTGAAATTATTAAGAAATTATTACAAACGAAATTGGTGGTCGAAAACACTTGAATTGTGTAGAATAAATGATTATAATGTGGGAGTAAGTGGACATAAGTGGGTTAATGTGGGACGTCGGTGCAAACCGGCGTTCTTCCATAATAGGATAAATAGAACACATGTTCCTTGGACAATACACACACAGCTTCGATGAAAAAGGACGGCTGACCATCCCGGTCAAGTATCGTGAAGCTTTGCGCGCCGGCGCTTATGTCACCCAGGGATTTGACAAGAATTTGATGGTCTGGACAGCCGCTTCTTTTGAGCAGATCTACACCCAGGTGAACGACCTGAGTATTACCGATCCGAATGCAAGGCTCTTGAAACGGTTGATTTTTTCGAATGCGGTACAGGTGGAAATAGACAGAGTTGGAAGAATTCTGGTACCGCAGTATTTACGGGATGCAGTCAATTTAGATGGCAGCACTCTCGTTGTCGGGGTTGGTGATTATTTTGAGATCTGGGCCGATGAACACTGGCAGCTGCAAAATTCCCAGATGCAGGATAGCGATTCCAACGCACAACGATTTGCAGCATTGAACCTATCAACAAAATGACCATGGAGACACAGGTGTCAGGCTCAAAACAACCACACCTTCCCGTACTTTACCATGAAGTATTAATAGCTTTAAAACCTAGCAACAGGTAGCCGATACATTGACGGCACCCTCGGAGCAGGCGGTCACTCTCGCGGCATTTTGGAATTATCTGCCCCCACCGGTGAATTGCTCGGAATTGACCAGGACCCCACAGCTCTCGCAATCACCGCCGAAAACCTCTTTGAGTTTGGTAATCGAGTGTACATCAAACGGGGTTCATACACCCAAATGGATCAGTTGGCAGCCAGTCTGGGCTGGCACTCTGTGAGTGGTGTTTTGTTGGATCTGGGGGTTTCTTCGATTCAATTAGACATCCCTGAAAAAGGTTTTTCGTTCAGAACCGATGGTCCTCTTGATATGCGTTTCGACCCTGACGGAAAACGACCTGCCGCCGATCTGGTCAACCATCTCTCAGAAGATGATTTACTTCACATCCTTTGGGAATTTGGCGAAGAGCGGAAAGCTCGCCGCATCGTGAAAGCCATCATCAGCTCCCGGCCAATTCACACAACCGGGCAGCTTGCAGCTTTGATCGAAAAAGTCGTAGGGAAGAATATGAAAGGGATCCATCCAGCCACTCGCACCTTTCAAGCACTCAGAATCGCCGTCAATAATGAGCTGGAGAATATTAAGGATGTTTTGCCGAAAGCTGTTGATCTGCTGGCCCCGGGTGGAAAGCTGGCGGTGATCACCTTTCACTCGCTGGAAGACAGGATCGTGAAACACTTCTTTCAGCAAGAAAGCAAATCCTGTTTATGCCCGCCAGAACTGCCAGTTTGTCAATGCGGGCACAAAGCGATCATCCGAATCATGAAGCCCAACTTCATCCAACCGGATGAAAAAGAGATAAAAGATAACCCGCGATCGCGCAGCGCCAAGCTCCGCGTCGCACACAAACTATAAGTGGCATGACTTATGCAAGGTGAATCTGTTACGAATATGAAAAAAGGACTGACGCAGGCTTACAAGCTCGTACCATGGCGCGGCCAGATGCAATGGCTGGGTTTTGTCACGCTTGCCCTCGTTCTCATCTCATTGATTGCCTGGGTTTACCTTTCTGTGTCTTCAAAAGCCTCGATTGCTGGCCGGGGTATCCAGCAATACCAATATGAAAAATCTAAAACCATACAGACAATAGCGCAATATGAGACCGATCTGGCGAGGATCACTTCCTCAACTGAGATGAGCAAACGGGCAAAGAAATTGGGCTTTAAAGAATTAAATGTCTCTAAATACACTTACATGATCATTCCAGGATATGGAGGAAAACCATCTGCAATGCTAGCCCCGGAAACTTATACATCTTCAGCCAGCGAAACGATTGACCCAAAATTCACCCAATCCTTGTGGGAATGGATGTACGACAGCTTTATCCAGCCAGTGTACGACAATTAAAGGTATGAAATGAAAGTACCGCACTACCCACGCTTCTTATTCATCGGAATCCTGCTCAGTCTGGCGGGTTTGATGGTCATTGCCCAGATGGTTCACATACAAACCAGCGTTCAGGCAAAAGATGTCTCCGATTATGGCAAAACCTGGTCATACGTTCCCCAGACCATTTTTCCTGAGCGCGGCAAGATTTACGATCGTCAGGGCAGTCTATTGGTCGGCAATCAACTGCTCTATGAGGTTGGCATCAACCTGATCGATGTTTCTGATCCTGAAACGATCGCGAGAGCGATGGAAACAGTATTAGGGTTGGATTATCTTTCGACCCTCGAAAAAGTCAGCACACCTCCTTCCACCTCATCCTCCTATCTGATCCTATCAGATTTCGTGGCGGCTTCCAATGCGGATGAGATCCGTCAGTTGATGGATTCTTATGATCGAATGGCGTCTGACCCCAAATATGCCGAAAAGAATCCTCCCAGTCTAAACGGAATTATTCTCACCCCACACATGCAGCGCAGCTATCCTGAAGGCTCTCTTGCATCCAATATTCTTGGTTTTTATACGCTCGAAACAAGCGAATCTAGTAAAACAGCAGATCGCCACGAGATCCGTGTCGGACATGGGTTCTACGGCGTTGAAGAAAAGTACAATGAGTTATTAGCCGGGACTCCCATTGACGTCCGTGTTCCCCTGGACCCTAATAAAGTTGGAGATGTTCCCCAAATTCCGCCCGGCAGTGATCTGATCTTGACCATCGACCGCGAAATCCAGGCCAGTATGGAAGGTGTTATCGACCGTTCGGTGAAAAGTTCCGGCTGCTGTCTCCGGAACGCTTATTGTTTTAGACCCCAAGACCGGCGAGGTTCTCGCCATGGCGAATTCACCCCGGTTGGATCCAAATGCTTATTGGGATATCGGAAAAATTTTCGATAATGCCGCTTTCTTCAACCGCTCAGTTTCAACCACATACGAACCAGGATCCGTATTCAAAGTGATCACAATGGCTTCAGCCCTGGATGCGGGTGTAATAACCCCGGAAACCCCGTTCCTGGATACTGGTGAGTTCGAAATTGGCGGAGCGATCATACGCAACTGGGATGGCAACGCCTGGGGCGAACAGAACATGACCGGTTGTATGCAGCACTCATTGAATGTCTGTTTATCCTGGATTGCGAAACAATTAGGACCAAAATCTTTCTACGATTACCTGCAGCGTTTCGGAATTGGCCACATAACCGGGATTGATCTAGCAAATGAAGCAGTCTTTCCGTTGCGCACCCCGGATGATGGCCTTTGGTACGACGTCGACCTGGCCACCCATTCATTCGGTCAGGGTCTGGCAGTAACACCCATCCAACTCGCCACTGCCATTAGCGCTGCGGCGAATGATGGCAAGATCATGGCGCCGCATGTCTTAAAGTCAATGGTGAGTAATGGCCGTCAGTACAATACAACCCCGCAGGTGATTGCAAACCCAATTAAGCCTGAAACAGCCAGGACTTTAACAGAAATGCTCGCCATATCGCTTGAAGAAGAATCTTCCGATTCACTGGTGGATGGCTATCGACTGGCGGGTAAGACGGGTACTGCTGAAATCCCAACAGAATTTGGCTACTCCATCGGAGTAACCAATGCCTCCTTCGTAGGCTGGGGCCCGGTGGATGATCCCCGTTTTCTGGTCTACGTATGGCTTGAAAAGCCAAAAACATCCATTTGGGGTTCCATCGTCGCAGCGCCGGTTTTTCGAGAAGCTGTGAGTGAACTAGTATTGTTGATGAACATACCTCCGGATGACATCCGGGCAAAATTGGATAAATGAGGAGAATTGTGCTAAACCTGGCAGATGTTTTTGAAGCATTAATTGGATATAGACCCGAAGGTATCAACCTGGTCATCCCCGAAGCTTCCATTGACTCACGTCAATGCATTGCCGGTTCTCTCTTTGTTGCCATCCCGGGAGAAAGGGTTGATGGACACAACTATGTTGGTGATGCATTCCATAAAGGAGCCAGCATCGCACTGGTTCAAAAAGATCTTTCAAATCTATTTCCAACGGTAGATATTAATAAAGCTGGTGTTGTCTCACAATCAAGCATTCCAGACATCCCATTTTGTATCCTTGTAAATAACACGGTCGAAGCTCTCCAAAAGGTTGCAAAGTTCTGGCGCTCAAAACTTGATCTTCGTGTAGTTGGAATAACTGGCAGCGTTGGAAAATCTACTACCAAAGAACTTATCAATGATGTTTTAAATATGAAATTCCGTACATTAAAGAGTCCCGGAAACCTGAATAACGAGATCGGTCTCCCACTGACCATTCTGCGTTTGGGAGAAGGTTATCAACGAGCTGTGTTGGAAATGGGTTTCTACGTTCCAGGGGAAATATCATTGCTTTGTGATATTGCAAAACCGCAGGTGGGTGTGATCACAAATATTGGCACTGTCCACGCCGAACGAGCTGGTTCCAAAGAAATCATCGCCAGGGGTAAAGCAGAATTGATCCAGGCGCTGCCGCCTGCCCCTGAAGGTATCGCCATCCTGAATTATGATGATCAGCTGGTTCGCCCAATGGCGGATCTTACAAAAGCCCGCGTCATATTTTATGGATTGAACCCAGCTGCAGATATTTGGGCGGATGAGGTTGCCGGTGAAGGTCTCGAGGGCATAAGATTCAACCTGCATTATGAGGATGATGCGTTTCAACTTCGCGTCCCCTTAATTGGGCAGCATTCTGTCCATACAGCGCTTCGCGCTGCTGCAGTTGGCCTGGCAGAAGGACTTTCCTGGGGAGAGATCATTACAGGATTACGCAACAGCCATACCCAGCTAAGACTTGTGGCAGTTTACAGCGAGCAAGGCGCGCTTCTTTTGGATGACACCTACAATGCCTCACCCGAATCCACACTGGCGGCGTTGAACCTGCTGGGTGAACTGGATGGGCGCAAGATAGCGGTGTTGGGTGACATGCTTGAATTGGGTCAGTACGAAGAGGAAGGCCACGAACTGGTCGGTGCAAGGGCAGCCGAAACCGTTTCAGAACTCATCACCATTGGAAAACGCGGAAAGATAATCGCGAAGGCTGCCCTTAATTCAAAGATCGGTGAATGCTGTGTTCATTCTTTTGATACAGCATTAGATTCAATTGAATATTTAAGGTCCACCCTGTCTAAAGAGGATGTCGTCCTTGTCAAAGGATCGCATGGGATGCGCATGGATCGAATTGTCTACGCCTTGGAGAGAGACAAATGAAAGAGACTTCGTTGGCGCTCACTCTGTCCGCGTTAAGTTTCATTTTGGCCGTCATATGGGGTGGGCCGCTGCTTCGTTTGTTGCGGCACCTGAAGATGGGCAAATTGATCCGTGTGGAGGAACCAGACAGTCATATTACCAAAATGGGTACCCCTACCATGGGTGGCGTCATGATCATCCTGCCAGTATTATTCGTGACATTTCTGTTGAATGCCGCTTCCCTGGCTGGATTAAATGTGTACGGTCAATCGATCATCCTGCCATCAGTTGTAATGGTCGCCTTTGCCCTTCTGGGCGCAATCGATGATTGGGAAGGCATTCGTGGTCCCCGCCGCGGCTCTGGTTTACGCATCAGAACGAAATTCCTGCTGCAGATCATCCTGGCGTTAGGTGCTGCTCTTTCGCTTAAATATTTACTTAATGTTCCAGAATTACATTGGCCAGGCGCCAAACATCCGTTGGAATTAGGCATCTGGTATGTCCCAATCGCTATGTTCATCATTGTCGCCATGACTAATGCTGTCAACTTTACCGATGGCATGGATGGCCTCGCTGGTTTGATTTCGGCGACCTGTTTTGCCGCTTACGGGGTCATTTCGTTGATGTCCGGACAGGTTTATATTGCCCGTTTTTGCTTTACAATCGTTGGCGCCATCTTTGGCTTTTTATGGTTCAACGTCCATCCCGCACAACTATTTATGGGCGACACTGGCTCTCTGGCCATTGGGGCTACCCTGGCTTATGTAGCCTTGATGACCGGGCAGTGGCTTGCATTGCCATTGATCGCAATCATCCCGGTCAGCGAAGCAGTCAGTGATGTGCTCCAGATCGGCTATTTCAAGGCTACGGGTGGCAAACGATTATTTAAAATGGCACCGATCCATCTCCATTTTGAATTGCTTGGATGGAGTGAAACGCAGGTTGTTCAACGATTTTGGTTGGTCAGCCTGATGGCAGCAATGATTGGGATAGCTTTTACACTGGTGTAACTATGACTGAATGGAAAGGAAAACGCGTGTTGATATTGGGAGCCGCCCGACAGGGTTTGGCGCTTGCGCGTTACCTGCATTCAGAAGGCAGCATGGTTTCTATCAACGATAAGCAATCGGCTGCCGAGTTATTGAATGCAAAAACCGCTTTGAAAGATTTGGAGAACATTCGCTGGATAACAGGAAGCCATCCCTTGGAAGCGCTGGATAGCATCGACCTCTTATGTCTATCTGGCGGGGTTCCTCTATCCAACCCGATCGTTCAGGAAGCAATTCGACGCGGAATTTCCATTTCCAACGACACCCAGATCTTTATGGAAAAGGTTCCTTGTAAAGTCATCGGGATTACAGGATCTGCAGGAAAAACCACCACCACCACATTGGTTGGGCGGATCGCACAAGCAGATACAAAAACTCCGAAAAAGGCCTGGATTGGCGGCAACATAGGTAATCCACTTATCGTTGATGTAGATAAGATGTCACCGAACGACATTGTTGTCATGGAAATATCTAGTTTTCAACTGGATCAAATGACCATCTCGCCAAATATCGCCGCAGTTCTCAATATTACCCCCAACCACCTTGACCGCCACGGCACTATGGAAGCATACATCACCGCGAAGAAACGCATTCTTGATTTCCAGATAGGAACTGATCTTGCCATTCTGAACCGGGACGATGCTGGATCTATTGCTCTTATACAGGTTTGCAAGGGGCAGGTAATTACTTTCGGGATGCAAGAAACTGAATCGAAGGAATCCTCAGGTTTTTGTGAGAGCACAACAGATTATTTATAAAGACGGCACTGAGATTAAGAAATTACTTAGAACTGATGATGTAACTCTACGCGGGAATCATAATTTGATGAACGTATTAGCTACATGCGCAATCTCCTGTGCCTCTGGGTTCAGCGCCGAAACCATTCGTCATGGTATTACCGGTTTCAGTGGAGTACCTCATCGTCTGCAACTGGTGCGGGAGTTCAAAGGCGCTAAATGGTATAACGATTCAATTGCTACTGCCCCCGAACGAACCATGGCTGCGCTGCGCTCCTTTTCAGAACCCGTCATTCTCCTGGCCGGCGGCCGCGACAAAGACTTGCCGTGGGATGATTTTGCCAGACTTGCACATCAACGGGTTGAACACCTCATCCTTTTTGGCGAAGCTGCTACCCTGATCAACAAGAGTGTATCTAAATTGCAAATTGGATCGGTGATTCAAACAATTGATATCTGCAATTCTTTGGAATTGGCTGTGACCAAAGCCGCAAGCTATGTACAACCTGGTTTCGTCGTGCTTTTATCACCAGGCGGCACAAGTTTTGATGAATTTAAAGATTTTGAACAACGTGGAGAGGCTTATACGCAATGGGTACAGCAACTTTCGTAAAATCCACTACGCCTAAGAGCGTTGCCACGGCAAAACCAAACATCAAGATGCATGTTGATGTTCCATTGTTGCTCATCATCCTGGCCATGTTGGCTTATGGATTAATGATGTTGTATTCAGCCAGTTGGGATTTTGCAGTACTGCATGATATGCCCTCGACCGCTATCTTTGTAAAACAGGTCCGTTGGGTAGTTCTTGGTTTAAGTCTGGCGGCTGTTGCGTCGATGATCGACTATCACCGATACCAAAAAATCATCCTTTTAATCATGGGTGGTACGATCGGTTTACTGGTTATGGTGCTTATTTTCGGACGAGGCAATTCCGGTCCGGCTCGTGGTTTATTCAACGGCTCAATGCAGCCTTCCGAATTGGCTAAATTAGTGATGGTTCTTTACCTCTCATTCTGGCTTTATTCAAAACGCGCCAAGCTCAAATCGTTCAGCTTCGGATTCTTCCCTGTCATAGCAATCCTGGGCATCGTTGGCGGGCTCATTTTATTACAGCCAGACCTGAGCGCTGCTGCAACCGTTATTGCTATTGGTGGGCTGCTATTCTTCCTGGCTGGAGCTGAATGGCGTCAGATCATCCTTGCTCTGGCGGCAGTTGCCTTGATAGGCTGGTTGGGCTTAAATGTCTATGACACAGGCGCCAGTCGGTTAACTGACTATTTGGCTGGTTTGCAGGACATGACTAAATCTTCCTATCACGTGATGCGGGCCATGGAAGCAGTGATCAATGGTGGATGGTTCGGTGTAGGCATCGGTCAATCGAACGTCAAATTTACCGGTTTGCCTTTCCCATATACAGATAGTATTTTCGCCGTCATCGTAGAAGAGATGGGTTTGCTCGGTGCAGCAACAGTCGTAATATTATTTGGCTTGTTGCTCTGGAGAGGATTAAGCATCGCCAGAAATGCACCCGATCAATTGGGTTCCTTATTGGCATCCGGCCTCACTTTTTGGATCGTTTTAGAAGCCATGCTGAACATGGCAGTAATTATTGGTTTGTTCCCCTTCGCAGGAAATGCATTACCTTTCTTCAGCGCTGGTGGCTCAAACCTTGTAACATCATTGGTTGCGATAGGTATTCTCATGAATATCTCTCGTACTAACTTGGCGAATGAAGCCAAAGATGGGAGTGTCTTCAGTGCGGTTGTTGATTTGCGCCGGTGGAACGGGCGGAGGCGTGTATCCCGCTCTCGCCGTACTTCAGGCTCTGAGCGACAAAGTTGATCAGGTCCTCTGGGTCGGTGGAGAAGGTGGTATAGAGGCGGATATGGTTAAACGGGAGAACATTTCCTTTGAATCTATTCCGGCAGCTGGCATACATGGTGTCGGTATTAAATCCCTGCCAGGGAATATTTTGCGATTAAGTAATGGATATTTTTCATCCCGTAAAATCTTAAAATCCTTTAAGCCGGATGTTTTGTTATTCACCGGTGGTTATGTAGCGGTACCCATGGCTTTGGCTGGCATACCTTATCAGTCGTTGTTATATGTCCCAGATATCGAACCTGGATTGGCACTGAAGACTATTGCAAGATATTCAGATCAAATTGCTTTGACATCAAGTGAATCACAACCCTATTTCCGAAACCATCGAAAAGTAACTGTGACTGGATATCCTACCAGAATTGATCTGCAAAAATGGACAAAAGAAAAAGCGTTAGCACAATTCAATTTATCATCTAATAAACCAGTAGTTTTGATCCTAGGCGGCAGTAAAGGCGCGAGATCGATCAACCTTTCTGTTGCAGCAAGTATTACCGAGCTGATAAAAGAAGCACAGATCTTACACATCACCGGCAAATTGGATTATGCAACTGCCGAAAAGGTCCGTGAATCTCTTCCAGAGGATCAAAAATCCGAATATCTTCTGTTCTCATACTTGCATGATATGGGAGCTGCTCTGGCTGCTGCTGACCTTGCAGTATCACGCTCCGGCGCATCCACGTTAGGAGAATATCCGTTATTTGGGCTGCCCTCAATCCTTGTTCCATATCCTTACACATGGCGTTACCAAAAGGTCAATGCGGATTATTTGGCCAAAAGAGGAGCCGCTGTCGTATTGGAAGATTCTGAACTTGCTGATGGGTTGTTGCCATTGGTCCAATCGATCCTCGCTGACAAAGAAAAGTTGTCAAGAATGCGCATTTCTGCGGCTAAGTTAGCCACTCCAGATGCAGCGAAAAATATCGCCGACTTGATCGTGGAATTAGCTGGAAAAAGTAAAAGAAGGAGTGCATCATGGTAAGTCTGACTTTTCTATTCTGGCTATTCGTACTCCTCTTTGCTGTCATCGGTGCAACCCGCGGCTGGGCGAAGGAGATACTGGTTACTTTCGCAGTCATCCTGAGCATTTTCCTGATCACGATAATTGAGAAATTCGCCCCCGTGATCACCGATGCAGTTGCCAACAGCGGAGCGTCAGGCACTTTTTGGCTTCGTTTTGTAATCATCGTTGGATTGGTATTCTTCGGCTACCAATCTCCCAACCTGCCCCGTCTCTCTGAATCTCCGAAATTTGTCAGGGAGCACTTGCAGGACACCTTATTAGGATTGTTTTTAGGAGTAGTAAACGGTTTCTTGATCTTTGGTTCCATTTGGTACTTCATGCACCAGGCAAATTATCCGATCGACTATATCGCCGCACCTGTCATAGGCACTGCCATGGGTGATGCAGCGATAAAGATGATCCCATTCCTCGCTCCAGCATGGTTGGCGACGCCGCTGATCTACTTCGTCACCGCTGTAGCTTTTGGTTTCGTAATCATAATTTTCTTATGAATAATCGCATTCATCTCATCGGAATTGGTGGCACTGGTCTCTCTGCAATTGCGCGTCTCTTGCACGAGAGCGGATATGTAGTCACAGGTTCTGACAGAGAATTAAGCCCGCTGGCAGAAGAATTGATGCGCGACGGAGTGAAGATCATGATCGGTCACGCGGCTGAAAACATCTCGGATGCCGAAGTCATCGTACGATCCTCTGCCATTCCGGATGATAATCCTGAGGTTGTTGCGGGTTTGGCTAATAACATTCCAGTATTGAAACGTTCTGATTTCCTTGGCCAGTTTATGGAATCCAAAACCAGTATCGCCATCGCCGGGACGCATGGAAAAACAACAACCACTGGCATGTGTGTCTATTTGCTGGATAAACTAAATTTAAACCCTTCCTACATTGTGGGCAGCAAGATCAACCAATTGGGAACGAATGCACACGCAGGTGACGGTCAATATTTCATTATCGAGGCGGATGAATATGACCGCATGTTCCTCGGCCTTAAGCCGGATATCGGCGTGATCACATATATGGAATTGGATCACCCGGATTGTTACCCAACCCTTGAAGAATACTACGAAGCTTTCATCGAATTTGCCTCTTCGACAAAATCCGGCGGCAAGGTGCTCGTTTGCGGCGACCATGTCAACTTGCGCCACTTGCAGAATCAGGTTAGCAACATTGGCATAAATGCCGTCAGTTATGGGTTTGGGGTCGGCTGCAATTATCAGGCATCTAACGTGAAATTAGATGCAGATGGTTTTTATAGCTTTGATTTTATCCAAAAACTGTCTCATGGAAATAAAGAATTGTACAAGAGTATAAAAGTCAACACACCCGGCAAACACAATGTCTTAAATACGCTTGCCGTTATGAGCATCGCTGACCTGTTGAATTTGAATATTGAGCAGGTTGGATCTGTCGTAGGGAATTTCTCAGGCACCGGCCGTCGTTTTGAAATTGTCGCAGACGTCGATGGAATAACTCTTATTGATGACTATGCGCATCACCCCACCGAGATTGCCTCCACCCTCTCCGCCGCCAGGTCCCGTTACCAAAATAATCGTATTTGGGCTGTCTGGCAGCCACATACATATTCACGCACCCAACTCATGGAAAGGGAGTTCATTCACTCATTTGAGGATGCAGATCAAGTCATTGTTACAGAAATATATGCTTCCCGTGAAAAAATGGTGGATTACTCAGCAACCGAGCTTGTAAAGCAAATGGATTCAAAAAAGTCCCGTTTTATCCCGAATCTTGCAACTGTAGTAGAAACTCTCCGGAAAGAAGTCCGTTCGGGCGATGTTGTAATCGTCCTCTCGGCAGGAGATGCAAATTCGGTCAATAAAGCGCTGGCAGAGAAACTGCCAGGAAGGAAGGACTAAATGGCAACAAAAGATATCTTAACCAATACACAACGTTTTCAGGCGGTAAGTAATCCAATAACCGCCATGAGTGCAGAGGTCAAATTATCATCACCTAAACCTCAATTAAAACATTTCGATGGTGACCTTAATGATAAAGAGAAAAAACAGTTGGTTATGAAGTTGATCAGGTATCTAAAGACTTCATAGAACACAAGGATTGATTAATGCTGGAAAAGATGAACCACATTCGCAAAGTATTAGGAGACAGGTTAATGGAGAATACGCCATTATCCCGTTATTCTACCGCGCGAGTAGGTGGTCCCTCATCAGGATTGGTCATCGCAGAGACTGTGGATGACATCGTCCAACTGGTAAACCTATTTTTTGAAGCAGAAATACCTTACATGATTCTCGGAGAAGGGTCCAATATCTTAGTCAGCGACTCCGGTTATGAGGGATTTGTGATCATTAACCGCACGCGTCAAATCGAGTTTGATCTCTCCTCTGAGTCGCCCACCATCTGCGCGGATACGGGCGTCAACCTGGTTACCCTGTCCCGAAAATGTGCTGAGCAGGGACTAAGTGGTTTCGAGTGGGCTTGCGGTATACCCGGTTCGGTCGGCGGAGCAATTTATGGCAATGCCGGCGCAAATGGATCGGACGTCAATAGCAGTCTCATCACAGCCGATGTCTATCACCCTGGTGGGGTTATTGAAACCTGGCCGGGAGAGGCATTCGAATTCAGCTATCGTAGTAGTGTATTAAAGAGTGAGTCATCTCCTTCCATCATCTTGAGAGCCTGTTTTGAGATGGAAAAGCAGGATGAAGAAGAAATCAGAAACCGCATGGCAGAATTTACGTCCCGTCGAAAAGAGACGCAGCCGGCTGGTGCCAGCCTCGGATCGATTTTCAAAAATCCGCACGGAAATTTCGCAGGTAAATTGATTGAAGATGCCGGTTTGAAAGGCATCCGCATTGGCGGTGCTGAGGTCAGTCAGAAGCATGCAAATTTTATTATCAGCGGCAGCCAGGCGACTGCGATGGATATATATCACCTCATCCAAATCGTTCAGGCAGAGGTCGAAAAGCAATTTGAAGTGTCACTGGAAACAGAAATTGAACTTATTGGAAATTTTGTTGTGGAGTAGTTGATGGCGAAGAAGATAAAACTCGGCGTGATTTTTGGCGGTAGATCAGGAGAGCATGAAGTCTCTCTCATGTCTGCCCGCTCGGTTCTCAGTGTGATCGACAAGGATAAATACGAAATCTTCCCCATCGGTATCACATTGGATGGGCGCTGGGTCGTGGGCGAAAATGTCCTGGATTTATTATCACAGAAGAAAACTACCAAACTGGCTTGCGCAGCTATTTTTGGCGATCCAACCCGTCCCGGGTTGTTTCAATTCCATGCAGCTTCCGGAGATGAGGTAGTTTTCAAGATAACCGACCTGGATGTTATCTTCCCGGTACTGCATGGCACTTACGGTGAAGACGGCACATTACAGGGATTGCTGGAAATGGCTGATGTCGCTTATGTTGGTGCCGGGGTGCTTGGTTCGTCGGTGGGTATGGACAAAGGCCTTTTCAAAGACTTGATGCGGGCAAACGACGTCCCAGTTGTTCCTTCCATCCTTGTATCCAGGACTCAAATTGAAAAAGACCTTACGGCAGTAATCGCTAAGTCGGAAACCATTTCGCCCTATCCTCTATTCGTTAAACCAGCCAATCTTGGATCATCAGTAGGCGTTAGCAAATGCACAAACAGATCCGACTTGATGGAAGGTGTGATCCAGGCGGCTCAATATGACCGCCGCATCCTCATTGAAAAAGGTGTGGATGCCAGGGAGATTGAAGTCAGCGTGCTGGGCAATGAACAGCCGCAGGTGTCCATCCCCGGTGAGATCCGCCCGAACGCAGATTTCTACTCATATGAAGCCAAATATATCCTCGATACTTCAGAACTGATCATCCCCGCGGAGCTGACCCACGAGCAGAAACACAAGATCCAGGAATATGCTATCCGTGCTTATACTGCATCAGACTGTGCCGGGATGGCACGCGCAGATTTCCTTGTAGAAAGAATCACCGGAGAGGTATATCTGAACGAGATCAATACCATTCCAGGTTTCACAAAGATCTCTATGTATCCCAAGCTATGGGAAGCCTCCGGGTTATCTTATCCGGAACTGGTAAATCGGCTGATAGAGTTGGCTTTGGAGCGCAAAGCTGATCGAGATCGTACAATCCATCTCTTCACGGGGAAAAATTCATGATTGCAAATCGTAAACCCTCCTGCCGTGCGGATCATGTGCGCAACCGCCGTGTAAAAGAGATGAAACAGCGGGTTATTTCTGCTGCCGATATTGTAAAGAAACCTGCTCCATATTCCCCCATCACCACTCGAAATGGTTCAGGCTTGCTGCCGATCATCCAAAAACCAAAGAAACGCACCCGCCGAAAGTTCTTCTACGCTTTCAAAACCGGTGTAGAGATCAAACTGCCAGCCATTCCTGTCTTCAAACCAGGCTGGAGGTTGGTTTCTGGTGCCTTATTTGTATTGTCAGCTTTGTGTGTTTATGCGTTCTGGACATCTCCATTCTTCACTGTCAGCACCGTTCATTTAGCGGGTGCCGAAAGGGTAACCCCTGAGGAGATCGATAGCATTATTCCGGTTAAGGGACAGAAAATAATATCCGTTTTGCCAGGATCGATAGAAAAAGTCATCAAAAATACATATCCTGTTGTCAAGGATGTGAGTGTGACTGTCCTTTGGCCCTCCTCCTTATACATCCATGTATCAGAACGTGTACCGGTCCTTGTCTGGAACCAGGACAGCGCTGTCCGCTGGATATCCGAAGATGGTGTCGCATTCGAGCCAAAAGGCGAAGTTGAGGGGCTTGTTTCAATTACTGCTGCCGGAAATCCTCCATCTAGTGGATATAACATGAATGTCCTGCAACAGGAAAGCAAAAAAAGCCTGGCAAGCTTGATATTGCCAGTACAAGATTCACCCAACGAGAAAGAAACGGCCGAGATTCCAACCCAGGTGTTTATTGAACCGGAACTGATCCCGGCTATTCAGGAGATGGCCAAACAGGCTCCAACAGGTGTTCCTCTGGTATACAGCCCGATGTACGGCATCGGCTGGTTTGATGACAACGGCTGGAAAGTTTTCTTCGGTATGCAGCCGCAGGAAATGCCGCAGAAATTGGCTGCTTACCAGGTGATCGTCAATAAATTAATGAAAGAAGACATCCATCCAAAGTTGATCTCGATGGAGAATTTATATGCACCATATTATCGGACGGAGCAATAGCCATGGATGAGCCCATTGTAGTCGGAATTGATGTAGGAACATCAAAAATATGCACCCTTGTGGCAAGGGTGGAAGGGGAGAAATCGCTCCGTATTCTCGGTGTGGGCATCGAACCCACCCAGGGAATTAAACGTGGAACCGTGATCGATATCTCAGCTGCCACCCAGTCCATTGCCAGGTCCATTGAAAAAGCAGAGCGATCTTCAGGTTTGGAGATCACATCTGCCATTGTCAGCCTTGCCGGTTCACATGTTTCCTCTGTCAACAGCCGCGGCGTAGTTGGCATCGCCGGTCGGGTGATCGACTCTGGTGATGTGACCCGCGCGCTTGAGGCTGCCCAGGCTGTAGCCATCCCTCACAACCGCGAGATCATCCATGTCATACAGCGCAGTTTTACGGTGGATGGACAGGATGGTATCCACATGCCCATCGGAATGCACGGTTTCCGTTTGGAAGTGGAAGCGCACATTATCACCGCCGCTGCCGCGACCGTTGAAAACATCCGCCAGGCTGTTAATTCTGCTGGCGTCCAGACCGCACAATTTGTGCTCAACCCATTGGCTTCTGGTGAGGTCGTGCTGTCAGAGACCGAACGCCAGATGGGCGCCGTTGTCTGTGATATCGGCGCGGGAACAACCAGCATAGCAGTTTATATCGATGGCGACGTCTGGCACACCATGGTGCTGCCTTTGGGCGGCAACAATGTCACCAGCGACATCGCTCACGGTCTGCGCGTTCCCATCTCTCAGTCTGAAGAGATAAAAATTCAGCATGGTCATGCAGTAATGTCGGAAATTAGCGAGGATGATCATTTCACCATCCGCGCTTTTGGTGAGGACCAACCTGTTACCGTTACAAGAAAGGAATTGGCAGAGATCATCGAAGCTCGGGTGGAAGAGATCTTTTCCCTCTTGCTGCAGGAAATTAAGCGTTCAGGGTACGATGGCTTATTACCCGCCGGAATGGTCCTAACCGGTGGCACCAGTAATCTGCCAGGTATTCGCTCACTCGCCAGCCAGGTCATGGGAGTCCCGGTTCGAGTAGCCCGCCCTGAAAATCTTTTGGGGCTTACAGATCAGCTCCTGACTCCCGCCTATTCAACCAGTGTGGGTTTACTCTATTGGGCTTTATTGATGAGTGAATCAAGTCTCCCTTCCAAACACCGCAACCCGCTCAGTGGCCGTGACTTGGTAACATGGGAAAAACTGCTCGATTGGTTCAAAAGGTTGATCCCTTAAATCGAGACTCAAATTTATTTGCCAAATAGTGGACATATCATAAAATTAGTAGAGGAGAATAAAATGGAAACAACCGCTCAATCATCACAAGAATCATTTGCTCGAATCAAAGTAGTAGGCGTCGGCGGCGGCGGATGCAACGCAGTCAACCGGATGATCGATGAAGGCCTGATGGGGATCGAATTCATCTGTGTCAATACAGACGCGCAAGCTCTCCAGCTCTCGAAAGCCCCCACCCGGGTTCGCATCGGTGATAAGACCACTCGCGGACTTGGCTCTGGCGGCAATCCTGAGGTCGGCCGCAAAGCGGCAGAAGAATCCGCCGAAGAATTATACGAAGTGCTCAAAGGCAGTGACATGGTATTCGTCACCGCTGGTCTCGGCGGCGGCTCCGGTACTGGAGCAGCTCCCATCATCGCCCAGATCGCCAAGGAAGTCGGCGCCCTCACCATCGGCGTGGTCACCCGCCCGTTCACATTTGAAGGCAGCCGCCGCAACCAAAACGCAGAATTGGGTGCAAATAATCTCAAGGAACACGCAGACACACTTATCGTCATTCCCAATGACCGCCTGCTCTCCATTGTGGACAAACGCGCCAGCCTGAATGATGCCTTCCACAAAGCAGATGACGTTCTCCGCCAGGGTATCCAGGGCATCTCTGAACTCATCACCGTTCCCGGCCTCATCAACCTGGACTTCGCGGACGTGCGCACCATCATGTCGGAAGGCGGCGCTGCTCTGATGGCAGTCGGCACGGCTTCCGGTGAAGACCGCGCCCGCCTGGCTGCAGAACAGGCAATTGCCAGCGAACTGTTGGATATCACCATCAATGGCGCCCGCGGCATTCTATTCAACGTGACCGGCGGCTCCAACCTGACCCTGTATGAAGTCAATCAGGCAGCAGCCATTATCCGCGAAACAGCCCACCCCGATGTGAACTTGATCTTCGGCGCTGTGGTTGACCCGGAAATGAAGGATGATGTCCGTATCACCGTTATCGCTACCGGCTTTGAGCGTGCCGGTATCCGACAACCCGAAAAATTGCACAACGAAGAGAAAAGCAATATCGCTGTTGTTCAGCCTGCAAAGAAGGATGACAGGGCCGACCTGGAACGCCAGGTGCAGCCAGCCATGGAATATGCCAGCCGCGTGATTAATACCGATGAACTGGAAGTTCCAACCTTCATCCGCAAACGCCTGCAACGGTAGATTATTTCCTGTGATGGCAATTCAGCCCTGCAGCTGGTAGCCAAAACCAAGAACAAAACAATTACTCAACTAGCTTTATAGAATACAGCCCACAACCTGGGCTGTATTTATTTATACACAAATCTTAAATAATTCTTACAATATCCATTTTTTAAGGTTTTTGTTGCTTTGTTAACTTGCGATGAACTTTTTGTTATGTTAAAATGACCCTACATTGCTAAATAAAGGGGGGTTCTACCCATCGACCCCCATATATGGGGGATGTTTATGCATATTTAAATAGGAGAGTCGATGCGTTGTCCTTTTTGCAATTTTGATGATTCGAAAGTAGTCGATACCACACACGATGCCCGCGGCGGTATTCGCCGCAGAAGAGAATGCATTAACTGTCATCAGCGCTTCAGCACCTATGAACGGGCTATCCTTTCCACCCCGTTGATCATCAAATCCGATGGCAGCCGCGAGGAATTTGACCGTGAAAAACTCAAACGCGGCATTCGGATCGCCTGTACAAAACGCCCGGTTTCGGAGAATTGACGGGCTATCCTTTCCACCCCGTTGATCATCAAATCCGATGGCAGCCGCGAGGAATTTGACCGTGAAAAACTCAAACGCGGCATTCGGATCGCCTGTACAAAACGCCCGGTTTCGGCCGACGACATTGATCGGCTCGCCGGCGAAGTGGAAACAGACCTCGAAAGCCAATCCAAACAAGAAGTCCCCTCGCGAGTGATCGGTGACAAGGTCATCGACCGTTTGAAAGAATTGGATTTGATCGCATACATCCGCTATGCCTCTGTATATTTAAAGCTCGGAGACCTGAACGCCATCCGGGATGAAATAGACCATTTATTGGAAGGATAGTTCAAAAATGACATTAGAAACCATTACTGTTACCAATCAAACCGGTTTACTCCCTACCCCGCCGCTGCCGGAGAAAATTCCCCAGGTCAACCTTTCTGAAAATGCCCGCCAGGTGCTCATTCGCCGCTACGTTCGGCGTGGACCGGACGGCGAGCCAGCCGAAACTGTCGAAGAGATGTTCTGGCGCATCGCCTACCACGTTGCCAAAGTGGAAGCGGATTGGGATGAGGATATCGAACTCCGCGCCATCGAATTCTTTGAACTGCTCACCAGCAAGAAATTCTTCCCGAACTCGCCCACTTTCACCGGCGCCGGCACCCCGCTTGGACAACTTGCTGCCTGCTTCGTCCTCCCCATCACGGATGACATGGGCAAGGATTCCGCCGGTATCTTCCAGACCCTGCGGGATGCCGCTCTCATCCAGCAGACCGGCGGCGGTAACGGTTTTTCCTTCTCCCGCCTGCGCCCGCATGGATCTCTGGTGAAAAGTTCCGCCGGGCAGGCTACCGGTCCGGTTGGTTTTCTGCGCGTCTATGACCACGCTTTCGGCGAGATCGCCCAGGGCGGCACCCGCCGCGGCGCCAATATGGCCGTTCTGCGCGTGGATCACCCCGATGTGGAAGATTTCGTGACCTGCAAAACCAACGAAAACCAGATCACCAATTTCAACATCTCGGTCGGCATCACTGATGCATTTATGACAGCCGTCGAAGAAGACACTGATTGGGACCTTGTCTTTCCGGATGTAGCCTCACCCGACTATAAAAAATATAACGGCTCCATCGAAGAAGCCCGCAAATCCGGGATCGATATCAAAACCCTCAAAACCATCCGGGCTGCCGATCTGTTCGAAAAGATCGTACGCCAGGCGCATCACAACGGCGAACCCGGCATGCTCTTCTTGGATGCCGCCAACCGTTCCAACCCGGTACCGCACCTTTACCCGCTCGAAGCCACCAACCCCTGCGGTGAACAGTGGCTGGGACCCTACGAGAATTGCTGCCTGGGTTCCATCAACCTGGCCGAGCACTGTGGACCGGAAAACAGCGTGGATTGGGAATCCCTGCGCCAGAGCGTGGTCAGCGCCACCACCTTCCTGGATGATGTCATCGAAGCCAATGCTTATGTTCCGGCTGTACCGCAACTAGCCAAAGCTGCCCATAACGCCCGCCGCATCGGATTGGGCATCATGGGATTGGGCGATCTCATGTACCACACCGCCATCCGCTATGGCTCCGAAGAAAGCCTGGAGTTCGCCTCACAGGTGATGGAATTCGTGCGCTATCATTCCATGCGCACCAGCATCGAACTCGCCCGCAAACGCGGCGCTTTCCCTGCCATCAAAGGCAGCATTTACGACGCAAAACATTTCACCTGGCAGCCACCCACCCCGTTGATGGAATACGTCCACGACTGGAACCGCCCGGATGTGGATTGGACCGGCATCGTGGATGGCCTTCTCAAATTCGGCATCCGCAACGCCGCCCAGACCACCATCGCCCCCACCGGCACCATCGCCACAGTCGCCGGCTGCGAGGGTTACGGCTGTGAACCGGTCTTTGCCCTGGCTTATGTGCGCCACGTCAATGACAACGGCAAAGATCTCTCCCTGACCTATGCCAGCCCGGCCTTTGATGCCGCGCTTGAAAAAAGCCAGCTTTCACCCGAAATGCGCCAGGCTATCATCGAGCAGGTGATGCAGGAAGGCACCTGCCAGAATATCGCCGAACTGCCGGATGACGTCCGCAATACGTTTGTCGTCTCAGCCGATATCTCCGCCGAGGAGCATGTCTATATGCAGGCGGCGCTGCAATCCTTCGTGGATAACAGCCTCTCCAAGACCATCAATTTCCCGGCCGGCTCCACACCGGAGGATGTTGCCAAAGCCTACACCCTGGCCTGGAAGCTGGGCTGCAAGGGCATCACTGTTTATGTCACCGGTTCGCGCGATAAAGTGGTGCTCGAGACCGCCTCCACCGCCGATGCAAAGAAACCCGTCACCGAATTGGGCGTTCAGCCCGACCTGTGGATGGAAAGCAAGAAAGCCCGCCCGCGTTACCTGCGCGGCTCCACCTTCTCCATCGATACGCCGCTCGGCAAAGCCTTCGTCACCATCAACGAGAACGGCGGCCGGCAGCCCTTTGAGGTCTTCGTCAATACCGCCAAGGCCGGCTCGGATACCGCCGCCGTCTCTGAAGCCATTGGGCGCCTCATCTCCTATACCCTGCGCCTGGCCTCCCCCGTGGAAGCGCGCGCCCGCCTGCAGGAGGTCTTCCGCCAGTTGGCCGGCATCGGCGGCGGACGCTCGCTGGGCTTTGGCCCCAACCGCGTGCGCTCCCTGCCGGATGGCGTTGCCCGCGCCCTGGATGAGTACCTGACCGAGCGCGACCAGGAGGATGAAGAAGGGGTTCACGAGGTGACGCTCACCCCCATGCCGCTGGAGCAGACCATGCTGCGCATCGGCGACCTGTGCCCGGAGTGCGGCCAGGCAGCCGTGGTGAATGAGGAAGGCTGCCGCAAGTGCTACGCCTGCGGCTTCAGCGAGTGCTAAGAAATACCTCCCCGCATGCGGGAGGTCATTATGTGGGTTTGGGTTGTTTAACTGCATTGAACGCAGAGGAATAAAGCGTATACTAAGGTTTTGCTGGTGGGAAATACGCCATTCTCCGATCGATCACTTAATTCCACGTCGGAGACTAATTTTGGATGAAGATTATTGATCTACTGTCAAATTAGGAGGGCATAATATGCTCATTTCTGGCCTGATTTCTGGGTAAATTTTTTTGCAAACCTTTCTGCTGATCTCATTATTGGAGTAATTCTTTTCTTTATACTGACAAACCTACCTGAGAAAAGAAAGGAGAAGGAAATACTGACTAATAGCCTTAATAATTTTCGCGAGAGATAATCATTAATCAAGATATTAGAATTCCCAAGTTGATTGAAGAATTGAACAACCTTTGGAGGTAAAACATTGACAAAACAAGATTTGTTCTTCCCAATGCATTAATTTCATTGAGTCCCTTCTAAAGTGGGTATAAAAGAATTAGCACACCAATATTAGCTAAACAATAACTATACGATAAACATGACCATGCGCTTAAATTATTTAAGTGCTATTTTCCAAATGAAAACATGAATGAACTCCGAGAACAGAAAGTTAAAATACTTTGAAGACCATAATCACTCATTTTTGTTGAAACTTTAAGACAACTATTATGGCAAATGCTCACCCCAAACCCGGAAATTGTGTTCATTGTCAAAGTATTTTAACACCTTATCAGGGACATTCCAACGCTACTTCAACCAGATAATGTTGATAGTAGTGAAAAGGGAAATAATCAAGTTTGCAATGTAATCGAGATTTAGGTAAATTGGAAGAAAATTTATTATCAAAATTAGCATTGTGTTTAGATCCAAATGAAAGAAATACATTCGGTATTCCACAAAAAGTACATCGTTCTATTAATCCCTTATTAGGAAAAGATGAAATCGATAAACAATATAGAAAAGCAAAAGAGAGAAACTTCGTAAAGAAATTACAATATTAAATCACCCTTTATAAGCAAAGCTTCTTCCTGGTTTTGGGATTATTCAAGGTTTAGAGTACAAAGTCTATGGTTGTTGAGAATGATTTCTGATTTGGAGAAATTCTTCTACAGATTGCGGGAATCAATAATCGCACAACAACGATTGAATATTGATAACATTGAAGATTCTTTATTGATGAAAACAATCTTGAATCCCGAGAAGGATCGAGCGAATTATATTGGAAAAGATTGGCATAATGTATTAAACAACATTGGCCAGACTTATGAAAGGCCACCAAGTTTTATTGCAAAACGATATCTGGTTGAGAACGATAAAGTTGGAGGAATTTACAATATTGATATTTGGGATCGTTTTAATGCATTTGTAATTATTTACCCAAAATCGATAACCAATAGTAGCGAGTAGGATGGGCTAATCCATGGGTTGTGTACAGGGCAAGCGCATCAACCAATATACTGTTTGCGCTGGTGGTTTGAAATTCGATCTCGAACGCATTGGATCAATTGTTGGGCGGAATATAATACACACATTTGGATAGAACCTCTGATCGCGCCGATCTTATCATATTTGAAGCGAAGCGAAAAGGACCAGACCTTGCTCGGGTTTTGACCGTATGGTCTCCATTAATATTGACTGATCGCGTCCGAACCTGGCAGTACTCACATCCAAGCAATTCAGTATTGATATGAAGACAGTACAACTGGAGTGAATTTAATATGTGGTCATGTCCCACAGATAAGACGGTGGTGTCCCGGCTGCCGCTGGCCAGCGTCGATCCATCGGGAGAGAATGCCAACGTATTCACCTCGCCAATATGCCCCGAAAGCTGGTCCAACTTCTTCCAGCCGTCCACTTTCCACAGGATGATCTCATTGTCTGCCCCTCCGGAGGCAAGGAGTTTCCCATCCGGGGAAAAGGCAAGAGCATTCACAACATTTGTATGCCCAACCATACTAGCAGCGACGCTCCAGTCAGATGTATTGAGTACCTCGATCCCTCCTTCAGCTGTCCCGAAGGCAGCCAGACGACTGTCCGGCGAAAAGGCTAGACCCCTTGCAGTCCGGTTGATCTCGTCCGGTCCGCCATCCAATTTGGCCAGGTAGCTTTCTACTAGAACTGACCCGGTGTTTCCAGAATACAATAAGGTTCCACTCATTGGAGAGTAAACCATCATTTGTCCAAGGCCGGAAGAAGCCAAGTACTTGCCATCGGGGAAATGAAAGGTTATCAAAAACGGATTCGTATTGTTGGGCTTCAAGATCCAGCTTTCGGATAATTTTAGTTACCTGCTCTCCCGTGGTTGTGTCAAAGAGCTAGATAGCGCCTTCCGGTTTTGAACCATCCAGGTTTCCGCTTGCTCTGTGCCGTTGTTTTCATACCCGCCAATAGCAATGGTTTTACCATCCGGCGAGAAATCAACATATAAACTAAAGGATTGCAGCCTGGTGCCCCATAGGTCAGGTGGTTTGAATTTCCCTTGATAGATCTTGTATGAGATATCTCCATCTGCAAAAAATGCCAGGATATTCCCACCCGGGGAATAATCGATCTTTGTATCCGCATAGCTGCTGCCGGGGTCGCCTCTGGTCAATGAGGTTGCCTGGCGGGATTTTAAATTCCATACTCTGGTATCATTCCAACCGGCGGTCACCGCCAAGTATTGACCATCCGTGGAAAAGGCCAGTGAATCCGCCGACATACTATGCACCATTACAGGCATTTTGTAAAATTTGAATATCCATTCTCTGATCGGTTTTGCATCTGGAAGTGACCCATAAGCATCACCACCTACCCACTTAATATCTGGAGGGTTATCTCCCGTGAAGCTTTTTTCTGCAGCCACCTCACCGGTTGCAAAATCAACCAGCCGGATCTTCCACCGCTGCTGGTATGCTTTTGCGCCGTCATCATAGGTTCCACGAGGCAGGGCTTCTTCCATGATACAAACCAGGGATTGGACTTCTTCCGCAAACTTGGCTTCAGCGAACGGAATCTTAAAATCACGGTTATACCACTGGCCATCATATTCTTTTAGCGTCAAGACTGGTGTCTGCAGAACACCACCGGATACCCGTTTAGAAAATGCGGCTGTACATGTATCACTGATCGAATTGATGAATACCTGGTCTATCCCAGGTCGCGGAGTGGGTGAGGGAAAAGGCGTATCAGTTGGAATTAGGGTTGGGGTTGGCGTAATGGTTGGCGCGTCGGTGGGAGGAATTGGAGTGTCCTCCGGTGGAATAGTTTGATGCAAAACAGTCGCCTGGGTTGGTTGATTTGCTCCATCTGCTTGATGGGCGCATCCGGATATGGCAACAATAATGGCAAATAACAAAAAAGCATAGAACTTCAGGTAGCCTCATAGGACCTCCATAGATACTTCCATTTTCAAAACAGCAGAATATTTTAAGCAGATTTCCAATCATTTTATTAACTCGGGTATTTACATTATATGTTTATAAATAAAAAGAGCAATTCTTTTTTTGTACCTTTTAATAATTTTCTCCTCCTACTAATCAAACCATATATTGGATGGTTTTTAGAAACCAATATTTAAATATTTCTACTGATTTCAGGAATAATTGCTGATTGAATAATGTGATGAGACCTTGTAAGATATAGATAGGATTGTGAAACGCCAGGAATTTTAAGGGAGAAATGTAACTAACCGTTCATTCAATAGAAAATTTCAAATTCAATAATTAAACATTTGTTGAGGAAGAATGAAGATCAAACCATGCCTTGTTCTTTTTGCCTTAATCATTTCATCTTGTAGCAGCCCCACCCAATTACCAACTGTTACTCCGACGATCCAGCCGACTAAGACGACAATTCCAACCCAAACACCAGCGCCAACCAGAACTCCTACCCCAACTTTGATCCCTACTCCCACTCTTAACTCCCACGCAGGTTCCAGTGGAAGTACCCCTGCAATATAAAGGTTGGACTGATAAAGCCTTTTCTCATGTCTGCCTGGATGGTATGACTGCTAATTTTGCTGAGGTGGAAATTCCTGGTGTTACGGATGTGGATATAGCCGCCAGGATCATCCCTGCAGCGAAGGAATTGTTGATAGCAATGGGAATGGAAATTGTCCCAATCAATGATGCTTGTGAAGTTTTGTATGTATTCACTATATCCATGGATGCAGGGTTTAAGACAGAATACCGTCCGAATGGAGATGTCTGCACTGCTTACACCGAAACTGCTTTAATGGGTGATTTTATAGTTATGGCCCCACCTGTTGGCGGAGATGGTTTCGTCATTTCTTTAAACTCCAAATATAAAGTTCCAGAAGTAACATATACATGTAACCAGACAATAGAACCGCCTTATGACAAAGTCTGGCCAAAAGCAGTGGTAGAAGCATTTTTCAAAGTCTATGGCAAAGATGCACTTCAGGCAGCTATTACAATACCAGTCCTCAAGCCCTACGCTGAAGAAATTCTGAAGAAGTAAATAGAGAACGTAAAAAATAGCAAATACAATTATCTCCGAGGATCAACCTAGCTCGACTGGTGTGGATGACGTTTCCCCTTCTCTCGCGATTGGGTTTGCACTGCGATTTTATCCCTTGAGTGAAGCGGACAGGGAACCTTCCAATAGGATTCCCGCATTTAGGGATGGGAAGCTCCCCGTAACGAAGTGGATATCTCTCCGCTTTTTCAGGAGGATCCCTGCTGAAAACCGGGGCCTGGTTGAATATAGATTTCTATCATTTTACACCCCGCCTCCTGCTGATGAATATCGCACCTTTTCTATCGAAACCACAAATATTAGCCCAGGTGAAACTGGTTTCAATAAAATTTATACAAATTTTATTGGTTTTTATATTGCCAAACCATACAATTAACTCGGAGTAATATTTTAGGTACACTCCAGCGAAAAGGAACAGGCAATCTTCATGGGCGATAACTTCTGGGTGGTTATTAAAATATTACTCCCCAATATCATATCTTTATTCACTTTAATTATTCTTGCATTCCTGACGGTAAGAAAACTTTCGGAAGTAAGATGGGCTGTGCCATTCGTATTAACACTCGTCTCGGTGATGGTCTGGATCATAGGGGATATCATCGTCCAGGTTTCATTTGATCCGGCCATATTTAATCTGGGGGGTAAAACTCTCTATACAGGAGTAGTGGCAACACCATATTTCTGGTTTTTGTTTTCAATATCTTACACAGGACATGACCATTGGATAAGCAGGAGGAAGGTGATCCTTACTGCGATAATTCCAATTTCAACGCTGGTAATCATGTATTCTGACTTTTTAAGTCCATTTATGAGGACCGTGACCTCAATTGATAAGAGTGCACTCCTAATTACATACACCACTACGTTCGGACCATGGTTCTGGGTGCATACAGCCAATTCATACTTAATGCTCATGGCAGCGGGTATCCTGCTAATTTATTCAACTATTGTGACATCAAAATTATTTGCCATCCAAAAGATGGTATTAACGATTGCCGTACTAATCCCATGGACCGCGAACATTCTATATGTTTCGGGAGTTACAGGCGATCAAGACTATACGACCATTGCATTCACCGTTCTCACTTTGGCTTTTATGGCTAATTTTGTAATATTTAAATTCTTGAACATAGGTCCGGTTGCAAGGGGAGTGATCTTTGAAAACATGATAGACCCGGTTATTGTGATTGATAAATCAAATAAGATCATTGATTTAAACCCTCCGGCAATGACTATGGCACAACAAGGAAAATCGAATTTATTAGGACAATTATTTTCAGCAATCTATCCTGAATTTCATTTTCTGATAGGCAAATCGTTTGCGATCAATGAATTCATAGAGGAAGTAGGAATTCCCCTAAACAATCCGGAGAACTATTATAGTGTTCAAATGAATTCAATCGTTGATAAGCAATCAGTGTCAATGGGGAAGGTAATTGTTCTAAGGAATATAAATGCTCAAGTATTTGCAAAAAAAGCCCTTGAGAATTTAAATCTTGAATTGGAAAAACGCGTCACTGAACGAACCGCAGACCTTAAAAAGGAACTCAAAAAGAATCAATTAATTCAAATAGCGCTTCGTGAGAGTGATGAAAGATATTCCCTGGCCATTAAAGGAGCAAAAGATGGCATCTGGGACTGGGATTTGAGTACTGGTAAGGTCTTCTATTCCACCCGGTGGAAATCCATGCTTGGTTATACTGACAGCGAGGTGCCACACACGATTGGATTTTGGCTTGAGAAAGTGTTTGAAGATGATCTTGGGTCGCTTCAGATCGAATTATCGCGGCACCTGGATAACAATTCAGACTCTTTTGAACATTCTCACCGCATTGCCTGCAAAGATGGCAGCCTTAAATGGGTCCTTTGCCGGGGAATGGCAAAGCGTGATGCTGATGGCGTGGCAATCCGGATCAGCGGCTCTCTCACGGATATCTCCAGGCAAAAACAATTCGAGGAGCAGATCCTTTTTGATGCTTTCCATGATCATTTGACTGGTCTTTCCAACCGTGCGTTTATCGAAGACAGGATCAGTCATTCCATTGAACGGGCAAAACGATCGGATGGAGAATTATTCGCTTTACTTTACCTTGACATGGACCGTTTCAAGAATATTAACGACACCCTGGGTCACTGTGCCGGAGACGAGTTACTACAAACGATAGCAAAGAGGTTAAAACAATGCTTGCGAAATATTGATACCCTATCCCGGCTGGGGGGTGACGAATTTGTCATTTTGATCGATTCATTAACCGGGGTTGAAGAAGTTACTGTCATTTCCAACAGGATCATTAAATCAATATCAGAGAAAATGACCTTGAACGGAATTGAAGTTTCGATCACTGCGAGTATGGGCATAGTGGTATTTTCAGATCAATATAAAAATGCTTCTGAAATCATAAGCGATGCAGATATCGCGATGTATCAAGCTAAAAGGAATACTTTCCATCGCTATGAGATTTTCAATAGTGAGATGCGGCAAAAGGTGGAAGCCAGGCTCAAAATGGAAACAGAGATCCATCGTGCATTGCAATCCAATGAATTTGAGCTGTTTTACCAGCCAATCTTAAACGTAAAGGATCTGGCGCTGGAAAGCTTGGAAGCACTGATCCGTTGGCATAAACCAGAGGGTTATATCTATCCTATTGACTTTATTCCAATCGCCGAGGAGACTGGCCTTATCTTACCCATCGGCCATTGGGTTTTGCGGGAAGCTTGTAAACAGATCGCCGCCTGGAAGACCATGGTACCCCCTGAAAAGCATATTGTAGTAAATATCAATCTATCAGCCAGGCAGTTTTTGGACCCGCAATTATGTACACAAATTTTGGATTGCATAAATGAATATAAGATAGATGGGAAAAATCTAATTTTGGAGATCACAGAGACTGCCATCATTGAGGAAAAAGAGAAAGCCATAAAGACTCTCACTGAACTAAGGGGATGGGGAATTCAAGTCCAAATTGATGATTTTGGCACCGGGTATTCATCGTTGAGCTATTTGCATTCCTTACCCTTTGATGCTCTCAAAATCGACCGATCTTTTGTCTCTCGCATGAGTTCAAGTGGTGATTCCACAAGTATTGATATCATACAAACCATCATCTCATTGAGCAAAGATCTGAAGAAGAGTGTCATTGCAGAAGGCGTAGAAACTCAACAGGAGTTGGATATGCTTACAAAAATGGGTTGTGGTTTTTTCCAGGGTTATCTTGTTTCAAAACCTGTTAACAAAAACGAGGCGGTCAAGTTTTTGGAAGAGGAAATTACCAGGTATTTTGATCCCGAATTTATCCTGGAGCAATAAATATTTTTAGCCTGTGGGCTGTTACCCTGGCGAACTCAGTTCGTGCTTGCCCTGGCAAAATTAGATATCACCCCCTTCACTATTTTCGACAATCCTCAAGCCGCCAGGAGGAAAAATTGCATTTATTCCCTTAAGGGAAGCAAACAACGAGTAGGATGAGCTAAGTCCTGTGTTGTGTACAGGGCAAGCCTATCAACCAATTCTCATGTTATACCCACTTATTTCTCTATTCCACAACCCTATGCTTACAGGTCCGCGCGGAACCTTCCCCGAAACGAAGTGGAGTGGGAACCTTCGCGAGCCACAGGCGGTTATTGACCATAAGTCTCTTTCTATTTTTATCCTCCTGCCAAAAAACAATTGTTTTGATCCGAATTGAAACATATTACATCTACCTGTCATTAATGACAGCTTGACCAAATTCAAGCTCGTGTTATCCTATTAATAGAAGAATCAATATAAACTGGGATACAAAAACATCAAAATGGAAAAAAGTCATGTCATATCAAAATGAATAAATGACAGGAAATAAAATGGAACACCAACCCATCGATATAGCAGCAAAATTTATCCTCTTTTCAGAACCCTGGTCGCCCAAGGTGATCGGCAGGGTAAACGACTACCTGGTCAAGCTCGGCAAATTTCAGGGCGATTTCCTCTGGCACAAACACGAAGAAACGGATGAACTCTTCCTCGTCCATAAAGGAACGATGCAGATCGAATTCAGGGATGGCCAGGTGACACTATCAGCCGGCCAGATGTACATTGTTCCAAAGGGCGTGGAGCACAAACCCCGCGCGGATACCGAGTGCGAGGTCATCATGTTCGAACCGGAGCAGACCCTGAACACCGGTGATGTGACCGGTGAAATGACGATCGAAAAGTTGGATTGGATATAGAAGGAACGCCACCAATTACAGAGAAAACAGGATGCAGAGTAAAAAAAAAGCGGTTTAATTTGAGAATATTGGCGTCACCCTGAAAACAAACCACTAATTTGATTCGGGCTGACTCTTACATCATTTCATAAACCCGAATACTGGATATGGATGGGCATGCTGCTGCGATCTTTTCAGCTTCTAGGCTGTCATTATCTCTTCAGTGGGTGTAACAAACCCATAGTGGATTAACATAAATTTCTTCATATACTCTCCATTCTATTGATATCGGATGTAACCTCATGAGTAGACTATAAACTAATAAGACCGCCTGTTAAGTACCCCTGTCTAACCCTTTGCTCGCTAAATGTGTCCCCCCGGCTTCCCTGCCAAGGGGGTGTTCGGAGAAGACTTATCCACTTAAGCTCCACGAGTGCTCTCCACAACACAAATTATAGATTTTCGCTTATAATCGCTACCATGATAACCAAACGCCTCTCACTAATTCTAATATTCGTGGCAATTCTATCAATTCTTTCCCAATTGCCGCAAAATGTCTATGCGCAGGAACCCAGCCCTGCACAACAACTTATAGGGTATGTGAACGAATACCGTCAATCGAAAGGATTGGGCGACCTTGTTGCCAACCCCCAACTTATGGCAGCCGCCCAGGCACAGGCCGACTACTTGGCCAAGACCTATAACGTGGATAAAGGCGGCGATGGCAGCATCGGCGACCGTGGCACCTCGCCCACAGACCGTGCCTACCAGTATGGCTACGCCGGCTGGAAACAGTATGAAGTGGTAGAGAATTGGATCGCTCTCAACAAAGGTTATCCATTGGATAAAGTGGTCACGAACGACTGGTGGCGTAAAGAATATCAGCAGAAGAACTTCCTGGATGGCTGGGGAACTACTTACAAAGAAATAGGCGTTGGGATAGCCGAACAAGGTCCGATCACCTATTACATCATTGATATCGGGGTCGTATTCAGCAACGCTGAACTGGTTGTAGTGACCAACGAAGCCGGCGAATCTTTCACCTTCACGCCGGTTGAAACTGCTGCTCCAAGCGAGGATGGCTCGGTGACACACATCGTCAAGGAAGGCGAGTCGTTGCAGCTCATCGCCCTATCCTATGACGTCAGCATGGATTCGATCATTTCCTACAATAATTTGCTGCCCCAGGCGAATATTCTCTATCCTGATCAAAAGCTGATCATTCGCAAGGCATTTGGCGATACATCAGAAGGAGCGGCGGTCATCACCGCCACTGGACAGCCGAAACCCACTGCCACAACCGCGCCAACATTCACCCCACGTCCACCGGTGACGAAAACACCACCCCCCACCGACCTTCCTCCTACAGCCATCCCTACCGCCACGCCGAAACCTTCCATCGAGAGTCAGATCACACCCGGCGTCATCGGTTTGGGCATTGTCCTGGTGGGCGTGATCGGCTTGATCGTTACTGCAGTTATCTACTTCCGCCGCCGCAGGTAAACACACAAGTTTAATAACCCGATGATATCCAACCAGCCACTGGCATTTGTTCTGTTCAGGTTTTAGAACCAGAGTTCACTTTTTCAAGAAAGCAACGATAATTAAAAGGGGAAACCATTATGAAATTATTCAAAGCTTATTTGAATTTGCAGAAAGCTTTTGTGGTTGCTATGCTCGTGCTGGTTGGTGTAAGCATAGTTACGGTAGGAATTTTCGTTTTTGACACTTTCGAACTGAAACAAGTTACCCTTCATGATCCCCGTACATATTTAAATATTTCTATGCTGCTGAATATTAATTTCATCATATTTTTTGGTATAGTTCTTTATCTTGATATCCTTTTTATTTATATGTCCGTTAAAAAGAAAATCCGAATTCCAGAAAAGGTTCATACGGAAAAGCGCCCCCTTATCCAACGGCTGATTAAAGCACTTCCGGTAATGATCCTGTCAGGAATCAGCATTGTTTTGGCCTCGTACCCCATTCTCATTTTGGTGGCTTTCGAATATTCTGATTACATCGGCTATTTGCCGATTACAGATTATGTTTTTATCTCTATCAATGCTTTACTGATGCCTTTGTCAGCATCGATCATTGCGATCGTTGCATTTTTTTGGAAAAGATTTTGGTTAACAAAACTTACCTTGCTCTATGCATTGGTCCTGCTGACCAATGGGCTGTTTCTATTAGCATTCTTACTTATACCGGAAGTTGAAGTGATGATTGCGTAACTTTGCTGCCAAAAAAGTGCCCACCTATTTTGTTTGTGGTTTTCTGCCTGTGAGCACCAGAGTTGTCGCTGAATGGAATCCAACATTCTTGATGCGCTCCCGCAGTTCCTCACCAGATTTGAGCAACCTTTTATCATCGCCAGCTCTTTGCATATATCTTTCAATTACGGGTTCCAGCTCCGCCATGATCTGCGGATCTAAAGGATCATCTTCACAATCACACAGGTCGAAGTATTCGATCGCTTCCAATCCAGTATTGCGCACCAGTTTGATCAATTCCATCCGCTGATATGTTTCATTATGGACGATGTCGTTCATCCGATCGACTGCAGCCCACCAGTGATGCAATTTTACGTGCGTCAATTGGGGTTCTGTCTGTCCATCCTGGATCATCTCGGACACGATCAACGTTCCACCAGGCTGTAAAATTCTTATCATTCCTTGAAGTACGCGTTTTGGATCCTTGAAATGGTGCAGCGAATTGGAGATACAGACCGTATCAAAACTGGCTTGGGGAAATGCGGGTTCGCAAGCATCCATCAATTGAAAAGTAATTCTGGGATCTCCTGTGAAAGTCTCATCGAAGATCACTTCGGCTTTTTCATTCGAATCAATCCCGATGATCTCATCAAAATCCTTCAGATTTTCAATCAATACCTGGACGAAATTGCCTCCGCCAGTTGCCACATCCAGGACTTTGCCGCCGGATATTTTCCCCAGAATGCCTTTCATTGTGAACATCATTGTCCTCCCCGGGCCATATATGTTATCTGGTTAAGCTGCGATACTTCACCCGGTGCGGTGTATCCGCATCCACACCCAACCGCTTCTTCCGGTCGGTTTCATAATCGGACCAGTTTCCCGGCTGCCACCATACGCTGCTATCGCTTTCGAACGCCAGAATATGAGTAGCGATACGATCAAGGAACCAGCGGTCATGTGAGACAACGATGGCGCAACCGGCAAAATTATCCAGGGCTTCTTCCAATGCCCGCAGGGTGTTCACATCCAGGTCATTGGTGGGCTCATCCAACATGATGACATTTCCCTCACTACGCAGCATTTTTGCCAGATGAACGCGGTTGCGCTCGCCGCCAGAGAGGAAGCCAACCTTTTTCTGCTGATCAGCACCCTGGAAGTTGAAAGCTGAAACATAAGCACGGGAATTCTTCTTATGTCCGCCAAGGTCAAGCGTATCAGCGCCATCGGTGATCTCCTCCCAGACGTTCTTTTCCGGGTCAAGAGACGCCCGGCTCTGATCCAGGTAAGTGATCTGGACAGATTGTCCGATCTCGATCGTTCCCTTATCCGGCTGCTCCTGTCTGTGATCAATTTCAGCATGGTTGTTTTACCTGCACCATTGGGACCAATCACACCCACGATGCTGCCTGCCGGAATGCTGAAACTAACATCCTCGAGCAACAACTGGTCACCGTAAGCTTTGGTGACGTTCTTAAGGTCGATGACCTTATCGCCCAGGCGCGGTCCAGGCGGGATATAAATTTCCAAATCTTCGCGCCGTTTCTCGGATTCCTGGCTTAGCAGATTCTCATAAGCAGTGTAGCGGGCCTTACCTTTTGCCTGACGCGCCTTCGGGGACATTCGAATCCAATCCAGCTCGCGTTCCAGGGTTTTCAAGCGTTTACTTTCAGTCTTTTCCTCCTGACGGATGCGATCCTCTTTTTGTTCCAACCAGGATGTATAGTTGCCTTTCCAGGGGATGCCAAATCCCTTATCCAGTTCAAGTATCCAACCGGCAACATTATCCAGGAAATATCGGTCATGCGTTACCGCAATGACAGTGCCACGATATTGCTGTAAGTGCCTTTCCAGCCACGCAACCGATTCGGCATCCAGGTGGTTGGTCGGCTCATCGAGCAGCAGGATATCAGGTTCGGTCAGCAGCAGCCTGGTCAGCGCAACCCGCCGCCGCTCTCCTCCGGATAGGTTCTTTACAGGTGTGTCACTGGGTGGGCAGCGCAGAGCGTCCATAGCCAGATCCAGCCGATTGTTCAAAGTCCAGGCTTCACGTTTATCCAACTCCTCCTGCAGCTTGCTCTGCTCAGCCAACAGTGCATCAAAATCCGCATCAGGCTCCGCAAATTTCTCGTTGACTTCATCAAATCGGCGCAGCATATCCACGATGGGCTGAACGGCTTCCTCCACTACCTGTTGTACCGTTTTCGCATCATCCAGTGGCGGCTCCTGATCCAGCATTCCCACCGAGTAACCGGGTGAAAAGACCATTTCGCCATTGTAGCCATCATCCTTTCCCGCAATGATGCGCAGCAAAGTGCTTTTCCCTGATCCATTCAAACCCAATACGCCAATTTTTGCGCCAAAATAAAAACCCAGAGATATATCACGCAACACCTGTTTGTTGTTGGGTTGAAATACCCGTCCCACTTTTACCATTGAAAAAATTACTTGTTTGTCATTCATACATGTTCCAATCTATCTACTAAACCTCATTCATTTCCTTTACTCATTGTACCAAAAGGATTTAGAATAAATAATATTCATAACGATTATTTTGATATCTGGAAATATTAATCGCCAGTAGAAGTTAGGCTATATTTAAAGATTGGTGGTTGGCAATGGATTTTACTTCGTTAGAACTTCAAAAGCAGACAATCGTCACTTGCGTTCCTAATGGCGCCAGACTTAATTCCGAAGCAGACGCATTGGATGCCGTAGCAGCCTGTGGAGAATTTGAAACAAATAGACTGATAATCCCTGGAGAGAGCCTATCCGAGTCATTCTACGATTTGAAAACTGGATTGGCAGGAGCAGTTTTGTTAAAATTCAGCAATTATAGGATCAAAGTTGCTGTTGTTGCCCGGGCTGAACAAATTGGGCATGGTAGATTTTACGAATTTGTTTTAGAAACCAACCGCGGAAATGATTTTCGTGTTTTCCAGGATCGCGAAAAAGCAGTAGATTGGTTGGTCAATTCCTAATGTCTATTCTCCCAAAGTCGACATATCCATTGGTCTGATCATCACTTCCGAAATGGGTTTTTTAGGATTCAGCGAAATTATTATTGAAGAAAATGATTTAATTCTGGATGCTTTTCCAAAGAATGATACAAGTATGAAAAATGAAACTATTAATGGCAATTTTCGTATACTGTAGTAAGGATTTCAATGCAATAATTAATTATTCAGAGGGTTTTCGGAGGGTTGAATGAATAGGAAATTGATAAGTTTGTTCTGGGGATTGGTTCTCATACTGGCAGGTGCATTTTTCCTGGCCAGAGAGGTAGGCTATTTTGCTTCTGTTCCTGATGGTGTTTGGAAGTATATTTTTGCAGGGGTTAGCTTATTATTCTTTACAAGTTGGATAGGCGCAGGTGTTCGAAACTGGGGCTGGCTATTCCCTGCTTGTATCTTTGGTGGTCTCTCAATTACGTTATTAATGGAAAACTTAAATATCCAGAGCTCCGCAGTTGGGATGCCGATACTCCTTGGTGTAGCTATTCCGTTTATTGCTGCCTTCCTGCTGGATCGCAAGAAAAATCGCTGGGCTTTGATACCTGCCTGGGTCATGCTTGTGATATCCATGATCACGTTGCTTGCCGATTGGGTGGATGGAAATTTGATGGGAACGTTCGTCTTATATTCAATTGCACTACCCTTCCTGATAGTTTATCTGCAAGACCGAAAGCAATGGTGGCCACTCATCCCGGCTGGTGTACTGGCTGTTATTGGTCTTATCCCTCTTCTCGATTCTCTACTCAGTGGAGATAATATGGCTGTTGCGATCATGGGTCTTTTCTCCCTTGCTTTCCTGGTAGTATTTTTTTCGTCCAGAGAGAATTGGTGGGCATTGATTCCAGCTGGTATGTTCATAACGATCGCGGTGATCATTCGATTAACTCCATTGGAGATGGTGCAGAATAATTTACTAAGCTCTGTATTTTTGGCAGGGCTGGGTATCACATTTGCGGCATTATGGCTTATGAAAAAACGCGCCTCGACCTCGTGGGCAATATTCCCAGCTTTGGGCTTGCTCATCGCAGCAATTTTCGCTTACTTCACAGGTGAGCAGTTCAGGCTTTTTTGGCCGATCATTCTCATTATCGTTGGACTTGTGATCCTTGTCAGTATTCTTTTCAAAAAACCGAAGACAACCATCACAACCCAAGAACCATCAGAAGAGCAATAATATATTCCCAACATATTTTCGAAGGATGGATGCCCAGACACTGCATCCATCTTTTTGAAAGTTAACCTTTATAATTATTATGATCTTTTGTTCTCTGGAGAATTTCATGAAAATCAAGGTTAGCATATTTGCTGCCATCAGCTTTCTGCTTATATTGATTCTTGCGTGTGTATTACCCGTTAGTTTGGTTAATGGATCACAATCGATCGGTTTCGATTTCAGGAAAGAAAAACCAGTGGCATCCAGTGGGGATACCTCCGCGAAAGGACATGTTTTCATCCATCAATATGAATTCCCAGCGGATGGCTGGATCACAGGGTATGCTTATTTAAATGATTCGGAACAGGAAAATATTGAGATGAATGAGCCTGTCACCCTGTTAATTCTCCGCCCGCTGGAAGGCGGCTGGTTGATCACCCACATCGAGGAGCTTCCTCCCGATGATGAGCCTATCAGCGAAGAAGGTTCCAGCAGACTATCATTCGAATCACCAATTCGGGTACATGCAGGTGAAATTTTTGGCCATTTTCAAATTGAAAAAACCACAGGTCCTTTCCCGATGAACATAGATAATGATGCAGTAGATGGACTAACTATCGGCCGGGCTGGTTTCGAATCAGAGGACATTCAGGAAGGTAAATTTATTCTCCGGGAAGGTTTTACCGGGGAACGGGATTACTTCTTTAATCTTATATATTCAAAGTGATTCGACCTTAATCATCCGCCAATCGCAGCGAAATCCTTCCCCGGTCAATCTCCACTTTGATGATCTCAACATCGATCACATCAGCTACAGTAAGCAGCGTCCCCTGGGGCATCTGGGAGCGGTGAAGCAGGCCGTCCTGTTTGACCCCAATATCCACAAAGGATCCAAAATCGACCACATTGCGAACGGTGCCTTTTAAACGCATTCCCTCTATTAGATCATCCATTTTCAGGACATCACTGCGAAGGATAGGAAGTGGTGCATCCTGGCGGGGATCACGACCCGGGCGGACAAGTTGTTCTAGTATATCCGTCAGAGTATAAATACCGCAGCCAAGTTCTGCAGCCAGCGCTTCTGGCGTGAGCTCCGCCCGTAATTTTTCTACTGCCTCCCTGCGCTGAATCAGGCTGGCATCGTTTTTCAAACCCAATCTTTTCAAGACCGCATGAGCTACCGGATAGCTTTCAGGATGGATTGCAGAGGCATCCAAGGCGTTGCCTCCTCCGGTAATTCTTAAAAATCCAGCCGATTGTTCGAATGCTTTCGGTCCGAGGCTGGCAACTTTCATTAATTCCGATCGATCATTAAAAACACCATTTTCGTCCCGATGATTGACGATCTTTTCCGCCAGTTTAGTTCCAATTCCGGCGACATAGGACAGCAAAGCCGGGGAGGCTGTGTTTAAATCAACACCCACTCGATTAACAACATCTTCCACCACACCATCCAGCGATGATTTTAGCAGGCTTTGATCTACATCATGCTGGTACATTCCAACACCAATCGAACGCGGATCGATCTTGACCAGTTCCGCTAACGGATCCTGGACTCTGCGGGCAATCGAAGCTGCACCGCGAAGTGAGACATCCAGATCCGGCATTTCCTGCCTCGCCAGTGGACTGGCGGAATAAACACTGGCGCCGGCTTCGTTGGTGATAATGTATTTTATCTCTGGTTTATCCTTGATTAACTGAGCAGCAAGCTGTTCGGTCTCACGCGAGGCAGTTCCATTTCCAATCGAGATCAATGTGATGTGGAATTTATCGATCAGACCTCGGAGTATCACCAGGGATTCAGCCCATTTCTTTTGTGGCTCATGCGGATAGATTGTTCCGGTGTATAACAGCTTGCCAGTGGCATCCACCACGGCGGCTTTGCAGCCTGTTCGAAAACCCGGATCCAGACCTAGAACGACCTGACCGAGTAATGGGGGTTGGTGAAGCAAGCCGCGCAGGTTATCCGCGAATACACGAATGGCATGCAACTGAGCGTGAACCGATAACTCGCGGCGAACATCCCGTTCGATTGCCGGCAGTAAAAGTCTCTCGGCTGAATCTGCGATAGCAATTGCTAGTTGATCATGGAATGGTGATGCAGGGTCTGGACGAAATTCTGCGTGGATGGCACCCAACCAGTCGCGGTCTGGAACAACAATGCTGACACGTAGAACTTTCTCCGTCTCCCCCCGGTCAATGGCCAAAACTTGGTGTGGGCGAATTTTATCCACCCGGTTCTCGTAATCATAGTAAAGCTCATATACTCGTTTCTCATCCAGTGCATCTGTGATCTTTACTACCTTGATCGTTGCAAACTGTAATCCTCTTTCACGAGTTAAGCGGCGAACATCGGCATGGTCACTGATGGATTCAGCAGTAATATCGCGCGCGCCAGCTAGTGCATCCTCTACAGTCTCGACCAGATCATTCAAAAAGCCATGCGCCATTTTTTCCGCGTTACCTGGAGTACGGGACTGCTTGATGATGAAATCGGCCAGTCCTTCCAAACCTTTTTCCCTGGCAATGCTTGCCCGCGTTCTACGCTTTGGCTTGTATGGTGCGTAAAGATCCTCCAAAGAGGTGATGGTCAATGCTTGTTTGATCTTCTCTTCCAATTCGGATGTCAATTTCCCCTGTTCGGTGATTGAGGCAAGGACTACCACCCGCCGGTCATCCAGGGTGCGTAAACGTACTACTTCCGCCTGGATGTGCCGTAGCTGTTCTTCGTCCAATGTGCCGGTCATTTCTTTGCGATATCGGGCAATGAAGGGCACAGTGTTTCCGGCATCCAGCAGCTCAATGGCGGCTGCGACCTGGCTGGATTTCAACTTCAAAGTTTGTGCGATAGTGGGAGAATAATCTGTCACTGCATCATCCTTGTAATAATTAGTGTGTGCGCAATTTTATCACGCATGAATTAATAATTTACTAAAAACAAAACAGGTTCCGGTCTGAACCGGAACCCGAATGTACAATGCAATGAAATGCAGTTTATCTACCTGAAGTGGATACGCTTTCTGGCAGGATCTTATAGAGCACTCGAACCTGTCCGGGAACACGCCATTGATAAGGTTTACCTGTATATTTCACTGAAAGCAGATCAATATGGTCTTCCGCCCCTTCTTCCGTGATCTCCACAACCTTACCGCGGATCAGGGCATAGCGATATGGGTCATCAGGATCCTGTACTTCAATCGCCACACGGCTATCTCGTCGCATATTTACATCTTTAACACGCCCAAGTGCACTATTAATGATGACATGTGTACCGTCAAAATCCACCCACAAGGGAGATACCTGTGGACCGCCATCTTCCATCACTGTGGCGAGATGTCCATACGCGCGTTTTGTAAAAAGATCTAAAAAGTCTTTTGGTATCGTTTTCATCGACATCCTCCTCCAACCTATTCATGTTTCTTCATTTATAATAATTATATCCATTTCCCCATGAGTTGGAAATTTAGGTATAGAGTTTATAAATTTTAATGATAAGGAAAAGTATGAAAGAAATCGATCTACCGAACTGGCCAAGAAAGAAACATTTTGAGTTATTCAACTCATTCGATTATCCACACTTTAATCTATGCGCGGAAGTAGATATCTCCTCTCTCTATAAAATCATCAAGGAAAATGGATTTTCCCTGCATACAACAATGGTTTATATATGCAGCCGCACTGCGAATGATATGCCGGAATTTCGCTGGCGCATCAGGAATGGGAAAGTATTCGAACATGATGTTGTGCACCCTTCCGCCTCGATCATGACAGCTGGGGAATTATTCTCCTTTTGCACCATGAGATATTACCCGAATTTCTCTGATTTCTATACATCAGCCGAAAAAACAATTGCACACATCAAGGAAAACCCCACACTTGAAGATGAACCGGGTCAGGATGATTTGCTCTTTATGACCAGTATTCCGTGGGTCTCCTTCACCGGATTCGTGCACCCGATCCACATGCATCCAGTTGATTCCGTTCCTCGGTTTGCGTGGGGAAAGTTCACGAAAAACGGTGAAAAGATCACAATGCCATTATCTGTGCAAGCCCATCATGCCTTGATGGATGGATTCCACGCCGGCCGGTATTATCAATTATTACAATCTTACCTGGATACACCGGGGAGATGGATTGACTGATTTCCGCCGTTTTCACTGGCTGAGTAATTTTCTGCTGGGTTGAAATACTTTCTACATTGATTTTACTTACAAAATGTCCATATCAAGGCATACTTGATACGGTTTAATTTTCCACAAGCTCAGCTACTCATTTTTAGGGAGGAAAATATTATAGTGTCTCAGCAAAATAATGCGAATAGTATTGGAATTGTTGGAGGTGGGAAAGTGGTCTATCCATGTTGGACTTGTTTTCAATGAGTCAAATCGCCTCTGTCAAATTCGTCGTGGTTGTCAACCCGGATGCGCCAGCACTTGTTGCCGCCAGAGCAAAAAGAATACCGACATTCAATTCCATAGATACTGTATTAACAACCAATGTCGATTTTATTTTGGAAGTGACAGGTTCTCAAAAAGTTATGGAAGTATTGCAAAAACCTATTGAAGGAACCGGGATTAGACTGATAACCCATGACATGGCGTACATCAACCTTGAGGTGATGGAGGAGAGCACCAAGGCCAATCGACAGGTAGTCATATCAGTAATCGTGGCCATTAAGGAGAAAATTACAAGTAGTTCAACAGGAATTTCCACCTTACTGGATAAGATAAAAGATATCACCAGAGGAATGAATATTCTTTCGATCAATGCGCGGATAGAGGCTGCCAGGGCAGGTGAACATGGAAAAGGATTCGCAGTTGTAGCGCAGCAGATGTCGAATTCCACAGAGTCTGTCCAATTCATTTCGCAGGATATTTTTGAAGTAAATAGCTATATCAATGCAACATCTGAGGAAATCGAATTGGCACTGCAAAAACTTCAATAACTTAGAATTTGCTGGGGCGAACGCATTTATATGAGACCTACTGATAATATTTTGGTTGGTTTGCGGTCTATCACCTTTTGGCCAAACACTGGGCGAACCAGTCAAGCTGCTTACACCAAATCAATTCAAATTCATTTTACACGGTCATCCGCATTTTTCTGTGTTCCGATCACACCTGTACTACCCTGCCCGTAATTGTCAAAGCCCTTTTCAATTATAATTGAAGTATTCTTCATTAATAAAGGTGGATAATATGACAAAACGCCTCATCGTGGTAGCAGGAAACATCGGCACAGGAAAAACCTCGCTAACTGAGCGGATCGGCGCTCGGCTCGGCTGGAAAACCGCCTACGAGTCAGTTTCAGACAACCCATACCTGCCGGATTTTTACGCTGATATGCGAACATGGTCTTTTCACCTTCAAGTGTTTTTTCTTGGCCATCGAACTGAGCAATACCTTGAACTTGCATCCGATTCCATTTCTGCCATTCTCGATCGCAGCATTTATGAGGATGCATTCATTTTTGCCAGGGCGCTTCATCACATGGGTAATTTGACCGAACGGGATTACAAAGCATATCGCAGTTTATTCAGCCTGGTGGTGAAAAACCTGCCTGCGCCTGACCTTTTGATCTATTTAAGGGCGCCTGTCAACATCCTGATGAAAAGAATCCTGGAAAGAGCGAGAAATATTGAAACAGGGTATCTCAGCAGATTATTTATCCTTGCTGGATTCTTATTATGATGATTGGCTGCAAACCTTCGACCTATGCCCGGTGTTGACCATCCAAACAGATGACCTGGATTTTGTTCATAAACCCCACACGCTGGATATTATTGTTGATCGAATTAACAACAAACTATCTGGCAAAGAAGAAATCCAATTCTAACAATTTCTGAGTTGGTCGAACTTAATCTACATTATTCGAAAATAATCTATTCCAACTTTTCGTAACAAATTTTGCAACCTGTTCAAATCTATTGCGTATATAAAGATAGGAAACAGGCAACCAGAAATGACCAACCAAACATCCACAGGCACAACACCATTAGAGATCGCTCCATTAGATCCTGCCGAATTCACTCGCATCGTTGAGGAGAATCAAAAACCGGTGTTTAACCTTTGTTATCGCATGTTGGGTGATCCGGGTGATGCAGAGGATGCCGCTCAGGAGACTTTTTGGAAGGCGTATAAGAATTACAATCGTTACGACCCTACAAGGTCGTTATTGACATGGCTGTTATCCATAGCTGCTCACCACTGTATTGACCAGATACGCAAACGCAGGATGAAAACAATCAGCCTCGACCTGTTCGCTGATGAAGTCCTGCCAGACTCCGGGTTGACCCCTGAAAAAGCAACCATCGAATCTGATGAACAAGTGCGAATTCGAAGTATGCTGAGAGTGCTTTCACCGGATGACAGGGCAGCGATCGTGATGCGTTATTGGTATGATTTTTCTGACGAAGAGATCGGACAAACCCTCAATTTAACAGTAAGCGCCGTTAAGAGCCGCCTGTTTCGAGCAAGAAAACAAATCGCCGTAGCATGGATTCAATCACAAGAAGATTTCATAGGCGAAACAAGGAGACAACATGAACCATTGTCCATATGAAGATTGGCTCTTAGAAGAGAATCTATCTGCCATCAAAGAAAAAGAATTACGCGCTCATCTCAACCAGTGTTACTCTTGCCGGGAACTTAAAGAGGCAATTGCTGAGACTGATCATCTATTTTCAAACCTGCCTCTGTCAACCCCAGAACCAGGTTTTACAGATCGCTGGGTTAAGCTCGCAACCAAAAAAGAAGAGGAAAGGCAGAAACGGTGGGTATGGTTGTTGCTGGGTGGATTGGTCTTAAGCGCTGGTATTAGCTTTACAGTACTCCAGTTACCAGTGATTTATTCCGGTCTCTCAATTTCTCAAATTCTGACAGGTTTTGTATTAAGGACGATTAATTCAGTTGAAAATATCTACAGCTTCGTCCAATCCTACCGATTCATCCTCGATGTCGTTCCAATACATATACCAACTTACGTTTGGATTGGAGTCAGTATGAATATCGTTTTCTGGGTTGCGGTTTGGTCTTTTTCACTGTGGAAAGTTGTTCGGCCTCGTGGAGTAACACAATGAGAAGGTTCTTCTACGGATTCCTTACATTCTTTCTCATAGCTGCATTTCTGCCTTCAACAGTATTTGCCAGCTCGGTGCATGACGGTAGAGTCATCCTAGGTAATTCATACACATTGAAAGTAGATGAAACTCTCGACGGGGCATTGATTGTCATTGGTGGAACCGCAACTTTGGAGGAGGGAAGCACAGTATCCGGGAATATCGTCATCCTCGGTGGTTCATTTGTTTCTTACGGAGAAGTTCTTGGAAATATTACAATTATCGGCAGCTCGGTCAAACTGGCAGAAAAGAGCATCATTGATGGGAACCTGGTTCTGGTGGCATCAAACTTCGATCAACAAACAGGTGCAATTATCCATGGAAATGTTCAGCAGTTATTCTCAGGACGTACAATCGAAATCATCCATGGGAAAAATCCTATCCCACGGGTGATTCCCGGGCTTCCACAAATAGATGTACATCCGCTGATTTCTGCTTCAAAAATAGGATTACGTAGTTTTATCGCTGCGATATTTGCCATTTTGCTTGCTTTGGTTTTCCCCAAAATGATGGGCAGAACATTACGACCAATTCTTTCAATTCCGGCTGCCTGTGGTGGCTTTGGCCTTCTGACTGCCATAGTTTCGCCCTTGGTACTCATTTTGATTACATTAACAATCATCGGAATACCTATTACCATATTGCTGGCATTCGCTCTTTTTCTTGCTGTGTTTATTGGTTGGGCTGCCATCGGTTCTGAAATCGGCAGGCGAATTTCAAAAGCTTTCAATTCCCAGTGGCACATTGCTTTACAGACTGGTGTTGGAACACTTATTCTCACTCTTGTTCTGGAAGCTATTGGAAAGATTCCCTGCATTGGCTGGGTTCTACCATTTCTAATCAGCATGCTCGGACTAGGCGCTGCAGTTTTGACACGATTGGGAACTCGCGAATATGTTGAAAATTAATCTACTTGAAAAATATTTGGAGGAATAAATGAAAAAAAACTCTCTATTAATCCTTTTATCAGTGATCGTTATAGTTTCGATGGCATGCAGCTTTACTGTTACTGTTCCCACAATCAAAACAGGTGATGATCAAGTATTTGAAATCAAAGAAAAATTACAAGTTGGAAATGATCCATTCGGAGTAAAACTCAAGATCGGCGCAGCAAAAGTTAATTTTTCAGGCGGCGCAAAAGGCTTACTGGAAGGAACAATCGTTTATAACGTCATTGACTGGGCACCAACGATCACAAGGGACGATACCAGCATTGAAGTTACACAGGGAAAAGTTTCTAATGTCGGCGGTATTAACATCAATGACATCAAGAATGATTGGGATATAAAGTTTACGGATAAATCCCCCATTGATCTATCTATCGACGCAGGCGCTTATTCTGGAACTATGGATTTCACAGGTGTGCCTCTCGCTTCTCTGGTAATTCACGATGGGGCAAGCGATAACATTGTATCCTTTGATTCTGCCAATCCAGTTGATATGTCCGAATTGGAATATACTACAGGCGCTTCAACAGTTACTATGAAGGGCCTGGCTAATGCCAACTTTGGAAAAATGACCTTTACTGGCGGCGCAGGTACCTACACTTTAGATTTCAGCGGGGAACTAAAACAGGACGCAGATGTGAAAATCGACGCGGGCGTGAGCACGATAAAGATCATCATCCCGGCAGGTATGAAAGTCATGGTTGAAGTTGAAGGCGGCATAAAAACCGTCAATACTCAGGGAACCTGGACGGTCAATGACTCATATTATTCAACCGAGGGAGAAGGTCCGACCCTGAACATGAACATCAATACCAATTTGGGAACTCTTACTTTGCTGCAACAGAAATAACAAAGAAAAAGTCTGGGGTTACCGGACTTTATTACTAATTTTACTTTTTATTAGCAGAGTTGCCGAGGCAGCACCTGCCAAGCAAAGCCCCGCTGTAGCATAAAACACGGGGATGAAGCCATATGCATCTGCGACAATACCTGTCAGCAATGTTCCAAACGCTCCGCTTGAGAACATAAAACCCAAAACCAGTCCAGTTACAAGGCCGGTTCCCCCGCGCACCAGCTTCTGCGCCAGTACCAGAATAACGCAGAAAGCCGATCCCGTCAGAAAACCCGATAATGGAACGAGAAAGTAATAAAAAGCGCTATAACCAATAATTGGAATGATCAGCAGTGGAATAGTACCCAGCGAAAGTGCTAGGATGATAATGATCTCTTTGCCATATTTGTCTGCCAGGATTCCCCCAAAAACATTCCCAATCGCATAACCGCCCATAAACAATGCGGAAAGAATTCCATAGGTTGAGGGGGAATGACCCAGATCGCTCAGGTACTTGGGCAGGAAAGTGACCATATTTTGCTGCACCCAGGATAAAAAGGTCGCGGTTAAGGAGAGTGCAATCACTCCCCGGCTAAACCATTTTGTTCTGGATTGCGGATCTGCCACAACAGCTTTGGAGTCCATGTTGAAGGGCGCAACTTTGCGCAAGTGCCACCAGGCCCAAGTTGAAATCGGTAAAGATAGAATGGTAATTGGGATTAAGCCGGGTAAACCAAATCTCTCGAGAAGTGGACCAGCCACGAGTGGACCTACGAAACTACCACCTTGCCCAAAAAGGAAGAAAAGTGAGGTAGCCGTTGTTTCCCTTCCTCCCAATAAATCCCTGCCAAGTAACCCAGCTTCTGCAGCGCCAGCAGGATGAAAAGCGCCGGATCCGAATGTTCCCAATACGAGGTATACAAGGGCTGTTGCATTCGGTGTGATCAGAGCAAGGTAAAACCAGAAACCCAGCCACAAAACACCTCCGCTGACCAGCCATCGTGGTCCAAACCGATCTGAAAAATAGCCAAATACTGGCTGAGAGAGTGCTGCTGCAACCACAAAGATCGTGCTGTACAAACCTATGGTAGCGTTGGTCAGTCCAAATGGTCCGCTCAGGTATGTGAGTAAAACTGCCCGCTGGCCATTAAGAATATCGACAATCAGATGCCCTAATGCAATGGAAGAAAAAAGTTGATCAACTAATAATGACATAATAAATCCGCGAAGTAAGATATTTACCGATATAACTTATATTTATTAATAATAAGTTCTGTTTCTCTGATAACAAATGGCTTCCAGGGCTTATCCTGTAGAATTCGAGTACGAATGTCATTCGATGAAATATCGAACATGGGTGTTTTCAGGAAGTGAGTTTTACTTCTAAGGGCTGGAAGGGATTTTTCCAGATCATCCCAGTTGGTTACTTCCCCAAAGCGGTCCATAACCACAATGCCATCACATTCCTGCACAAATCCGACTGGATCGTGCCAGGCGGGCAGGTCATTTAACGAGTCTCCACCTAAGAGATAATATATTTCAGATCCAGGAAACTCACGATGAAATACTTTTACAGTATCCAAGGAAAAATGCGGCCCCGGTCGGCGAAATTCAACATCCGAATATATAAATTCCGGGTAATCCTTTATCGTAGCCTGAACCATATCAGATCGGAATTTCGCATTGATGATGACCTGGTTTGTCTTATGCGGCGGGTTAGGGGTGACAACCCAAAAAATCGTTTCCAGCTTAAATTGATCACGCGCGTCCGAAGCCAGAATCAGGTGCCCAATATGGGGTGGGTTAAAGGTACCACCAAAAACACCTATGCGCATGACTAATTACTCCTGCCACTCAAGTTCATATTCATCAACGCACACTGTATCGCCGTTTTCCACGCCTGCTTTACGCAGCGCTTCATCCACACCCAACCTATCCATAAGCCGCTGAAAACGGCGAATGGATTCTGTTGTATCCCAATACGTCATGGCAGCGGCACGCTCGATAGCCTTGCCCTTTACCCGCCAGTTCCCATCATCATCTTTATTGATAGTAAATTCGCGAGCATCTGTTTCCGGCCGGTAAACCGGGATGGCAGCCGCAACTGGTTGTTCTGGCTCAGGTGTTTCCTGTAATAATTGTGCCGCTTTCCACATCAGCGGGGTTAAATTAATCCTCGCCAGGGCAGAAATCGTCATGACATCATATCCGAGTTTTTTGAACTTTTTTTTCAACTCTGGAACTTTAGATTCAACTTCAGGATTATCTATTTTGTTGACTACGACAATCTGTGGTTTTTCTGCCAATTGGTCATCGAACAAGGCTAGTTCATTATTCGTCTGAGAAAAATCTGCGAGTGGGTTATCCGATTCTCCATTTATGAGATGGATCAGGATTCTAGTCCGTTGGATGTGCTTAAGGAACGAATCACCCAACCCCACACCCATGTGTGCGCCTTCCACCAGGCCAGGGATGTCTGCAAGAACCAAATGGGTATCCATATCCAGGTTTACAACACCCAGGTTGGGTTCCAGGGTAGTGAATGGATAATTGGCGATCTTTGGCCGAGCGTTCGTAACTGCAGCCAATAAGCTGGACTTTCCGGCATTTGGCAAACCGACAATCCCTACATCCGCGATCAGTTTGAGTTCAAGTCGCAAGTTCTTTTCTTCGCCAGGTTCACCTTTTTCTGCAGTACGCGGCGCCTGATTTCGGGAGTTTGCGTAATGCGGGTTACCTTTTCCACCGCGCCCGCCTTTTGCCAGAACCAACTGTTGTCCGGCCTCAACCATGTCTCCCAGAACTTCACCTGAATCTGCATCAAAAATGACTGTACCGGCTGGTACTTCAATCAACAGGTCCTTTGAGCTACGCCCGGTTTGGTTGTTGACTGCGCCTTTTTTTCCATCATCGGCGATGAAATGTGTCTTGTGCTGGAATTGCTGCAACGTATTCATGTGTGAATTGACTACAAAAACAACGTCTCCACCCTTCCCGCCATCTCCTCCGTCGGGACCACCATATGTAATGAATTTTTGCTGGAGGAAATGGATCATACCATCCCCGCCTTTACCTGATCTTATATATATTTTGGTTTCATCAATAAACATTCGATAATTATAACCGAGTGACCGTTTAATTGGGCGACCGGAATTCCTGGTTGCCTTAAACAAAATTAAGGCGTCTATAAAGTTAAAGTGATTGAAATAATGATCAAAGTGATTGTTAGAAGGAAATTATGATTACACCCCGATTGGATTTCGGGGTGTATCTTGTTTTATTATTTCTTTGTCTCTATGGACGAAACATTACTTGTTGTTGAATTGGTTTTTGGCTTATTTTGCTTTTTTTTCTTCTTTTCTTTATTCTTTGGACTTTTATCTCCCATATTATCCTCCAACCGCTGATCCATAATAAGATTTAATTATATATATTATTTTCGACTGGCAACAATGCCGCTTATCCCATATAAAATGAATACTTGTTAAACATAGCACATATACATTAATAGTACAAGAACAAAAAGTAACTGCGCCATTTTCAGCGCAGTATATTTAATTACTGATTGAATTTCTTTTTGAGTAGGTCTTCCAATGTAGGTTGACCAATTTCCTGCAGCTCATAGCGTACCCGCTGCATCGGCTTTTTCACTTTAAGGATACGAGTAAGATCAATCGGAGTGGCAGAAATAACCAGATCAACTTCTGCTTTATCGATGGTCATTTCCAGATCTTTGGTCATCTCATCGCCATACCCCATAGCTGGAAGGATTGGTCCGGTGGAAGGATATTTTTTGTATGTGGCCAGGATGGAGCCAACAGCATAAGGACGCGGGTCAACGATCTCGGCAGCGCCGAAACGACGGGCAGCCACCCAGCCAGCGCCATAAGCCATTTCACCGTGGGTAAGGGTCGGACCGTCTTCAATGACCAGAACACGTTTGCCACGGATGGCATTAGGATCATCCACAAAGAGTGGGGAAGCAGCTTCTATGACAATTGCATTGGGGTTCATTTCATGGAGCGCTTCGCGCACCTGCATCACAGCTTCGGTATTGGCGGTATCCACCTTGTTGATGACAAAAACATCTGCTGCACGCACATTTGTTTCGCCAGGGTGGTAGGCTTTCTCGTGGCCAGGACGGTGCGGGTCTGCGACTACGATCTGTAAGTCGGAAACATAGAATGGGAAGTCATTGTTGCCGCCATCCCAAAGTATGATATCTACCTCTTTCTCGGCCTGGCGCAGGATGGCTTCATAATCGACGCCGGCATAAACGATCACGTCGTTATCGAGATGGGGTTCATATTCTTCCCGCTCTTCGATGGTACATTCATGTTTATCCAGGTCAGCATATGTTGCAAATCTTTGCACCTTCTGTTTAACCAGATCGCCATAAGGCATTGGATGACGGATGGCAGCCACTTTATAACCCATTCCTCGCAGAATAAGTGATACGCGGCGTGTAGTTTGCGACTTTCCAGAGCCGGTTCTTACAGCACAGACGGAAACAACCGGTTTTGTGCTTTTAATTTGAGTCTCTCGGGTTCCCATAAGACGGAAATCTGCTCCAGCAGCCAGTACTATGGATGCCTTGTGCATCACATATTCATGTGGAACATCGCTGTATGCAAAAATCACCTGATCAACCTTCATTTCTCTGATCAGTTTGACAAGGTCGCTTTCGGGGTAAATATTGATCCCATTGGGATACAGTTTTCCCGCCAGTTCTGCTGGATAGCGGCGGCCTTCGATGTTCGGGATCTGCGTGGCTGTAAAAGCTACAACTTCATATTCTTTATTGTCTCGAAAGAAAACATTGAAATTGTGGAAATCGCGGCCAGCGGCTCCCATGATAAGGGTACGGATTGGGGACATTATTTTCTCCTTGGTTATAGGTTAACCGTCCCGGTGGAGAACATTCAACCCGGGTCGGCGGCATTGAGTTTCACATCGCTTCTGGGGCTGTGATGCCCAATAAAGCCAGACTATTAGAGATGGTCTGCTTTGCGGCAGCCACTAACCGTAACCTGCTGCTGCGGATGGGTTCTTCCACCTGCAACACTGGACATTGATTATAAAAGTCATTGAAAGCTTGTGCAAGCTTAAAAGAATAACTGGAGATGACCAGCGGCTTTAATTCATTTGCCGCCTTCAAAACTTCATTTGGGAACCTGGATATCAAGTCAATCATGTTGATCTCGGAGGTAGCAAGCTCTGTTGGAAACGGTGTTGATTTCGGAATATTACCGCCATTCTTTCGCAGGATGCTATTCGCACGAACATGCGCATACTGCACGTATGGCGCTGCCTGGCCGTCAAAATTCAGGGCTGATTCCCAATCGAAGGTCACGATCTTCGTAGTATCCCGGTCCAACATCGAATATTTGATCGCTCCCAGGGCAACAGCGTTCCCGATCTTCTCCATTTCGGATTCCGGTAAAGCGGGATTTTTTGCCCGAACGACTTCGATCGCCCTGTTTACGGCTTCACGCAGAAGATCTTCAAGCAGTACCACGGTTCCATCACGGGAAGCCATGGTCAAATTGCCTGGTAAATTTACGATCTCGTAAGCCAGATGTTGGCATTTATCTGCCCAGGGATATCCGGCAACTTCGAGAGTTTTGAACACTTGTTGAAAGTAAAGCGATTGGCGCACATCCACAACATAGATGGATTTTGTCAGGTCATACTCAGCAAACTTGCGCACAGCCAGGGGCAGATCTGTCGTTGCGTAGAGCGATGTGCCATCCGAGCGAAGAATGACAAGTACGCGATATTTCTCTTTTTTCTGTTCTGTCAATTTATCTAGATCGACAAAAACGGCTTCATCCGGACGGCCATCTACAGCGATCCCCCTTCGGATCAAGTCGGCGATCATCTTCTTGCCTTCGTCTTCTTCTTCACTCGGGAAGTAAAAGCGGTCGAAGCGAGCGCCCAGACGGGCAAACATTTCATCAAATCCATCCAGAGACCACTGGCGGGTCTTCTTCCATAGGGAAATCACATCTGGATCACGTTTATCCCAGCGTGCAAATAAGGCTTTGATCTCAGGTTCTGCCTCAGGATCTGACCTTGAAAGGGAATCTGCTTCCGCGTATAGGTCTCCAAGCCAGCGAATGGAGTTTTCGGGCGGTGTTTCACCATCATGGCGTTTGAGATAATTCCACATCCACTTGACAACATGCGCGCCAATATCACCCATGTAATTTGCGCGGACGACTTCAAAACCGGCGAAATCAAGCAGGTCACATAAACATGCTCCGAGGATAACATTACGCAAGTGGCCGACGTGGAAGGATTTATGGGTATTCAACTGGGCGTACTCGACCATTATCTTTTCAGCACGAGACACGCCTCTGCCAAATTCAGAACCATTTTCCAGCACCTCATCAATAACCTGCCGGGCAAATTCTGCCGATTTGAAATACAGGTTCAGGTAGCCGCGCACAGCTTCCACCCGGTCAAAACCGCAATTATGGGAGATACGCTCTGAGACAGCCTGCGCCATTTCTTGCGCACGCTGAGGAACATTTATATTTATGCCTTTTTCTTTGGATTCTTGCGATGCTGCTTGAAAGAAAGATGTGGTAATTCCCCACTGACCGGCAAATGGAGTGGGAGTCCATTGCATTTTTACATCAGCCAGGGTGATTTCATTGTAATATGCAGTAATGATAGCTTCAACGACCTTTTGTTCTGTTTGGAACATTAATCTAAACCGCCTGACTGAGGATTATCGTTGCATATTATAACATGAGGACGTTTGGACAACAAAAAGCGGAAGCAATAAGCTTCCGCTGGTTTTGAGTAATACAAATATTACTTGGACAGAGCAGCGAGGTGTTTCATCAGGCGGCTTTTGCGGCGGGCTGCGTTATTCTTGTGAATAACACCCTTTGATACAGCCTTGTCCAATGCGGCTAATGCAGCAGCTGTCGTTGTCTGAGCTTCATCCAAATTCTCTTCTCGAACAGCTTTGCGGGCATTGGTAATGAAAGTTCGTGCAGTACCGCGATAAACGCGATTCGCCACACGTTTTTTCTCGTTTTGTTTGTTGCGTTTGATTGCTGATTTAATATTAGCCAATTTCGTCCTCCAAAAATCCGATCACAATAACGACGGGTAATAATACTCCATCATGGTGATTTTGTCTAGGAAATGGTTGAAGATTTTTGAAAAAGGAGAATGGTGAGAAAAGAATTGAACCAAATCGCCAGAAGAGAAATTCTAATTCAATTTCTTATCTCAATGTTTTTGTCGACATTGAAAGTTTTTACTCAAAGCGGTTCCGCTTGTTATCACTTAATCATGATTTAATAAACTTCGACTTGCGTTAGAAGCTTCCAGTAATATTTCGGCGACAGGTTTGTTATGTAATTCTGCAGCCCGTACACAATCATCATATTCAGGTGATGCCTGAATAACCTGCCCATGAACAATTTTCAATTTAATTTGGATCTTTCCATAACGTGTATCGATCATCCTTGTTTCGCGTTTTGCTTCATGACGCGATACAGGGTTCACCCGCACGCCAAGTGTGCTGGTTTCATTAAGGATAAGATCGCAAATCAACTGTTCATCATTTTTATTTGCAATCACAGAAAGTTTTGTTGCTGGTCTGTTCTTCTTCATTATTATCGGCGTAAAGAATACATCGAGGGCGCCTGCTTTGAACAATTTATCCATTACAAATCCAAAAATTTGTGGATTCATATCATCAATGTTCGTTTCAATTAAGAGATGTGAGCCAGTTTCTATTAAATCATGCCCAATGTAAACGCGCATTACGTTCGGCCAATTCAGGTCCCGTTGACCAGCGCCGACACCGATATTGTCTATTTTCATCGATGGTTGAGCAAATTCCCCCAGTGCCACTAAAATGGCAGCACCAGTTGGCGTCACCAGTTCAACTGTTGCTGTTGAAGGGCTAACTGGAGCGTTTTTCATTCTCAACAATTCAGCAGTGGCTGGCGCAGGGATCGGCAATATCCCATGCATCGTGGTAACAGTACCGCTACCCAGTGGAAGGGCAGAGGAATAAATCTTTTCAATATTAAAATATTCCAGACCTATGGCTGTGCCTACGATATCCAGAATCGAATCGACCGCCCCAACTTCGTGAAAGTGAACATCCTCAACCGGTATACCATGTACCTTTGATTCTGCTTCCGCCAGGATATTAAATACTTTTAGACTCGTATCCTTTACTTGTCCGCTCAATCCGCTCGACATGATCCTTGCTGAAATATCAGATACATGCCGGTGAGTATTATCGGGGCTCTGAATTTGTGCGTTTTCGTCTGTTTCGTTCTTGATTTCGAAGGTAAGACGTGTTGCAACAATAGAATTCTTTTTCACCTTATTCGATGTTGCTCTGCCAAATTCAGGAATGGCAAGGAGCTTTAGTTGGTCATTGAGATACTCAACAGGCAGCCCGGCATCGATTAATGAACCAAGAAACATATCTCCACTAATTCCAGAAAAACAATCACAATATAAAATCCTCATTTGTTCATTCCCTCATCCATACTACCAGAACGATAACCATTCATATCGATTGCCACATTCTGAAATCCGAAACGCTCAAATTCTTTACTGACAATATGCTGGGTTTTAATTAACCGGGGTAATTCATCCAGTAGCGACTTCAATCACAGCCTTATTTTGATAATAACGAACCCTTACAACTTTGAATCCTTGCTCATGCAGGTAGCTTTCAGCGGCTGCAACATGCTCTAATCCAGTTGTTGTAATTTTATTACCATAAGGAAATCTGGTTGCCATGCATGGTGAACTTGGTTGGTCCCAGGTGGATAGATGGAATATTTTTGAAATTGTCCTGATGTCTGTTTTCGTAAATCCATGCAGTGCCAGAGGGCTGAGTGTACCAGTTTCTTCGACAGCTTTTCTGCCAGGGCGATATTCGAATTGGTCATCTGCATTTTGCCCTTCAAGGACAAACTGATATCCATTTTCAGCTGCATATTTATGAAGGCGATGAAGTATTGAAAGCTTGCAAATGTAACAACGATTTTCAGGATTTGATATAAATTCAGGATTCTCCAATTGATTGAGAGGGATGATCTCTGAATTTATCATATGCTTATCGGCAAATTCTTTGGCTAAATTAATTGATAACGGAGATTCCAGCGGTGAAATTATTGTGATGGCTATCATCTTATTAGGTATCAATTGAGAAACAAGATAAGACAGGAAGCTGCTGTCCACACCTCCGGAATAGGCAATAACCGCAGATTCGATAGATGATAATCCAGCTAAGAGATCTTTAAATTTTAAAAAGATATTTGAGGATAAGCCTGCTTTTTCAACAATTTGAATGAGTTTATTCTGTTTAGACATATGATCTGTCTGGATCGGTCAACTTGTTGATTTTTGACGCCTGGCAGCCTGCCCCGAAGCCATTATCTATGTTGACGACCGATACTCCCGGGGAACAGCTATTTAGCATGCCTAACAGCGCTGCTAAACCGTGGAAGCTCGCACCATAACCGATGCTCGTGGGGACTGCTATTATTGGCGCTTTGACCAATCCACCAACGACACTGGGCAATGCTCCTTCCATACCAGCAACGACAATCAGCACATTTGCTTTTTGTATTTTTGGGAGGACATCCATCAAGCGATGAATTCCAGCAACACCGACATCAAAAAATCGTTCCACCTGATTTCCCAGCAATTCGGCTGTGATGGCGGCTTCTTCCGCCACAGCGATGTCGGACGTGCCTGCTGTGAGAACTGCAATTCCAGGCAACTTGGTTTGACTATTCGTTGGATTAATATATAAAAGTTTTGCCTGTGGGTTATATTCTGCACCTGGCATCAGCACTTGTATTACAGAATACATTTCCGCATCAACCCTTGTAGCTAAAACTAATTGGCCCCGCTCCTTTTGTTTTGAGAATATCTCCACTACCTGATCCGGTGATTTACCCGCAGCAAAAATTACTTCTGGTATCCCGGTTCTGCTCTGCCGATGGAGATCAATTCTCGCAACAGCATCATCTTCATTTTTTGATTGCGGTCCAAACAGCTCAAATACCTGCTCCAAATTTAACTCACCATCCTGGAACTTTTGAAGTATTTGGGATAGATTATTCTTATCCATCGAACGTCCTCGTTAATGTCACAGTTCTATTTCTCAATTCTACCAGAACCATGTGAGTTAAATCACAGAAGCATTCATCCTTTGATCATTTTTGGTAATTCCAAAAATATTTACGGGGGATGAGCCCAGGATACTTCATTGTTCTTTATGAATAAGTGGTATCATAATTTTATCAGGCTGGTCGGATGAGCGCGGCCTCTTTTGGGAGGTCGAGGAAAGTCCGCACTCCACAGGGCAAAATGCCGGATAACATCCGGAGCGGCGAACCGCAAGGTGAAGCTGCTGGATCGGGCCACAGAAATAGACTGCCCTCTCCTTACTCCCTCTCCCTCAAGGGAAAGGGCTGGGGTGAGGGTGATGTTGAAAAGGCGGTGTAAGAGACCACCGGCGCAGGCAGTAATGCTTGCGGCCAGGCAACCCCCATTCGGAGCAAGGTCAAGCAGGGACAAGAGGCTGCCCGTCTCTTTGAGTCCCGGGTAGACTGCATGAGCTGTACAGTAATGTGCAGCCTAGAGAGATGCTCATCCATGGAAGCGCGGTCCCTTCGGGGAGACCCGTTTTTTGGACAGAATGCGGCTTATAGGCCAGCCTGATACTTCCCATCCTCTTTAGAATTTCGTGAACGAAGAGCCTATGGCTGGGGTAAGATCAGTTGCAATGGATCGGTGTGTGGTTATCTAGACCACTCAGCGTTGATCATTTTCTCTAAAATATCAGTGGTTAATGATTTTGGCCTCTCAAGAGGCTTGCCCATTGCGCGAGACCAAACTACATGAGTAGAAATTCCCAAAATACGACTGAAACCAAACAGCACCGTATAAAAATCTGTTTCAGTAACTCCGAAGTGATATTGCAGCGTCCCATTGATCGCATCCACATTCGGCCAGGGATTCTTAACCTTGCCATTCTGAGATAAAATTCCGGGCAAAATTTGGAAAACCATATCCACCAATTTGAATAGAGGATCATCTGGTAAATGTTTCATGGCAAATTCTCTTTGCGCAGTAAACCGTGGATCGGTCACGCGCAAGACGGCATGACCATAGCCAGGAATCAAACCGCCGCCAGCCAGGAATTCAACCAGATAGTTGCGTAATTGCTCTTCAGTCGGAAGTTCATTAAAATGATTTTGAAGATCCAATAACCACCGCAGGCATTCCTGATTTGCCAGCCCATGCAAAGGGCCAGCCAAACCATTCATTCCGGCACAACAAGAGAGATAGATATCCGAAAGCGCGGACCCTACCAGATGGCTGGCATGTGCACTGACGTTGGCGCCCTCATGGTCGGAGTGCAGCACAACGAACAGGCGCATCAAATCCATGTAGTCGGTGTCGTCCTTGCCAATCATATAAGCAAAGTTGGCGCTCCAATCCAGCTTGGGATTAGGCTGCACAAAGATACCATTGCGATACTTAAGATTATAAATATTGGCAATGATCGTTGGTAATTTGGCGATCAAATTCAGGCTGTCTTCAAGGTAATATCCCCAGTAATCTTCCCGGTCGATGCCATAATAGAAGCGGCGGGCAAAAACGGATTCGCTCTGCAAAGCCAGGATCGCTTGAGAGAATAAAGTCATAGGATGGGTGTATGGCGGCATAGGCTGCAATGACTTAAACACGTGAGCCGGGACATTACTGCGAACCTTCCATTCCACTTCAACCTGGTTGGCTTCCTGTTTGGTTGGCATATCACCGGTCATTAACAAGTAATAGAGCCCACCAGCCAGCGGGAATTCTCCATGATCTGCTTTCGGGAGTTTTTCCAAAACCTCTGGCACTGTGAAGCCGCGTAAACGTAGTCCTTCCTGCTGATCCACATAGGACACATCAGTCACATGGATAGGCACTCCACGAATACCACCATAGATCTGTTCGACTGTAACATCCGCCACTGAAAAATTCCGGTGCTCATTCACCAGCCGCTTCATTCGTTCACGCTCTTCACTTAATTTTGAGGCAATGCGGTGTTCAATGTTCATGATATCTTCCTGTATTGAATGTATGTAGAATTGTTGGAGTACCCCAATTGGCGGGATATTTCTGAGGCGGCAGAGGTAGTCTCCCGCCCATATCTCGCAATCACTTCTTTTGTAAACCGCTGGGTCGGCCCTGAAATGGTGATTGCGCCCATCACATTTGAATCCGCTCCAAATATGGGAGCGGCCACACCTGATGCATCCTGCACCCATTCGCCATGGCTAAAGGCAAATCCTTTATCTCTGATCTTTTCCAATTCTTTTCGTAATGTGGTTGTATCAATAATGGTATGGCGGGTGAAAGGCACAAGCATGTTGGAACATAAAACACTTTCCTGCTTTTCATCTGACAGGTAAGCCAGAATCACCTTGCCTGCTGATCCGGCGTAAAGCGGTAATCGCAGCCCCAACCTGGCAACAATGCGTACATTTTGAGGAGATTCCAGGCGTTCAACACATACCCGATCCGTTCCGTCGAGAATATACAGTGAGATGGTTTCCAGTGTTGAGCGCTGCAGGTCAGTCATACTGGGCAGGGCAATCGCGCGAATATCCATTGAGGCTAAAAAGACACCACTCCAGGTGAGCAGCCGCATACCCATACTGTACGCTTTTGTTTCGGGGTTTTGCTGTAAAATCCCGCGCTCCTTCATGGACTGCAACAACCTGCCGACGGTGCTGGTGGGCAGGTGCGTTAGGCGTGCCATTTCTCTGACTCCCATTTCAGTTCGATCCTGATTGAAACAGTCCAATATCTCACATAGGTGAGCGAGCACACCTTTGTCAGAGAATTGATTACTTTGTTCGGTTTGTCCCATTAGATTAGACGCTGTCCCGTATTTTATTGTATAATATTACATACGAATTGTATAATTGTCAAATAGATTTCTATTCAATTTGAATTATTCTTACATAAATCCATAAATGGAGTGCAAAAATGATGAATCCACAAGCTGTGAATAATGAACACATCATTCAATTTTCGAATGGCAAAATATTTGTCCCGGACCAACCGATCATCCCATTTATTGAAGGTGATGGCTGCGGACCAGAAGTATGGCTTGCAGCACGCCAGGTGGTTGAAGCATCCGTTATGTTGGCATATTTAGGAAAACGGGCCATCACCTGGAAGGAAGTTTACGCCGGAAAAAAGTCATTCGACATGACAGGCAGCTGGCTGCCACCAGAGACCATCGAAGCATTTAGAACATATCACGTAGGAATCAAAGGACCACTGACCACGCCTGTAGGCGAAGGAATCAGATCCCTAAATGTAGCATTGCGTAAAGAACTTGACCTTTTCACCAGTCTGCGCCCGGTAAAATTCTTCCCAGGGACCCCCTCCCCACTGCGAAAACCCGACCAGGTGGATATCGTACTTTTCCGTGAGAATACGGAAGACGTTTATGCAGGGATTGAATTTGAAGCAGGATCTGCAGAAGCTGAATCAGTTATTGAATTCCTGAAGGAAAAATTCCCCGAAGCAATATGTCAAAATGCGTTTCCCGGCAACCTCAGCTATAGGGTTAAAGCCTATCTCCATTGAAGGCTCCGAACGCATTGTGCGTACCGCCATCGATTGGGCGCTCCATAATAAGCGCACTTCGGTGACCATCATCCACAAAGGGAACATCATGAAATACACAGAAGGCTCCTTTATGAAGTGGGCATATGCACTGGCTGAAAGAGAATTTGGCGACAATGTATATACAACAGAACAGTGGAAACGCACTGTCAACGCACAGTGGAGAAGAGGCAGCAAACAAGGATTTGGCAGATGCTCTTGCCGAGAAAAAACTGATCATAAAGGATGTCATCGTGGATGCTGCTTTTGACCGCGCAATCGCCCATCCGCATGAGATGGATGTACTCGTCACTACCAACCTGAACGGCGACTATCTTTCAGATGCGCTGGCAGCATTGGTTGGTGGACTTGGAATTGCCCCAGGCGCCAATATCAACTTCATCACCGGTGACGCGATCTTCGAAGCTGCCCACGGTACCGCGCCAAATATAGCCGGGAAGAATATTGCAAATCCCAGTTCATTGATCCTAAGCTCAGTGCTGATGCTGCGCTACCTGGGCTGGAACGAGGCTGCAAACTTGATTGAAAATGGCCTTCGAAAGACGCTCGCAAGCAAAAATGTGACCCCTGATTTCTTCGTGCTTATGAAGAATGCCACCTCACTTTCCACTTCGGAATTTGCTGAACAGATCATTGAGAGAATGTAATATGCCCAAAAAGTTACAAAATAAATATCAGACCAGAACTCTGCAGGTAGGGCATGAGGAATTTCACTATTTTCCGCTTGAACAGTTAATCGAAAAATACTCAGTTGATCTGGCTCAATTACCATACTGTGTTCGAATTTTGCTTGAAAGCGCCATTCGTAATTTTGATGGAGAATTCATAACCGAGGTAAACATCGAGAAATTGTCCAAATGGTCAAAAACGGATATTGACCATGGAATGATCTCTTTCACTCCTGCCCGTATACTATTACAAGACCTGACGGGCGTTCCCCTGGTCGTTGATCTGGCATGCCTGCGGGCAGCTGCAGCGAGGGCAGGCAAAGATCCATCCGTGATTAACCCGCTGCTGCCAGTTGATCTGGTGGTTGATCATTCCATCCAGGTGGATTATGCAGGGTCAGGCCAGGCATACTCCCTCAACACTGAGATCGAGTACAAACGTAACCATGAACGCTATCAATTTCTCAAGTGGGCGCAGGCTTCGATCAAAAATTTCAATGTCATCCCACCTGCCTCAGGTATTGTCCACCAGGTTAATTTGGAGTATCTGGCTCGGGTTGCCATGGTTTCTGAGAAGAATGGAGCAAAATGGGTGTATCCGGACAGCGTATTTGGCACAGATTCACATACAACCATGGTAAATGGTTTGGGGGTGCTTGGATGGGGTGTGGGCGGAATCGAAGCCGCTGCCGCGATGCTCGGACAGCCAGTTGAAACACTTATTCCTGATGTTGTCGGAGTCAATGTCACCGGAAGTTTGAAAGAAGGTTCTTCTCCAACAGATATCGTCCTTACTCTTACTCATTTACTTCGCAATCTGGGCGTGGTAAATAATATGGTTGAATTCTACGGTGCCGGGCTGGATGCTCTATCTGTTCCAGATCGGGCAATGCTGGCAAATATGGTGCCGGAATATGGCGCCACGGCTGCTTACTTCCCGGTGGATGACGCTGTGATTGCTTATCTTCGCTTGACAGGCAGGTCTGATGAACAAGCCAGGCTTACTGAGACTTATTATCGTTTGCAGGGGCTGTTCCGAAGCAACGGCTCCGTTGAACCAAAATACACAAAGACGATCGATCTGGCACTGGATAAGGTCGAACCAGCATTGGCCGGCCCCAAACGCCCGCAGGACCTGGTGCCGCTTTCCCAGATACGCTCTAATTACCAGAGCGCATTATTAAACCCCATTGAAAAAGGTGGTTATGGGATTGCTCGAGAAGATCTCTCCAGAGAAATCCCAATTGCAATACAAGATGAAAGCTCAATCCTCACACATGGCTCCGTTGTAATCGCGGCCATCACTTCCTGTACGAATACTTCCAACCCATTCGCATTGATCAGCGCGGGGATTACTCGCGAAAAAAGCTGTTGCCCTGGGTTTGCACTCCAAAACCTTCGTAAAAACCAGCCTGGCACCAGGTTCGAAAGCTGTCATGGAATACCTAAAAATAGCTGACCTGGTGGAACCACTGGAAAAACTTGGTTTTCACCTGGTGGGTTATGGCTGCACCACATGTATCGGCAATTCTGGTCCGCTCTCACAGTTGGTAAACGAGGCGATCAAAACTGGGCATCTCAATACAGTTTCGGTATCTTCCGGGAACCGCAACTTTGAAGGACGCATACATCCGCTTGTACAGGCCAATTATCTGGCATCCCCTGCCCTGGTTGTTGCCTATGCGTTATCAGGTAATATTCAAAACGATCTCATTAAATCTCCTCTTGGAATTTCCAACGATGGTGCACCAGTGTACCTCAGCGATATTTGGCCAACAAACAATGTAGTACAGGATGTGATCAATCGTGTAATTGACCAAAAATTATACATCGCTGCCTATGCGCATATTTCCGAAGGTGATGAACGTTGGCAGGCGATCAATTCTGATGCGAGTGTTTTATATCCCTGGAGCTCCTCATCCACTTATATCCTTGAACATCCATTCTGCAATCCAGCTAAGGCTGGAAAAACCTCAATCCATAACGCACGGATTCTGGCTATCTTTGGCGACTCGATCACAACCGATCACATCTCCCCCGCTGGTTCCATCTCCATGAACTCCCCTGCTGCAAAATACCTAACGGACAAAGAAGTCTCCACTTCTGACTTCAATACATATGGATCACGGCGCGGCAATCATGAAGTGATGGTGCGGGGCACTTTTGCCAATATACGCATTAAGAACCAGATGCTGCCCGGCGTTGAAGGCGGGTTTACGCTCCATTATCCTGACGTAAAAGAAATGACCATTTATGATGCTGCCATGCGATATCAACAAGATAGCAGTTGACCTGGTTGTCCTGGCAGGTAAAGAATACGGCACTGGCTCCAGCCGCGATTGGGCTGCAAAAGGTCCACTGTTGCTGGGTGTTAAGGCTGTAATCGCCGAATCCTTTCGAGCGTATCCATCGTTCCAATTTGATAGGGATGGGAATTCTGCCCCTGCAAGTTTTTGAATGGAGAGAATAGCAGCACTCTTGCGTTACACGGTGATGAATTACTGACAATTACGGACATGAATAAACTTCAGCCAGGAAGTACGCTTGAAATAACTGCTACAAAGCCCAATGGTGTGATCAGAACATTTCGAGCACAGGCAATGGTGAATTCTAAAGCTGAAGTTCAACTCTGGAAATATGGTGGAATTTTACGATCTGTTACACATGAGAATAACCGGTTCTCATTGACAATCTTTTTGGAATTCCTGTATAACCTCATGCTTGACGTATAGCCCATGGTTCGTATAATTCAGCATTATATGAAAGAAATTTCTCAATTACTCATTTTCGTACTATTGCACATGTCCAGGGCGGGATTGATTTTCGCCGCCCCGGTTTGACTTTCCCATTATTAAAAATTTCAAACAAAGCGGCAGGTCTTCCCGCAACTACTCCATCATCTGGTACACCAACCTGAGGATTTCAGGTATTTCATCATCTTTTCACCTGAGCCTCATTCAATTATCAATTCTCTATTTTCTATTCAAGAGGTTCTCATGAAAATTGCAAATAACATAACCGAACTGATCGGAAACACACCCCTCGTCCGTCTTAACCGGATAACACCTAAGACAAACACGCAAATACTGGCCAAACTGGAATTTTTCAATCCGGCGCACAGTGTCAAAGACCGCATTGGTTACGCCATGATCGAGTCGGCTGAAAAGGCAGGCTTGATCAAACCAGACACAGTCATTATCGAGCCAACCAGCGGCAATACGGGAATCGCACTTGCCATGGTCAGTGCTGCTCGTGGGTATCAATGTGTACTGGTCATGCCAGATACCATGAGCCGAGAGCGGCGTATGCTCTTGCGGGCGTACGGAGCCGAACTCATCCTCACTCCAGGCGCCGATGGCATGCCGGGAGCTATTCAAAAGGCTGAAGAGCTTATTGCTCAAAATCCCAACTACCTGCTATTACAGCAATTTAACAACCCGGCTAATCCAGAGATCCATCGAAATACTACCGCCATCGAGATATGGGATGACACGGAAGGAAAGGTAGATTTCCTGGTAGCAGGTGTTGGTACGGGTGGTACCATCACTGGCGTTGGAGAGATTCTAAAACAAAGGAATCCGAATATCAAAGTGATCGCTGTTGAACCGGATGCCTCTGCTGTACTATCTGGTGATAAGAAAGGTTCGCATAAAATTCAGGGAATAGGAGCAGGGTTTATCCCATCAATCCTTAATACCAATATCTATGACGAGATCATCAGGGTAAAGGACGAAGATGCATTTGATATAGCCCGTCGGATGGCGAGTGAGGAAGGGCTGTTGGTTGGAATTTCATCCGGTGCTGCCACCTGGGCTGCCCTACAAATTGCCCGAAAATCAGAGAACGAGGGAAAGATAATCGTTGTCATCATTCCATCTTTTGGGGAACGCTATTTGAGCACACCCTTATACGCCAACCTGGCAGATTGAAATAATAGGAGTTGATGAAATGTTGACTTTAATGAAAGAAGATATCCAATCCGTTTTCGAGCGGGACCCGGCTGCACGCAGTATGTTGGAGGTGTTGATTTGCTACCCTGGTCTTCAATCCATTTGGTTTCATAGATTGTCCCACTGGTTTTGGATTCATAAGCTAAAGCTGCTAGCACGTATGATCTCCCAGATCACACGCTGGTGGACCGGTATCGAGATCCACCCCGGCGCAAAGATCGGCAAGCGTTTCTTTATTGATCATGGCATGGGTGTGGTCATCGGCGAGACAGCAGAGATTGGGGATGACGTAACAATATACCACGGCGTTACGTTAGGCGGCGTACGTCTTGAGAAGGGGAAGCGCCACCCAACACTCGAGGACGGCGTGGTGATTGGCGCTGGCGCAAAGGTATTGGGAAATATTACAATCGGAGCAGATTCCCGCGTTGGCGCAAACGCAGTCGTAGTCAAATCGACGCCATCACAGTCGGTGGTGGTAGGAATTCCTGGTCAAATCGTCAGCCGCACTCAACCCTCTAAGCATGAACACAAAGCGGACCTGGAACATAATCTGCTGCCTGACCTGGTCGGGTCATCACTGGTAAGTCTGATGAAGCGGATCGAAAAAATGGAAGCTCAGCTTGAGATCCATGCGAATGGAAACGCATTGCACATCTCAGAGCAGGGCGTCTGGTCTGGCGGGGATTTTGAGATATAGGTTTAAGGGATTCGAGAATTGAGAAATGATAACTGATGGTTGACTAAATTTTTATCGTTTCACCATCGGCAGGAATGAGAAGTTGCTCATTCGATATTCCATGGTCGGTTGCATACTGCCGTAAGTCAACGCGTGAAACGGTGGCGTGATCGAGCGCTTCCATGTGAGTGGCGACGATAACACTATTCGGTGAAAATTTACAAACTGCAGCGGTTTGAACGTCATCCATGAGGATCAATACCTGGTCACCCCATTCCGCTCCGCAGGAATGGGTGATGATGATCTTCGGTTTATTGCGCATGATCGCAGCTTCTACCCCATCAAACCAGATGGTATCACCAACCCAGTAAACAGTTGGTTCTTTGTCAGCCTTTAAAATGAAACCGGATGCGCTCCCCATTTCAGCAAGAACATTACCGCTGCCATGCTGGCAAGGTGTTCGGGTGATGTCAATTCCTTTCCAATTTATTTGATCAAGAATAGGGATGGTATTCGAAAATCTCATCCGGCTGATCTGTTTTTGGTCCTCAGGCTGGCATAGGATGGGAATAGCCTTCGGCAATAGTTCCTGTGCGGCTGGATCGAAGTGATCCGAGTGCATATGCGAAACGATCACCAGGTCAATATCTATGATGACTTCCTCCGGCGAAAAGGGAAGATCGACCAACGGGTTAAGGGATTTCCCGGTGAAAGATGGCCGGGAATACCTGGCAGCCAGATATGGATCAATGAGGATGGTTTGCCCAGCGTAGTATAGTTTGATTGTGGCGCTGCGAATAAGTTGAATTTTCATAAGATCATTTTAAATTCGTTTTTTGAAATTGACTACTAATAGCAGAGATGTGAATTTGAACAATTTATTTTACTCTACAAAAGATAATTGATACCAAATCGTAATCTCTTGATATAATTATTCTATTATTAGTCATTGATTGAATATGTCACCCCGCCGATCCTTACCCCTCTCACTTGAATTCATCCTGCTCGGTTTCCTCATTGAAAAACCGGTGCATGGATATGATCTGTATCGAGAACTCTCAAAATTTAACGATCTCGCCGAAGTGTGGCATATCAAACAAAGTCAGCTTTATGCTCTGCTGGAAAAGTTGGAAGCAGCAGGGTTGGTCAGCTCCTCCCATGTCACCACCAAATCTTTCATCGCCAGGCGGGAATTCAAGGCAACGTCCGAAGGTATTTCCGCTTTTCATGTGTGGACCGCCCTGCCCGTGGATCATCCACGCGAGATGCGGCAAGAGTTCTTAGGCAAACTCTATTTTGCTACGCAATTTGGTATCGATAAAGCAATGGCATTAATTCAAGCCCAACGCATGAACTGCCTCGAATGGCAATCCATATTGGAGAAACTCATATCATCCACAGAATCACGCGCTTTCAAAAAAACCGTGGATAACTTCCGCCTGCATCAAGTTCGATCAATGCTGCTCTGGCTGGACGAAGCCGAATCGGAATTGAGAAACAACCTGTGAGCAAACGCAATGCTTCGTCGAGACATTCCGCAGATTACTGGAAGATCAGCATTCTGCCATACCTTTTCTTCCTTATCATTCCCATAGTTGGTTTGTTCTGGCGTAATGACTGGACGAATCTCACAGAAAACCTGAGCAATCCACAAATACGGTTAGCCATTCTGTTGAGTTTAAGGACCACCTTCATCACAGTGATCGCCACCATCATACTCGGCACTCCGGTAGCCTATTACCTCTCTCACCGTAAGTACCGCTTCCACCGATTGGTCGATACACTTGTTGACCTGCCCACAGTATTACCTCCGGCAGTGGCAGGTGTAGCCTTGCTGATGGCTTTCGGGCGGCGCGGGTTGGTCGGCGCATGGTTATCGCAGATTGGGATCGAGATACCTTTCACTGAAACCGCCGTGATCATGGCGCAAACTTTTATTGCAGCGCCTCTATATATCAAATCCGCAGCGATTGGTATTGCCAACGTTGATTGTGAACTTCGCAAGGCTGCCGCGCTGGATGGCGCGAACCGATGGGAAGTTTTCCGCCATATCATTTTACCAATCTCCCGTACAGCACTGATCAGCGGCGCGGTACTCACCTGGGCGCGTGCCCTTGGAGAATTCGGAGCTACATTAATTTTCGCCGGCAACTTCCCCGGGCGCACCCAAACGATGCCTCTCGCGATATTCATTGGCTTTGAGATCGATCTATCCCAGGCGTTGACACTTTCCATCATCCTGATCATAGTCTCGACCATTACCCTCGCCATCGTGAAGGGGATTTTGCATCATCAGGTGAATCAACTTGGGGTTGAAGATTGGGAGTAACGATGTGAGAGTGGAGAGAACAGAGTCATGAAAAGAGAATTGTTCCCTAAAAACTGAAATCATCATTGGTAACAAGATTAATTAGAATCGACTAGTAAGCCCCAATTTCGAATTTCTATTCTCTACTCTCTATCGTGTTTCTAAACACTTTCCAGATATCCCAATAAACATTTTTCCAGTCGTTCGATATCTTTCAGGAATATCTTTTCACCTTGCTGATGGTATGGGAAAATCGCAGGTTCCAGCGCGATACTGGGTATAGGTTGATTATTTCCCTGATTGAGCATTTTCCCATATGTCAGATAATCATTCGTGTTATTGCTCTTCATTAATTCCGGATCAATAGCAACGAATTCCTGGTAGATTTTATCGGTTGCTGATTCTAATTCAGGCGTCGGTACCAGACCATTCTTTTCCCAATGATCTGTATATATCGCTAGACCGGAATCACCTTTGAAAAGCGGTGTAGTATCGATGGTTATAACCAAGTCCGGCAGCATGTTGTTATCTATGAGAAACGTACTGATCCGTTCAGCGCCGAGTCCAGAATGTATGCCTTGACCATTATTCCGCAGCCACTCCGGGTGATGCTTTAATCCATAGCCTTCTTCCATTTCCGAAAATAGCAGCAACAATGGAGGAAAAGCGGCTTTCGCAGATTGCTGCAATATTGATAAACACAAACCTATACCGACTGCGTCATCCAACTGGCCAATGATCTTTTCATCGGTCATCGAAACAGACAGGAGATTGATCCAATCCTTTCCGAAGTGGTTGATCTTATCTAGATGGGCAGAAAGTGCGATGGTCGGTTTTTTAGGATCGCCAGGCATTCGAACGATGATGTTATTCTCCGCTACCAATATCATTTCGGCTTCACTAATACCTGTTACAAATTGTTCGATATATGGCAATATGCGTTCTTCATAGGTCGTGAAGGATGGAATTTGCGCACATTGTGAAATAATTTCGATGGTCGTTTTACATTCCATTGTTCTCTTATGCCTCAGCTCAAATAGTAATATTCATTCCATGCAACAAAGTAAGTTTGTGAGGTAATCAACAAACTGCGCAGAAACAACCTGAAGTTTCTCAGACAATAAAGTGTTTGGCTGGTTTCGTTCTGGTTGAATTCCCAAAATGAGAACATCACAACCAATTTCAGTTTTCAAGTATTGCCCCAAAGTAGAAAATGGCAAACTATGGGTCGTCGCACTGAGACCTGCTATCTCATTCAAATTCATTAACCTGATGTCACCCGGTTTTTTATCCATCTGAGCGGCATCAATAAAAATCACCAATTCTGGTTGAATTTTTCGTATTCGGTGTGTGTGGTTTTCTGGGGTTGCTCCCGCATCCAAAAACCAAAAAAGTGTGGACTCAACACCCCATTTTATGATCTCACTAATAATGACCAGCCCAACCGCATCATCGCCGTTACTTTCCTGACCAACTCCGATGAAGAGTGTTTTTTTTAATGGTTCATTCTTGCTGGGTTGGATGTTCGCGCGCAGGGAGGTCAGCCAGGAGGAATTTGACATCTTCATCCTTCCCATAATAAACAGTGAATGGCTCTCTATTGATCGATGCCAGTTCCCATTGATTGCTGTCCATATTGAGGCATTTTAACCTGCAACTGGCAATGCATTGAGCACAGTAAGTACACTTATCCATATCATATCGCATGACGAAGCGTTTGTTGACCTTGTCCAGGACGATCAATTCAATTGCATCGCTCGGGCAATCTTTAATACATAACTGGCAGCCAGTGCATTTTTCCGGATCCCAGAAAAGCTGCCCCCTGTATCTTTCTGGCGCTTGGATGCGTTCGTACGGATATTGAACTGTCGCAGGTTTTTTGAAGAGTGATTTGAAGATATCACCGATCATGCTGCCTATTTTCATAGATTTACACCTGATCCTTTCAGGATGATCAACACCAGCAGTTGTGCCAGCACAAGAAGAGTTCCAGTTCGCCACCACAAACCAACCGTTTGATCAATCCTTAACCTGGCGAAAAGCGATTGCAAGGCAGCAACCACAAATAGCAGACCGAACGTTTTGAGTATAAACATCAATGGATTTGCCACCCCGCCCAGGTAGAAAGCAGCTACAAGTGTTAAACCGATCACCAATTCCACATTGCGCCCAAGGCGAAACAACGCATACCCCCGGCCGCTGTATTCAGTGAGAGCGCCAGAAACGATCTCGGTTTCTGCTTCAGGGGCATCAAATGGCGGCATTTCCAATTTTCCCATTAAACCAATCAACGAAACAACGAATCCAACTGGTTGATAAAGCAGCATCCAGGGGTGGGAATTGACATACTGGCTGATCACGGAAATATCCAGGCTGCCTGCCGCGATGGCCGGTCCAAACAGCGACAATAAGAAGGGCGCCTCATAGGAAAAAAGCTGGGTTAGAGTCCTCACAGCGCCGATGATCGAAAACCGGCTGGCGACGTTTGCCCCTGCCAGTCCTGTGCAAAGGGTCAGAATACTAAGCATATATATGGTAACGACAAGATCACCTGTAAAATGATAAGCTGGTTCGAACCCGGCGATGGGAACATACAAAGCCGCGGTCAATGCGCCTGCCAGGGCAAAGACCGGTAAAAACGTGAATAAATGCGGGTTCACTCCTGCCGGGATGATTTCCTCTTTCGCGAGCAGTTTAACAAAATCTGCCAGCGGTTGGAACCAGCGCGGTCCGATGCGGTTCTGGAATCTTGCAATTAATTTGCGGTCAATAAATTCGTAGATCATTCCTGCCGCCAGAATGAACAAACCACCAGGAAAGATCAATAACGCGATTATTGGATGTACGTTCAGGTTCATAGGTAATAATCTATTCCATATTTCCGAAGGTCTTCCCAATTCCAACCGGCAGCGATCTCATCACCTTTAATCGTAACCATGCGGTCATTGCACGAAAAGCATGGGTCGATCCCGGAGAGGATCATGGGAATATCTGCCAGCTTGTGCCCGACCGCAGTTGCAATCACAGAGGCGAAATTGTTTATGCTAGGAGTCCGCACCTTAACACGATCAGGTATATCTGTGCCATTGCTCTTTATGAAGTAGAACAGCTCACCACGAGGCGCTTCCACCCGGCTGATGGTCTCTCCTTCAGGAATGCGGCGGGGCATTTTGGTTGTCAATTCTCCTTCTGGCAATTTTTCAAGAACCAGGCGAATCAAGCGGTAGCTTTCAAACAATTCTTTGATGCGCACAACAAACCGGGCTTCCAGGTCTCCAGCAGTCTCTACAACGATCTTGACTGGCATATCGGCATAGGCACCATATGGTGCTTCCACGCGAATATCGCGTTCCAGACCAGATGCACGGGCTGTAGGGCCGACGGTTCCCAGTTTTGCCGCCAATTCTTTGGTCATATAACCAATGCCACGGGTACGACCAACCAACGTTCGTTCTGTTGTCACTAGCTTAAGGTATAAATGAGTGCGTTCTTCAAGGTAATCGACACCGTTCAAAATTGAATCCCGGATTGTATCATTTACATCTTCTTTTACACCGCCCAGAACGTTGATGGAGTAATTCACGCGGTTGCCACACAAATTTTCAAGCAAGTCCATCACTTTTTCACGGTCGCGCCAGGAGTACATGAATAATGTGTCAAATCCAGCCTCATGAGCGGCTACGCCAAGCCATAACATGTGGGAATGGATACGTTCCATCTCTGCTACTAAAACCCGGATCATCTGCGCACGAGGAGGAACTGTTATATTGGCCAGTTTTTCCACGCCCTGTGCAAAAGCCATGGCATGTACATGAGAGCAGATTCCGCAAATTCGTTCAAGTAAATACAGATTCTGGATGTAATTTCGGCTTTCTGTCCCTTTTTCAATACCTCGATGGACAAAACCCAAGCGAACAGATGCTCCGGTCACATTTTCACCATCCACAGTGAATTCAAAATGACCAGGTTCTTTCAATGCTGGATGCTGTGGTCCGATAGGAACAATGAATTTTTCTGGATGTTGGTTTTCAAGCATTTTTAATTCCATGCCCTTCTGAATCATCATTGAAGCCGGTAAATTCTTTTCGCAACGGATAAACTTCCTCCGGCCAGTCATCCGGCAGCAACAGATGATCCGTATTGGGAGATCCTGTTACCTGGATGCCGAACATTTCCATCAATTCACGCTCATACAAAGTCGCAGAGGGAATGACATCACAAATGCTTGGCACAATTGGGTCTGTATGGCTCAATTGCACACGAATTGTAACGATAGCGGCTCGGTAACAAAAATGGTAAAGTACTTCCAGCGAACCTGCATACCCAAAACCAGTTTGCCCGTGGGTATCAGCAACATGTTCCCATTGTTTTTCTTCAGATTTTACTAAATCAGAAGCAGGATGGTCCAAACCGGTAATGGTGGATAAATAGCCCCATCCGCTCGATTCGAGCGCATCCGCTGCCAGGACTAGTTGTTCTTTTGTTACTATTACATCCATTCTGTTCTCTTCGGGTTTATTTACTGCCAAACTATATTCAGTTAGGATGCTTTCAGCTTTTTCGAGGAGTTGTTGCGTATCCATGCTAATCACCTGTTCCGTCAGTATTCATCTGATCACGAATCATAGTTTTAATATCTGCATCATCTACAAAAATTGGTTCACCCAGTTTCTTCTTTTGTCCAGGTTTAAGCGACTCCAAGAGCTTGGCAACCCCAAAAATGATAGCCTCCGGGCGAGGCGGGCAGCCAGGGATATACACATCCACAGGGATCACTTTATCGATACCATTGCAGACGTTGTAACAACCTTCAAAAGCACCGCCGGTGATGCCACACGAGCCAACTGCCACAACAAATTTTGGCTCAGGCATTTGCTCATAAGTGCGGATCAATCTTTCACGCGCCTGGCGGGTTACCGGTCCGGTACAGATAAGAACATCCGCATGCCTGGGGCTGCCTTGCAGTTTTATGCCCAGCCGCTCAAGGTCATATCGCGGGGTCAAGGTCGCCAATATCTCTATATCACAACCATTACAGGAGCCGCTATTGAAATGAATTGCCCAGGGAGAATTTATTCGCGCCCAGGTTTTTATAGTATCCAAAACATTGTTCCATGTTTGATCCAGTTGAATCGCCATAATATTCCTATCTAAATTCTAGCCCAGTATCAAAGCTATTAACGCAAATATCAATCCTCCGAGAAATATCCCCTCTATCATGTTAAGGTTGCCAAAGCCCAAAACAAGGATGCCAAGATGTAGAATTGCAAAGAATAATGCCACCAAAAAGAAAGGCTTGTAACCTGGCGAGGCAAAATTCGTCGGCGCTTCCTCACCGGATCCATACAGTGAAGATTTCAAATCGGATCTGGAGGCAGTGCCTGCCATCTTTTTGCCTAGCAGGACGATCAAATATACAGCCGGGAGGTAGATCAGGAAAGCTATCGGGGGAGAGAGGAGGAAATCCATAGTTTATTACCTAAGAAAATAATGCCATGAACGTACTTCCTGCGATGGAATAGAACCATTTGAATAGAACCGGGTAAAAACCCAGGACAATGACAGCCAGGGTCAATAATACCAGTGGAATTTTCATTGAAAGTGATGATCTCTTCCCCGCAAGCACAAGCGGAGATTGTTCACGCTGGTATAACTGGTTTATCACTGGTGCATAATATCCAAGCGATAGTACGCTGTTTAATGCCATGAAAATCACAGCAGCATAGATCCATGGTTCAGAAGTCTGAAATCCGGCGGTGAAGATCATCCACTTGGACATAAAGCCGGAGAGCGGCGGCAAACCACCGAGAGCCAGTAATGCAATGCTTAGTGCGAATGTCTCAATTGGGTAACGTATCGAAGCGCCTTTCAGGTCGGAGATCGCCAGCGTATCATGTTTTCCATTTCGAATGATCAATACATAGAGAAAAACTCCAGCTGCAAGAAATGCCAATCCCTTCATCATGGCATGGTTAATGAGGTGGAAAAAGGCGCCTTCCGCGCCGAATGGTGTCTTCCAGGAAATCGCAATCCCTAAACCAGTGATCATGTACCCAATATGGCTTATGCTGGAATAAGCCAGCATTCGTTTGATCTGGCTTTGTCGAAGAGCCATCAGGTTTCCAACGATCATGTTTATGGCTCCCATGCCAATAAATAGGATGCCCCATGTCGAAGTGACATGCGCTAAGGCGCCCAACACCCTAAGAAGTGCAATCAGTCCAGCCTCAATGACAACACCGGAGAGCATTGCACTGATAGTGGAAGGCGCCTGGGAATGCGCATCCGGCAGCCATGTGTGAAGCGGAACAAGTGCGGCCTTTATACCAAAACCAATAAAGAATAATCCGCCAGCCGCAAGCAAGCCAGGACTAACCTGGTAAAAGGTTTTGATATTCTCAAGATCCAGTGAACCAGTCTGGCCAAAAACCAGGGATATGCCCAACAGAATGAATACAGAGCCCAATGCGCTCTGAACCAGGTATTTAACTCCGGCTTCCAAAGCTCCCGGTAGATTTCTATAAAAAGCTACGAGTGTAAATGTGCTGATAGCCATGATCTCGAACCAGATCCATAAGTTGAAGAGGTCTGTTGCGCAGCTCAATCCTATGATCGATCCAACCATGATTGAGAACAACCCGTAGAATTTTTCTTCCCCTTCTTCTCTTGAAAGATACTTTCCGGAAAAGAGAATTGCCAGCGTACCGAGTAGGAGGGTTGAAAAAGTCAGAGCCAAGCTGATTCCGTCAAAAAGAAGATACACCTGATCAGTTAGCAAATCGATATTCTTCCCATCCTTCATATCATTCATAACAGAAATCAATGGTATCCAGGTGAGGAATATGGATGCAAGCGACAACCAACGGGATATATTATGCTTTGAATGGAACCTGAATGATCGCGAGGTCAGCCTGCCAGCAAGATAGATCACAGGCGAAGAAGCCAGTGGTATGATGATCAGCCACATTAAGTTCGTAATGCTCATATCAAGCTCCCCATATCAGGACGGCTAGAAGGATCAGAAGCCCGGCCATCACGGCAAAAATATTCCAACTCAGGTAGCCCGTTTGGAGGTTTCTCAACATCTCGGCGCTTGAATTTGTAACTCGAACAATGGCTGTATTTATAGCTTCAAATCCGAAGTTATTTTCAGCCCAGGCAGCAATAAATCGCAGAGACTTGGTTATTCCCCTTAATTTCCGTCGCCAGATCCAACATGCAAATCCGGCAAAGACAACCAGCATGGCGATCAGTGTGGCAGGAGCCAGAGCTACCTCTTTTACGACATCCATCGTAGTAAGTGTGTGCATTTCATGGAAAGGCATCGAAACATGGGATGCTGAACTTAATTCTCCTGCGATGAGCCAGGTCAACAGGCTTCCACCAATCAATGGAAATAAGGCTACACGCATCGCTGGCGCCGCATCATGCGCATGTAGATCGCTGCGAGGTTCGCCATAAAATACCAACCATACACACCTTAAGGTATAGAGAGCTGTGATGCCCGCCCCCATCACCATTAATCCATAGGCCAGACGCGGACCATCCGCCAATCCAGCTTCCAGGATCAGTTCTTTACTCCAAAATCCATTCAATATAGGAATACCGGACAAAGCCAGCGCCCCGATAATAAAACTTAATCGAATAAAAGGCATTTTCTTTCCAAGTCCGCCCATTAATCGCATGTCCCTGGTACCCGCACCGTGGATCACGGCTCCGGCAGCCAGGAATAATAGCGCCTTGAACACAGCATGGCTGAGCAAATGGAATTGGGCAGCAAACACCGCCCCCAGACCAACCGCGTATACCATATATCCTAATTGGGATACGGTCGAATAAGCCAGCACACGCTTAAGATCATTTGCAACCAGGCCCATGATGCTGGCAATTAACGCTGTGATTACGCCTACACTGATCACAGATGTTTTCCATCCTGGGACACCTTCAAATGCCGGGTAGAATCTCGCCAACAAGTACACGCCGGCATTGACCATGGTCGCCGCGTGGATCAACGCGCTGATCGGGGTTGGAGCTTCCATGGCATCCGGCAACCATGTTTGGAATGGAAACTGGGCTGATTTTGCGGCAGCAGCAATGAGAAAACCAAAGGCTGCTATAGATAATAAATTGGTTGGAACCATTGCGGGGTTGGCAAGGAATTGATTGATATCAAAGCTGCCGGTTTGACTGTAAATGATCAATGCGCCAACCAGCAGACCAACTCCGCCAACCTGTGTGATGATCAAAGCTTTGATTCCGCCTTTTACTGCTTTCGGGTCGTCATTATGAAAAGAGATGAGTGCGTAAGAACATAACGCGGTGATCTCCCAGAAAAGGAACATGAACATCAGGCTGCCTGTGAGCACCAGCCCCGCCATACCTCCAATGAAGAACAAAATAAAAGCATAATAACGTGCAAGCTGCTCTTCGTGTTTCATATAATCAATGGAGAAGATCACAGCCAGGCAGCCTATAACGGTGGCAATGCAAACCAATAAAACTCCAAGTGCATCCGCGCGGAAAGTTAGATCGCCAAAAGCGCTGCCCATTGGGATGACAATTGCAACAGTTTCCGAAATATAGCCACTTAACAAGAGCGCCGCGAGGCTGGCCAGTGCAGAAAACCCAACAGTAATAATGTTCAACCATTTGCGGTGGTCATCACCAATCAACCAGATAACCAGCGCGCCAACCCAGGGAAGGAAAATCGAAGAAAGGATCAAAGCAGCTGTCATCCTCATCTCCTCAGAGACGTCAGGTCTTTGAGATCAAGAGAACCGACAGCTTTTCGTACTTGAACAGCAAGGGCTAGTCCTACCACGGCTACAATCGTATCGGCGACGATCACCGTCAGCGCCATGCTCTGGCCCAGGAAGATCTTTGACTGCATATTGCCAGCCAATACCAGCGCGAGGATCACGCCTTTTACCAGGATTTGAAGAGCAACGATGACTTTGATCATATTGCGGGTCACCAGCAGCGCATATATACCCACACCGATGAGCAAGATCACTGCCGAAGCAACAACCGTCTGTAAGTTGATGATCATTCTTCAACCTCGCCTTCTGCTGGTAAATGTTTTTCGGAGTCAGATAGCAGGCTGAGAATTCCCAGTACGCCGGCAAAGATGATGACAACCTGAAGCATGAGGTCTGCTCCACGCAGCGACCAGAGGTTGGTTAAGGTGGATGAGTGCGGGTTTATGGTGGTGGGTATTCCCAAATTGGGAACCACCATCCAGGTGAATAAAGCCACGGAGAGGATCACCATGGTCCACGCCGCGGGCCGCGGGATGGAAGGCAGGATGGTGCTGACGTCATCCCCGGTAATATTGATTGCAAAAACAAACAAAACTGTGACCAAACCAGCGCCAACGCTCAATTCGATGACCGCGATCTGTTGAGCACCAAGCATATACAACAGGATTGCTGTAAAAGCGCTGCAGCCCGCGAGCCAGATAGCAGAGTTCAGCAGGCGCCCGGTTCGGATTGCCTGAAAAGCACAGACGATCATCCCCGCAGCTACGATAGTTCCCAGCATAAGTTCCTCCCGGAAAAGCTTCCTTAATATACCGTGATTGTTTATACCCAAAACCATGTTATTTGTCAGGTGTAGTAAATCACTTTCTCAATATTATCTTTTATACAGTTACTTAATGTTGTTGGTTTTCGAGATTAAAATCTCAATCCAACTTTCCGCTCATTTTGTTGTTGGGTTTCGGACTGATGTCCTCTCCCCAACCTACCAGCGACTTTTCGATGAAAACCCTTTTATTGTCATTTTGATCTCAAAATTTAATACTTCCTTAGCTTATTCACATCTTATTGACAATAGAACATATATTCTATATAATACAAATATGATGAATTCCGTCACCCACTACCCCACAGATACGATTGAACTGACCAGCGGCCAAATCCTGGCAATCCTGGCCCCGCATGCCGGGCGCACCCTGATGCTTGAAACCGCCGCGCGCTTCTCACTGCACGGGCCGGTGCGGGTGCTGGATGGCGGCAACCACTTCAACGCCTACATCGTGGCGCGTTCCATCCGCCGATTCACAGCCGATATCGATCCAGCCCTGGCGGGCATCAGTCTGGCGCGCGCATTCACCTGCTACCAGATGGAAGCGCTGCTCTCCGACGCGGCGCTGCAAAACCATCACTACCCTGCACAGGCGCAGCCGCCAGTGACGCTGGTATTTGACCTGCTGGCCACCTTCTACGATGAGAATGTCAATCTCATTGAACGCCAGCGTCTATTAATGTTGTGCAAGCGGTACTTTACAACCATATCCATGCGCTCGCCGCTGCTCATCAGCCTGCGGCCCGCGCAGCCGGCCCGCCCGGATCAGCAATCCCTGCTGAATGAGATGCTGGCATTTGTTGACAGTATCTGGCAGGCGGAAACACCTGTACCCGCCGCCATGCCGAGATTATTCTAGCGAGGTATTCATGGGACGCACCCTACCATCCATTACCCAGGTTTTTCTGGGAGAGCAGGAAGCCTTCTCACGTTTTCGGCGCGCCCTGCGGCGCAGCGATCAATTGGTGGTCGATGACCTGTTTGCCGCTGCTCAAAAACACCTGGCCGCCGCCGCCTACGCCGCGCATGCCCTGCCATTCGAAACCTTCCTGCTGGCGATGCTGTTGGAAGAGCACAAAGAAACCATGCGCCTGCGCCAGTTGATAGAAGAGATGCTGACCGGCATCACCCCGTCGCCGGATGAGGAGCAGGGCTGATGGACGCGCAACCGGGTTTCAATCACTTGGGCTGGGTAATGGATATCTTCGAGACACCTCACCGAGGATTGGTGTTGTGGTTCCTGTCCGAAGATGGCTCCCGCCGCCGCTTTACACAGCCCTTTCCAATCACCTTCTATGCCGCCGCGCCGCATGCGCGGCTGCAGGAGCTGCGCCGCCAGTTATCGCAGCAACCCATCAAACTGCGGTTGTTCGATACACGACGCCGCGACCTGTTCGTAAACACCGATATTCCTGTGCTCGGAATCGAAGTGGAGCAGACCACCCTGCAGCCGCTGCTGTTTCAACGCCTCAGCCATGATTTTCCAGATGTCACCTTCTACGATGCAGATGTACAGCTTTCATTGCGCTACCAGGCACAAACCGGCGTCTACCCGCTGGCCTATTGCCGCGTCAGCACAGATGAGCAGGGCGTCATCCAATCCATCCAGGCGCTGGATACACCCTGGGAATTGGACCCGCCCCCGCCACCGCTGCGCATTCTTTCGCTGGAGCCGGATATCAACCCCGCTCACAGCGACCCGACCGAGCTGCTCATCCGTTACGAAAAGCGCACCGGGCGCATCCCCCTGCAGCCAGAGCGCCCCTTCATTATTAACGTTGCATCCATCCTGCAAACCTACGATCCCGATATTCTACTGACCAACTGGGGCGACACCTGGCTGATTGACCACCTGATGAAGTTGTCAAAAAAATGGAAGGTGCCACTGCCCCTCAACCGTGAACCGGCGCGCGGGGTGGCCCGGCGCGGGGAAAAGGTATATTTCTCCTACGGGCAGGTCATCCACCGCGGGCAGCAAATCCACCTGTTTGGTCGGCTGCACATCGACCGCTGCAACGCCATGCTGTGGGGCGATTATGGGTTGGACGGTGTATTCGAGTTGGGACGTATTACCGGTTTACCATTACAGATGTCCGCCCGGGTTTCGCCCGGATCCGGCATCTCTGCCATGCAAATGACCACCGCACTGCACATGGGCGTGCTCATCCCCTGGCACAAGCAGCAGGCGGAAGACCCGCGCAGTGCGTTAAACCTGTTCTATGGAGATCAGGGCGGATTGGTGTACCAACCCACGATCGGGCTGCACAGCCACGTCGGCGAGATCGACTTCATTTCGATGTACCCCAGCGTGATGGTGCATTTCAACATCTCTCCCGAAACCGTGGGTAGCCGCTCCTCGAACGCGGAGTTGATCCCCGAACTTGGCATGACCATTGATCGCACTACACCGGGACTGGTGCCGCTGACGCTCCAGCCGCTGCTCAAAAAACGCATCGCGCTCAAAGAGCAAATGCTCACCCTTCCGGAGTGGGATCCACGCAAGAAACGTTATAAAATGTGCTCTTTAGCTCACAAGTGGCTGCTGGTGACCTGTTTTGGGTACCTCGGCTACAAGAACGCTCGCTTCGGGCGTATCGAGGCACATCAGGCAGTGACCGCTTACGGGCGCGAAACCCTTCTGGCTGCCAAGGATGTGGCGGAAGAGCAGGGCTTTGAGGTGCTGCACATGTACGTGGATGGGTTATGGGTGCGCAAGCCTGGGTTAAAAACCGTACAGGATTTCCAACCCATTCTGGATGAAGTGTCCACCAATACCGGCTTGCCCATTTCAATCGACGGCGTCTTCCGCTGGGTAGCTTTTCTACCTTCCCGACGTGATGTGCGCATCCCGGTTCCCAACCGCTACTTTGGCGTCTTTCAGGATGGCACTATCAAGATTCGCGGCATCGAAGCCCGGCGCGGAGATACCCCGGCCTGCATCTCAGGTATGCAGATGGAAACGCTGAAGCTGATGGCCAAAGCCGCGAGTGCCGAAGAACTACCAGCCCTGTTACCACAGGTCCGCGTACTGCTGCTGAAACGCCTTTCGCTTATCTACCGCCGTGCTCTGCCGCTGGAAGAATACCTGGTGTCCCTCAAGTTAAGCCGCACACTGGATGAATACAAAGCACCGAACACGCCTACTGCCGCGGCGCTGGCGCAACTAGAGGCTGCTGGAAAATCGCTGCGGCCCGGTCAACGGGTTCGCTTTCTTTTTACCCTTGGCAATCCGGGAGTTTACGCATGGGACCTGCCCGGGAAATTTGACCCGCAGCGCCTGGACGTGGAACGTTACAAAACCCTCTTTTTGCGGGCAGTTTTTACACTGATGCAGCCGCTGGGATTCAGCGAAGACGGATTGGAGGATTGGTTATTCGACCGCGAGCGGCCACAGGAGCTGCCTTTTGTTTCGTTTCGCCGGGTTGGGCAGCACCTGTTGCCAACCTTCGGTTTCTCGGAGAACGGATAATGGAAATGCTTTCAAAACTGGCTGTAGCCTGCCAGGCATGTGAGGTCGAGATTGGCAGTGATGCTGAAATACCTGCCGTTGTTCATCACCCTGAAATTCGCGTTCCTCCGCCCGTCCGTGATGGGATAAAACTCTCCATGCACCGGCAAAAACTGGAAGATATGGAGATATTTCATGCCCAGATGAACGGTGGGAAAACCATTCCACTTCTGAAAACAATGTTGACAACCTATTGCGAGAACAATTGCTATTATTGCGCTTTTCGCAAGGACCGCAATTATCAACGGGTTGGTTTCTCGCCGGAAGAAATGGCGGGGATATTCATACAGATTTATCGCAAGGGCTTGGTCAAAGGGTTATTCCTAAGTTCTGGTGTGGCTGGGAACGCCATCCGTTCCCAGGACAGGCTGCTGGATTGTGTGAGTATATTAAGGAAGAAATATGCCTTTCACGGTTATATTCACCTCAAATTGTTACCAGGAGCGCAAGATGCACAAATCTCTGAAGCAGTCAAGCTGGCAAGCCGGGTTTCAATCAACATTGAAGGACCAAATGAAGGTGTCCTGGCAAAGCTGGCGCCGCAGAAGAGATTTGTCAAAGACTTGATCGGCGGCCTCGATTCTGTATATCGAATCACGGAAGCAGAACAGGGCGGACTTGATCCATCATGGCTAAAGACTTCTTTGACCACTCAACTTGTTATGGGAGCCGCAGGCGAGAGCGATAGAGAAATACTGAAGACCACAAATTATTTGTACAACAAGCTCAAATTGTCCAGGGTTTATTACTCAGCCTTCTCACCTACCTCGGATACTCCTTTCGATTCCAGGCCATCGTTGCCACACCTGCGCCATGCCCGTATGTACCAGGCTTCATTTTTATTACGTGATTATAATTTTGATTATGAAGAACTGCCTTTCGAGCATGATGGCAACCTGGTAACTGATGTCGATCCCAAGCTGGCGTGGGCAAGGATCAACCTGGCAGAACAACCATTGGATATTAATCGAGTAGATTTTCAACAGCTCATCCGAATTCCGGGAATTGGGAAGAACAGTGCTCATAAAATTCTTAATGAGCGCGGAATAAATGGAATTCGAAAATCACACGATCTTAAAAGATTGGGAATATCTTTAAAGCGATGCTCGCCTTTTATACTGATCCAAGGGAAACAGCCTGAATTCCAACCTGAGTTGTGGTGATAATAATAATTGGTTAAGCTGGATAAGAGTAATTGTATAATCATCTTATGGACCTCAAACCTCTCCACTTCTTCGACGAACCGATCATCCCAGCATTCGACAATGCACCCCTCCTAGAAAAGAAACAAGGCTGCCCGGATGCTTTTCTCTGGCGCGGAAAAGATTACCAAATTGTGGAAATGGTGAAAGAATGGCACGATTACACTCGTAGGGGACGCATGGCTCGTAATATGCAGCCGCAGCACGCCGCTGTCGCCAGCACACGCGGATCATGGGGTGTTGGAAGGGATTACTTCATTGTAAATACTGATACAAGTCAGTATTTCCAGATCTATTTCGACAGGGCAGCAAAGGACGTGGATCATCGCAAGGGGGCATGGTTTATCTGGGGAGAGATGGTTTCTGAATTTTATTGATATTCGTATAAATTATATTAATTTTGTATTGACTTTTTTTAATTATTCCCTATAATTATATTAATATTATTTACGTTGGATTTTGTTATTGGAGATATATGAAAAAATCAATCACAGAATGTCCTGTTTGCACACAATCCCTTGCTGTGACCCGCCTATATTGTGAACACTGCGGAACAGCTATCGAGGGTAATTTCCCGACAAACGCAGGGCCATTCGCACAGCTTTCTACGGAACAAACCAACTTTGCATTAACCTTCATACGGCTGGAAGGTCGTTTGAACCGCATGGAAGAGGAACTTAAACTATCCTACCCCACTTTGCGCAACAGATTGATCGATGTGATTCGATCCCTTGGCTTCGAACCCGGAAAAGAAGAGCAGCCTATCGCTCTATCCACTGAAGAGCGTGCAAAAATCCTGGATGATATGAGTGAAGGCAGGATCACCTATGATAAGGCTAGAAAATTACTCATGGGGGAGGAAGAGGGACAGGCTAAATAATGGCAACGAATGAAGAACGCCTGAAGATCATGAAGCTGGTTCAAGATGGGAAGATCACCGCAGAGGAAGCTATCCTTCTTCTGGAAGCGCTTGAAAAATCAAAGAAAACAGCAGAAGAGACAACATTCAGCCATCAGAGCGGAGGACCTGGCCGCTGGTTTCGAGTGAAAATAACCGATACACGTACCGGAAAATCCAGGGCGAATATCCGTCTGCCCATCGGACTGGTAAATGCAGGGCTGAAAATGGGAGCCAAATTCTCCCCAGAAATGGAAGGAATGGACATGGATGTAGTTTCTGATGCCTTACGGGATGGACAAACCGGCCTGATCATAGATGTATTTGATGATGAAGATGATGAACACGTGGAAGTATTCATCGAAGAGTAAAATAGAACTAAGAATTGGAGAAACAACATGAAAAAAATAACACAAGAACAATTGAAAGGTATTCTTGATAAGCACGCACAGTACTTGCGAAAAGAAGATGGCGGTGTACAAGCAGATCTAAGTGACAACGACCTACGGTCCTTGAATATATCAGAAGCCAATCTCAGAGGCGCCAACCTGCGGGGGTCAAATTTACAGGGTGCCAACTTGATACATATCAATCTTACGAATGCCGATCTTGTGGATTCCAACCTAGCGTCAGCCAACTTATCAAGTGCCCGACTTTCAGGCGCCGATTTCACGGATGCGAACCTGCATTCTGCCAACTTAAGTGATTCAAAACTTACAGGAGCTAATTTTACGGATGCCAACCTGGATGGTGCGAATCTCGCTTCCACCAACCTTATGGGAGCCAAACTTACCGATGCTAATTTACAAAAAGCACTCCTTACTGGATCGAATCTAATGGGCGCGGACCTCACTGATGCGAACCTTAGCGGTGCAAATTTATCTGAAACCAACCTGACATGTGCGATACTGATCGATGCGAATTTGAATGGCGCGAACCTTGCCTCTGCCAACCTGATGGGGTCTAAACTTACAGACGCTGACTTTAAATCCTCAAACCTAACAGGTGCCAACATGATGAGCGCTTTACTGGAAGATGCCAATCTTTCTTCTGCGAACATGATGGATGCCATTCTGCAATCTGCCAATCTTACAGATGCCAACCTTTCTGGATCCAACTTGCAAGGAGCTGATTTCAGCGATGCCGATTTGGAAGATGCGAATTTGAATGGTGCGAAACTGATGAATACAAATTTTTCGATGGCTTATCTTGAAGGCGCAAATCTTTCTAATACCGATACATCCGGCGCTATCAATCTGCCCATAAAGTAGCAATTACTTCATTATTAGAATTTATTTTAGTTATTACCTAAGTCTTATCAAACTGGGATGTATTTGATGTTGCTTTCATCGTTTGGGTTATAAAATATACTGAAAAAGGTTAATGCCTGGCACAACTTTCCTACAAAGGATTCGTAATCACAAGTAGATATTTCCTATTATTGAGGTTTTCATGGCTGTAAACACGGGTATTTCAAAGCACTGGTTAAGAACCTTTATCATCATTTGGATCGGGCAAGCTTTTTCGATGTTCGGGTCGATGTTGGTGCAATTTGCGCTGGTCTGGTGGCTTACTCAGAAGACTGGCTCAGCCACCATCCTGGCGATGGCCAGCCTGGTGGCATACCTGCCACAGGTATTCCTGGGTCCATTTGCCGGAGCTATTGTGGATCGCACCAACCGAAAAGTGGTGATGATACTGGCTGATTCATTCGTTGCGCTAACCACCCTAGGGTTGGTATTCATCGTTGCGCTAGGAGATTTACAGACATGGCATATTTATGCAGCCATGTTTATTCGCTCTCTCGGCCAGGCATTTCACTGGCCAGCGATGCAAGCGTCCACTTCCCTGCTGGTTCCTGAAGAACACCTTTCGAGAGTGGCCGGAATCAATCAGGCATTAAGCGGCGCGATGAATATCATTGCACCTCCTAGCGGGGCTTTATTAATTGGCTTTCTTCAGTTACATTGGGTATTAAGCATTGACATCCTTACCGCTCTGCTGGCAGTACTACCTTTGCTTTTTGTCATCATTCCTCAACCGCAGCGGGTCATTGATAGTAGCGGGCGCCCGGTTGTATCCTCCATGCTTTCTGATATTAAAGAAGGTTTCTTATATGTATTCCGCTGGAAAGGTTTGTTCTATGTTCTATTATTTGCAGTCCTGATCAATTTCTTGATAAATCCTGCTTTCACACTCCTACCACTACTGGTTACCAAGCACTTTCATGGTGGGGCTATTGAGTATGGATGGATCGAATCAGCCATTGGGGTTGGGATAGTTATTGGAGGTTTGGCATTAGGCGCCTGGGGCGGTTTTAAGAAAAAGATACTGACAAGTATGTTGGGGATAGCGGGTATGGGTATCGGCGCGCTTGTAACCGGGTTCGCCCCATCGTCCATGTACTGGATGGGTGTCGCAGGGGTTTTCTTACTTGGTTTGATGAATCCAATTGCCAATGGACCATTTTTCGCACTTATGCAATCAAAAGTTGACCCTGGTTTTCAGGGACGGGTAATGACTACGGTTAACAGTATCACATCCGGTTTGACGCCCATCGCTATGCTCATTGCCGGTCCACTGGCTGATAAATATGGCATCCAAACCTGGTTCGTTCTAGGAGGCGTTATCTGCCTGGTAATTTCGGTGTTGATGGGTACGATAAAAATAATCTACACCCTTGAAGATCAATCCGGCGACCTTGCAACTCCTCAGCCTGTCGTGGAACAACTTAAAACAGCCATAATATAAAATCAGGGCATCTAGAACTGAAGATGCCCTGATGAGAGTTTACCTGATTTTTTTTACAACCCGAAAGTTTGACCAGTGATGTAATTTTCCAGGCTCTTTATTGTGGATTGCTGATTTGTAATGATTTCTTTGACAATATCCCCGATCGTGATCACTCCCACAACCTTGCCATTCTCTAAAATTGGCAGATGTCGGATGTGTTTATCGGTCATCAATTTCATGCACTCTTCAGTAGTGTTATCCAGGTTGGCATAATAAACATTTGTGATCATCACCTCTTTTACCGGTTGATTGACATCACAAGCGCCGGCAGCAGCCAACCTACGGGCAAAGTCTCGCTCGGAAATAATTCCGACCAGTCTTTCCCCATCCATTACCAGCAACGCCCCAATATCCTTATCGGCAATCAATTTTAACGCTTCCAAAGTTTTCGTCGCAGGAGAAACAGACCAAACTGTTTTTCCTTTGTTTCCCAACAAGTGTTTTACGGTCGCCATCATTTCCTCCGGTCATTTAGATACTACAATTATAAGGATAAATCATTATAATATTCAATAGAAACCTGTCACAAATTCTTCGTACAATCTGCCTATTAATAATAATTTTTCAATTAAAGCGAGGATACCATGGAAACTCTTGATCAAAGGAAGAAATACAAAAACATTTACCAACCCAAACCGGGAAAAGCGGAGTTCTTGGATGTTCCACCGATGCTGTTCTTGATGATCGATGGAGTGGGAGACCCAAATATATCGACGAACTATGCCAACGCCGTATCAGCGCTATACAGTGTAGCCTACACCTTGAAATTCAAGCTCAAGAAAGCCCGCGCAATCGATTACAACTTGCTTTCTCTCGAAGGCTTATGGTGGGTTGATGACATGAATCTCTTTTCAGTGGAAAACAAAGACAAATGGAAATGGACCATGATGATCTCACAACCCGATTTCATCACCGCAGAAGACGTCACTGGCGCCATAGCTGAATGCGAAAAGAAGAAACCCAATTCAGCCTATGACAGCATTCGTTTCGAAAGATTTGAAGAAGGCATGTGTGCCCAGGTGATGCATATCGGCCCGTACTCGGCTGAGAAACCCACCATTGAAATGCTACATCAGTCTATTGCTGATAACGGATATATACTCCGCGGACTGCATCACGAAATATACTTGGGTGATCCTCGTAAAACTACCCCCGATAAACTAAAGACCATCATCCGTCAGCCGATTGGAAAATAACTAGTAATATAAGTTTCTGGCTGTACACATGATTACCTAAACGATTTTTCGGAAGTACGCCCGATAAGCAATCACACCAATCGCTACATAAGCCAGGGTTTTTGGTATCATCAGCATCCCTAAAATCGGTATCTTTTCGACCCACAAAATGACTGGCGTATAGAATAAATATGATAACAGAATACAAAATCCGATCGCCTTAAATGTTTGGTCAGACCCTCGATAGGAATCAATGAAGATCAGCACCATCACGCCGATGCCTTGAACAACCAGGAAGGAATTCCGGAACAAACTCATGGACTGCGGCGGGACGATGCTTCCCCAATTATTTCCAGGTAGGGCCATCACTATCAGGCGAACAGCTCCGGCTAATAACAGCAGAACTCCAAACCAGCCAAATTTTCTATTGAAGCGTATGCGCCATACATCAACCAGGACCATGTAATAGAATGTAACTGTCACAGCCGTAGCCAAAGCACCAATTCCCACCAGGGTTGGATTTGCTTCCAATCCGCCGGTTATGTATGCAATTACTCTAAAACCCACATGCCCCGTATCACCAAGAACCAGGAGGAAGAACATCCACCAGATGCGATTGACAATTTTTGCATCAGATACCCCTACACGAGCCCATCGCCTGCGCATTTGGATCACCAATCCCCACATAAACAAGAGATAGGATAAATTGAATATTACTTCTACAATAATTCGTAAATTCTCAGGCATGTTTTTACTCCGTTTCTATTCAGTCTCGGCTGCAATAATAGCCGCAGGATTGGTGTTTTCCCTTTTTAAATGGTTGATACCCAGGATCAACGCAAAGATTTGCATGATGGCGCCGCTCCAGAATGGCAGCGTGGAGTAGGTATCATAGGCAAAACCAGCCCAGAGCGGGCCGGTGGCGCGCCCCAGCGATTGAAACGAATTGCTGATGCCCATCGCGGATCCCTGTTCTGATGCGGTTGTGCGCTGTGAGATTAGAGAGGTTACACTTGGCTGAAGGAGTACATTTCCCACTGAGAATAACAATGTGAAGCTGTACATTGACCAATCGAACCTGAACAAGGATAAACCAATCAAACCGAGAATCGATATCACCAATCCGACAAACAGAAGCTTCATCTCGCCAAACTTACGGGTAAGCGGCCCGATCAGTAAGCCCTGTTCGATAACTGAAAGGATTCCCATCGCCCCCATGATGTATCCAATTTGAGTTGGCCCCATATTGAAGTTATCCTGGCCATAAAGGGATAGCACGCCCTCAAGGTTAGCCATCGCAAATGCCAATAAAAAGGAGATGCCGAAAAAATATCCGAGTGGGCTATTTAATGCGTTAAGCAGTTTCTTATAGGTATTATCATTTTCGCCCCCTTTTCGTCTGTCAGTTCTGAATTCAGGTTTTAACGATTCCGGCAGCATGAAATATATAAATGGCAGTGTGATCAACGCCAGTAAAGAACTAACCAGGAATGGAATAGAAAGATTGATCTGGCTGCCAGTGCTTGGGTCTGTTGTCAATTGCATCAATGATTGAATCCCTGATGGGAGAGAGAGATGCACACCAGAAAGGATACCACCCAGCATCGGGCCAATGATCATACCCAACCCCATGGCAGCCCCCATCAAGCCCACTCCTTTGGAACGATTCTCCTTCGTGGTGATATCTGCCATGTAAGCCATCGCCGTAGGTAATGCCGCAGAAGATAGTACTCCAGCCAACGTTCGTGAGGCTATTAAGTAAAATAGTGAAGGAGAGATCGCCTGAAATAAGAAAGAAATAAAATAACCTGCGATACCGATCAACAATACCGGTTTGCGGCCAATTCTATCGGATACACGTCCCCATACTGGTGCAAAGATGAATTGCATGATGGAGTAAAGTGACATCATCAACCCCAGGGCACCGCCGCTAGCATTAAAGTGTGTCACGAAAAAGGCCATGAGCGGCATGACAATTCCAAATCCGATCATGACTACAACAAGAGAAATAAACAAGATTACAGGAGCTGATTTGTTTTGCATTCAACCTCTAAAATAATGAAATGAGTAACGAAGATTAGGACTATGCCGGTTTGATTTTCTTTCGTAGAAATGAATAGAATAATGAACCGAACAATAACTTGATTTTGTTGACACTCCCAGTTTGATAGTATGCCACTTTGTCCCAGCCGTTATTGATCCAGAAATTCCGATCTTGTTGTAGGATGTTCATCGCCAGCGCTTTTTGAACCTGGAACATAATGATTTGATACCAGGATGGTTGGATATTGAATTTCGGATCGCGCACTCTTGAGATGAATCGTTTCAATTGAGCGATTTCGACAATTGATTTATCCGATACGGTTCTGGTTATGCTTCCTGCTGGAATTCCACCCCACTGAACAACCACTTTATTTATATATTTTTTTACAGCACCGAGACCAGAACCAGCCGTAGTGATAACATTCAAGAATGGCATTCCTACAATCTGAGGACGGTGTATCCACCAGGCAGTCTTGTCGATCAAACTTTTAAATCGTCCGGGAACATTTTCGAGGTAAACAGGAAACGCAAGGATAACCCCATCAGCTGACGTGATTTTCTTCAGGATCATGTTGCTGTCATCGGTCTGGTAACACTGCGATGCCTTGTTTATACAGACTTGGCAGCCTGTACAATGATCGATATTAAAATTAGTAAGTTGAATAATCTCAGTTTCTATTTCATATTCTAATAAAATTTCAATGACTTGTTCAAGATATTTATATGTATGTTTCTTGCGGGATGACGCTAGAATGGCGATAACTTTTTTCACTACACTCCTAAACCACTACAAACAAATGCGGATATTTTATAATTCGGGTAATTCTTCCTGTTCCAGGCTTTTTTTTGTGATCTTTGCCAGACAGGCAGCCAGTTCTTGTTGGGTTTCTTCATCAAATGTTATTGCTAAGTCATCCATCCATTTTTTACGGGCGTTAATGCTCTCTTCGATCAACGATCGGCCTTTGGGCGTGAGCGATATGTTTTTAACCCGCCTATCGCCTGTATCCTCCTGACGGATAATTAACTCCATGTTGACCAGCTTGTCCACCAGCTGAGTGACAGACGCGCGCGAACTCTCCGTCGTATTTCGAATTTCTAAAATGGATGTCGGTCCCCGGTGAAAAACCTGCATCAGGATATTCATGTGACTCATCGCCAGACCATATTGACGTGAATATACAAGGAAATCGTGGATGGATCTGCGGGCAAAGACCACTGACCAATTGTTTAATGCGATAGATAATGGGTTTGCTTTATTCATTTTGTTAACTGCAGTGAACTATACACCACGGTTAACATATAATCAAGGGTTTAAAATTATTTGAATAATCAACCTTTATGCTACTTTTTAGCTTCGTTGATCAAGTGTTGCCGTTGCTTTCGGTATTGGATGATCGGTCCGTCCTGAGGAATGAGTATCTCCCCGATCTTCAAATCGCTCACAATGGGAAGCTGTTTGATTACTACCCGTTCATCTTGCCTCAAAATCAATCTCGCGGATGGAATAGCCAGCCAGGTGAACAATTTAGCCGCTCCTGGGATGGCATTTTTTCGCATGTAATTCCGCATACAAAACAGTGTGTTACCATCATCTACTGGAATAAAGTTGATCGTGATTTTAAAATCGGGGCTGATGTTGTTCATCCAAATGTTGGGAAAGATAAACCTAAGCGAAGGAGGACGATTGGGTTCTGGGAGATCATTGGTGCGTATGGAAGCTGTACCATTTTCAACGCGGTTATGCACCCAAATATGCATCTCCTGGTCATTTATTTGAGTTATTGGGCCATCCACAACTGCGCGGTCTCCCCTCCCGATCGTTGTTGCATGTACAAATGGCAGGTGGATCACATCTAACTGGTTTTCAATGCAGCGCGAGTAATGGACCGGCCAACTGGCGTATGTGCTGGAATACGAGAATTCATCCTCATTCAGATCAGAAAACCACGGCAATTCTGGGTATTCCTCCCTAGCTTCGCCCCACCAGACCCAGATAAAACCATGCGCTTCCCTTATTGGATACGCGGTCGTTTTCATCGCTTTTGGTGGAACCACGATGAGTCCGTTTGCCGGGATAAATGTGCATTTCCCGGTTGAATCAAATTCAAACCCATGGAAGGGACACTGCAAGCAATCACCCGCCACCTTCCCCTGTGATAATGAGGCACCGCGATGAGGACATTTATCGGCGATGACATTCGCATTACCATCTGCATCACGCCAGACAGCCATCTTCTCGCCCAGTCTCACCACACCTATAGGTTGTTGTTTAAGCTGTTTTGATTCAAGAATGACATACCATTGATTTGGGATCATAACCCCTCCATGACGATTGTTACAACAAGGAATTAGAATTGAAAGAGATTATACAATACTCATGCATTTCAATGAATATAATCCACTAAATACGAGGTCTTCATGAAATATTATTTTTAATTCTTCTTTTTATATGTTTTCTAAACTGCACCAAGAAAAATAATTTTGGGGAAATTGAACAAAAATACCCCCATATATGGGGGTATACAAGTAACTACCGCTATATATAGTGCCCCGGCGCGGGTCGGATACCATCCCCTTTCAGGGACGCGCAACCAACTGATTCGAAGTTCTATCCTTTATCGTTTTACCTGTTTATATGGGTATATGGGCACGTATTCCGTGCTCAAAAAGTTAATAAACTGTTGATAGAAGTGTAAGAAGTTGATAGTTTTTATGGGGGTTGCAGTAAGGTTGCAGTAAATTTTCCTCTTATACTTCATTGAGATCCGGTTAGATTTTCTCTAATATTAGAGAGGAACTAAAGGATAATAATCATTACCCCCATCTACACTTCTACACATCTACACTTTGGGGCCCAACTCAATTTTTGTAATTACGTAGAGGATAGCTATGATCCTCCAAATTACCAGTATTATTAATTAGATTTGTATGAGGCAATGCAATTTCCAACTGAGGTTGCAAATGTAACTTTTACGGTCTTACCATAAGGTAACACCCCTGAAGAACCTTCACAACTAGCATAACCAGTTTGGTCATCCGCAGCTGAACAACCTCTTTGCCCACTATAGTAGTGATCAAACTTATCTATACTAAAACCAAATGAACCTGAGGTTGAAGAAAATTGGACCCAGAATGTCAAAGGAACATTGTATGCCCCTGGAATTGTTGATGGACTAATTCCGCAAATAGCAGTCACGTTTGGAACCCTTGTTCGTGCAGGAGGAGGGGTTTTAGTTGGTTTAAGTGTCCGGGATGGAACTGGTTCATCAGGTAAATCTGGGTCTGTGTCCGGTATATCTTCTTCAATATCTGGTTCATAAGTTTCAGTAATGTAAATGATTAATGGCGTGGTTGTTTCTGTCACTGTAGGAGTAGAAAATGAAGTTGGAAGAATATATGGAGTATTGGTAGGTATTGGGGTTGATGATGGTCTTGACGTTTGTGATATATAAGGTGTCTTAGTCCAGGTTGCAGGAAAATTTATTATTGGGATCGATGTCTCCGCAGGTATGTAATCTTTTGCTGCTTGCATGGAGATTTGTGTTAATTGGACATTTATAATATTTTCCATATTTGGATCTTTTTCAATTATTGCCTTTGGAATGATCAGCCACGCTATTGCTAAAAAAACAATAGCAACTATGAGGATTAAAACAACGATCCCGACTACTTCTTTTTTTCCCACAACACCACCCTCTCGATCTTCACCAGACACAAAATAACATTTCGATTATTTGATTACTCAATAATCAGTACATTCTTGATTGTAACCCCAATATTAGATATTTAGTTTACATAGGTCTGATAAATAGAAGTATATAGATTACGCGATAACGTAGAACATTAGCGCTATTATAGCGCTAGTAATATTTCGCGAATCCTTATTCTTAAATGTAGGTGACTATGGAAAGTGCAATTGAACTAACAAAGCGCGAAGCGACCAGGGAAGAGATAGCCCGGATGTCAGCGCATGATCTGTTTTTGTATGATCATGGTGTAGAAATTTACATCTATGGTAAATACCTTTTCTCTCTGCCTGTTGAGTGCTTACCTAAAGGTGTCAATGGCATTCTACGCAAATCAATCAAACAAGAAATATCAGCAGGGTAATCTTTGTCATCGGATTACAAATAACAATAATATGCTATATTATTAGCAGACTAGGTGAAGAGTTAAGGGCTTTTGCCATACAGGATACCCAAATAACCTATAAGAAAAGGAAACCAAAATGGTAGTTGTTGTTCCAGCATTTCTTGGGGTCTTTTTGTTTTGGTTGGATTGTTGGGGCATTGTATGATTTATTCAAAAATGATAATGAGTACAGAGACACTCGAATATATCAGAATCTAATATGTCCAAATTGTGGTATCGAAATGAAGATTCTAAAAGCTAAAAGGGGGCCAAATTTAGGAAAAGAAATCTACGTCTGTCCCAATGCAAAAAATTATAAACAGGGTTTTCTTGTTGAAACATACAAAAAATAATTGGACGCAAAACGCGAATTTCCCAGGGCAAATTCATATGTTTCTAGTTCAAATCCATCCTTCAGTTGTGACTATAGTTTCTCCCATTCACAAGAGACACATAATCCCTTTGTTACAGAATATAAACCTCCTTACATCGTAGTGATCAATAGACTTTCACGCAAATTCAATACCGGAGAAAGTGGTTTTGTTCAATATTTTGAATATTTATTTGTTCAATTCGCTGAAGGATATTAGAGATATTTCAGAGCAGTGTCTAGAGGAATACAACGCCGTTCGACCACATGAGGCATTACATGGCTTATCCCATTACCAATATGCTATCCCAGTTCCTGATTATTCCACCTTGCAACTGGTATAAATTTTGAGATGTTGACACAAGAATTCGTCAATACTTTCTGGAATCAGCCCCCGCGTCAGGTTCATCGTCAATAGCTTTTTCTGCTAAATTCCACTCTTACCGACTACGCCATCCATTATGCCTTGTATGTAAAATCCCCCTCGCTAGAAATTGAACACGCCACCTCAAGGCTCCAGGTTCGAATCCTGGTTGAGGAACCTAATACAACAGAAACGCCCCTGGTTTAAGTTTCCAGTGACGTTTTTCATTTGGGGTTGCATTTTAATCTATTGGGATATCGTTGAATACTCCAAAATTGTGCCAGTTAAGTCAGCGCCCTTCAAGATCGCATTAGTCAAGGACGTATTCTCCAGGTTTGCACAATAGAGGTTGGCATTAAATAGATTCGCATTGTTTAATATGGCATCGCTTAGATTCGAGAATTTTAATATTGCCTCTGACAAGTCCACATTTGCCAGGTTAGCTTTATGAAGCTTCGCTCCATAAAGTATGGATTTTGTCATATTTGCGCCCAGCAAAGTACATGAAGTTAGATCAGCTCCTGTCAAATTGGAATTGTTCAGGAATGCATTTTCAAGATTGGCTTCTTTGAGTGTGGCACTACGCAAATTTGCCTCAGAGAAGTTTGCGTTCGTTAAGTTTGCATTATTCAATTGAGCCCTATACAAATTGGCATAATGAAGGTTTGCGCCGGTTAGGTTCGCGCCATTCAATAGAGCGCTGAACAGGTCGGCAAACTTAAGAATTGCATCTGTGAGGTTGGAATTGGACAGGTTGGCAGTTCTTAGATCTGCGTCCTCAAGATTTGCCAATTTCATATTGGCGCCGTACAAGTCCGCTCCTTTCAGGATCGCACCCTTCAAATTTGCCATAAATAAGGTCGACCGGGCCATACAGGCATTGCTGATATCGGCATATTCTAAAATTGCTCCGGTAAGATCAGCGCCGTTCAGATCGGCTCCTATCAAATTGGAGCCTTTTAATATTGCTCCCCTCAGACGCGCTCCTTTAAGGTATGCCTCCGACATGTTTGTATCAGATAGATCAGCATTTTCAAGATTTACAGGTGTAGGGGTTGTATCAATTCCATCGTCAAAATCCAGGAGGGGCATTGCGATAATTTTATCTAGTGTCATACCATTAATTGAAATTTCAACTGGTTGTCTCATTTTTTCTCCAATAAATCCAAGCCAACTATTTTACAAAAGATAAAGAGTGAATTGTTCATAAAACTTAATATTTTTAATGCTAGGTAAGTATTATTTGGTTTTGTATAGTTACTATCGCCCTTGATTATAAATCAACTTATTATTTAAAATAAGGCTGATTCTGTAACTCTTTTTCTGTAAATTCGTATCAGAAATATCCATGGTTCTTTAACAAATTAATAACTTGTTAAAACGATAATGTTTTCCAATTTGCTATTCTTCACTTATTTCCATTGATAAAACAGGTACCAATCTTAGGCATGAGGCTTCATTTGGGAAAACACCTACCATTTTTTCTGTCTACGTATTGCTCTATTTACTCTCTCCAAATTATTAGTAGTGCGAATCGACCGGCAATTCTCAAATGGAAAACTATAAACGGTAAAACCTTCAGCTAGATTGTCCTCCAACGAAGCCGATAAACGAGGAGCAGAAACACCATATTTTTGAATCGCTGCTTGAAAGAATTCTTCCGCAATATTTTGACTAGGTACATTAAACATGCAGCGATTAACTTCAGCAACTTCTGCTTTCATAGCTTGTTTTGGAACATAAGAACTGGCGTTTTGTTACAGGAGAAAATGGCAACGCTGCCATGGAATAATACTGAAACAGCTCTTCTAGCCGCTCCCAAACCACTATGATCATCACTGATTACTAATTTCACACCTGTCATACCACGTTCCTTCCAGCTCATCAAAAAGCCTTTACAATGGGTTCCATACTCACTAAGGGAAACAGCCCTGCAACCTATCTTTCACCCGGTGGAGTAATACCTATGGCAACTAATACGGCTATTTGGTTAGCTTCCCGCAACTTCCTATAACGGGCATCCACATACAAATAAGTAATATCTCCAAGCAGCCGTTCTCTCCATTTCTGGCGTTCATTATCCAGTTTTGCAGCATCTCAGCTTACTTGAATAGCTGAGATTTCTACTCCACAGAGGTATTCTGCAATGGCTTTAACCTTTCGAGTGGACACGCCTTTCTCAGCCAAGGCGATCATCAAAGCCCTTTGGCTTCTTAGTCCCTTCACAAGTGCGGAAGGATTGAAACCGCCTTCTTGAACTTGTGGAACTGCAAATGGAATTTCTCCCATTCCGGTTCGTTCAGTCTTTGGTTTATACACTTTGGCATATCCTTTTCGTTCGTCTTTCCGCTCGTATTCACTAGCTTGTATATATCTCGAACTTTCTCCTTGCATGGCTCGATTGATAATTACTTACATCATTTCATGTATGGATTCCAATCCCTGTTCCGCTAGTTCTTTGCTAAATGTATATTCTATTTGGTGAGTCATTGAATTCTCCTTTAAATGTTGTCGTGACCTTATGGATCCTTCTGACTCACCTCTTTTGTTGATGCTCTGAATTTTACAAAATAATGTTACACCAACTGAGGGAAGGAAAGGATTGTGAAACAATAGATATACCTCATCAATGTTATTTAATAAAAGTGCCTGGAAAAAGACGACAGTAAATTATGGAAGTGCTAAAAATCTTAACACAGCATCATCCTCGCTTGGGTTTTAGAAAAATGAATGCATTCCTAAATATGCGATCGTATTCCTGGAACAATAAACGGACTTATCATTATATTCAAATGAAATTTATATTGCATGTCAAAACCAACAAGTTTCTACCGAGTTTAGAGAAAGTGATATTGGAACAACCCAAACAACTTATACAATGCTGGTACATAGATTTTTGAGTGATAGTTTGATAAACGGAAGAGCCATCGGAACGATGAATAGTATGGACGATTACAACTGGAATGTAATTCTGAATCGAGGTCAGGCATTTATTTCCAGCAAAGCAAATGGTAGAAAGGCTGGATAGAATAGCTAATTGGCATGGATACCCACAGTTAATTCTCAATGAAATTAGCCCGGAGTTTATTGCCAATCATACAGCGGTGTGCGCAAATGAAAATGGTGTCCGTTAGATTTTTATTTTATTCAGCCAGGAAAACCAAACAAAAATGCTTATACTGAGCAAATGAATAAAACTTTTCGGGAATATGTATTGGATGCCAATTTGCTAGATTATCTGCATCAAGCACAAGATCTAACAGAAGAATAAATTCTGGCGTATACTATCCAAACGACCTCATGGGGCACTTAATAACTTACCTCCCTTTGAGTAGCATATGCTATTTAAAACTGACCTTGTCTAATTATGACTGGTAGAGTATTTAGGTACTTGACATAGCACTTTCATGAAATCAATAATAAGTTTTTCATGAAACCTATTTCTTATCAGAACTGAAATTTGAAACAAAATTACATATATTGTACGATTTATTGTCAACCAGACTATTTACCAACAATATAACGATTTCATGAACGACAATTATTCTGATTTTCAATGACGATTTGTCTTCGATAATCAATCGTCTTTTTTCTCAGTTCATTTTGATTGAATTTCAACGAGGTATTACACGCTGGTATTAACGAAGACGTAAGATTTGGAGAATAGTATGGATCTCCGCAAACTATCCGATTATAAAAAGAATTATATGCCCTTAATATGTCAGAAGTTGGGCTATTAAAACCTCTTGTTTTACCCTCATAATGGAATAATCTGGCAAAAGGTGTGTAAAGAATTCTATAACCCAGATCTTGGACCCTAAGGCAAAAATCTATATCACCAAATACAAGTTCGTAATTTTCGTCATACCCTCCCACTTTATCAAATACTTCTCTTCGAGCCATCTGACAAGCTCCGGTTACGGCACACAAATTTCGATACCAATTAGTTGAACCAATAAAACCATTGAAATCTTCCGGCGCATTCAAATACAAGTGTCCCACGAAACCGCTTAATCCAAGAATGACCCCAGCATGTTGAATGGAGCGATTTTCTCTGATCAATTTGGCACCAACAACACCTATTTCGTCTTTCATTGCCCATTGAGCTAATTCTTTTAACCAGAATGGGTCGATAACTTGCATATCATTATTTAATAATAAAATGAGGTCCGATGAGGAGGATTTTACTCCGCAATTAATTGCTTCCGAGTAATTAAACGGTCTGGGGTAATTTATTATTTTTATATTATTTATTCTTTTAATGGACTCATAATATCTCAGTGTGACAGCATCGGAACTCGAATTATCAACCAAAATGATTTCATAATTTTGATAATCGGTAATCTTATTAATGGAATCTAAAAGATTCTTTATCAATTTTGGGTTATTCTTTGTTGGAATAATAATCGCTATGGACGGGAATTCCATATTCCAAGTAACTCTTCTACCATTCGGCCCGTTCTGCCACTTGACTCCTTGTAAACCTTTCTGTGTCAAATATGTGGTGATTACATTCTCTGAACTTACATCTGATTGCGGACTAAATTGGGTCTGGAATAAAAGAACATATGGAATATGATGGCATAATACTTCATTTTCAGATAGTCGCAAGAGTAACTGCTGCTCTTGGTAATATATACATGTGGATTTCCCAAGTGAACTAAAATTTTCCAAAGCACTAGATGTCCTAATGAACGCTCTTGATAAATAATTTACAGATAATGATAATTCGGGTGAGATAACAGATGGTTTGAAAAATGGTTTCAGTGTTCTATCTCCCTTTAATTTATAGACACAATCATAATAAAAAACGTCATGTATCGGGAAAGATTCCAAGCTTTCATAGAAGTAATTTAATATTGAATTTGTAAAAACATCCCCGGGATAACAAAATAACAAGAATTTTCCATCAATAGATCGACTCCATGAATTTTTGACTTTTTGATCATAATTAATGAATTTTACCCTTTCCCCAATATTTACGTTCTTTAATAGTAAGTTTTCCATCTCTGAGGCTTTAGTAAATAGCACAATAATTTCCCAATTATTGAGAAGTAGTTTCTGTATGGAAGTGATTGTCCTAATTAAATGTGATAATTTATTTTTTTCAGATACGTACATAATAAAGGAGACTTTACAGAGGTTATGACAATTTTGGTATTGCGGCGGATTCTTTTTTATTTGTATTTTTTGAAAACGGATGAAAGAATATAAAGTCCACCAAATTTGAATTTGTACCGCCACTTTAGTTGCCATAATTAAATGATAACAAGTACGAAATAAGGTCTCTTGTTTACTACCGCATGGTAAAAAGAGGCTACGTAATTTAACTAGAATTGATCTCATATAAATTTATAATTTCATGACAATTATTTTATTAGTGGAATATTTTCTTTTAGATAATAATTAAAAATTAATGGGAAGGTATTTATCGGGTCTATGCTTTCAGGTAATTTAGAATAGTCATACCCTGGCAAATATAAGACATTAATGATGGAATATTTGTACTCCTCCGGGTAGTTTTTTAAGATAGTACTACCTACATGACCAGAATTAATATTTCGAAACCCGTGATCAGATTGAATAATAATTATGGGGGGATTATCAGGATTAGATTTTAATAATAGTGATGTAACTAATTGCTCTACTTTTTTTACTTCAAACTTGTAACTATCCAAGTAATAATCCCAATTATAATAATTTTTAACATCTATAGATCCACCATTTTCATTAAAAACGAGTGGGACATGTGTAAGAAGGACATGAGCATAAACGAATTTTGGTGATTCGATCTTTTCAAGATTGGATAGTTTGTCAAAAAAGTAATTTACGTCGTTACGGTGTTGGATAATCGCGGGATCATAAATACGCAGTGTTTCGCAGAAAGGACGCAAAATTGTACGATCAAAAACCATCAAGAAAAAATCATCAAACGCCCAATTATGAGAAGATACTTTTGGTGATTCAAGATTAAAATCCGCTTTGATTGGTGTCTTTGTTATAAATCCATTTGCGGCCCGCACTTGGTCAATGACTATCGTCTTATAACCATATTCTTTAAATAGTTGCATTGTCCTATTCTCTGAAATGTTGTGAAATAATGCTTGGGGGTAATCTTTGGTATTTTTTGATTGATCCGCATAATTCAAACGACTTGCTATTTCAATTAATGTGTCTGTCGTCTTACTCTTGCTATTCTTAGCTATGTAAAAGCCAGTGTTGACCAGAAATTTCTCAAATTCTTGAATATCATTATATTTCCAATATTCGCGGATTGCCTCAAAACCAACCGATTCGTCTAGTATGATGTAATAAACATCAGGTTTAGCAATATCAATTTTCGTATTTTGTATTTCGGGATTACTTGTATTTGAAGCAATAGAAAAATTATTATTTTTATTAAGTTCTACTGGAATAATTGATGCAATATTGAAGATTATTAATCCACTAAAAATGAAAATCAGTGCAAAATAAGGTTTTTGAGATTTTATCTTAATTATATCTTTTGCAATTCTTACAAATAGGATTATGACAAATATCATAATCGGGATCAGTGTTGCATGATCAATTTGAAAAATATCTGCTTTAATTAGATAATCATATAAAATTCCATAGAAATTAAACAATAAAAGAGAAATAAAACTTGATATCCAACTCGAGGCGGGATTACTTTGGTAGATTATTGAAAATAATAAGCTTAAACATATAGTTGTAACCAACAAAACCACTAATGGTAGGAGTAAACTAGTTGGATTAATTATTGCTGAATTCTGATTATAAAGAAATATTATTGGAAATATACCTACCAAATAAGAAATTATAAACGTTCTTAAAAATATTTTCATGTTTGAAAATGTATCCTTGAAAATCTCTAGATATATTCGATTAATAATGATTAAGGTTTGATAAACTGGAGTGAATTTGAAGTTTTGATTATTTTAAATTTTGTGAAATAAATACAATTATCTTTACTATCTTCTGATAGAAGACGAAACCCAACATGATATTTGCCTTTCGGTAATGAGTACTTTGAAATATTCACAGTAAACCCAGATTCATCAAGATCTTTACCCAAATCTTTGTAATGCCTAGTGATATCAATCCTTGTCATATTTTCAGTATTAAAGTAATAAACTAAGTCATGGTCATCCTTTAGTATTACTTGCTTACGGAAATTAGAGAGGTTTTGGGATAAATTCTTAGGAAAAACCCAACCTACAATCTGATATGTTTCCTGTCCATCAAAACGAGTCATTCCAAAATTATCAAAGTAAAATTGCATTTCATGTTGTTCGCCAATAATAGATCCGATTTCAACTGGTTTACCTACACGTAAAACCAAGTTTAAATATAGATAATTGTATGATAGATAATATCCAAGCAACAATAAAAATATACCAAAGAATATCAGATTTCTTTTTAGAAAACCCTCATTATTAAGCATTGATTTCATAAAGATTAGCATTTGTGAACTACTTTCTTCAAATCCACTTTAGCTCTAGTGGTAATTATTTTCTACGACATCCACCAATCATTTCCCTGAGCTTGGTATAAAAACCATTGTCAAAAACTTGATCCCATTCAGTAGGCCAGTTTACATTTGCCCCCGCTATCCTACTATTGTAATCATATACATTTGCCAACCCCTCTCGTATTCCTTTGGATATTCCATCAATGGTTGGCTCTATTCCTATCAAATTTGTAGAAATCGCTCTTAATTTATCTATGGTTTTATTCTCAAATGTATTCGTTATTGTAGGCATGCCTGCCGCAGCCATCTCGAGAGGTACCAGGCTCGGATGCGGAGATAACATTAAACTCATACCTAAATCATATGATGGGAGTACCCTTAAATATTCTTTCAAACTTACCTTAGGCAATAAAGTTAAACTCTCTCCCATTGCCGAGAGAAACTCTGCGGTTATTACCTATTGTTCCGATACCATGAATTTCCCAATCCTCATCAAACATTCCTTTTTGTACTGAATCAATAATCCCAAGTATTCCTAATTCATACATATTTCGAGCTGCGTGACTTTCGGGCCGCGCGTAAAATAAAAATTTCTTCTTCTTTCTTTCTTTCAAGTCTTCAATTGATATATTAAACGAATGGATCGCATTATTAATTACAATGGAATTCTCATTCCCTTCCAATTCGCCATTTTTGTAGACACCAATTCTTCCATTTCTAAAGAATTCTCTTAATAATTCTGTAGAAAATATTGTGTACTGTGGCAAAAAATAAGATTGACGGGAAAGTGCATGAAAAGTTCCCATTGGAAAAAAGATAGGTTCGTACTCTTGTGCAAAAAAAATAAATCTCTCACTTTTCAAATCATTTACTGCCTGATTGGCTATATGAGCTGTCCAGCAAGAGGTAGCAATGAATATGTCATCCTTATTTACTGACAGTGGAATACTACGATCATAATGATACGAAGTTTCAATATAATCCAGGAGATCTTCTAGCCCAGGATATGCTTGAATTTGTCTTCGCCATTCTTCTGGGTTGTAATCGCATGGTTCAACGATTATAATCCGCACTTGATTACCAAATTGGGCAATTTTTTTAGCCAAATTAAACATCGCCAAATATCCGCCAAAAACGTATTTAAAGTCCACGGTGGCCATGATGATATTTATACGTTGTGGTTCATCGTTAGTAAAATTCAATAATAATGGAGCGGTCATTTGTTTTACCATAAGAACCGCACTATCTTCGGATTGTACTGTATTTATTGGCGCAATTTTCCTTGGGCTTATACTAATTTGAGAATTATTTTGGCTGGAATCTAAATGGATTCGTTCAATTATCTTTTTACTTTTCCACCTCCATGCAATTGATAAAAGATTATGACCAATAAAACTTCTTAATGCATTGATTTCATAACCAAATGTTGGTCTTTTACATAAATAATAAATAATTGTTTGCCAAACTAATCCAAAAACTGAAGACTCTGCACTAGCAACTTGCTTAATAGTTGCCTTTTTTAGGAATGGAATTTTATTAATCCTAAGTAATAAATACTTAGATATAAGAATACGGCGCAATAAATATGTCTGGTAGTTGCCTTCTAATCTTTCAAGAATAGCTTTAATATTATGTTTATATACTGAGAAATTCCCTCGTGAATTCAACAATAACCGCAACTCAGGTATGAGTGCAAAAGGTTCCAATTTCCCATGCATCCCATATGCGTTATTTGAGTGCTGGATATATGCGTACAATTGTTCATCAACATACGCTATTTTTCCTTTTGCAAGTGCTACGCAAGCAGTCCAATGATCATGATAATCATCACCTAAATTTTCTGGAAATGGTAGCAAATCTTTAATTATAGATGCTCTAAACATTGAAGCCGCACCAGTAACAGTATTAGCAAAAATAAGCGCACCTAATGATGAATAATTATTTCTTCTGTTTCCCCAAAACGTATTTGAGGTACGGACCCCATTTTGATCTTCGATATTCATATCACAATAAGCAAGCATAACTTTTTCTGTTTTGAACTCAGCAAGACTTCTACTTATCTTGTTTGGATACCACTCATCATCTTGATCACAATATGCAACAAAGGCAGCTTCTGGAGGGACTTTTTTCAATGCTGTTTCAAAATTATAGTAATGCCCAAGATTACTTTGGTTGCGAGAGACAATAAATCGTTTATCCAGTTTTGTCTTTGATATTATTTGGTTAAATTTTGTAATGGTAGAATGATCGTCCTGGATGATGCAAATCCAATTTTTGTGTGTTTGATTTACCAAGGACTCGATTTGTTTTGTAAATAAATCAATTGGGGGATTATATGTTGCCATGCATATTGCAACCAGAGGTTCAGCATTATTTTCTTTTACAATATAACGTATCTCTTCACGGTTTTCTGGTATTAGTTTAATTTCGGCCAGCTTCTCTTCAACTTGCCTGCCATCTTTAAGTTTTATGCGGAGGAAGATTTCTTTATTTATTGGATGATCTATCTGGCGGAATGGGATCATCCCCCAGAATCCACTGAACAGCATACTCTTGTAATCGTTATATTGCAAAGCATACCTATCAGTAGCTTCTTTAGAGTAATAAGAGTGATTATGAATATTGTAGTTGTCATCATCAATACAAATTGAGACTTTATCAATTTCAAAACCAGGAGCAAAACACCAACCTTTTAACAGATAATAAGCACCTTTTCCAACAAATATTTCGGATGGAATCTTTTTTTCCAATCCATATACTAAATTATTACCAAAAGAGGAACTACCTTCACTGGGAATATTGAAATCAACCGGCTCAATAAGTTCTTCTTCATCGAGATGATTAAACTGGTTCGTGCCATTTGTGACATCCGGTTTTTCTTCAATATTTAGGCTTTTTGCATCTAATTGCGAATTCTGTTCTTCCTCATTCTTACTTAATAAAAAAGGAACAGCAGCTTGTATATTCCCTTTTTGTAATTCTGGAAATTTTTTGAAATATTCCTGCATGGAAAGTTGCGGTGAGGGGTCTCGACCTTCTTTCCATCCAAGTTGTATGAAGTGGAGGAGTGGATCAATGTCAGCTTCCCTAACATCTGGATTGTTTGATAAATAATAATGGGGATCAAAAATCCCGCTACGAAGTAATTTGTAATAAATAAGAATCTTTTGTATCATCGTTTATTATTCCGTAAACGTTTAAATAATTTTCTTAAAGGGCGTGTTATGCGCCAAGATTTACTGAGATTCAAATCATTTATCTTATAATCTAAATTTATATTATTATTTTTTAATTGTTCATTCTCAATAACCAGGCGATCTTTCGCCTGATTTAGTTCCAGATTCTCAATAACCAGGCGATCTTTCGCCTGATTTAGTTCCAGATTCTCAATATTTTCGAGGTTAAGGGACAAAATCTCAACATCCTTCTCAATGATTTGCATAGATAATGCGTGGAAAATTTCTCCAACATTTAAGTCTTTGGACTTTATCTTATAAGGTGTGGAATTATTAAGATTTCGTGGATTGAATTCATTTATTGTCTGACCAATTAAATCGAATGTTTCCGTCACCGATTTTTTATCAGCTTTTAATTGTTCAAAATAATCAGGCGGATTAGAGAGCAATTCGTCGATCTTATCAAGTAGGTTATCTGTTTCGTAAATAAGATAGTTATCTAAATTTCTGTCTTCAAGAAAGTACTTGATTTTTGGATATAACGGAAAAGATAAGAGAGGAATTTTGTTTACATAAGCAAATATGGTTGCGTGTAAGGAACAGCTGATCATTAGATCAACTCCACCAATTCCACTCAGAACATCCAATGGATCATTTTTGGGAAATATTTTTGCGTTAGGTAATATCTTCTGAATACTTGTTAAAAATCTTTCATCATTTTGATATAGAGTGAATGGGAATAGGAGTATTTCATATTTATGATTAATTTTTTTCATCTCCATGATCAAAGACGGCTGTCTTTGGAATGAAGCAGCATTTATATGGACGCCAATAACTGGGTTTAATTTTTGTTCTAGTCCAGGTAATTGTTTTATTTCAGGAAATAACTCTTTAATCAATATAGTTGGGCAAGGACTTATCTTTATGTCAAGTCCATTTACTAAGTTTGATATTTGTTTTTTATCCTCTTCGGAGCGCACAGAAACAAATTGATATTCTCTCAGATAATCCAACTCGGAAGGGTTATGTACACCAATAGCATTAAGTATATGCTTTCCGGGTACACGGTAAAGATCATAAAATGGATCTCCCAATTCGCGGATTAATTCTCCACCCCCAATAATTATTTGCGAATAATCATTTCGATTAAAAGAGAATGGATTAACCTCTTTGAAATTTATACTTCGCATCTCGCAGAAGCGTTTTACGACCAATCCTATCGCCTGGTCACCGATATTATTTGATACCGAATCCCATAGAAGCCCTACTGGTTTATCATGCATAATATAATTCTAAGTAAAGTAAAAAAGTTAATATATTCAAGGTTCAATTTCCCTTTGACAGTATCAAATAATAAAAATTCTACATGGACCCTAACATATTTGCCCGTTCCCATTCTTTTGCATAAATAGGTTCAAGATGTTTATTGCAATAACCTTCTGGAATTAGTTTATTGCTGGATGAGTTTGGTCTCGAGGAAAGGAAATTCGCTAATCCTGTAGGATCCAAAATTTTGAGATCTATAAAATAAGCAATATCTTGAATTTGCTGTATTAATTCAGTTAATATTACTAATTTAACATGACCTTTCCTTGCTTCAACAAAATCCAATAAATAGTGATTAACGGTTACCCAATGCCAACAAATTTTCTCTGCGAGTGGTAAGGATGTAAACCCTATGGATGGATCTAATGGTATCAGTCGCATCCTATCCCAGATATCATCTTTCTGGAAAACCAGCTTGTAGTGAGCAGATAAAATATATTCTAATGGATCGCGTATTATGATGAGAAACTTTGTACTTGGTATTGACTGAGAAATGTCATCAAGAATATTCGGAGCCCGAAATGACTCGCCGTAATTTTGATTTTTCATCTCCTCAAAGAATTTAATTCGATTTATTAATACATCTGTTTTATAATTTAACCTATGATGCTTCAGGTATGATTCTTCTAACAACCTGGGTTCGGGTTCGTGCATCACATTATAATCACTGAATGTTGTTAAACCATTACAAATGGCTAGTGTACCACAACGCCCTGATGACGCAATAACAAACATACTAAACACCTCAATTCAAGATGTAAAATGAGAATCAAACCGCATAATGGAATTATTCTCATATTTAGAGCTAATAATACCATCATTGTCCAGGCGTCTTTGCAGTATTAATACATATGCCTCAATATATTTTTACGATTATGGAAGTAATCCAAATCCAAATGCCCGATCTGTAAACACAGCCATTGCTGAACGAATAACCGGGTCTTCGGGGCAATATCTCAGTGGGTTCGCTCCACACCCGGTGGTGATCCCTTCCCGGTAAAATTGATCCACCCACGGCTGCATCCATTCTTTCCCGGTTACTGGTAAATCCGCAAAATACCCTGACGCTGCTGGCGGTTGATATGATGCCCCATGTTTGGCTCTCAAGACAAACACTGCCATTGCGGCTCGTGTAATCGTATTCTCAGGGCAAAACTTCAACGGATTCGCTGAACATCCGGTTGTAATTCCTTCTCTATACAATTGTTCAACCCACGGCTGCATCCATTCTTTCCCGGTTACTGGTAGGTCAGCAAAGATCCCTGTCGCCGCTGGTGGCTGATACGTTGCTCCATGCTTAGCTCTCAGGACAAATACTGCCATAGCTGCCCGTGTTACCGAACTATCAGGGCAGTAATTCAACGGGTTCGCGCTGCACCCTGTGGTGATCCCTTGTGAGTAAAATCCCTCGATATACCGCCAAGATCCATGACTGCCCGGAACATCCGCAAAGCTAGTCCCATGTAATACCAGCGAACCCCCGGCTAATGCGCCCACTTCGGGTAATTGCTTTTCTTCATTTTCGCTGGCATTCAACTCTGCCAAAATACCGTTGTACTCTGATATCCCAACGTAATAATTCGTTCCTTGTGTTGCAGCAAACGTCACCTGAGATTGCAACCCGCCTGATTTATCATCATTACACGTAACTGCTGTAAGGTTACCGGGAGATCCCCTCCAAACGCCAATCATGGTATCGTAATTGCTCCCAAAAGTATCTAATGACACTTCCCGGCTTCCTGATGGCGTATACTTGTACCACACGCTTGCCTGCCCAGCAGCTCGACTGCAGGCAGTCAATGCAGGATCATCGCTTGCTTTGGTCGCTGTACTTGTGCTGGTGGAATCAAGATAAGGTATGCTTGCTATCGTTCTTGGAGAGCTTATCGAATCAAATCCAGAGGCAGGGGGGCAGGCGCCCGTGGTGATGTTAATTGTATTGCTTGCGTCAGATTCAATACTATTTTTATAGGATTTTACATAATAGGAGTAAGGTGTGCTGCCGCTAAGACCACTATTTGTGTAACTTGTTCCTGTGGTTGTAGCTATTGCGCTGCCATTACGATATATCCTATATCCATCCTCACTTCCAGACTGGTCCGTCCAGGATATTGCTGAGGTGCTGCACGAAGTCGCGCTACCCGTAAGCGAAGTTGGGGCTTTCGGTTTCACAGTAAAAGTGCGCGTACTACTCCAATCGCTCGGACCTATATTATTTGATGCCTTTACACGCCATGAATATATATATCCTGGCCATTGACTTCCTATGCTCTTTGTCGTCCCAGTTTGCCAGCCAAATGATAATGTTCCTCCAGGACCTCCCCAAATCTCACCATAATATTGATCCCCGGTAGAAGACCAGGATAGGTTAATACTCTCTCCCTCGTTAAAAATCTGGCCATTATTCGGGCTGGAAAGAGATGGAACACTTGCTGGGGGGTTACACAAGCTGGTATCGGTGGACCAAGTTACTTTGATACGGGCATCGCCCCCGTCTTCACGCAGCATTGCTCGCATAGGAGTATTTCCACTTAAGGATCTCGCTGGACAAACATAATCATTTCCTCCAACAGAGCCTCCTCGGTCAGCCACGTTGTCGCCATTGACCCATAGCTTCATTCCGTCATCATGATCAAGAATGAAGACATAATTACCGGAAGGAAAATTGATAGTAGCCGAATAATCACCAATCCAGGTATCTCCGTCCATACCGCAAGGGCCACTGGAACCATAATTCTTGTCCAGATATGGACCGCTTAGATCTTCGCCGCATTTATGGTCATTGGAGTTATTATTATCCCACCATCGATTAATGGAATCGTAGTATTCAGCTCGCCAGTTGCCAGAACCTGATGAACCACAATTATAGCTTTTTGTAATGTGAGGATTCGCTATTAGGTCACTATATGTGAATACATTGTTTGAATTATCGATGACACTCATACCAAGCTCAATATCTCCATCAGGAACCCCGGCGGAACACATGTTCCAATTGATTGAATATGGCGAACTATTATCTGTGGCAAGATTATGCCATTGGTTATTCCATTTAGCAGTGAACAAGACATGATTTACTCCACTACCACCGGAGTTATCGCTGGCATTGGCAGATATTGTCACGCTTCCGCTGTTGATTGTTGAACCGGAAGCGGGAGACGTAAATGATCCTGATGGTTTGGTTGTATCAGATCCTCCATTGCTCCTTACGTTTCCACTGGTTGGGCTTGTTGTATTAATACTCCAACCGGGGTCACTAAATATTACATAATCTGATTGTGTATACCACCCACCTTGCGCTTGGACTTGAAAATGCAAGTGAGCACCTGCAGTTGAAGATGGGCTCGAAGTACATACATAGCCAGTGTTTCCTGAGTATCCAATTAGATCTCCTTTATTTACTCTTGACCCATTTGTTAAATTATCTGGCACACCATTATATTTCAAATGCAAATATAATGATGCGGATCCATCATCGTTGTTGATAACAATATAGTTTGGGCTTTTCCCAGTTGTACACCATCCATAAGTACCTTGAACGAAATCACTAACTAATGGCCCAGTATTTGATTCAACAATTAAAGAAACGGTTCCTGATTTAGATGCCCATAATTCAGTCCCAATCGCCATTGACCAATCCCAAGCGCCTTTTTCTTTGCCAGAATGCTTATAAGTAAAGTTCGAATTATCTGGACCCTGTGTAACAGGATGGCTCAAACCATTTTGCCAAGGAAGATAATGGTTTGTATAAGCCATGCTACTAATCTCTATAGGAGATGAATATCTATACAATTCTTTTACATCTTCACTAAGAATACTGTTTGACAAACTATCTAAGAAACTATTGAAATTTTCTTTGTCGATGTCAGGAATACGAATATCCAATTCAGAGGTATAACTCGCTATAGCAATATCGGGTTCAATGTAAGATGGATTTTGTGTTTCGGATTGTAACTTGTAATTAATTATATATAATTGCGAAATATCGTTAAAAACAATAAATACACTAAATTTGTCACTTTCCTCCATTATATTATTACTAATAAGTACTCTTCTTAGACCAAGTTCCAAATTGTCATCTGACACTAAAGGAGTATCAGTGTCCATTGTTGTGTTATCTAAACTTGAAACAATAGTTTCCACTGGTACAGGGGTTGATGTTGTGTTTAAATTATCTTCCTCCAAGGATTTAGGTATTATTACTGTGGGTATATCAGGTTGACTAAGAATAGATGTAGGTTCAATAGTTAGTACTACGGTTGGTTCATTAGTTACCTCAACAATTGGCGTTTTAGATATATCTAGCGTTTGAGTCTCTTCCAGCTGTTGTGATTTTTTTGAAGAGCTAACTAGCGTAGTTGTATCAAATGCACTTAGAAAAAGACTTAAGATTACAAATAGGATAGAGATCTTCCAAAGATTGAATTTTATCTTGTTATGTTTCATACACCCTCTCAAATTAAAATATGTTATGAAATGTATAAATCTTCATGAATGTAAATCATTTATTACTTTTATTGAGGATTCTGAATGAAAATATCCCCTCGAAAACTTTATTTCTGTGGATCCGATTTTCCTGATATTTCAACTCATAACCCCTTGAAATTCTTTATTTCGACATCAGAATTAATAATTTAGTTTCTATACGTATTATATTCCATTAAGTGTTTATCATTTCTTACAGGTTTATTACATTATCTGAAAGTTTTCATACTATTTGGCCAAGAATCTCTTCGCCTTTCCCCTTGAATGAAATGTCCTTTATAGATCCGGTTTAAACAGCATCCAGGAACCCAACAGGATACTAAAATTATATATTAATCTCACATTAAAGCTACCTTTTACCAATGCATAATTTGTGGATGTACATTCAAATAATATTTATCTTTACGCTGGGCAGCTTTTATTTTCATCCTTGAACAGGTCTATAGGTGACTGAAAAATAAAACCAGCTATGATTAAAATATTTGCAAATTCATGAAATGATTACATGATTAACCTCCATAGTTGAATGTTTACATATATAAATTTAAAAAACACTAGAAAATATGAAAAAACAAATTTTATCTAGTAGTGAAATGATTAGTTTATGGCTCAATAGTAATATTTTTACTTACGTATATGCGAATAATAAATTCCGGCTAACCAATAACGCTTAGTGAATATTATAATTCCACAGAAAATCAAAACGAAGCCCCAACATACTCTTCCATACTTACTATTAGTATCTATTTTATTAGAATCCTGATGGTTCAATTCTAGTAGATTTCCTAATGCAGTTACCTCATCCTCACTATTTGGATCTTGGTTCTCTACTGGTCTAAAGATAAGTTCAGGCGAATGATTAGCACTTGTTGTTACTATGGAAGATTCTATAGTTACTGTTGCTTGTTCAATAATACCAATATTTCGATTATTGGAAAAATTGGAAGGTTTTATCGTAGAAGTAAAAGTGGGTGTTATTGTTGCAGTTGAAGTTGGGATGAGTGTGGGAGTATCTGTTGGGATAGGTGTGGAGGATGGAAATGCGTGAAATACTGCCGCATCTAATTGTATTAGACCATAACCATAAACAGAGTCAAATCCGGGATATCCAAGGTCAAGTGCTGATGATTCTAAACCATAAACTGCTTGATATACGGATACTCCGCTGATACTTCTTAATAACGCAATAGCCCCAGCAATCATGGGGGCTGACATTGAAGTACCAGATTTGTAAGAATAAGAATTATTTAACATCGTGGATAAAATGTTCACTCCAGGCGCAACCAGGTCTAATTCAGGACCATAGTTTGAAAATCCTGCATGATTATTATCGATATCAACCGCGCCGACTGCGATTACCTGGGAAATGGCAGCTGGAAACAAAATGTGGTTAGCTCCAGAATTACCAGAAGAAGCAACTAATACAACACCTCTATCACTTGCGTAAGTTGTTGCTTCTTCTAACAGTTGAGAAGGTTTATCTCCTCCTAAACTCAGGTTAATAATATCAGCTCCCTCGTCAACTGCCCAGATTATCCCACGGGCAACATCAGAATACGTCCCATTCCCTGACGAATTCAATACTTTTACTGGGAGGATTAAAGCGTTCCAGGAAACCCCTGAAATACCCATTCCGTTATTACCTGTTGCAGCAGCGATCCCGGCTACGTGAGTTCCATGCCCATTATCGTCCTGAGCAATATTATCATCATTAATGAAGTCGTAACCAGGTACTAATTTTCCAGTAAACTCAGGGTGTGAATAGTCAATACCAGTATCTAATATGGCAATCGTTACTCGAGCATTCTGTGGAAAATTCCAAGCTTCTGGCGCATGGATAGCGAATAATCCATATTGCAGATATGTATCTGGATCATTTGGAATCGTACCTAATGCTTGAACTTGTTTATCAACTTCTGCATAAATTACGTTATTCTGGTTGTTCAAGTCGCTAAGGATCTTTGTAAGCTGGGATTTAGGTGCTCTGATAACCGAAACACCAATTTCACTTAGGATCGGGTCTGGAAGAATTATGTAATCTTCCAGATTACCGGTAAGTAACTTACTGGTCATTCTAGGAACTACTTTTACAATTATCGTTACCATTTCTGAGGAAGATTGTGTGTAGGTCGAAGCTGGAGTTAATTTTGTGGGTTCTGCGCTTGTTGTTTCTGTCATTGTCATGAAAGACTGAGTCTTACTAAGCTGTGCATCTTCTGTTGCTGAAGGAGGTAAACTCGTATGGAATCCTTCGTCTGGAGTTGATCCAGTTGGTGCAACCGAAGGAGTTTCGGATGGCTGAATAGTTGATGATGATTCAAATTGGCCAGTTAATATATCATGATTTGCATTATTATTTACTGTAGCAGATGTGGTTGATTCTAAAAATAATTTTGCACTGTCTGAGTTTCCAGCCTTGATCATCTGCAATGGAATAAATGAATAAATACAGATAATGGTGACAATTGTTATAGATGCAAAGTGCTTTCTGGTGATCACATACGCCTTTTAATAAATGAACTCTTATCGATTAATTTTTTCAATTAGTCTATTAGTATTGTAACGAAATCGTTAATACATAAACAGAATTAGCATTCTACGATATAGTTTTGGACAATATTTCTAACTAGATATAGATTTCATTTGCTAAACATGGATGATAATGAATCTCTCCAATTTGGTATGAATAAGTTTGCTCGTTTTGAGATCGAATTACAATTTAATTCTGTATTAAGAGGACGTTTTGCAGGAGTTGGAAATTCCCTCGTTTTGGCTTTGATACATTCATCAACGATTTGTGAATTTTTCTCAGGATCCAACTCTAAAATCGCTTTTGCCCACTCGTATCGGCTAGTCGCCCCTCTACCAGCTAAATGGTAGAGTCCTGTTATTTCCTTAAAATAAGACAAAGTATCGATTCCCCCTTGAGCTATCACCTGACCAGTAGCTTCTGCCAACATCTGCGTCCATGTAGGACTACTAATCTGATCATCGACAATCTTTAATACCTTTTGTTTCCGCGACCACTCAAGTACTTTTTTTACAAACCCTCCTTCATGGAGACTGTAAACCCAACTGGTTCTAAGAATTAGATAAACACCACCTACTTGTTTTATCGCAGTGTCCCCTTGCAATTTTGTTGCACCATACACATTGAGTGGATTAGGATTATCAGATTCTATATATGCAAAACCTTTTGTACCGTCATAAACGTAATCAGTCGAATAATGAATAAATGGGGCATTAAGCTTACGTGCCTCTTCTGCAATAACCCCTGGGGAAACCCCATTAATTATGTTAGCAAGAGTTTGTTCAGTTTCCGCTTTGTCAACATTTGTATATGCTGCTGCGTTCACGATGAGAGAAGGTTTTATATCTCGAATATAATTTGCCACTGATTGTGGAGAAGCCAAGTCAATTTCAGGATAATCTAACGCGAATAATTCCCCCAAAGTTGATAAAGTGCGAAATAATTCATATCCTAATTGACCATTTTTTCCTAATAATAGAATTTTCATTGGTTGTCAGAGAGAAGCTGGGTTAGATATTGTCCATAACGATTACCATTATATAGCTCAATTGCCTTGCGCAATACTGTGTCTGATATAAAACCCATATGGAAAGCAATTTCTTCAAGGCAAGCAATCATAATACCTTGTCTTTCCTCTATTGTCTGGATGAAATTCGCTGCTTGCAAGAGTGATTCATGCGTCCCGGCATCTAACCAAGCTGTACCTCGACTAAGTACTTTAACATTCAAATTGTTTTCTGATAAATAAATTTGATTTATATCAGTAATCTCAATTTCGCCTCTATTTGAAGGCTTGAGAGATTTTGCATACCCGACTACTTTGTCATCATAAAAATATAATCCGGGAACAGCATAGTGAGAACGGGGATTCTGTGGTTTTTCTTCTAAGCTTACAGCCTTGCCGGAGTCATCAAATTCAATGACCCCATATCGTTCCGGGTCACGAACAGGATATGCAAAAATCGTCGCACCCTCGGTAGTTTCAGAAGCTTGCCGCATTATTTTCGGCAATCCTTGTCCGAAGAATATATTGTCGCCTAAAATTAAACATACAGAGTCCTTTCCGATAAAATCATCGCCAATAATAAATGCATCAGCCAACCCACGTGGTGTGGGTTGCTCAGCGTAAGTAAAAGTAACACCCCATTGGCAACCATCTCCAAGCAAACGATTAAACATAGGAAGGTCTTCAGGCGAACTTATGACCAATATTTCGCGTATATTTGCAAGCATTAACATTGAGATTGGATAATAAATCATTGGTTTATCATAAACTGGCAATAATTGCTTACTTATAGTTAGTGTCAAAGGAAATAGTCGCGTCCCTTTTCCTCCTGCTAAGATTATTCCTTTCATTTCTCACCTCTAATTGAATAGTTTCTTGTTTTCCATTCGTTAAATTGACGATTTTGCCGAATAGAAGTTATCCACTCATTGTTAGATAAATACCACTCAACTGTTTTCTTTAACCCATTTTCCAAATCATGCTTGGGTTTCCAGCCTAATTCAGCTTGTATCTTTGAAATATCCATTGCATATCTTCGATCATGCCCTGGTCTATCGCTTACAAAATTTATTAATTCTTGATAAGAAGATCTATTTGGCCTAGGTTTTAATTCATCTAATAATCTACAAATCTTTTCCACAATTTCCAGATTTGTGGGTTGATTATTACCTCCAATGTTATAACTTTCACCAATATTTCCAGATTGTAAAATTTGCCAAATCGCATCACAATGATCGTCTACATATAACCAATCACGTATTTGTTGTCCATCACCATATATTGGTAATTCCTTATTTTCAAGCGCATTTAAAATCACCATAGGAATTAATTTTTCTGGGAACTGATATGGGCCATAATTGTTAGAACAATTAGATATAGTGACGGGTAAATGATAAGTGACATGATATGCCTGAACTAAATGGTCACTACTTGCTTTTGTTGCTGCATATGGTGAATTTGGTGAATACGGTGTTTTTTCTGTGAAAGGTGGATCCCCAATATTTAAAGAGCCAAAAACTTCGTCCGTTGAAATATGGTGGAAACGGATTATTCCTGACTTAGATTTAGTCGTATCTTGTTGGATTTTTCGAAGAACTTCTAAAATAGAAAAGGTCCCGTCAATATTTGTTCTAACAAATGCAGAAGGACCAAGAATGGATCTGTCGACATGGGATTCTGCAGCAAAGTGAATAATTGTATTGATGTTATATTTTATTACTTGCTCCAGCAAAGCATTTTGATCACAAATATCCGCTTCAGTAAATATATAATTTCTGTTATTAGAGAATTTCTTTACATTTTCAAGATTTCCTGCATATGTCAATAAATCATAATTTACAATCAGGACGTTGGAATGCTTTGAAAGAGTATTATGGATAAAATTTGACCCTATAAAACCAGCTCCTCCGGTTACGAGTAATCTATCAAGCATTATGGATAAACCTCTGCATCATTTAATAATAGGCCCTTCCTATCTTTGTCTGAAATAAGAATTTGCAAATCATTTTTTGTTGGCCAATCAATACTAATAACTGTATCATTCCACTTAATTATTCTTTCATCATCTGGAGAATAATAATCAGTAGCCTTATAAATTACTTCTGCCCAATCTGAAAGAGCCAGGAATCCGTGGGCAAAACCAGGGGGAATCCAAATTTGCCTTTTGTTTTCCGCAGAAATGATTTCTCCAACCCATTTTCCGAATGTAGGTGAGGACTTTCTAAGGTCAACAGCAACATCAAATATTTCACCAACAACAACGCGCACCAGTTTTCCTTGAGAATGATTTATCTGATAGTGCAATCCACGAAGTGTTCCATTTTGTGAACGAGAATGATTGTCCTGAACAAAATCGGAGCAAATTCCTGATGAGAAAAAAGTGCTTTTCTGATATGTTTCCATAAAAAACCCTCTATTATCTTTAAATATTTGTGGTTCGATAATGAGGACATCTGAGATTTTAGTAGGAATTATTTTCATATATTTACCAAGTTGGCTTAGGATTATCTACTTGAAGACTATATTGTTCACTTATTTCAATTCCGGTGCCAGCTGCTATAACCTGACCACGATCCAAAAGAATTGCGTTACTACATAAAGTCTTAATTGAATTTGCTGAATGACTAACTAACAATACTGTTGCCCCACCCTGAACAATTGATATAATTCTATTTTCGCTCTTACGTTGAAAACTTATATCACCAACAGATAATACCTCATCTAAGATCAATAACTCAGGCTCCCATGCTGTAGCGACTGAAAACCCAAGGCGAGCTATCATCCCAGATGAATACGTTCGAATGGGGGAGTTAATAAATTCACTTAATTCACTAAATTCTATAATATCATCACATTTTAACTTAATATCCTTACGTGAATGGCCTAAGAGCGTACCATTCAAGAAAATATTCTCCATACCAGTTAACTCAGGATGAAATCCCGCACCCAACTCAAGTAATGGAGATACCATTCCGTTAATCCATACTCTCCCAGAAGTCGGATAGAGGACCCGTGAAACAACTTTAAGTAGTGTTGATTTTCCAGCTCCATTTCTACCAATAATGCCAAAAATTTGTCCTCTTGTTATTGTCAAATCAATGTTTCGTAAAGCATAAAATCGATTATTGATTACTTTTTTTTGAATTTTCTTAATAGCATATTCCTTAATTGATCGAATTCGTTCTAAAGGAATATTATATGCCACAGTCACCCCCGTAAGCTGGACGGCAATATTATTATTCGGTCCTTGATTTTTAGACATGGTACCCAAATGATTTTGATTTGTTTGTAAAAACAAACCACCCAGTAACTAAAAAAATGGATGAGATAATTATTGCAATTGTCCAGTCAAAATTAGACGGAAAAATGCCATCATATAGAATCATCCTAAATATTTTAAGAATGTGATAAAGGGGATTGAGTTTTAGAATCCACCCGTTTGCAAAATCTAACAATATTTTTTCTGGATAAATTATTGGGGTTATATACATCCATGCAGTGAGTAGAACCGGATAGAACTCCGCTATATCTGGAAAGAACACAACAACGGTAGAGAATAACAAACTTAACCCTAATGCAAAACAACCAAGAATGATTATTGAAAATGGTAAAAGAAAAATGGAAAGTTGGAATTTTATTCCCGTTATTAGATATATTAGAACTAATGGAACTAATGAAAATAGAAGGTTGACAGTACTTGTTCCAATAGTCGCAACCACAAATGCTGTTCTTGGCATGTATATTTTTTTAAGTAAATCAGATCCCCACAATGTTGAATTAATCGCAAATTGAGTGGATTGGGAGAAGAAATTCCACGCAATAAGATTTGTTATTATATATGCAGGATAGACTCCTCGCATATTAAATAAACGGGAAAATACAATTGATAAAATAATCATAGTTCCTAATGGGTTAAGCATAGTCCAAAGAATTCCTAAGAGAGATCGTTTGTATCTGGTTACAATATCTCTCCTGACTAACTGTTTTATTAGATCCCGAAATTTCCAGAGAGAAACTATTTCCTCAAATGGAGCAGACTTCGTCTTGGAACTATCATATATTTTGTTTATCAATTTTGAGTTACTTTCTAAAATTATTCAAAGTTGCTGAATTTCGTATAAATATATGTATTCAGGAAAAAGCAACAATATTTTTCATGGGGCTCTTATGTTATATTATAATTCCCCAAGGAGAAAGATAATGTCATAAAATACTAATTCTTGCGTAATTTAAAACGAATACTATATAATCACATATATATGTATTATGGATTATAAACCACTTTTTCTCCAGTATTCATTATATGTTATTTGTACAACTAGGCATCTTTTTTATATAGTATAGTCCTCCCAACTTGGTTTCTACTTTCATGGGTGTTGTTAAAGACACCATTAGAATATAATCAAAAAAAGGGCATTTCCCCGCAGCTTGCTGCGAAAACAATGGAGTAATATCAAAGCAAGAGTGAGCTGGTAAGAAAGAGTCATAATGTAAGCGTATTGATATTTCATTATGTGTGCCCAGCAAAATATAGAAAAGTGGTATTCGACACAAAAGTAGATGAGGTATTAAAAGAGACGTGTTTGGAAATAGAAGTGCTGTATGAAATCAAGTTCATTGAAATAGAAATAGGACAGATAAAGACCATGTACCCTTCCTAACCCAATCAGTACCGACATATAGTGCTAAGAAGATCATGCAAACAGTAATGAGCATAACAGCGAGAGAAATATTTGAAAAGTAGCAGAGGTGAAGAAATAGTTATAGGGTGAAGAATTCTGGACGGATGGATATTATATTAGTACAGTAGGGCAATGAGGAAGTGAAGAGACGATCAGAAGATATGTACAAGAGCAAGGGATAGAAGAGGAATACAAACAGCTGCATCATGGCGCGCAACTAAAATTGTTTTTGCACTAAAGAAAGATAGAGATGATACCCCGCAGCAAGATGCGGGAAGCATTCATTCAGTGTATAATTGATAATTGTGATTAATTCAGTCTCTTATAAAAACTGGGACCTAACTAAAAATGAGCCTTTCAACTAATAATATCTTGTTACTGTTTATTTTTTTGTAATTATTGTTTTTTATTATAAAATTCGCATTGGGGAATTCAGTGGTTCCTATAAAAAATAATTTCGTAGGATTTAAATGATCCAAAATAATTTCACACACGAAAACCATTGTCTGCGCCTACTGAAGATATTACTATCCATATCAATTATTGAAGGAATCTATGTTTTCCTTTCAATTCTTTCAATATCCACTGACCTCAAGAATCAATTTATTTTTGGTCTATCCTCGAATCGAATAATATTATTAATTGGCACATTGTTGATTTTAGCAACCCTTGGCTATATCCTGATTTTTGCTAAAAAGGTAAATACATTCTTAGTCCATCAATTAGAATCAACACATTTGCATTTTATATTGTCATTTCTGGGTATTTACTCAATTATGTTCTTATGGATATCAACTTGGCTCCCAAATTCCGACTTCGGAAGATTTGAAGCTTTGTTTATACGCCTTAATCCACTCTTAATTTGGTTTGAGCTTCTTACAATACAAATTTTATTGCTATCTTTATATATTCTAAAAAAAATAAATTTGGAGAATGAATACAAGCGCAAAAGTACTAAAACAGCATTGCTTATATTTTTATCCATCTTAGTATTGTGGATATTTATCACTATTTCAAAAATTGGACTTGTACAAAATATTAAATATTGGTTTGAACCTGGTGTACCGTTATCTTCTTTCCAGTTTTATGGAACCTTGTTTTTTGTAATCTTCATTTTACTGTTCTGGTTTTATAAACGTCCGCGTCTCACCAAACCACAAGATTATAAAATTACGATCTTACTAATTATAGTAATATACCTTTCCACGGTGTTGATTTGGGGGTTGGCAGAAATGCCAAATGGAAGTTACCTATCTTTTAAGCCTACTGCGCCAAATTTTCAGCCATTCCCAGATTCGGATGCTAGAGAACATGATCTAGGAGCCGTATCTATCCTGAAAGGGGAAGGAATTTATTTCCACGGTTTCACTGATAAACCCATTTATATGGTTTTTTTATCTATGTTACATCTTATTTCCAATTCAAATTACAATACAATGCCTTGGTTCCAAATAATGTTTCTTGCACTTATTCCAGTATTACTCTTCTTACTCGGCAAAAAATTCATTAATATTCTTTTTGGAATTTTGTTAGCTGTCCTTATTATTTTTCAGCAGAGAAATGCAATAGTATTGACTGATAAGATATATACTGTCAATCCACAACAATATTCCACTGAACTAATTACGTTATTAGGGATTATTTTATTTGTTTATTTACTATTTATATGGTTAAGGAATCATGATCAAAGAATATATTTTATGTTAGGGGGAATAATCGGAGCATTATCTTTGATACGATTGAATGGAATAATATTCCTTCCTTTATGTGTAACTATCGGGCTTTTTCAATTGTGGAGCACGAAGAAACGGCTCCTCAAACAAGTGTTTCTTCTAGTTTTAAGTTTTTTTCTTGTATTTTCCCCTTGGCTAATCACGGGAATTAATTCAGATGGGATTCCTTGGTTTTATGTTAAGATATTAAATGTTATTGATCAACGCTACAACCCGATCAGTGAGACCAATAGTAAAAACAAATTTTCATTTTTGTTAGCTTCCGAATCCGAGAATAAAGATATAGAGACAAATTTACTTTGGAAAACTTCTAATAGTAGCACTACCATTATTACTCTTTCCGAAAAAGTACTTGCAAAAACATCCTTACCCCAAGAGGAAGTCGATAATGGAAAGAACATAGTATATATCCTTGTTAATCATTATCTTCACAATATCACTACTTCAATTTTATCTCTCCCCGACTTTGTTTCTTTCGATATTAATAAAACAATAAAAGATAGAGGATATTGGGCTAGAAATAATAATTGGAGCGGTAGTATTTCTACCGAACAGTATGTATTTATTGTTGGAAATTTGGGATTAATTAGTTTGGGTTTAGCCGTAAGTTGGAAGAAATACAGATGGGCAGGTCTTGTGCCATTAATGATATTTCTCTCTTATAATCTCACTTTAAGTTTAGCTTTGTCTTCTGGAAGTCGAAATATTGTCCCCATTAATTGGATTATCTTCTTTTATTATTCGCTCGGTTTGTTTTATTGCTTAACTTATTCAATTAGATTCTTATTTAATAATCCAGTATGTCAACCTAATGATATCACCAATATAGCCATAAATCCTATAATAAAATCGATCCCATCACTATATCCAGCATTAATGCTTGTAATAATGCTTGGATCAGCCATTCCCATAGCTAATTCTATTGTTCCAAGGATTATTAATACTTCATACGATAAGAATATCCTTAAAGAAAAAGTTAATGCTATTGAATCTGAAAAAGGTGAACTATTGTACGGGTATATGCTATATCCTTATAATAATTATGATAATAACAAATTCACTTTTGAGCTTTTGGCTGAAAATGAAATTAAGGATGTTTTATTAACAAGGAACTATCCTGTACAAAAAATTATTAACTTTACCGTGGAAAGAAAATACTTAGTAGATAAAAAAGCTATATTGGAGAGTGATGTTCCTGTCGCGTTGATTTTCAATACAGAACAAGGGAAGAAATATTTATCGTCTATATTTGTGATTACCGAAAAATCCCCTAACTTAATCTGGCAATACGAACAATGATTTCACTTCATCGACGCTAAATAGGGTTAAATGACTAACGAAATCACCATTGCAAATACTAAGTTTAATAAAATTGCTATTGTACATGATGCTCTTGTGGTTCCAGCTGGATCTGAAAGAGTTGCTCTATACCTGAGTAATATTTTTCCCAATGCGCCTATCTATACATCAGTATATTTGCCAAATAATACTTATCCAGAATTTAGGCATAAGAAAATTCTTACCTTACCTTTGTCAAAGATGATAAAGACTGAAAAGCAATTTAAAGAGTTACTACCCTGGTGGTATTTAGGCTTCAATTTACTGGATCTTTCTCAATATGACCTAATAATCACATCTTCTAATTTCTTAGCAAAATTTATCAATCCACCAAGTTCTGTAACACATATTTGTTATCTTCATAATCCAATTCGGTTTCTTTGGAAACCAAATGTGTATAGCTCCCAAAGTGTTCCATACGGACAAACTGGCATACTAATAAACCGATTGTTATTACCAATTCTTCGTAAGATAGATATTAATAAAACAAGAAAAATAAAATATATTATTACTAATAGCAAGAATATTGCTTCACAAATCCTCAATAATTACCAGGTTATTGCTGATGTCATATACCCGCCAGTTGACACTGACGTATATTCAGTATCAAACTCACCTGGTGATTATTATCTGTATGCTGGTCGCTTAATTTCGCATAAAAGAGTGGATTTAGCAATAAAAGCATGTAATACATTAAATCGGAGACTAATAATCGCTGGGGATGGATTTGAAAGAAATACTTTGGAGAGAATTGCTGGGGATTCAATTCAATTTTTTGGTCGGGTGACTGACATACAATTAAGAGAACTCTATACCAATTGTAAAGCCTTGATTTTTCCAAGCGAGGAGGATTTTGGACTTGTCCCCGTTGAAGCCCAAGCATCGGGACGACCAGTAATAGCATATCGAGCAGGGGGGGTATTAGAAACTGTCGTAGAGAACCGAACTGGAGTATTCTTTGACTACCAAAACGAGGAATCAATTATTGAAGCTATACTTAGGTTTGAGAAGATGAAATTTAGGCAATCATCGATTCTGCATAATGCAGCTCGATTTGGTATTAAGAAGTTTGAAAATGAAATTGTGAACTATATTCAGAAGATTTATTAATAATTTGTATTAATATATTTGGTGGTGAAGAGTGGCAGAAAATAATACTGATATCAAAATTGTTCTTGGAAAGAATAGGCAAGAGATTCTTTTATTGCTTGTAGGTGATATATTAGGGTTTATATGGTCTATAGCGATAGTAAATTTTGTTAGGTATTTATTCTTATCGGCTGATCCAGGTAATCTTTTTGATCCAAATGTTTTGCGTACCATTATTTTTATTATTACATTTTCAATAATTTCATTCTCATTAAATGATCTATATCCAGGCAGAGGGCAAACTGCAGTTGTTGAATTAAGGCAAGTAGCAAGGGCAATAATTTTTGCCTATGGTGTAGTAAGTGTTTATATTTTCTTAGAAGGAAATCTGTTAGTATTTTCTCGTTCAATATTTTTGCTAAGCGGAATTATTGCGATCTTTTCAGTTTCGATTTTTAGGTCTATCATTCGGCGAGATGTCTCAAAATATCCATGGTGGGGTGAACCCATTGTGATAATTGGAAAATATTCGGATATTAATTTCATATCCAACAAGTTCCTTGGTTGTCAACGGCTAGGATTTAGGCCTGTTATTGGAATATCAATAGATGAAGAGATGAATTTTACTAACTCAGCGATTCCGATAAAATCTTGGTCGCCTGAATTACTAAATTCAATTCTAAGTAATAATGTAAAGACTATTGTCCTAACTATTTCAACCAATGAATTAAAAATAAAGTATCCCAAAATATATCACTCAATTGCCCTAAGATTTGAAAAAACAATTTTTATCCTTGAGGATAGTATTTATAGCACTATGATGGCTAAACCAATAGACATTGCTGGCCAACCAGGTTTGATAGCTAAACAGTCCCTACAAAATCTTCAAAAGAAATTTGCTAAGATAACGATTGAATTTATATTTAGTTTACTATTAGTTCTTCCATTTTTGATAATAGGTTTGATAATTTCTATAATTATAAAATTAGATTCCCCAGGTCCCATCTTTTATTCTGAGTTGAGAATTGGAAAAAATAGACAACCATTTCGTTTATGGAAATTTAGAACCATGTATATTAATTCAACTGAAATCTTAACAGAGGCACTTAAATCACCAAAGGTGTTAAAACAATGGAGAGAATTCCATAAGATAACTGATGATCCAAGAGTGACGATGGTTGGTAAGTTGATAAGAAGATTTAGCTTGGATGAATTGCCTCAATTTTATAACATAATTACAGGGGAAATGAGTTTGGTTGGTCCACGCCCATTGGTGGAAGAAGAAATTGATGAAATGGGGGATGCGGCTGATGTAATACTAACTACCAAGCCTGGCTTAACTGGCTGGTGGCAAGTAATGGGAAGAAATAATCTAACCTTTAAAGAAAGAATAAACTATGATTTGTTTTACGTCTATAACTGGTCCTTATGGACAGATCTTTATATAGTCATAAAAACATTTTGGGTAGTAATTAGCTGACTTTCGAAGCAATTCCGATGGTTCTTGTATAAATCTATTATTAGTAGAATCAAAACACTCTCTTTACAATATAGATCTACAAGAATCCAGTAGCATATCGCAGCTTCCATCAATTGAATGCGTGATGAACTTACATACCTATACCCCCGTGAACAAATATTGACCCGTTCTACTGATTTTCGTCCAGCAATGTCCAACTATCGAGCTTATTCGCCTTTGTCAGGTAGATCAATCGAGACTAAATCAACAGTGGATCCATTTGCATATTTGGATGTTCCGGGGCGAAGTTCTGGTCCTTTTAGAAACTCCGCTGCGAACTCTTTAGCATGGCTATGCATATGTAAATCTTGAGCTATTTTTTCTGCCCTTTTCATCAATGTTTTGTGAATAGCTAACCTCTCCCTGGGTGTAGTTGTATCAGACAATCCATCTTCTATTATTTTCTGCATCAAGGCAGCCTGGGTGGTAAGGATCTTCCATAGGTTTTCAACACTGTTCACAAATACCAAATTCTGAAATTCAGCAATTGCCTCTTCCTCGTGGTTAACGATGTAATAATAGGTGCTGCGTGGCATACCCACTGCATGGCAAGCTTCAGTCACATTCATTCCATCGTTCATGTGCTGGATGACCTGCGAAGCGGTATTTACTTTCGGTACCCCATATTGCATTTCATAAGTTCGTAATAATAACGAGTTTTCAGAGGCACAATTGTTAGTGAAAGATCAAATCATGTTCTTTCGCTAATATTAGAGAAAAGCAAATAAAAGCATCCCCATATATATCCAAAATAAACAATTGAATAAACCAGAACCATAATTAAGGTACGGAGAGCGCCGGAATAGCATTCTCTAACATTAGAGAATCATATTCAGTAAATAATGATCGTGGATAATTGAAAACATATTCAATATCCCCGATCACCTCCTCGGGTTTAACATGACTATATAGTGGGGGGAGCAGGTCCGAAAGTGAGCGTGGGGGGCAACAATTGAATAGCTGACCCTGGATGCAGATCGCTCCATGCGGTCATGGCGGTATCCAGGAACAGGACCCAGATTCCGTGTCATCTGCCCTGTCAGCGTATCCAACACGGCATTTCATCCAACCCGATCAGCTTTGGTCGGGTCTTTTGTTTTAACCAGGAGGTGTACAGATCCAGATAAACTAATCGCAATACCCATATCGTGCAGTCTCAACCGGATGCAATCCCGCATCCGGATTTTCATTTAAACAGGAGAAAATACAATGACAGCGAACACAGCCACCAAGAGTAAGGTATTGTCCACCGAAGCGCCTGCTTCCTGGAACACCCGTTATCAAACACCGGAAGGCTTTGTCTGCCAGATCACCCTGCGCGGTGAGACCGGCATGGAATTGCTGGAGAAAGCCAATTCTGCCATCACCTGGCTGCAGGAAAATGGCTTCCAACCTGGAGAAAGCTTTGGTTTCCGCAAGAGCAACAACGTCAGCACCACGCCTGCCAATGGCAATGCTTCAGATCCTGCCCAATGCCCTATCCACAATTGCCAGATGAAGAAGTGGGAGAAGGACGGCAAGGTTTGGTACAGCCATAAGACCGATGCAGGTTGGTGCACCGGCAAGTCCAAGTAATCAGATGAATACCATTCACTCATGGGCAGTCTGGCTTCGGCTGGATTGCCCTTTTTTGTTTCTGGAGGAACCATGTCAGAAAATCCAGCTCCATCCTTTTGTATCCCATGTATCCAGCGCTATCAAGCGCAATGTCCACACAAGCATTCCAGTCCTCGCGGTGGTTATCACTTCTATGCCGGTGAGGTCTGGGATGACATCGTGGAAGTGTGTGATGACTGTGGCGTTGTACTGAACGATCTTCCATTCAATATCTCACTTCAATCAGAAGATGAACCCATTCCATTCTAGGAGAAACATCATGCGAAATCTAACCCCCGAACAAGAACAAGTTGTTCACCATCCCAGCGGTTGTCATGCCCGGGTATTGGCCGTGGCAGGTTCAGGTAAGAGCACCACGCTGGCTTACCATATCCAGCACCTGATCCAATCCAGGCAAGCACCACCCAATGCCATGCTGGTGCTCATGTTCAATGCTTTAGCCCGTCAGCAGTTCATGAACCATTTGGATCAGGTGGACTTGCCTTCCCATCTGCAGCCCAATGTACATACCTTTCACAGTTTCAGCTACATGGTCATCAACGCCGCCATCAAAGCCGGTCTGCTGCCTTCGAATACGCAATTCTGGCTGTCAGATAAGGCGGAGTATGTGTGGGTCTGTCTCAAGCGGGTCATCAATGACCTGGAGAAAGCCAAACGCTTTCCAGCGGATGCAGTCGATCCAGAGCAAGCCATGCAAGCCATCAGCTTATGGAAGGGTTCACTCATTCCACCGGATAGAGCAGGTTCTTTCACACAACCACAACTGCCGATCGTCTATGCTGGCTTTGAAGCGTTCCGTAAAGCACAGAACGCCTTAACCTACGATGATTTCATCCCGACTGCCATAGACATTCTGGAGAACGATCCAACTTTCTACCGCCGTTTCTGCAGCAATATCCAACACCTGATCGTGGATGAGTACCAGGACATCAACCTGGGACAGCAGACCCTGATCGAACTGCTGGCAGGTGATCAGGCAGATATCATGGTGGTGGGCGATGACGATCAGACCATCTACGAATGGCGCGGTGCCAGACCCAACTACATCCTCAAAGACTTTTCTACGGTCTTCAACAACAAACCGATCAAAGATTACCACCTGAGCCGCAGTTTTCGCTTTGGCCCGGTGATCGCGCAATGCGCTGCCAATGTGATCGCCTGTAATACGGTCAGAGTGGAGAAACCCCTGATCGCTTTCCAGGCTGAAAAGGCCGGTTTCATTCATGTGATCCGGGATGGGAATGATACCCACAGAGAATTGGCCGATCAGGTGGTTTTATTGGTCAAGCAGGATGGAGTGCCACCCAAGGAGATCATTGTACTGGCCAGGATGTTTGCCCAGATGGACAGTCTGGAAGCGGAATTCCTTGCACGTGGTATTCCCTACAAGGTCATCGGGCAGGAACCGTTCTTCAAGCGCAAGGAGATCAATGCCCTGCTGGACTATATCCGCCTGGCTGATCAGCTGTACGACCCCATGGATGGACCGGCGGGAAAATGGCTGCTCAATATTGCCAACAAACCCAGCAGGATGCTTTCCAGGATCATGCTGGAAAAGCTGGTCAACACAGCCAGACAACGCAGGCTCTCTCCACATGCAATGCTCGAATATGCTACCCGCGATCCTTCTTCTGGATTGAACCGCTGGCAAACCCGACCCGTCTCTGAACTACAGGAATTTCTTACTGCGCTGCGAGGCGAGTTGAACCAGGAGGCCGGTGAAGTTCTGACCTGGATGGTTGACGATCTGGATTACCTGGCTTACTTCCAAAAGTATTACGGTAACGGGGAAACCGCTGATGAGAAGGCGAATGCGGTCTCGCATTTCATTCAGCATGTGACCCACCTCAAAACGACCCCACTGGCATTACTGCAGCAGCTGGAGAAGTTGGATACCACTCAGGGAAAGCCGGATGAGGAGCTGATCATTTTCACCACCATCTTCCGTACCAAGGGATTGGAGTTCGATTATGTCGTCATTCCACAATGTGATGAGAACTTGCTGCCGTATCTCAAGGGAGAAAAGCTGGATGTATATGACACTCGCAAAAACGTTCGGGAGGCCAGTATGTCCACTGCCCTGGAGAATGAGCGCAGGTTGTTCTATGTGGCCATCACAAGGGCTCGCAAGGGAGTCATGATCGGTACATCCACAGCGCCTTCCCGTTTCCTGGAGGAGATCCACCTGGCCAATACCCAAAAGGTGATGGATCTGGTACAGCAAGTATCCAATGGCGATATGAATGCGGCAGGGGAGATAAATGCCCTGATCCATTCAAAAAGGATCCATCCGGTGATGCTGAAGAATCTGACAGAGGAATATCTCGCTCATATGAGCGTATGCCCATAGACCCACTATCTCTAATATTAGAGATAGTAGGTGAAAGGAGGTTGAGATAAGCCCAAGGTAGCTCATTTGTAACATCTCATATCTGTGTCAAACCCACCCGAGCGGTGGGATTTTTGTTTTAACTCACCCATTATGAAAGGAAAATGTTATGTCTCACAAATATGTTCCACAAATCATCCGCAAACTTCTGGTGCGGGAAGCAGCTTCTTCCAGGATTGTCGATCCATCTCTACTATTAGAGATCCAACGGGCAGCACGCACCTTCAAGGCATCGCTCTCGCACTCCGCCCTGTTATCTTTCAATGGCAGGTTGGAACGTGGTCTTCAGTTGGCCCTGAACGGTGCTGTGCATCCCGCTCCCACCTCAACTCATCCCCATCGCTGTTGGGTGACGTCTTCAGATGGAAGTCATTCCTACCGGGTGGATATGGATGCAAAGACCTGTGATTGCCCAGACAGTCAGAAATCCAATCACTGCAAACACCGTCTGGCTGCCTTCTACTACTTTCAGGCTCGCAAGCAGGTATCTGTTGTGCGGCCACTCTCCTCTCGCACGAATGAGGAACTACTCAAGGGTCTGGGTTTCGATGCAATCCCCAACAGATACAAGGGGTTGAAATGAAGGAGTATCCTATCCCTCCTGAGATCGCTCAACTGCCCCTGATCGGCCTTGAATTTCCTGTCAGCCCTGCCAACCGTAAGAAGAAGGTGGAGCAGACCTTTGCCAGGATCCGCCAGCTGCATGATGAGCTCAATGCGCAACTATATACCTGCCCCAAAGAAAGACCCACCATTCATTCTCCTGCAGATGCAGCCAATATCCTGAATTACTTCATCGGTGCATTGGACCATGAGGAGCTGTGGGTGATCGATCTTGACACCCGCAACCGGGTGATGTGCCTGGTCAAACTTTACCAGGGATCGGTGAATGCCTCCCAGGTCAGGGTATGTGAAGTCTTCCGTCAGGCGATTCTGGATAACGCTCCAGGCATCATCGTGGCTCACAACCATCCCTCTGGGGATACTTCGCCCAGTCCTGAGGATGCGACAGTCACCAGGGCGATCTTCCAGGCTGGCAAAATGCTGGATATTGACCTGTTGGATCATGTCATTGTTTCGCAAGGGCAGCATACTTCCCTCAAAGAGCGTGGCCTTGGTTTCAGTTAGGCCGATCTCTCATCCTATGAGCCAGTTCTCTACTATTGGAGACTGGCTCTTTTCTTTTAGAAAGGAGAAATTTCCATGAACATCCAAGCTACAACCACTTTCACGCCCCGTTTCACCAGCAATGAATTATCTAACAGTATCACTGACCGTATCCAGGAATTGGCAGACGCCACCGATGCTGCTCGAATGACTAAAGAAATGCTGGGTTATCTGGAGGCTTGTTCAAAATTCCACCAGTACTCCTGTTTCAATATCTGGTGTATCCTGATGAATTGTCCACAGGCTACCCATGTCGCTGGTTTTCAGAAATGGCGACTGTTGAACCGCTTTGTCCGCAAGGGTGAAAAGGGGATTCCGATCCTGGCTCCGCTCATCGCCCATGAAGATCCGGACGATTCTGCTTCCAATCTGGTGCTCAAGGGTTTCAAGGTGGTGTATGTGTACGATATTACGCAGACTGAAGGCGAACCTTTGCCTGAACCGCCCAACTGGAAGAGTCCTGAGCAGAATGCGATCCTCTCTGCCAGACTAATAGAGTTTGCCAACCAACGTGGTATCTCTGTCGTGGTCAGGGATCTTGGAGGCAGTACCCAGGGCATTAGCACAGGTGGATCGATCATCCTCGATCCTGGGGCAGGTACAAAGACGCTCATCCATGAGATTGCCCATGAGCTGATGCACCGCGATTCGAACCGGCCATCCGATCCAGGTATCCGGGAACTGGAAGCGGAAAGTGTCGCTTACGTGGTTGGAAAACACTTCGGATTGGATAGTTTGGCCTCTCCGAATTATGTGGCACTGCATGGTGTTACTTCTCGTAACATCCTATCCTATCTGGACAGGATCAGTCACACTGCCGAGGAAATTATCCTGGCAATTGAAATTTGATTCGCTGCTACAATTAAAGTTGTCCTTGGTGATCAAAACATCGAGGACAATATTTTAATGGAATCCCCCAATAATCTTTATAGGAGAATACTGAGAAATGAAAAATTTATTTTCCAAATCAATATCAGCTAGCCTGGAAAGCTTATGTGGTTGGATAGAATCTACTGAATTTACAATAGACAATGAAGAGTTTTATTGCTGTAGAGAATCTTTGTCCTCAATTAAAGACATTAAGGTATATGACTATAAATCCTACTTTAAACAAGCATACAAATTGGTTCAAGAAGAGGTAGAAGAAGATGAATTTTTTAATACAGAAATCAAATATGAAAAGACCCCAGAACTGCAATTACTTGGCCATTTGAGCTTAGCGAGCTTAGGTTCTGGCAATATTTCAATAAAGGGATTTTGTGATGAAGAATTATTTGTTGAGAAGCCTTGGAAATTGATAGAAAATGGGATTGAAAATGCATTCCCTGATATTAGTTTTATTAAAAATAACTCATCCTTTAATACTATTGAAGAAGCTGCAGTAGATACTATATCCACTCCTAGTTTACAGACTAAACCAGATGACTTCCATGAGAAATTAAAAATAATAAAACTTGTTCATTTAACTATATTGGATTTATGGTGGGAAGGAAAAACATGTAGCGAAATTGCAGTGGCAGTTAGATTATGCCCCAAAACAATTACTAATATAATAAGCAAATATCGAGGGATATATTCAGCTAAATATGTGCCCTATGCAGATAATTGACGACATTTAAAATACTAGAATTCTTCTTCTACTATTCACATTTATTGGGGTGATATCACGATGATATCACGTGATATCACACTTATCAAAAAGAGTATTTTTTGTTTGCAAAATGTTTTCGAGTATGGTGAAATATACTCACGGAGCACAATATTTTTTTTGAGGAGGAAATATGCGTAAACATAAGTACTGAACAATAAAAGAAAAAAGCTCACCATTGCACTGGTGAGCGTTTGCCAGAAAATATCAGTCTGTGAGAAAGATAGTTGGCTTTTAATATAGTAGCACAAAATCCAACTAAAAACAATTACCAATTCATCACAAATTGATGATAAGAACAAATATATATCTTATCTGGTATGTATCGTTTTCTATGCCAAGGTCTAGGGAATATAGAGACAAAAGCAACATCAATATTTTTTCAAAGGAGACAGAAATGTTTAACAATAACTCGTCCGCAAGCACTAATTCAATATTGGAATATAGACAATTACCACAAGCAGTTTTATTACCAGAAAGTCTTGGAGCAGACGCTTGCTCCTGGCTAGATGATTATAATGCTTTCTCCAGAACATGGAGTCCACGATCATTTGATGGCTTCCATGAAGCCGTTGGCCTCGGCATTCTTTCAATAATTGCAGCTAGACGTGTAGTTTATGATTTTGGTAAACGCAGATTTACTAATTTAGCAATTGCACTAGTTGCTAGAACAAGTATTGCAGCAAAATCCTCAGCAGCAAATATTGGTAAAGACCTTCTTAGGGCAGCTGGATTGGATTTTTTCCTGTTACCAGATAGCTGCACCCCCCAAAAATTGGTCAACTTAATGACTTTGCAAACCCCATCAAATTATGAAAGATTGGCAGATGAGCTAAAAGAAAAAGAAAAACATAGGCTTGCCTTCATAAGTCAGAGGGGGTGGTTTATTGACGAATTTGGGGGGTTTATATCAGGGATGATGCAACTCAATGGACCATTAGCCGAATTCAGAGGTCTCATTCGTCGTTTTGATGATAATGAAGATACCCTTGAAAATGCAACTATCAAAAGAGGAAATGAAGTTATTAAGCATCCTTATTTGACTATGGTGGTATGTCTACCTCCAGCAAATTTGCAGAATTATGCAAAAACTGGATCAGCATTGTGGAACGATGGTTTTCTTGCTAGGTTTGCCATTGTAGCTCCTAATTCAGGATTTGTTGGGAAAGGGAGGTTTCCAAAGGGTCAACGCATTTTTCCGCAGCAATTAATAGAACCACTGCAAAATTGGCATAAGTCGCTGGGCATACCGGTTGTCCAAATTTCCAACGCGAACATAACTGTTAGCGATATAACTCCACATGTAATTGCCTTGAGTGAGGAGGTATATGAAGCTACATATGGTTACGGAGAAGCCTTGTTGGAGATGAGCGCGTCGTCAAACAATACTGATCTGGATGGCAATTATTCCAGGTATCCAGAAAAAGCCCTCCGGGTAGCTGCTATTTTTGCAAGTTTCTCCGGTAGTTCAAGCATTGAATTGAACCATTATGCAAGGGCACAGAATATTACCGAGCGATGGAGAAAGAATGAACATGATTTATACCATCAGTTAAATGGACCTGATGGACCTTTGAAACTGACAACCCAACAAAAAGTTCTTAGGTGTATTGATAGAAAAGGGATACAAACAAAGCGTGAAATCGTTCTATCTACAGGATTGGATTATGCCGAAGTCCAAAATTCTTTAGACGAACTTCTGGATACTAAAGAAATTGTGATGGAATCCTCTGAAAAAACTGCCAGGTATACACGTATTAATCGTCCAGGTTTACAGTCACTTAGCGTATATGTGTAGAAGTGTAGAAGTGTAGAAGTGGAGTATAGATATAAATACAGACGGAATAAATATTAATTCTATTGATCAGAAATATCAAATTTTTATTCGATTACTAAGAAAAGAGGAAACTATGGAGACTAGCGCATTACTTACTGCACAACAAGTAGCTAATCAGCTTAATATCAGTGATGACCAGGTTTACTTAATGTTAAGGCGTGGTGACCTTCCAGTTGTACCCATCGGACGCTTAGTCCGTGTTCGTCAAGAAGATCTTGATCGGTATGTGAATGACAAAATCACAAATAAAAAATGACCAGCCTTGCGTAGCTGCGCTTGGCTGATCTATTTAGGAAGTAAACGCTGAAAATAGAAAGGAGCATTTACTAATATATAGTATCACATCCAAGTTGTTCATCTCGAGGATGTGAGAAGTTGGGTAGAACTATAATTCTAAGTGCGTATAAATGGGAATCCCTGGTCAGTCTTTCCCGGGGATACCCTCACACAGAAGGAGATTATTATGTCAAAAAATGGTCAGAACGAAGGAAGTATCTATCAAAGAAAAAATGGTTTGTGGTCTGCTCAAGTAAGTATTGAGGGTAGGAGACCTACAAAATACTTCAAAACTCGCAAAGAAGCAAACGAGTGGAGACAGGAGATACTAAGACAAAAAAAGAATGGGCTTTCTTTGGCTGGAGCAACAGCTCAGATGAGTGAATTTCTTGCCAATTGGTTAGCAGTCGCTAAAACATCTGTTCGGATAAAAACGTATCAGCAATACGAACAGGTGGTCCGAATCCATATTTTACCAACCGTGGGTAGAATAAAACTAGAAGCTATTACCCCAAATGTTATCCAGGCGTTATATAACAAGAAGCAAGACCAAAATGCGAGTGTGAGAACAGTCCGCTTGATCCATTCTGTACTCCATAGGGCATTACATCAAGCTGTGATGTGGCAGCTCATTGGCTGGAATCCCGCAGATGCTGTTGTTCAACCAAAGCTGGTACGCAAAGAAATGAAAGTTTTATCAGACACTCAAGTACGGAACCTGTTGTTGGCATCCAAGGGTACTCGGTATGAGGCTCTGTTTCAAATAGCAGTAACCACTGGATTACGTCAAGGCGAGATTCTTGGATTGAAGTGGTCAGATGTCGACTGGAAGAGTAGAGCAGATTCAGGTAGTGCGCCAGTCTCAGCGTATCAATAAAGTTGGTCTCCGTTTTAGTGAACCGAAATCAGCAGCAGGGCGTCGGTGTATTCAACTAGGTTCATCTATGATGGATAAACTCCGAGAGCATAAGGAACTCCAAAACCTGGAGAGACATTTCCAGGGTGTCAAGTGGATCGAAAAAGACTTGATCTTTCCATCTACTATAGGAACCATTATGGATCCGCATAATCTAATAAAGGTTTTCAAACAGTATCTGAAGAAAGCGGGCTTACCAGAAATCCGGTTTCACGACTTGCGTCATTCAGCTGCAACTTTGATGCTCCAAGTGGGAACCCATCCTAAAATCGTTCAGGAACGACTTGGGCATTCTGATATCAGCCTAACACTAAATACCTACTCCCACGTAATGCCATCCATGCAGGAAGAGGTTGCCACAAAAATGGATGAAATGCTTACACTAATAGATGTTCACGAAGAGGTTATAAAGTAATACTATTGTGTTTGGGTTGCAGTAAGGTTGCAGTAAAAAAAGAGAGCCTGGCTAAATTGTAGGCTCTCTGCCCCTATATATGGGGGTATCACCAGCAACTACCGCTATATATAG
>CAWJEB010000010.1:0-774646 GCA_963841805.1 uncultured Chloroflexia bacterium
TCGCCCGCATTGCTGCCCAATTTCGCTTCGATCTGGTAGCAGGCGCTGGCGCCAGGTGTGAAGGCAGGGTCGCCGGGAGAGATCGTCGATTCATCGAGAAGCAGGATGGTGTTGGTGTTGGACAACAGATCATTGAACGCCACATCTTCTGCCAGGACGGTATTTGCCGGCCCGTAATTACCCGGATGATCGGCGGGGTTCATGGTGATGCGGATGTGCAGGAAGTCCCGCAGGTTTTTCGGATCGTTGACGTCATAGATCCAGCCGCGCCATTTCATGTCGTAATTGCCGTTGTTGGCAGCGCAGAACCAGCCCACCTGCCGCCAATCCGCGCCAGGCTGCAGGTTTTCCACGTTGAAGGGACCGCCATCCACGCCCAGGTCGATGGTGCCGGTGGAGATGGAGTTGTCTGTGATCTCGCGGGCAGAGGTGAACCACGCGCCGGTTCCGGTCAACCCGAAAGCCATGATGGATAGGAGTCCCAGAACCAGGATGACAAGAGCTGCTTTTTTCATTTCATACCTCCTGATAAGAATACGAATAATTGCTGGTCTAACCAATATTTTGTATCCATTGGCCAAAGTTTTCGAAAGAAATTCGAATTGTATCTATGACATAGCCTACTTTTGGGAGGGCAAAGAGTAATTTGCCATCCACCCGGGTGATCTTTTCTTCGTCGGCCTCCGGGTTGGCATCACCTTTGGTCGTAATCAAACCATCCTCGATCTGGATGACCCTGTGCAGGGTGGGATAGCCATCCGCCGAAAAGAGGATCACATCTCCGGTATTGACCCGGATGTCCTTGCCGACATACAAGAAGGCGAGGTCGCCAGGTTGATAGGTTGGACGCATGGATCCACTTAAGAAATAATTAAATCGCATTGGGAGTAAACCAATCTGGCAGAGTACGATAAATATGAGAAAAGTACTAATTGTGTAGAAAAAGAAGTTACCGATTGTTTTTTTCATTATTATCTAACTATATAAACATGGAATGAAGGGGGGAGAAGAAGAATCCTCCCCCTTTTATTCGCAACAACAAAAATCCGCAATACTACATCATTGTTATGGGTTACCGACCTGGCTGGCTTCAAGGATCAGATCATAGTCCAATACGATGCCCTGATATTCATTTCCAGCCATGGGATCAAACTGTAATTTCATGTACATCCAACCAGTTTGATCGGGTACTAAGTATGGATATGTGAATGAAGCTGAGTAGGCATCCCAGCTGCTTCCGCCAATGCTCGCTAGATCAAGCAGTGAATATATCCCCATTCCATTCAATGCTGCAGTTTGATTTACGCCAAGATCTTGATCATCTTGAATATCTACGATCATCAACTTGTCAGCAAATGCCTGCCCAGCTGGTGTTTCAAGGAGTGAGGTCCAGTTGTACCAAATCCTTCCTATGTCAGCAGTCCCAGCATTTTTAAAGCAAATTTTCTGGTCTACAAATTCACCAGGCAGCATATTGTCAAAATTCCAGGCTAAAGCTGTGTCAGCCCAGGTAGTACCACAGTCGTTATTAAGTTTTAAATCAATGGTACCGGCTGAAATGTGGCTGCCAGTAATGGTTCTCGTTGATGAGAAGTAAGCAAAAGCACCAGTGGTCAACATTGCCACGATGAGCAGTAATCCAACAACTACACCAAAGTTTCTTTTTCATTTCTAAACTCCCCAGAATATAGATTGAATATGATTTGGATCGAGCGAGCGAAAAGCTCTTATACTATTCTCTACTCACAAATTCCTTTGCCGCTTTACACCTCCGGTTTCCCTTCTCCGAAATGCGGTGCGCAGGTTTGATACAGAGAGCGCCTCATCCCTTTGAAGATTGTGGCTGTGACAGGGCTGCAACCCTGACAGAGCCCGGTTTGGAGATTATGATTGCAGGGCACCTTGACTTTCATTTCCCGCCTTGTATAATTAAATAGATACAGAGGGCGCTTCGCGGTTCCCTTTCTATCCTGTCTCGACTGGCTGCAACCGGTCGAGACACTTTTATACACGTCAAGATGACCCTAGACCTCCTGTTAAATTATTTTGTCGATCAGCAGAGTGTTGCTTGTTGAATTAAAAAAAACCGACACCGATGAAATTCGGCCGGTTTCGCAATTAGCTCCCCAGGAATTGTGTTTGCTCGATACCACCCTGCGCAAACTATGCGACCAATTGTAACTTCCTGGATCACAGCTTCCTTTTATGCAACTAATAAAAGTATAAGGTAAATTCTTAACCGGAGTCAAGCATAAAATATTACAAATTCCTTAACAAAATTAATAATTACACCAAGCCAGGCAGCTATAGGTTCTGCTCTATCACATCAGGAAAAAATCTAATTGGCGGGTTCAAGTATCGGCTTTTGCTTTGCCCGCCAATCGATGAATGCCCAGGGCAGATAAAGCGCACCGAAACATGATGAAACCAACCGCTTCCAATGAGAGGATATACCACGGCCACGGACCGAGTACATCCAGCAGGCTGGCGGTGGGCGGCTTGTGCATGATGAACATATAGTTGCCGCCAACCAGCAGATTGATCCCATACACGACAACCATGGCGAGGTTGCCATAGATGAATACATTGAGGAAAGACTTGACGCGCGGACGGTAGCCTTCCACCACGGTCATGTATATGCCTTCGGTGATGATCAGCCCATGCGCCAGCAGTGTCTGGATGGGTCTGTAATGCCAGAGTCCATACACGCCGGCATCCGGCGTCAAAAAAGCTTGCAGCGCACCGCCAATGCCGAGAAAATAACTGAATTCGTAGATGCGATAGCTCTTTGTGAAGAGCATGATGCTGTTGAGGATGACAAAGATCGAGCACAGGTGCAAAGGCAGCATCTCGGCCACTGTCCACTCGCCCAGCCAGATCTTCCAGGCATGCCATGAAAGTTCAACGACGATGGATGTGAAGGCCATGCCCCAGCGCATATTGCGGCGGAAACGCTCGCTTTTTATCTTGCGCAGCCAAATAAAGGAAATGTTTACAAGCAGGAAGAAAATGATAAAGACCAGGTGAGCAGAACCGAACAGGATGAAATCCCCGCCCGCCCATTCTTTTGCAAAGTAAGGTGCCATGATGCCTCCATGTATATTTATTGATAACCCCGCCGTTTCGAATTGGTGTTGAGGATAAGTATATAATAAGTCAAGAAATTGAATTGGAGAGAACAATGACAGAAAACATCTTTCATGCCGATAGTTATATCAAGGAATTTAACGCGGTCATAACAGCCGTTGATGAGGTTACCCGGGCAGTGGTTCTGGACCGTACGGCGTTCTATCCCGGCGGCGGCGGGCAGCTTTGCGACGTGGGAACGTTTTCTACCAGCGATGAAACCTGGATAGTAGAGAAGACCCGCAAAGGACCCGATGGCATCGAACACATCCTTGGTGGTGAGACGCCGCTGCCAGAACCGGGTGCTGCTTTAATCGGAAAACTGGATTGGGGAAGACGCTACCGCTTGATGCGCACCCATACCGCCATGCACATTCTTTGTGGTGTGATCTTCCGCGATTTCGGGGCACAGGTGACTGGCGGTGATATGGACTTGAAACAGGGGCGCATGGATTTCGAGTTCGAGTCGATGACGCGCGACCTGGTGGAGGTGATCGAGGCGGCAGTGAACCGAGAAGTGGAAAAGAACCTGCCGGTTCGGGTCAAAATCCTGCCGCGGGATGAAGCTTTTCAAATACCGGACCTGATCCGTACCAAGATCAACCTGCTGCCGCCCGGCATCCCCGAGGTGCGCACGGTGGAGATCGTCGGATTGGATCTACAGGCGGATGGCGGGACGCATGTTGCCTACACGGGCGAGGTAGGCCTGATGCGGATTGTTGATTACAAGAGCAAGGGCAGGATCAACAAACGCATTTACGTTGAATTGGGCAATTAGTATAAATCAATCTTCAAACGCTGGTCCGTCCATCCACGACATACGTATTAAAACGGTCCAAAATTTATCGCCACTGCCAGTGCCAAAAACAGGATGGTCACCGGCACCACATATAGCCACAATTTGAGCGACCATTTGAGCCACTTGGAGTAGGTCACAACCGTTAATCCCAGGGCGATCAGCAGGACCGGGTTGGTGGGGTAGATCAGGTTGGAGAAACCGTCACCGAAGCAGTAGGCAGTCACGGCTACCTGGCGGGTCACTCCAACAATGTCGGCGAGCGGCATCAGGATGGGAATGAGCAGGAAGGCTTTGGCCGATCCTGAACCGATAAAGAACTCGATCACCAGTGCCAGTCCATAGACGATCAACGAAGCGCCAAATTCAGAAGCCGAGGCGATGACGCTGGACGCAGAATGCAGGATGGTATCCATAATGCCACCCTGTACGACGATGAATTTAATGCTGGCTGCCATGAGGATCAAAATGATTCCCGGTGCAATGCCGAGGATGCCATCCCAGGCGGCTTTCCAGACCCGTTTGGAGGAAACACCACTTAAGAATCCCGCACCCAGCCCGCCAAAGAGGAAGAGCAGAGCCACGATCGGCAGTGAGTAGGAAGACAGGAATTCGATGAAGGGTGACCCCACCAGAACGATCATAATAAGCACGGTAAAAATGCCAAACCAGACCAGCGATTTTCCAAGTTTTGTGTCTGAGTTTAATTCCTGCTGCAGGTCGAACTGTGGATGGCGTTGCTTGTAATCCTGATCTTCGTGGAAAACAGGCGATGATTCGGGTTTACGCTCCACGCGTTTTGCATACGCTGTCAGGAACCAGGCAAATATTCCATAAATGATGACAAAGAAGAACATTCGCAACAGTGCGCCGGAAAAAAGCGGCAGTCCGGCCAATTTTTGCGCCACGCCAATGGTAAACGGATTTGTCACCGCGGCAGAGAAGCCCATGTTAACAGCCAGGATGGACATTCCCAGTCCGACCAGGGTATCCCAGCCCAGATAGAGCGAGAGCGCGATCATAATAGGCACCAGGGGCAGCACCTCCTCAAATATTCCAAAGAATGCACCCATCAGCATGAAGAACAGCGATATAGCCATCAGCAGCAAGTATTTTCTACCGCCAAAACGCACCACGATTCCGGCGATGACAGCCCGCAAGATACCGCTTCCATCCAGTACTGCAAAAGAGGCTCCGACCATTAACAGGAATAGGATGATCGTGATGACGGTCAATCCATCCGGTCCAGCCAGCACTTCCACCGGGGCAGTGAACCAGCGCCAGATCGGATAATCAGCCGCAGCCTGGAATGTGAATGAGGTCGGGTCGATGACTTCACGGCCGCCGGACATGATCCGCGAATAGCTACCTGCTGGAACCAGGCGGGTCAGCACTCCGGCGAATATCATGATAATGATGAGAATTATGAATGATTGGATGAATGCTTTCTGACTGATCTGCGCGCCTGATCTCTGCTGCATGAAATACCTCCTGCTGCTTACGGTTATTTTTAGGATTGTTCCCTAACCAAATGATGTCTAATTATGCATGAAATTTTAAATAAAGGCGAACTAAATCAAGGGCTGTATTTAATTGCCCACAATTCAAGCCTGTTGATATAATGATGCCAGGAGAGTAAACATGTTTGAGAACCCTTTTACACGCAAAGCTGCTGAGGATGAGAAACGCAATGAAGGTCGGCTGCCCCCCGGACAGTCGCTTACCCAGAAGTTTCCGGTCTTGCATTATGGCCCCATTCCGCCATTCAACCCGCTGACCTGGTCTCTCAAAATTTGGGGTGAGGTGGAAGAGCCACGAGAGTGGAGCTGGGATGAGTTCAGCCAGTTGCCGCGCACGCGTTTGAACATGGACATCCACTGTGTGACCCGTTGGAGCAAGTTCGATACAGAATGGGAAGGGGTTACAGTAGCATCGTTGGTCAGTGAAGGTCTCATTAAACCATTGCCGTCAGCGCGCTTTGTGATGCAGCACGCTGAATATGGATTTACCGTTAATCTCCCGCTGGAAATTACCCTGGCTGAAAATTTTTTGATGGCAACACACTTCAATGGGGAGCCGATCACGCCTGATCATGGTTTTCCTTTACGCGGCATCATAGGCGCGATCAAAGGCAGGGATGAGCTGGTGGTCCCCTATTTTTGGAAAGGCGCTAAATGGCTGCGGGGGTTGGAATTTATGAAACAGGATCGGCCTGGTTTTTGGGAACAGGCTGGTTATCATAACAATGCAGATGCGTGGAAAGAAGAGCGCTTCGGGTAATTATTTTCCTTTTTTCAACCAGACAAAAACACCCATGCCTGCGCCGCCAAGCAGCAAAATCAAGCCTGCGATGCCCAGGATCGGGTTGCGGCCGCCGTCAGAAGTGTTTTGAGGCTGCGCCAGGGAGCTGGTCTGCGCCCCAAAATTCATAGTAGTCTGATCACCTGCCATGAGAGTGAGGGGGGCATTTGTAACTGTGGTTGGGTTGTAACCATCGGGAATGGCAACGCTTAAATTGTATTCGCCTGCAGGGACTTCATCGAAGCATACCGGGTCTGGACCAATTGTTGTGCCAGCTGTCTCGTTGATCGTTCCGATGCTGTTTGCCAGGCTGATAGCTCCGCCAACCAAAGGCAACTCTTCTAGTTGACGTACTGAATCGCCGTTGACATCATCATAAAGCAATACGCAGATCTGGCCAACACCAGGAGCTTCCGGAGTTGTAAGACCGGGCGTGGGTGTAATAGCTGTATCGGAGGTGGGAATGGGTGGTGTAGGTGTTACAACACCCAACAAAATCTGCTGTCCGGCTTGAAGGGGATCCTCAGGTTTGGTGTTGTTAAGCAGATAAAGCTGGGTTTCGGCTACTCCGGTCTTCACTGAGATGATCCACCACGAGTCGCCAGGCTGGGCTATATAAATAATCCGTCCATCCGGCTGGGCGGTTGGTGTTGGGACGACCGCTTGCGGCAGCCCAGGTTCAGCGGCGGCAGGAAATTACCTGCACCGCCAAAGCAGCAAGAGAAGCCATGATCGCAATTAATGGAAGGATTTTCATTATCCGTTTCAGCATTTGTTTTCCTTCATTACATCAGGATTATAACATTATTCAATTCTCCACATATAAAATCGGGTATATCGTATCGGTGAAAGTAATTAGTATAATAGTAACCATGATATGCATAAATAAAAGATATGTGGAGAGCTTCGGTAGTGTTGATTGGTGGTCTCCTAACGATGGCCATTTCTGGCTGCATTTCTTCAGAACCCATTGAAGTCTTTGAATCGCCCACCGCATTCAATGAAATTGGAATAACAACTGCTACTCGCGTCTGGTTTCCAAGTACATCCACACCAACTGTCTATGTTCCACCTGAAAACACTCCCACTCCTTACGAAAGCCCGGATTATGGTCCCCTGGTGATCACCGATGATTTTTCTGATCGCCAGGGTTGGTTAAGCGGTTCTTACGCTGCTGGCAATGTGGCTTATGGCAAAGAGACCTTAAACCTCGCTGTTTCTGTGCCAGGCGGAAGTTTAACCAGTTTTCGAAAAGACAGCTATTTCACTGATTTCTACTGGGAAATGACTGTAACCGGCAACCTGTGCTCTCCGACCGATGCATTCGGGCTGATCTTTTGGTCGGTGAATGATAAAAACTATCATCGTCTATCGTTCAACTGTGGTGGTGAGTATGCAGTTGAAAAAGTGAAAAATGGCAAAGCATCCCCCCTGCTGGATTGGTCGCCTTCCAGCCAGGTGCCGCGCGGTGGGATCTCTCCTTTCCGGGTAGGGCTATGGGTTGGAGGCGGTTATGTGCGTATCTACCTTAATGACATTTATCAAGACGAAGTCTATCTGTCGCCTGCTACTGGCGGCATTGGCATTTTCGCCCAATCCGGCGGCGGCCCGGCGGTAAATATCAGCTATGCTGATATGCAGCTTTTCTCAGTCTCTACATTCGATTATCCGGCAACACCTACACCTACACCAACGCCCACCAAGAAACCATTTCCAACTTTACCCACACCGTAAATCAGAAATTTGTTACATAAAATTACTTGCATTACCGTGAATTGCATTAAAATTAATACAGGTCAGGATTCAATGCGTAATTTAACAAACCAACTGTTATCCTGGCAAATCAACTACCCAATTTGGAGGACTCTATGTTTCACACAATCATTGTTGTTGGTAATTTAGGTCGTGACCCGGAAATGCGCTATACGCCATCAGGACAGGCCGTCACATCGTTTTCGATCGCATCCAACCGTCAATATACGAACAACAACGGGCAAATGGTCAAAGAAACGATCTGGTTCCGCGTCAGTGTCTGGGGAAAACAGGCTGAAACCTGCAATCAATACTTGAAGAAAGGCAGCAAAGTCCTGGTTGAAGGACGTTTGCAGCCAGACCCCAACACAGGTAACCCGCGCACCTACTCCAGGCAGGATGGAACCACCGGGGCAAATTATGAGATCGTCGCCAGCACCACCCGCTTCTTAACCCCGAAGAATGAAGAAGATTCCGGTGGGTATGGATCAACCATGGATGAAGGCGGACAAACGGCAGGTGATGAAGAAATACCATTCTAGAATATACATATCAAAAGTGGAGGTGATGGATGAGTGAGAACAAAACACCTCCACCGTTTAATTTTATCGCTTCACCAGATCTGAAATCTGAATACGCCAACCTGGTGCGCATCGCCCATTCTCCGGTGGAGTTTGTGGTCGAATGTGCGCGTTTGCTGCCGGGAGAGGTACACCCGCTCATTGTTTCAAAGGTAGTATTGTCGCCATTGGCTATTAAGATGCTTCAGAAAGCCCTGGCTGAGAACATTTCACGATTTGAAAGCGCCTTCGGCGAGATTTCCATGCCCGGCGTGAATACACTGGCGGATCAGTTATTTAATAACAAACCAGACCCGGAAACGCCGGAAGAAGGACCAACCCCATAATGGATGAATTGGACAATATTGTTGAAAATATCCGCACGGATTTTGACGCTCGTAATAAGGCACGCGATGAAGCTCTGGCAGTTTGTCGGATGTTGACCAGGCACTGCGCCCATGCAATTCGAGCAGTCCACCGCGAAGAAGCGGATGTGGTTAATGAGCACCTTGCCGAAGCAAATAAATTGGCTGGACAGCTTCGGGGATCTTTGCAAAACTTTCCCGATCTATATTTTGCCGGTTATACACAGGATGCTCTAAAAGAGTACGCAGAAGCGACTATCACCAGGGCGCTGGTGCTTGACCAACCCCTGCCCTCGCCAGACCAGATCGGGGTGGAAGGATCCACTTACCTGAATGGGTTGGCAGAGGTGACGGGCGAGCTGCGCCGCAGGTGTATGGACATCCTGCGCCAAGGCTACTCTTCAGAGGCTGAGCGCCTACTGGCCTGCATGGATGATATCTATTCGGTGCTGGTAACGATCGACTACCCAGATGCCATTACCAGCGGGCTGCGCCGCCAAACTGATTTGGTGCGTGGGATATTGGAACGCACCCGCGGTGATCTGACCATCAGCCAGCGTGAACAGCACCTGGAAATTGCCCTAGAGGATCTCGCCAAAAAGCTGCAAGAGGCGAATGAAAAAGATGCGGATCATCCGGGCGTCTGAAATTGGTTCCTACCTGTACTGTCAGCGGTCCTGGTGGTATCGAATCACGGGCGTAGAGCCTGAAAACAAGAAAGAACTGCAAACCGGCACCACACTGCATTACCGACACGGAAGAAATGTGCTGGTTTCCTCGCTTTTTCGAATAGGCGGGTTTATTCTCTTATTCGTTGCGATCACAGTTCTAATTTATTTCCTGGTTGCCTTACGATGATCTGGATTATTCTTGCACTTATCCTTGTCGCTGTTCTTCTGCTGTTCATATCACAGCGGATGCGCAGGCAAAGCGGTATTCCCGGCGGGAAGATCATCTATTCGGATGTAAAAATGTGGGGCAAACCGCTGGAAAAGCCGTTGTTTGACGGCAGTATCGGCTTGGTGGGCAAACCGGATTATCTCATACAGCAAAATGGGATGGTGATCCCGGTTGAGGTCAAAACCTGTCGTCCACCGGATGCGCCGTATGATTCGCACATCTACCAACTGGCAGCCTATTGCCTGCTGGTGGAGAAGGTCTATCAAAATAGGCCGACTCACGGCCTCATTAACTACCCGGGAAGAACATTTTCAATTGATTTTACTGACGAACTGCGTGAACAAACACTGTCATTGATCAGCGAGATGCATCGAAAAGAGCGCAGCGCCAACATCCTTCGCAGCCACGATGAAGCACCTCGCTGCAGGAGCTGCGGTTATAAAAGCCTGTGCGATCAACGCTTATAAAGGCAATCCACATTTCCCCTGAACCAGACTATAATAATAAAATGATGTTAGAAAAGATGCCAATTCCACAAAAAATTGCTATTTTGGCACACCCTGGCATGCCGGATGCGCTTAATGATGTGGAAAAAATAAAAACAAGCCTGCTCGAATGTAATGTTAAGGTATTGGCTGGCGAGTTAAAAAACAGCGGTATTAGAAAAAAGGTAGAAGCAGGGGAATTTGATCTGGCAATTGTTTTAGGAGGAGATGGCGCCATTCTACGCGCAGGTCATATTTGCGCAGCGTCGAATACTCCCATCCTGGGTATTAATTATGGCCGCTTTGGCTTTCTGATGGAGATCCAACGCCAAAACTGGCAGGAATATGTACCTCGGTTAATGGAAGGTGATTATCATCTACAATCCAGGATGATGCTTAATTCCGAGCTATGGCGCGGCAAGAAAATGATCAAAGAATGGGAAGTTTTGAACGAGGTGGTAGTCTGTCGTGGGCAGTTGGTGAAACCGCTGCACATTACAGCCTACGTGGATGGTGAATTCTTAAGCACCTATGTCGCGGATGGATTGATCGCCTCCACACCGACCGGTTCAACAGCTTACGCGCTGGCTGCAGGTGGGCCAATTATGCCGCCGGAACTTACGCAACATCCTTCTGGTACCTGTCGCCCCACACCTCTCGGTGGACCGGGCGATCATCCTTTCTGAAGGCGCACGGGTGAGCATGACAGCCAGCAGCGATCATCAGGCTGTATTAAGCGTGGATGGACAGGACCCCGTACTGCTAAATGAGGATGACCGGGTGGATGTATTTGCCGGTGATCATTCCTTGCGTTTCATCCGCTTCTTCGACGACGGATACTTTTACAGGAGTTTAATGAGTCACATGGAACAAAACCCGGCCACAGGAAACCAACGATGAGCGATGTCATTCCCCCCATCCTTTATTGCGCCAACCACCCACAACGGGAAACGAGTTTGCGCTGCAATCGATGCGAGAAGCCCATTTGCCCCGATTGCGCCATCCTAACCCCCACCGGTTATCGCTGCAAAGAATGTGTGCGCGGGCACCAGCAGAAATTTAATACTGCCACCTGGATCGATTATGTGTTGGCTTTTATCACCGCAGCAAGTGTCAGCTATATTTCAAGCCTGATCACCAGCTTTTTGAGCTTCTTCATGCTCATCCTGGCTCCCTTCGCTGGGATCGTGGTCGCGGAAGCCGTTCGATGGGTGATCAAAAAACGCCGATCGCCTGGGTTGTTCATGACTGCGACAGTAGCAACTGCACTTGGCAGCCTGCCGGGTTTGGTGCTGCCGTTGATCTCACTTATCTTAAGCTTTTCATCTCCCGAAGGAATTTCCATTTTCGGTGGGGCAGGGTTATCCATCATTTTCAGGTTGATCTACACTGTACTGATCACAACCAGCATGCATTATCGACTGACCGGCACCCGATTGAAAATATAATAATCCTATGCTAAGTGAACTTCGAATTGAAAATTTCGCGATCATCGACCGTCTTGAACTCGAATTTGAGTCTGGATTGGTGATCCTGACCGGCGAGACCGGCGCAGGAAAATCGATCATCCTGGATGCGATCGTGGCATTGTTGGGCGGCCAATTCGATTCAACATCCATCCGCAGCGCATCGTCCAAAGCCCGGGTGGAGGCAGTCTTTCAATTGGATGATTGCCCCCCGGAATTATCGGCTTTGCTTTCCAAGGAAGACCTGCTGGATAGTGATCAATTCGTATCGATTGAGCGGGAAATTCGCCTTGAAGGACGCAGCAGCGCACGCATCAACGGACATAGCGTCAATTTAGGTGTTCTGCGGGAAGTGGGCGATCTCTTAGTGGATATCCATGGGCAGTCTGAACACCTTTCCTTAATGAATACCCGTCAGCACATCGGCTTGCTGGATCGTTATGCGAAAGATGAAGAAGCTTTGGAAAGCTACCAGCGGCAGTATCATCAATTGACCGAAATCCGCCGCGAGGTGAAGGAGCTGCGCCAGATCGCGGCGGAAGCAGCCAGCCGTATTGAACTGCTTACCTTCCAGGAACAGGAGATTTCGGCAGCGCGGTGTGAAGCAGGCGAAGATACCCAGTTGGAACAGGAACGCAACCGCCTGGCGAATTCCGAGAACCTGGCGAATGCCGCCCAACAAGCCCTGACTCTGTTGGATGAGCCTTCGCCGGATATGCCGGCTATTTCAGACCTGCTGGGGCAACTAGATCATCAATTGCAAAACCTGACCCGATTTGATCCATCACAACAAGATTTTGCAGAGAGAGGTGGTACCCTCCTGGATCTGGTTGGCGACCTGACCCGGGATATACGAAGCTACGCCGACAAGATCGAATTTAATCCACACCGCCTGGAAGAAATTGAAGAGCGAATCGCACTGATCAACAATCTGAAACGTAAATACGGCGGTTCCATTGAGAGTATTCTGGCCTACCGTGAAGCGACGCTGGACAAGCTCGATAAGATCAACTTCTCTGGTGAACGTATTGATGAACAAGAAAAACAAGAGCGGATAATTCTGGATGAACTCTGGGTAATGGCTGAAGCGCTCTCCACAATGCGGAAATCATCTGCTGAACAGCTTGGCATTTCGATCGAAGCTGAATTAAATGAACTCAAAATGGAAGGCGCCCGCTTCCAGGTGTCTTTCGATACCTTGCCTGGCAGCATTGATCACCCTGAAAAATCCAAGGGATTGGACAATCATGGGATGGATAAAGTTGAATTCCTGATCGCGCCAAACCCAGGCGAAGGCTTGAAGCCGCTGGTCAAAATAGCATCCGGCGGCGAGACCTCCCGGCTCATGCTGGCATTGAAGAACGTTCTGGCGAATGAAGACCAGATCCCCACACTGATATTTGACGAGATCGATCAGGGCATCGGTGGCAGGGTTGGCAGCATTGTCGGCAAAAAATTATGGCAGCTTGCCCGTCATCACCAGGTTTTTTGCGTAACCCACCTGCCACAGCTTGCCGGCTTTGGTGATCATCATTATAATGTCGCGAAAGATGTATCAGAAGGGCGTACGACAACCCGCGTTACCCGTCTGGATGGACAGGATCGCATCACAGAATTGGCTCAGATGTTAGGTAATTCCTCAGAAGTCAACCTTCGTTCGGCAGAAGAATTACTCATTCAAGTTAGAGGATTGACCACTCCTTGAAACCTGAAGGGGATAATTTGAGTGAATTAAACATATTATTACTTGGAACACCCCAAATCTTGTGGGATGATCAAATAATTGACATCAAACGCAGACTGCCCCGCAGCATTCTATATTACCTGGCTGCCAATGAGCAAACATTGGGAAGAAACCATTTACTGACATTATTCTGGCCAGAAGAAAATGAATTAACCGCCCGAGCCAATCTTCGAGATAACCTTTCAAAACTTCGAGCCAGTCTTCCTGACCCGACCCTATTGAAAACCAACTCCACTACCGTCAGCCTGGATCGCTCGCGGGTTGGCTGTGATTTGTTGGATTTTAAGAAGATCATAGAAAAGGCTGGCAGAGATCCGTGGACTATTCCTTCAGATAAACCGTTATCAGAAAGTACTTACAAAGAACTCGCTCGAGCAGCAATGCTATGGCGGTCTGTTCAATTTATGTCTGGAGTAACATTACCCAATAATCTTGATTACGAATATTGGGTGATGACTACCGAGACACAAACGCAAAACCTGTTGCAGCGGGTGGTAGAAAGATTGGCAGATCACTGCAGCGTATTAAATGATTTTGAAAACCATATGAGATGGCTGAGGATTCTGGTAGAAATTGACCCTTACAGTGACAGTTACCACTTGCGTATCATGGGCTCAATGATTGACATAGGCAAACAAGAAGAAGCGTTAAAGTATGGGGTTGGGCTTCGCAGCCGTTTTCTGCAAAGCATGAATGAGTCGCCCTCACCTGAAGTTGAATCCTTTATTAATAAATTAGAACGCAGGATCACCAAAGAATCACTTCAAATTCAACAGGGTTCTGATTCCGAAGGGTTCATTCGACCATTAATTGGGCAGAAGGATCTATTATCAAAGCTGACTAAAAAATACCAGGCGGGAGGCGTGGTGTTTCTGAGGGGGGATACTGGATCCGGTAAAAGCCGAATTGTGTCCGAATTGTGCGCCCAGCTTGATATTGAACCAAAACTATTCAAATGTGAATGTTTTCCACAACAGCAAAATATCCCATACCAGCCTCTGGTGAGGATGCTGCGAAGTGATTTTTCACCAGATTGTTTTGAAAGGCTTTCTAAAGAAGAAATAGCGAGTCTGCAAAAAATTGGTCCAGAACTTCCAATCAGGCAAATCAGTGAAGGCTCAAGCCCATTCGCTGCAGCCATTGATTCGCAAGGAGACGTTCTGGAGGTTTTTAGCACATTGTTCTCTGAAGTGGCATGCACTAAGCGTATCATTCTCTTACTGGATGACGCCCACTGGAGCGACGAATTTACGCTGGCAACAATGACTTATTTGATGGAAAAACAAGTTTTCCCCAGGTGTGGATTATTGCTGGTTACATATGATCCATCCATTCACAACCCGGCGTTATCAAAATTTCAATCCAGCATTCTGAATAGGTTTACAACACTTGCAGATAGTTATTTGGTTGCACCTTTGGATGACTCAGGTATTGTGCAATTAGCAGCCAGCATGTTCAATGTTCAACTGACAAAAGAAATGACCACACAGGTAAGGCAATTTTCTGGCGGTAATCCATTGTTCATCAAGGAATTATTAAGCTCTCAGTACCAACTACAATTGCAACATCCAACAACAAAAGGAAATTTCACATTCGGATCTTCGCCCGTTATTCAAACGATCATTCATCTGAAACTTGAAAATCTCTCTCCTGTAACAAAGTCAATCATTTATACTTCGGCGATACTGGGGGTAAATATTGATCAGGAGCTATTGGAAAAAGCCAGCTTTTATTCAGGAGAAGAGATCGTAGATGCCATAGAAGAACTTGAAGCAGCACGAATATTACAGTTGGAGAAAAATACTGAAGGATCCCTAGCTCGTTACACATTTACACAGAATGCATTCCGGGAAGGAATTATCAGCAGTATAAGCGCTTCAAGAAAACGGCTTATCCACAAACGGGTTGCTCATGCGCTGGCGAACCATTCCCTGGGCAACCTTGATAAAACATCTGCCACCCTTGCAGAACATTATGAAGCCGGCGGCGAGTTGGACAACGCCTTTGTTTCATGGGTTGCTGCTGGATCTTATGCAAAAAGGATGCAATCCACTGAGGAAGAATTATCGGCTTATGGTCGCGCCGAAAGACTGCTCATCTCAACCGAGATGCAGCTTTCTGACCCCCAGATCATGAAACTGTTTGAACCCTGGATATCAACTTTATACATGACACACGATATTCCTGCCCTAACACATATCGCAAGGAGATTATTTACCCTGGGAAAACAACGGGGCTCTTCCCTGCTCACCGGGTATGCTTTGTTTGGATTATCAGATACGAGCTTTTCAAAAAATGATTATAACGAAGCCCTTCGTTATATTGATGAGGCGATGGTCTATTTTGCAGACTGCGGATCCATTCCATACCAGGTGCAAGGCTTGTCTCGCAAAGGCGCTGCCCTGTATATGATGAATAAATTCAACCAGGCTTTGGATGTCTTTAAAGAAGCGCTGGTCTTAACTGCAGATGAAAGCCCCGAATTAATTCAGGCCAGAGGCCACCTTCATCACCAGGTTGCTGTGATCCACACCTTTATGGGCAAACCTAAATTAGGTACATTCCATATAGATCAGGCAATAAACAATTATATAAAAGTGAAGAATCTGCATGGACAGGTTGATAGTTACAGTATAAAGATATTATCTTTGTTCTATCATGGACAGTATGAACTGGCGTTAAACACAGAGCGAGTATTCACTTGCAATTGCCAGAACCCTAAAATACTGGAGGATGATCGGTTATACCCAGGTGTTTACCGGCTTTTCTTTGACCATTTTGGGGCGGTTGGATGAAGCCTGGAAATGCGCGGAAGAAGCCCTCCAAATCACTGAGAAATACAATCACCCGGATTTGGAAAGCGCTGCTCACCGGTTAATGGGAGATATCTTTCGCTATCTGATGAATTTTGAGGCCGCGGCTGAAAACTACAGAAATGGATGGGAATGCAATAAAGATAACTTTGTCGGTTTAGATAACCTTGGACGTCTTGGCCATGTGCTTTGCAAGATTGGAAAAAAAGAAGAGGGTTTGGGCTGTATCCATCGGAGTTATCAAACTGCAAAAGAAATTGGACTGGGTACTGTCGTAGCGGCTACCCAACTTTATGAAATGGAAATATTCTACCCGGACCTACCAATTGAGAGTACATTAGAAAAAGTAGAAAAGATCATTCTAGAATGCCAGGAGCAATCGATCGTTTCTCAAGGGTTTGTTGCTATCGGAATGGCTGCTTACCTGAAAAAACTGAATGGCCGTCAGGAAGAAGCCTTGATTGATTTTAATCAGATCACGCATAAAGCTCAGGAACTAAAAGATCCATGGTCTGAAATCGCAGCTCTTAACGCGATCATAAGGATAGGCGAGAAACAAAATCCTGAAAATGTCCATCACGCAAAGCGGGTGCAAATATTACTAAAATTCATTGAATCAAACTCAAAGAGACCAGAATTAATAAAATCATTCGAGAAATTCAAAAATATTATAGACACTTCCCCTGAATAAAACGGTTTTGTCTACGTTTTGTCTACGCTGTTATGTTAAAGTTATATTATTGATGACTACAACATACCCTGCATGAGATATCAGGGGCTCATGCAAAGAAGGCGATAGTGCTTTTTGATGGACACTATCGCCTTCTTTATTTAATCTGTCATCAAATGGGCAACTGTTACGCCGTCGCCGCCTTCGTTTTCCATCCCGCTTTCCCATTTATGGACATGCGGATTCTCTTTTAGCGCTTCGCGGATGACCTGGCGCAGCCTGCCTGTTCCCTTGCCATGAATAATGCGTACGAATGGCATCCCGCTGAGATATGCCTGCTCAATATAACGTTCTAGTATATCAATCCCATCCTCTGCTCGCTGCCCGCGAATGTCGAGCTCCATGCCAGGGCTTGGTTTGACAGGAGGTTGCGAGGATGGGTTTTCGATGGCTCTCTCAACCCTTCTACTTTTTTTAAGAGGCTTTTCCGAGGTTATTTGTGTTTCAGGCTGTGTTAGATCAGAAATGCGGGAACGAATTCTAAGGTTGCCCACCAGCACCTCCGCCTCTGTTTCGGAGAGTGAGATGATCTTGCCATTCATGTTCAACGAAGGAAGAAAAACCTTGCTTCCAAGTTGCAATGTTGAATCAATGGGTGGTTGTATAACCTGTGAATTTACTATGGTTGATTCACCCTCCACTCTTTCCAACTGATCCTGTACAGCTTTCACAACATCAAGGGGTTGCCGCGCCCTTGCCAACTCTCTTCTCAAACCATCTGCCTCACGTTGGAATCTCTCCAACTCCTGTTTGATTTCTTTCCTGGCGGACTGAATGATCTCTTTTCGCTCGGTTTCGATATTTGCCAATCTCGCTGAAAGTTTTCTCTCCAGCTCTTCACCCAGCTTCCTCTTTGCCTCTGCCTGGCTGCGCTCTTCCCGAGCTACTCCGCGTTGATGGTAGATCTCATCCAGCAGATCTTCGGCTCGCAACTCGTCCGGGTGGATGGTGGAACGGGCTGCTTCAATGATCGATGTTGGCAGCCCCAGGCGCTCGGCGATGGCCAGGGCGTTGGACCTGCCCGGCAATCCCAACGCCAGGTGATAGGTTGGGCGAAGCGTTTCCAGGTTGAATTCCAGGCTGGCATTGATGACCGCGGGTGTGTTATGCGCAAATGTCTTTAACTCCGGGTAGTGGGTGGCGACCAGGCTGGTAATGTTTTGTTCCAGCAGGTTTTTCAAGATTGCCATCGCCAGTGCGGCGCCTTCCTGCGGGTCGGTGCCAGCGCCCAGCTCATCCAACAATACAAGGCTGTGTGAATTGACCTTTTTCAGGATATGAATGATGTTGGTGATATGACCTGAAAACGTAGAGAGAGACTGTTCGATGGATTGCTCATCCCCAATATCGGCAAAGACATTTGCAAAGACGCTAATCTCTGAACCAGACATCGCTGGAATGTGCAAGCCGGATTGGGTCATCATGGCGAATAATCCAACGGTCTTTAATGTCACTGTTTTACCGCCGGTGTTCGGGCCGGTAATAACCAGGATGAAGGTTTCATCATCCAGCACCATGTCGATAGGAACGACCGAATCCGGCTTGATGAGCGGGTGCCGGGCATTGTATAAGCGGATGCGGCTGCCGGGATGATCCTGACGATGCAATCCAGTTATCTCTGCTAATACGGGTTCAACAGCATCCAACTCATCGGCGTATTTGGCTTTGGCAAGAACCAGATCCAACTTCCATAACATTTCAAGCAGGCGGTGGATCTCATCTGCCTGGCTGCCAACATGCGCAGACAGGTTTGCCAGAATTCTGCCTTTCTTCATCCCTTTCGGCGAGCTGCATTTCTTTGAATTTATTATTCAGATCAACCACGACCAGCGGTTCAATGAACAAAGTTGCACCGGATGAGGATTGGTCGTGCACAATAGCTTTGATCTGTCCCTTAAATTCAGAGCGCAGCGGCAGGACATAACGACCGTCCCTCTGCGTGATCAATCCCTCCTGCAGCATGGGTGAGCTGTGCGGATCGTTGATGAATTTTTCCAGACGGGTGAGCAATTTATCATGCGATTGTTTCATCTCCCGCCGGATGACAGATAATTGATCCGAGGCATTATCCAGAATATCGCCGCGCTCAGAAATACATCTTGAAACAGCATCCACGATGCCAAATGGCTCTGGTGGTTCCTGAATGATGGATGCCAATGCTGGATAATCTGCTTCGATATGATCCAGGGTGCGTAAGAGGGTGCGGGCACAGACCAGGGTGTTTTTAATCTCGAGCAGATCGTTTGGATCCAGCACGCCACCGCGATTGGCAAGATCGACCTTTGTGCGGATATCCATCGCGCTGCTGATGCTGATCTCAGGGTGGGTGGATAGCAAATTGCGGCCTTCTGATGTTTGCTTTTGCCACAATTGAACGGTTTTAAAATCAGAGCTTGGCTGGATTCGTAGAGCCATCTCCTGCGAAAGGCTGAAAGATGTGAATCCTGCTAATTTTTCCAGGATTAATGGAAATTCCAGAACAGAAAGAGTTTTTTCATCCATAATATTGAGGTTGGTTAGTCATTAAATTGAAATATGGTTCCTGTGGAACCCGCGTCTGCCCCGGCTTTGATAGTTTACCACATGTTGAAGCTGGTTATAATAATGTTAATGGTGAGGTTTATGATGAGTGCTTTACAAGATAACCTGGACAAAATGACGAAAACCAGTTCGATGAGCGAGGATATGGGTGATCAAACCGTTCGCTGCCTGGCGTGCGCTCACAGGTGCGTCATCAAGCCGGGGAAACGAGGTATCTGTAAAGTGCGCTTCAACCAGGATGGCAGCCTGTATGTGCCGCATGGATATGTCGCGGGTCTGAATGTGGACCCAATCGAAAAGAAACCATTCAATCATTTTTTGCCCGGCAGCGGCGCGCTGACCTTTGGCATGCTGGGCTGCAACTTCCACTGCGAGTTTTGCCAGAACTGGTTATCGTCCCAGGTACTGCGCGATCCATCCATTGACCCTTATTCCGGGATGGTAACAAAGATTTCAGCAAATGAGATTATTGATACCGGAATTAGGCGTGGTGCTAAGGTAATCGCATCATCTTACAACGAGCCGATCATCACAGCCGAATGGGCTTACGAAGTATTTTCGTTTGCCCAGGCAAAAGGAATGAAATGCGTCATGATCTCCAACGGCTACGCTACGCGAGATTGCCTGGAATATTTGCGACCGGTGATGGACGGGTACAAGATAGACCTAAAATCCATGCAGGAAAAGAACTATCGGGCGATGGGCGGACAATTGAAGCATGTGCTGGATAGTATTCAAATTGCGCACGACCTGGGCTTGTGGGTGGAAGTGGTTACCCTGGTGATACCGGGCTTTAACGACAGCCCATCGGAACTGTGGGACGCCGCCAGGGCAATTTCTTCCGTCTCACCGGATATTCCATGGCATGTTACCGGTTTCCATCCGGATTATCACATGCAGGACAAACCTCCCACCAGCGCAGCCGATTTGCAGCAAGCAGCGGATATCGGACAGGAAGCCGGGCTGCAGTTTGTATACGCAGGCAATCTTCCGGGACGGGTCGGCTCGCTGGAAGATACCCATTGCCCATCGTGTTTTACAGTTCTTGTTCATCGTAGAGGATACTTTGTTGGGGAATCAAAGGTGTTGACAGATGGTACTTGTCCGAAATGCGGGAGTCTCATCCCGGGCGTATGGAATTAACCGGGAAAATGGCCGTTAGTCTTTCTTTACCAATCGCATAAACTGGTCGATCAAATTCCCTTTTTTTCCATCAGGTACTTTGAGCGTGATAACCGTAATATTGTCATGCCCCCCGCGCTTACAAGCGAGGGCGATCAGCTCATCAATGGCTTTACCAAGTTTATCCGGATATTGATTGACAATTGTTGCGATTTCCCTGTCATTAAGATAGTCTGTAAGACCATCTGTGCACATGAGCAGGATATCATCCGGCCGAAGGTTGATACCCTGGTTTGCCAGCGCGCGCGAGTCATCTTCCCCTTTGCGAAGCTGCATGCGTTGATCAGCCTGTGGCACCACCGGCGCCCCAAGGTAGCGGCGGATGACATGCGCATTTGGATGGCCTCTAACCTGGTCGTTGGTGATCGTTCCGTTGTCGAGCGCTTCCTGGATCCAGGTATGATCTTTGGTGAGCTGTTTGATCATCTGATTTCGCAGCAGGTAAATGCGGGTATCGCCGATGGACGTAGTAAAGAGTTTGCTGCCTTCCACCCACACCAGGGCACACGTGGCGCCCATGCCGCGCTTCTCTTCGGACGTCTGGGCTTGCGAATAGATGGCTTCATTGGCGAGTTGGATGGCCAACAGCATGGTCTTAAGCGGCCGGTCGCCAAAGCTTTTCGCGACCGTATCTGAAATGATATTGACTGCCAACTCAGCGGCGATTTCCCCCGAACGATGCCCACCTATACCGTCACATACAACAGCAAAAGTTACTGGCGTAGTGTTTGAGGAACTTAATTGATAACTGGCGACGCCGTATCGGTCCTCGTTGATTTTCCCGGTCATGCCTGGGTGTGTCCCAGCTGCCTGGATGAGATGGATGGTTTCCTCGCTGCGCATCGATGTTATTATAAGACCTATTCTGCAATTGTGCTTATCAACGTCCAGGATATTCCTGGTAGCGGTAAAGGATCGAACCGATCTTGACCAGATCACCCTGCTGCAAAAGGATGCCATCCTCTGTTACTGGAATTTCGTTCACCAACGTGACTACGCCATCGATGGCATTGGATATAAAATAATGTCCATGGTTGTCTGGAGTGATCAGCGTATGGCGTGGCTCAACTCCTTCGGCATGGATCACCACATCGGCGATCAGCCTATCGGAACCGATGGTAAACTTTCGTTCACCGAGCGGTACATCGTAGCCCAGGATGGTTTCAGAATCCCTGTTCACCTGGACAAGCGTCGCTGTTCTGTAAGCGGAAATCTGAGCAGGTCGGCCAAACTTTTTAGACGCCTTTGCTTTTTCCTGCCTGATCTTTACCGGCTGGGTGATCGGATCCTTGCGGGTTGCAGGTGTATCCGGTTGCCCCTCTTTTTTTGAGCGTCTTCTCCAATTGAGAACCAGAACGGCGCTGAGAACCCCAGCCGCAAATATCACCCCCAGCAGCAGGTAAATACCACCGCCATCCATAAAATCTGCCCAGCGATTGATGGCAGGCAGGACGATCACAACATCCACCGGGAATTCAGCGCTGCGGTTGGTGAGCCCCAGCTCATCTGAAACCTCCACCTGAAGGGTGTGTTTTTCGTCTGTCTTAATTCCACTTAGATCCCAAGAAAATCTCTCGAATGGCGCCTTGGTATTCGAAGAAGCAACCTGCCCATCCACCAGCAAGGTTGCAGAAACCAGATTACGACTATGGCCATCTGAAAATTCCACCAGGATCTCAACAGGTTGGTCGGGCGGGGTCAAAAAATCACGCTGAGTGTTATCTGTCACTGTTGTAGAGCGAATGATCTGGGAGGGCAGGTTAATAAAAATGGGATTGGGCGGTTGGATGGTGATATTGAAAGGCACTGGCAGCGAAGTGAGCGATCCCTGGCTTAGATTCACCTGCCCGGCCAGGTTATGCTTGCCGCTTTGGTTGATCGCCGATTTGTATGTGACATAGTAGATCGACCTCAATGGTTCCAGCATGGAACTGATGGGCGGCATTTCTTCGGTACCGGAAAACACTGTAAACTGTCCGCCGGTTTGAATGGCAAGCTGCCGCAATTCTTCTGCTTTTGGATCGGAGTATTGGTTCTTTGAGGAGATCATCCAAACAAAAATATGCGTGTTGGCCTGGTTTGCCCGGGCAATGACATCGTTCACCACGTTTCCGAGTTCAATTTCTGGCAGTGGCGTAATGTAGAGGATCGCCTTTTCCACCGGTGAGTCGGAGGAATATCCAAGCGCCATGTCAACAGCCTGTCCTAGCAGATCGGATGATGGGATTGTTGTCTTAAGATCTGGTTGGTAGGAAAGGAAGGCTTTCTGCCAGGTTGGTACATCCTTCATGTGAATTTGGCGAGTACCGGAGTTTGTAAGCAAACTCAGGTCATCCAGGGTGATCTCTTTTTGTTTTTCAGCCCATAAATTCAGATATTCCACCAGGTATTGATAGCGCGAAATGCCCAGCGTATTACGATTGGCAAAGGTTGGGGCAGCGTTGATCACGACAGAAATTTGCAGACCGACCCTTTTTTCCTGCAGATCAGTCACCGGAGCCGAATTGCCATCCTCGAGTACGGTGATACTATCAGCGGTCAAACCGCTTATGAAACTGCCGTCCGCAGCATGGATTTTTAGCGTAGTCGTGATGTATGGGAAGTTAGATAAATCTGGCGCAGATATCACAACCTTCGCATCTTCCTGCGCGAAAACAGACCCCGGGAAGATGAAGATAAGAAGGAGTGTGAAAAGTGCCAGTTTTTTCATTTACACAATGGGCGGTACTTCTGGCAGTATTTCTACCGGAAGGATATTCTCCTCGATCGACCCTCCTGCTAACCGCAGGAATGTAAGTGTCCAGGCTGATTGAATGTATGAAGTGACGATGCCGGTTAGTAGATACAATATGGGCATGTAGGCGCAGCAAATCAGCAATGAAATTGACGCAGAGGCTATGGTGACTTGAGACCCGGAGACCAGCGTGATGATGATGGGTATTAATGCCAGGAACATGGGAATCGCGACGATGAAATTCACAATGCCGCCGCCTATGCCCAATATCAGGCTCATCAAAATCAACTGCCAGGGATTTTTCTTACACACCAGCCAGCCGTCCTTCAAGCCCTGAATCATGGTTGCATCATTAATTACAATGGCTATGTTGGTCTGTTCCATGACAATGGAAATTGCCCAGGAAAATGGGATGATCAGGCAGAACAACGGGATCAGGCAAAGTAAACCAACACCGGCGGTGATGACGCCCAACAGGATCAATGGTACGAATATGATGAGGATAACAAGGAATACAGCTAAACCCGCCAGGAAGTTGAACCAGAATACACGCCAGAAAGAATGAAGGCTTCCTTTCAGTAGATCAGCAAAATGGAGTTTTTCTTCGCTTGCATCGGCATCTTTAGCGCCGGTGATGAGTTCGATTTTTCCTATGGTTCCAATCGCTGCGAAGATAACTGCAAGCAGTAAAATCCCCAGGGTAATCAATACCCACACCCACCATTGTGTGTTTTCAACAAACCGCTGGGCATCATTGATGAATTGAGTGAATTCCGGAGGAAGATTTGAGATTGGATTCGAACCTTCGCCTGAAAAGCTAGTGTTAGAGCCGCCGCCACCACCACCACTGCCATTGGCGAAACTGGCCAGGATGCCGAATATCCAAAGAATTTTGTGTTTCCAGATAATTTTCCAGGCTTTGGTTAATACTTCACCATAATCCATGTTCATCTCCTTTCGTTACTCCCATTCGATAGTAGCCGGGGGTTTGCTGGTCACATCGAACACCACCCGGTTCACCCCTTTGACCTCGTTCACGATCCGGTTGGATACCCTACCCAATAGGTCGTAGGGCAATTTTGTCCAACTGGCGGTCATAAAATCATCGGTTGAGACAGCGCGTAATACGACGGTTTCCTGATAGGTGCGCTGATCTCCCATGACTCCTACTGAGCGAACTGGCAGCAGTACCGCAAATGCCTGGGCTGCGGAAAGATCGTTGTTGCCGGCCAGGTTGAGCAGGCTGGCGGATTGTAATTCGGATGTGAAGATGTCATCCGCCTGACGCAGTGTATCGAGACGTGTTTCTGTCAACTCGCCCAGGCAGCGCACTGCCAGTCCTGGCCCGGGGAATGGCTGACGCCAGACGAGTTCATGCGGCAAGCCCAGCGCCTCTCCAACTTTGCGTACCTCGTCTTTGAAGAGGTAGCGCAACGGTTCCACCAATTTGAAACTCATGTCTTCTGGCAGGCCGCCAACGTTGTGATGTGTCTTGATGCGGTCTGCTTTGTTCCTGTCCGGAGCACTGGATTCGACGACATCCGGATAGATCGTCCCCTGAACCAAAAATGGAGGAGATCCGAGATAGCGGGCTTGTTCTTCGAATTGGCGGATGAAAGTCTCACCTATGATCCGCCTTTTTTGTTCAGGTTCTGTTATCCCATTTAGGACAGAGAGGAATGTTTTTTGCGCATCGACGACCACCAGATCCATCTGGATATTACTGATAAAAGCCTCTTCCACCTGTTTTTGTTCATTCAATCTAAGCATGCCATGATTGATAAATACAGCCGAGAGTTGGTTTCCTATGGCTTTATGCACCAGGGCTGTGGCAACGCTGGAGTCCACCCCGCCGCTCACTGCGGATAACACTTTTTGATTGCCAACCTGGTGGCGGATATCATCTATGCTGGATTGAATAATGGATGCAGGCGTCCAATCAGTTGAGGCATGGCAGACATCCAGAATAAATTGCCGTAGAATTTCCGTCCCACCCTCGGTATGGCGCACTTCGGGGTGGAACTGGACGCCGTAATAACCGCGGTGCAAATCTCCCATCGCAGCAATCGGGCTGTTAGATGAGGAGGCAATCAATGCAAAGCCAGGCGGCATCTCTTCGATGCGATCTCCGTGCGACATCCATACCTGCCGGGTACCTTTCGGCAGCATCGGGTTATTCATTTCCACGTGGATGGATGCATGACCGTATTCGCGCTGGTCACTGGAAGCGACCCTGCCGCCGAGGGCATGGGTTAGAGCCTGCATGCCATAGCAGATGCCCAAAATTGGCAGTCCTGAATCGATCACATATTGCGGAACCTGGGGAGCGTTGACATCATAGACCGAGGACGGTCCACCGGAAAGGATGAACCCTGCCGGATGTAAACATAGCGCCTTACCAGGCTCAGCATCCCAGGGGATCAATTCGCTGTAAACCGATAATTCCCGCACGCGGCGAGCGATCAACTGGGAATACTGCGATCCAAAATCCAGCACGATGATGGTCTTTGTCATTATAAGGATAGTATATCATTGCAGGAATGAAACACTCATCAAATCGTGAGTGATTGGCAGTATTCAAAGAACCCTAATGCTCGACGGTACTTGGATTAACTGGATTCGGAAGATGTATCTATCAGATCATCGATCTTTTTTGAGAACCACAACAGGTGGAAATCCCATGGAGCCAGATCAACAAACATACCCTTGGTTGTCAGTTCTTTGGTTAAGCGGATAAAAGTCTCACCTTTGATCAAATCCACGAGTTTCCAGCGGGCTCCATCAAGGTCATTCCAGGGAAGAATAACCATTCCCTGTGATTTTTTATCGGAATAGTTGGTGATCACAAGCAAGGTCTCTTCATTTCGGTGCCAGCTCCAACTGAGCAGATGTTCATGGCTCGAGTTGTCTGCCCAACCTGTATGCTTACTCATTCTCCATTCACCCTGCTTGATTAGCGGAGAAGAAGCCAACCGAACCAACCTGGAGTATATGTTCATCCATTCGATCACGACAGGTTCGTCCATCCAGCGGCGCAGGAACACAGGCAGCTTGACTTTTCTTCCCTCGAACTGACCCTGGTGGTAGAGCTTGGCGCCGGGGATGGTAGATAATATGATCGCAGCAGCAATCCCCTTGGCAGTATTAAACAAACTGGCAGCTCGCTGCTCGTCATGATTTTCAATGAATCGCAACTGGTTTTCCTGCTTGATCATATCCGCGCCTAACGATTGCTCGATAGTCTGTGGTTTTGCGAATACGAGTTGGTCGTAGAGGTCTTTATCGTAGCAGAGAGAGAAGCCAGCCTGATCCAGTTCAGGCTGCGTACCCCAATAGGATTCGGCTATGAACTGGAAATCCGGATGGTTAAGATGCGTTGTGGAAATAATTTGCTGCCAGAAGCTCTCCTTTAAAGGAGTTGTTGTTCGTCCGCGCCACTGCCCGGCAAAGATACGATCCAATAACAACATGGCCATATCGCAGCGAACGCCATCGCATTGGTGCGCAATTTCATCCAGTGTTTCTATGGCTGCTTCCCGATAGCCAGTGTGGAAAGCATTCAACTGTGCCGTGTCCTGCCAGGCAGGGAAGTTGGGATCCTTGCCGCACGCGATCACTTCCCCGCGCGATTCGAAATATGAACCGCTGGCAGATAACAATTCCTTTGCTGAACCATGTATGAAGTACTCTGGGTGTTCTGTTACCCAAGGGTGGTCCCGGGCAACATGGTTTGGCACGAAGTCGAGAATGGTCATCATTCGCCTGGTTAACAATTCCCGGCGGGCTGCTGCCAGGCCTTCTTTTCCACCCAGGCGTTCATCCACTTCATATCGCCTAACACAGTATGCCGAACCGAGATTATCTTCCTCTTCATAGTCCGGCAGCGCGTTTTGGAACGCCTCGCGAAGCATCTCATTGGCTGTAGAAATGCGTTTACCTTCCGGGCTTCTTTCCCATACACCCATGAACCAGATGGCGTCTATGCCAAGCTTCTTTAATTTATTCCATTCTTGAACTGGAACGTTGTCCAGTGTGATTTTCTGTTTGTAACGCTTGCTAAGTTCATATAACCAGATCCATGTATTAATTTCGTAAATGACTGGATTTTTTGGCCACTCTGCCATAATTCCTCCCGGACTTCCTATTATAAATTTATAACCATTAATGGGCTTCAATTCAATACCTGAAGAAGGATTGAAGAACGATTCATTGAATACTTAATCATTGTACCAAAAATGGAAAATAGAAACTTTTTATTGTATTATGCGTATAAATGTATGGAGGAAAATATGAAATCTTTTTGGGCTAGATTACTGATAAATATGGCGGCAATAGCCGCGACTGCCTGGCTTCTGCCGGGGATTACGATTGGCGGAAACCAACTGCTAACCGTGTTGCTGGTCGCACTCATTTTTGGGCTGGTGAATGCGATCATCAAACCGATCTTCTCATTCCTGACCTGCGGGTTGTATGTGCTGACGCTAGGTTTGTTTACGTTCATTGCCAATGCACTGATGCTATTGGCCACAGAGCAGGTAGCTGGATTAGTTAATCTACAATTCCAGGTGGATGGTTTTTGGACTGCCGTAGTAGGCGCCATCATCATCAGCGTTGTCAGTTTTGTCCTGTCGATGTTCGTAGGAGACCGCAGGCGAAGCCGAAAATCTGATTAGCTTACATAATAATTGTATGGGTGGACTGAGATGTTCACCCATGCATTCTATTAACCGCATGTGTTCATTTGTGATTATTTGGTGAGAGTATATATCCGACCAGGGAACTGCCGTAGAGGCACAGAGACCGCAGAGCGATTTTATTAAAAGTTAAAAACTTCTCTTCAAAGAGCGCGAAGTGTAATAGCTATTCGGATTAATCTTCATCCCCATAACGCAGGCGAAGGTAGGATTCGTACCTGTCGGGATGAATTTCCCCTTCATCGACGGCTCTTTTAACTGCGCAATCCACTTCCACACGGTGAGTGCAATCATTGTAGGCACAATAAGGAACCAGAGGAGCGATCTCGGGAAAGTACCCATCCAATTCTTCAGGTTCCGTGTCCCACAGGGCCAGGGCTTTCATGCCAGGAGTGTCCACCACGTAACCTCCACCAGGCAGGCTGAACATTTCGCGAACGACAGTTGTATGTTTCCCCTTACCTGTCCCTTCGCTGACCTCGCGTGCTGCCAATCCCAAGCCGGGGTGGATCAAATTTAGCAGAGACGATTTACCCACACCTGAGGGACCAGTGAAGGCATTCAATTTACCGGTCAACATTTCCTTTAATTCCTCAACCCCGGTTCCATCCATTTTACTGGTGTATAACACACGATAGCCAATATCCTTGTAGCGGTCAAAATCCGCTTCCGCTTTTTCCAAACCAACCAGGTCAACTTTATTAAAAACAATCACAACCGGGATTTGCTGTTTCTCTGCAATGACTAGAAATCGATCCAGCATGCGCAGGTGTGGCTCCGGGTCGGCACAGGCAAAAATGAGAATGATCTGCTCAACATTGGAAAGGATGATCTGACGATAAACGCCGCGAGGGGTTGGCGCAAGACGTGCCAAAAGACTGCTGCGCTCATGGATGCTCTCGACCATTCCCACCCCTTCGGCATGAATGGAGATATCCACCCGGTCACCGACGGCGATAATATCACCGTCAAAACGCCTGCGTTTCAACTTACCGCGCAACTGGCAGATGATCCGTCCATCTGGAGTATTGACGTGGTAAAACCCGGATTGCGAACGGATCACTGTGCCTGTTGTCAGTTCCATATTCTAATTCCGCTTCTTTGGTGTTTTTGTCACCTCTGGGGTGGGAGTTACCGGAAGGGTAGGAGTTGCCGTGGTGTAGTATGTTGATTCCCATGGATAGCGCCGGCTGATCTGACCGGTGAAGTACAGTTCCACGATGCGTCGGAATATTGGTGCAGCCCATTCCGACCCCTCTCCCTGTTTTTCGACCAGGACCGCTATGGCAATATCCGGCTTGTCCGGGTTACGGGCATCAGTATAGCCGGCAAACCAGGCGTGGGGTTGTTCTCCAGGATTATTCTGGGCGGTGCCGGTTTTCGCATAGATTGGTATATCCATCCCAACAAAGGTGCGATAGGCTGTACCGCGGTTATTTTCAACCACAGAGTACATGGCTTCCTGAATGATCTTCAAGTTCTCAGGCGAGATCGGCAGCTTGCCTTGCTCTTCCGGTGTGAAAACCATGGTTGGGTCGCCATTGGGAGGTGTGATCTTCTCTATGATCTGAGGTCGGTATAGAGTGCCTCCGTTGCCAATCGCGGCGACAAAGTGCGCCACCTGCAGCGGAGTCACCAGCATTTCACCCTGGCCGATGGCCAACTGCACGGCATCACCTTCAGTGTAAGCATCCGGGATATTACCAGTATCTTCCGCGATTTGACCGATACCAGTTTCGGTTCCCAGACCAAAGGCCCTGGCCATATCCGGTACAGCAGTTGTCAAACCAACCTGGTAGAGGTTCAATCCAATATGCCAGAACCACGGATTGCATGAGCGCATCAAAGCGCCTGGCAGATCCAGCATTCCGCTTGGATTAAGTTCTTTTTCATATGTCCAGTCATATAACGTGATACCCGGCAGCTCCGTGAATTCATGGGTACAGTCGTAAGTGGATTCTTTGGTGAACTGCTTGCTTTCCAGCCCGGCTGCCATGGTGATGATCTTAAAAACCGACCCAAGCGGGTATTGCCCCTGGGTTGCACGGTTGACCAGCGGTTGCTGAGTATCGCTAAGCATGTTGCCCAGGAATTGAAAATTGGCATTGTTCGGGTCAAAAAGATTTGGATCATAACCGGGTGATGATACGATAGCCAGCACCCGCCCTGTATCGCGTTCCAGCACAACTGCGGCGCCGGTCAAACCAGCCAGGGCGTTTTGAGCGCCTATTTGCAGGTCTTTATCCAGCGTGGTGTAAATGGATTGCGATGCTGCCGGTTCGGCAGAGGCCATGCGGGTAACGATCTGTCCCTGCGGATCGATCACATACAGGTTGCCGCCATGTTTGCCGGCAAGATACTCCTCCCCCCACTTTTCAAGACCGGAAACACCGACTTTCTCATCGCCAAGGTATCCACGGCGGCGGAATTCATCAAGGTCTTCTGCAGGAACGAGTTGGACGTATCCAATGGTCTGCGGCGCTACCCCGCCATCATAATAGAAGCGAGTATTATAGGGGGTCACATCCACTCCGCTGTACTCTGCCAGGGCGCCTGAGTAATTATTGTATTTATCACCGGTGGTTTCGCCGACGTTGATATAAAAATTCTCCGTTCCAAAATACAGCGACCGGATCCACGGTGCGGGGATGCCTGTAAGACGATTAAGGATGGTGATCACTGATTCTTCTGAATCGGGCTGAATATATGCGGGGATGATGCCTAACGCTACCGCGTCTGTCTGCGCGGCAATGGCTTTCTCACTACGGTCGTATATGTTGCCTCGGGCAGGGATCTTGTAGTCGAGGGATAGGCGGTTGCCGCCCTTCAACTCCGGCAGGATCAGTCCATCCTCCCATTGCACCAGCCAGTAGCCTTTCTCCTGTGCCAGATTCATGGTCATATCCCGGCTGATGTCGCCCAATAAAACCGTGTGATAGATGATCCTGAAAGCGACTTGTGAACTGGTGGGGTTGGTCAGGCTTGATAGGATGGAATACTCAATTGTTTGGAGGGACATATTGATGGCTGTGTCATCATATTTCTTGTTGAAGTCCTCCAGCGTAATGGCATCCTTGCTGATGGGTGTCAGCAGGCTGTACATTTTCGGATAGTCTTCGGCTGCCCAAGAATCTAAAAAGACACTAGCCGCAGACTCCGGGTCGGGGACTCGGGTGGTCACGATGACTGGTGTAGGTAATGGTTGTGTTGGTGATTGCGCAGGCTGTGAAGGAGTGGTGCCGGTGGCAGTGCTGCAGCTTGTGGTAATAAATACCAGCAACACGGCGATTCGCCATAATTTCATCTTTATCTCCTAATAGACCTTATATCTTGTGAGAATGGTAGCATAGAGTGGGCACACGTAATTCAGTTTTGCCTGGCAGGATGCAGGGATGTCTTCCAATTCATAGATCTGAAATTTTTCCAATTCCCTGACCAGATGGCACAATGGTAATCCCATTACGCTCGCATAGCAACCCGTTAAACTTTCCACAGGGTTAAAACCATCATGCTGAATCGCATAAGCGCCAGCTTTGTCCAGTGGATCACCTGATTGTATGTAATCATTCATTTCGGTATCGGAGTAATTCCGCATAGGCACTTCTGTCGTGCAAAGAACCGTTGACCGTTTTTCCATATTAACGGCTGTCAATGAGATGGCGGTTAATACCTGATGAGAATGTCCACGCAAATCCACCAGCATTCTACGTGCATCTTTAATATCTTTTGGTTTACCATAGATCTCACCATCATTTACGACTATTGTATCTGCCGCGAGGATCACCTGCCCGGAGGGAAAACCCAGCCGGTCCGACTGCTTTTTTGCGGCATTTGCCTTTAATTCAGCAAGACGAATCACGCAGTCTTTAGGTTCCTCTCCATGAATAGGTGTCTCGTTGACTGATGTCGGAATAACGATGAAGGGAAAGCCGGTTAGAGACAACAAATCCTTGCGGCGGGGAGAAGCGGAGGCGAGAATGAGAGGCGCCATATTTTTTGATTCTAACACAAAGCAATTGTTGTTATAGAGTGGTATGATGTAAAATTGTCCATACAACCATATCACATTATTGGAGGCTGCTATGCTGGCATTACAGGAGAAAATCACCCAAGAGGGCTGTTATCTGGGCGGGGGAATATTAAAAGTGGATAGTTTCATCAATCATCAGGTGGACCCGGCATTGATGGAAGAGTGCGGCAAGGAATTCGCCAAGTTATTCGCTGATGTAAAGCCCAGTCGTGTGCTTACTGCGGAAATCTCTGGCATTGCACCTGCTTTGATGGCAGCAAAACACATGAACGTACCGGTGGTGTATGCGCGCAAGACCAAGCCGGTAACAATGCCTGATACAGTTTATTTGACAGTAGCGCCATCGCATACCAAAGGGGTGATGACAGAATTGATCGTATCTCCTGAATACTTAGCCACCGGTGAGCGCGTATTGGTGATCGACGATTTCCTGGCTTCCGGGAACACCATTTTGGGTTTAGTGCGGCTTGCCCAGGCAGCCGGGGCAGAGATTGTTGGTATTGGCACTTTGATAGAGAAAACCTTCGAGGGCGGCAGGCAAGCCTTATCCTTCCTGAATGTGCCCATACATTCGCTTGTCCGCATCGAGCGGATGGATGACACCGGCATCCATTTCGGGGATGCAAAAGCATGAATGTCTATTTCTCGTGTTCGATCACCGGCGGGCGATATGATCAGGAAGTGTATCAGGATATCGTATCTGCGCTGAAGGCTGCAGGGCATGAAGTGCCAACAGAAATATTAGCAGCAACAAATATCCTGGATATTGAAGAAGCCACGTTTGCCAATGAAGTGTATGAGCGGGATATTGCCTGGTTGGATAACTGTGACGCGGTCGTGGCGGAGATCAGCACCCCATCACACGGGGTAGGTTATGAAATCGCCTATGCCTTATGCAAGGGAAAGCCAGTGATCTGCGGCTACCAAAATGGCAAGCGTGTATCCAAAATGCTCACCGGTAACTCACATCCACTATTTGAATTATCAGCATACACGGACATAAATCAATTCATTGGTGAAGTAGAGCAATTTTTGAAGAGAATAAACACCGATTTGTAATATCTGCTGTCCATAGTATTATTTTTAATATAGCTAAAATCAAAACCTCCATTTTGGGGAGGTTTTGAATTATTTAAGAATAATACTCATTTTCTTCATAATTTCTTCACATTCTATTCATCCCGCCTTCAAAACTCCTTGTTACTATTCAAACATATCAATAAAACAAGGAGATTTTCGATGAAAAACAACAGATTTGGCAAGGTCATTTCAGCAGCAGTAATCGCTGTAACTATTTTCTCACTCGTTCTTATGGCAACCCCGGTTTCTGCATCCAGCGTGGAAGGACGTGGTGGGCCAGGCGGTCAGGGCGGCTATGGCAATCCGGGTTCAGGTGTTGGGATGACTTCCACCCCCCTTACCACCGTGGAATCCGATGCGTTGAGCAAAGCAATCCTCGAGGAATATGGCGCTCTCAATACTTATCAGGCTGTGATGGAACAATTCGGAGAAGTCTATCCATTTGCTCAGATTGCAAGAGCAGAACAGCAGCATGTCAATGTATTGTTGCGGCTGGCTGAACGATACGGAGTTACAGCTCCTGCCAACCCCGGCTTAACAGCACCTTTATCTTTAGGTTCCATTTCTGAAGCTTGCGAAGTGGGCGTCAACGCTGAAATTGTGGATGCAGACCTTTATACTAACTTGATGAAAGTCACCACGCATACGGATATACTGCGCGTGTACACCAACCTGCAAAGAGCATCGCTGCAAAATCATCTGCCCCAATTTGAAGCTTGTGTCCAATAGGATAAATGGATTAACAGACTGAAATAACTATCTGGTTAAGCCTAAACCTTTGCCAGATAGTTATTAAATCAGTTTTATTTTGCTATTGAGGTTTGTTACATCAATCCAGACTGGGCAGCAGCAAACACGGCAGATAGAAGGAGGATAATAATAATGATGGATGCGGCAAGTGCCTTAGAAATATTTTGTCTCATACCATGACTCCTTACACAAGGTAGAACATTTCTGTGTGAATATCACCTGGATGGATATCCAATAACCTCAAATTTTTTTCAGTAGCAGTCATCATAGGTAGAGGACCACAGATAAAGAACTCGTAGCCTTTCATGTTTTCGGGTAGATGTTTCTTCAGGATATCCTTGTTGATAAACCCTGTTTCACCTGTCCATCCATCAGGAGGATCATTGATGACATGAACCAGGTGAAGGTTAATCGCACTTTCAAGAGTAGACAATTCCTCGCGATAGGAGACTGCATCCCAGGTATTGTTTGCGTAAAAAAGCCACACTGGATGTTTGTCTCCGCGATCCCGCATGGTACGCAGGGTACTGATGAAAGGTGTGATACCTATACCGCCTGCAAGAAAGACAAAGCCGCTGGCATTGGGATGGTGATCAATGCTGAATGATCCATAAGGGCCGTCCAGATAAACTTTCTCTCCAGGTTGAAGGTCTTTAATAGTATTCGTGAAATCACCGAATTCTTTTATGCCAAAGGACAGCTCACCGCTTTCCTCGGCAGAGGAGGCAATTGAAAATGGATGTTCGCTATCCTGAAAAGGGTTTGAGCGTATGGACAATCCAGACGAATTGACCAGGTAGAAATCTGATACCGCTATGCCCGGATGGTTTAATCGTCAACACATTGACATTGCCGCGCATCGCCTGGATGGATGTGATTTCATACGGCCGGCGCATTTCGAGCCAGGGTTTCAGTAAGCGGGTCCAGACAAGCAAACCGACCCAGAACGTAATGTAAACTATCCAGAAGTATCTTTTCCAGGTTACGGAAAGGTAGTGATTGACACCGAGAATATGCAGCATGCCACCCATCATTGCAAGGATGGCAAGGCTACCGTGAAGAATTCGCCAGTGTTCATACAGGGTTTTCAATCGTTTACGATAGATAGACAGGAATACCAGGCCGACCAATGCCAAGGTGGAAATTACAGCGAATTTTGCGCGCCATGGAGAGGTGAAAATATTCAGGAGCTTGATGTACTCTGCATCAAATATGAAAAGAAGAATCGGATGGATGAGGATCAATGCAAAGTGAGAATTGAAATTTGCCGGTGAAAGTAATACACAATATCGCTGCCGTAGGGCGCTTTCAAGAATTTGAAACGAGCGGTTAAAACAAACTGCAAACCCATCATGGAAAGGCCGGCAAAGCCGAGTGCAACGGAAAACTCCTTCCAGAATTCCCTGCCAGGCGGAGTCGGCCCAATCAGCAATGCAAATAGAGGCGCTATGGTAAGGAAAGATATATAGGAAAATCCAAAAAATGCCTTGTAAGATTCTTTTCACATTCGTTTGTCATATAATTATTATCTCAAATTAAGCGAAGATTGTAGTATTTTGTATCAAATAATATCCATGAGGAATCACCACTGTAGAGTATTTCTATCCAGATCAAAATCCAATCGTATCAAAAATACAATATTTCCGTCATAATAAATGAGTCATGAATAATATCGAAGAGAAGAAGCTGCTTGAAGGTGCAAGAAAGTATGACCGGGAAATTCTTGCCCAGATTTATGACCAGTTCAGCCCCGGTCTGTTCAGGTATGCCATGCGCCTTTTAGGAGAGACTCAGCTTGTCTGAGGATTGTGTCGCCGAGACTTTTTCAAAATTCCTGGCGGCGCTGAAGGGAAAAACCGGCCCGCGAGACCATCTGCAGGCTTACCTTTATCGAATCGCGCACAACTGGATCACTGATTATTATCGCAAACCGCAGCAGATCAACGAGGAATTGAATGAAACGATCACGGCCGACCCACTTGAACAGCCTCAGGAAAAAGCCGATCAACGAATGACCAGCCAGCAGATTCGTAATGCACTCATGTCCCTGGCACCGGAACAACAGCAGGTCATTGCATTGCGTTTTTTGCAGGAGTGGGAATTCGGAGAGATTGCCCATGCTCTTGAAAAGTCTGTGGGAGCAGTGAAAGCATTGCAGCATCGCGGTCTGGTACGGTTGAATGAATTGTTAGGTGGTGACGAAAGATGAGGAGGTCTGGATGAAAGACCCACTGGATCCTAAAATTGAAAGTGCCCTGAAAACCTTACAAGATATCCCTCAACGTCGAGAGGAGGATGCTGTCAAAGGCCGTGCACAATTCTTATCTGAAGTATTTGAAATTCAAAAAAGCGTATCGAATTCCGTAATATCACGTCATAAGGGATGGAACCAACAACAAAATTGGATCAACAGGATATTTCGAAAGGAGACATCCCCTATGTTTACAACAATAGCAAGTGTAGTTTTGGCGTTAGCGTTGGCGCTTGGCGGTTCAGGTTTAACTGTTGCGGCCGCTCAATCCAGCAATTCTGATGAATTCTTATACCCCATCAAACTGTTATCAGAAGATGTACGGCTCGGTCTGACAACGGATGCAGAAGAATCCATCGATCTTGAATTGGAATTCCTCAATCGACGTACGTTGGAATTGCATGATATTGTCAACGAAGGCAAAATGCCCGGCGCAGGATTGATGAACAGGATCCGCAACCAGGTAAATATCACCATCGAATTAGCCGCAGGATTGCAGCCGGAAGATACCGTGATGGTCATGCAGAAGGTGCAGACCCAGATGCAAACACAGGAACAGATTTTCCAGAATATGCAAAGTGGGTCGGAAGATGCCAATGTTTTGCAAACCCGCACCATGCTGCAAAACCATCTCAGACTTGTTGACAGCTATCTGAATGATCCACTAATGACCCAGGAGCAGTTGCGCCAAAGGCTGCAGGAACAACTGGAGCAGCAGGAGAAACTGCAAGAGCAAATAAGACAGCAGGAACAGATCAGAAACCAGACCCAGCAGCCGGAAGGAATTGGCACTCCACAAGGAGATCAAAACCAATTTGGACAACCCGAAAACCAGGGTGGGAATGAATCGCCCGGAGAACCACAAGGCCCAGGCGGTGGAAGCGGATCAGGTGGAAATGGACAGGGCGGGCAAATGGGCACGCCAACCTGGCAGCCGGGAGAACCTACAAATCAGGGCGGTAACGGTCAAAATAAGAATTAATCGCTGGATACAGAAAAATCGGCAAGGAATGCTCCTTGCCGATTTTTGTATTAACCTTATGAATTAACTTTCAGTACCTTCAGCGATTGGCAGCACTACGGTTACATTGGTACCTTTGTCCAGCGTAGAATCTACCCATATCCTGCCCTGGTGTGTCTCAATAATGGACTTCACAATGGAAAGCCCAAGACCTGAGCCGGGTATTTCTGCTGTGGAATTACTTGCGCGATAGAATTTGTCAAAGATATAGGGCATATCCAACGCGGGGATACCGCTGCCAGTATCGGAGATCTGCATGATCAATTGAGTGCCATCCACCTGGGCGCCAACCTTGACCTTGCCGCCGTCTGGCGTGTAACGTATGGCATTATCCAACAGGTTATCCACCATCTGCCTGATCTGTATGGGATTTCCGAACAGCGACGGTAGATCATCCGGCATGTTTGTTGAAAGCTGCAAGCCGCCAATTTGAATTCTTTCCTCAGCGGCAGTGAGAGATGAGGTAATAATCTCAGACAGAGAAATGATCTCTTTGCGTGTATCGAAGCCGCTTTCAATGCGGCCTAGGTTCAGCAAGTCATTCACCAGTGAAGTGATGCTGTGGACGCTGGCCTGCACCCGGTTGATAAAATCCCGCTGTAAATCGTTGACCGGACCGGCACGATCAAGAAGTTCAATATAACCAAGAATGGCCGTCAGAGGTGAGCGCAGATCGTGTGAAATGGTGCTGACGAAATCACTTTTCAGGCGGTCCAGTTTCTTATGGTAGGTGATGTCGTGGAAAGTTATTGCAATTCCAACATCTGCAACGGGGGTGAGCTGGGCAGATAACACCCGGCCATCATCCAGTTCAATTTCGCATTGATTTGGGTAATGTTCACTGCCGGGGGATTTAACCAATTCCACCAAATCTGTTTTCTGGATCACATCGGAGAATAACTTTCCGGTCAGGTTGTTGTCGCCTAATTTAAAAGCAGTCCGCGCGGTCTGATTGACCAGCATCATGCGCTGGTCAGTATCCAGAACGATGACACCGTCATGAATATTGGTCAGTATGGTTTCCAATTTGTTGCGGTCTGATGTCGCGTTGGAGTACAGGTGAGCGTTTTCGATGGCGATGACAGCATAATCCGCAACGGTCGAAACCAATTTGACGTGCTGATCGGTAAAAGCGGTGCGATTGTGACGGTTATCCACTCCCAACACACCGACGATCTGCCCACGGCTTTGCAGCGGTACATAAATCAATGAGTGGACGAGGTAGGAGGTTTTGATCTTTTGAGGTGTTTGTTCATCCAGCAAGACAGGTTGCCCGGTGCGAACAACACTACCGGCCAGCGTGTCGTGGATCGGCAGGCGGAAGGTGCGGACGAATTCCTCCTGGAAATTCCTCGAGGCACGCATATACAATTCGCCGGAGCCTTCGTCCATTAAGAGCAGGCTGCCTTCTTCTGCGCCGGTAAGGTCCACAGCAGCATCCACAACAGAAGCCAGGACGTAATCCAAATTAAGTGAAGCTGTGATTGAACGGCCAAGCTGAGCCAGGGTTTCGATCTCGTCCATCCTGCGCTGCAGGCTGGCGGTGGCCCGTTTGGATTCGAGGATGACCCAATCCTTGCGAAAACGTGCCTGGCGGATGCTGCGCTGGACGGCTTGCAAGATATCCTCTGTATGCAACGGCAGGCATAGATAATCCATCACGCCGGATCGCAGGGCTTCCTTCAACAGGTCGGGAGAATCGGTGGTGACAAATAGTAATACGGGCAGGGCAGGGAAGCGCCGAATGAGATTGCGAGCCAGTTCAAGCCCGTTTCCATCGGTCAGTTTTTCGCCAAGCACCACAAGAGAAGGCTGGTGTGTTTCGAGGATCTTCTCTGCGGAGGTTTTGTCTTTGGCGGATGTAACATTATAGCCAGCGGAGCGCAATACCCGCTCCAGCAGATAATTGGCCTGGTTGTCAGAAATGATTACGAAAATGGATTCTTTGCTGTTTTCTGGCATGCTTTAGATCCCCGATAAATTAATCTCACTCATTTTCAGGCAGGAGGAAGCAGGGTAAAGTGGAATACAGACCCTTGCCCTTGGCTGGCTTCAACCCAAACTTTACCACCATGGGCTGAGACAAGTTCTTTAACTTGTGCGATAGCTTGCGCGTTATTTTCAGTTCTTCGTGAAGGGGCAGTTTCCTTTTTTATTTGGCCTCCAAGCGGGGGCAGTTGATTGGTTTCAACCTCTGTGGTTGTATTCTTAATAAAGCCATGAATCTGCCCGTCGATCATTTTTTCAACCCGCAGGGAGACATGACCGCCATGAGAACTCTGGCGGAGGGCGGTGGTTAAAAGTTTTTCAAAGACCTGGGTCACCTGTTTGGGATCCGCGTAGGCAAAAATCTCATCATTTGAAAAATCTGAAGTGAGGATGATATCGTCTTCTTCGGCTACCTGCTTGAATTTTTCGACTACCTGAACCCCCAGTGGAACGATATTGATCGCTTTCATCTGATTGGGTAGTTGATTGGTCGGAATCTTCATCACTTTGTCAATTTGAGCTACGACCTGCGAAAGATTTTTACGCGCTGTTTCAAGCAAAGAAGCCTGATCCTTTGGCAGCGAGCCAGCCAACTCTTCGGCTAATTGATCCAGCGACACATTCGCCTCTTCCAACGGGGAGGTCAATTCTTTGCCAGCATTTTTTATAAAGTCATTCTTGGATTTTTCACCCGCTTGCGCGCTTTCGGCAGCCCGCTGCATATATCTTGCGCGTTCTTCAAGCGCACGGAATAATCTGGCATTTACTAACGAGATGGAAGCGTAATCCGCGACAGCTTCTACTAGTTTCTGTTCGCTGCCATTAAATGGGCGTGGAGCGCGGCGTACGATGACCAGCAGGGCGATCACCTGTTTTTGGACTTTGATCGGCGCGATCAGGGCGGATTGTCCCAAATCGTTAACTTTGAAACGTTTAAGAGGCTCACCATGAATGGCCAGTGTCTCACCGCTCATGGCTACCAGGGTAGAAATGCCATCATCCCAGGGGTGATTTAATTTGTTATGTAATGCGGTTGGCAGGTTCTGGTGCGCAGAAAGGATGAAAGATTTCTCGCCTTCGTCTCTGACAAGGAACCAACCCAGGTCGCCGTTTGAAACCTTAAGGGCACCATCCACGATCTTGTCAAAAAGTATGCTTTGGTCAGTAACCGAAGTGACGGCTTTTCCGATGGAAAAGATGGTGGTTAATTCGCGGACGCGGTTCTGCAGTTCCAGGTTGGTCTGCTGCAATTGCTTATCCAACCTTTCACGTTCACGCCGGTCATGGACCTGCTTCAATACACGCTCTACTACTGCTACGACCTCGGCTTCACGCACCGGCCATAGCAGAAAATCCGTTGCGCCGAGTCTGAAGGATTGTACGAGGTCTTCTTCACCGCCCTTTTTGGTCAATGCGATGATCGGGGTGGCGATACCCTGGGAGGATAGTGCAACCATGAGGTCCTTACCACTTAAGCTAGGCAGGTTGAGGTCCACGATCATGATATCCGGAACAAACTGGATTGCTTTTGCAATGGCAGACTGGGCATCGCCAGCGGTTTGCACCTGGTAGCCCATGGATTGTAAAGCCTGCCTGCCGATCAGATCGCAAATGTCGGCATCATTCTCAACAATCAATATCCGATCACGATTCGTTCCCATGAGGTTAATAATAGCATTAATTAATAAAAATAGGAGAGTCAAGTCTTTTTGACACATAAATAATTGCTAAATATTTACAGTCATGACCCCAACTGGCGAGTCGGTAAAAGATTGTACAAAGGATTTGCGAAAATTGGATATGAAGCATAATATAGTCAGTGCTGACTATAAGGATGAAAGATGAGCAATGAGCTATTGATTTTGGGTCTCTTGAAAAACCAACCGATGCATGGCTACCAGTTGATGGAGCGGGTGCAAAATGTGATGTCGGTTTGCGCTGATCTCAAACGTCCGACCGTCTATTTTCTATTGGAGAAGATGGAGAAAAACGGCTGGGTTGATTCAACAAAGGTCAAAGATGGCAAACGCCCAACCCGAAAAGTATATAAGATCACACGGAAAGGAACGGATGCGTATATCGAACTTTTACGCGAAACCCTGAAGATGCCATCCAAAACCGATTTTCAGGGAGATTATGCCATCAGTTTCATGGATGACCTGCCGCAAGAAGAGTCAATCGAATTGTTGACGGAACGAATACGGATGCTGCGAACTGAATTAGCTGAGATCAAAGCGATCCCACCGCACCAGGGAAAACCAAAATGGGTTGTGGAACACAGAGAAAAATTTACTGAATGGGAAATTCAGTGGATCGAAGAAATCATTTTACGAATTCAAAAGAACAGGGAGTAACGAATGTCAGAAAAAGATGTTCAAGAAAAGGCAGAAAAAGAAGAAAAGCTGGACTTTAAAAAGGTTTTACCCGTTTTTGTAATCATTTTGATCGATCTGTTAGGTCTGACGATTATTATCCCATTGCTGCCATTATATGCAGCCAGTTTTGGCGCTTCGCCGGCGATGATCGGTCTGGTGGGGGCGACTTATCCGGTGATGCAATTTGTCGGTTCGCCGTTCTTGGGCAGGTTATCCGACCGATATGGACGCAAACCGATTTTAGTCATCAGTCAAATAGGAACATTAATTGGGTTTCTCGTCCTCGGATTGGCGAACTCGTTATGGTTGTTATTCATCAGCCGCCTCATTGATGGCATTTCCGGCGCTAACATTTCCACTGCGCAGGCTGTTATCAGCGACAGTACCACCGAAAAGACAAGAACCCAGGGGTTGGGACTACTGGGCGCTGCATTCGGGATTGGTTTTATCATTGGCCCGGTGATCGCTTTCTTATCATTGGCAGCCAGCGGAAACAATTTTCACGTTCCGGCATTCGTTGCAGCGGGTTTTTCTCTCTTATCCATCCTGGCGACTATCTTCTTCCTGAAAGAGACCCTGCCAGAAGACCAACGCGGGAAATCGCAAAAGGCGGAGATATCATTTAAATCCATGTTCAACGCACTGCGAAAACCGATCATTGGGTTTCTGCTGATCTTAATGTTCGCCTTCCAATTAGCTTTCGGTGGATTTGAACAGTTACTTTCACTATTCACACTCAACCGGCTGGGGCTGGATGCGAGCGGTAATTCCATTCTGTTTGTTTTTGTTGGGATCATTGTCGTGATGGTGCAGGGATACTTCATCGGCAAGTGGAGCCGCAAATTCGGTGATAAATGGCTGATCCGAATGGGGTTAATAGTTCTGGCGGCAGGGCTGCTCATCTCCGGCTTGACACCTAAGCAGACTGTTCCATGGTACTCGAAAGCAGCACTAGAGCAGGAGTTAAGCGGCAGCCGGACGCTGCCTGGTGAGACCCCGCCTACTCAAGACTTGAAAGTTGCCCTTCCCGATGATAACAACCCGGGTTGGTTGGGAATTATCTGGCTGATGGTCGCAATGATCCCAGCAGCAGTGGGCGGTGGTGTGTTGCAGCCCTCGATCAACAGTATGCTGACCCGCAGCGTTCCACCGGGAGAGATCGGCGGCATCCTGGGGATTTCGGCTGCCATGCTTTCGGGGGCGAATGCTTTTGCACCGGTCATCGGCGGCGGGATCTTCCAGGCATTGGGGCCATCGTATCCGTTTCTGATCGGCGGATTATTACTTGTGATCCTGTGGGTATTAGCCAACCGCGAGTTCAAAGAGGTGAAGGCTTAACTGCAAATGATGCACGTATTGTGAGAAATTAAATTGGTAGTTTATTCACAAAACACATTGCGAACTTTATCATCATAACAAGGACGAGCCATGATTCGGCTCGTCCTTGTGTGAAACACCTTTTGTATGGGCTAACCAGCGAGTTATCCCAAAGTCTATTGAAGAAATGCTTTCGTCTCGGGGTCATCTAAAAAGACCAGGTTCAAAATTCCAGCGACAACTGACAATACATTGCCATACAGAATGTTGGCTATTTCAAAGATCGCCAGAGTTTTGATGGTATTGGACTCAACAGTTTTGCCGGACAACATCCTGGAAGCATAAACGATCTCGAAGATGCCCAATACCAGAGGCAGCACTGCTATCGGCATGCACAAGAGCCCGACGATGCTGGCGACAGCAGCGCCAGTGATGGTGATACCGGCCAGTACATTTAAGATACCATTGACCAGCATGATGATGGATATCGCCTGGACCTTGCCAGGTGTGGATTGCGTAGGGGTGGTTAATTGTTCAGACATTTTTCCTCTTTGTATCTCGTTTTTTATGTTCTATCATGGTATACGCAGAGGAGGGGCGGAAGTTGCGGAAAAATAACTAGCTTATAAATAATCTTTCAACTGCCGAGCCCGCCTGGGATGCCGAAGCCTGCGCAGGGCTTTGCCTTCGATCTGACGGATGCGTTCACGGGTGAGGCCAAACTTTTGCCCAACTTCTTCGAGCGTGTAGGTGCGGCCGTTATCCAGACCAAAGCGCAGGCGCAGAATGCGCGCCTCACGCGGGGATAAGGTTCCCAACACCTCATCCACCTTTTCCTGCAGCATGTTGCGGTACGCGCTCTGAATGGGGGTGGGGGTAAGCTCATCCTCAACGAACATACCCAGTTCGGAATCTTCTTCATCCCCGACCGGGCTCTCCAGAGAGAGGGGCAGCCAGGAGACACGCAGCATCCATTGCACCTTGCTCTCGTTTAAGCCAAGTTCTATGGCAAGTTCATCCACTGTGGGAGCGCGGCCAAGTTTTTGCTCCATCTCATGCGTCAGTTTGTATAACTGACGGATGCGGTCGATCATATGCACTGGAACGCGGATCGTGCGTCCTTGGTCGGCGATGGAGCGCGTAATGGTCTGACGGATCCACCATGTGGCATAGGTTGAAAAGCGGAATCCCCGGTGATAGTCAAATTTTTCAACAGCCTTCATCAAGCCGAGGTTGCCTTCCTGGATCAAGTCAAGGAAGGGCACGCCCCGCCCGATGTACTTTTTTGCGACGCTGACCACCAGGCGGGTGTTGGCTTTGATGAGATGTTCACGGGCAAGAACGCCGTCCTGAATAAGGGCATCGAGTTCGCGGCGGCGGTTGGCAGTAAGTTTCCCGCAGTGGATGATGAGTTCTTTTTTGGAGGCGCGGCCAACTTCAATGCGGCGAGCGATATCCATCTCTTCTTCATAGCATAGAAGGGGCACGCGGGACATTTCTTTCAGGTATAGTCCGACGGTATCGTCGGTGGAGATGCGTTCCAGGTCGATGATCGAATCAAAATCGCTGGCAGGGATTTGATCTTCTTCCTGAAATTGGAGTTCGTTTTCGTGGTCGAGGATGTCCACCCCACGACGGCGCAGGGCGACCATGATAGCAGTGAGATGCTCGTTTTCTTCATCCCCCTCCGGGTAAAACTCCATCAGATCTTCTGTTGTGAGATATCCCTGAACGTCGGCTTTTTCTAGCAGCATGCTCAGAATCTCTGTGTTCTGTTTATGTCTCACTGAATAAGTCACACGCACCCTCCTCAAATCCATCAGTTTTGTAAAGACCGTTCAACCTTCTTACCCGCCTGAAAGAGCCGTGGTTGTGGTCGTTGTGCCGGATATGCTGGTGAGGTGCTTAAATACCCGGCTGTTTGGTTTGGTGTTCACACATCCTGTCGTTGAGGTTCTCGCCACATTCTACACATAAACCCTTGCAATCAGGTTTGCATAGCGGCTTGACGGGAATCTCCAGCGTCAGGTACTCTCTTAATACAGGTTCAAGATCAATTTGCCCATCTTCCGGCAGGATCAACCCGGATTCTGACATGCTCCTCGTTGAAAAGGCATATAACTCATTAAAATCAGTCCCCAACTGGACAATTATATCCTCGAGGCAGCGCACGCATTCAACTTTCATCTTGCATTGGAATTTACCATGCAAAATCAGTCCTTGCTGTGTTCTACCAACCTTTGCCACACCTGAAAGATCATCCAGGAGAACTTCTTGATTTAATTGAAATTGGGGTATATCGATGGTGAAATCACGGCTATAGCCAATGGCCTGGCCTATGATAAAGCCTACGTTGAGCCGCAACTGATGCCGATATTGATTCACAATAATTACTTCATTAATAATAGGATAATTACAGTGAACACTATAGCACATTTATTCTTGATTGTCAATTAATTAGGATTATTATCATAAATATTAATAATAACGGTTCGATTCCGAATAACCTCCAAAAAGCTGTTTTTATGATTTAATATCTATATGAAAATCTGCCTTGCAACAGAAAATAAAGGAAAAATAACCGAAATGCAGGCGCTTATGGCAGCTCTGCCAGTTTCCATTGTGACGTCGCATGATCTTGGGATCGAAATGGATGTGGCTGAGACAGGAGCAACATACCGCGAAAATGCTTACCTGAAGGCTTCTGCCTATTCCGTGAAAACCGGTTTCTTGTGCCTGGGAGACGATTCGGGGTTGGAAGTGGCAGCGCTGGACGGTGCGCCAGGTCTGTACTCCAATCGGTTTGCACCAATAGAGAAACCAACCGACCATGACAGACGCATGTATTTGTTGTACAAATTGGAAGAGGCGCCACGTCCATGGGTGGCATTTTTTACTTGCACACTATGCCTGTGCATGCCTAATGGCCGACACTGGTTTTTCAAGGGTAGATGCGACGGTGAGATCATCCCCGAGGAACGCGGTATGAATGGCTTTGGTTATGACCCGATCTTTCTCATGGAAGATGGCATCCACACCATGGCCGAACTAGATAGCAGAGAAAAAAATCAAGTCAGCCACCGTGCCAGGGCAGTTCAAAATGCCTTGCCGCAGCTCGTAAAACTGGTCGCCAATAGATAATAATTCGATTCATGCATATGAACGCAATCAATCAGTTCTGGGATGTTCAGCAGGGGAAGTACTTCTATTACAATGCCGGAATCTATCATAATGGCAGCAAGGCATATCTGGTTGATCCGGGGATGACGGCTAATGAGGTTGTTTCGATTCGTGAACATTTAGCAGCAACTGGTCTGGAATGCGAAGGGGTCATCCTGACCCATTTCCACTGGGACCATCTTTTGGGCATTAATTCATTTGGAAATTGCAATTTGATGGTACATGAAAAATTCCCGAAGGAATTACAAAGCCGCTTTAATGCCACTCAATTATCGATCAACAAATGGGCAGCGGAAGAAAATGAACGGAAGATTGATATTCCAATCCTTCCTTTTGCAGCAATGCTGGTGAAAGACGGCTTTATTCAACCGATTGGAGATCATCATCTGGCTATTCTGTACACGCCAGGGCATACCGCTGACCATATCTCGGTTTATGATCCACAAAGTGGAACGTTCTGGGCAGGCGATATTCTCAGCGACCTCGAAATCCCATTCATCAGCGACAGTATCATCGCTTATATAGATACATTGGAGAAAATTTCCACATTGAATTTCACCACTATCATACCCGGCCATGGATCTCCCGCGCAGAGTCATGCTGAAGCCCAGAAAAGGATCACAGATGACTTGGTTTATTTGCATGATCTTGCCGACCGGGTGCAGAAGTGCGTTCAGGTTGGTGAAACGTTGGAGGATACGATCAAGCTCTGTGAGGATATCCCCATCCGCTTTCCCGATGACAACAAGCAGCCGCATCAATGGAATATTGAAAGCGCTTATCAAGTACTCGGTGGGAATTGCGCCGGTAAGATTACCGGTTGGGAAAAAGAATGGGAAGGTTTATAAATCGGCAAAGGCGACAGGCGTCAATTTTAAGTTTTTTTCTGTATCACTTTTAATGTTGGTTTAGAACTTGACGACCAGGGTCATGATCCAGGAGATGATGAGGATCATGGCAATGATAGCAAAGATCACTTTCTGTGCTTGTTGTCTGCGCTGATCTCTATTTGGTCCACTTTTCTTTTTCTGGTTACTGGTGTTCGGCATTCTTGCGCTAACTTTCTTTATTCAATCGTCTGGGCAAATGTTTTCCCAAAGTTCAATAATTCTTTGACCATTTCTTCAGATCGTCCTTCGGCATAGACCCGCAGCACAGATTCTGTGCCGGAAGGTCGAACAAGGAGCCAGGAATCATCTGTAAAAATGTATTTCACGCCATCCAGGGTTTGAACTTCTTTCAGGCTTTCACCACCTAAATTTACCGGCGCTTCCTGGGTCAAGCGGCGGGTCATCGCTTCCTTGCTGACTGGATGCTTCAACCTCAGGTCGGTGCGTTCATAGAAAGCGGGGCCGACATCTTTTAATAAATCCTCTACCAGCTCATAAAGAGAAGTTTTTGATTCTGCAATCAGTTCCACGAGCAGGAGACCCATCAGAACGCCGTCGCCTTCGGGAATATGTCCCTTGAAGGAAATTCCGCCGGACTCTTCTCCGCCGATGAGAACATCCTCATTAAGCATGTATTCGGCGATATGGTTAAAACCAACTGGTGTTTCGCGGCAAACCAAGCCGTACCGCTCCGACAGGCGGTCGATCATGCGAGTGGTTGAAACAGTCCGTACGACTGATCCCTTCCAGCCGCGTTTTTCATAAAGGTATTTCAGCGCCAGGGCCATGATCTTGTGCGGGTCAACAAAATTGCCACGTCCATCCATCGCACCTATGCGGTCAGCGTCGCCGTCTGTTGCCAGACCAAAATCACCCATCCCCATTGAGATAGCGCCGGTAAGAGCGCCCAAATATTTTCCGATAGGTTCAGGGTGAACCCCGCCGAAGCCCGGGTTCAATTCCCCGCGGATCTCGTGGACTTCGCAGCCGCTGCCTTGCAGCAATCCTTTGATCACGCCGCGTCCCGATCCATACATCGAATCGATGACGAAACGCTGCGGATTCTCCGCGATCAGGTCAAAATTGATAAGAGTGCGCAGATGTTCGTTGTATTCAAGGATTGGATTAAAACGTTCGATACTGCCATTCTTACGAGCCTGGTCGAAGTCCATCAGGTTGGGGCCGCGGGCCTGAGCTTCATTGTCTGAGAGAACAACTTCCACCCTGCGGCATTGCTCTGGTAACGCCGACCCGCCATATGCGGCTTTAAGCTTTACACCGTTGTAGCGAGGCGCGTTGTGGCTTGCAGTGATCATGATCCCACCGATGGCATGGCGATTGCGGACAGCATAAGAAATTGCCGGGGTGGGTGCGTCTGCCTGGGTAAGAAATACTTTGAATCCATTGGCGGCCAGTACCCGTGCCGCTTCCTGTGCGTAGCGGTCTGAGAGGAAACGCGTATCAAAACCAACGATCATTTTACTCGGGTCAGCCGGCTCATCCAGTGGAAAACCGTTGATCCAGTGTCCGGAAGCAATCGCATCTGAGATAGCTTGAGTGACCTGGCGAAGATTAGTGAAGGTAAATGTATCTGAAATAACGGCGCGCCAACCGTCGGTTCCAAAGTGAATTGTCATGTAAAGCGTCTCCTGTATATGGTATGTTATTCCTGCAGGGGGGTTGTACTTGCAGAGGGTGTGGAGGTAGAGAGAACAGTATGCACCATCCAGCCAATTGTACCATCGATGGTTTCGACATGCGCCCAGTAGAGTTTATCTTTCTCGACTATTCCAGGCAAAAGTTTAACGAGAACGCCATTATCGATGATGCGGATGACTTTGCTGGCAAAACCGGGGTTCTCGCGGAGTCTTGCACCAGTTTGCCCATCAACATCCACATGCAGCCACTCAGGAGTTGGTCCGGGTGTGGGCGTAATGGAAGCGGTAAGCGTGATCGTTGGTGTGGAAGAAGGCTTGGATGTATTGGACGGGGATGGCGTTGAAGAAGGTAGTGGCGTTTCAGTTACCAGAATTTCCTGGGCGGGTGTTTCGGGTATATCAGACATTCCTAACCCAACTGGAAGGGTTTGTGTTGGTTGAACAATCAGTCTGGATAGCCCCGTATCCATTCCAAAGGGTTTGAACTGGTAAATGAATACCCCCGTGATGGCCAAAAAAAGAATGAATAAGCCATATCCCGGAATGCCGCGGGGACGGAACCCAAACAATAGGAAAATGATCGAACCGATCATGGTCACAATCAGCAGGTAAAAAGCCAAGGTCAGGCTGGATTCCAATGCTAAATTGAAATTACCACTGCCCAGGTAGAAACCGATCCCGCCGGTTGTCGCAAAGATCACATAGGCGATAGCTGCGGAAGGAAGTACGGGTTTCTGTTCGCTCTTTATCAGTGATAATGTGGTCAGAAAAACACCCAGGGAGAGTACAAAAAGAACATCCCAGGTGATACTGGCAAAACCAGCCAACCGGCTTGCGGCATGTTCCGGCCAGATGAAGCTGGCAATACCTGCCAGAACACCGACGATAAAAACCAGCAAGCTTCCCACGAAAGTCCCTGCCAGAGAGAGAATGAAGAATCGCAGAGAACCGATGGCTGTTGAGAGTGACAGTCCTATAATCGGGGCCATAATGGGCGCAAGCAATGCTCCAATGATCAATAACGAAGGGGAATCAAATAGATATGCAACACCAATCACCGCGCCAGAAAGGAGAGCAAACAGGAAAAAATCAAAACTGGGCGAGACTCTTTTTGCCAGGTTCTCCACTACGTCGGAACGCTCAGAATCGTCCAGGGAAGGAAAAAACCTGCGGCGATGACGAAGACGTGGAGGAGGGGAATCTGGTTCGGAAAATGGTTCGCTGGTCAGGTTCATTTTCTTAAGGTGGCGGATAATCGCTTCGGGTGGATGAGCAGTTGCAGAGCAGCGTTCCCGCTTTGTACAACCACATCTGAAGCAAGCAAGGTCTGGGCAGCTGTTCCTTCCGGGGACATCACGCAAATTCCCAGCTCGGCTGCTTTCAGCATCATCTCATCATTTGCACCTTGTCCAATGGCTGCGGTTTTATCTCTTCCAAGTTTTTGTATGAAAGTAGCTTTTTGCGCGCATTCATTCCCCGGTGCGAGGATTACGACCTTTACCCCCAGGTCGGCTGCCAATCACTTCGCCTTTTCCGTGGGTGTCTGCGGTCAATAAGTAGATGTCCAGACTCTCCTTTAAGATGTTCATGGATTCTTGAATGCCGTCCATTATTTCCCCGTCAACGGCCAGGGTGCCATTCACGTCGCATACCAGGTGGTGAATCTCAAGCGGAGTTCTACCGGGAACTTCAATAAGGATCATAACAATATTATAATACAGGAGAATGATCCGCATTTTCGATAAGGTACAATAACTTCAATGCCAAAAAGACCCATCAATGTATTGATAATTATTCTTGCTCTGTTTGTCGCTGGGTGTGGTGTAAATGTGCCTGCCGCTGCAACACTGGAACCAGTTGAATATCCCACTGTTGCACCTGCAACAGACATACCCGTTCCGACTGAGATACCTCCGGCCAACCGGGTATTGCTCGCGACTGGCAGCCAACTGGCGGAAGCTGACACTCAGACAATCTCAGTAATGGCCCAATCCCTGTCTGAACAATCCGGTTTGATTTTCGAATCAATTCCCGCTTTGACACCAGAAGCGCTGACACCGGACGTGAAAATCGTTATAGCACTTCCGCCCGATCCAGGCATCGCCGACCTGGCAAGCAGATTCCCTGATATTCGGTTCATCAGTGTTGGCATTTCAGCGATCCAACCCTCGAATAATTTATTTGCCGTTGGTAATGAGGGCGCTCACCCGGAGTGGGTCGGTTTTACTGCTGGTTATGTCGCAGCCATCCTGACCAACGAGTGGCGAGTAGGGGCGCTGACCCAGGCTGGCAGCAATGAAGGATTACTGGCGGGAGATGCATTCAGGAACGGTGCCATGTTCTTTTGCGGGTTGTGCAACCCTACTTTTCCCCCATTCACAGATTATCCGATTTATGTTGATATGCCCATCGCTGCTTCACAACCAGAATGGCAGCAAATTGCAGATGCGTTCATCATAAGCGGCGTAAAAACCGCCTATATTTACCCGACAGTAGCAGATTCTAACCTGATGATTTATCTTGCCCAGGGTGGTATGCGATTAATCGGTGGTGAAACCCCGCCAGATGCCCTGCGACCGGCCTGGATTGCGACTATTCAGATGGATTACTCCAACGGGTTGCAGAAAGTGTGGGGTGATGCGGTTTCCGGCTTGCCAGGGCGCACGGTGCCTACTGGGATCAGCCTGACAGATGTGGATACAAATGCCCTGACCGAAGGCAAAATGCGATTGGTCTATGAGGTTATCGCTGCTCTTATGGCTGGCGGAATTAGCCCAAATACAGTGCAGTAGAGCTAGGCATCTCGCTTCAGCCAAAGAAATATCTTATATCTAATTAAATAGTCTCGCTAAATTTGGTAAATAAGGAAAGGCTATGGAAAAATTTCAAACGGATTTTATTGAAAACGACTAACTACGGGTCGATTATTTCACGAATACCGGACCTCGAATTATTGGATTGATCTATAAGCCCAGAAATATTAATCTCCTGGCAGAGGCGCCGGGAGCTGTACTACCATCTCCTTATGGAGATTACATTGTTCATGGCGGCCACCGTTTGTGGGCTGCCCCGGAATCTCCAAAATTTACCTATATTCCTGAAGGCTCAGAGATCAAGGTGGATAAAACCGCCCTCAAAGTTTCGCTTACCCGACAAGCAGAAATCCCCACCGGATTGGCTAAAAAAATGGAGTTTGAACTTAATGGGACTAGCGCTGAAGTAGCCTTGAATCATACACTTACCAACCGGGGTTCAAAACCTGTGGAATGCGCAGCCTGGGCGATCACCATGTTGCCAGTCGGGGGGAAAGCCATCCTCCCGTTGCGAGGTAGACCTGGTTCGGATCTGCTGGCAGATAGGCAGATCGCCCTCTGGCCATACAGCCAGTTCAGTGATCCGCGATTGAAGATCACCGAAGATGAACTCCAGATAGATGCAACAACCAACCAGCAAATTTTTAAGATTGGCGCGCGCTGCCCACAGGGGTGGATCACTTACTCATATAAGGGGCTGACATTCAGAAAAGATTTTTCGTTTGACACGAATGCCAAGTATTTTGACTTGGGTTGCAATGCTGAGATCTATACCAATGGAAAGATCATCGAGATTGAATCGTTAAGTGGATTGGTTACACTAGCGCCTGGTGAATCCATCCGGCACACAGAATCCTGGCAGATCAGCGAAGAATCCTGAGGAATTAATATCGTATTCCATGTTCCATATACATTTTAAACAAAGTTAATGCTTCGCCCCAACCTACCGCGCTTTGCAGCATGGCATGCATACCCTCCGGGCTGTCCCTGAATCCTTGTTCGACCACACGGACAACACAGCCGTCAGTAGCTACCTCGAGAGTTATATCAACTTTTGTAGTATATTCTCGCGAGTCAGGATGCCAGGTGAAAGAGAAGCTTCTGTCGGGAACCAATTTGATGATCACGCCATGATCTCCGGTTGAAATGTGATCAGCGCCCCAATCATCCCACTCGAATATCATCACCCCACCTAATTTTAAATCGATAAACATGCTGGTGGTGAACCAGCCATTCCATCCTTCAGGCGTGGTGAGCGCAGCGTAGCACAACGCCGGGGTCCGACGAATGAACACACTATGCCTGATCTCCTCCGGAATTGTAAGTTCTAGTTCCAATAATTGGTTATTAATCATTGTTCCTTTCCTTGAATGAGCTTAAGCCAATTGTATATATTCTAATCGGGAATTAATAGAATATTTACGGTAAAGGGTGTCAAATTGTTGTATAGTATGAATCCGCGGTGCACAAAATTAGTTGTACATACACATAGCAACCGACTTCACATTTGTCCCACAGCACATCGCAGAAATGTATTACAACTCACGGATAGATCGACGCTATCCAAGGAGAAGTATTATGTTACCAGTAGATAGGAAAAATACTACTATCGCGTCCATGCTTGCGAATTTATTGAAGACAAATGAAACTCTGAACGTTGTAATCTCATACAAAGGATTATTAATAGCACAGAACGTGAGGCTGCTCAGTATAGGTGATGATCAAATCATCATCCAGTCTCCCGCCCAACATATTTGCGCTAACATCCACGAATATATTTTCATGAATATCCCAAATACTCCTAATGGAATTAAAGCAAAAGTACAAGAGGTTAACTTATCCCGTGGCTTAATGAAAGTTTCAGATTTCTCACTTCTTGGCTCCAACTGGCAGGAACGGGGATCCGACCGGGTTGCTCCAGCTATACCGATACGTGCGACTCTGCTAAGGGGTCGAGAGCGATTAATTGGGCGTTTGGACAATCTATCAAATGATGGATTGGGGATTTTGCTCTACACCAGGAACCAGAAAAGGAATCAGAAGGTATCGGGTGAAAAAACAAAAGTTGAGATTACGCTTAACCAAGAGGTTACTTTACACAATCAGGAAGCTGAAGTAGTTTATTCTCGTCCCGTTGGGAGTAACCTTACGCAAATTGGCTTGATGATACAACCACGAGGCCGCCAAAAAACTGAGATTGCCAAATATATTCTCGCAAGAAAACAACGCATTCTATTGGAGCTGGAAAGGTCATCCAGTTCACTATTGGATCCACGCTGCTCCAAGGATCTGTACTTCTAACAATATCGTGAGTGAATTATGTTCAACGATTCCTGTTTGTTAATGTCGGAATACCTTACCAGCCCAACTCAATGACAAACCCCAACGAATTTGATCGTTTTATGTTGGTGGATTAATAAATAAAAATTGCTTTGAAATTGCCTTTGTCTTTACCCTGAGTTTTGGCAATAATCTTGCACAATTTCTCTTGCATCTATTGGTGACATTTCACCAGATTCAGGAGAATTATTATGTTCGCTAAATTAAAGAAATGGTTTATTGAATTTATACTCATCACGCTTGCGATATCCGGCTGCACCCGCTCAGCCCCTGTCAACGTTTCCAGCCTCGATAACGGGGAAAAAAGCGGCAAGGGATTTTCACTATTGCCAGAAGGCTTGTTAAATAAAAGTGCTGAGGTTACCCCTCCAGGCGACTACGTGCAAACGATCACTGTGGAAGGCGAAACGCTTGAAGCTGCAAAAACCCGCAGTTATGCACTGCATGTACCCGCATCATATGATGGAAGTACGGCTGTTTCCCTGGTGATACTTCTGCATAGTGTCGATATTAAATCAGGGGAATTTGCACCTGTGACAGGGTTCAATACGAAATCTGAGAACAATGGTTTTCTGGTTGTATATCCTGATGCTTTCGGGGATTCACCGGTCTGGAATCCTGGCTTCTTGCCGAACAGCAACGGTGCAAATGATGTGGCATTTATCTCGGAATTAATTGACCATATGCTTCTCAATTTCAATATCGAACCAAAGTATGTATTTGTGGGAGGATTCTTTGACGGCGGCATGATGGCTTATCAGCTAGGCTCGGCGATACCTGAAAAAATCGCAGCAATCGGCGCAGTTGGCGCAACCATTGGTTATCAAAATGGGGAGAATGATATTGTAATGGTACAACCTGGATTGGTTCCGGTCTCTGTGATCACTATCCATGGACGGTTAGATGAAACTGTCCCTTATGAACAAACCAAGAGGCTTAAAAAAGGGACGCCTGGTTTTCTTCCCGGTGTGGATGCTGTCCATTTTTGGTTAGATCAGAATGGATGCGATATGAATCCAATTGTGAAGCAAAAGAAGAATGAGAATATTGTCAAAATGACATTTACCTGTCAAAATGGAACCGCCGTAAGATCCATTTCAATTTGGAATGGCAACCACTCCTGGCCAGGATATGCAGTCAAGTCTTCTGCCAAGAAAGCCAGTATGGAATTGGATGCATCAGCTGCATTATGGGAGTTCTTTGTGGCTCATCCGAGGCAATAATTAACAACGCTCAGATAATTAGTGGGCTCGGTAGAGCCCACTAATTTTTTAATTAATTCTCAAAATACTTGTATTATGCGGAAAGTATATCTATAATATATGTAATTCTCGGAAGAAAAAAGGTGTGATTGTGTTCAAAATAGACATTATTGATAAAAAAATATCAGACCTTCTCATAGAAGATGGCAGAATGAGTTGCTCGGCAATTGCCAAACGTATTGGGGGGATTTCTGAAAGGGCGGTTCGATATCGGATCGAAAGATTGATCACTAATAAGATAATCCAAGTTCATGGCAATGTAAACCCTCGCAAACTGGGCTTACAGGTATTCGCAGATGTATTTATCGAGGTTGAGCCAGCCCAGGTACAGGAAATTGCTAGAAAATTGGCCGAATATGAATCGGTCAGCTATGTTGCCTGCTCCACCGGTGAAAGTGATATTAGCATCCAGGTTGTAGCAAAAGATAACCAGGAACTATATAACTTTGTAACCGAAGTGATTGGTCAAATCTCCGGCGTACGTAAAACACATACCTCTCTTGTGCCATTAATTATCAAGGATGACCATGTGTGGCATATCCCTTCTTATTGTATTGTGGATGAAAAAGAAAAATAAACTAATGTAATATTTTTAACGGTATTTACACTATCACAGGTTGTTCCATGCTTATAAAGCATGCATCTTTTTATCTTGCATTATTGCTAAGGAGGAACTAATGGCGGTAGATATCAGTAGTGTAAATGTCATCAAGGGGGAAAAAGGAAAACTGAAGAGGGAGCTTACTTTGCTACCCTTGTTTGGATTGATCTACTTCACAGTTTGCGGTGGTGCTTTCGGCGCCGAACCCATGGTTGGTTTGTCCGGCCCGGGTTTGGCGCTGGTTCTCATGGTCGTTACACCGCTGGTTTTCAGCATTCCCAACATGTTGATGGTGCGAGAGATGCAATCCATGATGCCGGTTGAAGGCGGCTACTATCACTGGGTCAAGCAAGCTTTTGGACCCTTTGCTGGATTCATGTCCGGCTGGATGAACTGGGTGGTTTCCTGGGTGGACGTGTCCATCTATCCGGTGTGGACAGCCTGGTATTTAAGCTATTTCATCCCGGCATTGAGCGATGGTGCGACGATTGGGGGGATAGAATTTTCATCCAGCTTCCTTTCATGGCTGGTCGCTGCTGTTCTCATCATTAGTATCTCCCTGTTGAATATGCGCGGCGCACGGTTATCTGGCTTGACCACCAACTGGCTGGGCTTGCTGATGATCATTCCATTGGTCATTATGTCTGGTTTTGGAATTTACTGCCTGGATCTCATCTGGTACAACACCACAAATTCCATTCCTGGCCGGCGGTGCGGACGTCAACGCGAATAATGTGTTCGCGGCAATGAGCGTTGGTTTATATGTTGCCATGTGGAATTTTATGGGCTGGGAACTGCCCACGGCTGCCGGTGATGAGATAAAAAACCCCAAGAAGACATATCCACGGGCAATGGCATTGGTTCTGGTAGCAGCCATCTTATCCTATTCCATTCCAACCATTGCCGGTTTGTATGGCGGCGCCGGCGAAGATGGCCGATATAACGCCTGGGGTATTGAGGAAAGTGATACCGGGGAAGGTATTGGTGTTATCCTGAACGAACAGGGAATCAGCAATCGATCAGATGGAATCCTGGGGTGTTGACCCAGCCACAGACGCAGGCTGGGAGTTCCCAACCATAGCACATGTCATCGGTGACAAAATTGCAGGAAAGGATAGCCCGCTCTCCTACTTCCTGGGGGCAATCGTTGGCATCTCGGCGATCTTATCCATGATCGGTTTGTTCATCGGTAATGGATTAGGGGGTACGCGCGTGCCATACGCCATGGCCGAGGACGGCATGATGCCGCAATGGCTGAATAAGGTCCATCCGAAGTATGGTACTCCCTGGGTGTCGATTTTGATCTGCGGAGGGTTTTTCCTGATATTTTCCACATCAGCTTTTCAGAACCTGGTTGTAATTGATGTATTCTTGAACATGCTGGTTCTGATGGCAGAGATCTTTGCCCTGGTAGTGCTCCGCTTTAAACGACCGGAGATTCCACGCAACAGAGTCCCTGGCGGAGCTTTGGGATTGGTCTATATCGTAGTTGCACCTCTGACCATTATTGTCATTGCTATCGTCAGTCAAATCACAGATTATGGCTGGGAGTCGGCCATTGGGCTGGGTTTGATCGCCATGCTGATCGGTGGACTTTTATATTTCCCAATCCGCAAGTATGTCAAAAAGGGAATACCGGATGTTAATCCATTCGATGCGACACCCGCTGAAAATTAATCTCTTACTTAGCTGAAAGTAAAAAACAATATCAAAAAGGAGCGATATATGAAGGTACTGTTGGTTGGTGTAGGTGGTGTTGGTGAAGCAATTGCAGTGATCGCAGCCAAACGTCCCTGGCTGGAGCTGATGGTTCTGGCTGATTACAACAAGGCACGTGCGGAAGAAGTTCAGGCCAAACTAAAAGATAATAAAAAATTCCCGGTCGAGTTTTTAGACGCGAACAAGCAGGAGATGATCGAAGCATTGGCGAAGAAATATGATGTTGATCTCATTATGAACGCCTGCGATCCAAGTTTTAACATTCCTATCTTTGATGCTGCTTATAATGTTGGTTGTAATTACATGGATATGGCCATGACTCTTTCTGAGCCACATCCGAGCGATCCGTATAATAAAACCGGTATCAAACTGGGCGACTATCAATTCGAACGCGCCAAAAAATGGGAAGACAAAGGCATTTTGGCGTTACTGGGACTGGGCGTAGAACCAGGAATGGCGGATGTTTTTGCCCGTTATGCAGAACTGCATTTGTTCGACGAAATCGAAGAAGTCGGCATACGCGATGGCGCCAACCTTATCGTTCGCGGGTACGACTTTGCCCCCAATTTCTCCATTTGGACAACCATTGAAGAGTGTCTGAATCCACCGGTCATCTGGGAAAAAGGGAAAGATTGGTTCACTACTGCGCCGTTCTCTGAACCCGAAGTCTTTGATTTTCCCGGCGGCATCGGCAAAGTGGAATGTGTCAATGTTGAGCATGAAGAGGTATTGCTTGTTCCGAGATATGTCAACTGTAAACGGGTCACATTCAAGTATGGACTGGGTGATGAGTTCATCGGCATTTTAAAAACATTGCACATGCTGGGTTTGGATAATAAAGAACCGATCAAGGTCAAGGGCGTTGAAGTGGCGCCGCGTGATGTGGTTGCAGCCTGCCTGCCAGACCCTGCTCACCTCGGCCCATTGATGGAAGGCAAAACATGTGCTGGAACCTGGGTAAAAGGTAAAAAGGACGGAAAAGAAAAACAGGTTTACCTGTACCAGGTAGCGGACAATGTGGAATGCATGAATCGGTTGGATTGCCAGGTTGTGGTCGCCCAAACGGCTTTTAATGCTGTCATCGGTATGGAACTCATGGAAAAAGGCACCTGGAAAGCCGTTGGCGTTCACGGTCCCGAAGCGTTCGACCCGGTACCCTTCATGGATCTGATGGAAGAATATGGTTTTCCATGGGGCATCAAAGAGTGGTAATAGTATAAATATCCAAAAATAATAGGATGAAAATGAGTTCTCCGGACGAATAGCTTCATATAAAATTATCATAGGCTATTTGAAAAAGAGAACTCATTTGTAATTACCCAAATAACATCATTATGGAGGCTCACATGCCATTCGGATATAACGGTAAGATACTACATGTCAACCTCACCGAGGGGAAATTAACAACCGAGGAACCGCCCGAAAGTTTTTATCGCACATACCTGGGTGGCAGCGCTTTTGGTCTTTACTACATCTTAAAGGAAATGCCCAAGGGTGTGGATGCTGTGTCTCCTGAAAATATCCTCACCCTGATGTTGTCCGTTACAACCGGAGCTGCGATATCCGGTCAAAGCCGTATGAATGCCAATGCCAAAAGCCCGATGACCGATGGTATTGGGGATTCACAAGCGGGCGGTTTCTTCCCGGCGGAATTGAAATTTGCAGGTTTTGATGGCATTGTCTTCAGAGGAAGATCACCTAAACCCGTATATTTGTCCGTCATTGATGGTGTGCCCGAATTGCATGATGCCAGCCACCTATGGGGAAAAACAACCAAAGAAGTGGATGAACAGCTAAAAGCTGAATTGAAAGATACTAAAGTTACAGGTTATGCAAATTGGTCCGGGCGCTGAGAATGGCGTTCTTTATTCAAGCATAGTCAACATGGCCAACCGCAATAATGGACGTACCGGTATGGGTCTTGTTATGGCCAGCAAAAACCTGAAAGCAGTGGCAGTGCGAGGCACGGCCAAGATGAATATCGCAGACCCACAGGCTCTGGCTGTACTTGCGAAAACCGGACCGAAATTGATGCCGGAAAACCCAGACATGGATGCGATCGGTAAGTTTGGCACAGCCAGTGTGGTCATTCCGCAAAATGCTCTGGGAACCCTGCCTACCCGCAATTATTCAGAAGCCCAGTTCGAATATGCTGAGGATTTAAGCGGTGAGACGATGGCCGATACAATCCTCAAGAAACGGGAAACATGCTACGCCTGTGTTGTGCGCTGTAAACGAGTTGTTGAAGGAGAATACGAAGGCGCCAGGATCGATCCTTATTATGGCGGACCGGAGTATGAAACCCTGGGTACATTTGGTTCGATGTGCGGCATCAAAAGCCTTAATGCCGTTTCTTATGCCAACCAGATCTGCAACAGTTATGGGGTTGATTCGATCACTTGCGGGGCGACCATTGCATTTGCAATTGAATGCTTTGAAAATGGCGTTATCACAAAAGAAGATACCGGCGGGATTGAATTAAAGTATGGCAATGAGGCGGCTGTTTTACAAACCCTGGATGAGATCATCAACATGTCAACGCCATTCGGCAAAATTCTGGCTCAAGGATCAGCCAGGGCGGCCAAGATTTGGGGCAAAAGTTCAAGCAAATACCTGACAACAGTGAAAAATGAAGAAGCGCCCATGCACATGCCGCAGTGCAAGAAGTCATTAGCCCTCATCTATGCTGTCAACCCATTCGGCGCGGATCATCAATCCAGCGAACATGACTGGATGTATGAAGAAGGGACAGCAGACTTCTATTTGGAAAGGTTGGCGCTGCTCGGCTTGACGAATGCGCCGCCTCCCGGAGACTTCGGACCGGAAAAGGTGCGCTTTGCATACTTAACCCAGATCTTCTACAGCATGTTGGATACGCTTGACCTGTGCCAGTTCGTATTTGGTCCCGGCTGGACACTCTACGGCCCGAATGAGACCGTAGAAATGGTGAAGGCGGTCACCGGCTGGGATGTAACGCTGGATGAATTAATGAAAGCCGGCGAACGCCGGTTGAATATGCTGCGTGTTTTCAACGAACGTGAAGGTTTTACGACTGCAGAAGATGTTCTGCCGGAAAAATTCTTCGTACCATTGGCAGGAACAGGCCCTACCGCAGGTGTGGCTGTGGATAAAAATGATCTTGATGCCGCTTTGAAACAATACTACACTGAGATGGGCTGGACAAATAAAGGCAACCCGGTTCCGCAAAAATTACAGGAACTTGGTCTGGAATGGGCTATTAACGGATAAACAACTTTAATCATCAATCTAGAGACAAATGGATCAAAAAATGACAGACTATAAAGAAAATTTCGAACATCTTTCACCGGTTTGGACGCATTATTCTGATGTGATCGTGGACCACGGTGAAGGTACATACCTGTACGCGACCGACGGCAGGAAATTCATAGACTTTACCTGCGGTATCGGTGTGACAAACACCGGGCATTGCCATCCAAAGGTCGTGGAAGCCATCCGCAACCAGGCTGGATTTCTTGCTGCATGGACAGGCAAACCTGGTCACTCACAAACCGATGTTGGAGCTGGTGGAGGAAATGCGTACCATCGTCCCGCCCAGCCTGGATGGTTTTTTCTTCAGCAATTCCGGTGCTGAAGCCGTGGAAGGCGCCCTCAAACTGGCCCGCCATGCCACCGGACGACCGAATGTCATTGTTTTCCAGGGGTCATTCCATGGACGCACAGTTGCCACCATGAGTATGACCACATCCAAAACTATCTACCGCGCAGGTTACCAACCACTCATGCCGGGCGTTTTTGTCACTCCATTTCCGTATGCCATCAAATATGGCTGGGATGATGAAAAGACCAGCAAATGGTGTCTGGATGAATTGGAGTTCCTGCTTCTGACCCAGACATCGCCGCAGGAGACTGCCGCGATCTTCATTGAACCAATCCTCGGGGAGGGTGGCTATGTGGTGCCGCCAGTATCATTTATGAAGGGTTTGCGGGAGATATGTAATCAACACGGCATCCTGCTGGTACTGGATGAAATTCAGGCTGGATTTGGACGAACCGGAAAATGGTTTGGGTTTCAACACTTTGATATTGAGCCGGACATTATGACTGTTGCCAAAGGCCTTGCTTCCGGGCTGCCGATCTCCGGTGTGGTCAGCCGGTTGGACCTGATGAAGAAGTGGATCCCTGGCTCGCATGGCGGCACTTTTGGCGGCAACGTTCTTTCAGCGGCTGCTGCAGTTGCCACCATCAGAGCAATGAAGGAAGAAAAAATGCTGGAAAACGCCAAGACCCGCGGCGCCCAACTGGTGGCCGGTCTCGGTCAGTTGCGCGAGAATTACCCTCAGATCGTGGATATCCGCGGATTTGGATTAATGATCGGAACAGAATTCCGGGATGCCAAGGGAATGCCGGATAAGAAAACCGCCAAAGCGGTAGTGCATGAGTGTGCAGATCGCAAGCTAATGCTGTTGACCTCCGGACCCTGGGATAACACCATTCGCTGGATCCCGCCGCTGGTCGTCACTAAAGAGCAGATGAGTGAAGCGTTGAATATTTTCGAAGATTCGCTGGCTGCTGCGGTAAAATGAAGGTGTAATAAAAATATTTATTCAATATTGAGCGCTAATCAATATTTCAATTGGAGGATGCGATATGACTGATAATTTACAAGAGATGATCGAACGGGCACGAGCAGCGCAAAAAATCATCGAATTTTGGCCGCAGGAAAAAGTGGATGAAATGGTGCTGGCGGTTGGCTGGGAATCTTACAAGCGCGAAACTGCCGAAGCTTGCGCCCGCCTGGCAGTCGATGAGACCGGCCTGGGTGTATATGAAGACAAACTGGTTAAGCACCAGAAGAAAACTTTGGGCGTTATTCGAGACCTCAACGGCGTAAAGACCGTTGGTGTTATTGAAGAACAACCCGAATTAGGCTTAATGAAGATCGCCAAACCGGTGGGTGTCATCGGCGCGATCACCCCGATGACCAATTCTTCATCCACCATGCCATGCAATGGGCTGCCAATTCTCAAAACCCGCAATGCGGTCATCTTTGCCCCGCACCCAAAAGCCAAAAAGACCTGTGAATTGATCTGTAATGAAATGCGCAAAGGCTTGAAAAAGGTCGGAGCGCCAGAAGACCTGGTTCAAAACATCAAAGAACCATCCATGGAACTCTCACAGGAATTGATGGGCGCGGTGGACCTGGTCCTTGCGACCGGCGGCGCTGGCGTGGTCAAGGTGGCATACAGCAGCGGGAAACCTGCCTATGGCGTTGGCGCTGGCAACGCAACCGTCATCGTAGATGAATCTGCCAATATTGATGAGACAGCGGTTAAGATCTTCAAGGGCAAGACATTTGACAATGCCACATCCTGCTCTGCTGAAAACAATGTGATCATCCATGAAAGCATCTTTGAAGCGCTCATGGCTGGATTGAAAGAAACAGGGCGGTTACCTGGTGACTGGCGATGACCGCGCCAAATTAAAGGCAGCCATGTGGCCGGATGGCACGCACTTGAGCGGTAAGATCGTGGCGAAAAGTGTGAAAGTGATCGCTGGCGAGGCTGGAATTCAAGTTCCCGATGGGACCACCTTCTTGATGGTGTTGGGCGAGCACATCGGCGCGGAGGATATGTTCTCTGCCGAAAAACTTTCACCTGTGCTGACGATCTGGAAATATACCGATTTCAGCAAAGCTGTTCAAATGGTGATCGATATTACCGCCTTCAGCGGCTATGGCCATTCCTGCGGCATCCATTCCACCAACGATGCACACATCCTCGAACTGGCCACCAAAGCCAAAGTTAGCCGGATGATGGTGAACCAGCCGCAGAGCTATGGCAACAGCGGCGACTGGGTGAACGGCATGGCATTTACCATGACATTGGGATGCGGCACCTGGGGCGGCAACATCACCACCGAGAATGTGGTTGGAAGCATTTCTTGAATGTCACCTGGGTGGCATCTCCAATCCCACCGGTAATCCCGGACCCGGATGTCCTTTTTGCACCTCACTTTAAGAAGTTTGGGCGGTAAGAATATAAGACTGGGCTCAGAACCGTCCGGATGATCATCCGGACGGTTTTTCTTATCTATTGCGGGGGATGATCTTGCTTTTTTCTTCTGGACCTATGAATGCGGCATCCAATCCATTTTTCTGGACCAATGCCAACTCTTCCTGTGAGAGCCCCATCAAATCCATCGCCTTCTGATATTCCTGTTGGATTTTCAAATCGCCCATGAAGGATGGGTCATCCGTGTTCAATGTAGCTTTGATGCCGTGTTTTAGAAAGACCGGCAGTGGATGGTCTTGAATGGTGGGAACGGTGGCGGTCAGATAGTTGCTGGTCGGGCAGCATTCAATGGCGATCCCTTTTTGGGCGATCTCACCCATCAATTGTTCATCATCCACAGCCCTAACGGCATGCCCCAACCGCTGCGGACGCAGCACTTCGATCGTTTCCCGGATGCTTTCTGCGCCGGCAAATTCTCCGGCATGGGCGGTGATTTGCAAACCGGTATCCCTGGCACGATCAAAATCCTTGCTGAACAACCTTGCCGGCCAGCGCATTTCATCACCCGCGAGATCCACCCCTACAACTCCCTGCCCGGAATGTTCCAGGGCGCAATCCATTTCAACGGCACAAATTTCCGGTCCGTAAGTTCGCGAGAGGATGACGATCAACCTTGAGGTGATCGGGAGTTTGTGGATACTTTCCTGCCAGGCTTCACACACCGCACTGGTGACTGCCTGCGGCGATAACTGGTGCAGCTCTGCCATAAAATATGGGCTGAACCGCAATTCCAGGTAATCGAGACCTTCCGATGCCGCATCTTCCAGGCATTCTGTGGCTACCCGCCTGCAAACATCAATATCGACAAAAGCCTGCCGCAGGAAATCGAAGCGCGGAAAGATCTGCACAATATCGGAGACAGGTTCTTCGATCCAAACATATTTTTGCAGGTCGGGCACTGTCCAGGCGGGTAACGGCAGGTGATGTTCCCGGCAAATTTCAATGGCAGTGGATAGCCGCATGGATCCTTCAAGATGCCGGTGAAGATCGACCAGGGGTAAATTCGGGCTTATAGCAGTTTCTTGAGACATGTTTCTCTCCTTGTGGATATTGTAAGCCAAAAAACTGCATGTGTCTCGCAAGTTGTAAAAATCAATCAAATCCAGCATAATAAATGCAGGCATCGGAGGGCAAGATGGAACGAAAGAAACAACTGATCCGGTTGACAAATTACACGCTGGATATGATCCACGAATTATTGGCGCAATATTCAGCGGATGAATTGGAAAAGACAGGTAGTGAGAATAAATGGTCTGTCAAAGATCACATGGGGCACCTGGTTTACTGGCAGGAAGATTTCAATAAGAAATTGATCAAGCGGGATAAATCACAGAAAGAGGTTGCTGATATCGACAAAGAAAATGCCCGCATCTGGCTGCTTTTCGGGCAGAAACCCTGGAAGACAGTTAATGCCAAGCTGGAAAATGCATATTCTGAGATCTGCCAGTATTTAAGGCTGTTGAGCGAAGATGATCTGAATTCGCCGGACATCCTGCATTCGCGGCAAAACCGGGCGTTATGGAACGAGATCCTCGGAGCTGCGTGCATTCATCCGATCACGCACATCAGCCAGTTATACAATGAAAAAGGGAACCGGCAGAAATCGGTTGACCTGCTGGAAAAGATCATGGATGACCTGCAATCAATGGATTCATCACCCACCTGGCAGGGCACCAATATCTATAACCTTGCCTGTATGCATGCACTGGGTGGCAACACGGATAAAGCTCTGAATTTAATAAAAGAGGCATTTGAGCTCAACCCGGGCTTGAAGGACTGGTCACAAAAAGATACCGACCTGGTCTCCCTGCATGACAAGGAAGCATTTCTTCAACTGGTCAATTAATCGCCCTTTAGAAAATTTGCTAAATCTTATTGACGATTATTGGAGTGGGGATTATCGTTAAGTCAAAGGAACACATTTTATGAGTACCCCAACTTATACGACCTATCATTTGGTAAAAAGTGAAGAATTAAACCATCACGGCACGCTGTATGCCGGCCGGACGGCAGAATGGTTTGTGGAATCAGGTTTTATTGCTGCTGCCAGTTTGACCCGGCCAGAGAATATCGTCTGCCTGAAGATCCATGGCATGACCTTTACTGCGCCTGTCCCGCCCGGCTCGCTGGCGCGTTTTGACAGCAAAGTCGTCTATACCGGAAAATCCCGGATCGTTGTTTTTATCAAGCTGTCTGTCAAAGATGAGGATGTGGTTAAGGGTTTCATCTCCTTCGTGAACGTGGATAAAGACACCCGACCCTTGCCGCACGGGGTAATCATCCTGCCGGAAACCGACGAAGAAAAAGCGTTATATGCCGAGGCAAAGATCCTCCGCTGACGGATAGTAAAAACATGACACGAATTGCGGTGATTGGAGCAGGACCAGCGGGGATGATGGCCGCCATCCTGGCTGCACGTGCCGGAAATGATGTGACCATCATCGATGGCAATGACCAGGTTGGCAGGAAGCTGCTGGTCACAGGTGCAGGAAGATGCAACCTTACCAATGCCAACGTTCACCCGGATAAATATGCCAGTGACAACGTGGGTTGGCTGGATAAAGCCTTAAAACAGTTTTCTCTCGTTCAATTATTGGATTTCTTGTCATACATCGGCGTTCCAAGTTATGCCACCGATGACGGCTGGTATTACCCTGTCAGTGAATCGGCTCATGCCGTTGCAGATGCTTTCGATGCAGCGATGGAGCGATCCGGGGTTCGCAAGCTGCTTAAGAAAAAAGTGACAGGCATCGAAAATTTGAATGACGGATTCAATGTGATGCTGCATCGCGATGCGCTTAATGTGGACCGGGTGGTGATCGCCTGCGGCGGCAAAGCATACCCCGCCCTGGGGTCGGATGGCAGCCTGTTGGAAGCAGTGCAGGTATTGGGACATCATATGCAACCGCTTTTGCCTGCCCTCGCCCCATTGACTGCGGATATGCGTTCTTTTCGAGAGATTCAGGGTGTCCGTTTGGATGCCGGGGTCAAATTGATGCAGCAGGGAAAACTTGTCGACTCAACAGTTGGCAATATCATTTTTACACAGTGGGGTGTCAATGGGCCGGGGGTGATGGATATTTCACATCATGTAAGCAAGAATCCCGGCAGTGCCCTGGTCCTGGAACTTGACTTGCTGCATGGATATTCTGACCAGGTGCGATCCACAATGCTGGACGATAAGAACAAAGAAATGCCGGTCAGGGTGGCTTTGCAGTCGGTTTTACCGCCAAAGATGGCTGGGTTTATTGTGAATAAATGGGCCATCAAAGAGGAGACAAAACTGGGAAGTCTTTCAAAAGAAAAACTTGAAGAAATATTCCAAAGTGCGACACATATGCAATTGAAAGTCACAGGTACGCGTGGATTTGAGTTTTGCCAGGTTTCCAGCGGCGGCGTGCCTCTGGAGGAAGTCAACCCTGAAACCATGGAGTCGCTTGTGGTGCCGGGTTTATTCCTCGCGGGAGAAATTCTGGACGTTACCGGTCCTTGTGGGGGTTATAATCTACATTTTGCATTCACAACCGGCGCCATTGCCGGAGCTAACGCTGGAAAGTAATAACAGACAGGTCAGATGCTCTTCTTCTGGATCATCCTTCTCATTCTCATCATTCTAACTGCGGCCGGCTTTTATTTTGCCTTGCGGATACTGAATCCGGCAAAGGTGGATTACCAGCACATTTATCAGGCTGAACTCAAAAGCGGTTTGTTTGACGCTGAAGCCTTCAGCGACCTGGTCAAACAGGAGCTTTGGGTACCTTCCCCACGTGGATATAAATTACACGGGCTTTACATACCACTGGAACGAGCGCACAAGACTATCGTGATCAGCCATGGCATTGAAAGCAATCTCAATGCTTCCATTAAATTTGTAAACATGTTCCGGGATTTTGGGTTCAACGTACTCATATATGACCTGCGCAACCACGGCTTGAGCGGCGGCAAAAACACTACTTATGGCTATTATGAAAAATATGATCTTCGGGCAATGGTGGATTGGGCCTTCATGCGGTTGGGTCCAGGCGGGTTGGTAGGCACAATGGGTGAATCGATGGGCGGAGCAATTTCGCTGCAGCATGCTGCCATTGACGACCGCACTGCTTTTTGCATTGCAACCAGCACATTCTCCGATTTACGCCAGCTATTGGTTTATCGTTTCAAATATGAATTCAAACTGCCGGTCTTCCCATTTGTGCAGTTGGCAGATTTTATGACCACACTGCTTTCGGGTCTTTCGTTTTCCGCTGTATCACCCTTGCGTGATGTTCAGGAGATCAACCTGCCGGTCATGCTGATCCACGGTGAAAATGACAAGTTCGTTCCTGCGCAGATGAGCAAAGACCTGTTCAATGCAAAAGTAAAAGGAATCCGTGTGTTGTATCTCGCCCAAAAAGCCGGGCACACGGATTCCTTTAGCATAAACAGGGAGGAATACAACCGTCAGGTTCGCTCCTTCCTGGAAAAAGTGGGAATGCTTAAATAAATTCTAGAAAATCGAACGGATCATCAATAAGAAGCCAAAGATGATGAGGGGGATGCCCACAATCAAGCCGACGACAGTCAGGCTGAGAACAACGCCCACGATCATCAATACCAAACCGATGATCGCTCCTACCAGCCTGCCTGTGAATGCAATGATTCCAATGACCAGCTTCCAGATCAACCAGAAGGGATACAGAAACCAGACTACTTTTTTCTTTTCGCTCATTTTTACTCCTTCATAATAATATACGGAGGAGGCGTGAAAGAGTTGCAATTCTTTTAGATTTGAAGCATCAGAGTTTCCATCACCAGGCGGGTATTGCAATAACAGTCAATGCGTTCACTGGCTTTTTCAAGGTTGTGAATGACCCCCGTCATTTTTTCAGAGTCCGTCTTTCCTGAAATTTCAAGGATTTGTTCCTTCCGATCGATGTTCATTGGCTCACCGGAGGCACCGCTATTGGACAAAAGAACATCCCTGGCAAAAGAAGTCCAGCAGGTAAGTATTTGTTGCAGCATGTCTCTTTGTTTCTTTAAATCACCCCTTCGGGACAACTTGTTTTCGATAAATTTGAAGCGCTGGCGGCGTGACATACCAGCGATTTCAATCCATTCGTCCAGCCATGCAGTACGGAGTTCAAGCAGGTCGGCATTCTCGGCCAGGTGCCGGGCGTGACCATACCTGCCTCCGGAGATATGTCCCAGCAATTCTGCCATGTGGTTTTCAATGTTCAACTGGCTCATTAGTGCAAAAGACAATTCCATTGCTGGCACAGGGCGCAGGTTGATCACCTCACAACGTGATACGATCGTAGGCAGCAACAGATCCGTTGAATCGGCGGTGATGATCAATTTTGAGCTGCCGGGAGAATCTTCCAGTGTTTTCAACAGGGCGTTTTGTGCGCTCAAATTTGCCGAGTGGAAGTTTATAAATACAACTGTCTTTGATTTTGCTTCATAAGGTGTGAGGGAAAGAAACTGTTGTGCCTGTCTAACCTGGTCTACAACAATATCGTTCTTATCTTCCAGTACGCCCACAACCTGTAAATCGGCAAACTGCATCGCCTGGATCTGGCGGCAGGAACGACATTCGAGGCATGGATTGCCGGGTGAGATGGGTTGGGGACAGTTCAGAGCCTGTATTAATTTCAATGCCAGAGTGCGTTTACCGATTCCCCGCGGACCGGCAATAATGTAAGCGTGCCGGGTGGAACCGTGCTGCACCTGGTGCCGTAATACATTTACCGCCCAATCATTCCCAACAAAATCCCATTCCATAGGCTGGATTGTAGCGCAAGGGATGCCATTCTGCAAATCAAATGCTATGGCTTATATTTTAAGGAGTGCCAAAATGCACTTCATGCTAAAATCAGACTATCTTATTTATGAAAGGCAGAACAAATGACAGACAATAAAAAGAGCTGGTCAAAAGCTCCTGAAATGCAAATAGATTCAAAAAAGAAGTATCAGGCAGTGTTCAAAACCGATATAGGTGATATGACCATTAACCTGTTCGCGGACAAAACCCCGAAGACCGTCAATAACCTCGTTTTTTTGGCGCGAGAAGGGTTTTATGACGATACTATTTTCCACCGGGTGATTGCCAATTTCATGGTGCAGGGCGGGGATCCAACCGGTACGGGCATGGGTGACCCCGGCTATCGTTTTCCGGATGAGTTTCATCCATCATTGAAACACACCGAGCCAGGCATCCTGTCGATGGCGAATGCCGGCCCTGGCACGAACGGCAGCCAATTCTTCATCACCCATGCAGCCACCCCCTGGTTGGATGGCAAACATGCCGTTTTTGGCAAGGTGGCAGATAAAGCCAGCCTGGAAGTGTTAAACTCCATCCCTGAGCGCGACCCGGGCAAACGCTCCAGTCCTGCCGTGACCTTGAAGACAGTCGAGATCATTGAAACAGAGTAGCAGCTAACCATTCAGAGCCGGTTTAAGCCAGTTCTTATCAGATAAACTATTGTTAAAGAGTAGAGCCGCCCATTTCTGGAGCGGCTCTATCTGCGCTGTGGCACCCTGATCATTCGACAATCAGGAGGGATGCCACAGCGCTGAGTCTGGTACTGTTACTATCATTCATATGGCATCACCTCCTTATCGATGGGATGGCTGTAAATTACGCGTTCATTGTAGCATTAATGCATACCGACTTCAACTAATAAATTGTGAATGCATCAATATTTACCGAATTACCTGATAGATGTTTGATCGAAATGGTATGAACGCCAGGTGCTAATGCTGACTTTGTCCAAATCCGCCCAAAGAGATCGTTGGTCGAATTCTGGGAAATTATCACTGGCGCCCCGCCATCCACGGTTATCTCGATACTGCCAAAAACAGGGCCGGTTCGATAGATGAAATCGATCTTGGTACCTTCAAAACTGAGGCTGGTTGTCTGGTTGATCACTGAAGAGTAGTGTTCGGTGTTCATGTAAGCGCCATTGATAAAACGAACATTCCATTCACCCTGATAATTCACCAGGGGATGGATGTCATCAATGATGCCCGGTTGTGCAGGTGCAGGCACAGGTGTATTCGTTGCAGTTGGCCCGCCAGGCGTATTTGAGGGTGTTGCAGTCGGTGGAGTTCCGACTTCGATGGCATCCAGGACCACGAAATTGTTGGAAAGGTGGGTGAGTACGACGTAATGCAAAGCATTCGTCCCGCTCCAATTCCAAACCTGATTAGTGACATGAGTAGATGAATATTGATCTATATTTCCAATCGGCGCCCCATCAATGGTTACTTGCATCAATCCGAGGGTTGAATATTTTCGATAAAAGATGTTTAATGAATCTCCCATGAAAGTAAATTCAGCAGTTTGCCCGGTTGAAGCAGAGTAGGATTCCGTCTGCTTGTATGATGTGGTTACTGCGTGCCTGACCCAACCGTTGTAATAGATGCGAGAATCCGCGTCATCAAATTTCCCAGCACCAATCGGTACATGCGTTGCAGTCGGTGTCAGAGTCCTGGTTGAGGTTGGTGTGTAGGTATATTGCAACGTATTCGTTTTTGAAGGAGTGAGTGTCTTTGTCTTTGTGGGAGTTGGATTCGGAACAACCTCAAACGCATCCAACAATACAGGCTGTGTGTTTAGGCTTGTCAATACAATGGTGTGGTTGCCAGGCGGCAGACTGCCGCTGGACCATTCCTGTTTATATCTGACCTTTGAAGACAACAGATCAATTGTGCCTTTATCGACACCATCAATTTTCACACCGAAAGAACCGGCGCCAGGGGACATGCGGTAGACCACCTTTATGGCGCTTCCTGTGAAATGAAACGTGGCGGTTTGATCCTGAATATATGTATAATGCTCAGTTGTTGCGTAATTGTCTTTCACGTTTTGCGTCAACCAGCCATAGGAATACTCAATAAGAATGCTATTATCATCAATAACACCGCCTTCGATGAGATTTGGTGTATTTGTTATGGTAGGGGTGTCTGTAATCGTAGGAGTTGGCGTGAAGGTTGATGTGTTCGTTGGCGTTTGAGTTACGGTTGGTGTGAACGTCTCGGTTGGAGTGGGTGTCTCAGTGGGGGTATTCGTTACGGTTGGTGTATTGGTAATCGTAGGTGTGTTTGTTCCAGCAGATGAGATGTAAAATGCGTCAAATAAAACAACCGAACCGGTTAGGTGAGTCAGGGTTACATGGTGAAGGCCATACCCGAAACTGGCGCTGGACCATTGAGAGCTTACCATGGTAGGACTATACTGGTTGATGGTTCCTGCGTTCACACCATCGATGGTTACTCCGAGGGTGCCACAATTGACATATCTTCGATAAAAAATGGACAGCACGTCACCCACAAAGCTGAAGTTGACTGTGCTGGTCGGGACATATGAATAATGCTCTGTGCCGAAATAATAGGCAGTGCTTTTATGTAATTTCCAATCGGGGGAATATAGCAAACCGCTGAAAGTGTCATCGTAGAATCCCAACTGGGCAGGTGTTCCTGCAGTGGTTGGTGTGATGGTTGGAGTCCTGGTCGGTGTTTTGGTAAGTGTAGGAGTTAGCGAGTAGATCGAAGTCGGTGTTCGTGTCATCGTACTCGTTGGCGAAGAGGTCAACGACGGCAGCGGGGTAGGAATAGGTGAGACAATGATCGCATCCAATGATGTGTACACACCGTCCAGGTGGGTTAAAGTCACTGTGTGATTCCCTGGCGGCAGCAAGGGGCTGGTCCATTGCACGCCGCGGCGGTCTTTTGAGGTGGTTTGATTGATCGTGCCAATATCAACACCATCAACATTCACGCCAAGGTTTCCATATACGATCGTCGTCCGATATACAATTGTGATTTGCTTCCCGGAAAAGTGAAACACCGCAGTATCGCCAATATTCGGGGAATAATGTTCAGTATTGTTGTAATTTCCAGTTGTATTTTGAAATATCCATCCTGTATAAATAATTTCAGAGTGAGTATCATCGTAAGTGCCATTTTGTAAAGCAACAGGCGTTTCTGTTGGCGCATCTTTTTTAGGCGCATCGAAGAATGAAGCATTCACCTGGTTGGCGTTAAATCCAACGAAGCCGGCTATTAAAGTAATCACAATTAATAGCGTGAATGCCCGTAATTTGCTTAATTTTTTCATATATTCACCTTTAATGATCAATGCATTTGTTGTATATCTTTGTTTGTATTATACCTCATAGCATTAACCAACATTTTGCTTATCTCGTTTATACTAATGAAGATCACTGTTAAATTCTGCCAGATTATGAATGTTGGAAAGAATAAATCTTCTATTGCTAGTAAAGCCCTGCCAATAGCTTTGGCAGGTGAAACCTTTATTGCAATCGTTTTCCTGTTGGGCATCGAGCGCGACCCGCAAAATTCGTTCTTCTTGGGTTTCTCTGCTTCCAGGTTGGCGATGGCTGCGGCGCTGACCCTGGCGGCAGTAGTGTTCATCCTGTGGGCGTTCCATGCGCCTCGTGTCACGAAGTTCTTCACTCGTGCTATTGAGCAGCGGGCGGGTTTCCTTGCCCTGATTGCAGTATTTTCTTTACTTACCATTGCCGGTTTGTTCGCTTCGCAAATTCCATTAGAGCTGCTTGAAGAAAGTCAGGTTGCCGCCTATATCAGAATCAGACCGATCCTGGTCTGGACATGGGTGATTTCCTTGCAGCTTGCCTTATATGTGTTGAAGCTCAAATATGGATTCCATTTTGACCATTTCAGGCAAAACAAAAAGCTTTTTAAATTGGTTGGATTCGCATTAATAGGGCTGGGCGCCATCTTTTTATTTATCTTTTTTTCAGGGGTTGGCATTAACCCTGATAAAGTCGGCTGGAATCGCCCAACCTCTCCCGTGCTAGCCTGGCAGATCTGGCTGTCCGTTCTCATTGGCGCAATTTTTTCATTCACGCTTTCCAAATTCAAAAGAAATTCAACGATCCATCGCTGGCTGCAATGGATCATCCCAATTACGATCTTTCTTGTAACGGTGCTTGTCTGGAATAGTGAAGCAATCCCCACTTCCTATTATGCGCCGCGTGTCAGGCAGCCCAACTTTGAAGTCTATCCATACAGCGATGCGGCTTTTTACAACGCCTCGGCTGAGAGCGTGCTGCTGGGTAATGGATTGATGTACTGGCAGGTCGTTCCACGCCCGATGATGTTGACGATCCTCTCCTTTATCGTCCTGGCGGCAAAAGGCGAATATTCAGGGATAATATTCCTGCAAACCATATTATTAGCCCTCATCCCGGTTGGGATGTATCTCCTTGGCAGCAAAATGGCTCATCGAGGGGTTGGCATGGGGCTGGCAGTACTTTCAATTTTCAGGGAGGTGGATGCCATTTACTTTTCAAGGCATACCACGACCGCAAGTTCAAAGATGATCCTTTCGGATCTACCGACACACCTGCTTCTCATTCTTCTCAGCCTTGCCGTCATTTACATACTGATCAAGAAAAAAAAGAATTTATCAAGCGCGCTATGGCTTGGCGGTTTATTGGGTTTTGTTCTCCTTTTTAGGACACAGGCAGCCGTTTTTGTGCCTATTATTCTCATACTGCTCTTGTTGCAAATTCGTTCCTTTCGGGGATGGCTGTTACCAGCCGGAGCATTCATCCTCGGCAGCCTGTTGATCATTACACCCTGGGTGGTGCGCAATGCCATCATCACCGGCGGGTTGGCTTTCGATGATCCGAAACAACTTGGCATGATCGTTGGCAGATACCAGACCGGGATCATTGAGGAGGACGATCAAGCAGCCGGGCAGGTAGGTGGTTCGCTAATTTCAGTAATTGTCCAGCATCCGCTTGAAGTACTCAATTTCGTAGGCGGGCATTTTGTGAACAATGAGATTGCCAGTCTGCTATCAATCACCCCGCAGCCGCTGGTATCCACGCTGGATTATCTGAATGATTCCACCGGTTTTTGGGAAACTGATGGAATCCGCTTTACTCCCATCCAGGGCCTGCTGCTGACTGCAACATTGATCGTGATGGTCATTGGAATAGTATTTTCATTCGTCAAACTTGGTCTTGCCGGCCTGGTTCCGTTGTTGATCCAGGCGGGCTATCACTTGAGCAACGCGCTGGCCAGAAATTCTGGAGGAAGATATGTCCTTCCGGTAGATTGGGTGAACCACCTCTACTTTCTGCTGGGAATATTTTTTATCATTTCCTTGACCTTAAGATCATTTGGCTGCCGCAAAGAAGATATTCCAGAACGGAATCTTACGAAGGATCCAAGCCGTAATAGGTTTGCAATGCCCATATCATTTGGGATCATACTTTTATTGGCTGCGGGATCATTCATCCCATTAACTGAGCTGCTATTTTCCAGACTGTCTTACGCAAAAACAAATCCGGCAGATACGTCTCCTCAGGATGTAATGAGCAGATTAGATGTAGATGAAGGCCAGAAACAGCAAATGTTGAATTACCTGGATGCCCCGAATACTGTCGTGCGATACGGCCTTGAATTATATCCACGCTTTTATCCCTCGAATGAGGGAGAGGCGGGATCATACTGGGCGGCGTACTCGCCAATGGATAGTTGCCGCATGGGGTTTATCCTATTAGAGCAGGAAAAGATGTCCCAGGCTTTTATTTACCTGAAAAACCCACCCGAAGAGTTTCCTTCGAGGCAAAAGGCAATTTTGATCGGTGAAAATGTGGGAAATGAATCAACCGACATTATCAAGGTCAAATATGTTCTTCTGGAAGGAGAAGAGCCTATCTTGATCGAAGGATTGGATAATCCAATTCCGAACTGCCGGTCGGATTGAATCTGGCTGTGCTTATGGGACGTTGGAACAAAACAACTGCCAAGCTTGCCTGCCATACGCGAAAACCTTATAATCATTGCATATGCCAATATTAGATGCAAATTCACTGGATTACTTCAGCCGCAGTCCAGAGCAAACACGCCGGATGGGTATGCGGTTGGGTGCTTTGCTAGATAGGGGTGATATTGTCTGCCTGTCAGGTGACCTGGGGGCGGGTAAGACAACGCTCGTGCAGGGAATTGCGAAAGGGTGGGGCTCCCTGGATGCGGTATCCAGCCCGACGTTTATCCTGGTCAATGTGTACCGCCGGCTGGATGGCTCAACCCTTGCCCATTTGGATGCGTATCGCATGCAGTCTGCCCTCGAAGCGGAAGATCTTGACCTGGAACCACTTGATCGAAAACGGTCCGGTGATCGTGGAATGGCCGGAGCGCATAGAAGAGGCACTACCCAAAGAGAAGCTGTGGGTTTCCATGCGCTGGCTGGCAGATGAGCAACGTGGAATGTTGTTTAATGGTAAAGGTGAACATTATCAGGCAATTGTGCACAAGCTGCACAAGCAGGTTTACGGAGGTGTATAGTGTTGCTGGCAGTTGATACCTCCACTCAGTGGATGGGTTTGGCTTTGTATGATGACGAACTGATCATTGGTGAGATCGTCTGGCGGACGCACAACCATCACAGCGTTGAATTGACTCCAGCCGTTGAATCTCTGCTCAAGCGATCTGGCGTAAGCATGAAGGACATTAATGCCTTAGCAGTTGCGACCGGACCTGGTTCATTTACAAGCCTTCGAATTGGCATGGCTTTCATTAAAGGGTTGTCTCTGGCTCTGAATCTACCGGTGATCGGAATACCTACATTGGATATCACCGTGGCGGCAGTTCCAGTGAGAGAAATAGCGCTGGCAGCGGTCCTCCAGGCTGGGCGCGGACGCCTGGCCGTTGGCAAGTATAAGGCAGTAGATAATGGATGGAAGAAACGGGGCGATCCAGTGGTGATGACGCCGGCTGAATTAGAGCAGGATATAAAGAAACCGACTCTCATCTGCGGCGAACTTAATACTGAAGAGCGTAAAACCCTGGCCCGCCGGTGGAAGAACATCGAACTCACAGAACCGGCGCTTTCCGTTCGCAGGCCAGCCTACCTGGCGCAATTGGCCTGGAATCGCTGGCAGTTGATGGATGCAGATGATGTTGTTACCCTGGCGCCTTCTTATCTGCATTACAAAGACCCCATACCTGGATGAACTATTCCGATAAACCTGAAATCAAAATCGTCGAGATGGAGGAACAGCATGTTCCTGAGGTTTTCAAATTGGACCAAGAAAGCTTTTCTCTACCATGGTCCGAAAGGTCGTATCTTTTTGAGATCCGCGAGAACAAGCATAGTATTCATCTGGCAGCGCTAGAAGATCGTGGGAACAGCAAACCTGAGTTGATAGGCTTCATTGTTGTCTGGGCAATCGAGGATGAAGCTCATATTGGTACGATCGCTGTAAAAAAGGAATATCAACGTCAGGGTATCGCCCAGACACTCATCAGTGCTGCATTGGGAATAGCTTTAAGCCGTGGGGCGGAAAAAGTCTTTTTAGAAGTCAGGGCAGGCAACACTCCTGCTCACAGTTTGTATAAAAAACTGGGTTTTATCGATTTTGATGTGAGAAAAAAATATTATGTTGACAACAGCGAAGACGCTATCGTCATGTTATTGTCTCACATCATTGAGGATTTCCAGTTACCAAAAATTAATGGCATGTAGATTTTAGGTAAATCGAAACAAACCCCATAAATTAGGGTAGAATTTGGGCAGAGGTGAGTGATGGAATCCCATGAAGCGCTGAAGCAAATTGCCAGTGAAGTTCGATTGTGTAAAAATTGCAGCCTGCACCATTCACGTAAAAACTCCGTTCCCGGCGAAGGTCCATCCAATGCCAGGATCATGTTTATTGGAGAGGGTCCAGGCGTCAACGAAAACGAACAGGGATTGCCGTTCGTCGGTGCCGCCGGAAAACTGTTGGATGACCTGCTAAATAAGGCTGGACTCTCCCGAAAGGAAGTGTTTATCTGCAACGTGGTCAAGTGCAGGCCACCTGGCAACCGTGACCCGCTGCCGGAGGAAATGACAGCCTGTGGAAAATACCTGGACAGGCAGATCGAAGCTATCAATCCGGAAGTGATCGTTACACTGGGCAGATTCTCCATGGGGAAGTTCATGCCGGGCGTGAAGATCTCTACAGTGCATGGCAAAGCAACCGATGTGGATGGCCGCATTGTGGTGGCAATGTTCCACCCCGCAGCTGCTTTGCATCAACCAGCCCTCAAACCAGCCATTGAACAGGATTTTATTAACCTACCCAGAATTCTTAAACTTCATCAATCTCCTCCGGTTGAAAAGACGCATGTTATATCAGAGGCGGTAAAATCCTACCCGGAGTTAACCCATCAGGTTGAACCTGATGATCCACAGCAAATGACGTTATTTTAATATTGCACCCGAGCGAAAATGATAAATAAAATCAAAAAAGAATTATTGATAAAACTAAAGGATAAATCCGCTGTTGTTGCAGTCATCGGCCTGGGCTATGTGGGGCTGCCACTCGCTGTAGTGTTTGGAAATGCCGGGTACAAGGTGGTTGGAATCGATACCGACAAACGCAAAGTGGAGTTGCTCAACAAGGGCGAGTCCTATATCCAGGACGTGCCGACTGCTGATGTGAAACGGCTGCATGAAGCCGGATTGTTATCCGCAACAACAGACTTCCATGCCTTGAAGGACGTTCAAGCAGTTAGCATTTGTGTACCAACGCCATTGAAGAAAACAGGTGACCCTGATCTTTCTTTCATTGTCAACGCAACGGATGAACTGGCAAAGTATGTTCATAAGGGTATGGTCGTTACGCTGGAATCAACTACTTATCCCGGCACGACGCGCGAAATGATCCTTCCTCGTTTGAGTGATTGTTGTGACCTCAAAGCCGGTGAAGATTTCTTCCTGGCCTTTTCACCTGAGCGTGTTGATCCAGGCCGGAAAGATTGGACCACCTACAATACACCCAAGGTGGTGGGCGGCATCACGCTGGATTGCAGCGAGGTTGCTGCATACTGGTATCAACAGGCTTTGAAGACTGTTATTCAGGTCAGTTCTGCGGAAGTAGCTGAAATGACCAAGCTGTTGGAAAACACATTCCGCATGATCAACATCGGATTGGTCAATGAGCTGGCAATGATCTGCAACCGGCTGGGAGTGGACGTATGGGAAGTGATCGAAGCCGCTGGAACGAAACCTTTCGGCTTCATGAAGTTTACGCCGGGTCCAGGTCTGGGCGGCCATTGCATCCCTATTGACCCGCTATACCTGTCCTGGAAAATGAAATCCTTAAATTACAACGCCCGCTTCATCGAACTGGCATCCGAGATCAATACGAACATGCCCCGGTTTGTGGTCACAAGAGTTCAGGATGCATTGAACGACCTTTCGAAATCTTTAAAAGGCAGCCGCATTCTTGTCCTTGGGGCTTCCTATAAGCCCGATATTGACGATCTACGCGAAAGCCCGGCGCTGGATGTAATGGGGCTGCTCATGGGGAAAGGCGCCCTCGTGGATTACCATGACCCTTTCATTCCAACTTTGAGACATGATACCTGGGAAAAGAGATCCGTATCTGATCTGCAATCAGCCGTCAAAGCAGTGGATTGTGTTGTGATCATCACCAACCATTCACAGTACGACTATGCAATGATCCTGAATAACGCCTCATTAATTGTGGATACTCGAAATGCTCTTGGCAAAATTGGCAGCGGCAGCAGCAAGGTGGTGAGGTTGTAATGGCAAAATATATCGTGACAGGGGCAGCGGGGTTTATCGCTGCGCGTGTGGTTGAGATGCTGGCAGAAGCCGGTCATATGGTCGTTGGCATAGACAACCTGAATGACGCTTACGATGTCAGATTAAAGCAATGGCGATTGGACAGACTTAAGAAGCTGCAACAATTCCATTTTATACAAAAAGATATTTCTGATCGAGGGATCGTTGAAGAGCTGAAAGAACAGGCTGAAGATTGCTCCGCAGTGATCAACCTGGCTGCGCGGGCAGGAGTCCGTTCCAGTGTAGCCGATCCATGGATGTATTATCAAACCAATGTGGATGGAGCTTTAAATATGCTGGAATGCTGCCGTAAGTTTGGCATTCCAAAATTTGTGCAGGCTTCATCATCCAGTGTATATGGCGACAATAACCCGATGCCATACAAGGAAGACGCGAATACGGACTACCCGTTGCAGCCATATGCTTCCTCGAAGAAAGCCTCGGAAGTTTTAAGTTACACTTACCATTATTTACATGGGCTGGATGTGACTATCTTCCGCTATTTCACAGTCTATGGCCCGGCTGCCCGACCAGATATGGCCATGTTCCGGTTTGCGAAATGGATCTCGGAGGGGAACACTGTCAAAATGAATGGCGATGGCAGCCAGACGCGTGGATTTACGTACGTGGATGATATCGCACGCGGCACGATCCAGGGGTTGAAACCTTTGGGTTATGAAATTATCAACCTTGGCGGTCATGAACAAATTTCCATGAATGACCTGGTCAAATTGTTTGAGGAAATGACTGGAAAAGAAGCGAACCTGGAATACCTACCCATTCATAAAGCTGACGCCAGGGCGAACCTGGCCGACTCGAGTAAAGCCATCAAACTGCTCAGCTGGGATCCTCAGGTATCACTGGCAGAGGGTGTATCCAGGCTGGTGAAATGGTATAACCTGGAACGTACCTGGGCCAGCCAGGTCAAGACTGGATAAAATTGTACTCACGCCTGTTTCAGTCCTGGTCAAAAGATCGTTTATTAGGGCGGATCGTCAAGAATTCAGGGTTATTATTTACCAGCAATGCGATCAGCGCTGTATTAAGCATACTCACGGCCAACCTACTGGGCGTGGAGAATTTTGGCGTACTTGGTATTATCATCACCTTCGTATCCAGCGTTAACCGTCTGTTTTCATTTCCGCATGGGGGATGTGGTTGTCAGGTATTTTGGCGAGTATGTGGCAAACAATGAACTGGAAAAGGCTGGCGCTGTCATCAAGGCGGCGGGATTGATGGAAGCGGTTACCTCGGTTGCCGCATATCTGATACTGGCAATTGCCGCCCCGTTTGCTGCGAATATTATTGCACATGATCCAGCAACGACACCGTTGTTCTTTCTTTACGGCATCTCCATTTTGGGAATGTTAACGACTGAAACCGCCACAGGGATATTACAGGTGGGCAACCACTACCGCAGCCAATCCGTGATCAATCTGATCCAGAGTTTGGTAACGGCGGCTGTGCTGGTGTATGCCTTTGTCACGCATGCCGGCATCATGGTGGTACTGATCGCTTACCTGGCTGGCAAGCTGGTGGCGGGGATCGGTCCGATCTGGATGGCTAAAGTACGTTTAAACGACATGGTAGGAAAAAACTGGTGGAAAGCTTCTTTCAAATCGCTCCCGCCATTTAAAGATCTGGCAAAGTTTGCCATCAGCACGAACCTGAGCGGTACGATCAATATGGTGGTACGTGACAGCGAAGTGTTGTGGATTGGATGGTTGTTCAATGCCCAGGTGGCTGGTTATTACAAAACAGCGCTGGCTGTAATCAACTTGATGATCATGCCGATCAACCCATTCATCAGCACCACCTACCCGGAGATCATCAAAGCCATTACCCAGCGATCCTGGTCTGCTTTGAAGACATTGCTGAGGCGAGTAACATTGATCGCCGGTGGTTGGACGGTCGCGGTGAGCGTGTTCCTGGTGCTATTTGGACGTCAGCTTTTCTTTACACCCTGGATTCCCTGGAAGGGGGAGCTGCATGCCATTTACAAACCGGAATTTCTCCCTTCACTGTCAATATTGATCATCCTTGTCGCTGGTTATGGCGTGGCAAACAGCCTGTATTGGAACAGATCCCTGTTGCTGGCTTTTGGGATGCCGGATTATCCACTCAAGGTTGCTTTCTGGGCGACCCTGGTAAAAGTTATCCTTACCTTGACGATCGTTCCAATTTTGGGTTACCACTGGGAAGCGGTGCTGTTGTCGATATACCTGGCTGTCACGGTGGGGTTGATGGCTGCTCGAGGATTGAAATCTATTAATACAGCAGAAGAAGAGGCGATTTGAAAATCTCCTGTATTTCCACTTCTCTTATACCTTCCAATACCGCTAACAGCATCCAGGTGATGAAGGTTTGCGAGGCCATGTGCCTATTGGGGCATGAGGTCCATTTATGGGCTCCCGGCAACGATCAAAAGCCTTTTGAAGAACTGCGTGATCTTTATGGATTGGGCGAGGAATTTGAAATATCCTGGCTGCCTTCCCGGAAAACATTCAAACGGTATGACTTCATAATCTCTTCACTACTGGCAGTACAGCATTGGCAGCCAGACCTGATCTACACCTGGCTGCCGCAGGCTGCCTGGGGTGGAGGTGCATTTTTGAAAAAGCCCGTTGTTTTGGAAATGCATGATCGCACCAGTGGGAAGTTTGGCTTATTCTGGCTGAAACTGTTTATGGGATCGAACAATAAGAAAGAGTTGGCGGTTGTTTCGCATGCGCTGCAACAAGCGTTGGAGACACAGACTGGTTTTTCGTTTCCAAAAAATGAAGTGACAATCGCTCCGAATGGGGTGGATCTAAGACGGTACAAGGATCTACCAGACAGCTCAAAGGCCCGAAAGACTTTGAATCTCGCTGATAAGCTAACCATCGGTTATACCGGTCATTTTTACGCTGGCAGAGGAATTGATACCCTCATTCAAATTGCACTAGCTTATCCCGATTCTCAGCATATATGGGTGGGCGGCAGGCAAGAAGATGTGAAAAACCTTCAAGAGACATTAACGAAAAAGAATATTGAGAATGTTCTTTTGACCGGATTCATCGAAAATTCGAAGTTGGCTCTTTACCAGGCAGCCTGCGATATCCTGCTGATGCCATACGAAAGCGCCATCGCCGGCAGTAGCGGCGGAAACTCAGTGGATATTTGCAGCCCGATGAAAATGTTTGAATACATGGCGGTTGGCAGGGCAATTATCAGCAGCGACTTGCCGGTCATCCATGAGGTGCTGGACGAGAAGACTGCCATCTTTTGCCCCCCCGAGGATAGCGCTTCCTGGGTGAAGGCTGTAGGTCTGCTTGCGCCGATTCAAAAAAGCGATCCTCCCTGGGTTATAATGCAAAAACCAAAATCGAAAGTTACTCTATAATGAAAAGGCAGGAGAATATCCTGAGATTTGCAATTCAATAGCATTGTCTTATGAGCGTATCCATCAAGAAGATATTGGTTTTCTCTGGAATAAGCGTCGTCATCGGGGGAATTATCACGGCTTTAATGGAAACAAACTCGTGGGTCTATGGCTGGTTTATCACCAGCCTTTTGTTGGGAGCGGGTTTTACAGTATTGTATTTCCTCTGGAAGAAAGCAGGTGCTGCGAAAACCCTTGCATGGATGATTGCCATTGCTTTCCTGCTGCGACTTGGGCTTGGCGTTGCATTGATGAAAGCCCTGCCGGTTGTCGGTTACGATTCTGAGCAGCAAAAAGCCGGGTACGTTTTCTTTGATGCTTTTCGCCGTGAATGGCAGGCAATGGACATCGCCCGTTCGGACGAACCGATACTATCTGTATTTTCAAAAAAATACACCACCGACCAATACGGTGGATATCTTGGATTGAGTGTATTTACCTACCGGGTACTTTCTGGTGGAGATTACCGCCCGCATTTGATGCTGATCTTCTCCGCGCTGGCTGGGGCGATTGGCGTGCCCTTCCTGTGGATGATCTTAAAGCGTATTGGGGATGGAAAATGGCAAAAATTTGCCGGCTGGTGGTATGTATTGTACCCGCAGGCTGTCTTACTAGGCGCTTCTCAAATGCGCGAACCGTTTTTAATCACACTGGTAACAATTGTATTTTGGGCTGCAGTGGAGTGGCTGAGAGTCGGTATTAAAACAACATGGCCATGGCTGCTGGCAAGTTTGGCTGGTATGCTTATTCTCTCACCTGGATTAGCTGTGACAAGCATTGTCGTTGTTGCGGGATGGTTGTGGCTGGAAAGACAAAAAAGAGAGATACCAATTTGGGCTTTAGCCGCCGGTTTTCTGGTCTTTATTTTAGGCATTGTTGCACTCGCTTACGGCCTTGCAAGGCAGGAGCATTTTGTAAAAGACTCTCCTTTCCAGATCATTTTTAATTGGATAGTAAATGCGATAGGCTGGGATATGTCCCTCACTCACGGGGCATCCGGTCAAATTCAATTTCAGCTCCAAAGCCTTCCAGAATGGATGGCAATACCATTCCTGGGAGTGTATGGCATTTTACAACCCGTTTTACCGGCAACCATTATGGATGATGCGGCGTGGATCTGGCGGATTCTTTCCACCTGGTTGGCATTGGGTTGGTATTTAATGCTGCCAGTGCTTGCTTATGGCGCAGTTACCACATTCTTTGAGAAGGAATCAAGAATTCGAAATAAAATGCTATGGCTTGGGATGGTAACCTGGTCTTGGACAATCGTTTGTTCGCTGCGGGCTGGCGGCGATCAATGGGACAACCCACGGTATCGCACTATTCTTCTAGTGATCTTTGTGATATTTGCTGCTTGGTCCTGGGAGCGCGCACGAGTAAAAAAGTATATTTGGATGAAAAGAGTCGTTCTAATTGAGGCTATATTCCTACTCTTCTTCATGCAGTGGTATGCAGCCAGGTATTATCGTATTTTTCTTAAAATGCCATTCTACACGATGGTATTGATCATAGTTGGGCTTTCAGCTATGGTAATTATTGGGGGATTCGCATATGATAGGTTGGCAAACAAACGCTTGCAAAATTGAGCATTGAACCTATGTCAAAATTTATTGATATAACCAAAGAGAAAATTAATCATTACCTCATCCGCTTGGATGAGATAAAACTCGCTGCGGAACTGACTGCTTTAGCAGGATTGCTGGTATATCTGATTTCTGCATTTCGTGATGCACACACCAAATTATCCTTTTTGGATGAAGGTTTATACCTTTATAAAGGATGGCTTTTTGTTACAGGCCAGTTCACTCCATTTCAGGACTATGGGGTTTGGACAAATCACATGCCGCTATCATTTCTTATTCCCGGGCAGATACAGGAGTGGTTCGGAGTTGGACTAAGGACTGGTAGATATTTTTCGATATTCTTGACAATAGTCATGCTGATCGGCTTGTGGTTAACAGTCAAAAGTGTTTCAGGAAAATGGTGGGCTGCAGGGGCAGTTTGGGCTTATGCCTTGAATCCAGCATCAATCAAGTTATATACAATTGCTATTTCACAGGCCATTATTGCCTGCATGTTCGTTTGGATGTTGTTTTTTAGCCTTGGAAAAGCTAAGAGGACCTGGCAATTGGTCATTGCGGGAGCATTATCAGGGGTGATGATACTAACACGCGAAAATATGACTCCAGTATTTCCTCTGCTTGTGCTCTTCATCCTTTGGCAGCATGGATGGAGAAAAGCTGTTGCCACATTCTTAGGGGCAGCGGTTGTGTTATTCGCCGGATTTGCGGCATTTTGGCCAGGAATTCTGCAAATCTGGGCAAATTGGCTTCCCGCTAGTATCACACCCTTCCTTGACCCATGGAGATTGATCACCGACGGTATCCCAGGTCAGAGCCTGATACCTGATAAAGCCGGTTTCCTGGTTGAGCGGTCAACTTATCTTTGGCAGGTCATTCGTCTGCATTTTGCAGGTGTATTCGGCGTAGTGGCGGCATTGCTATTGTTCCCCAGCAGGCAAAATTGGCAGAGTAACTGGAAACGGCAAACTGCTGTTTTCTTGGCAGTGTTATTTCTGGTTCTGTTCGCTTTCCACCTATATGCTACATTTGGAATGGACTATTGCGTTTCATGTATCTTACTCTACACATCATTTTTTGACTTCGTGGGGATCATTCTTTTGGCCATCACTATCTCATCTGTAAAGTGGGTTTATCCAAAGTGGCGTAATCTGTTGATATGGCTGACGATTGCCATCACCACAGTTGGTATTATATATAGCAGCCTGGAAGATATTATTCGACCGTTATTTTCCGGAGATGCAGCAGGATTGATAAACGCTAACCAGAACCCATTATCTGGATTGATCCCGACAATCCAAAATATCTTTAATGTACGTTATTATCCCGCTGTTCGAATCACTGTTTTTACAATCACAGCTATCTTTCTTTTATTGGTTTTGACGCTCTTCATTCTATTTAGAAAGAAAATCAAATTTTCGATCATTCTCCAAAATTCTTCCACTGCTTTAATGGGCTTCATGATATTTTGCTTGTTGCTTAGCCCTACAGTCATTCTTGGAGCAGGCAACAACTTCTTCGATTGCGGAGGGGATGTAATTCGAAGTTATGAAGAAAATGGAAATGCCATTGCCAAGTTTATTGCGCCAGGCTCAACTGTCTTTTGGGAAGGCCGTTCTGATGCGATTTTCCTTTACCTTCCTGATATAAAAATATATCCGCCGCAATTAAATCATGTCCATGGGTTTTATAAAGAAGGGGATGAAAAGGAATTGCTCAGGATGGGGAGATATAATAATCATTCTGCAGGAAAATGGTTTGCCCAGGCGGATTACATTCTCATCGAAGAGGAATGGGAAAAGAAATGGCAGGAAGGGACATTGGCAGGCGGCAGTTTCATAAAAGTAGGGTCTGATTTTAAATTAGGCCAATGCGATTCAGCGGGAGTACTAAAATTGTATCAACGTGTCAATCACTAGTGATTGCTTGCTAATTAAGAAAAGTATGAAAAAAATTCTTAGTTTTCCGTTTCACCCGATCCTGTTGGCGATTTACCCGGTATTTGCCTTGCTTTCATTTAATGTCGGGCAGGTAGAAGTCTGGGCAGCCTGGAGATCTTTGCTGATCATTACTCTCGCTGTATTGATCCTTTTTGGTTTGTTTCTTTTAGTTTTTCGGCCCGCCCCAAAAGCTGCCTTGATTACCTCTTACCTGGTAATTTTATTTTTCTCCTACGGCCATATTCATGAACTTCTGGTCAATGCGAACGGTCTATTTTTTGAATTGAGTCATCATAAGTATTTGGGGTCAATCTTGATCCTCCTTGCTATCGTTGGATGTGGCTTAATTTTCAAGAAGGTTCATGAATTTCGAACGATTACTAATATTTTGAATGTAGCTGCCATTTCTGCTGTTCTACTGACGATCATTCCAATTATCACTTTCAGTATCAAACTGGAACAATCCAAACGGGAGAATCAGGCACGCATGACACCAGAGATCAGTTTTACTGGTTCAGCGCCAGGATATGCCGGATATTTATTATATTATCTTAGATTCTTATACACGGGCAGATTCCTTAGAGCGCAATTTCAATTATGATAATTCTCAGTTCATCCAGGACCTTGAAAAAATGGGTTTTATGATTGGGAATTGCAGCAGAAGCAACTATGGTTTTACAGAAGTGTCACTGGCATCTTCATTGAACCTGGATTACCTGCCCGCTCTCAATGATCAAATGAAACCGGGAATGGCGACCTTACTCCTGCCACCGCGTTAATACAGACAAACTATGTCAGACAGCAATTGGAACTGTTGGGATATAAAACTGTCGCATTTGAGACTGGCTACGCATGGAACCAATGGACGGATGCCAATCTTTACCTCACACCAAACACCAATCCGTTATTGATAGCAGAATTACAGCCATTCGAAGAAATGCTCATCCGCAGCACCGCTTTAAGGCTTGCTCGCGGATACTGATAAAAAATTTCTGACCGGCTCTGTCAGGTCTTTGAAAGTATCCCACCATGAGCTCCACGTAAAACGGACATTGTTTATTCTGAAATGGCTGGAAAAAATGCCATCCATAGCAGGGCCAAAATTCGTTTATGCCCATATAAATGTTCCACACGTTCCTTTTATTTTCAAGTCGGACGGAACACTGGTGGAAGATCTAAACTTTTACCGCGGGGATGAGGATTATCCGATCAATGAGCAGTATTTTCAGGAAGGCTATATTAATCAGATTGAATTCCTGAATAATCGTATCCCGGATATTATGAGTAAAATTATCATAGAAAGCAATCGGCCAGTCGTAATCATTTTACAAGGTGACCACGGGATTAGAGATGAGAATCGCCTGGAAATCTTAAACGCCATTTATTTGCAGGGAACGGATTTCAAGATGGAGAGTAAAGCCACCCCGGTGAATACATTCCGTTTGATTTTTGACGCATTGTTCAATGGAGAATTTCCCCTTCTTGCAAATCGGGGTTACTTATCAACCTACGAACTACCTTACGACTTTACAGAAATTCCGGAATACTCAGAGGAGTGCAAATAAGAAACCATGTATTGGTTAATGGCAGATTCAGTAACGGCAGTTTTTTTATGGGTGATCACAGCCGGTATGTGGTCAATAGGCGGATGGCTGATTGTACGCTCGTTATTTAGATTGGATCCTAACGAAAATATATTTATTGGTTTTTCATCTGGCATTATCTTCTTTATCTGGGAAGTAAATTTATTGGGAAGAATCATGCCTGTCAAAATCGCCATGATTTTATCCGCAGCGCTATTATTGCTGGTTGGTGTTTATCTGTTAATTAAGGACAGATCATACTCTTCTTTACTTCTGGATTTAAGAGCATGGCCGCAAATCATTGCATTCCTCGTGTTATTGTATGTTTTCACCATCTTTGGCAGGGGTGTCACGCTGTTCGATGAGCCTAAAAATTTGTCTCTTATCTCATTAATTGCAGCAGGCGATATTCCACCGCATTTTTACATGAATGTTGATTTTCTGATGCTTTATCATTATGGATTTCACATTCTTGGCGCAAGTTTAGTGACATTGGGTGGTTTTTTCCCCTGGAGCGCATTCGATTTTGGGAAAGCCATATTTGGGGCATATTCTGTAATTCTTGTATATTTACTGGCAAACAGGTATTTAAAAAACACGATAAAAAGTATTCTTGCACCGGTTGTTCTTCTTTTTGCTACCGGAACCAGGTACCTCTTGTTTCTTTTACCTGATGCATTCTTTAAAATTGCAGATAAACAAATATTTCCACGTCGAGATATTGATGCCGCTTTCATCCCGTTTTCTGAATTTTTGAGTCATAAATATGTTGCAACACCCAATATGGCTGTTCCTTATATTTACGGGTTTTTAAATGGGATATGGGCATACTCTTATATGATCTATATTCAAGCTGGTTCCTATGCTGTACATTTGACCGTTTTGTTTGTGTTGTGGATGCTGATAGGACGTTCAGATTCAAAATGGTCGATAGCTTTCTATGCAGTTTTACTTTCTGTATGGGCTTTGGCCTGGGAATCCAGCTATTTCATAATTATAGCCGGTGCCGGTATCTTGATTGTTGTCGAGTGGATCAAGAATAAGAAGATCCCAATAAACAATCAATTCTTTTTGGCTGCTGTGCTTTCTGGTTTTATTGCCATGTTCCAGGGTGGAACAATAACGGAGATTCTCAGAAAACTTTTATTCTCGGCGGGGGTAGTGGCAGCGCAAGGATATACAGAGTATCCCATTTCGGTTGGTTTTATCTGGCCGCCGGTGATTTTCTCATCTGGAATGGGTGATCTTGTTCTGTCATCGCCAGTACAATTGATCGTTGCCATTTTTGAACTTGGCCCAATCATTTTCTTTTCCGTTTATATCACGAAAATTGCATGGCAAAGATACAAAACAGGCGAGGTATTTACCGGGGTGCTGATTGTAAGTTGTTGGATTGGTTTCATCATCCCCATGATCCTTTTCACCTGGTTTGGCAAAGATATCACAAAGATGACAGAACACGCTCTTATGATCTGGACTTTGATGGTTGTATTTTGGATTTGGGATCAACGGGGAAGGTTATCTTCCTATTTATCAGGGCTAGCGGTAATTTCATTGATATTAATGGTCTTTGGCGGGATGGTAAACACTGGGATCACATTCGCATCCGCCCGCACAGACATCATCTCAGATTTTTTGGATGGATTGGATTCGCGGGTGGCTAAGGAAACCTGGAACAAACTGCCGCCTGACGCTCTCATTTTCGATCCTGATGGATGGCGTGCAACTGCGCTGACCGGTCGTTTTACTAAGGCTTCTCCAGGTGGAATGCATGCGAGAACACCCGAGTGGCAGCGACTTTATGATAGCGGTATGCTTTCGGATTTTGTCAGCAGTGGATTTAATTACATTTATATGGATGAGAAATGGTGGAAATCCTTGCCAGCCGAACGACGCCAGGACTTTTCTGATAAGTGTATAACAGAAGTATCAGGTTATAATCAGGATGGCAATAAAAAATTCCGCAGATTATTGGATATCAGTAACTGCAAATAATGAAATGCCCGGGTGATGAATGGAACTATCAATCGTTATTCCAGTTTACAACGAAGAAAAGAACCTACCTCTACTATATGAAGCCATACATCAGGCGATGGATTCTTATAACAAAGACTGGGAGATGGTTTTTGTCAATGACGGTAGTAAAGATGCCAGCCTGACAGTTTTGCAGGATTTGGCGAAAGCCGATCCAAGATTTGTGCGCGTTGTTGAACTGCGTCGTAATTTTGGTCAAACCGCTGCGATTGCAGCCGGGATCGATCATGCACAGGGATCTATCATTGTGATGTTGGATGCGGATATGCAAAATGATCCCATCGACATTCCCATGATGTTGGAAAAACTGGATGAAGGATATGATGTAGTGTCGGGCTGGCGCAAAGATCGGAAGGACGCTTTCGTGAACCGCACATTGCCATCCAGGATTGCCAATGGATTGATCTCCTGGGTAACTGGAGTGCATTTACACGACTATGGCTGCACTCTTAAAGCCTACCGGCGCGAAGTGATCACCGGTTTTCGTTTATATGGTGAGATGCACCGTTTTATACCCGTCTATGCCAGTCGTTTCGGCGCTAACATTATTGAAGTGCCAGTTCACCACCATCCCCGAAAATTTGGCAAAACCTCCTATGGATTGGAAAGGACGATAAAAGTCCTGTTAGACCTATTCACAGTCAAGTTTCTCATCAGTTATTCAAATAAACCCATCTACCTTTTTGGCGGTGCAGGTATATTCATGATGAGTATCAGCGCGATTGTTCTGCTTTTCCTGTTCATTCGAAGAGTATGGTTCCTGGTTTCTGTGACCCAATCTCCATTATTCCTCATCAGCGCGATCACCGGGCTAATGGGCTTTCAATCCATTTTGATGGGCTTGATCGCGGAATTGCTGATACGAACTTACCATGAATCGCAGGGTAAGCCAATCTACAATGTTAAGAATGTGATCTCAGATAAACCAATTCCTGAACTAAAACATAGAAGCTGATGCGCATCCTTGTATTGATCCATGAGTATCCACCAATAGGTGGTGGCGGTGGGAAAGTCGCGGAAGATATTTGTGAAGGGTTGGTCAAACTCGGCCACGAAGTATGCGTGATAACCGCACACTTAAAAGGATTACCTTTTGAAGAAAAGCGGTCAGGGGTTCGGGTAATTCGTATACGCTCAGGGCGGAAATTTGCTTACAGCGCCTCCTTCTCATCAATGTTCCTGTATATCTTCTTTGGTTTCTGGCGAGGTCTTTCTGAGATTCGTAGTTGGAGACCAGATATCATCCATGTACACTTTGCCGTCCCCGCAGGGGTTCTCGGGTGGTGGTTATCTGTTGCGACACAGACACCTTACATATTAACAGCGCATTTAGGAGATGTTCCAGGCGGTGTACCTGAAAAGACAGACAAGTGGTTCCGTTGGATAGCGCCATTCACCCCACCCATTTGGAATCGCGCTAAATGTGCAATTGCGGTCAGTGAGTTTACAAAAAATCTTGCACAAAAACATTACCCCTGTAGCGTAAGAGTAATTCACAATGGAGTCTCCACGAAAGAATTTGATCCCGGGGAAATTTGCATTCAAGAAATGATGAACCTTTTGTTCGTTGGCAGGATAGTCCCGCAAAAGAATCCAATGCAGGTAATTCGGACTCTCTCCGAGGTGGATGATTTAAACTGGCGATGTGTCATAGTGGGGGATGGACCATTGAAAAGGGAAATGGAAAATGAAACAAAACGTCTTGGTTTAAGTGACAGGGTCGCCTTTACGGGATGGGTTTCACCGGAACAGGTGCATACATGGTTTTCTAAAAGTGACATATTATTTATGCCATCCTTATCCGAAGGGTTGCCTGTAGTAGGGGTACAGGCACTTTCCATGGGGCTGGCATTTGTTGTTGGTAAAGTTGGTGGTTTTATAGACCTGGTCGAGGATGGAAAGAACGGTTTTCTCCACCTACCGGAGGATTCAAATAAGTTCGCAGATTCGATCAGGACATTATTAGAGAATAAGAGTAAATTATTGGAATTTCGCCAGATGAGTAGAAAGAAGGCAAGTGCTTTTGACCTGGATAGGATCATTATAGATTATGAGAAGATCTTATCGGAGAATCGTAGATGAGATACATTTTACCCAGGACGATATTGGGTAATCGGGGAGACCTGGCCAGCAGGTGGGGCGTCCTGGCTGCATTAAAGTCTTTGGGCGCAGACGATGTTGTTGCGTTTCAAAAAATAAAGGACGATACACCGGATCTCGGATACACAACATTATTTTATGGAAAAGGTAGGAACCTGATCCTTCCGTTTAAGGATTGGAAATATTTCAAAAAACCCGGCACTGTTTTATGGTCAGTCGGCCTTGATTTTCAGGATGATTCAAGCCAGCTTAAGTTGCTATATTTGTGGGTTGCTTTTTCACTGTATAGATTCCTTGGGTTGAAAGTATGCTGCCTTTTTCAGGGCGCTGGCCCATTACGGACAGATTTGGGAAGATGGCTTGCTGCTAAAGCGTTGAAAAACGTCAATCTGTTTATAGCCAGAGACCCGGGGACCTATAACCTCATTGGCGATGTTTCACCAAAGACGCACCGAATCCTTGCACATGACGCGATATTTTTACCGGGATTCGAAGCAGAAATTGAAAACATAAGCAAGAACGAAAAGGCTCCGGTTGATCATTACACGGGAGAAAATAAAGGCAAGTTGATAATAGGAATAAATATCCGCCAGTGGTTTCATTTTACGTCCAGCATCCTTCCTTATCAGATGAACAAATCGGCGTACCAGAGACAATCACAAGCGAAAATGGACCAATTAATTTCCTCTACTGCGACGATGGTAAAGGATATTAGAGAAGAATTGAATGCCCGGGTACTCTTTATCTCTGCTTACCAACCCGGAGTTGTTCCCTGGGAGGATGACTTGCAGTGGCTGCAGATCTTAAAATCAGGTTTTGATAATGACCCAAATGTGGTTCTAACTGATACACCAATGAGCATGCGGCAGTATTTCTATCTTATGTCAAAATTGAATGTTATGATCGGGATGCGGCTGCATTCTTCTTTAATCGCGTTGAGAATGGGAGTTCCATCTATAAATATTAGTTATACGCTTAAGGGTAAAGATATTTTGGAATACATGGGTTTAGGTAATAATGTAGTTGATATAAAAGACTATTTAGAAAACCCAAGAATTGTTACAAAGAGGTTGAAAGATATCCTTTCTGATATAAAGAATGAGAGAGAGCTAGTTGAAAAACGTACACAGGCATCCATCCAGGAAAATATGGAGCTATTGTCAAAGCTTGTTCAGGGGAACTTAATTCGAGAATAACACCATAAAATCAAAACAGAAAACCTGAATGGGATTGATGCCAAAAAAAGCAGCCAAGGATAAATAAGTGAATCAATCGAACGATAAAGAAAATTACTGGGCAAGAGAAACATTAAAATACAAGTCATCTCATGCCCGGTTATCAATCATTTCAAGAATTGTAACCAACATATCCGGAACACAAAAATCATTGTTGGATATCGGCGCAGGGCCTGGCACGCTGGGAACTCTGCTTCCGAAGAATATTGCTTATACGGGGTTGGATATTACCGGTTCGGCGGACCATTCCGCAGGCGTGCAATATTGTGACTTCGACCAGGTTAGTAACCAGACCCAAATTGATGGCAGTCCATTTAATATCGTTGTAATATCAGGCGTGCTGGAATACCTTGCAAATTGGGAACACTTTACAGAAATTGTAAGAGAAAATTGGTTAATAGATCAGGGCTATTTATTTGTCAGTTTTATCAACAAGCAATTTTACAATAAATACCCAAATGTTCCTCCGCACCCCAAATGGAAAACGCTTTTCGACCTTCCTGATGTAATGAAATGGATCGAAAGTAGTAAATTGAATATTATAAATATCTATCCTCTATTCAAAGGTACAAACACATTAACTAATCCGTTATCATACCTGATGCGTTGGTCTGCAAGTAAGCCATCCAAAATTAGTAAGTTGGAAAAATCGTGGATAAGCCAATATCTATTTTTTCTGCAAAGAAATTAGAGATGCATAAATGAATAATAAGTATGTCCAGCTTGGAATAAAAGTCCTCCGGATAATTATTCCTGCATTACTGATCTACATTTTAATCCGTAATATCAACTGGAAGGATGCGCTTAATGCATTAAGTAGTTTTCCAATTGGCATGTTTGTTATTGCTGCTTCATTATTTGCTCTAGCAAATCTATTGTTTGGAATGCGCTGGTATTACCTATTAAAAACTGTTGGGGCACCGGATAGATTCTGGTACGTCTTAAGCTTGGTGTTTTACTCGTTATTCTTTTCCAATTTCCTCCCAACAACTATAGGCGGCGACCTGGTAAAGGTTGCTGGAATTGTCGAACCTACAATCGACAGTAAGTAAAACTGTCCAAATTTCAACCATCATAGCCGACCGGGTGTTTAGCCTTATCAGCAAATTGCTGTTACTTCCGCTGACGGTTTGGTATTTCCGGGATATCCTGTCAATTGGCGGAGCAGAAAATATGACGTTTTCACTTTCATTCTTATCTCCGTTACCCGGGAAATTGAAGAGCTTTATTCATAAATATTTCATTGCCATCAAGCCCTGGTTTCAGCCACGACATCTATCAATCATCCTGGGTGTCTCCTGGATGTCATTGCTCGTAAACGGTATTGCCTTTTGGGTAATAATTCACTCACTGAACTCATCTATAACTTTTCTTCAGGTATTCGGAGTCATGGTCTTGACGTATTTCGTCGGCCTTCTCCCGATATCATTGAATGGGATTGGAGTCCAGGAAGGAAGTATTACCTATCTGCTGGTCTTGATCGGTTTTACTCCAGGAGAAGGTGTCGCAGCAGCATTATTATTAAGATTGATGTCTATCATGGTAAGCTTAATTGGCGGTGTTTGGCTGATATTTGGCAGTAAAGAAATTTTCAAGCGGATCAAAACCCAACAGAATAGTTCGAAACCAGGTTGAACTTAATGATGAAATTTATTGAGACAAAATCCAAGGATTTTTACTTGAAATCTTTTATTCAGATTTCGGTACTGTGGATTTCTTACCGGGCAATGCTGGATATGCAAGAATTCATGTCCATTTCTACAAGATGGAAATTGATCGGCCTTCTGCTAATCGCCATAATGATCCTGGCCAATGGCTTACTGTTTTTTGGAATATTCACCCGTTTCGGTGTGCATTTCAGGCAATGGTTTTGGGGGTTGCCGAAGATCATAAAGATGTTCCTGGCCTTGTTTCTCAACTTAATCCCAGGCTATTTCTTGATATTTATCGAGTATGGGGATTATTTTTCCGGTCCATACCTTCGCTTTGTTATGTATCTGGGGGTGAGTGTTTTTACTACCTTATTGTTTGCTGAGATAAAGAACAAATGGCGGGCCGCTCAGGTCTTACTGATCTGTTTTGGAGCAGCAGCATTTATTCTAACGATCTATGCTAATGCTTCCGGTGTAAAAACTACACCCTTTTCGCTTTCATGGTCTGAAGGAAACCGGTTTTATGATTATTCACTTACTTTTGGGAAAGATCTATACACCTACTCAGGCGATCTTAGAGTTCCATACAATACACCTGGCAGATATGCCCTGTGGGGATCGTTATTCCTGATTCCTGAATTGCCCATCTGGGTACACAGGTTATGGAATGCAGCGCTTTGGGTATTCTCGCCTTTGTTGCTCACATGGTTGTTGAGCAGGAAAATCTCAAATCCGTTACTGAGATGGGGTGTCACGCTTTGGGGAGCTTTGTTTATTATGCAAGGACCCGTTTATCCCCACCTTGTTGTCCCAATGATCCTCCTGGCAATAGTTATTTGGTCAGATAAGTTTTGGATAAAGGTCATAGGTGGCGCTATCATCAGCTATTATGCTGGCATCAGCCGATTTACCTGGGCGGTGTTGCCAGGCGTCTGGCTGGTATTGCAAGATTTAATACATAGTTATCCATCCAGACCAGGAAGATGGCACAGGAAATTATATCCAACCATCATTTTAGGGTTGGCAGGAATACTTCCCGGCGTAATAGGTTCGTGGGGTAATGTGATCACCCCCGGTCAAAGTTTTGCTACGACCCAACCGCTGCTGTTCTACCGCCTATTTCCAAACGCAACCTATGGCTCCGGCGTACTCCTTGGGGCTTTTCTGATCTCGCTGCCCTTGATTGTTTTTCTTGGCTGGTTGATTCGAACAAAAAAATGGCAGGTGGAAGGTCTTGCTCGTGTTGCAATGATCGTCTCACTTTCAGGTTTTCTGGTCCTGGGGTTAGTAGCGAGTATAAAAATTGGCGGCGGATCGAACTTACATAACCTGGATATGTTCATACTCACTTTGGTTTTTCTGACTATACTGGCGATCAGTAATATGCAGGAAAAATTTGGAACGCAAAAAATTCACATTCCAGATTGGGTGATTGCCTGTTTGTTCGTGGCTATGGTGATTCCTGGTTGGATATCCTACAGAAATGGACACCCGATCATTACAAATAAACCAAGCGTGGAGCATAATGCTCTTGATACGATCAAAAATGAAGTTATTACAGCCAAGCAGCAGGGAGAAGTTTTATTTATTGATCAACGGCAGCTGCTCACATTTGGATATATCAAAGATGTCCCCCTTGTGGCTGAATATGAAAAGAAGTACATGATGGATCAGGCGATGGGCAACAATCAACAATATTTCGATCCTTTTTAGACAGGACCTTGAAAATAGGCGATTCAAATTGATCATCAGTGATGTGCTAAAACAAGATTATCAAGAGAAGAACGTTGCATTTAGCGAAGAAAACAATGCTTATGTTAGATGGGTTTCAAGTAATGTTCTGGAATTCTATGAACCAATTATGACGAATAAGAAATTGGGTATTCAACTATTAATTCCCAAAACCCATTAATTCTCAGGCAAATAAGATGAAATTAGCAAAAATGGACAGGAAACTATTTTTACAACTGATTAAAATTGTAGGGACTATTCTAGCAATATCCTTATTTATCTATTTTGTTTATAAAAACTGGACAGAATTAGTAAAGAATATTCAGTTATTTGGGCTGAAGCACTTAATCCTTTTATTACTTCTGACATTGCTGTCAAGAATTCTTGTTTGTTTCCGTTGGTATTTTCTCTTAAAGCCACTTGAACCAAATATTTCGATATTAAACGTGATAAAGATTTCATTCACCGGACTTTTTGCAACAAATTTTCTACCCACAACTATTGGCGGAGATATTGTCAGGCTTACTGGAGGATTGAGATTCGGATACAATCCAATTAATCTTACCTCATCATTATTACTGGATAGGACAATTGGGATGATTGGGATGATCATAGCCTTACCAATCAATTTATATAATCCGAATTTAAGCAAGTTGTCATCATTATAAAAACCTCATCCAAATTCAAAGTGCCATGTTCGGGTTTTCTGCCGTACAGAAAGTTAAAGAGTATTTTTCAAAATTAGTAAGTAAACTTATTGAAGTAATCAATCTATGGAAAAACCACCCCAAGGCTATCCTTCTCTCATTTTTATCTACCGTTGGCCACATGATTTGCCTTTTTATAACAATTTGGGGATTGTTTCTCCTTCAGAATGAAAGAATACCACTTTTGATTGTTGCTGGTTTGTGGAGCCTCAGTTACTTTTTTACCCTTTTGCCATTATCGATCAATGGTCTTGGCTTACAGGAAGTATCGATTGCCTACTTGTACTCAACCATTGGAGGCGCTTCGCTGGAAAGTTGTCTGGTTGTTGCCATCATGATCAGAATATTGCAATCTTTGGCAAGCTTACCGGGAGCATTATTCCTGCCGTCAGTTATGATCAAGAATGCAAAAAATGAATAATCTGGACCAGCACAAGAAAATTCTTAAATATGTAACTTTGGTTTTTCTACTCTATTCTATTTACACATTCTTTTTTTGGATTGCAAAAGGGGAAAATTCGGGTGTTGTTTTTGGTTACTCATATGGTTGGATCGCATTAATAACCATATTAGTCGCTCTTTCACTCATAAGCTTGATTGTTATTATTAATTTCAACAAAATCACTATTGAAGAGAGGATTTACCCGAAGATATTTACAAGCCTCTCTTGGCCCGCAGTCATAGTTATTTGTGTCATTACTGTATTTATCACTCACTTCATCCAACAGGAAAAGGTTGGAGATTTTCCATCGCGGTTATGGTTAATATCAGGGGCGGCACTTATCTGTTCCTATCTCCTTCTTGTGATTAGAAAACATAACGTTATCTTGGCTACAACAATTCCGCTCATCATTCTGTCTTGTATCTATTCTGCGATCATTTTAATTTCACCGATATCAAGTTACCCATTTAGTCTAAGTTGGTCTGAAGGAAGTAGGTTTTATTACTCCTCCCTTTTTTTTAGTAAAGTGGTTTATGGCAAGGAAATGGCTTGGACTGTTCTACACCCGGCGAGATATCTTCTTCAGTCAGTTCCATTCGGGATTGGAATAAATAGTATTCTTTTTCATCGTTTATGGCAATCGATATTATGGTTAGTTTTACTGGGTGTAACATCATGGGCAATTGTAAGACGTCAACTTATAAATAATAGACTGCTTAGCATTCTTATCGCCATTTTCATTTACATTTTTCTATTCAACGGACCAGTTTATTATTATTTGACTCTTTGTGTTATCCCCATCCTGCTCTGGCAAAAAAAAGAAAAGCCAATCCGCACGCTGTTGCTGGTTGTGGTTTGTTCTGCGTGGGCTGGTATTTGCCGCATCAATTGGTATGTGGTTCCAGCAGCTTTTAGTATTTTGATTTATGCACTGGAAGAACCTTTGAAGAACAAGAAATGGATCAATTATTTGAGTTGGCCGGTTATTTGGGCAGTGGCAGGAATGATAATTGCTTTTGTAACAAATCGCATATATATGCAAATTTCCAACAATCCGGCGTACCTTTTTGGCTCAGCAACAGAATCGTTATTGCTTTTCGAAAGGTTATTTCCAAATAGCACTTACAACCTGGGGATACTGTTATCTTCCGCATTAGCATTTATTCCTATCTTGGTCGTAATTAATTCGACTGCGTTGGTTAAGAGATTAGGAATTATAAGATCATTAATTATTTTCTCCATTCTGTTAGTTTTCTACTTAGGTGGAATAATTATCAGCCTAAAAATTGGTGGTGGCAGCAACTTACACAATTTTGATGCATTTATTGTGTTTCTATTGGTGTTTTGTTCTTATGGAATTAACCAATTCATTGTTAGTATTAATAATGGGCAGGTTCGAAAAACCACGATTTTATTCCTGGTCATTTCATTGCTTGTATTGACAACGAGTATGTCAACTGGGGCTACCATAGAATATACTCCATCAAAAGATGCCGTAAAGGGTGAGATAAATTTGCTGCAAGATGAAATCGATACTCACGACGAGATGGTATTATTTATCTCTGAAAAACAGTTGCTGTCAACCGACACCATTTCCGCAAAGAACTTTGAGGATGATTATGAAACAGTGTTTCTAATGGAAATGGCTATGTCCAACAATAGTAATTACTTATCGAACTTTCATAATGATCTAATTAACAATAAGTTTTCATTAATAATTACAAAACCGATTCATGCAAATTTACAAGATAATACCTCCAGGTTTAATATTGAAAACAATAAGTGGGTAAAAAGGGTAGAAATACCAATTCTTGAATCTTACAAAATGCTCTTATACTTGCCTGTAAGTAACGTCGAAATTTATATACCAAGATAGTGACGATTTTATGATAACTATCCAGGATCTATATTTAGTCATCTGGGTTCTTTTATGGATGATAGGGGGCATATTAATTGTTGCCAACATTTATGAGGAAACAACCGAGGTCGTATTATTTTTAGGCTTATCTGTTGGTTTTATTATTGAAACCTGGTTGGCAAACATTCTTTCGCAATTCTTAATCCCCAATATCTCCTTTTGGCTGTCACCACTTGTGGTATTCCTGGCAGGAATTTTAATTGAGAATACAAACATAAAAAAATTTATGAACTTAGGAAAGATTTCAAAAAAATCATTTCTGCTGGGTATAGGATTTGCTCTTTCAATTTTATTATTTTATTTGATCAATAAAGGACTGCCCATTTTTGATGAGTTCCAAAATCTTCCAACCATTTCCCGACTGGCTGCCGGTGATATACCCCCACACTTTCCATTAAACCCTGAGCTGCCATTTGGGTATCACTATTTCCAACTTCTGTTTATCTCACAGGTTTCACTTATCGGAAATATATTCCCAAGCATTGCTTCAGATCTCGTCCACTCGTTTACATTGTCGTTCACAGTCACATTAACCTCATTATATGTTTATCAATTTACTAAGAGCAGGCTGGCGCAGTATATGAGTGTTGTTTTCGCGTTATTTAGCTCTGGAGCAAGGTGGCTTTTTTATCTATTGCCATCCAGCATGCAGGATGCCATGAATAGGCAAATAGCATTAATTGGATCCGGCGGCGATTCTGGCAGAAACCTGATCCATGCGTTGTCGAATAATTGGGCAATCGAAAATGGTCATTTCCCATTTCCATTTGTATATGCAAGCGGGATCAATCAACCTTTGTTCCTTGCCTTAGGTGGGATCGGTGCATCGGGGTTATTGATCATTTTGACAATAGCGCTTACAAGGAATAGTGGTACCCGCTTGCACTTGCTACTCATTCCGATCTTTATTTCATCTTTAGCTCTCGCTTCTGAGGTTTGGTTTGCTTTTTTGGGATTCGGCATCTTATTTACACTTCTATCATCCTTATTTGTAAAGGATAAAGAATTAAAACGACAAATACTCTTGTTTAGTATTGCCGCCCTTATCGGGTTGATCGTAGCAGCTCTTCAAGGTGGAATGATCACGGAGTTACGGAAACAACTAGTTGGCATACTTACAGATAACCCGATCGTTACTTACTATTCAACTAGTATCAAACTGGACGCTCCCTCCTGTAATAGTTTCCAGTCACCTGGGAAAGTTGGAGATAACAAATCCGTATCATATTATTAGCTATTTTTGTGGAAATCGGAACGGTTGTTTTTGCTATTCCATTCACGATTGTTTTTCTTTATTCGAAAATAGCATGGGAAAAGACCATGTCATGTCCATTCTTGGCTTTGGATATATTCTCAGCCTGTGTTCCATCTTTTTCGTTTACGAGGGAAGTGGAGGGATCAGCGGCACAACACGTCTGTACGAAATATTCATCTATCTATCGACGATATTCGGGTTTCCAATCGTATGGACATGGGTGGTTCAAAAGTCAAATTTAATGAAGTTGTTGTTTTTTGGATTATTTGTGATTGGTATCTTCAGTGGAGTAGGATTATTTTCTATTTCTCTTCGAAATATTCCTTATCCATCGTACGCAAAATTTATAGCTCCGATTGATGTGAATATGTATAAAACGCATTGGAACAAATTGCCATCGGATGCGCTTGTTTTTGATACCGTTCCGAATCCGCGCAGTAACTATTTTGGGGCGTGCTACCAATACAGATGTAAGTTGGTTCGAGGAAACTCCAAAATGGGAAAATCTGCGTGAGAGTCTATCCCCGATCATTATTTCAAAGGAAGGGTTTGATTACGTTTATATTGATACAAAAACCTGGCAGGAAATGGATCCATCAACAATCGAGATTTATAAAGATGGCTGCCCGATCTTAGTGGACAAGCAAAAGCAAGGGTTTGAAATCAGACGATTGTACGATATTAGGGGGTGTAAACAATAGGAAAATTCCTAAAAATTTAAGAATAAATTAATGGATGGTTTTGGTATGCATGTTACTTTATCAACAAACTCTCAGTAATTGTTAATATTCCTTCTAAATCGTCTAATTCCTAAAGTACAATATTACACATGTAATTTGATTTTTTAAAAAAAGCATATGTTCAACGAAGAGCTCGCTAATGTCTACCAGAAACACCAATAAAATCGACCAGAATGAAATAGATTTCTTTTCCCGTTTCTATGTAGGAAACCATTACAACCTGGTTGGCTGGCGGCTGCGCCTTCAGCGGGAGATAAATCTCATCTCGAAGCTGGCAAGTTCTCATAATAAGAGATTTGGCCGTGTGCTGAGCGTTGGCTGTGGGGCAGGTCAATTTGAAATCATGCTGGCGCCATTCGCTGATGAGATCATTGGCATTGATCTGTCACCTGAGGCAATTACACTGGCTGCAAATTCTGCTGCCGAGGCTGGCATCAAAAACGTTCGTTTTGAGTGCGCATCCGTAAACGATTACCGCTGGGAAGGAAAATTTGATTCTGTAATAGCTCTGGCTTTTTTTCACCACATCCCTGCCTCTGAGCTACCGGGTTTGGTGAAAAGTTTAGCTGGTAATCTGCGACCAGGTGGAATTATCTATTCATCTGACCCAAATAAAAAAGCGTTGCTGCGCTGGTTTGGGCGTTTGCTGATGGGTGGTTCATATGATAAGTTCCATAGTCCAGATGAACGCGAATTGGTCCCACAGGAAATGATGGGAATGCTTTGTGATGCGGGATTTGAAAAAAGCTTACTTTGCTGGGCAGACTTTACTCTCATCCCGGCCTTGTTTATATTAAAAAATGGACCAAATTGGCCGCTGTATTTTGCAAAGTGGCTTGATACCATTTTGCTTAATACTCCTCTCCGGTTCCTTGCCAGCGGGTTCGCTCTATTCGGGATTAAACCAGAAAGACTGTGATCCGCGCCATAACCAAGAGTGACATTATTTGATATTGTTGTCTTTGATCAATAATTCTTTTCGAATTTGTGAAAGTTGCTCTGAAACCAATCCAAGCATGACCATAATAAGGCCGGTCACAATGGCCAACATTGCGCCGACACTGACGCCGCGCCCAGTCGCCACAAATGGAATCCCCCATCCAATTCCGACAATAAAACACAACAATGAAGCTGGTAGGAAAAAGCGCAAGGGTGCCAGCAGCATCACCAGGTTGATTATTTCCATGATGGTTTCGAATGCTGTCTTTGTGCTGATCTTGCTGCTTCCAAACCGGCGTGGATTAATACTTATGGGATGTTCCAAGACCTTGTGTTTTTCATTCAAAAAAATCAAGGTGATCACGTCGCTGAACGCCATCGAGTTGGGACATAATGGGATATAGCGCTGTACAAGTTTTGTGCGATATAACTTAAACCCAGAATTAAGATCTTTCAGGGGCATGGGCACCATCATCGCCGCTACTCTTCGGATTATCCACTTGCCCATTTCTCTGTACCAATGTGTATTTTTGGAACCTGCCCGATTGCCAACCACCAGGTCGGCATCTTCTTCCAAGAGTAAATTAAAAATCGCATCAATATCAGACAGTTGGTGCTGCCCATCCGCATCAAAAGTGACTGCATAATCAGTATCCACTGCGAGAAGACCGGTTTTTAAGGCGCTGCCATAACCTCGATTTACTTTGTGCGTGAAAGTTGTCAACCTTGGTTGATCCTTGAAACTTTCCAATATCTCAGCGGTATTATCCGATGATCCATCATTTACAACAAATAATTTCCAATGATGTGATTTGCAATATTCCAATACTGCTGAAATGGTGGCAGGCAAAGCCTCCGCCTCATTATAAGCAGGGATAACCACCGTCAGATTGTTTATGCTTTTTTCCATCCAATTGTCACCCAGTTCAAACCCCATTGTGTGGGGAATCTGTGTTTTTGCAGGTTGGCAAACCCGGCATTGGTCAAACGCTGTCTGATCTCTACATCGCGGATGTAGTAGGCTTCCTCGTGGTGCATACCGCGGATGTGGTCCACGTCATAATGCGTCTTGAAGATGGCATCGTACCATGCCACGACTTTGTGCATCACAATCAATGCCAGCGGGTTGGCCATGGTCACCAGAATATTACCGCCTGGCTTCAATACCCGGTATGCCTCTGCCAATTCGATATCCCGCATGGAACTGGGAACATGGTTCAAGTTGGCAATGAAGGTGACTGTATCAAAAGTCTGATCCTCAAATGGAAAGTGGGTAATGTCTTCGACGATGTTCTCATCGGTCAAGCCTTCATATTTATAGACATCAATACCCTTGCCATTTCCTTCAAGATGGTGATTGATGAAATAATTGTCCCGCCCGCAACCCACATCCAGGGTGTATCCCCTGGCTTCACGGGCGCAGAAATCGTACCTGTCTGTTCGCAGGGAGGAAAGCCCCCATTTGTTCTCTTCGAAGATACTGATGGAACGAAGAGGAAATGTGATCGTGTCGATGATCATTTGTTTATTTGAACGAATCATGTAAAATTCCTAACGTAAGTGATGCAAATATTATAATCGTTCTTATCAACAATTATTAAACCAGACTTTTTTCAAAACGACAATTCTTGATTTATCCGCCCATCTCAAATATACTAATGCCACCTCATGAGGTTCTCCTTTGAAAAAATTATTGCGGATTGAAATCATTGCTCCTAGCGGCATTATTGATTATTGCTTTCTTAACCTATGGCATATTCATCACGGAGCTTGGACTTTATTGGGATGATTTTCCTTACACATGGTTCGGTCATGTACTAGGAACTACAAGTTACCACAAGGTTTTTTACGATGAACGCCCTTTCTTAGCACCTTTATATAACCTGACCGCGCCAATATTTGGAGAAAACATTCTCAGTTGGCAGATTTTCGCCATCGTCATACGTTGGGCATGTGCGTTGTGCGTGGGCTGGATATTCCGATTAATATGGCCAGGAAAAAAAGATGCTGCTTATATTGTCTCACTTCTCTTCCTTGTTTATCCGGGTTTCGGGCAGCAATGGATTGCGACAATTTATAGCAGAGTTTACATTCTTTTACTGCTATTCCTGGTGTCGCTGGGTTTTATGATCAAGTCTCTGCGAAAGCCCGAATATTTATTCTTATTCACAGTATTATCGCTGTCATTTGGCGCCTTATCTTTACTAGGGTCGGAATACTATTTTGGCCTTGAATTTGCGAGGCCATTTATCTTGTGGATCGTTCTTTTCGGGGTTGCCGGTACATTTCGGGAAAGAATTAAACGGGTTGTTTCGCTCTGGCTCCCATATTTGATAGGGGTCATCGGGTTCGCAATCTGGCGAGGCGTTGTTGTGCAGTCAGCGTTGTATGGTGTACAAATAGCTGGCAGTTCTGGCCAGGGGATTGGCCACACGATCTTAGACCTTATGAAAAACCTGTTCGTGAATGCATACAAGGGCGGCGTTCTCGCCTGGATGCAGGTTTTCGATTTGCCGCCAATTAGACAGTGGATTCAACCATACAATTTTGGGATGTTGTTCTTGATGTTGGCAATTTTCTGCCTTATCGTATTGGTGGGATATAAATTCTTTAAATCATCAATTGATCATGAATTTCACAGAAATATTTGGCACAACTGGCAATTGCAAGCGATATTGCTTGGATCAATGATGCTGATTCTAGGCAGTCTTCCGATGTGGGCAGCAAAATTGCCATTTGACCTGAAATTTCCATACAATCGATTTATGTTATCAATGATGTTCGGATCGGCTCTGTTTCTGACCGGGATCATTTATTTCATTAAGATTAAATTGTTTCGTGTAGGTGTGATCGGTGTACTGGTTGCCTTTTCGGTCGGGTGGCATTTTCAAACAGCGAACACATTTCGCCTGGAGTGGATAAAGGCAAACGGTTTTTTGCAACAATTAACCTGGAGAATTCCAAATTTAAAACCAGCTACAATGCTGATCGCCTATGAGCTTCCTTTTAAATATTACAGCGACAATTCACTCACTGCCGCAATTAATTGGACTTACGCACCTGAGTATCATGGCGGTGACCTTCCTTTCGTTCTGGATTATTTGACGGTGAGAAAAAACAGTGTTTTGAAACAGCTAGATCCGGGGATTGCTATCACGCAGAAATATCGGTCGCTGGAATTCAAGGGGAATACTTCCGATGTAGTTGTTTTGTACCTATCAGATTCTGGCTGCTTGCGGGTTCTGGATGAAGTATACACAGGAAAAGACACTATTCCAAATTTAAAAGACCCTCTCCCGCAAGCTATTGCATTATCAAATCTTGATAGAATTATTACCAATTCTGTAACTGTTGCACAACCAATACCACAATATTTTGATACACCAAATACAACCACCTGGTGTTATTTCTTTGAAAAAGCAGACCTGGCACGGCAGGTGGGAAACTGGGAATATGTCATGAACTTATGGCAGGAATTGAAAAGATTATCGCTTTCACCAGGCGATCTTACTGAATATTCACCATTTATTGAGGCAATGGGTTTTTCTGGAGAGATAGAAGAAGCTGGGATTCTTTCGAATTATGTCAATGAAAAAAAACCATCACTTACACAAAGGGTTATGTCAAATTTGGGGTAGAATTGAAGAGGGATCTGAATTTGAAGCTGCCCGAAGGCAGCAAATATCAAATATCAAGGTTGAGCTTGGTTGTAACAATTAGGGATATCCATGTCTGAGATGATCAAACCAAATTGTTCAGTTGTTATCCCCGTCTTTAATTCAGAAGAATCCTTACCACATTTATTAAAGAGACTTGATGTGGTTCTTCCAACGATCGCAGATAAATTTGAGTTGATCCTTGTAAATGATGGCAGCAGAGATGATAGCTGGAATGTAATCCTGAAACTATGTGCAGATTATTCCTGGATTCATGCGATTAATCTCATGCGCAACTTTGGACAGCATAATGCTCTATTGTGCGGTATTCGTTCTGCTAAGTACGATGTATGCATCACTCTCGATGATGACCTGCAACAACCGCCAGAAGAGATTCATAAATTAATGACCAAGTTTTTCGAAGGATACGATGTCGTTTATGGTGCTCCTAATAAAATGCCACATGAATTGTGGCGCAATTTTTCATCCAAGTTTACAAAAAAGGTAATGGCATTCGTTATGGGTGTGCCCAATGTCATTAATATTGGCCCGTTTAGAGTATTTAGAACAGATCTGAGAAAAGCATTTGAGACATATCAGAGCCCAAACGTGATAATTGATGTGCTTCTTTCCTGGGCGACCACAAAATTCGCTGTTGTACATGTAGAAGAACACCCTCGAAAGTATGGGAAATCCAACTATAACTTCGCCAAGCTCGTATCGGCTGCGTTTTTAGTACTTACTGGATACAGCACAGTACCACTGCGCTTGGCAAGTCTTATAGGGTTTGCAACCATATTATTCGGGGTAGGCGTATTTTTATATGTGATTATTAAATATCTTTCAATTGGTAGCTTACCCGGTTTTCCGTTTCTGGCTTCCATTATCACGATCTTCAGCGGAACCCAGCTTTTCACTTTGGGAATCATTGGCGAATACATGGGAAGCATATTTAATCGATCAACCGATCGCCCGCCATTTGTTATCGACAATGAAATTGGGAAAAATAGTTAAAAATGAAATGTGTAATTCTACAACCATCTTATATTCCTTGGCGTGGATATTTTTACCAGATCAACCAGGCAGACCTGTTTATTTTCTATGATGACATGAAATATGATAAGCATGGTTGGAGGAACAGGAACCGGATACGTACTGAAACCGGACGCAGGTGGTTGACTATCCCGGTTTACACGAAGGGAGTCGAAACAAACCATACACCTATCAATCAAATTGAAATTTGTTGGACTAAAGAGTGGAACAAGTCCCATTGGTCGCTCATTCAACGAGCGTACGAAGCTGCTCCTTTCTTTAGCCAATATGCAGAAACTATCCAAAGTTTCTATTCAGATCATCCCAACTTATTGAGTGATTTTGATATAGAAACAACTATTCATTTGTCCAGATTATTAGGTATTGAGCACACACGCTTTCTTCGCTCATCTGAAATGGAAGGCATTGAAGGAACAAAGTCGGATCGAATCATTCAGATATTACAAAAAGTCGGCGCGGATGAATATCTTTCCGGACCTTCTGCGCAGGATTACGTGGAAATGGATAAATTTGAGGCGGCAGATATTAAATTTGAATATGCTAGTTATAATTTCCCATCATATCCACAAATAAATAAGAAGTTTGACCCACAACTTTCAATCTTAGATTTATTGTTTATGACAGGACCAAGAGCGTTGGAGTATTTTTCATGACAGAACCAGTTAACTTAGACCCAATTCAGGAGTATTTTATTAAAAAGCTTGAAGAACATGGTTCAACCCACAAAGGGGTAGATTATAACTCCCCGATTGCGCAGGAAACCCGTTTTGACCAATTAATGAAGGTCATCGACCCAACTGAAAAATACTCATTCCTGGATTTTGGATCAGGCTATGGTGCTATGTATGACTATATGCTTACCAAAGGCCATAAACTTGTTTACTATGGTCTGGACATCGTGCAGGAAATGGTGGATGAAGGGAACCGTCTGCACCCCAATGATAAAGATTGCTTTTTTTACACAGATGATAAGGATATTCCACAAGTAGATTATTCCGCGGCAAGCGGCACATTCAATATGAAAGTGGATACTGATTACGATGCCTGGACAGAACTAGTGCTTGAGTGTATTACAACAATGAACAAGCATAGCACAAAGGGTTTCTCATTCAATATGCTGACAAAATATTCTGACGCGGAATACATGAAACCCCAGCTTTATTACGCCGACCCATGTTATTTTTTTGATTATTGCAAAACACATTTTTCCCGCAACGTAGCCCTTTTGCACGACTACACCCTGTATGATTTCACAATTTTGGTTCGGAAAGAAGCACCTTAATTTATAAGGAAAAGTTATGACAGAAAGATACGTTCTTATAACTGGCGGAGCGGGGTTCATAGGTGTTAACCTGGTCAATCGTGTACTTCAAAACAATGATTTTAGAGTCGTCAATCTGGACAAGTTAACTTATGCCGGTAATATGGAGTCACTATCAGGACTTATTTCTGATCCGCGGCATGTATTTATCCAGGGGGATATTGGGAATAGGGAGTTAGTGAAACATATCCTTAACCAGTATCAACCACAGGCCATATTCAACCTTGCGGCAGAATCACATGTGGACCGATCTATTGTCGATGGTTCCTCATTTTTACAGACGAACGTAACCGGAACATACAACTTGCTAGATGAAGCGCGGTCTTATTGGATAAACTTGGAATCAGATAAAAAATCATTATTCAGGTTCATTCATGTATCCACTGATGAAGTCTATGGATCGCTGGGAGAAACCGGAAAGTTTACCGAAACATCACGCACATTGCCTAACTCTCCATATGCGGCTTCAAAAGCAGCCAGCGATCATTTCGTAAGAGCCTTTTTTCATACTTATGGATTCCCCACAGTGACAACAAATTGTTCCAATAACTATGGGCCATATCAATTTCCGGAAAAATTGATTCCCTTGATCATCAATAATGCTCTCGAAGGAAAATCTTTACCTGTATACGGTGATGGAGCAAATGTACGCGATTGGATTTATGTGGACGACCATTGCGCCGCTCTTGAAATGATCATGCGGAAGAACAGACCGGGTGAAGTGTATAACATCGGGGCAAGCGATGAACGTAAAAACATAGATGTAGTACGTCTGATTTGCTCGATCCTTGATGAACTTAAACCTATTTGGAATAATGAAAAAATTGTTGCACGTGGATTAAAACAATATTCAGACTTGATCTTTTTTGTGCCGGATCGCCCCGGCCATGACAGGAGATATGCGATCGATTCCTCCAAGATTCAACGGGAAATTGGTTGGAAACCCGAAGTCAGTTTTGAAGACGGTCTAAAAAAGACCGTTGAATGGTATCTTGACCATCCAACCTGGGTAGAGCATGTAAAGAGCGGTGAGTATATGGATTGGATCAACAAGAATTATTCATGGCGGTTGGAGGATCAAAAATGAAAGGTGTCATTCTAGCTGGTGGACAGGGAACAAGGCTTTATCCATTAACAAAAGCAACCAACAAACATTTATTACCAGTGGGTCGGGTACCTATGATCTTTCATGCTGTCCAGCAGCTTGTAGATGCTGGAATCGTGGAGATCATGGTAATCACCAGCACCGAATATATGGGAGATATGGTTCGTTGCCTCGGCAGCGGTGAAGAGTTTCATTGCTCATTGAGCTACAAAGTCCAGGAGAAACCGCTGGGAATTGCCCATGCATTAAACCTGGCAAGTAATTTTGCCAGAGGTGAACGAATTGTAGTGATACTGGCTGATAACATCTTTGGCAACGGAATTGGTAAAATCGTTGAGGGGTTTGCTGCCCAAAAAGAAGGCGCCAGGGTGGTCTTAAAAAAAGTAAACGATCCCACTCGCTATGGCGTTGCAGCCCTGGATGAAAAACAGGTAATGTATATCGAAGAGAAGCCTAAAGCGCCACCCTCAGATTTCGCAGTAGTAGGGTTGTATTGTTATGATGAGAAGGTGTTTGATATAATTCAAAACTTGGAATTTTCTGATCGGGGAGAGCTGGAAGTTACGGCGCTCAATAATGAATATATCAAACTTCACCAGATGGAATATGAAATCTTTGATGGAAAATGGATGGACGCAGGAACACCTGAATCATTGTTCGAGGCGAATAAAATATTTTTTGACTTAGACGGAAAGTAGGACGTTTTTATGGCGCGTTTATCATTAGAAGAAATAAAAGATTTTTGGACACAACAAGCCATCAAACATGGCAAATCCTATGCCGCTTCCTGGACGGATCAATATGCTATTGATCTGGAAATTCGCACCATCATGGCACATTTGGAAGATGGCGACAAGGTTCTGGACGTTGGCTGTGCAAACGGGTTCTCTACCCTGGCATTTGCTGCCCAAAAGAAAATAGACATAAAAGGTCTCGATTACATACCTGAAATGATCGTAGAAGCCCAAAATAATAAAATGGATTGGGATGGCAAGCTGGTAGGAAAAGCAAGTTTTGCTGTCGGCGATATCATGGACCTTTCGGATCAGGATCAGACTTATGATAAGGTCGTTGTAATCCGTGTCGTGATAAACCTCCAAAATTGGGAATCGCAAAAAGAGGGATTAAGAGAATTAATTAGCATGATCAAACCTGGTGGTTTACTTCTGCTTTCTGAGGCGACCATCCAGGGTTGGGAAAGTATGAATCATTTTAGATTGGAATGGGGCTTGGATGAGATTCCCATGCCGCCATTTAACCATTACCTGGACCAGGATCTTGTCATCGAAGCGCTTAAACCCGAGTTGGAATTGGTGAAGTTGGATAATTTTTCATCCAGTTACTATGTGGGAACACGTGTTTTTAAAGTGTTATTGAATCAGGCCCTGGGGGGCAGAGTGAACGTGGCAAATCCTGATATGGATTGGAATCGTTGGTTCTCCAAGTTGCCGCCCACCGGTGATTATGGAACCCAGAAATTGTTTGTCTTTAAGAAGTTGTGAATATGAATACAGTTGGGGATGATGGAATGATCCCATTTAACAGACCATTTTTATCTGGAAATGAAAAACTATATATCGAACAGGCATTAACCAATGGGCACCTCTCCGGCGATGGGTCCTTTACAAAATCTTGCAGCTCTTTGTTGGAAAAATCTCTGGGAATAAACAAAGCTCTCATTACAACATCCTGCACACATGCATTAGAGATGTCCGCAATATTGCTTGACCTGGAGCCGGGTGATGAGGTGATCATCCCTTCTTTTACTTTTGTTTCAACGGTCAACGCATTTGTATTACGAGGTGCGAAGCCGATATTTGCAGATATTCGATCGGACACCCTGAACCTGGATGAAAATAAAATTGAAGCCTTGATAAGCAACAAAACCAGAGCGATTGTGCCAGTTCACTATGCAGGTGTTGGCTGTGAAATGGATGATATCCTATCTATTGCCGAAGATCATAATTTAAAGATCGTGGAAGATAATGCGCACGGACTTTTTGGGAGATTCAAAGGCAAATACCTGGGGACGTTTGGCTCAACAGCTACACAGAGCTTCCATGAAACAAAAAACTTTACCAGTGGTGAAGGTGGAGCGTTATTAATCAATGATCCGGATCTAGTTGAACGGGCAGAGATCATCCGAGAAAAAGGCACCAACCGCAGCCGATTCTTCCGCGGTCAAGTGGATAAATACACCTGGGTGGATATCGGATCCAGTTATCTTCCCTCCGAAATGTTATCCGCGTTTTTACTTGCCCAACTGGAATCAAGAGAAACCATTCAATCCCGGCGAAAACAAATTTGGAATTTTTACGACCAAAATTTATGCGCTTGGGCGGAGGAAAATAGAATAAGATGCCCGATGGTGCCGGAATATGTAGAACAATCGTATCACATGTATTATTTGCTCTTGCCGGACCTTCAAAGAAGGACTGCTTTTATCAATCATCTCAAAGAAAACGGTGTCATGGGCGTCTTTCATTACCTGCCACTTCACCTGTCTCCAATGGGTATTCAATTTGGCGGCAAAGAAGGCGATTGCCCTGTAACCGAGAAAGTCAGCGACCAACTGGTGCGGTTACCCTTTTATACGGGAATGACCGAAGAAGAACTTGCCAGGGTTGTCGAAGCTGTTACATCATTTTCCGTTTGACCAGGTTGTATTGTGAATATTCAATACCTTATCCTCAGGCTCATACGGCACATCATACCCGAGAAAATTGCCAGGGCGCTGTTGAAAAGAAGGCTGTTCATCAGCCCCGGACTCGAAACCCGGGAACCCGTAAGAGCAGTTGAAAGGTATCAGACTCTGCTTCAAAAAAAATCTCATACTCTCATTGGCAAGAATGTAATGGTGTTTGGTTATGGAGGTTCGCTTGCCATCGCGGTTGAATTGCTGCAATTTGGATGTACACACGTAACCCTATGTGATCTGTATCCACCCATCGATAAGCATATTAACAATCATTTGTTTGATCGCTATAGCCAATATTTGATTAGAGATAATGATTTGGTCATCCCAAATTCTAATTGGATAACATCCTACCATGGCGATATCCGGAAAATTCCAGATTTGTCCGCCTGGGTCCATTTGATTTCATCCTCAGCTCTTCTGTATATGAACATTTGGAGGATGTAAATGGAATTACAGCAGCTTTAAGCAGGTTAATGAAACCCTCTGGATATTTTGTTGCCTTTATTGACTTAAGAGATCATTATTTCAAGTATCCATTCGAGATGCTATGCTATACAAAAAATGTTTGGAAAAAATGGTTAAACCCTACCAGCAACCTCAACCGTTATAGAATTTGGGATTACCGCAACATATTTGAACGCTATTTCGAGAATATCCAAATTGATATCCTGGAAAGGGATATAGCTGAACACAAGAAGATCAAGCAAAGAATATTAGATGAATTCAAAACAGGAAATGATAGCCAGGATGCAGTCACCAACCTCGTAGTATTAGCTGCAGTACCTGTGAATTTGGAAAGAGGAGGATGAATTGGTGGGGCATAATATCCACTGTTTTTAAATCCCAATTTATATTTAGAAAAAAAGAAAACCAATTGTCTGCGACCAGGTTTTTCATTTGGTTTGTAGCAATTATAGTACTCTTGGTCCGCCTGACTGCTCTCACGTTCAATTGCCAATATCATACGTAAGAAGAGTGAAAACATCCCTGCGCCGGGACACACCCAATGATGCGCGGCTTGCATTATTATTTTACAAAGTGGCCGATTTCATAAACAGTGCCAAAAAAAGGCGGTGTTGAACTCATTTGGATCACCCGAACCTTCTTAAAAAGCATTGATGCTGTATTGGAGACATCCAATTCTGTTGAAAAATGCGCTTTACGGATATCGTATCCTAGGATTTTGAACATGGCAACCATAAATGGCCGTTCCACTGGAACACCATACACTACCTGGCCTCCTGGTTTAAGCACTCTTTTGATCTCTGCGAAGGCTTGCTCTTGATCGCCGGGTTGAAGATGCTCAAGGATTGAAATTAATAAGACTGTGTCAAAGCTATTGTCAGAATATGGGAGTGATAAGACGTCCCCATTTTTTAGGTGTGTTTTTATTTTAATATTTTCAAAGGCAGTGGAAACTTTCGTTATATCTGCAGTAAGATCAACACCGTGTACCTCGTCATAATTGTTTGCTAAATTTAGAAAAGCCAACCCTGTTCCAAAACCAACTTCAAGGATTTTCTCTCCGCCAGTACATTCATTCAAGCAAAGTTCTACTCTGCGTCGGTACATTCTTCCAAAAATTGGATAGTAATAGTAGCGAATAGGATCATCTGAATTGACGCCTTGATAAAAACTGGCTGGCATTAAATTTAGTTTCGGAATATTACGCGGTGACATCAATCTTTACCTTTTCTGGCAAATATCAGCAGTGACCCGGCAAATTCTCTCACTAACGGAATTCTTTCCAGAGTTTTTCCGATTGCACATACTGGTTGTATCAACCAATCCGGTACGAGTGGGTGCAACCAATCGAATGGGGTGATAAAAATATCCATAAATCCTGCCTGTTCAAGCATCCCTTGCATTTGCCAATGAAAGAAAGCTGTTTCATCTGGCGAATCACCCATCCGTTTTTTAATCCAGGGGATGTTTTTCTGCACCAAGATCTGAGGGTTTAACATATTGGGTTCAGCAAAGCTAAAATAACCACCGGGTTTCATCAAGTGATATATCTGGATTAATGCGGGTTTGATTTCCAAGTGATGCAAAACCGATGAACCAATCACTGCATCATACCTGGTTTCATACGGTAAGTTTTCAAGACTGGAAGTGATCACCTCTACATTTTTGCGATGTTGCCAGATTTTTTCTAGCGATGTCAGTCAAGTCTTTCGATATATCCAAAGCTACCAAATTTGGGCAGGAATCCGCAAACAAAGCGGTGAAATCTCCTGTGCCACAGCCAATTTCAAGGAATGTTAGATCGGTTGCCATTGGAATATTTGAAAGGATCAAAGCGGATCTTCTTTTTGCCCTCACCAACCCAGCTGGTGAACGCCATCCCCAAATGCTTTCTGCGCCACAGTTGGCGAGCATTTTTCCATGTTCAATTTCGTGTTTATGGCGTTCTGTCAACATAACATCATCCACTAAATAAACTTTATCCTTCGAGCGGCAAAAGCTACCATTTTCAATAAAAGCCAGCCATGCGACCAGCGGGATATGTTCGTTGTTCCATAAGTGCGTTCATGGTATCGGATAGGCATATCTACAATGCGAAGGTTTAAGCGGGCTGCGCCGAAGAGAAGATCGAAATCTCCAAACGGATCAAATTCCCCAAAGTAGGATCGGCCATCTTTGATCCTATCATAGTCTTTTTTCCATAAAACTTTCGTTCCGCAAAGGGTGTCCTTCACCGGTTGTTCCAACAGCCAGCTAAAAGCCATGCTAAAAAATTTGTTACCGAGGAAGTTAAAGAACCGCATAGCTTCCTTTTCCATGGGATAGACAAGCCGCACACCATTGATGAATTCGCCTGTGCCAGACACGATGGCATTGTAGAACCTGGGCAAGTCTTCCGGCGGGACAGTCAGATCTGCATCAAGGATCATGAAAATATCTCCTTTTGCTGCGTCAAATCCTGCCCGCACGGCATCCCCTTTACCCTTTACCAGGTTGTTTTATCAATCGAGCATGAATTGCAGGGTTTTGGGCGATTTCATTTTCAATTTCAGAATAGGTATTGTCAGTGGAATTCCCTTCCACAAAAATCAATTCAGTATTCCGCCCCATTTGTGGAACCCGCCTAAGGATCGACGGAATATTTCCTGCCTCATTTCGCGCTGGAACAATGACTGAGACCGAGGGTTCATTTTTTCGAGGTATAGGCTGAGGGCAGGCGATCATCAAATTTGTTAATGCAAGCCACGAGAATGGCCATAGTTTGACCAGAAATTGATTAAAAAAATTAGAGATGAAGGGAATATTTAATGGAAACAATACTTCCGGCCAGGAATTAATGTGTTCGAAACCACTCAGTTTCAACAGGTCTTCCATGTCAGAAACCGTGAGCCAGTTCTGTTCCATGGTCGGGGTAGCAACGTGCAATGCTTCAGCGATCAGTAACGGAAGCTGCCATAAACGGCTGTAAAAATTGATTATGATCCTTGTCTCAGGTTTTGAAAGCTTCTTTACTTCATCCATCACAGCCTGGACATCCCATAGATCATTTACCAGGTCGGAAATAACGATATAGTCAAATTTTTGGTCTAAGGCGCTCGCACGGTGAGCATCCATACATTCGAAGTGTAAATGGGGATAATTTGCTTTGGCTTTTTCGAGCATGGCAGGTGAAAAATCAATACCAACTCCCTTTGATGGTTCTAAGAAGGCTAATAGATTGCCATCACCGCAGCCGATTTCTAAAACAATGCTTCCTTTAGGTATTCTTTTGGAAATAACTGAATTTATCCGATGATGATAGCTTTTTCTAAAAGGATTCTGCAAAGAGTACCTCTTTGCAGATAGCTCCCATTGCTGGATCCTTTCCGCCTGGTACTCTTGAAACCCATCTCTTTGGGTTACATCCAAAGTTAATTCTCGCATTCCGAAGGTCATTCCTTTTTATTAATCAATTTCTTACTGGATTATATCAGTTCGCGGTTACGAGTTGGCAGCGGACTTCCCACATTATTTGTGTTTATGTCGTTGTCACCATTAGGACATTATTACTTTGCTACTACAACACACCCACCCAATTTCCCCAATTTAGGTCATCTCGTGATATACTTGCACCCGCCTTGTGTGCTAACACAAGAGTAACCTATCTCACACGGTTCCCGATCTGACTGAGCGTGCTCCCTATTCGGAGTGTCAGCCAGGAAAAGAAGGACCGGAGGCTTAACGCGAAGGAGTAATATGTCCACAGTGATTTCTATGAAAGCACTACTAGAAAGCGGCGTCCATTTCGGTCACCGCACCAACAAATGGGATCCACACATGCGCCCATACATTTTCACCGAGCGCAATGGCATCCACATTATCGATCTTCAACAAACCGTCAAAGCATTGAACTCCGCTTACAACCTGGTTAGAGATACTATAGCCAACGGCGGAGTCATTCTGTTTGTGGGTACCAAACGCCAGGCACAGGAAACGGTCAAAGAAGAAGCTGAACGCTGCGGCATGCCGTATGTGACCGAACGCTGGCTGGGCGGAATGCTCACCAACTGGTCCACCATGTTCGCTCGAATTTCAGAGCTGGACCGGCTTGAAAAGATCCACGAATCTGGGGAAGCCAGCCGCCTGACAAAAAAAGAAATTTTGATGATCGACCGCGAAGTGAAACGTCTGCTTATCCGATTAAGCGGTGTGCGTAACATGAAACGCGTCCCCGACCTGTTATTCGTTATCGATATCTCCCGTGAAGAAACAGCCATTCATGAAGCCAATCTAACTGACGTCCCTGTGATCGCCATGGTGGATACCAACTGCGATCCGAAAGGCATCGATTATGTCATTCCATCCAACGATGACGCCATCCGCGCCATCAAGTTGATGGTTGGCAAAATGGCAGACGCAGTCATCGAAGGCAAAGCCATGCGCAAAGAAGATGCCGAAATGGATGCCGACGCCGCTACCCGGGACGCAGCCGCTTCCAGCAGCGGTCCAAAACCAGTTGTTGACCTGACACCGGAATTGGATGATGTTGACCTGTTTGGCGAGGCCACGCTGGCGAAACTCTCCCAGGCTAAGACTGAAGAAGTAGAAGTTGAAGCTGCAACCGAAGTTGAAGCTGTAAAAGAAGTTAAAGAAGATGCTAAAGCAGCCCCGAAAGCCTCAGCTAAAAAAGTTGAAACTGCAACTGAAGAAACCGCACCCGAAGTTGAATCGGTAAAAGAAGTAGTGGTTGAAGTTAAAGCAGCCCCGAAAGACTGCAGCCAAAAAAGTTGAAGCTGTCGCTGAAGAAGCCGCACCAGAAATAGATGCAGCCGAAGAATTAAAAGCAGCACCCAAAACCTCCAAAAAGGCTAAACCTGAGGCTGCCGTTGACGACGAACCAGTGGCAGAAGAAGTTGAAGTAAAGAAGCCGAAAAAAACCAAAAAAGCAGCCGATAAATCTGAAGATTCCGCAGAAGAAGAATAATCTGCACCATTAGACAAGATAGGGATAACACAAATGGCAACAATTACCACTGAAATGATCAAACAACTGCGCGACGCAACTGCTGCCGGCATTCTTGATTGCCGTAAGGCATTGGAACAGTCTGACGGCGACTACAACAAAGCTGTGGATTTCCTCAGAGAAAAAGGACTGGCCACCGCTGCAAAACGTGCAGACCGCACCGCTTCTGATGGAACACTTGAACTTTACTCCCACGGCGGAGGCCGGGTGGGTGTGATGGTCGAAGTCAACAGCGAAACCGATTTTGTCGGCCGCTCTGATAACTTCCGCAAATTCGCGCATGAAATAGCGCTGCAGATCGCTGCTGCCGCTCCCCGCTACGTCAAAGAAGATGAGATACCAGAAGCAGTATTAGAGCGCGAGCGCCAGGTTGCGAGCGCGAAAGCCAAAGAAGAAGGCAAACCAGAAGCGATCATTCCCAAGATCGTTGAAGGCTACCTGGAGAAATTCAAGAACGAAACAGTATTGCTGCGTCAGGTAAGTATTCGTGACGATAGTATCACGGTCCAGGCCATGCTGAACGAAGCTGTGGTCAGTTTGGGCGAAAATATCCAGATCCGGCGCTTCACCCGCTGGGAATTAGGCGAAAGTACCGAAGATTAAACCATTCAAAAACCAACCGCAAGGTTGGTTTTTTGTTAAAATAGAGGCGGAGGCAGAACATGGAAAACCTGAAATACCATCGTATTCTTCTTAAACTGGGGGGTGAAGCATTATCCGGTATCAATGGTTCGGGCATCGACCCCATCCTGGCACGGGATATTGCCCAGCATGTAAAAAATATTCGTGAACTGGGCGTGGATGTCGCCATCGTGATTGGCGCCGGTAACCTGTGGCGCGGCAAGGTAGGGCTCGACTCTGGCATGGACCGCGCTACTGCGGATTACATGGGGATGCTGGCAACTGTTATGAACGCTTTGGCTTTGATGGATGCCCTCGAAAGTATGGGCGTGATGACGCGCGTTCAAAGCGCCATTGAAATGCGTTCGGTCGCCGAGCCGTATATCAGACGGCGGGCGATACGGCACCTCGAAAAAGGGCGGGTGGTCATTTTTGGCGGCGGTACAGGCAACCCGTACTTTTCTACGGACACCGCGGCTGCGCTGCGGGCAATGGAGATCGATGCGGATGTTGTGATCAAAGCCACCAAGGTGGATGGGGTATATGACAGCGACCCAAATACCAACCCCGACGCCAGGAAATTTGATACACTAACCTACATCGAAGCCTTGAACCTGCGCCTTGAGGTGATGGACAGCACAGCCCTCTCTCTGTGCATGGAAAACAAACTTCCAATTCTGGTATTGAATTTGTGGAATAAGGAAGCCCTGTTGAATGCATTGATGGGCAAACCGGCTGGAACATTGGTTTCGGAATAATTTTAGACGAAGAATAATTAGTAGCCCTGAAGGATTCGCACCTTCGGGGTTATTTATTTAAAGAGAGACCGGGGTCATAGTACGCGGACAGAAGTATTGTTTACACGAAGGCGCTGTTTATTCTTATCTGGCAGTACAATTTACTTGTTGCGCAATAAGTTCGAAACCACCATAGAAAATAAAATAAACCCATCAATCGTCTTTATGGATAGCATCATAGATCATTCCAATAATCCAGCCTAACCATATTATGATTGCCAGAAATACAGGGAATACAACAATCATCAGCCTCCCATATATACGCCTATTGAACGAAACTACTTTCTAACCACACCAGAATACTTACCGCGGAACTCAACATCCTTGCCACAGCTTGCTGCCAACCATAATTTACCTGATCTTCTCAGTCTCAGTTCGGATTCTCCCGCCCAGCGCTACTCGATTCCTGCCAGCCTTTTTGGCATCGTACATGGCCATATCCGCTTCATGGATCAGCACATCCACCTTCCCGGTGGAAGCAGAAATGCACGAAACGCCAATACTGACGGTGTTAACGATTTTTATTGCTTGGTGATCCTCGCCACGAATTATGCACTTGTACTTATCAATACTGGAGCGGATGCGTTCTGCCAGTACCATAGCCGTTGTGGATGAGGTCATCGGCGCAATGATCATGATCTCATCCCCACCGAAACGGGCAACCGTATCGGTGGCTCGGACGTGATCCTGGATCAGGCTGCCACATTTGTGCAGCACCTGGTCGCCAATGGCGTGTCCATATTTATCGTTTACATTCTTGAAATGGTCGATATCGATCAACAGGATAGCCAGATCGTGGTGGTAACGTTGGGCTCGGGCAAATTCCTCCGTCAAACGCCGATCGAGGTAGCGCCGATTATAGATCCCCACGATCGGATCGGTGATATTCTCCTGTTCAAGGAGCGCGATCCGACGGATATCAAGCGTGGTCTGTAGCGCCAGTGAGATGGTAAGCCACACGAAAATAGCGCCAAAAAAGAACACGCCGGGAACGATCAACTGCTGCCATTCAGAATAACTTTTCCAATATTGGACAGCATAACCAAGATACCCAATTACGAATAATAGGATCAATCCAGATTGAACATACCACTTTCGACGAACCTGGTTCTTTTCCAACGGCCGAACGATCTTCTTAACCTGAAAAAGGGCGCTTATCAATACGAGCATCCCAAGAATGACCAACCCGTTGGCTATATACGATAGTAAATTACCCAATTACCTAAACTCCAGCTAAAAAACAAAGAAGATTCGCTAAAACATGCGCAATTGTACTATTTCGCGCATGAATAACAAGAAGCGCAGTCTCAAGATTTGTTGATTGGATAACGATTCCGCCCAAGTTTTATCGTTTACACTATCCATAATTAATTATCGTCCATTTTTGCAATTCATGGATGTTTGTATCCATGAAATACTATATAATACTGTAAGAACTTTTAGCCATTGAGGAGGAGCTATGATCAAAGAATCTGTCAAAGAGGCCGAAACTCACATGAAAGGCGCCATTAGCGCACTGGAAGACATACTGGCCACCATCCGCACCGGCCGCGCCTCACCGGCCATTATTGAAAAACTTCCCGTGGAATATTACGGCGCTGCAACCCCATTGATGCAGTTGGCCAGTATCAGCATTCCCGAGCCGCGCCAGTTATTGATCAAACCCTTTGATGGAGGTTCCATTCGAAATATTGAACGGGCTATACTGGCATCCGAGCTGGGACTCACTCCCAACAACGATGGGAAAGTCATACGCCTCAACTTGCCGCCACTGACAGAAGAACGCCGGCGCGACCTGGTAAAAGTGGTGCATAGCCAACTGGAAGAAAGCCGGGTGGCGATTCGCAACATCCGCCGGGATATGATCAAAGACCTGCGTGAATACGAAAAAGAGAAGCTCATCTCGGAAGATGAGCTTAAGAACGGCGAAGAGGAATTGCAAAAGCTGACCGATAAATATATTGAGATCATCGAAGAGCTTGGATATAAAAAAGAAAAAGAGATCATGGAAGTATAATTGAAGGGTTCCATGGAGACTTCCAACGATTCCGAGAAGAAAGAATCAGTTCCAGAGCATATTGCCATCATCATGGATGGCAATGGCCGTTGGGCGAAAAAGCGCGGTCTGCCACGACTGGCCGGCCACCAGGCTGGCACCGAAAACCTGCGACGGATCATTCGTTCGTGCGTTGAACTGGGTATCAAATACCTGTCGATCTACGCCTTCTCAACTGAGAACTGGGGAAGACCCAAGGAAGAAGTTGAAGGTCTATTAAAGATCCTTAATAGCGTTATAGAAAAGGAATTAAAGGAACTGCACGGGGAGGGTGTTAAACTGCGCCACATCGGGCGACTGGATAAGCTTCCTAGCGAGCTGCGCAGAAAAGTGGAAAATGCGATCGAACTAACTAAGGACAATGACAAGCTGACTATTGTACTGGCATTCAATTACGGCGGCCGGGATGAGATCGTTTACGCAGTTGAACAATTGATCAAAAGCGGCGTCAAGGCGGATGATGTCAGCGAAACCTTGATCTCGCAGAATCTATTCACTGCCGGTATCCCTGATCCAGACCTGATTATTCGGACATCCGGCGAGATGCGTCTCTCCAATTTCCTGATCTGGCAGGCTGCGTATTCTGAATATTACGTCACCCCCACCTACTGGCCGGATTTTGACAAAGCTGAACTACAAAAAGCCATCGACGCGTTCTGTCAACGCAACCGCAGGTTTGGCTGCCTGGATGACAATGACAAATAGAAGATCCATACATGCTTAAACAAAGATTGCTGGTTATCATCTTCCTGCTGCCTGTAGGCATCGGCTTGATCATGCTGGGAGGAATTCCGTTCAATCTCTTCATGACATTGATCCTGGCAGTATCTGCCTGGGAATACGTCAACCTGATGCGCATGGGCGGCCACCAACCATCCATGCGGCTGGTGGTTGGCGGAACCACACTGCTGGGGCTGGCTCGATCTTTTCTGCAATTCCAATATGCAGATCTGATCCTGAGCGCCATAATCCTGACTGCGATGACTGTTCATCTTCTGGCCTATGAAAAAGGACAGGAGAAGGCCGGCACAGATTTTGCCATCACCCTGGGCGGAATCATCTATATTGGCTGGTTGGGTGCTTATATGATCTCGATCCGCGGTCTTGAAAATGGCTTATGGTGGTTTATGCTCGCCCTACCGGCTGCCTGGCTGGCGGATTCTGGTGCGTACTTATTTGGCAGCCGTTTTGGCAAGACCCGCTTCTCTCCAAGATTGAGTCCGCGCAAGACCTGGGAGGGCTATATCGGCGGAGTCTTTTTCGGGACCGCTTGCACCATCCTTCTAACCCTTCTGTGGAAGCTGCGGATGCCAGAACTAACCCTGATGCAGGGTCTGATCATCGGCTTGGTAATGAGTATCATTACACCGCTCGGTGACCTGGGGGAGAGTGTGTTCAAAAGACAGGTTGGCGCAAAAGACTCCAGCAACATTATCCCTGGTCATGGCGGAGTATTTGACCGCATCGATTCCTGGATCTGGGCGGGAGTCATTGGATTTTATCTGATCAGTTTCCTATGGAGCTAAAATGAAAACAGAAGATATGGATACCACCCCAACCCGAAACCTGGCATTGGAATTGGCACGCGTCACCGAAGCAGGCGCACTGGCTGCGGCCCGTTTTATGGGGCGCGGAAACAAGGAAGCGGCGGATGAAGCCGCTGTGGATGCCATGCGCCTGGTTTTGAACTCGGTAGATATGGATGGAGTAATCGTCATCGGTGAAGGGGAGAAAGATAACGCGCCCATGCTCTACAACGGGGAGCGTCTCGGCAATGGCCGTCCACCGCTGGTGGATATCGCTGTCGACCCCATCGATGGTACCCGTCCCCTGGCCAACGGCGCATTGAACGCCATCGCTTCGGTTGCCCTGGCGCCGCGCGGTACCATGTACAACCCGGGTCCATTTGTGTATATGAATAAGATCGCTGTTGGTCCCGCCGCGAAGGACGCGATCGACATTGAAGCGCCCGTGAAAGATAATCTAACGAGGGTAGCAAAAGCCCTTGACCTGGACATCGAGGACGTGACGGTAGTCATCCTGGAGCGGCCACGTCATGCCGACCTCATCGCCGAAGTACGGCGCTGTGGCGCTCGCATCCGCCTGCTGCCGGATGGGGATATCGCCGGCGCTTTGATGACCTGCTACGGTAACGCAGGTATCGATGTGCTAATGGGCATCGGCGGCACTCCAGAAGGCGTGATCGCTGCTTGCGCGTTGAAATGCCTGGGCGGGAACATACAGGGCAAGCTCTTCGTCCGCAATGAGACCGAGGAGAAACTGGGGCTTGAAATGGGGGTTGATTTCAACAAGATACTGACGATTGACGATCTGGTTTCATCGGAAGATGTTTTCTTTGCCGCTACAGGCATCACCAACGGTGATTTCCTGCGTGGTGTGGATTATATTCCACATGGTGCAAAGACCGACAGCATTGTGATGCGAGGCCTCACCGGCACTGTCCGACAGATCATGGCCACCCACCGCCTGGATAAGTTAGACCTGATCAGCCGGGTGAAGTACTAGTTGCGAGGACTTTGATCATAGAAGAGACAATACTCGCATTGAACTGAGATCGTAATAAGACTTCACGATATCCTACCTCCGCGGTTGGAGCGATGTAAAGTTGTAATTGGTCATAAGGGGAGAGATTCCTCGCCCTAACGGGTTCGTAATGACAGATGGCGAGTCATAACACCATTTTCACCGCTTAGCAATAACGATCCCAAGCCCATCACACCGCACATCACCACAAAGCAATCCGGTGTATTTTCCAAACAATCTGGCGAGTCGGTTGCCAACAGCTTCTCCACCATGACCATATTTGCCATCTGCATTGCCGCATAAGCCAGCTCCAGGTTTCCACGGGGACCGGGTAGGTGGGAATTGCTCTTAAGAAAAGGGATCCAATCGGTTGTTTCAGATAATTCAAGAATATAATTTCTCTTTGGGTCGGACATTTTTCCGGTATCCATTTTCTATTTATTATCATACAAGAAGCCTCCCAATGGGAGGCTTCTTGTAGTCATATTTGGATGCTATTCTTACCGGCGGGCAGGACCAAATCCACCCATCCTGCCATTTGCCAGGTTTTCTTTCATCAAATCAGCTTGATTTTGGGATATATCACCAGCCTTAAGCGCATTATCAATTGCGGTTGTCATGGCGTCTTTCTGTATGGTCTGGAATTCAGCTACCGTCAAACCTTTATCAGCGGCTATGTCGAGGATGGTTTTTCCATCCTGCATCTGTGTAGTTTAATTCATCGACTGTATAGCCAAACTTCTTCTGCCAGCGCCTCTTCCATGTATTCATGCATCCCGTTGAAACCACGGTTGCCAACAGCGCCTTTACCGCCGCCCATCATACCGCGACTGAAACCAGAATCAAATCGATTGTTTCCCGGTCCCGAGATCGTTGCCCTGTCTGTCCATCATGCCAGGACCATATCCATCACCTTGCTGAAACATTGCACCTCGTGGATCGAAATCAGCTACCCTACCGGCGCGGATAAACCCAAAAACACCAAAGATCAGCGCAGCCACTGCCACAACGGCAATAATGATAATTACGACTTTGTTCATTCTTACTCCTTTGTTTGATTAGTATCTGAAGTAATCTTACGACCCAAATATGAATGGATTATGAAACTCTTGTGAAGAAATTGTGAAGATTAATATTCGAATGGGTCTGCATGCTATAATTTCTTCATGTCTACAGTATTGATCATCGAAGATGAAGTTGAACTGGTGAAAGTTTTACAGCGTCTATCTGGAGAAATCCGGTTATTCTGTGCTGCTTTCAGCCCGAGGCGATGACGGCTTCAAATTATGGGAACAAAACAAACCCGAACTGGTGATCATCGATTTGAACTTGCCCGGCATGGATGGACTGGACGTCACCCGTGAGATCCGTAAAAAGTCGGATGTACCTATTATCATGCTGACTGCCAGGGTGGAAGAGATGGATCGGCTGATCGGGCTGGAGCTTGGTGCGGACGATTACATTTCGAAACCATTTTCACCACGCGAAGTGGTCGCCAGGGTAAAAGCAGTGCTGCGCCGAAGCGGAAAATCTACAAACAATGAAAGCAATATTATTGAGGTCGGTAGCATTGTCATCGACCTGGATGGCCACAGGGTGAGTAAAGCGGGAACAGAGCTTGACCTTACTCCCACAGAGTTCAGTCTGCTTTCTACGCTGGCTTCACAACCCGGCCGGGTCTATTCCCGACTGCAATTACTGGAGCAATCACAGGGCATGGCTTACGAAGGGTATGAGCGCACCATCGATGCACATATCAAAAATCTTCGTTCAAAAGTGGAAGATGACCCCCACAACCCGCAATGCATCGAAACAGTTTTTGGTGTGGGATACCGTTTTAAAAGGATATAGCTCATGAGGATCAGGTTTGCAATTTCATTGATCCTTGTCGCTGCGGTTTCCATTCTATCAGTTGTTGGATTCGCCCAGGTCTCCACAGCAAGGGAAATCAATACATACATGTTCCGTGGCGGTATGACGGGATTGAACACATTAGTTAACAGCCTTGAGCGGTATTATCAGCAAAATGATACATGGGATGGGGTAGAAACCGTGTTTAATAACCGTCTTGGAAACAATCACATGCCGGGAATGATGGAACCCCAGGGTGGTGGCAGAGGACCGATGCAGCAGCAATTAATGCTTGCGGATACCAATGGAAGGATCCTCATCGACACAGAAAATACCAGGGTCGGCGCCTCATTGGATTCTCAAGAGTTGTCAGTCTCAATCAAACTAAAAGACAAGCCCGAAAAAATCGTTGGTTATTTATTTGCCACCGGTGGAATGCAATTTCAACCAGGCGCAGAACAAGCCCTGCTATTGAAGCTAAATACTGCCGCCAAGAATGCCGCCTTGCTGGCTGGTGGTGTTGCCATTTTATTAGCCATGTTATTGGGATACTTGATTCTACGACCGGTAAAACAGCTAACGCAGGCAGCCAATCAGATCGCAGGCGGCGATCTCAGTCAGAGAGTGCCCGTCAATGGAAAAGATGAGCTGGCAGAATTAGGCAAAGCATTCAATACCATGGCCGAATCACTGGAAAAAGCCCAGGAAACTCGCAAGGCAATGACCTCCGATATTGCGCACGAGTTACGAACACCACTGGCGATCCAGCGTGCGATTCTGGAGGCGATCGAGGATGGCGTGTATCCCCTTGATCTTGATCAAATCCAGCATGTCAACAGTCAAAATCTGGCTTTGACCAGACTTGTGGAAGACCTACGGACGCTATCACTGGTAGATGCAGGTGAACTGAAACTGGAAAAAGCCGACACCAATCTTTGCGTTTTACTGGAAAATATATTTGAACAATTCAAATCGCAAGCAGAACAAAAGGAAATCAAACTTTCAACAATGTGCACAAAAACAACAAGGAATATTCTTTCCATTGACCCATTTCGCATCGGACAAATCATTAATAATCTGGTTAGCAATGCACTGCGGCATGCCCCAGTTGGCTCAACCATCACCGGCATTCTCGAAGAAGATGAAAGCTGGATCAGGATAATTATCCGCGACCAGGGTGAAGGCATCCCTTATGCTGAATTGGAAACAATCTTTGAACGTTTTTTCCGCGCGGATCGTTCTCGCAGCCGTGAAGAGGGCGGTACCGGATTAGGTTTAGCCATTGCCAGGCAGCTAGCGCGTGCGCACAAAGGTGAACCTATCCGCGAGAAATAATCCGGATGGTGGGGCGGAATTCGTACTTACCCTTCCGGTTGATCCATCCCAATAAAAAAAACCGCTGCCAGAAAACAGGCAACGGTTTTATTTGGTTCTCTATTAATCTGATTAAATTAGCCCAGTTGCTCCACGAGATAATTGGGCAAGCCCATCTGATCGATCTGATCAAGCTGTGCTTCCAGCCAGTCAAGGTGTCTCTCTTCGTCTTTTAGGATCGATTCAAGCAACTCCCTGGTGCCATTATCCCCAACTTCCACCGCTTTCTTGATGCCGGCGTTGTAGGTAGCGATAGCGTCCAGTTCAGCTTTCAAATCGTTTTGTAGCTGAAGGTCCACCTTTGCACCGATGAACATTTTATTAAGCTTGCTGACAATTGGTGTGCCTTCGAAAAAGAGGATCCGGTCGATTAGAGTTTCAGCGTGCTTCATTTCCTCGATTGCCCGTTTTTCGGTTGCGTCATGCAGTTTTACATACCCCCAATTGGCGCACATCCCAGCATGTACCATGTATTGATTTACCGCTGTGAGCTCATCTGCCAATTGCTCATTAAGTATTTGTAGAATAACCTCTGAACCTTTCATATGACCTCCATAGAAAATGATAATTGGTAAAATCATTATAGCAAATTTCTCAATCGAAGGGGTCAAATTTAATTGCTTGCCTGGTTTGTGTAAATGAAAAGCTCAAGTATTAGTAATTTCTTGGGTAAGAGGAAGTATTTTTCTGATAAAATACATGTTTAACAAAAATAATCTGCCGTATCGCACTCCCCCCCGAGAGGGTTTAACAAACACGAGGAGAGAAAACGTAAAAATGACAGACAATATAAATTCCCAACAGAAAAAGAATCTGCAATTTAGCTGGCATGCACTAAGTCAGGATGAAGTCATTGAAAAGCTGGACACACCACTGCCAAGTGGATTAAGCTCATCTGAAGTTGTCAAACGCCGCGATGAATATGGTCTTAATCAACTCACTGAGGCACCCCGCCCCGGATTTTTCAAAAGGTTGTTTGACCAGCTTAAAGGCTTTGTGGTTATCCTGCTAATCGTAGCCTCGGTCATTTCTGCTGTGCTTGGAGATTACATCGAAGCCAGTGCGATCATGGCTATCGTTGTACTTAATGCTGTACTTGGCGTAGTTCAGGAAAGCCGGGCAGAACAAGCCCTGGCGGCGTTAAAGAAACTGGCTGCTCCAGATGCCCAGGTGCTGCGTGATGGAAAGCGAGTCTCTGTTCCCGCACCTGAACTGGTTCCCGGAGATGTGGTCTTTTTGGAAGCTGGAAATTATATACCGGCGGATATTCGCTTGGTGGAGGCTGTAAACCTCAAAATAGAAGAGGCAGCCCTCACCGGGGAATCGTTGTCGGTAGAAAAGAATGCAGGTGTCAGGCTGGAAAGCGACATTCCATTGGGAGATCGGAAGAATACAGTGTTCATGGGCACGCTGGTATCTTATGGCCGTGGTCAGGGTATTGTGGTTTCCACAGGTATGCACACCCAGCTTGGTATGATCGCCACCATGCTGCAATCCGTCGAATTGGAAGAAACACCTCTCCAGCGAAAACTTGAAGATCTCGGAAAAGTATTGGGCATCGCCGCACTGATCATCTGTGGATTTGTCTTCGCCATCGGCGTCATTCGCAACCACGGGAATGTAGAAGAGATCGTCGATACATTTATGATCGCCGTCAGCCTGGCTATTGCAGCTGTTCCGGAAGGATTACCTGCCATCGTAACCATCAGTCTAGCCTTGGGAATGCGAGAGATGGTTAAGAAACACGCTCTCATCCGAAAGCTTGCCTCTGTCGAGACACTCGGTTCTGCCACCGTCATTTGCTCGGATAAGACTGGTACATTAACGCAGAACGAAATGACGGTTACCCGAGTGTGGGTGGATGGAAAGTTCATTGAAATCACTGGCAGCGGCTACTCCCCAAAAGGAGAATTTCTTATTGATGGTAACCCCATCAAATTGGAAGACTACCCGGCTGCCACAACAGCGTTATGGGTAAGTGTAATTAACAATGACGCCCTGCTTGAAGAGGCTGAATTAACCACCGGTTTCCGCATGGTCGGTGACCCCACCGAAGGTGCCCTGTTGGTTGCAGCAGTAAAAGCTGGAGCGCAAACTAAAGATGTACTTTCCGCTTACCCACGAGAAAATGAGATCCCGTTTGATTCGACACGAAAGAGAATGGTAACCATTCACAGCATCAAAAACCCTGACGCTGATGACATATCTCCTTTGTACGACACTGAAAAGAAAAAGTGGTATGCGGTTGCCGTCAAAGGTGCACCGGATGAGGTATTAAAACTCTGCACCCACATCAACCAGATCGACGACAAAGGGCAGCGCGTATTGGATGATAGCCTGCGTAAAGAAGTGCTGGCAGCCAATGATGCGATGACAGATCAAGCCCTACGTGTTTTGGGAATGGCTTACAGGTTGGTTCCGGCAATGCCTGAAGAGATCTCTTCTCCCGAGTTGGAAAAAGATCTGATCTTTGCCGGTCTGATCGGCATGATCGACCCGCCAAGAACTGAAGTAAAACCTGCATTGGATAAAGCCCGCGAGGCTGGCATCCGCACAGTGATGATTACCGGTGATTATCCCAACACTGCCCGGGCCATTGCCGAAAGCATTGGACTGCTCAGACCAGGAAGAGAAGTTCGCACTGGTGCAGACATCCATGAATTGACTGAAGCAGAAATGCGCGAGGTGGTAAAGAATACCGATGTGTATGCCCGTGTCTCCCCGGAACACAAAATGAAGATCGTCGAAGCACTGCGGGACAATGGAGAAGTGGTGGCAATGACAGGTGACGGAGTCAATGACGCCCCCGCCATCAAACTGGCAGACATTGGCATCGCCATGGGAATCACCGGTACTGACGTTGCCAAGGAAACAGCCGATATGGTGCTGACAGATGACAACTACGTTAGTATCGTCTCCGCGGTGGAGCAAGGCCGCATCATCTATAGCAACATCCGTAAGTTCGTTTACTACCTCATCTCCTGCAATATGGCAGAGATCATGGTCATTTTCATAGCCACCCTGTTTGGATGGCCTTCTCCGCTGACCGCCATCCAGTTGTTGTGGTTGAACCTGGTGACAGATGGCGCTCCTGCGCTTGCCTTGGGTACCGAAAAAGGCGACCCAGATATCATGAGGCAAGCACCGCGTCCTCCGAAAGAAGGCATCATTAACAAGTACATGCGCAATGGAGTCATTATCCAGACAATCGCAATCACAGCAGCAACACTTGGTGCATATTTCATTGGTTTGAATACCTATCCGGATCAGGTCCAGTTTGCTGAAACGATGGCGTTTGTGACATTGAGTTGTTCAGAACTTTTGCGTGCATTTACCGCACGTTCCGAATACTTCCCGCTGCTAAAGATCGGTGTATTTACCAATAAATGGATGAACATCGCAGTGCTATCTTCGATGGTCATGATCCTTGCAGTCGTTTACATTCCTTTTCTTAACACCATTTTTGACACGTATCCTCTTGGTTTGGAACAGTGGGTAGTTATGATTCCGCTGCTCTTCGTCCCTTCGGTTGCCGCAGAATTAACAAAATATTTCCTGTCACCAGCACGGAAACAATTTTCTCAGAAGTAAAACATATATTAATACTTATTCAGCCCTTCAATTATTGAAGGGCTGATTTATATAACCATTTCGAGAAAAAAGCTATGGACTAAAACTGAGTTGAATTGATTTCAAAAGTGGCTTATAGGAAGCTCTATGAACCGGGGACGGTCCCAATAAATTCAAATTCTCAATATGGAATGTTGTTCCGTAGCCTTTATGTTTTTCAAAACCATAGCCTGGATATTCCTCTGCAAGACGGATCATCTCATTATCCCGGGCTGTTTTTGCGAGGATGGACGCCGCCGCGATGGTAAGCGAACGGGCATCACCCTTTACCAGTGGGTTTTGAGGGATATTTAGTTCAGGAAGCGTCAGGTAATCAATCAGAATATAGCCTGGTTGTACGCTGATTCCTTCCACTGCTCTTATCATCGCCATTCGGGTTGCAGGTACAATCCCCGATGAGTCTATTTCTGACGCAGAGGCTGTCCCAACGCACCAGGAAGTTGCAATCTGCTTTATTCTCTCTGCCCAATATTCGCGTTTTGCCGGGGATAGCTTCTTGGAATCATTAACTCCGTTGAGGTCTTCTGCAAAAGCAGGGTTATTCGGAAAAACGACAGCCGCTGCATACACCGGGCCAGCCCAGGCGCCGCGTCCAGCTTCATCCACACCCGCGACATGCATGATGCCACAGCTCCATAAATTTATTTCGAATAAAAAATCTGGTGAGGGTGGTAATAAAGACCGATCAAACTTTTTTCGCATACATGCCGCGCAAATCGTTCAATCTGATCTTGATCAAATCTAACATCATTTGTATAGAATCTCGGAAAACTTTAATTTTGCTGTGAGGATCGTGATACCAGGGAATGCCCAGCTCAATGATCTTGTAGCCAAATTTTCGAGCTGCATACAGAATTTCTACATCAAAGGTCCAACCGGTTATGGTTTGGTAAGGGAACAATTCATCGGCAGCCTTAGCGGAAAAACACTTGAAACCACACTGGGTGTCATGGTAACCTGGGATTGCCAACACACGGACAATGAAGTTAAAAACTCTCCCTATCAAATGCCGGTATTCAGGTTCATTATATCTTCGCGCTCCCGGTGCTTCGCGGGAAGCAATGGTTATTTCACTCTCCATGACTGGTGGGATAAAACGGTTGACTTCCTCAATGGGCATCGAAAGGTCAACATCACAGATAAAACGAAACTGCCCCACGGCTTCGAGCATGCCGCGTTTGACAGCCAAACCTTTCCCTTTTTCATCCTCGCGGAGAACCTTCAACTTTGGAAATTTATCGATGAACGAACTGGCAATTCGAAATGTCCCATCTGAACTGCCATTTTCAACAACAATGATCTCTGAAGAATAAGGCTGGTTGATCAAGAATTTAATTGTTTTATCAAGAGTGGATTTAATACGCTCCTCTTCATTATATGCAGGAAAAATGATAGACAGAAAAACGGTTGAAGAGGACATAAGCTATTGAGTTAAAACGAAAGCGATTAGTAAACAGGAATGCCGGGCAATCGATCTTCAGACGCGGGTTCTTCTCCTAAAACAATGACCGGAGTATCTTTCGTGCCAGAGAGTTGTACAAAGTCGATCACATCGAAGGTACTTGCCAGGTAACTTTGTCGTTTCCCTGCAACCACTTTTTTTCCAGCTTGCATCAAATCAACAAGCTGGGCACGGGATAAAATGAGCCTGTCTGAAAAGGATGGTCCACGGCGTTCAAACACCCGGATATTTTGTAATTCACCGTACGGTGAGTAATGCAGCGCTTCGATCAGGTAATCAAATTTGATGTTTGGCATAGTTCAATTATAAATTAATTTTGGTTTTCGTACGGCATATTTTTCAATGGGGTAGGCTGGAAGTTTTTAGGTATAATTATCCGTAAGAAGTATTCGAAGCATTAATAGGGGAGGTGTTTTCTAGTAAAAAATAAAAAAAGTCGGGGTGGGCGGACTTGAACCGCCGGCCCCCGCGTCCCAAACGCGGTGCGCTGCCAACTGCGCTACACCCCGGCGAGAGAGAGTATAATGCGAAGTATGCCGATACGTCAAGACACTTACAAAACTTCATCGGGGGCAATTTCTCGTTATTCGATTTTCATTGTGATATCCACTTTTATTTTGAGCGCATGCAATTCTCAATCTTTGTCTGTTAATAATAATGTTCAGGAAACGCAAGTAACCGCTGCATTGCAATCAACCGAAACCATCAATCCGCAAAAATCTGCTGTTTCCACCAATCCTACCGACCAAACAACTCCCACAAAAACAGTTGTGTTTGTCTGCCCGGATAAACGAGGAACGGTTTCCAGGTCATATATTACAACCAAAGAATTACCTGGAAGGTTGTATTTCACCATCTACCTGCCTCCTTGTTATTCAACAGCAGTGAACTACCCGGTGCTCTATTTATTGCATGGCAAGAGTTATCAGGATGATCAGTGGATTAGGTTGGGTCTACCAGAGATCATGGATCGACGGATATCCGCCGGAGATTTTCCACCATTTATTGTGGTTATGCCCTATGATCCAGGTTGGAAAGATCCTAACGAAGGAAAATATGACAAAGCCATTGGCGAATCCCTGGTAAGGTGGATCAACAGTGAATACTCTGCCAAGAAAGACAGAGAATTCCGTGCAATTGGCGGTGTCTCTCGTGGTTCTGCCTGGGCGTTTAAAATTGGCACAAAGAATCCACAATTGTTTTCGATTATAGGAATCCACAGCCCATCATTTTTCAGAGCAGATAAAAAGGTAATGGAAGAGATCTTGGAAGGTTCATTCGACCTACAAAAAACTCGCATTATCCTGGATATTGGGCTGCAGGACTCGGAATTAAACTACACACGGCGCTTCGAGGAATTTTTGACCAAATACGACATCGAGCATTCCTGGCTGGTACAGGATGGTTCACATAGCGAGGCGTACTGGCGGCAAAATCTGGAATACTACCTGGAAGAGTACTCCAGAGACTGGTGATATATCCCTGAATGAAAAGACCCCCGCGAAACGGGGGTCTTTTACGGAAGGAGGTAAACAAACCGGTAAAATTAAATTAGATCCAGCCGCGCAGTTCCATGGCTTTTACCACTTTGGCAATCGCGACCATGTAAGCGGCATCCCGCATAAAGACCTTTTGAGTCAAAGCCATCTCCAGCACGCCCTGGAAAGCCTGGGTCATTTTGGTGTCGAGACGGGTGATGACTTCTTCGCGAGTCCAGTAATAATTCATGTCGTTCTGAACACCTTCAAAGTAAGAACATGTCACACCGCCTGCATTAGCGAGAAAATCTGGAATGACAAAGACGCCATTGGATTTCAGGACTTCGTCGGCTTCTGGTGTCGTAGGTCCGTTCGCGCCTTCGGCAACGATCCGAACGCGTTTGTTGACTTTTTGTACGGTCTCTGCATTGATCTGGCCTTCCAGAGCAGACGGGATAATCACATCAACTTCTTTCGAGATCCAGGCACCGCCATCTTCGATCTCATACCCAACTTCACGCGCCTTCTTTTTATCTATGGAGCCGTACTGGTCTGTGATTTTCATCAAGAAGTGCGGATCAATACCGTCTTTATGACTGACTGTGTAAGAAGTACGGTCATCTCGATCCCAATAGGATACGCAGGCTACCTTGCCTTTGAGTTGTTCAATGAAACCAATGGCTGCATACTGAGCTACGTTGCCAAAACCCTGGATGGCTGCTACACATTTTGAAGAATCCATTTTCAAGTACTTCATAGCTTCGCGAACAGTGTAGATCACGCCATAACCGGTGGCTTCAGTGCGTCCCAAAGAACCACCGCCGCCCAGAGGTTTGCCAGTGATCACGCCCGGGGTGTATTCACCTACCAGTTTGGAATATTCGTCCATCATCCATCCCATCATCTGGGGGGTAGTGCCAACATCCGGCGCAGGAACGTCCTGGCGGGGACCGATGTTCTTATACATGATATCGATCCAAGCTCGAACGAGCCGTTTCTTTTTCGCCAACCGATAAAGTGGCCGGGTCAACGATGACGCCGCCTTTACCACCGCCGAGGGGGATATCCGCAACTGCACACTTCCAGGTCATCCACATAGCCAGGGCGCGAACTGTATCAATCGTCTCAGACGGGTGGAAGCGAATACCACCTTTATTCGGTCCGCGCGCGTCATTATGCTGGACACGATACCCATTGAACACGCGAATAGTACCGTCATCCATTCGGACAGGGATGCGCATATGGAATTCGCGGGCGGGCCAGCGGAGAACTTCACTTACCTGCGGGTCCAACTTTAGTAATCCGGCTACATGGTCAAATTGACGTTGCGCCATTTCAAAAGCATTGGTTGATACAGCCATCGGTTTCTCCTGTTCTATCTGGTTTTGAAATTCCCTTTTAAGAAAAAAATAGACGGACATTACGGAATGTCCGCCTTTATTTCGCGATGATTTCCTTCTGCATGGGCTGGAGAATAAGCACAAAATCCACCTTGGGAAGAGATAATATTATTTTATTTTTCTTTCCTTACTGTGTCAATATGATTAAGTACTATAAATAATATGATACCACTCCTGATTCATTTTATTAATCAGATGATTGAGATTCTTTTAGCCGCCGCAATCGATCCTCCAACTCCTTCTTGACCACAGCCGGCGAAGCTTGTCCTCGCGTCTTGCCCATGACTTGCCCGAAAAACCATTGTGCCAGTGTTTCTTTGCCTGCCAGGTATGATTCCACTTCCCTCGGATTCTGCTCGATGACCGCTGTTATGGTCTCTCCAATGATGGAAGTATCATGAATTTGTATTAATCCTTTTTCTGCTACCACCTGGCCAGCATCTTTCCCTGTTTCGATCATCTCGCTGAAAACCATCCTTGCTGTCTGGAGATTGAGATCGCCAGCTTGTACCCTACTGATAAGGCCCGCCAGGTTTTCAGGTGTAACGGGTAATGCATCCCAATCCATGGATCGTGCATTCAATTCACTGAAAAGCTGCCCGGTGATCCAGTTGACACCATCTTTCGGAGTCGCGCCATGCTTGATCAGCGCTTCGAAGTAAGCGGCAATGCGTGTGTCGCTTATCAGAATGGAAGTATCGTAGTCCGATAGACCATATTCCCGGGTAAATCGCAAATGTTTTTGAGCAGGCAGCTCTGGGAGAGATTTTTTTACATCTTCAAGCCAGGAAGCACTGACGACTATAGGCGGAAGATCTGGTTCTGGAAAATAGCGGTAATCATGGGCTTCTTCTTTGCTGCGCTGAGAGAAGGTAATTTCCTCTACTTCATTCCAGCCGACAGTCTCCTGAACCACGCTGCCGCCCGATTCCAGAATTGCGATCTGCCTCTGTATTTCAAACCGGATAGCTCGTTCCATGGATCGGAAACTGTTCAGGTTTTTGATCTCGGTGCGTGTGCCCAGTTGCTCACTTCCAGCCGGCATCACCGAAACGTTTGCTTCGAACCTGATGGCGCCTTTTTCCATATCACAGGAGCTGATTTGGATGTAACGCAAGAGCTGCTGCAGAGCCTCTGCATATACTCTGGCTTCATCGACACTGGACATATCAGGTTCTGTCACAATTTCCAGCAGCGGAACCCCCGCCCGGTTGAGATCAACCAGGGTGTAAGCTTCGCCTTCACTGGTAACGTGGGTCAGCTTGCCAGTATCCTCTTCAAGATGCACCCGTCGGATACGAATGGTTTTGCCGCCAGAGTTCGTATTGATCAATAATTTGCCATTTTCTGCCAACGGCGTTTCATATTGTGAAATCTGATAACCTTTGGGAAGATCGGGGTAAAAGTAATTTTTTCTGGCAAAAATGCTGTAAGGCAAGGGAGTGCAATCCAAAGCAAGTGCTGTTCGTAACCCCAGCTCAACAGCTTTGTGGTTTACCACCGGCAGCGATCCGGGCAAGCCGAGACAGACCGGGCATACTGAACTGTTCGGCAGAGCTACGGTTGAATCCACCACACGGCAGCCGCAAAACATTTTTGTAGTTGTGCTTAACTCGGCGTGGACTTCCAATCCGATGACAGGGACGTATTTCATCAATCTTCCGGTCATCCCATTCGCCGCATAAAGCTCTCGATGCGCCGCAATGCCTCTTCGATCTTTTCGTAAGCGGTAGCATAAGAGCAGCGCACAAATCCCTCGCCGCCCAATCCAAAGGCGGAACCAGGCACAACCGCTACATGCTCCTCATTCAGCAACCGCTCAGCAAAAGCTTCTTCATCCATACCAGTCACTGTAATCTGCGGGAAGGCATAGAATGCGCCGCGCGGTTCGAAAGTTTTCAATCCCAGGTTGTTCAACCCGCTGACGATCAATTTACGTCTGCGATCATATTCCGCGACCATCTCCACAACGTAATTCTCGCCATGCTCCAGCGCTTCCAACGCGGCCACCTGGCTCATGGTCGGCGCCGACATCACGGTATATTGGTGAATCCGCACCAACCCTTTGATCAAGTCTGCCGGTCCGGCTGCATAGCCAATACGCCAACCGGTCATGGCATAAGCTTTGGAGAAACCACCTAACAGCAGGGTGCGTTTGTACATACCTGGTAAGCCGGCAAAGCAAACATGTTCAAATCCATACACCAGCCGGTCATAGATCTCATCCGAGATCACCAGCAGGTCATGCTTTTCAGCGATCGCGGCAATTTGCAGCATCGACTCGCGGGTCGCAACAGCGCCGGTGGGATTATTGGGATAGCCAATGAGCAGTACCCTGGTGCGGGACGTGATCGCCGCTTCGATGGCAGCCGGGTTCGGATTAAAGTCCTCCTCGAGTTTGCCGGGAATTTCAACCGGCACACCACCTGCCAGGATCACTTCAGCCTGGTAGCTGACAAAACACGGCGTAGGAATAATAACCTCGTCGCCCGGTTCCAGTACGGCCGAAAATGCCAGGTACAGGGCTTCTGACACACCCACAGTCATCAGCAATTCGGTATTCGGATCATAGGTGACCTGATATTGCTTCTCCAGGTGGCGTGAAAGAGCTCGGCGCAATTCGATCAAGCCAGCGTTGGATGTGTAATGGGTATCTCCGCGCTTGATGGATTGTATTCCAGCATCGCTGATGGAAGCCGGTGTAATAAAATCGGGTTCACCGATACCTAATGAAATAACATCCTGCATCGTGGCAGCAATATCAAAGAATTTACGAATTCCTGAGGGTTTCAACCCGGCCACTCGCTGATTAATGAAGGTTTCCCGCATTCCGACTCCTTGTGTTAATTTTGTTTTGCCTGCCAAATGTCCATGTCCTCGAGATAATATAACTCAAATACTACTCCGGCGATAGTTAATATCCTGAATGAAATGCCATTTGGCAATTTCGATTGTGCCAGTACCTGTTTTACATCCTGCCAGGATTCTTCAAAGAAAAATCGAACCGGCTTTTGCGCATACGTAAATTCCGACCGGCACTCCACTATCACTTCACGCATGTGACTTGTGAAGTATCTCCTAAATTCACAGATCCTTCCACATTCTCAACGATAACTTTGCGCCCTAACATGGACCGGTTCAACTTCGATTTTCGGACCTCGGTGTTTTCATCAATGATCACATCCTGCAGTGTGCTGTCTTCGATGGTGCAATTTTTGGCAATGGATACATTTGGTCCGATCTGGCAGCGGGCAAGTTTTACGCTAGGATCTATCGCAACCGGAGGAATGATCTTGACATCCGCGCTATAAGAATGGGCAGCCGCATCTGAAGCCATTCTCTTTAACAAATGAGCATTGGTCTCGATCAATGCATCGAATGTACCCGCATCCAGCCAGGAACCCACTTCAATGGTCTTCATTTTCGCGCCGCGCTCCAACAGTATGGTTGTGGCGTCCGTCAGGAAGTACTCTCCCTTGAAGGTCTTGCCGCTCTCCAACTGGTTTTCGATGGCGCTTAAAAGCTTTTCAGCCTCGCGGTAATAATATAAGCCGATCACTACGCGGTTATTCTCCATCTCGGTTGGCTTTTCAACCAGACGGGTGATGTAGCCCTCCTTGTTGATCTCGGCCACTCCAAAACGGCGCGGATCGGGAACGGATTTGACCCAGGCATAGCCATCAATATCCTCTTTGCCAACCATCGAAAAGTCGGTCTCTGCCAGGGTATCTGAAAAGACCACCATCATGGGTCCGCCCAGGTATTCTTTCGCCAGGTAGATCGCCTGCGATTGGCCTTTCATCTCGTTTTGCACGACATAATGTGCCTTGACCTTAGGAAAGTACTCCGCCATATATTCGCGCACCTGGTCACCGAGATAGCCGATGATGAATACCAGCTCAATATTATCGGGGTCTGGCAGGGTGGCAAAACTATCCAGCAAATGCGCCAGGACTGTCTTACCGGCGACCTGTACCAGCGGTTTGGGTTTGCTCCAGGTATGCGGACGAACGCGGCTACCCAGCCCGGCCATTGGAATAACGATCTTTAATGTTTCTGACATAATCATCTTCCTCTATCAGCGATAAATGAATAATCCTAAAATTGCTGCTCCGACGATGATGAATACCGGGTTGACATTTGTAAAAGTCAACAAACCGAAGGCGGTCAATGCGATGACAGCCTTATCCCAGCCCTGGATCAACGCCGGAATGATTGGGGCTTTACGGGCATTGAATACCGTTAGCGCCATGTCGTAAGCTGTCCATAAGAGTAAACCAACCACCACCGGACGGACAGCAGTTAACATGGCTTTTACCCTTGGACTGTCTTTGATCCCGAAGAAAAAGATGATCAAAACCAGCATCAGCAGTGTGGTTGGCACCACCGTACCCGCGACAGCGACAACAGCACCGATGGTGCCTGCCAATTTATAGCCAATATAGGCAGAAACCTGCGGCGCGATCGGGCCCGGCAGCGCATTACCCAGCGCCACGGCATCCGCAAATTCAGCCGGTGTTACCCAGTTGACGGCGGTCACCTCGCGCTGCATCAACGCCAAGGAAGCGGGACCGCCTCCCCACGAGAAAAGCGCCACCCGCGCAAAAAGCACGAAAACATCCCAGAGTATATTCAAATTTCTACTCCAATGCCAGTTCTTCCATCTTATTGATCTGACTCTCCATCAGATCCACTGCCTTTTTCAATGTGTCCACGTCAAAGGCAAGCTTCGCGCCGGCAGCTTCGAATAACACCGGCAGCGGTTTTGTGGCTCCCAATGATAGTGCATGGCGATAACTTGCAACTGCTTTCGCCTGATTCTCCAGAGAATTGCTCCACACCTGTACTGCGCCAAGCTGTGCCAGGCCGTATTCAATATAGTAGAACGGCACCTGATGAATGTGGCCTTTCCTGTGCCAACCAGTGTTTTTGTAATCCTCGTATCCTGTCCAATCATATCCTTGCATAAAACGATCCCATTGTCTACCCCACTCGACATCGCAATTTTCCGGGTCGATCGCCAATTCCGGGTTCAGGTACACCCAGTGCTGGAATGCATCCACGACTGCCATGTATGGCCAGAACATCAGGGAAGTGATCAGGTGTTCACTGATTGCCCGGGCAGCTTCCTGTTTTGAATAAAAACCGCCTCTGCTTTTTTCCAAATAAGGTGAGGTCAGCAGCTCCATTGCCATCGATGCGACTTCGGCAATTTCCATTCCAACATTTAATTGCGGCATGTATGGCAGGTTGGCTGTTTCGTAGACGTGGAAAGCATGCCCGCTCTCATGGATAAGGGTCTGGACATCGTTATGCGTCCCCACTGAATTACAGAAGACGAACGGTTTGCGGATGATGTTGAGGCTGGTGCAATAAGCTCCGCCGCCTTTGTTTTTGCGATTGGGGATATCCACCAATTTATCGGTGATCGTTTGCTTGAAATATCCGCCAAGAACCGGGTCAATTTTATTAAAGATGGTCTGGGTGATGGCGACCTGTTCATCAACATTTTCGAACGGTATTAATGCCGGTCTGCCCAACGGATCAACATAGATCTTTAAGTCAATATCCCACGGCCGGACGCTCTCAACTCCCATTTGCTGCTTATGGCGCTCTAATAGCCTTGAGACAGCAGGTACAACGATCTCTTCAATGGCCTGATGGAAATCTAGGCAGTCTTGCGGGGTGTAATCGAAACGGTATTGCTGATGCCATTTGAAATCACGATAATCCTTTTTGTCAGCATTTTTTGCGATCTTTAACCGTAAAGTCAGGTTTTTCACCCACAGCGCGTTGATCGCGTCGCGGTCTTCGTAATAGCGCTGCATCTCAGCCAGCCAGGCGCGTTTACGAGTTTCCCGTTCAGTGGATTGCAAGTATGGCCCAAGCTGGGTGATGGTCGTTTCCTTGCCATCCCATATCACGGTTTGCGCGCCAATGATCTTATCAAATTCATTGCCCAGCTTTTGTTCTTCGGCAAACAAAGGCAGGTTATCCTCACGGAATAGTTCTACCTCAGAGCGGTAGTTTCGCAATGGCACTTCGAACCCCACCGGCTCCAGCTTGCTTTTAAGTAGTTTAAGTTTCAATACTTGCTCATGCGCCTGGGCTTTGGGGAAGATGGTGTCAAAGAAATTGGCAAATCCTGCTTCTGCAGTTTTGTCAACCGTATTCACAGTAGTGGCAATGTATAAACGGTTGTAAAGCTCGTCCACGCTCTCCGCCACCCGCGACCATCCAGATAGCCAGGATTCTACATTACCAGCGTTCACTTCGGTTTTTTCCAGTTCCAGGTAACCCGGTTCAAAATCCTTCCATTCCCATTTCATCAAGTCATCAGCCGAGGCAGGTTGTTTGAATGTCATCTCTCCATCCTTTTCATAGTATTCGTATCATTCAATCTCAGGTCCCGGCCGCATTTTATGCCAGCCGGTCTCCTGTTGATACGCATGCGCCATTCTTAACAGCACATCTTCCTGGAAGCTTTTACCCATCAACTGCATCCCGATCGGTAGTTTTTTGCTGTCAAATCCAACCGGGAAAGCTATCCCGGGAATACCCGCCAGGTTGGCGGGAAGGGTAAAGATATCTTCGAGATACATCGCCAATGGATCGCCGGTGTGCTCGCCCAGTTTGAAGGCCGTGGTCGGAGTAACTGGCGCGGCGATGGCATCCACTCGTTCGAAAGCCAGATCGAAATCCTGTTTGATCAAGGTGCGTACCTTCTGCGCCTGGCCATAAAAGGCGTCATAATAACCGGCGGATAATGCATAAGTACCCAGCATGATGCGCCGTTTCACTTCCGGTCCGAAACCTTCTCCGCGTGTCTCTTTGAATTGTTCGATATAACCTGGCATTGGGTGATGGTGTCCAAAACGGACGCTGTCATAGCGTGCCAGGTTAGCGCTGGCTTCCGCCGGCGCGATGATGTAATACACCGGCAAAGCATACTCGGTGTGCGGCAGATTGATTGGGATGACTTCCACCCCAAGTGATTCATAAACTTTGATCGCCTGTCGAACAGCCTGCTCCACTTCGGGCTGGATGCCTGTGATGAAGTATTCTTCAGGAATACCGATTTTCAACCCTTGTAGGTCAGTCGCTTTGTCCATCTCGATAATCGGGACTGGTACATCTTGCGATGTTGCATCCCGCGGGTCGTGCCCTGCCATGGAAGTAAAGATCATGGCGGCATCTTCAGCGCTGCGTGCAAAACACCCCACTGAATCCAGTGATGATCCATAAGCGATCAACCCGTATCTAGATACTCTTCCATAGCTGGTTTTTAAACCGGTAACACCGCAAAAAGCGGCTGGCTGGCGTACACTGCCGCCGGTATCTGTGCCAAGCGCCCCCAAAGCCATCCCGGCTGCCACAGCTGCGGCACTGCCCCCACTGGAACCGCCAGGCGCATATTCTGTGTTCCAGGGATTGCGGGTAAAGCCATAGGCTGAGTTTTCGGTGGAAGAGCCCATTGCAAATTCATCTGTATTCGTCTTGCCGAGGATGATCACCCCATCTTCCAACAATTTATCCACTGATGTTGCGGTGAAGGGCGGCACATAGTTTTCCAGGATGCGGGAACCACAGGTGCAGCGCACACCGGAAAGCGCCAGTACATCTTTAACTGCGATGGGGATCCCCAGCAATGGTGTGACCGGTTCGGTTCGCTGATCGGGCGCCTGATGAAAGAAGAAGTCCGCCCGATTTGCCCTGAAGAGTGCTTCTTCGCGCGTCAGGGTCAGATAGGCGTGCAGGGACGAATTAAGGGTGTCCACCCGGTCGAGATAGGCTTTCGTCAACTCCCGGCTGCTGATCTCTTTTTTTTCAAGCAGTTTGGAAGCCTGTGCGATACCAAGCTGCGTCAGGTCGGTTGTCATGAATCCAGCACCGGTGGCACTTTGAATTGCCTGTTCTTGATGGAAGAGGCATTCTTTAATGCAGCATCCAACTCAAGTCCGGGGACTACAACATCTTCCCGAAGCACACTCTGAAGGGGCAGCACACTGGATGTGGCGGGCACATCGTGTGTATCCACCTGCTGCAAGCGGGAAGCATAATCCAAAATTGCGGATAGCTGCTCACGATACAGCGCCAGTTCTTCGTTCGTCAGGGAGAGACGCGCCAGGTCAGCAATATGGGTCACTTCTTCTATGGTTAAGGGCATGCGTTTATTATACCAATGGTATGACCGTAGTGTTCTTGCGATAATATATCCAATGCCAGTGATTAGGGCAGCCATTGCAAATTATAGGCATTCATCAATATTTTCTGGCGGGTTCCTTTGACCATATCCATCAGCCACAATTGTCGTTCCCCTGTGAGCGAGGCAGTGTTGAAGCGCAAATAAGCCAGCAGATCCCCGTCGGGACTCCAGGCAAAGCCCAGGTGATTATCCACCCCGGAATTGGTGAGCGGGCGGGGATTGGTGCCATCGCTGTTCATCGCCCAGATCTGTCGTCCTGGGGTCCAATTTTGCGGATTCAAATAACGGCGGGCAAAAACAAGCTCACTACGAACTGGAGAATAGGTTGGCAGCAAATCTTCCATGCGGATGTCGCGGGTCAATTCGCTGCGCTCACCAGTTTCAGGGTTATAGAGGATGAGTTGGCTGTAATAAAGCGGGGTGTTGGAAGAACCGGTTGAATAATTGATATCCGGCGCTGCGTACGTCTGACCATCTGCAGACCAACTACCCGGTTCGCCGGTTGCGTTCTCAAAGCTCACTCGCTGACCGGTGGTCGGGTAAAAGAATTGAAACGCGGCAGATGTTTCATCATAGAATGCCAACCAGCCTGTGGCAGACCAGACCGGGTCACGGGTGATGTGATCTTTGATACCTACCAGCGCTTGTAGTCCATCGGTTTTTCCATCCGTTAAAGCTACCATCCACAAAGCCGGTTTTACGCCGGATGCTTCGGACCGGTCGATCCTGTGATATACCAACTTGCTCTGGTCAGGTGACAAACGCATACCCGTGCAGACAGCCCTTTCGCAGGTGAGAACATCCTCCAGCGATTGATCCTGTATATTCAATCTGCGAATGGTAGTACCGTCTGGGATAAATGAGGTGCTGTAATACAGTTGATGGTCTGGTGTGACAGTGTAATCCAGAATCGCGTCGCCATTATTTACCAGCCTGGTGACATCCAATCCATTGGGGTCGATGGAATAGACATCGCTGTGATCATCCATATCCATCTGGAATAATAGCCAGGGATGGCGGGTTGTGTATTGCCACGTTTTGCCTTCCATAAGCGGAATACCCAGGGTGGATTTGATCCCCGGAAGAATGGTAACTGCCACGGTTTGATCCTGCCCCCATGGAACGGATGGCGTGAAGACCAGGGTATTGCCAATGACCTGGTAGATGCCGGTTGTGTTAGGTTCAAGCAAGAGGTGTTTTTCGATGCCTTCGGGTTGGATGTCCGTTGAAAATGAGATCTGGATTGGCGTTTCACTAAAAACAGATATAGAGCCATCTGCGGGCAATGTGGAGATGATTTTCGGAGTCAAGCGTAAATATCCTCCGCCGATTATCCCGGCCAGAAGCACAACAACGATCCCAATGATCCACTTGCGGTTTAACATGATGATCTAAATTATAGTAGCTTTTATCGATGGGTTTGCTAAGGTAAGTGTCTTGGTTCTAACGATGGATGCGCTGATAAAACGATACGCATTATCTCCATCCTTTTTCAATCTAATGATTTTTTCTCTGGCGGCTGCTCGGGGACTGTAAACGTAAAAGTCGTTCCAATGCCTTCTTCGCTCTCAACACTGATGGTTTCGCCATGCGCTTCGATGATGCCACGTGAGATGGCCAAACCCAACCCGGTGCCGCCCGTTTTACGGTTGCGGGATTTCTCTCCGCGGTAGAAACTTTCAAAGATGTAGGGCAAGTCTTCGGGTTTGATGCCGTCCCCATTATCACTGACCGAAACATTGACCCTTTTATTCTCCCGCTCGGCAATGATATTCACGGTGCCACCTGGAGGGGTGAAGCGGATGGCATTACTGGTCAGGTTATTCAAAACCCGTCCAATCAACATGGCATCGATATAAACCAGGTCGATCTCTGGGTCCAGGCTGCCTTCCAGGTTAATGCCCTGTTGAAATGCCAGTTCGGTAAAACTTTCCAGTGTATCCGAGATCAGGTCTGCCAGTGGAATGCTCTGCCGGTCAATGCGGATGCCGCCGGCGTCCATCTGCGAGAGGTCGAACAGGTCGTCGATCAGCCGGGAGAGATAGCGCACTTCCTTCTGGGCCATGTCCAGATAGCGTTGCACGGTGACCGGGTCTTCAACAATGCGGTCTGCCAGAGCTTCCAGTATGGCGCGGATGGAGGTCAACGGGGTGCGCAGGTCGTGCCCGACCCACACGATCAAGTCATTGCGCATCTTGCGCAACTCCTTTTGGCGTATGTCCATATCTTCCAACTGGCGGGTCATTTCGTTGAAGGTGTCTCCCAATGTGGCAATCTCGTCATTCCCGATCACCGGCACACGCCCGGTTAAATTCCCCTGGGCGATCTCCCTGGCAGCCTTGCTGATCATATTGATCCGGCCGCTCAAGGTTTCAGAAAGGATGTAGCCAAAAGAGAGGAAAATGCCGCTTCCGAAGAAAAGCAATATTCCGGTCAGCATCACATCCGTCAAGCTGGAGAAGATCCAACGGGTAATGACAGTGATCACGACCACGACCACGAGCATCGACATACCATAGCCGCCCAGGATCGTCCAACTGAGGTGCCGGGATCGATACATCCAGCCCAACCGGTAAGCGATATAGACCAGGCTCAGCGAAACGACCGCTGTCAGGCTCATAATGACCAATATGAAAACAAAATCTTTCAGGGGAATCTTGATTACGAAATAAAGCAGCGCCAGGGATGCTTCAAGGGCGAGCACGATGCCAATGATGAAGCGCAGGAATCCCAGGGTATTGCTATCCAGCTTTTTTAGTGGGTTTGGCATAATTATGGTTCAAACTTATATCCCACACCCCAGATGGTCTGGATGTGTTTAGGCTCGGATGGGTTCTGTTCAATTTTTTCCCGCAGCCGGCGCATATGGACGGTGACAGTCCCCGGGTCGATATAGTCGGATAGCCCCCAGACTCGTTCCAATAATTGAGCGCGGGTGAACACCTGCTTGGGGTGGCGCGCTAAAAGTAAAAGCAGGTCAAATTCCTTGCCGGTCAGGTCAATTTCCTTTTCATTCACCAGCACCATGCGCTTGCCCGCTTCAATTTTTAGATCAGAAAAAACCAGCGGGAGAAGCTGGTTGGCGGGGGTATCCGTTCTGCCGCGCCGAAGCACAGCCCGAACCCGGCTGACCAGTTCCTGCGGGCTGAACGGTTTGGTGATGTAGTCATCCGCGCCCATTTCCAGGCCGGCAATGCGGTCACGTTCTTCGCGCCGGGCAGTCAGAACGATGATCGGCACGTTGCTGCGCGCCCTCACCCAGTTGAGGATCTCCCAGCCATCCACGTTAGGAAGCATCAGGTCCAGGATGATCAATTGTGGAAAGTCCTGATCCAGAATTTCCATGGCGTCCCGTCCATCTTTCACGGTGACTACGTCGTAATCCACCCGGCGCAGATAAAGGCTGACCACTTCGCCGACGCTGGGCTCATCTTCGATTACAAGGATCTGGTTAGGGTTCATATCATTTTTCCCATCTATCCTTAATTCTATATCAAATTAATGTAAAAGCGAATAAGGACAATTAATCCCATAAATACAAAAAGCGCCCGTTAGGGCGCCATGTTTTTGAATTTCCACTAAATATTAATTTATGCGGGGACGCAGGCATCCACCGGGCAAACGGAAGCGCAGGTGGCGCAAGCAGTGCATGTTTCCTGATCTATTACAAAAATGCTATCGCCTTCAGAAATAGCGTTTTCGGGGCATTCTGGTTCGCAGGCGCCGCAGGAAATGCAATCATCGGTAATGATATATGTAGCCATTGAGTGTCCTTTCATATAATATGCTGACTAACCTTGTTTAGATTATCACGGTTGATTTTACCAGTCAAGTTCATTTGTCAATATCCCGGGATGAAGTTTGTCATATTAGCCTGGATTGGCATATAACTCAATGATCTTCAATACAACCTCCAACGATTTCCGCATGGAATTGATGGGGATGTACTCATATTTTCCGTGGAAGTTGTGACCCCCGGCGAAAATATTCGGTGTTGGCAGCCCCATGTAGGAAAGCCGCGATCCATCAGTCCCGCCGCGGATCGGGCCGATCACAGGCTCAACGCCAACCAATTCCATCGCCTTTTTTGCCGTCTCGACAATGTGGAAATAAGGCATGATTGCTTCCTTCATGTTCTGATATTGTTGTACCAAGTTCAATGTGACCCGCTCTCCACCAGCTTTATGATTGATGAAAGCAATGGCATCGCGCAGCACCTGTTCTTTGTGCATGAACTTCCCCCTGTCGTGATCACGGAGGATGTACACCATGGATGTCTCTTCGGGGGTCCCATTGAATTGCATCAGGTGGAAGAACCCCTCATACTTCTCTGTAAATTCCGGCCTTTCATTGACCGGCAGCATAGCATGCAGATCCATTCCAAGCTGCACAGAATTGACCATTTGATCCTTGGCTGTCCCAGGGTGGACATTGCGCCCCTGGATGTGGATGCGCGCCATGGAAGCATTGAATGATTCATATTCAAGCTCTCCCAGCGCGCCACCATCAATGGTATAGGCGAAATCGGCGCCAAACTTTTTCACGTCAAAGAAATCGGCGCCATGGCCGGTCTCTTCATCCGGTGTAAAACCAATGCGCAGTTTCCCATGCTTTACCTCTGGATGGTTGACCAGGTATTCCAGCATGGACATGATCACCGCAACCCCGGCTTTGTCATCCGCGCCGAGAAGGGTCTTGCCGTCGGTTGTGACGATATCCTGCCCGACGTAATTTAGCATTTCAGGGAAATCAACCGGAGAGAGGATGGTCTGCGAGGCTTCGTCGAGGATGATGGGTTTTCCGTCGTAATTCTTAACGATGCGTGGATTCACATTCGCGCCAGGGGCATCAGGGCTGGTATCCACGTGCGCAATCCAGCCAATGACGGGGATAGGCTGTTCGGTGTTGGCAGGCAGGGTTGCCATCACATAACACTTATCATCGATGACTGCATCAGTCAGCCCTAATTCGAGCAATTCCTTCACGAGCAGGTGTGCCAGGTCAAATTGGGTGGGCGTTGATGGGTGGGTGGCGGATTCCAGGTCAGAACGAGTATCGATCTTGATGTAGCGGTAAAAGCGGTCAACAATTGCTTCCATAATAATCCTCACAAAATGAGTTAGGTAATTGATAGCTATTTCAATTCTAAACCATATTATCCATCTCAACAAACTAATGAATAGCTTGTAAACCACTTGACATTAACGTAACGTTATAGTTTATACTGGTGACATGTACACTGTAAAACAGATTTCCAAAATGGCGGGCATCACACCCCGTGCCTTGCACTATTATGATGAGATCGGCCTCCTTAAGCCGTCCCGCATTGGTGATAATGGCTATCGCTATTACGGGGACGAGGCGTTGCTGCGTTTGCAGCAGATCTTGTTGTACCGTGAGCTGGAAGTGCCGCTGGATGATATTAAAGAGATTCTGGGACGCCGGGACTTTGATGTCTTAACAGCATTAGAAAGCCACAAAGAACAGCTTTACAAACGCATCGGGCAGTTGGAACGCCTGATCAACACAGTGGAAGATACTATTCTCCACTTGAAAGGAAAAAAGGAAATGAGCACTAATCAATTATTTGAACCGTTCAATGATGAACAGCAGGCTGAGTATGAGAAGGAAGCCATGAAGATGTACGATCCTGAGGTGGTGAAAGCCTCGAACCGAAAGTGGAAGAGTTACTCAGAGGAAGAGAAGCAACGCATCGCGGATGAAGGCGATGCCGCTTACCGCGAAATTGCCGCAGCCATCCCGCGGGGAGCAGAATCAACACAAGCCCAGGCAGGTGTGGAAAAATGGCGTAAGCACATGGATTACTTCTGGACACCTGGCCCGGAACAGTTGATCGGGCTGGCACATTTATACAACGATGATCCACGTTTCAAAGCCAATTTCGACAAGGTCGATCCACACCTGGCGGAGTTCATGTTGGAGGCAGTAACGATCTATGTGGATAAACTGAAAAAGTAAACCTTAACAAACCATACACTGAAACCCTGGGGTTACAATTCCAGGGTTTTTTCTTTTCAACATCGTCATACAGCCCAATTGATCTTATAATTATCCGTATGATCTCGTCGTTTCTGTTAATCTTTTTTGTAATGATCGATTATGGATTCGTCCATTCCTACTTTGCTTCCAACCACTTTAAACAACGAATGGAGCATTGGTATCCAAAATATTACACCCGCTATTTTCGCCTGGCCTATAATGTCTTCGCAGTGATCAGCCTGCTGCCCATTCTGATTCTGGTCTACGCGTTGCCAGATAAAACTATCTATACCATTCCATACCCTTTGATAATTATCACATTGGCCATCCAGGCAGGTGCTGCTCTTGCAGGATTATATACCCTCAATGTGACCGGTATCTCCGATTTTCTTGGTGTGAGCCAAATGTCTGGTGCACCTAAACCAGTTGAACGCCTGGTGATGACCGGGTTGTACAAATACGTCCGGCATCCGCTCTACACCCTGGCCATTGATCATCATCTGGTTCTTTCCGTGGATGACAGCCAATACGCTGGCGTTCATTGCGTCCTCCACCATCTATCTTGTGCTTGGCGCTTATCTTGAAGAGCGAAAAATGCACCAAAAATTTGGCGAGCAATATTTGCAATATCAAATCCGCACACCCATGTTCATTCCGGGGCTGTCAAAGATCTTCGGTAGATAAGTAAGTCCTTATGCCTTTTCTGTGGATTGCACTCTCCTTAATCACAGGCATCATCACTGCCGCAGCGTTTGGTGGCGGGATCGGCCTTTGGCTTGCGGCACTGGCTATCGTGCTTGTTTTTGGTATCGGTATATTGATCATTGGCAGGCGTAACACCGTGCTCATAAAACTGGGTTGGGTCATTCCAGCCACCAAGCTGCCGGTATACCTGCTGCTTATTTTCATATCCCTTGGCGGTGTGTTATATCTGAATGCACAGCCAAAATACCAGCCGGACCAGCTGTATTATTACAACGATTCAGATAAATCCATCTCCATCGATGCGGTTGTGGTCGAACCCTCAGATTACCGCACCCGCAGTACGCTGGCAGTATTGAAGATGGTGAATTTTTTCATGGATGGTCAAGTTCATCCCACTGACGAACGCATCATGGCCATGTTGCCTCCCAACACCCGGCTGGACTATGGCGACCGGGTCCGATTGTATGCACGACCGGAAACGCCTTTCGAGAACGATGAATTCTCTTACCGGCAATACCTATCAACCCGCAAGATATTCACCCTGGTTGCTTACCCGAGGATCAAAGATCTATCCCCTGCCGAGGGTTTTTTACCGGGGGTCTGGCTGTACCGTTTCAAAGACCACCTCATCGGAATCACATCCAAAGTCTTCCCGGCACCGGAAAACGGACTGATCACAGGCATCATCCTGGGTCCGCGCAACCTCATTCCGGAAGACCTGTATGACGCCTTCCGCAACAGCGGCACTTCGCACATCATCGCCATTTCCGGATTTAATATTGCCATATTAGCTGCGTTGATCTCTGCCATATGCATCCGCATCTTTGGGCATTGGCGGGGAGCTGCGGCTGCTATCATCGCGATTACGTTTTATACACTGCTGGTTGGGGGCGGGGCATCGGTGGTGCGCGCGAGCATCATGGGCGGAATGGCGATCATGGCGCAGTTGATTGGGCGCAGACAAGCTGGCGTTAACACACTGGCTTTGACCGCTTTCGTGATGCTGCTTATTAATCCCCTCACACTGTGGGATGTTGGTTTTCAGTTGTCCTTTTTTGCCACCCTGGGCTTGATCTGGTTTGCCAATCCATTTCAGTTAGCTTTCAAATCATTGGCCACAAAGTACATCCCGCGGGCATACTTAAAGACCTTGGTCAATTGGACCGGGGAATACTTCTTATTCACTATCGCTGCACAAATCACCACCCTACCGGTGCTTTTATACCATTTTCACCAGGCTCCGTTAGCTTTAATGTTGGCGAATCCGTTGATCCTACCAGCCCAGCCGCCATTGATGGGAGCCTCTGCTGCCGCCATGGCAGCCGGCCTCATTTGGCTGCCTCTGGGAAAATTGATCGGTTTCCTGGCTGTCCCATTTACGACATACACCATTCGGGTGGTGGAATGGGTTTCCGGGTTGAATTTGCCGGTATACCGCACAAATGATATTCCAACCATTTTCGTCATTTTGTATTTTGTTTTACTGGCTGTGATCGTTTACAAACCTGGTTGGACGGATAGACTCCGTTCTTTCTTCAAACCGGCAATTGTTTTTACCGGTTTGATGCTGGTTACTGTTACCCTGTGGCACGCCGGGGTGGATGCGCCGGATAACATGCTGCATGTTACTTTTCTAAATGATAGCAACTTACGGACAGCCCTTATCCAGACCCCGACCGGGAGATACATGTTGGTGAACGGCGGTGAGGATAAAACTGCGCTGCTTTCAGCCATCGACCGCAGGCTACCGATCCTGCACAGACAATTGGATTACCTGATCCTTGCTCCAGGTTCAAGCGCTGATATGCTGGCTATGACCGGCGCTATGCCCCAGCTTGATGTGGATCATATTCTTCGGGTGGGAGATTTGACGGCATCCAAATCCGCAACCAACCTGGAATATACAATCAGCGATCTGGGTAAATCAGTTCATATAATGAAAGTTGGCGACCAGCTAGATCTGGGCGGCGGTGCTGTACTTATTATTGAAAAAGCAGATCAAGCAGAAAAGATGATGAAGATTGCCTGGAAGAACTTCTCTATACTGTTGGTTTTTGGGCAGGCCGATACTGGAACATGGCCATTCGCTGGTGTGGTTTACCTGGGTAATGAAAATACAGCAAAATTCGATCGCTTTACGCCGCAATTGCAAATAGTAGATGCGGTCATTGAAAATAGCGCTGTCCCAACCATCAACACCATCCAAAGCGGTTGGATTTCATTGACAACTGATGGAGAGCAGATGTGGGTGGAGACGGAACGATAAGTAAAAACTGGTTAGATCAGGTTGGGATGTTTATTTCCCACACCCGCGGCTTGTCTGATTTGCAGCTACTGGACAGGGAACACCCACCACAGGCTTCGCTCGTGCAGGAGGATTCCACTTCCATTTTTCGAAGCAGACCGCGCCGCTGCAGATCTTCCAACATCACAGCTACCAGCGTAGGTTGAATGTTCATCCGACGTGCGATTTCAGCGGGTGAAAGCGTTCCATTATTCTGAATTAATCCCAGTAATTTTTCAAGCATGTCACAACCCCATCCATGAGGCGGCTGCATAGACCGCAGAAGCGATGCCAATTGAGAGGGTTAACATCAAACCAATGTTTAAGAAAGTCCATTTCCAGGAGCCTGTTTCCTGCTTGATGACTGCCACCGTGGCGGCACATGGGATGAATAACAGCGAAACGGTCAGGAATGCCAAACCGCTAGCAGTGGAATAAGCGGCGGAAAGGGTTTGCGCAAGTCCAAGATCCTGCGAGCTGCCGAACAGGACTCCCAGCGTGGCAATGGAATTCTCTTTTGCCAAAAAGCTGGTCAATAATGCAACCGTCAGGCGCCAGTCTAGCCCCATCCAACGCCCCACTGGTTCAAGGAACTTTCCAATGGAAGCCAGGAAACTTGTCTCAAGGTTGCCATTGGGCATTACAGAGAGCGCCCATACCACAACAGATATGCCTAAAATGATCGTGCCCGCTTTCTTCACAAACGAGAGAGAACGCTGCCACACCAGCAAGCCGGATGTCCGCCAGTTTGGCACATGGTACAACGGTAATTCCATCACGAATGCGGATCGTTCACCCTTGAACAAGACGCGGTTCAAGATCACACCTGCGATAATAAGCAGCACTAACGAGAAGATGATCAAGCCCCACGAAACCAACACAGCCTGGCTGCCAAAGAATGCCGGCGTAAGAAATGCCAGTACAGCCATCCTTGCGGTACAAGGTACCAACGGCGCAAGGACAATGGTCAGCATACGTGCCTGGCGGGATTCGATCACCCGCGTTCCCAGCACAGCCGGGACATTGCAGCCAAATCCAAGAAATAATGGAAGGAAGGATTTGCCGTGCAAGCCCATCCAGTGCATGAAGTTATCCATCACATATGCAGCCCGAGCCATGTAGCCCACATCTTCAAGTACACCGAAGGCAGCAAAAAAGATCATGATGATCGGCAGGAAGGTTAAAACAGAACCAACGCCGCCAATAATGCCATCCACGACCACAGCCACGTACCCAGAAAGGCGCATTTGCCAACCACCCCGCCGCAAGGTTTCCAAAAGGTGATATCAACGCTGAATCCAACCAATTTTGGATCGGTGATCCGATAGTGAACGTCAACCAGAACACCAACCCAAGGATGGCTGCCAGGATTGCCAGCCCCACTACCGGGTGGGTTGCCCAGCGGTCAATGCGGTCGGTCATGCCGATCTGCCCGGGTTTGGGGTGGTGCACGGCCGCACGCATCATACGCTCGATCCATTCATATCGACCGGAGGCGATTGCCAGGTATGCATCCTCATGCTGTTTCTGGATCTCAACTACCTGCTCCCAATGTTCTGCAGGGAGTGTCTGCTGGATCAGTTTAACCATCTCCGAGTCGCCTTCCAGGATTTTCAGTGCGCTCCAATCCAATGGATAGCGGGCAGGAAGATAATCATGAATAATTCCTTCAATTTGGATTTGGATCTCCCTGTGGTCAGCTCGAATTTCCGGTAAACGGCGGTCTTGCTGCGGTGCTGCGGACAGGGTTTTGTTGATCACATCCAGAAGTTGATGTACCCCTTTGGCATGCGTCGCCACCAGGGGCACAACAGGAACACCAAGGGCAGCCTCCAGAATACCTGTCTCTACCTCGATACCCTCGAGACTGGCAACGTCCATCATATTCAAGGCTACCACCAACCTGGTGGGCAGGGCAATAAGCTCAGATACCAGGTATAAACTGCGTTCCAGGTTAGCTGCGCTGACAACAGCAACAACGATATCCGGTTGTTCTCTGATTATGTATTCCCGGGCGATGACCTCTTCTGGTGAATTGGCTGTTAGGCTGTAAGTGCCTGGCAAGTCAACGATATGATATTCGTTTTTGTCACGTTGAAAGAGGCCTTCCCGCTTTTCCACGGTCTTGCCAGGCCAGTTGCCAACATGCTGGTTTAAACCGGTCAGCAAGTTGAAAAGTGTGGATTTCCCCATATTCGGTTGACCAGCCAGGGCGATGGTAGCCTTGGACGAAGCTTTATTAATACTTACCTGCGCATCCGGTATCGGATGAATTCCGGTCATGCACCATTCCTCTGGACCATGATTGAGTCTGCCTCTCGCCTGCCTAATGCCACCCTTGTGCCACGAACAGTTACCACCAGCGGGCCATGTCCGTAGTTTTGCACCATCACGACCTCAACACCCGGCGTGAATCCCAGGGATGTTAAACGCCTGGTTATTCCCAGCCCGTGGCCTAATTGAATTATTGAGGCATGTTCTCCGGTACCCAATTCCGCAAGATGCGTTGTTTCATGTAATATGCTCATCTTCGCAGCCCTTTCATTGACAGCGGTCATTGCCGGTGTATAATTATCTTACATGCTAATTGAAATATTAGCATATGCTAATAACAAAGTTAGTATATCATGTTTTCGGTCAATCGCTAAGAAAGTTAAGCTCAGAGAATTATGGAAAACAAGGTCAGCTCCACCATAGAAGATTACCTGGGTATCATCTACGTCCTGGAAAGGGACAACGAACCCATCCAGGGCATCCGGCTGGCAGAGATGATGGGCGTTTCCGCTCCGACCGTGACAAACACTTTGAAGCGCATGGTGCGGGACGGATTACTTGAGATGAATCCTGAAAGCGGCACCCGTCTAACCCCTACCGGATTGGAGCAAGCCAAGACCGTCATGCGCCGTCACATGCTGGCAGAGTGGATGTTGAGCAAAATGCTCTCGTGGTCCAAACTTCACAAAGAAGCGCATTCAATGGAGCATGCCATATCACAGGAAGTGGAAACTACCCTGATCGATGACCTGAACCAACCGGAGCTTTGCCCGCATGGAAACCCGCTGCCCGGGCATGAAGCTGTCGTGCAGGATTGGATCCCCCTGACCAGCTTAGCTGAAGGCGATCGGGTGGTCATCCGCCGCATCCACGAGCTGGCAGAAGAGACTCGTGATGTGCTGGCTTTTTTGGAAGGGCACCAGATCGAGCCGGGTGTACAGGTAAAAATACTGGAAGTGCTGCCGTTCAACCAGACCATCACCTTACAGGTGGGAAAAGATCGGGTGACACTGGGTTACGCATTGGCTAAATACATCTTCGGCGAGATGCTGGCAGGCGCACAAGCAGAGTAGAGCTTTACACTAAATAGTCCGAAACATCCAAATTCAGAAAATTTATCTCGCGGTAAGGATGGACCAGAACGAGGATCGGGGAACGGTTCCCAGGTTGTAGTCCTTGCCGCTGATGATCGCTTCCGCCGCCAGAACACCGCTGCGGATGGCTGCGCCAATGCCTTCGCCCATATCCGGCGTTGCCAGACCTGCGGCATCGCCGATCAAGTAAGCATTCCCAATCTGCTGTTGGTTTATCCTGTGGCGCAGGTAGTATGTGTGCGCCTCCGGCTTATAGTCGTGCTGTTTTATCAAGCCCTTTTCTTCTAATGCTGCGGTGACCAGTTCCCAATGGCGCCTGATGGTATCTTTTTTAGCTTTCAAAGCCAGCGCCTTGCCGCCTACGCCAACATTCACATAGCCGCCGGATTTGGGTACATACCAGGCATATCCCGGCAGGTCATTCTCAAAAAACCATAAATGACAGCGAGGATCCGATACAGGATACAAAAATTCTTCTTCCATGGCAACGATCTGGTCTTCCGGGCGGTGCAGTTCAGCATCCGAAAAGAGTAATTTTTTCACCGGGCAGTAAGTTCCTCCTGCGCCTATCAGATAGCGTGTGTGTATCTCGTCATCGATCACATATCCGTTGTCATCTGCATCAATCTCCCGGACTTGATGCTGCATTGCTGGTACGCCACATCGTTCCAGCAGCCAGTTGTCGAACTCTATCCGGCGAATGGCATACTGGTGGGTTGGCAATTGGAACCCCAAACCTTTGATGGATACTTCAAAAGAGGTGAATGTCGTGAAACTGTGCGGGTACGCTGCCGGGTCCAGGTCGGTATCTTTCAATACCTGCGGTGTGATCCAACCCGCACAGGGCTTGAACCTGGGAAACACCTGCTTATCCAGGATCAAGCAATCCAGTCCAGAGTCTCTCAGCTGCCTGGCACAAGCTGAACCGGCCGGGCCGCCACCCACGATCACAACATCCTTTTGGATCATGGTTAAACCTTCCGGCAATCCGGTTGGGATGTGCCGGGGCGGGTAAATATGATCTGCCACAATTGCTGACTGCGCGACCTGAAACTGCCAGCGCTGCTAAGCAGGTAATAGTTCCACATTCTGCGGAATCGTTCAGAGTAGTTCTTCTTCAATTCCGGCCAGGCAGCTTCAAAATTATGCTGCCATGCCATTAGGGTGGGATCGTAATCGGGGCCGATGTTATGCCAGTCTTCCATCACAAACAACCCCGCCATCGCCGAGCCCAACTGCGGGATAGATGGCAGCATGCCATTGGGGAAGATATACTTGTTTGTGAATTGATCCGCCAGAGCAGAATTGGCGTTGCCGCCGATGGTGTGAACAAAGCCGACCCCGCCTTCTTTCAGGCAGCGGTTTGTAACCTCCATATACGTACGATAGTTCTTGTAACCCACATGTTCCATCACACCGATGGAAATGACGCGGTCGAACTGTCCCTGTACTTCGCGGTAATCCTGCAGGCGCAATTCTACTGGCAGGCCTTTGCACAACTCCAAACCCAGCGCAACCTGCTCTTTCGAAACGGTCACCCCCAGAACCTGCACGCCATATTTTTCCGCAGCGTATTTAGCAAAACTGCCCCAACCGCAACCCAGTTCCAGAACGGTCATCCCCGGTTGAAGGTTCAATTTTCGGCAAATGAGGTCCAACTTGGCTTCCTGGGCTTCATCCAGGTTTTTGGCATGCTTCCAGTAGGCACAGGTGTAATTCAGACGTTTATCCAGCATGGCCTGGTACAGGTCGTTGCCCAGGTCGTAATGCTGCTCCCCCACTTCATACGCCCGCGAAGAACTCTGCAGATTCAACAATTTCGCCCGCAGGATATGCATTTGAATGCGCCAGCTTCCCATCACCTTTTTGTCCAGGCTGGCGGTCAAAGCACGGGTAATGAATTGATCAATGGCAGGGCAATCCCACCAGCCATCCATATAGCCCTCACCCAGGGCAAGATGCGGCTGGTGCAGCACGCGGTCATAGAATCTGTCATCAAGGATGGTGATATCCCACGGATTTGATCCATTGATTTGGATCCCGGCGCTATCGAATAATTCTTTTAATACAGATTTGGATTGTTTTGCTGACATCGTTACCCCTTTCCTACGGTTTAGTTTATCTATCTTGAAATAACACAAAATGTCCCGTTGAGATACAAGGATACATATGATGCGTGATGATTTTTCTTTTTCCGGCCACACGAATAATATGGCATATTACTAATTATATAAAACCCGTTACTCAATGGTTGAAAATGTAGAAGCGCTCAGTTCAAACTCTATGATCTTACCCGCGAAGTTCTAGTCCAGATGCATATGTGATCACATACATTGTGGACTCGTTTTTGACGACATACTCCAATTCTTTTCCATCAGCTCCAGATAGCGAGAACTGCTCCATCAACCTACTCGCAGATATAATGCTTATCTAAGTACGCCTTTGATCTACGATGATAAAGCCTTCAGGTAATTGGTGTTCAAATTTATCCCAGCCTGGCAGTTCGTTCGCTGTAGCCAGATCCTTTTCATTGGAAAATGTATTGGCGTCAATTGACGGCACCAACGAACACCCGGCGGTCAGCAATATTAATAAAGATGACAACATCCGAAATACTATAATCCCCCATTTTTTCCTAATATTTTGCATGTTCTTTTTTACAGAAAAATTCATTTGATATGCCGTCCAGTACTACTTCTGAATATTATAGGATTTTTACTATTTGTGCATAAATCAAGCAAGAAGTTCTATTTAGCATTAATTCTATCTAAAGAATCTATTAGAAGTGTATTAGATGTGTATAGTGTGCTCTTGACTTAATCGGCTGTGGGTTCATAATTAAACTAACTATGGAATATAAAGATTATTACAAAACACTCGGCGTAGAACGCAGTGCATCGGAGCAGGATATCAAGAAGGCTTACCGAAAACTGGCGATGAAATATCATCCGGATCAAAACCCCGGTGATAAAAAGGCGGAAGATAAATTTAAAGACCTGAACGAAGCATATCAGGTCTTAAGTGATTCGCAGAAAAAAGCCCGCTATGATCAATTGGGAGATTCCTACTTCCGATACCAACAGAACGGCGGCAACCCGAATGGTTTCAACTGGGAACAATGGTATGCTGGCGGCCGTCAGAACCAGAATGCACGCCGGGTGGACGTGGATGACCTTGGCAGCATGTTCGGCGGGGGATTTTCGGATTTCTTCCGCACGATCTTCGGCGAAATGGGCGGCGATGTGAACCAGATGCGGCGCGGTCCATCCAGGGCAGCACAGCAGCCGGTAAATCAACCCGTTTCCATCTCATTCATGGAAGCCTACAACGGTACGACCCGCATGGTGCAAATTGGCAGTAAGCGCCTTGAAATTAAAATTCCACGCGGCGCCAAAACCGGCACACGCATTCGCGTTCCAGGCGGCGCTGCCGGCCCGGCGATGACATCCGACCTGTTTCTTGTCATAGACGTTGTCCCGGAAAACCGCTATGAACGCAAAGATAATGACCTATATACCGAGGTCAACGTGGACTTATATACAGCCATTTTAGGCGGCCAGGCTGGCGTGGTAACGCCTGGCGGAAATGTAACCCTGACAATCCCGGAAGGTACTCAGTCCGGGCAGTCTTTCCGTCTGGCAGGTAGAGGGATGCCGCATCTGAAAGACACTTCGAAATCAGGAGATCTGTTTGCCAGGGTAAAAGTGACTATTCCGCGCAACCTTACAGACGGTGAACGCGAGATATTTAGAAAATTAGCTGGAAGAAAGGCGTAAGCCCTGCCAGCTTAAATGGAAGGATTTGAATGAAAAAGTTTAAGATATTTTTACCGGTATTAGTAATTGCAGCCAGTATTCTTGCTTGCGCATCGCCAGCATTGACGGGATCTCAGCCAGGATCGCCCACAGCTATTCTGGTGGCTCCCACTCCACAAGTTGATACATCTGCACAGGCAGCTCCTCAAACGGTTATTTTGAACAGTTCTCAGGATATGCTCGTCAACTTATATAACAGCGTCAGCCCAGGCGTAGTCGCTATCCAGGTGAACACAGCCGCAGGCGGCGGGTTGGGATCAGGGTTTGTTTACAATGATCAGGGCTATATCATCACAAATTTTCACGTCGTGGAAGGTGCCACAGACCTTGAAGTGGATTTTCCCTCCGGCTATAAGACCACTGCCACAGTGGTGGGGTCCGATACTGATTCAGACATTGCCGTAATTAAGGCAGACGCACCAGCATCTGAATTATTCCCACTCAGGCTGGGAGACTCAGACCAGGTGCAGGTTGGCCAAACTGTTGTTGCCATCGGCAACCCATTTGGACTGAGCAGCACGATGACGATGGGCATTGTTTCTGCGCTTGGACGCACCCTGGATTCCGCGCACTCTTCTCCCGAAGGTTCTTTCTATACTGCGGGCGATCTCATCCAGACAGATGCAGCCATCAACCCGGGCAATTCGGGCGGTCCATTGCTTAATCTCAACGGGGAAGTCGTGGCGATCAACCGCGCCATCCGCACATCCGGGAATACTACGTTTGGCGGCGAACCCGGTAATATCGGCATCGGCTTTGCAATATCCATAAATATTGCAAAAATGGTGGTGCCAGAACTTATCGCCAACGGCAAGTATGACTACCCATATCTTGGATTATCGAGCCTGCCGGAGATCAGCCTGACTGCCCAAAAAGCCCTCGGGTTGGATCGTTCGATTGGGGCTTATATCGTAGATCTGGTTCCTGGCGGGCCATCTGAAAAAGCTGGTCTGCGAGCTGGAAAAACCCAGACGGATATACAGGGTTTATTCAAAGGAGGTGACCTGATCATTGCTATAGACGATCAATCGATACTTACTTTTGGAGACATGCTCAAGTATTTGATCAACAACAAGTCCCCCGGTGATTCGGTAAAAATGACCGTTATCCGGGATGGGAAGGAGATGGATGTAACTATAACGTTAGGTTCTCGCCCTTAAGCAAATGTCCAATTAACCCAATCAGGAGGTATTTATGTTGACCGAGAAAGACTTGCGGGAGATATTGAATTATTCATCGGGCAAGCCAGTATTGAGTCTCTACCTGAACACCGAACCAGCCGAAGGCAATGCCGATGCCTACCGGCTGCGGTTACGAAACATGCTTAAGGAGGTGGATGCACCAAAAGATATTGAACGTATTGAGCAGTTTTTTAGCCATGAATATGGTTGGTCTGGTCGTAGTGTTGCTGTTTTTTCATGTGCGGCTCAGGATTTTTTTAGGGCTTATCCATTGGCAGTACCTTTGCGCAGCCGGGTCAGATTAAGCGAACATCCCCATATCAAACCCCTGGCAGATTTATGGGATGCCTTTGGCGGCTATGGAGTGGCATTGGTAGATAAACAGGGCGCCAGGCTGTTTCATTTTGCACTCGGAGTATTGGAAGAGCAGGAAGGCTACCTGGGCGAAGACATTAAACATGTAAAACGAGGAGGGGCTTCATCCATGCCGGGAAGGCGCGGCGGCACAGCTGGCCGAACCGGTTATGAAGATGAAGTGGAAGACCGCAATATGAAAGAGTCTGCCAGTTTTGCAGCTAATTTCTTTGATACCTATCATGTCCGCAGAGTTCTGATTGGCGGCACGGAAGAAAACATAGCCTTATTCAAGTCGTTTCTGCCTAAATCATGGCAGAGCCTGGTGGTAGGTACTTTCCAACTCCCTATGACAGGGAGCGAAAATGAAGTCCGGGAAAAAGCTTTTCATATTGGATTGGAAGCCGAGAAAGCTCGTGAAGCCAAATTGATAGAAACCGCGATCACTGCTGCAGCAAAAATCAGCAATGGCAGCGTTGGGCTGGAAGATACGCTCAAAGCTGTAAGCACTCATCGGATTCAAACCCTGCTTGTCAATGAGGGGTATTTCTCCACTGGTACACAATGCCAGCAATGCGGTTACCTGACCGGAAAGACACTAGAAACCTGCCCATCATGTAATAGCGAAACAAAAAAGATACTGGACGTGGTGGACCTGGCTGTCCGCCTTGTATTGCAGTCTGGCGGTGACGTGGAGATCGTACACGAAAGCCAGGCGTTAACCGATGCCGGGAAGATAGCTGCCATTTTGCGGTACTAAGTTTCAAAGGATTAGAATAAAACAGGAGATCGTAAAAAAATCTCCTGTTTTTGAATCCTAAAACACATGATGATTTAGTGTTGCTACTCATGTATTTGTGCTTATACTTAATTATATTGAGTGACCGTCGATAAATAGAGAGGAGATCTTCATGCTACTTCGCGTTTTCAAACCATTTATTATTCTTGCATTTTTGATTGTTCTAGTGGGTACAGCCTGCCTGAACTCAGGACCAGACAAAACCAGTGTACCGGAAGATCCCATCGCGCAGGATGTGCCTGCCCAACCATCTGCGCCAGCCGGTAAAGCCGTGAACAACATTGACGATGTTCAGGCAGCAGTTTTTCAGATCATAGGCACCGGAACCATCAATGATGTTGAGAATGGAGAACAGCTCAATGCTGAATGGGGCGGAACCGGATTTTTTATTGATTCTTCCGGAATTGGTGTGACAAATAATCATGTTGTTGCCGGAGCAGCCCTCTTAAAAGCATATGTTAATGGTGAAACCAAAGCTAGAAACATCACTGTGCTGGGTACCTCTGAGTGTACGGACCTGGCTGTTGTTCAAGTTCAAGGGGACAACTTTCCATTTTTGGAATGGTATGAGGGCAACGTTAAAACTGGTCTTGATGTTTATGCTGCAGGTTTTCCCTTACGCGAACCCGAATTTAATCTGACCAAAGGGATCATCTCCAAAGTGAATGCGGATGGCCAAACTTATTGGGCATCACTGGATTATATTTTCGGCCACGATGCCAAGATTAACGGCGGTAATTCTGGCGGCCCACTCGTAACACAGGATGGACTGGTGGTTGGCGTCAATTATATGACCCGCGCGTCTGTGGACCAGCAGTTTGCCATCCCTGGTGAACTCGCTATTCCGATCGTGAAAAAACTGCAGGATGAGCAAAATGTTGCATCAATCGGCCTCGCCGGTTCGGCCATCGTTTTTGGCCCTAATGGAGAATACCCTGGCATCTGGGTGGAATCGACTACCACTGGTGGAATTGCTGATAATGCGGGCATCAAACCCGGCGATATCATCCATGAAGTTGAAACTATCCTCATAGCAACTGACGGCACCATGAAAGATTATTGTGATATCATGCGAGGTCATAGGGAAGGCGACCCGTTAAAAATATTAGCGTACCGATCATCTACCGATGAGATTCTTGAAGGTACCCTAAATGGGGACAAATTGGAATCTATTGGTTATGCGGGGTTGATTGATAGCACCAATAACGGATCTAATGGAACAGATAGTGGCAATACTGAAGGGAGCACCACAAGTATCAACACTGAATTTGAAGGTGATATCACACAGGAAGGTTGGTATACATACCTGTTCGATTTGTACAATCCAAAAGCCAGTGGAAAAGTTGAACAGAAGCCAGGTCGGATGGTTATAACAGTTGATACCGACCACAGTGGCGTTTATACCTTTAACAAAAATCTCTGGGGAGCAGACGTAATTGTTGGCACAACTGAAGCCAAAGTAGCTGGACCTAACCGGATGAATGTCAGTTTAATTTGCCGGGCAACAGATAAAGGCTGGTACGAATTCAGCATTGAATCTGGCGGGTATTACCAGATCTGGAAATGGGATGCAACCGCAGGTGATAGAGGATATTACTATACTCTAAAGAGAGCTGGATCAAAATACATAAAGCTGCAAAATGAATCCAACCAACTGGAAGCGTCGTGCATTGGAACAGAATTAACTTTTTACATCAATGGACAGAAGGCTGCCACCGTTACAGATCGAGATTTTCTTGAGGGCGAAACCGGGTTGGGTGTTTATGATTTCGATTTATATGGTTCGGTTGTAGAGTTTGAGAATTATTATGCAGAATTGCAATAACTGAAAAAACCTATTGAGAGGGCGGGGAACTGCAATCACCGCCCTCCTTTAATATCTGCGCCGGGTTATCTTCACAATAACGGGGAGTGTGAAATTTCTTTGGAATAATTAGTAAAAAACGCCGGATTTTATAATTAGATTCCTACTGCCCCATCTTAAGTTAAGCAATGTTGATACAAAACTATTGCTTTCCTTGCCTCCATCCAGATGGTCATTATAATTAGTAGCAGAACGTGTGTATTTATATCGTCTTTGTGAGGAGAAAAATATGATATACCGCACTTTGAAACCATTTATATTCTTTGGATTATTGATAGTATTGATCGCTACTGCTTGTTTAAACACAGGGACTAACGAGACAAGTGTGCCAGACAAGCCAGCTACCGGGGATCCCGCGCAGGATGCGCCAGACCAACCATCTGCGCCAGCCGGTAAAGCCGTGAACAACATTGACGATGTTCAGGCAGCAGTTTTTCAGATCATCGGCACCGGAACCATTAATGATGTGGAAAATGGAGAACAGCTCAATGCTGAATGGGGCGGCACAGGGTTCTTCATAGATTCAAGCGGAATCGGCGTGACCAATAATCATGTTGTCGCCGGAGCAGCCTTGTTGAAAGCTTATGTGAATGGCGAATCAAAACCACGAAGTATTACTGTGTTGGGCACCTCTGAATGCGCCGACCTGGCTGTAGTACAGGTTCAGGGTGATGACTTCCCGTACCTTGAATGGTACGATGGCAATGTTAAGACTGGGTTGGATGTTTATGCCGCCGGATTTCCTCTCGTGGAGCCGGAATACAATCTGACCAAGGGCATCGTCTCCAAGGTAAATGCGGATGGCCAAACATATTGGGCTTCTCTGGATTACATTTATGGCCATGATGCCAAGATCAACGGCGGCAATTCTGGCGGACCTCTCGTCACGCAGGATGGACAGGTGGTCGGTGTCAATTACATGTCCCGCGCCTCTGTGGACCAGCAGTTTGCCATCCCCGGTGAACTCGCCATTCCGATCGTGAAAAAAATGCAGGATGAGCAGAATGTAGCATCAGTCGGGCTTGCCGGTTCGGCCATCGTTTTTGGCCCTAATGGAGAATATCCTGGCATCTGGGTGGAATCCACCACCACCGGCGGCATCGCCGATAAAGCCGGTATCCAACCGGGTGATATCATCCACGAAGTGGAAACCATCCTCATCGCCACTGACGGCACCATGAAAGATTACTGTGATATTTTGAGCAGTCATCGCGAAGCCGATCAGTTGAAGGTGATGGTTTACCGACCGTCCACGGATGAGATTCTGGAAGGCTCACTTGAATGGTGACAAGATCGAATCGACCGGCTATGCAGGTTTGAGCGGCGGTACAACCTCTTCTAATTCAGGAAATACATCAAGCGGCGGAACATCCACCGGAATCCTCCAGGATGAATTTGATGGTGATATTTCCCAGGGTGGTTGGACTACATTCGTTTATGGTGATGATTCAAGCTACAGTATCAGCCAGAAACCCGGCCGGGTGTATATGGAAATCAATACCACCAATACCACCACATATCTGTTCAATGATGATTTCTGGACTTCCGATGTATATGTCGAAACTCTCGAAACAAAGGTGGGCGGTCCAAACCGCATGAATGTCAGTTTGATCTGCCGTGCTACTGATAAAGGCTGGTATGAATTCAGCATCACCAGCGGCGGATACTGGCAGATATGGAAATATTATAACGGTACTTATACCGTACTGAAAGAAGGAGCATCCAAATACATCAATGTCCAAAAGGATCCAAACTTCTTCAGGCCTCCTGCGTGGGCAATCAGCTAACATTCTGGGTGAATGAGAACCGGGTCGGTGAAGCAACAGATCGCGACTTTACCGAAGGTCAAGTCGGCGTGAGTGTATCCACTTTCGACCTTAAAGGCGCACAGGTGGAGTTCGAGTATCTTTACGCAGAACCAGAGAGTTAGTTATTCAACCATCCATTAAGCCGGGTCATCTGATCCGGCTTTTTTTATATCCAGTGGTTATAATCAGGCTACTTTTCTAAAGTTAATCCATTAGAAACAAGATTATAATGACAGCATGACCCAAACAGCCAACCGTCAGATCGCCAGAGCCGCCAGCACTGTAATGCTGGCTTTTATTATCAGCAATCTCATCGGTCTGGCACGGCAGATCGTTATCGCGCATGCCTTTGGCACTGGTGCTGAAATCGAGGCGTTCAATGCCGCCAACCGCGTGGCCGAGGTGTTATTCAACCTGACCGCTGGCGGCGCTCTAGCCTCGGCATTTGTACCAACATTTACAGGGCTGCTTGCCAAAGACGATAAACATGGCGCATGGAAACTGGCCAGCTCGATCGCAAATCTACTGCTTGGTATTCTCATTTTGGCAGCCCTCGCAGCCGCCTTATTTGCTCCGGTCATCGTTCAACGCCTGCTTGCCCCCGGGTTTGATCCCGAAAAACAACTACTCACTATTAAGCTGCTGCGCGTACTCCTGCCTTCCGTGGTGATCTTCGGCATGAGCGGCCTGGTGATGGGGATTCTCAATTCTCATCAAAAGTTCCTCATCCCGGCGCTCACCCCGGCTATGTACGCCTCTGGCATGATCTTCGGTGTACTGGTGCTCAGCCCATCCATGGGCATCTTTGGACTGGCCTGGGGTGCTGTCATTGGCGCTGCGCTGCACCTGCTGCTTCAGATACCATCCTTGCTTAGACTCGATGGAGTTTATTCAGCCGCATTGGGATTGGAAAATATGCTCGTCCGGCAGGTGGGTCGGTTGATGCTGCCGCGGCTGTTTGGTGCGGCCATCGTCCAATTGAACTTCTGGGTGAATACACTTCTGGCATCCTTCCAACCGACCGGCAGCCTGAATGGGATCGTGTACGCCTTCCAGTTGATGTTGATGCCGCAGGCAGCCATTGCCCAATCCATTGCCATCGCCGCCATGCCCACCTTCTCCGCCCAGGTAGCGCTGGGTAAATTGGAAGAAATGCGAGATTCGCTCGCCGCAACTCTCCGGGGAGTTCTCTTACTATCCATGCCCGCCGCTGTGGGACTAATGCTGTTACGCAAACCGATCGTAGCTTTGTTGTATCAACGCGGCGAGTTTACAGCACTTTCCACCGAGTTGGTAGCCTGGGCGCTGCTATGGTATGCAGCCGGGTTGGTTGGCCACTCGGTTGTGGAAGTACTTGCACGCGCTTTTTATGCCCTGCACGACACGCGTACGCCTGTGATCATCGGTACAATTGCCATGAGCTTGAATATCGCGCTCAGCTTCTTTTTCATCTGGCTATTTTCGCTTGTCGGATGGATGCCGCACGGCGGTTTGGCACTGGCCAATTCGACCGCCACCGCTCTGGAAATGGTGGGCTTGATCATCCTAATCCGCAGAAAACTCTCCGGCATCGGCGGAAATCAGGTCATCAAGGCAGTCTGGCAGGGATTGGCAGGCATCCTTTTTATGGCTGCGGCCATCGCTGGTTTGATGACGCTGCTGGGAGACCAGAGTTTTCTCATCCAATCTTTAGCCGCAATTGGTATTGGTGGTGGTATATACCTGGTTGTGTTGTATGTGTTAAAAGTGGAGGAGATCAGCCTGGTGTTTACAGCCATCAAACGCCGACTTCCCGGAGGCAGAAATGCCGGTTGAGGATGGCATCTATTATTCCCTGAGTGAATATTTCTCCAACATTTTCCACCCCACTGGTATTGATCCATGGCGCGGGCGGCAGCCACCTGGGCTGGCATTCCAACCAGCGCCGCATACCAGGTATGAAGGTCATTGCCCCAGACCTTTCCGGTCATGGGAAGTCCAAAGGGGCTGGCAGGCAATCCATTGCGGACTATGCCCGGGATGTGCTCGAGCTTATGCATGCCCTGCAATTACCGGGTGCAATTCTTTCCGGTCATTCCATGGGCGGGGCGATCGCGCTCCAGGCAGCGCTGATGGCGCCTGAACGAATATCCGGTTTGATCGTCGTCTCCAGCGGAGCATCCTGCACTATCCCAGAAGATGTGGTCTATGGCCTATCCAACCCTAATTCCCAAGACAAAGCCATTAAGTGGTTGACTAACAGGCTCAAATCCCCTACGGGAAATCAAAAATGGGTGGATCAAACCAGGCTGGCGTTGCAGCATACCAGGCAGGGGATCCTTTTTGGCGACCTGTATGCCTGTTTAAATTTCAACCTGGAGGATGAATGTAGAAATATCCGCATGCCGACGCTGGTATGCACAGGAAAACAGGATCTGTTTATTTCACCTGCGAAATCACGGCAGCTTGCCGAATCCATCCCAGGTGCGAGGTTTGAAGAGTTGGATGCAGGGCATTTATTACCATTGGAAAAACCGGTGGAATTGAGCAGTTTGATCGAACAGTTTGTTCGTTCGATTGGAAAGAATTGAGAGCAGACGAGAGGAAAATGTCAGAGCAAGCTCTGAGCTACAATTGTCCTCTGCGGATTTTTCCGTAAACCCCCTTGCGTTCTTTGCGGTAAATAAACTATTTCTTCCCCAGACGGGCACGCTCCTGCTCGATGATCTCCGGGTCCAGTTTCCTGAATAATGGTCCCGGTTGGCGCAATGCTCGCCCGGCTGCAAGAGTCCCCGCTTGCCACGCGCCGCTTGCCCCACCTGGATTGTATCTCAACGCGTTGTGCTCGCCCTGTTCGTCAATGATCTTCTGGACATATTGCGTGCCAAAAAGCGGCTCATCATACCCCAGGAAGCTATGCAGTTTCTCACAGGTGAAGGGGATGAACGGCGCCATCATGATCTTGATCGAATCGATGGCGCGAATGGCGGTATAGACCGATTTCGCTGCTTCGGCTTTATCCGTCTTGATCTCGAACCACGGAGCATTCGTATCCAGGTATTTGTTCACTTCGGAGGCAAGGCGCATGGCCTCACCAAGCGCAGCTCTCAGATGCACGCCTTCCATGAATTCAGCGACAGTATTAAAACCATTATCCACTGTCTGCAACAGATCCAGATCTGCTGGTCTTAGGTCACCAGGGTCAGGCAGCACGCCTTCCCAGTGCTTATATGTAAAAGACAGCACACGATTGACCAGGTTGCCCCAGGTGGCGACCAATTCATCATTGTTGCGGTGATAGAAGTCTTCCCAATCCCAATCGGTATCTTTGGATTCGGGCATATTCACGGTCAAGTAATAACGCAAGGCATCAGGATCGTAGCGGGTCAGAAAATCGTTCGCCCAAACGGCCCAATTGTGGCTGCCAGAGATCTTTTGCGATTCCAGATTCATGAACTCGTTGGCAGGCACATCAAACGGCAGGTTGAGCTGTGTGGGGATCATCTCCCATCAATTGTGAAAATGCTTGCCCGGCGCCAGAAAGTTGAGCTGGCCAGATCACCGCGTGGAACGGGATGTTATCCTTCCCGATGAAGTAATAGCTCTTTGATTCGGGGTTGTACCACCAGTCTTGCCAGCTTCTTGCGTCATTCCCCAGCTTTGCCCATTCAATCGAAGCTGAAAGGTAGCCAATGACCGCCTCGAACCACACGTACAGGCATTTGCCGCTCCAGCCATCCAACGGCACCGGAATGCCCCAATCCAGGTCGCGGGTAATGGCGCGACCGCGCAGGGCATCCGCTTCGATCTGCCCCAACGATTGACGCAGTACATTCGGCCGCCAGTAATCCTGCCTGTCCTTCAGAAATTTCACGACATTGGGCTGCAATTTGCCCAGGTCCAGGTAGAAATGTTCGGTCTCCCGCAGCTCAGGTGTTGAGCCATCCACTTTGGAACGCGGATCAATCAGCTTATCCGCCTCCAACAGGCTGCCGCATTTATCGCACTGGTCTGAACGTGCGTTGGTGTCACCGCAGATGTAACAAGTACCTTCCACATAACGGTCAGGCAGGAAGCGTTCCTGGCTGGGAGCGTACCACTGCCTGGTTTTGTTTGTGTATAGGTAGCCTTCGTTCTTGAGAGCTAAGAAAATCTTTTGGGAAATATCAAAATGATTTGTGGTGTGAGTACTGGTAAAAAGGTCGTAAGTCAAGCCCAACTTCTGAAATACGTCAATGAAGCCGTTATGAAATCGCTGGTAGGCGATATATGGAGTTGTTCCTTCTGCATCCGCTCGGATGGTGATGGGCGTGCCGTGTGAGTCCGAGCCCGAGACCATGAGAACTTTCCGCCCACGCAGGCGTTGATAGCGAGCGAAGATATCTGCGGGAAGATACGAACCAGTCAGGTTGCCGACATGGATCTCGGCGTTGGCATATGGCCAGGCAACAGCCACCAGGATGGGAGTTTCAGTCATAATTTACCTCGAGTGGATATTGTAGCATAGAGGAAAGAATTAGGAGAACGGAGAATTGAAACCAAACAAATGTTTTTTATCCCCAGTCATTCAGCTTGACCTTTGATTCGGCTTCATATACAATCATAATGGTGTAATGGAAAAAATGGGTTGGTGAAAAAATGGACGAGAATTTACGCAACATTCGTCAGGGATGGGCTAGTGCTATAAAAAATAGAGGATTATCGCAAACAGCGGCAATCCTTCTTCAAGCAATTAAGCCCCTCTCCTACTTTTCAGCCCAGCTTGTTTATGCCGGAAAGCCAATAATGAGCCATTTCCTCCCCGACCAACAGATTGAAGCCGCTGGGGGTTTGCTGGATAATTCATCCGAATTTGATCATTTTATTGCAATGCTGCGTACTGAAGTTTGAGTAATTGAGTATGGAAAATATTGGCCTCATCATTATTGTGCTTACCTTTATCCTGATCCTGGGTTTTGGAATGCTGGATCGAAAGAAGGTGCATGGCACTTTCAGGGTGATCCCGTCTTTTGAACAATTACAGAAATCCATCAACCTGATCGTGGAAAGCGGTAAAGGCGCACATTTCACAATCGGCCAGGGAAGCATCCTTATCGCCGCAGGCAGGATCCTCCCTCGCTGCAGCAGAGATTCTTTCTCACCTCTCACAATTGTGCCTGAACGGAGATATTCCACCACTATCAACCAGCGGCGACGGCGTAGTCAACCTGCTGGCGATCGATGAATTGAGAAAATCGTATCGGAAGGCTCATTTACTCCACCGTTTTCACCCCCTTTCAGCGCAGGTCACCGGTGTATCCCCTTATTCATATATTGCTGGCGCTATCCTGGCGCAGCGGGATGCGAACCGAACCCTTACAGTGGCGTTGGGCAGCTTTGGCCCGGAAATAGGTTTGCTGGCAGATACCGCAGAGCGAATGCAGGTGCACACCATCGGCGGGACAGACAACCTTTTAGCCCAGGCTGTGCTATACACCACCAGCCGCTCGCCGTTGATTGGTGAGGAATTTTTTGCTGCAAGCGCCTACACCCAGGGAACGGTCATTCAGACATCCAGTTTGAAAGCCCAGGATGTTTTACGTCTGATCCTTGTCGTCGGGATGGTAGCCGGCGCAATCCTGAAACTTTTGGGGGTGGTATGAAGATCAGGCTGACACAGATCCTGGCAGCAGTGGTAGGCTTGATCCTGCTGGCCGGTTACTTTATACAGAACCCCATTCTGGTATCCATCCGTCTATGGCTATTAGGATTGATAATCACCCTGGCAGGTGTGGCCGGGTTAATTGGAATAGTCAATCTTATCTCCGTACATGCTGCAAAGGTCAAAGCGGAGAAACGTGATTGGGGCAACAGTCTCATCCTGATCATTGCATTTGCCGGTATATTTGTCGCCGGGATGATCATGAAGCCGGATCACCCATTTTTTACATCCATGGTCAGCGCAGTGGTGGTTCCGGTTGAAGCAAGCCTGTTGGCTTTGCTGAGTGTGACTCTGGCTGTGGCGTTGATCCGGGCAATCCGGCCGGGAATCAACCTGCTATCCATCATTTTCATTGCCTCAGCGATCCTATTTATCTGGGCTGGAACCGGGTTTATCCCTTTCCAGGATCAAAGATTCATACAGGATGTTCTATCTTTCCTAAACACATTGCCCCTTGGAGGAGCAAGAGGAATTCTCATTGGTGTTGGATTAGGCAGCCTCACGGTTGGCGTACGAACCTTATTAAAACAGAATCCGGGGCACGCAGTTGAGATGAGCGAATTATTCTGCCCCAATTGCGGTAAGGAAAACCCGGATGGCGCCCTCATCTGTCAATTCTGCGATTCACCATTGGTGACATTCCAACCTCGAGACCCCAACGATTCTTCACCATTGTCCGCCGAACCCATTCTTCCTGCAGAGCCTGTTCAGGATGTCCCAGACTGGCTGGAAAGCATCCGCGGGATGAAACAAGATGAACCATCTCCCACTTTTACCCCGGTGAATAACGGCGAGCCTGAAGACGAAAAAGTAGATCTGGATTCCTGGCTTGCCCAACTTAGAGGTGATGGAAATTCTGGTGAGCAAAAAGAAGATGAGCCAGCCGAAGTTAGTCCTTTTGAAGAAAGTGATGAAGAAGTGACGGGCGAGACAACCCCTACCTGGCTTGCTGGCATCCGATCCAGGATACACGGGGAAAACCCGCCTGTCGAAGACTTGGAATCTTCTGATCCGGGCGGGGATTGGCTCTCAAAGCTGCGTAAGCAAACAGAAGAACTTACACTTTCAGGTGATGAAAGTGCGACACCATTGTCACTGGAAGAAGGTGATGAAGTTATTTCTCTGGAAGCAAGAATGGACGATACCACGTCTGACTACATTGCTCCAGAAATCACATCACCCGATACGGACGAGATTGCAGGCTTATCCGCTGTAATGCAGGATGACATCCCAACGGATTTTGAATTAACAGACGAAGATATTCTTCTTGAAGATGCTGATCTGACAGAAATTATAGAACCTGAAACAGGAAAGGCACTTCCTCCCTCATCGGCCATCTTTGACGATAACGATCAACCGAGGGAAAAGATCACAACCAAAGACCTGCCAAACTGGCTTTCTTCCTTTATGGGCGTGGCAGACGGTGTGGCGCCGCCCGAATCGTCGCTGCTTTCGGGGGTGGAGGAAGAGAACAAAGAAACTGGATTGGAACCAGGTGCTATCCCATCCTGGGTGAAGGCCATGCGACCTGTAGATTCGGTTAAACCTGATCCAGTTTCCCAACAAGAGATAGATCGGCGTTTTGAAGAAGAGGGACCGCTGGCTGGAATTCGTGGAATTATTCCCGGTTCTGAGGTGGAATTTAATTATTCGCAGCCTGAATCAAGAGATAACCGTGAAACAAGCGTGACGAACATCGCAATTTTCGAAAACACGCTGCAAGCAGAGACAGAAGAAGTGAAAACCCCGAGTTACAAACGCGGCACAAGTTCCAATGTCGTGAGGTGGGTCATTGCTGTAGTTTTGTTACTGGTTGTCGTGATGATCCAAATTGGAGACAACCCACCAGATCTACTTCCGAGTAATCTGCCTCTGGAAACAATGTCATTCTTCAGGTCTGTATCAGCCATAAATCAGGATTCGGCCATTCTTTTGGTTATGGACTACAGCCCGGCTTATGCAGCAGAAATTGAGACTGCCGCGAGCGCACCCTTGAGCCTGATGATGGCGAAGCAGGCAAACCTGTACACGCTTTCCACTTCCGCTTCCAATTTATTCCTCGCCGAAGACCTTATTAATGCGGCCAGCAAATCGTACCCTTCAAATTCTGCAGCCTATCTCAACAAAGAAAAATATCACGTTCTCGGGTTTTTACCCGGCGGTCAATCCGGGATGCAGGGATTGCTTGTTGATCTAAAAGTCAGCCTACCGGTTGGGTTGAATCTGGCCAGGACATCCGAAATGTCCGGATTGACGCGTATCAACACACTGGATGACTTTGATGCGATTTTGATACTGACAGATGACCCCAACACTGCCCGAACCTGGGTGGAACAAATCAAACCCAAACTAACAAAGCCAGCCATCTGGATGGCAGTCAGCAGCCAGGCGGTGCCTTTGGTGCGCCCATATATCCGCTCAGGACAGGTGGATGGACTGATATCCGGTGTGTATGGTGCGGCATCCTTTGAACAAATAATCCAGCAGCCTGGTGCTGCCGCGAAAATATGGAATGGGTATTACATCGCACTCACCATGGCTATGGTGATGATCATCGCAGGTGGTTTCATTAATTTCATCGGATTCTCGATTTTGCGAGCAAAGAAGAAACGGGAGCGGCAATCATGAATACCATGGACCTGATCTGGACTGTGGTGGGCTTCGTGCTCTCTCTGATGATCTTTAGCTACCTGATTGGAGACAACATCTTATTTCGATTTGCTGCCAGTCTGTTCATTGGTGTTTCTACCGGTTACGTGGCAGTGATCTTGTTATACCAGGTCGTTTATCCACGTTTGATCTACCCCTTGTTAACCGGCACCATACTGGAGCGATCGTTTTCTCTCATTCCCCTTGTATTATCCATACTGCTTTTCTTCAAACCATCCCGCAACCTATCTTCACTTGGTGCCATTCCATTCACGCTGCTGATTGGCGCAGGAGCTGCCTTCGCGATTGGCGGGGCAGTATTGGGCACCATCTTACCGCAAAGCTTCTCCACCATCAACTTATTTGACCTCGCAAAAGACGAAAACAATATTCTTGAAGGAGCAATTATTCTGATTGCCACAGTAACTACGCTAATGTACTTCTACTTTGGCGCAAAATTTGAGAACGGCAAGCCAATCCGACGAGCAGCCTGGATCGAAACCATAGCCAAAATTGGACAACTGTTTCTGATCGTAACACTGGGTGCAATTTACGCAGGAGTGTTTATCACTGCCATTACAGCCCTGGTCGGGCGTGTGCAATCCATCTGGCAGCTTTTTGAGTTGATAAAGTGAAATGGCTATGAGTATATCCACCACCGGCATTGAATCTCTTCTGGCGTTAGATGTGGGAACTGTTCACACCAGGGCTTATCTATTTGAGATCACCGATGATAAATTCCGTTTTATCGCCCAGGGGATAACCCGTACTACTGCAGAGTTGCCGGTCAAAGATATTGGCGAGGGAATACTTCTCGCCATAAAGAACCTGGAATCGATCACAGAACGGGTGATCATTGGACCGGATGGCCGTTTTGTGATCCCGTCTCTGCCAACTGGCGGCGGGGTGGACAGCCTGGTAGCGACGATATCCGCGGGCCCCGCGGCGAAAACGATTTGTGCCGGGCTGCTGGCAGAGGTCTCTCTGGAAAGCGCGGAACACCTGGCCAAGACATCCTACACCAGGGTGACAGATCGATTGTATATCACCGATCCTCGCGAGATCAACTCACAGATCGATTCGATCCTTAGGATCATGCCGGACATTATCATTCTGGCTGGTGGTTCAGAGGATGGCGCGACCCGTTCCATCCAAAAAATGCTTGAAACCATCGGACTAACTTGTTCCATCCTGCCCCAGGAAAAGCGCCCTGAAGTACTCTTTGCAGGGAACAGTGCCTTGAAGGAAAGCGTCAAGACCTCCATTGAAGCACACGCCCCGGTCATCTATACATCCAATATACGCCCCAACCCAGATTCGGAAAGGTTGGACCCAGCCCAATTGTCTTTATCAGAGATAGTGACCCGCGTAAAATTCCGCCAGATCAGCGGCGCGTATGAATTGAACCAGATGGTCGGGGACAGGTTAATGTTGACTTCAGCTTCATTCGGCCGGATGATCCGCTTTTTGGGTAAGGTTTACAACAGCCGCGGCGGGGTGCTGGGGATAGATTTCGGCTCTTGCAATACAACAGTGGCTATTGGCAAAGCCGGAAAATTGACAATGCAAATCGCCCAGTGCGGAACAGAAAAAGACAGCCTGCTGGAAGCAATGTACAAAGTGCAGCCACAAGACCTGCAAATGTGGATCAACTATTCGCTCTCGGATGAGTATATCCAGGAATATTTGATGAACAAAGCAGTCTATCCATTCAGTATCCCCACCACCAATGAAGACCTTGCGGTTGAATATGCACTGGCTCGTTATCGATTGAAACAAGCGCTTGTTTCCACCGGTCAAAAATATCCGGGTTTGAACCTGTTATATAAGGAAGGGTTGAGCTCGGGGTTTGAACCGGTGATCATATCGGGTACAACATTGAGCGGGTCGCCCTCGCTTGCTCATACTTTGATGATCCTACTGGATGGTTTACAGCCGATCGGGGTGACCACCCTGGTGTTGGATAATAACAACATCCTCCCTGTCCTTGGCGCCTGCGGACAGATCGTTCCGGCATTGCCAGTAGAGGTATTGGAAAGTGGCGTGATGCAGAACTTATGCACAGTCATTTCTCCTGTCAGCACCCGCAAACCTGGAACGACCATACTATACGCCCATCTGGTATTGGACAACAACGAAGAGATCGACCTTGAAATACAACAGGGAAACCTGACCGTTTTACCGCTGCCCCAGGGTCAATCTGCCAAGATGTACCTGGAACCAGCCAATAATGCGGATTTGGGGTTGGGCGGGCAGGGGAAGGGTGGTTCTTTCAGGATTACCGCCGGCGTGATGGGGTTGGTATTCGACGCCCGTGGCCGCCCGATCCATACTCCGACCGATTTGCTTGAACGCCAGGAAACTTTGAATCGCTGGCTGCTTTCTCTGCGGGTCTGATTCTTCGCGGTATATTTCTTGCATCATAGTCCTTACAGGAAAAAGGACTATGTTCGTACCCGTAACCCACTACTTGCCATTAACCAAAATTCGAAGAGAACGAACCCTGCCTATCCCCGGAAGGGTATTGGTTCACACCGGTCAAAAAGTGATGGCGAACGATGTCATCGCCGAGACAAAACTGATCAATCAGCACTTATTGCTGGATATTTCGAGTATCCTGGGGGTTCTACCCGGGCAGGTTGAAAAGATCCTCAAGGTGAGTGTGAACCAGGTGGTGGCAGAGGGAGACGTCCTCGCCGGTCCGGTTGGGATCATTCCCCGCGTGGTCAGGGCGCCTCACAACGGCAGGATCGTTCATTTGAACGATGGTCAGCTTTTGTTTGAATTGGAAACCATGCCATTCCAACTCAGGGCAGGCATGGAAGGAGTGATCAAGGGGTTGATCGCCGAGCGGGGAGCTATACTCGAAACGACTGGCGCGTTGGTGCAGGGTGTGTGGGGAAACGGTCAAATTGACCAGGGAACCTTGATCGTCCTTGCAGAATCACCCAAAGATGAATTAACGATCGAAATGCTTAATACCGAAATGCGGGGCTCCATTATTCTATGCGGCCACGTAACCAAATCTGCCGTTTTGAAAGCATTGCAGCAATTGTCTGTGCGCGGCTTGATTTTGGCAAGTATTTCTGCAAACCTTGTTCCCCTTGCAGCGCAATGCAAGTTCCCTGTTATAGTGCTGGATGGTTTTGGGAGCATCCCAATGAACTCGAAGGCATTCAAGATCTTATCCACGAACAATGAGCGGGAGATCGCAGTCAATGCGAATGGCTGGGAAAGGTATTCGGATTCACGGCCGGAAGTCATCATTCCCCTCCCGACAACGGGGGAAGTGGATATCCCCAAACCGGCAGAAATGCTTACGCCCGGGCAAACTGTCCGCATCAACACATTACCCATGATCGGGTCAATTGGCAAGCTTATTGCACTTCGTACAGAACAGGCATCGTTGAGCAATGGACTCAGGGTTCCAGCCGCGATGATCCACCTGGAAAATGGAGAAAACACAATCATCCCACTGGCAAATTTGGAATTACTCGCTTGAGATGAAAATTTGAGAGGTCACCATGTCTGATTTTGATTATTCACAATTTGAAGAAACACCACCTCCACCACAAGGACAAAGCAACCGAACGTTCATTGTCATTGCGGGAATACTTGGCGCGGTCATATTGGTTGCCCTGGTAGCGATGGCAGCTTTTGCTCTGCTGGTACTGCCCGGTCAGAACGCCAAGAAAGCGGAGGCGGCAGCAAAAATCAACGCGATGAACACTGCCACTGTGATGGCAGCTACTTCATCAGCCATGACAGCCATGGCGCCTACAGAGACACCACTCCCAACCGAGACACCCACCCCTGAGCCTACCTTTACACCCATGCCGACTGAGATTCCCCCAACTGCAACCGAAGAGTTGGCTGTTGGCGGCGGCATGACCGAGGACATGGCCATGACAGCTACGGTATCCGCATTGTTGACCCAGGCTGCCGGCGGTAAAGCAGACGCGGAAACAGACGGAGCGGTCTTGGATCCTGAGGTCCAGGCAACCGCCTTACCCACTGCTGGCTTTGCCGATGGCATGGGAATACCCTCGCTGGTTGGTCTGGGCGTGCTGTTCGTCGCATTGATCATGATCACCCGACAGGTTCGTTCGGCGCGATCTCACTAAGATTATCCTCTATTTTTATTCTCCCCATGCAAGAAGGGCGGTCTGAGCAGCCGCCCTTTTTGCTATGGAGGTGATAGTCATAAGCCGATCATCGCCTCAAGGGCGGCACGGATGTGATATTTGGAAGAGTGGGCGCGGAGAGGGCTAACCCCGCCTTATCATCGCCTCAATGGCGGCACGATGTGACATTTGGAAGAGTGGGCGCGGAGGGCTACGCGATCATCGCCTTAATGGCGGCACGGATGTGACATTTGGAAGAGTGGGCGCGGTGCCCTAAAGGGTGCTTCGCGAGGGCTCGAATACCAACACCCCCGACCTTATCATCGCCTCAATGGCGGCACGGATGTGACATTTGGAAGAGTGGGCGCGGAGGGGCTCGAACCCCCGACCTCACGGATGTGAACCGTGCGCTCTGACCAGCTGAGCTACGCGCCCTGGGTAGTGGGATTATAGCAGATGGACACATGCTTGACAAGCCAATTTTTCTTGCGGAAATTACCTCTTATCCTTACAACTTATCCTATATCCTTGCGTATATATGATTGAAAAGGATAATCAAATGGAAAACTTCAGAACAGTTGAAACGAAAAAGAATCCGGGCTGCCTCATCCAACTATTATGGTTTGCCTTCATTGGCTGGTGGCTGGGCCAAGCCTGGATGATCATTGCCTGGATCATGATGGTCACGATCATCGGAATCCCCATTGGTGTGATGATGTTGAACAAACTGCCGTGGATCATTGCCCTGCGGACTGAACCTGTACAGGTAAAGATCTCGAAAAGAGCCGATGGCCGACTGGTGGAACAGGAAGTATATCCACGTCAGATCAATTTCATACTGCGAGCGTTCTACTTCATCCTCGTCGGCTGGTGGCTGAGCGCCGTCTGGATGGAAGCCGCGTACGCACTGTGCATGTCTGTCATTGGTCTGCCTCTCGGCTTCTGGATGTTCGACCAGGTCCCGGCGGTAGTCAGCTTGAAGAGGTAAGATCACCTTATAAGGTTTTGCCCGATAATTAGAATTCAAAAGAAATGGATGAAATAATCCATTTCTTTTTTTGCACGCCAACTAAGTAGCAAACTTTATTTGCTTGCCCCGCTGATTGGATTCCATTATACTCAAGCTATATCACCAGAGAGGAGAGTGAAATGCAGCACAAAGTGAAAGACTGGATGGTTAATTTGTTGGTCTTTGTTGAACCCGATGCGACTGTACTTGAAGCCCTCGGCCTGATGCGCCGGCGATATATTCACAGTATCCTGGTCAATAAGAGCGAAAAATATCCTGAATACGGCATCTTAACCTCCACCGATATCTGCGACCGTATCATCGCCGAGCAGAGAAACCCGGCAGAGACGAAGGTTTCCGAGATCATGCATTCTCCCATCTTAACGATCAGCCAGGATAAGAACTTGATCGACTGTGTAAAATTGATGAAGGAACATAATGTTCACCACATGCCGGTTGCTAATGATAGTGGTGAACTGGTTGGGTTTATCTCTGCCACGGATTTTCTTGTCGCGGCAGAACAACTGGCAAAATAGATTTGAAGATAAAAACTAATTAGTATAATTTAGCAGATTTATCGTTACTGCGAGGAAACAACAATGACCCACCCCGAGATCATACATGATGAGACACCTGTCCGACTGTTCAAATCCAATTTTTTGGAATTCTTTACCCACATCAGCCCGGTCACCGTGGTGATCATCTGGCTGCCGGTTGCGGTCTATTTTACGTGGTCAGCTACTGCCAGCCTGGCCGGTAAAAGCGGCTGGTTCATCCCGGTTGCCATCCTGCTCGGGTTGTTCCTTTGGACCATATCCGAATACACTTTGCACCGCTTTGTGTTCCACTTCAAACCTCACACCCCGCGGCAGGAGCGGCTGTCCTTCCTGTTCCACGGGGTGCATCATGCCCAGCCGCAGTGCAAGACCCGCCTGGTCATGCCGATCGCGTTGAGCGTACCGCTGGCAGCCGTGTTTTTTCTATTGTTTTCACTGATCGGCTCTCTGCTTGGTGCGCTCAATTGGGTGGGACCGCTATTCACGGGCTTTTTGGTGGGCTATCTGATCTATGACCTGACCCATTATGCCACCCATCACTTCCCCATGCGGTCAGGGTACGCCAAGTACATCAAGCGCTACCACATGCAGCATCACTACAAAACCCCCGATGCCAGGTACGGCGTGAGTTCCCCCGCCTGGGATTATGTGTTTGGAACTATGCCTGGGTAATTATATGGAAGAAAGGAATTGACATGAAAAATTATGGAATTAACAAGGTTCTATATGAAGTGAAATACGAGAATGGAATCCATAATAATTTATGTCAAAACTACCAATCAAGGATTTCGAAAGATATTAAAAAACAATCAGCACGACTCAAGGTGGTTATACGACCACTATCACGATATGAAGAAAAAAAACTCCCAAGCACAATACTGGTTTTTTGAAATAGTGCAATGACTTCAAAGAATACTTTTTAAGGAAAAAAGTGAAACTTGTTTTCTAGGGATATCCAATTGTGATAGTTACCCAACCGAAGATACAAACACAATGAGACACTCCTTAATTTCACAATGTATCGTGCCCGTATGATTAGCCTGAGTATTGCCCTTTAATCCACATCCACCGGGCGTTTGCCGGTGAGCGCCATATAGCCCCGCATGATCAAGCTCACCAGTCCCAGCCGGCCGGCGAAGGCGATCAATTTATTCCCAAAACCCGGTACATATATGACAACACCACGCTGTAGAGCACGCAGCGATCCCCGCACCACCTGCCGGGTTGTCATCCAGAAGATGCCGGGCAGCCGTTCTTTGATGCGGTACTTCTGGTAATCCGGCGAATCGTGAAATTCTGTCCGGGTAAAACCGGGGCAAAGGGCCTGTACTTTCACCCCTGTTCCACGACATTCCACCGATAGCCCCTCGCTGAAGTTATTCAAGTATGCCTTTGTCGCCGAATAGGTGGAACTACCTGTAGCTGCCGAAAACGCGCTGATGGAAGAAACATTGATGATATAGCCGCAGCCATTGGCGATCATCCCCGGCAGGGCAGCCCGCGAAAGCCGCACCGGCGCCAGCACATGCACCCAGATCATGGTCGTGGTAACGCCAATTTCAGTCCCTAAAAAACCACCCGGGATACCGAAGCCGGCATTGTTGACCAAGATTTCCAGGGTGGGTAATAGCCTGATCTTCTCTTCGATCTCGTTGATACCCATATCTTCTGATAGGTCTGCCGGCAGCACCTCCACATAAACACCATTTTTTGAAATGATCTCGGCCGCCAAATATTCCAGCTTTTCGCGCCTGCGGGCAACCAGCACCAGGTCGTATCCTGCATCGGCAAGCTGCCTGGCATACTCAGCTCCGATGCCTGCGGATGCCCCGGTGATCATTGCTGTCCGGCTATTTGATTTATCCATTTTTTCTCCAGTGACAACAAAATTCCATGTAATTAAGATGGATTGTGAATGGCTCTGATAAATCCGGGGGTGTTCAACCTTCGATCCAATTGCACACTGATGTAGTGCTGCAGCAGGTCTTCCATCTCACCTCGCACCAGGAAATCCGGGTTGGCACGCGTAGCCTCGCGAAAATCGCTGCGTTGAAAATGACGGATGAATTTCAGTGCTTCCATGCTGACCGGCCTGGCTGCTTCCACCTTGCCAACGCAATGCGGGCAAACAACACCTCCCTGTGCAGCGGAAAAGTATTGATCCACCGGCTCGATCGGTTTCCGGCAGATCACACAGGCAAATAGCTCTGGTTTGAATCCCAGGGCGGAGAGAACGTGCAGTTCAAAATAACGGTTGGCATAAAAAGGTTCAATGCCCGAATCCAACCGCTCCAGGGTTTCAACCGCCATGCGGTAGAGTTCGCGGTTCTCTTCCTCGTCGAAGGTGAACCTATCCAGGATCTCCAGCACATACGCCGCCTGGGCTGTGACTTCCAGCGATCCGCGAATATTCAAAAATGCTTCCATTGTTTCTGCCTGGGTCACGATCGGCAGATCCCGGCCCCTGGCAAGCTGCAATTGGACACGTGTAAAGGGTTCCAGATGGCCAGCTTTGCGGGATTTCATCTTGCGCACACCCTTGGCGACCGCTCTAATCTTGCCGTTCTCACGCGAATACAGCGTCAATATCCGGTCTGCCTCGCCGAAGTTGGAATGGCGAAGCACCAGGGCTTCGGTCCTGTAAGATCGCGATCCCTCAGTCATTTTTTCCTTAATAACGGGTTTTGATCAATGCGGCAGGTCGGCCGGGGTAAAAGCGCCAGGCAGCAGATCTTCTACTGTGGCTTCCAGCTTGATTTTGCCATCTTTATCGGCGATGATGACGAGTGTATCCAGTCCAAACTCGGCCATCACCTGGCGGCAGGCGCCGCAGGGCGTGCCGGCGTTATCCGTGACCACTGCAATCGCCAGAAAATTCATCTCTCCCTCGGATACCGCCTTGAAGATGGCTGTCCGCTCGGCGCAGTTTGTGAGCGGAAAGGATGCATTCTCCACATTTACACCGTCATATATCTTGCCTGAATCGGTCAATACTGCCGCACCCACCGGATAATGTGAATATGGTGTGTATGCCCACTTTCGGACCTGGATGGCGGCATCAATGAGCAGATCTCGCTGTTCTGGAGTAATGGTATTAATCACTGGATTCATTTTCAGCCTCGACAGGATTCTTCACCGCCCGAACTTTGTGAATTCTCCGGCCCACAACCTGATCCACGGTCAAGATGACACCATCAACTTCAACCTGCTCACCACCGGCTGGCACCCTGCCCATCAGTCCATACATCAACCCGCCAAGGGTGTCGGCAGAATCCTTTTCAATTTCTGTTCCCATGACCTCGTTGAAATCATCCAGGTCAATATTACCCAGGAAAACATACTCCTGTTCATTGATTTGCTGGAATGGAAGTTCTTCTGATTCATCGTATTCATCCTGGATCTCGCCGATGATCTCTTCAAGGATATCTTCAAGTGACACCAATCCGGCAACTCCGCCGTATTCATCGACAACGATCGCGATATGGGTCCGGTTGGATTGCATCTCTGTCAACAACTCATCTAATTTTTTTGCTTCCGGCACAAAATAAGCCGGGCGCATATTATCTCTTAGTGATGTAAACACATCTTTTTTGTGGAGGTAGGTGAGCAAATCTTTGGCATATAGAAGACCAATCACATTATCAATGGTTTGTTCGTATATTGGGATCCGTGAATGGCCGGAACTCGCAACAGCCTCTACCACATCATCCAGGGGTGTATCGACATCCAACGCAAGCATAGCGATACGCGGCACCATGATCTCGCGTGCCAGGGTATTGCCAAACTGGAAGATGGAATAGATCATCTGGCGTTCTTCTTTTTCCAATGCTCCATCGGTCTGACCGGTTTCCACCCAGCTTTTCAACTCATCATCGGTTGGTGGGGTGAACTGCTGCATGATGATATTGGCCTGCCCCGAAAGCCTTACCACCGAGGCTGTCAACGGCGTGCATAAAACATCCACAAGCTTGCCGTAACCTGCCAAACGCATGGACCATTTCTCGGGATTTTGCAGTGCGATACGTTCAAGTATGGCTTCTCCCAAAACAAGTACAATTCCTGCACCAATCACGATCAACAAAATGATCCAGGGGTCGTTCCTGCCATTCAGGCTGAAGAGAAAAATGACGACAGCCAGCGCTCCAAAAACCAGGTGCAAAAAAGATTGTGACAACCGCAAGCTGACCCGGATCCTGGGACGCTCTATGATATGAGTCACTGCGTCAACCTGATCTTCGCGGCCTTCGCGCAAATTCAATAAACGCGGAAGATGGGCATTGACCAGGCTGAAGCGGATCAATGTCAAAAACAGGTCGAGGAAAACTGTAACTGCAAGGATGAAATAAAGGGAATTGTTTGTCATTATTTTTTATTCTTGACCGATCTGGCTGGCACACCGATCACGACATCATATTCGGCAACGTCTTTTGTGACAACCGCACCAGCCCCGGTTTTAGCATGCTTGCCGATCCTCACCGGGGCGACCAGCATGGTATCGCTGCCAATGAATACACCTTCTTCTATTATTGTAGTATGTTTTAATTCACCGTCATAATTGCAGGTGATCGTCCCCGCGCCGATGTTCACCTTTTCTGCGATCTGCGCGTTGCCGATGTAAGAGAAGTGCCCCATTTTTGTGCCTTCACCGAGGTACGAGTTTTTCACCTCTCCAAAATTCCCCATGTGAACGTGCGAAGCCAGGTGCGCACCTTTGCGCAAGCGGCAGAACGGGCCCATCTCAACATCGTTTTCCAGGGTGGCATATTCCATCACGGATGCCAGGATGCGGCAGTCGTTTCCCACCTGGCTGGTTTCGATGATAGTGTTCGGGCCGAGCACACAGCCGCTGCCGATCTCTGTTTTTCCCTTGAGGTAAGTCCCGGGCCAGATGGTCGTATCCTGCCCCAGCGTAACACCAGGTTCGATATAAACTTGATCCGGGTCGATCATCGTGACGCCGTTCAACATCCAACCGATGTTGATGCGCTGCCGCAGGGCTTTTTCAGCTGTGGCCAGGTGCTGCCGGGTATTGATCCCCAGCGCTTCGACCGGATCGTCCACCGGAGTGGCGTGGACCTGCAGCACTGCTTCAGAGGCGATCTGGACGATATCCGTCAGGTAATATTCACCTTTGGATGATTTCTTGATCTTATCGAGCGCACCCCATAGCCAACCTGCATCTACGCAATAAGCGCCCACATTGTATTCAGTGATGGTCAGTTGGTCTTTCGTGGCCTGCGCTTCTTCGACAATGGCTGCAACATTATTAGATGAATTTCGAATGATGCGGCCAAACCCACGCGAGTTTTCTCCTGTTACAGTCAATAGACTCAATGGACCAGAATTCTCAGCTTGGGTTTGGATCAATTCCGCAATGGTTTTATTAAGGAAGAGGGGCATATCCGCGCTGATAATCAATATCTGCCCGGTAAAGTCATTCAGCGCATGGGCGGCTTGCTGGACGGCGTGCCCGGTTCCCAACTGCTCTACCTGGGTGATGAATGCGGCATCATCGCCCAGCGTTTTTTTCACCTGGTCTGCCCCATGCCCGATAACAACATACGGTTTCTGGCCGGTTACACTGCTCGCCAACTCCACGCTGTAACGCACCAGAGGCTTCCCCATTAAAAGGTGCATCACCTTAGGAATCCGCGATTTCATCCGGGTGCCATGCCCGGCAGCTAAGATGACAGCGATCGTATCCATTTGTACCAGCCGATTCTATTTGAAAGGTTCATGCTTCTTCATTTTAACACAACAGACCATGCCCGGAATGATCCGAACAAAGCCTGTGATTGAAATTTGCCAGTTAAGGCTTATGTTCATTATCTGTTTATCTCAGCTGAGGCACCTGGATTCGAACCAAGATCAACAGATCCAAAGTCTGCTGTGCTGCCGTTGCACCATGCCCCAATTTCAACGAGATTGTAACATAGCTTTATGAGAATCGCCAATCTTTAACTTTTTTTATAAGTATTTTTTGAAAACCGAAAACCTTATATCTAAATTTTACAGTGATTTTACAAATTTTTCTGTTATAAAACTCGCCTGATTATTGCTTAGTGATATAATTTTTGTATAAATGGAAGCAAAACGTGTCATTATCGTTGATGATGAAATGGTGCTTGGACAACTGCTTCAAGCTGCATTTGCAACGCTGGGGAGGTCGATCGAAGTCGCCGTTGTCCCATCTGCTGAACAGGCTGCCGGACAGATCAAGGGGAAAGAGATCCACCTGCTGGTTTGCGATGTGAAACTGCCCGGAATTTCCGGGTTGGATTTTACCCGTCAGCTTAAGAAGAAGATCCCTGCGTTAAAAGTGATCCTGGTCTCTGGCATGAATGACCCGCAGTTGAAGGAAACTGCCCTGGGCACAGGCGCGGATGCATTCTTTCCAAAACCGGTGGATATGCGCGAGTTCCTGGAAACATCCTCGCGCCTGCTCGGGTTGAGCACTCATACGCATCCTCTTTCACTCAGCGCCACAATTGACTTGCATTCCGACCTGATCATCGATTCCCTTATCAACCTGCGGCAGGAGCTTTCTGCGCAATCCACAACGATGATGGAATACAGCGGCAAGATCATCGCATCTGCTGGAGACTTTCCCGACGAAGATTTTTCAACAAGGGCATTGCCTTACCTGCTCTCAGCGATCACCAGTTTACAGCGTGTGAATGCTGAAATGGGGGTTGATAAGCCTGAAAATTTATTTTCCATCCGCGGCAACGAGTATGATTTGCTAGTTTCCACGCTTAATTCCGGCTATTTATTACTTGTTGTGATGAAGAAATCCAAATCGCCATTAAGACTGGCGATCGCGTTCGATGCCCTCGGAGCCGCGATCACGGATCTGCAGGCAAGCATTTCGCAGTCCACTAGCCCGGATGAGGTTTACCGATCCGCTCGGGAAGAAGGAATTTCATCTGCAATGGCAATAAATGCAGCCGAGAAAGAAATTTCGCAAGGTGGCAAAGAGAATGAGATCGAAGAACTCTTTGTTAAGGCGCCAAAGAAGAAAATCAAGGCAGAAGATGTAGATACATTCTGGGAAGAAGTGACCTCCGGCACTACATTCAGCGATGCTACTGGTCCAGGGTTATTATCCTATGAGCAGGCCAGTAAATTGGGTCTAACTCCCACCGATAAGGAACTTTAATTCCCATAATCCAACTTAACCAAGATATAAACCTATATAATATAGCAAACCCCGGCATCTTCGCCGGGGTTATTTTAATATTTGGTTTCAGTTTTCCAAAGGCTAATCTGAGCCGGGTTAAAAACCTTCCAGCTTGGATAGATCCACTAATCCCACGGGCAGGGCGGAAATTCGCTGAAGCAACGCCAGGCGATTGTTTTTCAGCCGTTCATCTTCAGCCATCACCATGACCGCATCAAAAAAGCTATTGATGGAGGGGATCATAGGCAGGAACGCATCCATAAATCTTTTCACAGATCCAAATGGGCGCTGCGACTCACAGGTTTGCAATACTGAGTAAAGCTCCCCTTCGGCAGGGTCTGCGAAATCTTCCGGGTTCAATTCAAATGTTTCCTTCTGGTCGCGGGTAATGCGCACACACCTGGCATAAGCTTGCAGATTTGTCAGCCAATCAGGTTCGGCTATGGCAGCCGTTAGTTCTTTGATATTGAGGTTTGCCAGGGCAGGGTTGTTGCCGCATTCAGCCAACACTGCATCAAGCACGTCGAATCGATACCCCTGCTCCAACAGCATGGAACGGAGCCGTCCAATAATGAATTCAAGACAGGCAACCATGGATTCTTCAGAGGTTTTCAATGGTAGCTGCTTAGAGGCTACATCCAGCCCAACGCCCAGATCAAAATCCATATTCCACTGGATCAGGTTCTGAACCAGACCAAGGGCTGCTCGACGTTGCGCGAAGGGGTCTTTGGTGCCGGTTGGAGCGAGCCCTGCCGCGAACAATCCAGCCAGAGTGTCAAGGCGGTCTGCAATTCCGACAACCAATCCTGCCATTTTGGAAGGAGATTTGTCCGTGGCACTTTTCGGCAGATAATGCTCATAGATCGCCTGCGCAACCTCTTCCTTTTCGCCGGAGTGCATTGCGTAAAACCGCCCCATGATGCCCTGCAACGAGGTCATCTCTACCACCATCTTAGTAACCAGGTCGGCTTTGCAAAGCTGGGCTGCCCGGCGGGTTACATCTTTGTCAGTTTCTGGCACACCTAATATGGGTATCAAATCATCAACGATCTTTTCAATGCGATGAGTCTTATCCAACATGGATCCCAATTTTAACTGGAAAGTGAGTGTGCCCAACCTTGGCAGGAAATCAATCAACTTGGCCTTCAGGTCCTCGTTAATAAAGAAGGCGGCATCTGCAAACCGGGCACGGATGACCTGCTCATTACCGTCAGCGACGACATCGAGGTTGAGATCATCCCCGTTACGCACAGCGATGAAATAGGGCAGTAGTTTTCCAGACTTCTTCATTGGCATATAGCGCTGGTGTTTCTTCATCACAGAGATCAAGACGTCGGCAGGTAATTTCAGGTATTCATCTTCAAATTTTCCCCGGAAGGCTGTCGGCGCTTCAACCAGGTTATTCACCTCATCTAGCAGCGCTGAGTCCATTTCTACATCCGCGCCGGCTTCCTGCATGATACGTGAAACCTGTTGTTCTATCAACTTCCGGCGTTCGCCTTGATCCAGGATGATGCCTTGCGTTTTTAGGAATTTGAAATAATCTTGTGGCGTGGAAACCAGAATGGATTCAGGTTGGAGAGATCTTAATCCACGCGTGGCATTGCCGGATTCGATACCTGCATATTCAAATGGCACTGCTTCGTCGTCGGTAATGGCCAGCAGCCAACGGATGGGTCGTGAGAAAGTGGTCTTGCTGCTGTTCCAGCGCATGGTCTTGTCAAATTTGATCCTTGTGATCAACCTGGGCAGCTCTTCAGATAGTATTGCCGCAGCAGGTTTGCCTTTCTCGTAGATTTCAGCAACCGCGTATTGGCCGCCGTCTATTTCCTTCACCTGGAGCGTGGATGGATCAATCCCCTTGCCGCGGGCAAAGCCTTCGCCAGCCTGAGTTAATTTACCATCCGCATCAAACGCACGGCTGGCAGGTGGTCCCTTGACAGTCATCTCTCTATCTGCCTGCTTGGATTCCACTCCCTCGGCAAAGATCACTATCCGGCGCGGGGTTCCCCAGACATGCATCGTTTTGTAATCAAGGCGTGAATCCTTGAATAAAGCCGGCGCCAGTTGGTTCAACTGGACCAAAGCAGAATCCAGGTCAGCAACCGGCAATTCTTCCGTTCCTAACTCAAACAGAAAATCTACAAGGCTGTTAGCGGACTTTCCGGATGATTCAACATATTTACCAGCAACAGACCCGGCACCTCCGATGGTATCTTTCAGCAACCAGGGGAATTCCAGTTGCTCTCGTTGAGATACATACAGATCGGCGGTCTTTTTTGCGAGGTCTCGCATGCGTCCAAAAAATGCCTGACGTTCTGTCACACCGATTGCCCCGCGTGTATCCAGAATATTAAAGGTGTGCGAGCATTTCAATATGTAATCGTGCGCTGGCAACACAAGGCCGGCTTCCAGGGCTGTATTGGCTTCTTTTTCAAACAGGACGAACATTTCGCGAAGGTTATCCACATCTGCCAGTTCAAAGTAATACTTGCTGTGCTCCTGCTCGCCTAACAGGTTCACATCACCTGCGGTGCGGGTATTGCTCCAATGGATTTCAGTGAAGGATTGCACCTTTTGCAGGGCGATGGCTATGCGGTCCAAACCATAAGTGATCTCAACCGAGACGGGTTCCAGCACCTGACCACCGGCTTGTTGGAAGTAAGTGAACTGCGTGATCTCCTGTCCGTCCAGCCACACCTCCCAGCCCAGCCCCCAGGCGCCTAATGCTGGTGATTCCCAGTTGTCTTCTACGAAGCGGATGTCATGCTGGCGTGGATCAATGCCGATCGCTTCCAGCGATTTGAGATAAATTTCCTGCGGATTTCCAGGATCGGGTTTCAGGATGACCTGAAACTGGTAGTGCTGCTGCAAGCGGTTGGGGTTCTCGCCGTATCGGCCGTCATCCGGGCGGATGGATGGTTCCACATAAGCCACATTCCAGGGCTCCGGGCCAAGGACTCGTAAAAATGTAGCCGGGTTCATCGTCCCCGCGCCGACCTGCGAGTAATATGGCTGCCAGATGAGGCAATTCTGATCCGCCCAGAATTGTTGCAGTTTCATGATGATGGATTGAAAATCAAGGGGTTGAGCCATATTTACTCCCGGAGTTTTAAGATGGACTGATTATACCAAATGGAAGGAGTATATAAAAAACCGCCCTGTTGTTAGCCAGAGCGGTATATTGACAATAATTTACAGCCGTTATACCTTGCGACCGCCCTTTAGATTTTCCTGCAATGCTGCCAGTTCATCCATCTTGCCCTCAGCCAGTAATCTCGCCTGATGCGGCCAGGTGGCCGGGTCTGCCATCGCCAGGCTGGCATCGCGAAGGATTTCATCCAGAGCTTTTGGATCAGCCTTCGAGAGGGCGGCATAAGTGGCATATCCTTTTCCCGCCAACAGGGAAGCGATCTTGGGGCCAACACCTTCTATTGCTTTCAGATCATCAACGGCGGATGCTGGCCGAGGTGGTGCAGGTGCAGCCACTGTGGGTTTATGACGTGCACTTGCTTTTGTCGGCTTCTCATCTGATTTCAACAAGAATATCAAGATCAACACAATGACTACCAAAATAATGCCTACAAAAAGTCCCATAATTCTCCTCCTCCGTAATATTTTTGTATCTCTACTTTACAGCAGGTTGATCATTTTTACAACATTGTAACTTTTTTCATTGAAGAGAATACCAATGGGTTAATCACGAAAAGGCAACAATCTTGCACAAACATTAATGGTAATTGGATTTGAAAAGTGTATAATATGATTATATTCCCCGGAGGAATCATGGAAAAAATGGTTAAGATTATGCTTGAGAAACACCCGGATGGTTATATTGCCTACCCGCTCGGGTTAAAAGGGGTTGTGATCGGTACCGGAGAGACTGAAACTGAGGCGATGATGGATGTGCGCTCAGCGATTATGTTCCACGTCGAGACGTTTGGGCAGGAAGTGTTTGGCACCGGTCCCCTTGTGATGGAGGCAATGTTGACCGAAACAGGGATCAGCTTATGAGCGCCAGCATGCCGGAGGTTGCCCCAAAAGACAAGGTGATCCACGCCTTTGAGAACCTGGGTTACCGACTGGTGCGCCAGGGTTCCCACATTTCGATGTCCTGTTATACCGCCAATGGATTGCAGCTTCCTCTGACCATACCAGACATCCCTGAATTCAAGGCTTCGACCTTGCGTATGATCATCAGCCGGGCGGGCATCACCAAGCAGGATTTTCTGACAGCCTACCAAAAAGGATAAACTCTCGCCAGCCGCAATGTAGACAGGCAGTAATAATTTTCCATATACGACAACAAATCAAAACGAAATTCATCATCATGGGAAAACTGATCACCATTACCGGGATTTCGGGCGTCGGGAAGACAACCCTTGCCCGCAAACTGGGAAAAGCTGCTGGATTACCTGTCTTTGCTGAGGATCATTCTGAGAGGCCATTTCACACTGACTTTGCTGCTGACCGTTCTGACCTAATGTTCGCCAACCAGATGGATTTTTTGTTTTACCGCGCAGAACAGGAGCAGGAAATCCGCAAGTCTAAGGAAACCGGGATCACAGATGGCGGCCTCGAAACGGATTATTTCGTTTTTACCCATCTTTTCCATCAACGTGGATTGCTTTCAAGCGACGGCTTTGAACTGTGCCGCAGGTTTTATCAGCTATTCCGCAGTTTCTCGCCTCCCCCCGATTTAATTGTTTATTTACACGCTCCGCTGGATGTCATCAAACAACGCTTTCTGTTACGCCATCGAAAGATAGAGATTTCACAGATTAACGACCTAGCCACGCAACAGCGCTTGGTAGAAAGTTGGCTGGCTGGTATTGATTCCAGCAGTGTGATCATTGTTGACGCCGAAAATGAAGATGCAGAATTTTCGGGAGCGATTCAAGGGTTGTTGCCAATCATCAAACAAAATGATACGTGAGTTTGTGAACGCACCGACTATCTGAATTTATTACTACATAACCTCAAACACTTCTTGAACACCATCCCATAGGACTGAATCGCTTGGCTGAGAGATCCATAAACATATAATCAAAATAACAAATAAACTCATATATTCAAGGTGCGTGTGAAACGGAAATTACGAAACCATAGATAGCTTTGATATAGGCTGATTATTTAATGATTCACCAATAGTAATTTGAAAAAGTTATAGCGATCATGTGCTGATGGTTGTTGTTTAAGCGAGTTCAGACCTACTACTCTGACCTACTGACAATAAGCTATTTAGGAACCAAGTATTCTTCCCCTGACTGAAGAATAACAACCTTTGTGCTGGTCTCACTCTCCACCCTGAATTTCCATTCGCCCACATCCTGCTTTAACAGATCAAAAGTGCTGTAATGCATGGGAATGACCACCTTCGGTTGCAGCAGCTTCACTGCACGCACAGCATCATCCGGCCCCATTGTGTAATTATCCCCGATCGGGATGACAGCCATTTCCAATCCTTCTTCCCCTATCAATCGCATATCTCCGAACAATCCGGTGTCTCCGGCAAAATACAGTTTCTCTCCGTCCAATGTGGTCAGCAAAAAACCGCCCGGGTTACCGCCATTGCTGCCATCCTCCAGTGCTGAGCCGTGCAGCGCCATGGTCATTTTTAGGTAGCCAAATGGATAGGTATGCCCGCCGCCCAGATGCTGGGCGTGAGTTTTCACTCCTTTGGATTCCATCCAATCACAGATCTCCGCATTGCTTATGACGATCGAGTCGCAGCGTTTCGCGATCTCCACCGTATCGCCGACGTGGTCGCTATGTCCATGTGTCACTAAAATGTAATCTGGTGCAACATCGGCTGGTTTGACTGCGGTTTTCGGGTTTCCGTTCAGAAATGGGTCAATGATGAGGCTCGCGCCGCCGGTTTCCACCCAGAATGCGGCATGTCCGAGAAATTTTAATTTGGTTGGCATATCAGCCTTCCTCAACCGATAACTTATTTCTTATGACCGTTCTTCTTCGGGCACAGATGACCTTCAGGTTCCATCGGTTCTCCACATTGTGGGCAGATCAAACGTCCACTGCTGATGATATTTTTTGCCCAATCCGCGAAAACAATCAATTGTGATCGTGTCACCCATAGTCGCACGACCTTCAGGTCATCCTGTGTCTCCTGTGTGGTCATGATCTCCCGCAAAAGGATGATGGCTTTGTCTTCATCTTCGGCATACGCCAGGCCAACTTCGCCCACACGATACAACGGATCCACAGGTGGGTCAATTTGCATGGATCGTTTATCATACTTCCCGATCGCTGCTTCCAGGTCACTATACTTTTCTTTTATCTCACCAATGAATTCTTCTATTCCAAGTACCAGCGATTGTAGTTGGATCTTCTCAACCAGCAGTGAAACCTTTTGCTCATTAGATCGCGCCTGGATAAAAAAAGTACGTTCACCAGGCTTTCCGATGGCAACACAGGACACCCATTCAGCAGGATTGAATTCAATATCGTGGTTGGGCATGAGTGATCCTTTCAGCTCGCCAGCATACGGGCGATTTCATAATACTCTTTGTTGATCTCACGGTTTTTACCTACGATGTCATCAAAGGGAACCGGAACGATATCCTTACCATTCAACCCGGTCATCACGCCAGACATACCCTCATGCAGATATTCCACCGCGCGAACTCCAAAACGTGTTGCCAGCCAGCGATCATAAGCTGTTGGTTTGCCGCCGCGTTGAATGTGCCCCAGAATTGAAACACGTGTGGTGAATCCTACATCAGCCTTTTCAATCAGGTCTGCAAGCTCAGTAGTCGCTGTCTTAAAGCCCTCCGCTACAATGATGATGGCATGTGTTTTACCACGCAGATAGGCATCCCCAATAGATTTGATCACTTCCTCAGGTGAGACCTCCACTTCGGGAATAAGCACCATTTCCGCACCGCAGATCAACCCGGTCATGATTGCCAGGTAACCGCAGCGCCGCCCCATGGTTTCCACCAGGAAGGCGCGGTTATGTGAGGATGCCGTATCGCGGAGTTTATCGACTGCGTCCATGATGGTATTGATAGCGGTATCGGTGCCGACGCACATGTCCGTGCCGACGATATCATTATCAATACTGCCTGGCACACCAACCACTTTTATGCCTTGCTCAACCAGCTTTTGAGCGCCGGTGAGCGAACCATCCCCGCCAATGACCACCAACCCATCGATACCAGCATTATTCATCCTGCGGATGGCTTCACGCTGCCCGGCAGGCTTCATGAATTCTAAGCTGCGGCGCGTTTGCAGTATTGTGCCGCCGCGCTGCAAGATACCACCAACGTCACGCAACCCCATTTCCTGAAAATTGCCGTGCATCAGACCATCATAAGCGCCTATGATGCCAAACACTTTTATCCCCTTTGTGACTGCAGTTCTGACTACTGCTCTTACGCAAGGGTTCATTCCCGGCGCATCACCTCCGGATGTCATAACTCCAATTGACGTAACTTTATTATCGTTCATTAGATTACCTGGTTTTCATAAGATTAGATCGGTTCGACCTTGTAGTTTTCTTTGCCCACCAACCCCTCCAAACGAGCGATCAGCTCAGGGTGAATACCAGTGGTATGGTTTGGAAATTCAATTAAACACCATTTCTCATCTTCGATGATATGAAAAGTGTAATGATCTCTGCCCGGACACGATTGCATCAATCCCTGGATGGTTTTCATACGCCGGATATCCCGATCCCTGTCGTGAGAGGATCGTAGAATGATCGTGATCATACTCGCACCATTTTTGTTTGCCTGCGGGTCAAGCATTGGCGGCGGCACGATTATTTTTTCTATTATTTCAACAACAGGTGTTACAGCTGGTTCCTCTTCCTCAATCAGCTCAACCTCTGGTTCCCAATCATCTTCGAGGAAAGCATCCTCTGCTTCTAACCCTTCCAACCCGACACCATCCCAATCTACCGGGATTGTAAATTCGCTTTTCAGCACCGTAGCTGTCTGTCTGGCAGGTTGCTCTTTTGATACTTTAGATTCGGACTGCGATTTTTCTGGAAGTTTGCGGACGTCATCCATGCTGATTTCATTAATTCTATCCACCAGCAATTTTGGAGAGGCGCTGGCCGAATCAACTTTGCCTTCCACGATCAGCACCGCTTCTTCATGTATTAACTTCAAATGCTTTGCCCAAACGCGCGGGAACAGTACCAATTCGATCTCGCCCTGTACATCTTCAATAGTGGCGAAACCCATCGGTTTGCCATCTTTGGTGAAATGGGGACGGAATTTTACTACAATTCCGCCAATTGCCACTTTCTCCCCGCTCGCCACATCCGTCAATTGGCCGATCAGGTGAGATGTTTTCTGGTCCAATAATGGCAGATATGGCGTTAGCGGGTGCGAGGAGATATACAGGCCGATTAGTTCTTTCTCCCAGCTCAATAGTTCTTTCCGCTCTGGTTCTTTTACAAATGGTAAATGGATGGTTTCAGAGACGCCGCTATCTCCGCCGAAAAAGCTCAACTGACCGCATTCCTGGGCACGGAAATGCGCCGAAGAGACGTTGACAATGCGATCCAATGACTGCAGCAAAGCCAGGCGCTGTCCGAAGCTATCCAAAGCCCCAACTTTGATCAGGCTTTCCAGCGGTCTTTTTCCAACCGACCGCAGGTCGAGGCGATGCGCCATATCTGTTAGGTCCTTGTACGAACCGTCTGACCTGCCAGCCATGATCGTTTCCACTGGATTAATGCCAACATTCTTAACGGCGCCGAGGCCAAAGCGGATGGCGGAAGTGTTATCCTGACGATCCTCAATAGTGAAATCCCAACCGCTCAAATTGATATCCGGCGGCAGTACGTCTATGCCCATAGACCGGCAATCGGAGGCGTAGAATGCAACCTTATCAGTATCATTTTTGGAAGCAGAAAGCAACGCGGTCATGTACTCCACGGTGTAGTGGGTCTTGAGATATGCGGTTTGAACGGCAATAACGCCGTAGTCTGCGGCGTGTGATTTATTAAAACCATAGCGCGCAAAGTTTTCCCACTCTTCAAAGATCGCCTGGGCTGTTTCCTCAGCGATCTCATTCTTTACGCATCCGGTCACAAACATATTGCGATGCTTCTCGATCGCGTCCCTGTTCTTTTTGGAAATGGCTTTGCGCAGGTTATCTGCTTCGGAGGGTGAGTAGCCAGCCATTTCAATGGCAGCGAACATCACCTGTTCCTGGTAAACTGCGATGCCATAGGTCTCTTTCATAATTTTTTCGAGAGCAGGGTGCTTATATTCCACCTGCTCCTCGCCATGCATGCGGCGGATGTATGACGGGATAAAGTCCATCGGACCTGGACGAAATAGAGCAACCATGGCGATCACGTTGGCAAGCGTTTGCGGCTTCATCTGGACGATCCAGCGGGTCATGCCGCTGCCTTCCAGTTGGAACATGCCGGCAGTATGGCCTTTGCCGATAAATTCATAGGTTTCGGGATCATCTGTGGGAATATTGTTCAGGTCAAATTCAATACCATGCCGCTCTTTGATCAGCTTGCAGGCGCGCTGCATCACTGTCAGGGTAACCAGACCGAGAAAGTCAACTTTGAGCAAGCCAAGTTTATCGACATGTGACATTTCATACTGCATCACCGATTTAATGGGCGACTCTTCCGATCCACTAGTAGGTCGGTGCAGCGGGGCATATTCCACGATTGGTTTATCCGAGATGATCACCCCCGCGGCATGAGTCCCGGCGCTGCGGACAGTGCCTTCCATCTGCGCGGCAGTATCGATCAACTCATGGATGTAGTCCACTTCGTTATAAACCTTCTTCAATTCCGGTGAGTCTTCCAGCGCACTCATCAAGGCTGACGGCTTTGTTAGGGGCGGCATTTATCATCTTCGAGACGCGATCCACTTCTGAAAGCGGAATTTCCATCACGCGACCGACATCCCGCAGCGCAGCACGCGCTCCCATGGTACCGAAAGTGATGATCTGGGCGACCTTGTCGGAACCGTATTTGTTTGCGCAATACTGCATCACATTCGCGCGCTGGTCATCCTGAAAATCGAGGTCGATATCCGGCATTTCATTTCGCCCGGGGTTCAGGAAGCGTTCAAAGATCAAACCATGATCCACCGGCTCTACCAGGGTGATATCCAGCGTATATGCCACCATCGATCCAGCCGCAGATCCGCGTGCGTTGTACCATATGCCCTCCTGACGGGCATAACGGCATAGATCGTAGACGATCAGGAAGTAGGCATCGAACCCCATCTTATGGATGATATCCAGCTCATATTCCAACCGCTCACGGATCTCGGGGGCTTTGGCGCGGACACCATAGCGCCGGATAAATCCCTCCTCGCACAGATGTCGCAGGTAAGATTCGGTGGCGTAACCTTCTGGTACCTCAAACAGCGGCAAATGATAGGAAGTGCGTTCCAGGTTAATATCGCAGCGATCTGCGATCAATTGAGTATTGGAAATTGACTCGGGTACTTCCGCGAAGATGCGGCTCATTTCTTCGGGTGAGCGTAAATAGTAAGAGTTATCGCCCATGCGCATCCGCTTGGGGTCGCGCAGGGTCGAGCCGGTCTGTACAGCCAGAAGCACATCCTGCAGTCGGGCGTCGTCCTGGTTGATGTAATGCACATCATTCGTAGCCACATAGCGCGCCTGGTAGCGTTCTCCCAGGCTTAGCAGGGCTTTATTGATGGCAGGTAGTTCGGTGATGTTATGTTCTTGAAGTTCCAGAAAGTAATTGTCTTTGCCAAAAACGTCATAGTACCAGTCCAGTTTTCGGCGCACAACATCCATGTCGCCATCCATGATCGCCCGTGGAATCTCAGAGGCCATACAGCCGGAGGTGGCGATCAATCCTTCAGCATGGGCAGCGAGGTAATCACGGTCGATGCGGGGGTAATAATAAAAGCCATCCACCTGGGCGGCACTGGCGATCTGCAGCAGGTTGTGATACCCGGTCTCGTTCTCTGCCAGCAGAAGCATATGATTGGAATGTTTATCCAGCTTGGAGTCGCGGTCCTGCATGCCGCGCGCGGACAAGTAGGCTTCAAGTCCGATAATTGGTTTGATCCCCGCGGATTTGGCGGCATTGTAGAACTCGATCGAACCGAACATGGTGCCATGATCGGTCAAAGCGATGGAGTTCATCCCCATGGATTTTGTGGCCGCGACGAGCTTTTTTACATCGCTGAAACCGTCCAGCAGGGAATAAGTGGAATGGACGTGCAGGTGGACAAATGACATGGGCAAAATACCTGTAAGGGCTTGGTTTGATTATAGCATGAGGGTTGGTGGGGGATACCGAAATAACCTTAAATTTTTAGTTATAGATTGTTTAAGTACCAATCATTCGATTGTTGTTCAAATATGTCAAGCCCATAAAGATAGGGAATTTGATAAACACTGTGTTCTAGCAATGTGTTCAATTTTTTTAGGTTGTGAATCTATTTTTCCGCCTGCTCCAATAATTTCGTCAACAACTGAATTTGCTCCTGTTGTATGTTGATCAACTCTGCCCATTTACTTTCACGCAATTCGTCAATCTTTTCGTGCAAACCAAGGATCTCCAGTTCCGCCTTCAAATTCACTTCGTAATCATGTTCTGCATCCATCCGATCCTTTAATGCTTGCCGTCCTTGTGACATTAGGATAACTGGAGCCTGAATGGATGCGAGCATGGATAGAAATAGATTTAGCAGAATGTAGGGATATGGATCAAACGAGGCATTCCGGCGAGCGAGGATAAAGGAATTCAGAATAACCCAGGATAGCAGGATTAAGCCGAAAATGATGATGAAAGTCCACGAGCCACCAAAGGAAGCGACTTTATCAGCCAATTTCTGTCCGAAGCTCAGGCTGGCATCATACTCCTTATTTAAATTCTTGCTGATTGGAAGGCGCTCGCGATAATGCCTGATCACTTTCTTTTCCCGCTCTGGAAGATCTTCAAGAGATGAATTAAATCGATCATTAGCAAATTTTTCAAGGTGGTTTTTCATTTTGAATGTTCCTGTCTGATTGAACTGACTGGGATTTCATTCTTAATATTCCTTAACGTTAAAATAGCCAGTGTGATTCCAGAAATACTGATAAGGACAAAGATAATTGAGGTGACCGGATCGATAGCAACTTTCGCCACATACTGAACAATGATCATTGCAATCAATGCAGTGCCCATCGTCAACATCTTAAACAGAACAACAACCGCCAGCGTATATCCCCACGGGCGTTCTTTGAATAATAGAATGGCCGTCAGCAGACTGGTTGGGACGATCACTCCCAGGTCGAGAGACTGTATAACCATAGTGATCGCGGTTTCAAGTCCAGCAGGTGGTGTGCCGTTGAACATAGGTGGAACCACCAATCCAAGCCAGGCTAGGGTCAGAAATGCTGCAACAATTGTGAAATAGATTGCGATTGTGCGGCGCGGAAATCTGTCTGAAAGATGACTAACCACCTCATTTGGATCAATCCCTTTGAGAGACAGGATGAATCCGAATAAGCTGAGTGAGAACAAGGCTACATATACCAGGTAAAGAGGATTGAAGGCTGTCAAGAAAGACATGGAAGCATATGTATAAAGGAAATAGCCCAATGCTCCGGTAAGCATTAGTTTTCCTCGAAGAGTACCTTTTCGTCCAATGAGAATGGAGGCAAACAGTAGCGGAATCCCGACGATCAAGGTTGTAGCATCCTGCCCGATTTCCTGTGATGACGAACTGACCGTATCGTAGAAATACAAGCCATGTCCGCGGATCATGACAGTTTCACCGCGCAGGGATGTGAAGGGAAATGATTCTCCTGTTCCCTGCCAGAAAATGCCTGCGCAGGCTGCTAGGATTGCCAGGGGGATGATGATCATTGCCAGGCGTATAGGGATATTATTTGTTTTCAACTTTCCCTTCCTTTCTGTGGGAATTCAGGTATATCGCACAAATTGCGATATTTGAAATTTTCTTGTTCACATTATTGATTGTTTACCTCTACCGAACAACACTGGCAGGAAGGGTATGATCAACAGCATGGCTGCCGCGAAGATAACGAATGTTACCGGGAAGCCCAAACCTTTTGAGAGCGCACCGCCCACTCCCAACCCGATCCCCTGGCCGATGTTTGTTACTGCCATAAGAATGGAGAACATCGAGGCGGCGATGGTTGGGCGGGTGTATTTCATCGCCAGCGCGAAGAAGATTGCCTGGGTGGTGCCATAAGCGATCCCGAAAAGGATAGCCGAAACCCAAACCAGCGGCAGGCTTTTTACAACGGAGATAAAGATCAGCGATGGGATAACTGTGAAAATGGATAGCCAAAGTGCTTTTCGGTCACCGATCCTATCCATGAGTCCGCCACCCAACAAGGCGCCTGCCACGCAGCCGATCCCCCAGATGGTGGTGATAAGTCCTGCTGTACTGAGATCAATTTGATTTGGAAACCGTGCAGTAAAAGCCGGGTTGACCAGTTGGTTTGCACCGACAATGACGAGAAAAGTGATCAACCCCACCGCGGAAACAGCCAGCACCTTGACGTCTTTGAATGCGCTAAAAGCAGCCCAATCGAAGCGTTCACCGCCTTTGAAGATCTCTTTGATGAAGAAGAGAAGGGGTATGGGAACCAATGTTAGGATCGCCAGGAAGTTGAAAACAGCCGACCAGGAATAATGCTGTGCAATGTAACCGGCCAGTGATGCCGCTACGATCACACCCGCCGAACGCCCGCCAACCATGAAACCCTGCAGGATGCCCTTCTCGTTCTGGGGGGTTATGTCCAGTGCCAGGCCGTCGGTGCAGGTATCGTAAAACGCCATGCCAAGTTGAAGCAGAAATGCCAGGGCAACGTACGTCCAATATTGTTCACCCGGGTTGATCCCTGCGACAATAAGCAGACAGGTAAATTGAACCAGCAAGCCGATGACGATATATGGTTTGCGATGCCCTAATCCAAAGAAGTTGAATCGGTCGCTCAGCATCCCGAACAGGATCTTGATCACGAAAGGGATGAGGGCGATCGCGGAAAAGATGCCCACATCCGCCATATCCAGTCCGTTTTGAAGCATGTAAAGTGCGTTTAGCGAGGCAAAATAACCGAGGATCGTGCCCTGGGTGAAGTAGAGCAGGGCGAACATGGAAAAACGGATGGTTTTGGATTGTGGCTGCATGGTTTGTCCTTATAGTCTGAAATTGTTAATCACAATTATACAGGAGAGAAAAGTAAGGAAACTTAAGTATTCACTCCAAGGACAGCCTGATTCAGGTGCTCTATCTTTGAGAAAATAATATTGAGATATATTGCAGAATTGATCTTAGCTGAACTTCCATTCACGAAAAGAAATTACGCAAACCTGCCTTATCACGAAGCTTACTCCACCAAGAAGGTTCACCCAGTGGAGACCACTCGGATAATGCCGATCGGGTGAGGATATATCCATGTTCGATCAATTCCTCTGTGCGTCGAAAATCCCAAATGGGTACTTGCGGATCTGCAACTAGAACAATATGTTTTACTGGTACACCACTCGCTTCAGCCAGGTGTAATTCAAGTTGTAATTGCCTGTTAATTAAGGTGTAGGTAAGCTTACTGATGAGATCTGGAATGCCTTGTAAAGTTTGGTCCTGCTCTGTCGGATCAAACAGGTCTAGCGCGATGATCTCAGTGGCACCCATGTTTAATGCAGCTTCTATTGGCAGGTTACTTACTAATCCACCATCGACCAGAAAATGATCAGCCTGTTCATATGGCGCCACCCAGGGTGGCAGAGCCATCGAAGCAAACATACTATCCAAAATGGATTCTTCCGAATCTACTCCAAAAACGATTGGATGACCGGTATTCATATCTGCGGCCACCAGGTAGAGCATTACATCCTTCAGGTCACGAAATTTAATATCTTGAGCTAATCCATGTGATGTGGCAAAACCCCGAATTCTCTCCTGGCTGATGCCCTCTGAGCGGGTTATAAGGGCGCGAGCTGTCTCCCACCATTTATTCATTGGCATCAAATCCTTGCCCGCCATAACCTTCCAAACCAGAGTTGCTTGTTCTATGCCTTCGGGTGTGAATCCGTTCACTGCCAGGAATGCGCCATTCACCGCACCAATGGAAGTGCCTGTCACCAGATCCGGTTTATAACCAGCTTCTAAAATTGCGCGAACAGCGCCAATCTGCATAGCGCCCCGCGATCCTCCGCCCCCCAATACTATTGCTAGTTTCTTTGTCATTTGTTAATTATATTAGGTATTTTTCAATACAGTCTATAAATTTTCATAAATTGAATTTATCCCGAGTCCGGTAACAGCAATCTACCATCAATGGTTACATGTTTAAATATTTCAGAATCTCATAGACTAGCAAAGCCGGCCAGACAATGCCTTTCAAGAAACCAAGCACACCCAATCCAAATGTGGTCGCGTGCCCGATGTAATAGATCCAGGCACCGATCAGCCCCAAACCATACACGGCTTCAGACGCACCGCGTCCGTGATAGTATTTTGGTTTACGACAATCTGAATGATAAGTATTTTGTTCTGTGGACATTTTTTCTCCTTTTGAATGCCTTCTGTTATGCATACGTACTCTATTCGTCTGAGTTTCGAATTGGAAGTTGCGCATTATATGTGTGCGCGAACAATGTACGCACGCAGGAATGATGAAATTACGCCAATATTCTAAAAGTCAATTGGTTTACGTAACGCCAATAAAATTACCTCATTCGTGGTTTTGTATCAATTTATTGTGGTCGGAACGAACAGGAAAGTGAGTACCCGCAGCCCTAGTTATGATGACCTTACCCTTTTCTTATGCCGTGGGATCATCTTTCCACCTGGCGGACCAACTTAAATACCGCCCGGCGATTCGACACTGGTTCAGACCTTGAACCCGCCACACGATCTATTTTATTCTGCCAAATCTGAATACAGGCTGAATGTGGGAATAATTGAAGATCACTGGCAATTAATTACCCCGCCCGGCTGGTTTGAGACCGGGTTGATCAGGTAATATGGTTGTGAATTCTCCAAAATTGCCATAAGCACAACAGTGTGATTATCACCGGTGCTTAAAGTAAATCCGGGAAGAGAAAGCAGATCGAAATTGAATGTTCCGCCCCGGGCTGTGTATCGTCCTGCTACATGGGCGCCATCCACATATATTCGAATGTACACAGTTCCGGTGCCGGCATTTATCTTTTTGGCATAACCGATCGCTCTGCAATTTGCTAAAGTCTGCGTTCCGAAATTTCCGGTATGCTTCAGATCGTACGGGTAAAGTGGTTTCGGGGTGCTCGTCACGCTGCCCGGTGTATTCGTCTGAGTGGCTGTTTTAATTGTTGTCTGGGTTTGTGTTGGTGTGGCAGTCTTAGTCGGGGTGCTTGTCGGGTTCGGGGTGGAAAGTGGATGTCGGCAAAATTGTGCTTGTATTTGTGGGTGTGGCTGTATTCGTCAAAGTATTGGTTGGAGTCTGAGTACTTGTAGGGGCTGTTACCTGTGTTGGTGTATTTGAAGCTGTACTGGTTGCAGTCTGTGCACCGATTGCACAATTGATCACTCCACCGGGTTGGTTTGTATTCGGGTTAATTAAATAGTATGGAAGTGAGTTCTCAAGTATCGCCATCAAGGTGATATTGTGATCCTCTCCACTTGTGAAGTTGAAACCAGGCAAGGTGAGCAGATCAAAGTTAAAAGCCCCGCCTTTTGCCGTGTATTTTCCTGCACGCAGTACGCCATCGATGTAGATGCGGATATACACAGTCCCGGTTCCGGCATTTATTTTTCTGGCATAACCAATCGCCCTGCAATTCTCTGAGGTCTGTGCGCCAAAATTTCCGGTATGGACCAGGTAATAGGGGTACGGAGGCAGTGGTGTGGTCGTAGGGAGGATTGCTGTGGCAGTCTGTGTGATGCTACCGGTTGGGGTGATAGTGGGAGTAATTGGTACATCATTTAAAATGATCAGTCCATCCAGGGTGACATAACTCCCGCTGGCATGAATGAATTCAACTGTATGAAGTCCGCTGGTTAGAACCGGGCTGCTCCACTGCAAGCCGCGATGTTCCACGGACGAAAGCATGTTGATGCTTCCGCTGGAAACATCGTCTATCGTTACACTCATTGATCCTGAACTTGGATGGCTGCGGAAAAGAACCTTGAAGCTGGTTCCTGTGAATTGAAAGGAGACACTGTTTCCAATGCCGGCCGAATAATGTTCTGTATTTTGATACTGGCCGTTAACAGCCTGGCCAACCCAACCGGTATACTGGAGCGCCGCATCAGCATCATCGACTATCGTCTGGGTTGGGTTCAATCCATTCTGCGATACCTGCTGGGCATAATCATTTAACTGCTGATTGGGGTATTCATCGAAGTAGATCGGCATTGCATTGGTGATCCAGATCCCCTGCTGCTGACGTTGAAAATGCACGTGGGTATAACAATCAGTCCAACCGGTTTTGCCAGATGCGCCGACCGGCCAGCCCTGTTCGACGATCGAACCCAAAGGTAGATAGACACTCTTCAGGTGCAGGTAAAGCGTCGAACTGCCGTCATCATGGGATAACGTGATGCGGTTGGCCAGGTTCCGCAGATCGTACCCGCCGCAGGCTGAATAATTCCCGGTTGAGTCGGTTACCGTGCCCGTTCGGGCTGCCAGCACAGCCGCACCATCAGGGACTGCAAAGTCGTAGGCATAATACATCTGGGTGACTTCGTGGCTGCCGGTGCTGTCGGCATCATTGCCCCAGCCCTGGCCGAGATAGACCGTATTGCCGAAAGCCCAGGGGAGTTTATAGCCGGTCCCGTTTCCTGCACCCAGGGGAGCCATCATGGAGGATCGTTCCACCGGGGCGTTTGCTTCTGATAATAAAGCAGAGACTTCATCACGCAGCTCAACATTCTCAACAGGTTGGCTGGCATCCGTGGTGAGCGATGCCGCAATGGTACTGAACACACCCCGCGGTTCTTTGTCGGCACAATTGGCACACACGAGGCTGATGAAGGAACCAGCGTGCGGAATGATGATTCGGAAGGCTTTCGCTTCGATATTCGATTCGGTGATGTAATAGAAATCCGGATTGGCTGTAAGAACCTCGGGAGTCGAGGCGTTTTCAAAGATGATACCGGAATTAACCAATGATTCTGGAAGATTGGTCAGGTCCGCGGGAGAATGGGTTTCGATCCACTCCACGGTGGTCAGTTGGTCCGGGTTGGCCAGCACAGAAATGGAGATCTCGCTCTTCTCGCCTTCATCGTACTCGCCAAAATGAAAGCTCAGGCTGGACAAAATATCTGCCGCCGGTTCCCAGGATTTTGGCTGCAAGCCTGTTGGATAAAAAAATCCAAAACCAAATCTATCATCCCGATACTCAGCATATCCATCCGGAGGATTGGGTGTGCTGGTGATGGTCGGGGTTTCCAATATCTCCGGTGCAGGAAGAGTATCCTCCGGGGAGGCAGTATCTTCAGGTGTCGTCTCAGGGACGGTCGGTGAAGGGGTTTCGGATGGAACAACCGGTGGAGTATCGGTGAGGGTCAGATCCTGCTGATCACCAGCATCGGGCGGACGCGCAGAAACAAGCTCCACTGATAGGCTGGCTGAAACCAGTAAAACAAGGACCAGAAAAACTGCGATGATCGATCTGCGCATCAACATGTTGGTAATCATATATCGGCAAAAGAGTATTATCCCTGAAATGATCGTACCAAATATTTCCAAATAAAAATATGTTAGAGGGAAGTTGTAAGGATGATGTAATAATTAATTTGGAGTTGAAATATATTATTCAACTGTGAGCTATTGTTAGCAGGGGATAAGGGTATAGAAGAAACACCGGCGCGAACAAGGTGATAAATCAAGTATTCGGTCAAGCAGTAAAAAAATCTTCAATTTCCGTCTCAGATGGTTTTTTTACAATAGTACTACCATTTTCAATCCACACACCTCTCCTTTGGGTTTGATCTTTTTTAGCTAAATGTGGACTATGTGTTGTTAAAAATATTTGTTTTGGTAATCCAGATTTCGAATTTACTAGTTCAAAAAGGTTATTGAAAAGAGTATTTTGAGATTTAGGCGAAAGATTGACTTCCAATTCTTCTATACCTATTATTGTGACCTGCCCCCAACTCAGCCATCAGGCTGGGTTTGATGCTTGAGATCCAGCGGATGTAGCCCTTCTTATTCGGATGCAGTTTGTCGATCAGGTTTAGGATAATATATGATAAGAATCATTCACCCTTTCAATCACCGCATCGGGGAAACTGGATATTATAGTGATAATGGAGGTTGGGTCAACACCGGTTCGAACGTGAAGTCTTCCCTCAAGCAAGTGAAAGAAAGGACCCCTGAAAGAATTTCAGAATCCTCCCACAAGTTTGCCATCATCACTTATGACTTTGCATCATCCATTTATTATCCATCGTATGGGTCTGGTCACAGAACGATCCGTGCACTAAACCCCCTGGTTTACACTCACCGCTACTTTGCGGGTTTCTGAATACCGGTAGTTGATCTGCAAAACTGCAGATGGACGAGTGTTGACCTCCGGTCCGGTAGTTTTGCCCCAGATCAGCTGATGTGCAGCGTCAAACCAGTCGTTGCCATCACCGCCGGCAAAAACAACATCCCCGAGGGGAATGGCTGACGCTCCTGATCTTGCCCCGACGATCGGATGAAAGAAGGCTGTCTTTTCTGACCAGGATTTTGAACCAGCCCCGATCCCGGAGACATGCTGGCTGCCCTTGAAGATATCCACTGCCTCAATGATCCCTGCATCCCGGGCGGTGATGGTCAGACGCGTGCCATCCTTCAGCATAAATGTGGTATGCGTGTCACTGGCTGTCAGGTCTTTGAAATCACCGTCCCAGTTTCCCTCGATATCCGACGAGTCGATGTGCGGATCGCCCCAGATGGTGGTGCTTTTCCCTGCCCACTTATCCACGATCCTCAAGGTAGTACCATCCGTAAACTCGAAGCGGTAGCGGTCAGTCTCTGCCAGATTGGGGTTTCGAACCACAAGGCCATCCACCGGCGTGAGCGCATCGTAGTTGATCTCCAACTCCTCCACCCTGGTAACCTCTGCCTGGATGGTGATCTGTGTCTTTCCCGTCAGTGAGGCGTTTTGTGGATTCTCTGGTTGTCCTAATTTCTGGATGAGGTCTTTTAGCCGGATGTGCTCATTTTCCACTTTAGCGGATGCGTTCTGAGCATTATTGGAAGCAGGCGCTTTTCCACTGAGGGTCACCTGGTCTTCTTCATAAGTATCTTTCAGGGATTTGGTCTTAAGGCGAGGGTCTTTTTTCTGTGCTTCCAGTTCACTGGCACGCAACAACAACCGCCGTACGGCGATCAAGTCCTGCATATTCTGGTGAATGGTCGCGTCCATGCGTCCTTCTCCTCATCCATGAGATTATTCCGCCTTTATTTATTTTCGGTTGTATTCCTAAAACCTTGAGATCGGAAAAATGAGCTTCGATATGAGAACGCAGAAAATGGACGAAATGTGCGCCTGTTTACTTTGCTATAGCAGAGTGAATTAATCTACTTGCCCGGAGTCTCTGGCAGTATTTTGCTACCTGGCGATTTGCTTACTGGTTACAGCCTAACTCCAATGCGGTTCTTTGAAATAAGCCATCGGGGTTCGTGATTCCCTCATTCTGGATATAACCCATGAACACACATAAGCCCCGGCTTATTCCTGGATGATTCATCAACCACCCTGGTGATCAATGCGCTGAACTCGCTCCATCTCCCGGTTCTGGCGAAAGCTTCCAAAAATACTGTGTATTTTCCCAGGTCTGGAATACTTTCATCCATGGAGAGGATTTTCTTTGCAGTTTTGGCGCTATTCTCCCAATCTCCAAATTGCGCGTAAATATCCGCTTGCTGGAATAGATAGCACCATCCATGCTCCGGCTCTTCCCCGAAAATCTCAACCGGCAAATCTAATGTGGCATTTGCATCGTTAAGTGATATATCCGGTGGATTAAGTCTTTTGGCAACCTGTCTGAAGTATGGCGGGAGTTCGCTCTTTTTTGAGTCGAGCACCGGGTTGATGAGGCGTATGCAATTTCGTTCATCCAGGTGAATGCCGATCACCTGGTCAGAAGAACCAGTGAAGGTGCCGATGAGATGCGGAATGTTCAACTGCCTGCCCGGCTCCAAAAGCTCAGGAATGAAATCAATTCGCTCCGGGATGAAATAGACATAATAATCTACATGACCCGGTTCAGGGTTTTCAGTGAATATGTAGTTAATGGCCGCCGATTGGGCGTTCTCTTCGCCATTTCTGGATGGCAGCCGATCAGCCAGGATCGTTGAACCAGGTTTTAAACCAGGCATTCGCCAGGCGAGCTGCCAGTAAAAATTGCGTTGCAGCACCCAATCCTGGCGGAAGAAGTTGGCAAATGTAAATTGAGTTCCAATGGCCAAACCGATTGCAGCGCTGAAAAGAATGGTTTTGTACAGATGTCTGGTAGGAATGGACTCGATGAGACCTACAAACAGGAAGGCGGCGCCGGTCAGGTATGGCAGGTATAACCTGGTTGTGGAATAATCTTTATCAGGCTGCAAACCGGGAACCCAGACTGGTATGCCGCCGAGGAAAAGGGCGATCAAACCTATCCACAGGAGATGATTAGCCTTGAAACGGGTTTCCCGGGGCTGTGTGGATAATCTTGAAAGAAAGATCACCAGTAGAATGATCGATCCTGCGACCAAAATCCAGTGGATGGCGGTTAAAGTAGGGTTAAGAATTTCTCTCTCAGGGCGGAATATCGCCTGCCACCAGACGCCCAAAGTGGATTGCCAGAAATCCCACAGAATTTGTTGACCTAAACCTAGCAGGGTGTTCCCCGGGTTTGATTTTAATTTATCTAAAATCGTAAAACCATATTGATGCGTGATCTGGCTTTGATCGAGGATCCTCCATATACTTACCGCAAAAAATAAGCTGAAATATGGGATGAATGTAACCAGAACCTTTTTTAGTTTATCGCGCTTATTCCGGCCTTCCGGTAAAGCGATCCAAATAAAGATCACTCTGAGTAACTCTATCATGTAAAAATATTCGATAGATATCAGATTAATTGCAGATAGAAGTATGGCAAGTATATGGTAAAGTTTGCTTCTAACAGGGTATTTAACTGCATGAATAGTGAGGTAAAAAGATAAAAAAAATGAAGCCAGTACAAGGAATCCAACTACAAAAGTAACAGAATTGAATTGCAAGAAAAAACCTGGAAAAACCAGGAACACCAGCGCGATCCATAATGCTCGTGATTTATTTTGGGGCCAAACTTGATGGATGAAGAAAAAGACCATCAAAGAGATCAGCCATCTGGCTATCAGCGTGAGGACTTGCCAGTGCCAGGGGATTGGCCCAAGAAAACGAGCGATAAATGCATAAAATGAGGCAAGAACTTCCCTGTTGGCAGCGAAGAATGGGGAAATATCTTTGGCTTTAAATAATAACCAAATGTAACTCCAATCATCCCCATAATAACCAAGCCAGGGGATGAATAAAGCGTAACTGACAATAGCAACCAACCCTAGAATAACAGGAGCAAAGACCCTCGAGGCCGTAATTTGGCTGATAAGGTTAAGTTTTTGATCCAGGATACTTTTTAGATTTTTCAATATTCACCAGCGACTTTATTCTAAAACAAAATCTGATGATTGATTATAAATCATAGTCTATCAAAGTTTTTCTTTGTATGCTTCTGCAAGTTAAGGATATGTCTTGCCTTTCTTCCCATAAGAGTTATAATTCAATTGTTGAATATTGAAAATTATGGATGAATCTACTCTAAATACTCACGATCTGAACCTGCTGGAAGGGATCGAAAAAGACCCGGATGTAAACCAATCCATGCTGGCGAACCAATTGGGTATCGCCGTCGGGACCGTTAACTGGCACCTGAAACGTCTGGTTGAAAAAGGCGCCGTCAAAGTCAAGCGGGCTTCCCGCAAGAAATTGCGGTATATCATCACACCTGAGGGAATTGCCCTTCGGGCAAGGTTGGCTTTGGACTTCGTGCAGCAATCCTTTGCACTTTACCGTCTCATTCGTGGACGGGCAGCCGAGCTGGCGCCAGCGATCAAAGCTGCCGGGTATGACGAAGTGCGTTTGGAAGCCGTTGGCGATATGGCGGATGTGATCCGTCTGACCTGCATGGAGCAAGGTATATCTGTGGTTGAAAATGGCGAAGCTCCCCTGATCCACATGGAAGGGATGAAAGTATTCGTGGATTATCCAGAAAAGGTTCAACGTTGAATTCCCGTACATTGATGGCATTGACCAGCCATGGTAATGCTCCGTACTTGATGGCGGCGAGGTTCGCCAGGGCGATGGGAGATTCCTCGATCGTCATTCCGCATTACTATGGTGATGCCCAGTCAAAAATTATGATGGAGGAAATTCCCGAAATGGCTGGGAAGATCTTTTTATCGCAAGAACTGGGTGAGTTGTTCATACCATTATTACTTGATGCAAGGAATGAAACGACCTTCCAAAAATTTAGCGCCGATATATCTGACAAAGACAACCCTCACGGTGCCCTCCAAATTGAAAACCGTATCTCAGAATTGCTGGAATTAGGGATCTCAGCAAGTTCCCTGGATGGTACAAACCACAAAAAGTTTTTCAAACATGATTTTTCCGCTGTGATCAATACTACATTACCGGTTCGGGTGAATTTGCCGCGAACCTTCTTCTTTTTCACGGCACGAATGTCTGAGCTGTATGGGTTGGCGCCGCTTGGAGATGAGTCTAAGGAAACGCAAGCGGCGGTATCAGGTTTGCAGCCTTATTCTGAATTATGGTCGAAAGTGGAAGATACATTCGATGCAGAGTTTATCCCAAGGATAAATGCATTCAGCGTCAATGGTCAAAACCAGAGTGGCAAGATGATCCAAACACCTCCATTCGCTTTCAAAAGAAAAGTGAATAACACTCTAAACAGGAATTGTTTTATGTTTGTTCCTTCAGGAACGAGAACTGATGTGGAAAAATTGCTGCTGATCGCTGAATCCATTCCAGACGATTATGAGCTGCTGGTTTTGGGAAGCAAAGGATTTAACCAGGATTTCCCGAATGAACAATTCAAGTATGTTGGAGCGAGTGTCTTTGGCGAAGATAAACTCGTCGGAGTTGTATCAAGAGGCGGGTGGGGAACCATTTGGGAGTGTCTGGCAAACGGCAAACCAGCCGCGTTGGTTCGTACAACTTTTTCTGAAGATCCGGAAATGGGTCATACGCAAAAAACAATTGAGAAGCTAGGACTGGGTGAAATATTGGATGGATCAATCGGCTGCTTTATTGAAAATGATACCCGCAGCAGAATCAAGACTGCGATGGATCGCGAGAAAACAAAAGACATGAAGCTGTTTGGCGCATTTGCAAATGATGGGTATGGTTATATTGCCAGTAAGATCAAAGAATCGTATCCTTTATAGTTAATGATCAAGGGAAAGGGAACCATGACAGTTAATAATTATTGGAAGAATAAAAGAGTTTGTGTGACTGGCGGTGCAGGATTCCTGGGTTCACACTTGATCGAAAACCTGAAAAGTCGCGGCGCAACTGATATTTTTATCCCAACGATCGAAGAATACAACCTGGTTGAGGTTGCCGATATTCAGCGGATGCTGAATGATGGGAAGCCAGATTTGATCATTCACCTTGCTGCGCATGTAGGCGGTATCGGTGCCAACCGCGAACACCCGGCGGAATTCTTTTATGACAACCTGATGATGGGCGTACAGTTGATCCACGAGGCATGGAAACGCAATGTGGAAAAATTTGTTGCCATCGGCACCGTTTGCGCCTACCCCAAGTTTACGCCGGTGCCATTCAAAGAAGACGACATCTGGAATGGCTATCCCGAAGAAACAAACGCACCATATGGACTGGCAAAGAAAATGCTATTGACCCAATCGCAGGCTTACCGGCAGCAATATGGATACAATTCGATCTTCCTGATTCCGGTCAATTTATACGGTCCGCGGGACAATTTCAGGCCGGAGTCTTCGCATGTCATTCCGGCGTTGATCAAGAAGTGCGTGGAAGCAGTAGCAAAAGGCGAAAAGGAAGTAGTGATCTGGGGTGATGGTTCGCCAACCAGGGAATTTATCTATGTTGAGGATGCTGCGGAAGGCATAGTCCTGGCGGCTGAAAAATATAACGATTCCGAGCCGGTCAATATCGGCTCTGGTTACGAGATCAGCATCAGAGACCTGTCGGAACTGATCGCACGCCTGACGGGGTTCGAAGGCAAGCTGGTTTGGGATACAACCAAACCAAATGGCCAGCCCCGCCGAGGATTGGACGTCAGCCGGGCGAAGGAATCATTCGGTTTTGAAGCCAAAATGTCCTTCGAAGAAGGTCTGCGCAAAACGATCGATTGGTATAAGACAAGTAAATAATCCAAGAAAAAAATTGCGGTGAAAGAAAATTTGGAGAAGTATGCCTGAAGAAATAACCATGATCAAGCCATCGAAGGGGTGGGTGGCTCTCAATCTGAAAGACATGTGGAAGTACCGTGAGCTGGTGTACTTCCTGATCTGGCGCGATATCAAGGTGCGTTACAAGCAGGCTGCCCTGGGTGTCGCATGGGCGATCATACAGCCGATACTCACTATGGTGATTTTCAGCGTGATCTTCGGAAAATTTGCCAAATTGCCCACCGATAATAGCATTCCATATCCATTGTTCACTTTTGCGGCATTACTGCCCTGGCAGTTATTTGCCGGCGCACTGCAAAGGGCTGGCACCAGCCTGGTTGGGTCAGCGAACCTCATAACCAAGATCTACTTTCCGCGGCTTATCATCCCAATTTCGGCTGTCGTCGGCGGATTGGTGGATTTTGCGATCTCGTTTGTTGTTCTCATCGGAATGATGATCTACTACAAGGTTTACCCCACATGGAATATGCTTTGGGTCATCCCTTACATCCTGCTTACATTGATCACAGCGCTGGCAGTGGGGTTGTGGCTCTCTGCCATGAATGTTCGCTACCGCGACGTGCAGCAGATGATTCCATTCCTGATCCAGGCGTGGATGTATGCCTCTCCGGTTGCGTATTCAGCCAGATTGATCACCGACCGTACCTGGCAATTGATCTATAATCTCAATCCATTGGCAGGGATCATTCAAGGCTTTCGCTGGGCGTTGCTCGGGGGTACTCCTCCCGGTGAACTGATGTGGATCTCCGCGGGTGTGATGGTGCTATTATTTGTCAGCGGACTTTATTATTTCAGGCGGATGGAAAAAACCTTCGCCGATACGGTGTAAGCATGAGCGATATTGCTATTCGAGTGACCAATTTAGGGAAGAGATACCAGTTGGGTGCGCTGGGAACCAATTATCGCACCCTGCGTGACAGCCTGGTGGATACTTTCACAGCTACAACGCAGGCTCTGCTGCATGCCGGCGAACGTTCTTCACACGTTCAAAAAGCAGAAGAGAACCGCTTCTGGGCTTTGAAGGATATTAATTTTGAGGTGAAACAAGGACAGGTTCTTGGTGTGGTGGGCAGGAACGGCGCCGGGAAAAGTACTCTGTTAAAGATCCTATCGCGCGTAACCGAGCCGACTGAGGGGTATGCAGAAATTCATGGGCGGGTTGGCTCATTGCTGGAAGTTGGCACTGGCTTCCACCCCGAACTGACCGGAAGAGAGAACATCTTTCTCAATGGTGCGATCCTGGGTATGAAAAAGATCGAGATCGCCACGAAATTTGATGAGATCGTTGCATTCTCAGAAGTGGAAAAGTTTATCGATACACCTGTCAAGCGTTATTCCAGCGGTATGTATCTGCGGTTGGCGTTTGCGGTGGCTGCCCACCTTGAACCCGAGATCCTGGTGGTGGATGAAGTGCTGGCTGTGGGGGATGCCGAGTTCCAGCGCAAGTGTATGGGTAAAATGAGCGATGTCGCCCAACAGGGCAGGACGGTTTTGTTTGTCAGTCACAACATGAGCGCTATATTGCGGCTGACCGAAGAAACGATGGTGTTGGATAAAGGTGTGCAGGTGATGCGCGCTCCCACCCAACAGGCGGTAGATTTCTACCTTTCCAGCGGATTTTCAAAACAAGGTGAGCGTGTTTGGGAAACTGGAGACATTCCATTGGAAGCTGCACCATTCAAGCCGGTTGCTCTTCGGATAAAAGACACCAAAGGCAAGACCGTCGAAACCATCCGATCCACGGAACCGTTCCAGGTGGAGTTTGAATATCAATTAGATGAAGCATTAACCGGTCTGCGGGTTGGTTTGTATTTTATGAGCACTCGCGGCGAGCACATTTTCACCAGTTTTGACACGGACGACCCGCAAAAATTTGAAGAACAATCCACCCGGCAAAATGGCCATTATTTCAGCCGTTGCACTGTGCCTGCGAACACCTTCAATGAAGGAAGGATCGTGCTGGGAGTGAACGCCAGTTCATACCGGATCAAACGCTATTTTCAGGATGAGCAAGCATTGGTTTTCAGCGTGGATGCCACAGGCGCACCGGGAACCCAATGGAGCGAAATTCGCATGGGTCCAATTCGACCAGCGTTGGAATGGGATATCGAGAGTCATTAATGATGGATGGCACGAATCCGATCAAGAATTTGCTGGGAGAGATCCCGCTTACCGCAGAGTTATATTGGCTCCTGCGGCAGAAGGGAACACCATTAAACAGCAGGTTCTCTATGAGGAAGTTCCAGGCACATCTGCCTGCGATCCTCTCCGATATAAAACAGAATGCCAAGAAAGTGTCTGCTGGAAGAAAGGTAATGCTTTTCGCCTCGCTGCATTATTGGATCGAGCAGACCGCGTTACTTGGTTTAACTTTATCAGGTGTTGGTTACCAGCCTCACCTGGCTTATCTGCCTTATTTTGACTGGCAAAAACCTTTGAATAAATTCGATCTGCGGCGGAATAACCTGTATGCCCGGGATGTCCTTGCAGGCGCCAGTGGGTATCTTAAGGTAACTTCCTTATTGGATTATCGAAGAAAAACTACTTTACCCGTGGAGTTGAAAAAGGAAATTGAGCGGGTTAGTTATTATGATGCGCAATACACACTCCAGGTGGAGACAGTCAATCTGGAAAGCGACATATATCAGATGCGATTGCAGCGCAACACTTTCGCGGCAGAAAAATTCCTGGCGCTTTTAGAAGAGTCCAAACCAATTGCAGTCATCGTTCCAAATGGTACGATCCAGGAATTGGGGGCAGCTTACCGGGTGGCGAAATATGCCGGTATTCCAGTGACTACTTATGAATTCAGCGACCAGAAGGATTGTATCTGGATGGCGCAAAATGCCGAGATCATGCGCCAGGAAACAAAAGCGCTATGGAAGACCCGTAAGGACAAACCTCTTTCACCCGAACAGCGTACCCGGATCGAATCACTTTACAAAGCCAAAGTTCAGGGTGATCTATTCGAAAACTTCGTCAGGCACTGGCAATCATCCAGGCGAAAAGGATCCGACGAAGTCCGAAAATCCTTGGGGCTGGATGAGCGGCCGATCGTTTTGTTGGCAACCAATGTACTGGGAGACAGCTTAACTCTGGGCAGGCAGGTGTTCAGCACGACGATGGCGGATTGGATCGAACGAAGCGTGGAATATTTTGCGAAGCGCCAGGATGTTCAACTGGTGATTCGTATCCATCCGGGAGAGGTGCTTACGCACGGACCATCCATGGTGGATGTTGTGAGTAATTTGCTCCCTGAATTGCCGGAGCAGATCCACGTCATCGGTCCAAGCGAAAAAGTGAACACTTATGACCTGATCGAAATAGCAGACCTCGGGCTGGTTTATACGACCACCACCGGAATGGAAATGGCCATGAGCGGTGTTCCGGTCATCGTTGCCGGGGTAACACATTTCAAGAGTAACGGATTTACTTTTGAACCGCAAACATATCCTGAATACTACGAATTATTGGATAAAATTCTAACAGACCCGGCCAAATTCCGTTTAGGCACACAACAGGTCGATCTGGCTTGGCGCTATGCTTATACATTCTTCTTTGAATTCTCGCTGCCATTTCCATGGAGGTTGAAGAATCTATGGGATGATGTGAATGATAGACCATTATCATATGTCCTTGGAAAAGGTCTGGAAAAATATGAAAACACATTCCGGTATCTAACTGGAGACCCTATTGAATGGTAGAAAATATGAATGAAAGAGAAGTAAAACAGCAAGTAAGAAAATTCTATGACCAGGTGGGCTGGCAGTTGGAGGCCGATGGGCTTTATCAGAACGCACATTATGAAGACCTGCGACCGGTTTCCGCAGAATATATCCACCGCTGTCATAGCAGGGTCGGTCGTCATCTGAAAAAAAACGGTAAATACTTATTGGATGCAGGCTCCGGTCCGGTGCAATACGAAGAATACATGGAATATCTGCAAGGCTATAAGTACAGAGTGTGTGCAGATATCTCAATTATTGCGTTGATGGAAGCGCGTAAGAAATTGGGTGAAAATGGGTTATTCGTGGTTTCGGATATCGCAAATTTGCCATTCAAAAAAGAATGCTGCGATGGCGTGATGTCCATGCACACCATCCACCATCTTCCCAGGGAGGATCATCACCAGGCATACCAGGAGCTTTTCCGCGTCTTAGCCCCTGCTTCAACCGCCGTGGTGGTCAACGGTTGGACAGATCCCCCATTGATCGGTTGGCTGGATCGGTTTGTAAAACGCATCAATCGAACCCGGCGTAAATTTTCAAAAAATTCAGAATTGGCCAGGAAGAATAAATCCACAAAAGAAGTGAAAGAAAAAGGAACTTTCGTGCAAAAGTACAATTCCGCCTGGTTAAAGAAAGAGTTGGATGGCAAGGTGCCGATAGATATCCTGGTATGGCGCAGCGCCAGTGTAAGATTCCTGCGCACCTTTATTCACAAAAAATTGGCAGGAAAACTGTTGTTGCGATGGTTGTACAGGCTTGAAGAAAAATACCCGCGATATTTTGGAGAGAACGGGCAGTACCCGCTGATCGTGATCAATAAGCCATAAAATAAAGGTGGAATAACCTATTGGATCCTCAATTCACAACTTTTATGCTTTATGTCCTGGTCGGGTTTCTGGCTCAGCTCATTGATGGGGCGTTGGGTATGGCTTATAAGGTTACATCCAACACCTTTCTCCTCAGCGTTGGAATATTGCCCAGTGTTGCCAGCGCCAGTGTGCACCTGGCAGGCATGTTCACCTCACTGGTTTCCGGTTTGTCGCACCTGAAATTTGGCAATGTGGATAAAAGATTGGTTCTTAAGTTGATGGTCCCAGGTGTGATTGGCGGCGCTGGCGGCGCGTATCTATTGGCGAGAGTGCTGAACGCAGAAAAGATTACGCCTTATATTGCGGTCTATTTGTTGATCATGGGAGTTGTGATCATCGCTAAATCGAATAATCACACCACCCACGAGCAAAGGTTCAAGAAGCGTTTTATGCTGCCATTGGGATTCATTGGCGGTTTCCTCGATTCAATTGGCGGCGGAGGATGGGGTCCGATCGTGACGACTACTCTAATATCCACCGGACATCATCCACGCAAGTCGATCGGGTCGGTCAACCTGGCGGAATTCTTTGTCACAATCTCGGTTTCCATCACTTTCCTGGTTACCCTGGGTTTAATGAAGGATTGGATCAACGTGGCTGGTTTAATGCTGGGCGGTGTTGTTGCTGCTCCGATAGGCGCCATGTTGACCCGCCGTCTTCCGTTGCGTATCATGATGATCGGCGTAGGGTTGATGATCATTGCCCTGAGTATTCGAACTTTGATCTTAGCCATCTGGTATTAAAAGGAGGTATTATGGATTGGAAGAGTAAAGTTATCCTTGTGACCGGTGGTACCGGTTCATTCGGCAAGAAGTTTATTGAAGTTATGTTAAAGAAATATCAGCCTGCAAAGATCATCATTTACAGCCGGGATGAATTGAAGCAGCATGAAATGCGGGTAAAGGGGTTTGATCATCCATCATTACGTTACTTTATTGGTGATATTCGCGATCGGGACCGCATGGAAAGAGCAATGGAAGGGGTGAATATTGTGGTCCATGCAGCCGCTCTCAAACAGGTGCCAGCCTGTGAATACAACCCGATGGAAGCCATAAAAACCAATATCCTGGGCAGCAGCAATGTAGTGGATGCCGCGTTGAATTCCGGTGTGGAAAAAGTGCTTGCTTTGAGCACAGATAAAGCCGTCAACCCCGCCAACCTGTATGGCGCTACCAAGCTGGCAGCAGAAAAATTGATCATCCAATCCAATGCTTATGCTGGGAATAAACATACGCGCTTCGCCTGCACCCGCTATGGTAATGTGGTTGGCAGCCGCGGCAGCGTGGTGCCGGTATTCTTGAAGCAAAAGGAATCTGGACGATTAACCCTGACAGATGACCGCATGACCCGTTTCTGGCTGTCACTGGAACAGGGCGTGGATTTCGTTATCGACTGCATCGAGATCATGCACGGCGGCGAGGTGTTCGTGCCCAAGATACCATCCATGAAAATGACCGATCTTGCGAAAGCAATCGCGCCTGAAGCCGAAATTGAGGTGATCGGCATTCGTCCAGGGGAGAAACTACATGAGGTATTGATCTCAGAGGATGAAGCCCGCACAACCATTGAACTGGAAGATAAATACATTGTCCAACCCGCAGAGGAAATGTGGTTCGGCCAGGAGTGGAGCAGCAAGGGCAGGAAGATGGAAGATGGTTTCAGGTATGCCAGTAATACCAATACAGAATGGTTGGGGATACCCGAAATTCAGCAGATCGTGCAGAAAGTTGAGATAGAGTAAAGCTATGCGGATTCTGATCACCGGGGCGAGTGGATTACTGGGTGTTAACCTGGCGTTGGAAGCTGCCAGAGACCATATAGTGATCGGGCAGATTAACGCTCTGCACCTCAACAATGCGCCATTTGAACAGCGTTCCGGCGATCTGCTTAAACCTAATGCAGTGGAGGAATTGGTCGAATCCAGCCAGCCCGATTGGGTGATCCATTGTGCCGCGCTGGCAGACATCGATACCTGCGAAAAGAATCCCGAGCTTGCGGAGCGTCTAAATGCCAGCCTTCCAGCAAGATTCGCGAAGGCGTGTAAGAACAAAGCGAAATTAATTTACATCTCAACGGATGCTGTCTTCGATGGCACGAAAGAAGAATACTTCGAAACTGATGCGCCAAATCCATTAAGTGTATATGCCAGAACGAAACTGTCTGGAGAGCAGGCAGTCATGGATCATGATCCAGACGCGATCATTGCGCGCATTAATTTATTTGGCTGGAGCCTGTTCGGCACCCGCAGCCTGGCAGAATGGTTTTTCTATAACCTTCAAGCTGGCAAACAGGTGAAGGGCTTCACTGATGTCTTCTTTTGTACTCAGCTTGTGAACGACCTGGCAGGTGTATTTCTACAAATGCTAGGGGAGAATCTCTCCGGTTTATATCATGTTGTTGGAGCGGATTGTGTAAGCAAATATGATTTTGCGCTCGAAATTGCAAAACGAATGAACATACCCGATGTCATGGTCACCCCGGTGAGGGTGCAAGATTTTGGCTTGCAGGCTTCCCGAAGCAACAAGCTTAACTTGAACACTTCCAAATTGAGAAAAGATATCCACATGGATATCCCCAGGTTATCCACCGGGTTGGATCGGTTGTTTACACAATATCAACAGGGTTATCCACAGTTTCTCCGCAGCATGGTGGATAACTCGAATCAGAATATTAATCCTTACATGTCAGGAGGGAAAGATGGAAATTAAAATAGGCAGCAACCTGATCGGTGAAAACCACCCGACCTATTTTATTGCTGACATTTCTGCCAACCATGACGGCGATTTGGAACGGGCAAAACTGCTCATCCAATTGGCAAAGGTAGCCGGCGCAGATGCTGCCAAGTTCCAGAATTTCAGGGCGGCGCAGATCGTTTCGGATTATGGATTTAGAAATATGGCCGGGCAGGTTTCCCACCAATCCAATTGGAAGAAATCGGTGTTTGAGGTGTACAAGGGCGCCTCCATCCCATTTGACTGGACGCCGATTCTCAAAGCCGAGTGTGACAGGGTTGGCATCGATTACTTCTCATCCCCCTACGATTTTGACGCGATCGACATGCTGAATCAGTATGTACCTGCTTACAAGATCGGATCGGGCGACATCTCCTGGGATGAGGCTTTGATCCGTATGGCCGAAACCGGCAAACCCATACTTCTGGCCACCGGCGCATCCAACATCGGTGAGGTGCAGCATGCGGTTCAGGTGATTCGATCCATCAACCCGCAGCTCGTGTTGATGCAGTGCAATACCAACTATACCGCTTCCATCGACAACTTCAACCATATTCATTTAAAGGTATTATCCACATATAAGAACCTTTTTCCAGATCTGATCCTGGGTTTGTCTGACCACACTGTTGGGCATGCCACAGTACTCGGGGCGGTGGCATTAGGCGCTCGTGTCATCGAAAAGCATTTCACGGATGACAATAAGCGAGAGGGACCGGATCATCCTTTCTCAATGACTCCGGTAGCCTGGAAGGATATGGTTGACCGCACCCGCGAGCTTGAACATTCGTTGGGTTCACCCGAAAAAGTTGTTTGCAGAAATGAACAACAAACCGTGATTGTACAGCGCCGGTGCCTGCGCACAGCCAGAGAAATTAAAACTGGAGAAAAACTTACCCGCGATATGATCGAGGTGCTGCGTCCCGCTACGCCTGGTGCCATCGTTCCCAATGAGGTTGCTGTTGTCATTGGATTAAAGGCGCTGCGTGACCTGCCAATGGGAAAAGAATTGCGTTGGGAAGACCTGGGAAGATAATGCGAGTTCTTTACTTTTCACGGGATTACTGTCCCCACGATCACCGCATATTAACTGCCATACTCAGAGGTGGCCATGAGGTGTATTATTTACGGTTGGAGGATGGTGGGCGAAACCTGGAATCCCGTCCTGTTCCCGATGGGGTGCAGGTAGTGAAATGGCGCGGAGGAACAAAAAAATTCCACTGGTATAACATTCCATCGCTGGTATTAAGCCTGAAAGAAGTCTTGATCGATGTGCGTCCAGATTTGCTCCATGCCGGGCCGATTCAGAGTGTTGGTCTGGTGTCTGTCCTGAGTGGCTTTCATCCGCTTGTCAGCATGTCCTGGGGTTTTGACCTGATGCTTCATGCCGGGCAAAATGCTTATTCAAAGTGGGTTACGCACAATGTGTTGTCCAAATCAGACTGGTTGTTTGCCGACTGTCAGGCAGTTTTGGATAAGGCACACCTGTTTGGCTATGATCTCTCGCGAAGTTCACATTTTCCTTGGGGGGTGGATCTTGATCATTTCACACCAGAAGGTGATAATGTGAGAGATAAACTGGGCTGGTCGGATAAAACCATCCTTTTCTGCAACCGTTCGTGGGAACCGCAATACGGCGTGGATATTGTCGCCCGGGCATTCGTGAAAGCTTCTGCACTTAATAGCAACTTGCGCCTGCTCCTGTTGGGCAGCGGTACACAGAAAGCCAAGATTGAAAAGATTTTGGCTGATGGCGGTGTGATGGATAGAGTTATTTTTCCAGGCCAGGTTCCTAATACAGAGCTGCCTGTATATTACCGGGCTGCTGATCTGTATATCAGCGCATCTCACACCGACGGCTCATCGGTTTCGTTGATGGAAGCCCTGGCTTGCGGAACCCCGGCCGCCGTTTCAGATATTCCATCCAACCTGGAATGGATCACGTCCGAAGAAGGCTGGATATTTAGAGATTGTTCGGTAGAGGAATTATCCCAAATGATGCTGAAACCGGATGAAGAAAAGGTCAACCTGGCGGTGATGCGCATCAAAGCCCGCCGCAAAGCAGAATTGGACGCAGATTGGAAGATCAACCAGCAGAAAATGCTAACTGGCTATGAAATGGCGGTGAAAAAATGAGCCGCAGCTTCGCCCACTGGTCGCCGGATTATCTTTGGAGCCGCTTCAAGGATAAACTGCATCAGAGACTACACCCGGATGAACCCTGGCTGACCCCGGCTGCTGTTGAAATTCTACATGGTTATCTGAATCCTGATATGAGCGGTCTGGAATTCGGAAGCGGAAGGAGCACAGCCTGGTTCGCGCAGAGACTTGGTAAGTTGACCAGTGTGGAACATTCTGCTAAATGGTACGATCTAGTCAAAGACCAATTACGCATAGCTGGTATAACCAAGGTAACTTATTTATTGCGAAGAGGAAACCCGGAAACTGAGTATGTAGATGTTGTCGACTCAATCGATGATAACAGCTTGGATTTTATCCTGGTGGATGGAATTGACCGCGGCGCCTGTGCAATCCGCAGCCTGAGTAAACTCAAACATGGCGGCCTGCTAGTGATCGATGATGTACACCGCTACCTGCCGTCCCGAAGCCGGGCACCCCTGGCAAGAAAACCGTCCGATGGGGCAATCGACCCTGACTGGCAGCTATTTTTGACACTTGTCACGAATTGGGAATTTGTCTGGACTTCAAACGGGGTAAAAGACACGGCGATATACTATAAACCAATAGATTATGCAGAGGTGTATGATGCTAACGAAAGATGAATTGGTGGCCGGATTCAAGGCAGCAGATTTGGAACCTGGCGATGTGGTCCTCGTTCACAGTTCCTACAAGGCATTCGGTGCTGTGGATGGAGGTCCTCAGACTGTGGTGGATGCGTTACTAGAAGTGCTGACACCCTCTGGGACTCTTATCATGCCTACCTTCAATTTCAATTTCAATAAAGGCGAAGCCTGGGATGTGAAAACAACGCCATCTCATATGGGTGTTTTAACTGAGATCGTGCGTGTCAACCCTGAAAGCCGGCGGATATTCCATCCATTCTATTCCTTTGCGATCATGGGGAAACTTAAGGATGAATTGACCAAGGTTCGCTACAAAGACAGCTATGGCAAAGAATCGATCTTCATGCGATTAAGGGAACTGGATGCTAAGATCATGGTGATTGGATTGACCTATACTCACTCAATGACATTTTTTCATCACATTGAGCAAATGGAGGGGGTGGATTACCGGTTTATCAAGGCGTTTACAGGCCAGGTGACCGATGAATCTGGTAATACATATGAAGACACATTCACAATGCTGGTCAGGGATGTGGACAAAGGTGTGCAAACCGAAGTGGACCCAATGGGAGCATTATTGGAAGATCGTGGCATAGTGACGCTTCATACTATTGGCGAGGCAGAAGTGAAGATAATGCGCGCCAATGATGTCTATTGCGTATCGGCAGAAGAAATGAAAAAGAATCCTGGGTTGATGTACCGGATTGAAAAATAACGAGATCAATTATGAAGAACTATAAGGCTATCAAATCGGTTCTGGAAGAAATTTACCCGTTGCATCGCACACTTGCATCGGATGGCTTGGATGAATCGCTGCGGATCGTGGGCAGTTACCTGCCAGATACAGCTGATTACTGCATTGAGACCTATTCCCCCGGTAAAAATGTGTGGACGTGGAAAGTGCCTGAACGTTACATCGTCCGAAAAGCCTGCCTTGAAACAGAAAACGGTGAAAAAATTGTAGATTTTGCCGATAACCCGCTGCACCTGCTTTCATATTCATTGCCGATAGACAAGATCATAACGTGGGAGGAATTAGAACCCCATTTATATTACAGCGAGAAACGTCCGTGGACGATCCCCTGGCAGTTCAAATACTACGAACGCAATTGGGGCTTTTGCTTAAGTAAAGACCAGTTTGAAAAGCTGGATCGCAGCATCAAGTATCACGCTGTGATCGATGTGGCGTTCGGCACTGATCCCGCGGATGGTTTCAGGGTGTCGGATGCTTTGATCCATCCCGTTGGCGGAAGGGTGCAGAGAGCCGGGGAGATATTGGTCTGCACACACATCTGCCATCCAAACCAGGCTAATGATGACGCGGCAGGTGTGGTGACAGCCATCGAAGTTGCCAGGCGTCTGGCGGCTAACCCCCTGCCAGCCGGGTCAATGAGCGTTAGATTTTTATTCTGCCCGGAGACGATCGGCAGCATTGCCTACCTGGCGCATCATGAAGATTTGATTCCGGATCTTCGGGCGGGCATCTTCATTGAAATGACCGGCAATGATAATAACCTCATCCTGCAGCGCAGCCGCCAGGACAATGCACTGATCGACCGTGTGGCGCGCGAGGTGTTGAACAGGTCCGGCAAGGAATTCCGCGAAGGAGAATTTGCGCAGGTGGTTGCCAATGATGAACGGGTCATCAATGGTCCGGGAGTGAATGTGCCGTGTATTTCCATCAGCCGCTGGCCTTATGATGAATATCACACCTCGGATGATAACCCATCCATTATTCATGAGGATAAATTACAGGAAGCTGCTGATATGGTGGAGGATACGATCCGCATCTATGCTTCGAACTACATCCCAAAGCGGAAGTTTCGCGGACCGGTGTTTTTATCCGGTTACGGTTTGTGGGTGGATTGGCGAAAGAACTGGGCGTTGAATCGGGCGATTGAAAAAATCATGATGCATTTCGAAGGCAGCGATTCGATATTCGAAATTGCCGAACTTACCAGCCTGCCTTATGAAGATGTCTTTGATTACGTCAATAAATTCCACGAAAAAGGACTGGTGGATAAGCTCGCCATGCCTGTGATCGCTGAAACAAAATAAGTCTATGACTATAAAAACGATTGCCATCATTCAAGCACGCATGAAATCCAGCCGTCTACCAGACAAGGTGATGCTGGATATTGCCGGTAAACCGATGCTGCAAAGAGTGGTTGAACGGACAGCCCGGGCAAAGATGGTGGACCAGGTGATTGTGGCAACTACATCTGGAAAAGATGAGGATCCGATCGAGGCGCTTTGTAATACGCAGGGTATCCCTTGTTTCCGGGGCAGCCTGCAGGATGTATTGGATCGCTATTATCAATGTGCAGTGCCGTATTCGCCGGACGTTGTTGTGCGCATAACCGCGGATTGTCCATTAATGGATGCTGATCTGATCGATGAGACGATCAAAGTTCTCACCGGCAAAAGCACAGGAAATGGATTATGGATCCCGCAGGGGAATCCCGAGTCATTTTCACCGCCAATCCATGCAGAAATCCCATGGGATTATGCCTCCACCCGGCTTCCACCCCCGTGGAAGCGGACATATCCGATTGGCCTGGATGTTGAAGCGGTAACGTTTGCGGCGCTGGCGGCAGCATGGCGGGAAGCGAAAGAACAACACGAACGTGAGCACGTGATGCCTTATCTTTATGAGGTCGAAAATCGTTTTCGATGCATTGTTGGGTCTTGCGAACCGAATTACGGCCATTATCGTTGGACGATTGATACCGAAGCAGATCTGAAATTGATTCGCGAGATTTACAACCGCCTGGAAGGTGAAGATTTCAGTTGGAAGGATATACTCGCCCTGATAGAAAAACATCCTGAATTGTTGGCGATCAATGCAGATGTGCCGCATAAGACTTTTCTTGATGTGGATAGCAGGAAGCAATGAGCACTGCCGCTGATCACTCTCTTTTCTGCCCCGAAGCCGTTTACCAATCCGCATATCTCTATGATCCAACGGAATGCGATCCAATCGTGGATTGCGCTTGGAGAAGACGTGGAAGTGCTGCTCCTGGGCGAAGAAGATGGGCTGGAACAGACCGCCAATGAACTTGGGGTGAAGTGGATTCCGCAGCTAGAACGAAACACGGAAGGGACACCGTTGATCAGTTCCATGTTCGAGCAGGCGAGAAATCATGGCACCGGTGAGTTATTATCCATCATTAATGCAGACATTCTGGTGATGGATGATTTTGCCCCATCCGCCAGACTTGTACAACAGCAGTCAGTGCATTTCCTGATGATGGGTCATCGCTGGGATTTGGATGTTGAGGAATCGATGTCATTTTCTGGTGACTGGCAGAGCGAACTGCGTCAAAACATTCATGAAAATGGCAGGCTGCACAAATCCAAAGGCAGCGATTATTTCATTTTTACTCGCGATGCTTTTCCTACCTTTCCGAGATTTGCCATTGGCCGGGCAGGCTGGGATAACTGGACCATCTACCACGCCCGTAAGCAAGGCTGGCATGTGATCGACGCAACCGATGCCGTCACTATAATCCACCAACAACATGATTACCACCACCTGCCAGGCGGCAAGATACATTACACTTTGCCAGAGTCGGATGAAAATATGCTGCTGGCGGGCGGGAAGCGGCACATTTTCACCCTGCTGGATGCCAATTTCAGATTGGAAAAAGATGGGCGGATCAACAAAGCGACGCTTAATGCGGGTAAAATTAAGCGAGAGTTGGAGATACTGCCAATCTTGTGGTGGGATAACCCATCCATCAATAACTTTATGTTTTACCTGTTGAATCCGAAGAAATTCATCCGTCATAAATTTCCGCGGCTGGCAAAGATGCTTGGAATCAAGGGGAAAGCGGACCTGGTAGGAGCTTTGGATGAATAACTACCGCCGCGAAATCCTGCCATTGACTATGAAATTGGGAGAATGAATGCCGAGAATCGGAATGAATCCATCGCGTAACCGTGATACCGGGTTTGCCCCTGAAAAGGTGACCGCGGCTATCCTGACGCACGTACCGCATGGAGAAGGCTACTTCGAACACCGCTTTGAGGTGCTGCGGTTGTGTATCGAGAGCTTGCTCGCCACTGCGGGCAGCCTAGGCAGATGTGATGGTTTTCGATAATTGCAGCAGCTCAAAGGTAGTTGAGTATCTCAATAATTTGAAAGCCGGGAACCACATCCAATATCTAACACTATCCAGCCGTAATATCGGCAAGATGGACGCTTTGCAGATGATCTTCCGTTCGGCGCCGGGAGAGATCATCGCCTATACTGACGATGATGTGCTCTTCATGCCCGGCTGGCTGGATGAACATCTTAAAATCCTTGAAACCTACCCTAAAACCGGCATGGTAACTGGCTTCTACATCCGCTCGCAGATGGGTTTCAGTGTCAACTCCACCTTGGAGTTCGCAGATCGATTTGATGTGAAATCTGAGCGCGGTCATTTGATCGAGAAGAAATGGGAACAGCACTATTTGGATAACATGGGGCGCACCTGGGAACGATATACCGAAGAGACCCGCAACCTGGAAGATGTTCGTCTGAGCTACGAAGGTGTGAAAGCGCTGGCTTCTGCCGGACACCACCAGTTTGTGGCATATAAGCAGGTGATCTTGAAAGCCTTGCCGAATGGTTGGTCTGGCCGTCTGATGGGCAAAATGCGCGAGCTGGATGATACGGTGGACAAACTTGGCTACCTGCGTTTGAATACTCCGTTTCCAGTAACCCGCCTGTTAGGTAACATTCTCAGCGAAGAGAACGCCGTTGAATGCCGGCAGATTGGATTGGATACGCTCGTTACTCCTCAGGTCGTTAAACCCGCGACGCCAATTCAAAAACTGGGGCGCATCCCATTGGTCAATGGTGTTGCACGCCGCATTTATAACTGGCTATACAAGTTGATCAACGCATAATGGAGCGAATATAGTGGAGAAACTGACCACAAGAATAAAATTAGCGGCCAAAGTGATCCTCAAAGGAGCTGCCCCTGTCACAAGGACAACGCGCGAGATCCCAGCCATCACATCCGAGGAAGTGCAGGAAGCACGTGTCTTCTTCAAACGGGATAAATTCTTTATCTTCGGGCATGCGCGGTCAGGGACGACCCTGCTTGCCAGGTTGATTCGTCTGCACCCTGAAGTGCATTGCAACTGGCAGGCGCACTTCTTCACTCGTGAACCGTTTTTATCCAGTCTGGTGAATGATCCTGCCGTGGAAAAATGGTTGGCGCACCACAGCAATCGTTGGAATCGCGGCAAAGACCTCTCACCGCTGGTATTGCGAGCTGCCGCAGACTTCATTCTTGAACGGGATGCGAACGCTGTTGGCAAAAACATCGTTGGAGATAAAAGTCCATCCAGCGTAATTCACGGACTGGCGGTGCAAAAAATGGCTGCTGTGTACCCGGATGCCAGACTGATCAATATCGTACGTGATGGAAGGGATACCGCAATATCACACCGTTTCCAATCCTTTATCGACCGGCAGGATAAACTAACCGGAGACGATCGCAGAATCAGGACGGATTTTATCAAGGATCCTCAGCCATTTTTACATGGAGAACGATCGATCTTTACTGAAAAACAGATGATCGCAACAACCGGCAGTTGGGCAAAGAATGTGATAGAAACCGAATTAGAAGGTAAACGCTTATTTGGAGAGCATTTTTACCAATTTCGATACGAAGACCTGATGGCTGAACCTTGGGAAGAAATGCGTAAAATGTGGCTTTTCCTGGGTGCATCACAGCCGGACGAATCCCTCCATTCAGCGCTGGATGCTGAAATGTCTGCCAACCCTGATCGGGACTGGCAGCAGAAAAAGAGCGGCGACCTGGCGCAATATATTCCTAAAGGACAGCAAGGGACATGGCAAAACCTATTTACAGCACGCGACAAGCAGATTTTCAAACAGTCTGGTGGTGAATTGTTGATCCAATGGGGCTACGAGAAAGATTTAAAATGGTAAACCGATGAAATTCGTGATCGCAGGATTAGGGTCGATTGGACGCAGGCATCTGCGCAACCTGGTGAGCCTGGGTGAAATGGATATCATCCTGTATCGAACCCACAACAGCACCATGCCAGAGGAAGACCTGGCGGGGTTTGAAGTGTTGTCCGACTACCAGCAGGCATTGGCAGCCAGACCGGATGCGGTGATTGTATCAAATCCAACCGCCCTGCACCTGGATATTGCCATTCCAGCCGCAGACCAGGGTGTTCATATTATGTTGGAAAAGCCGGTTTCACATTCCATGGATCGCATCTCAGAATTGCAGCAGGCGGCTCATCAAAAAGGGGTAAAGACGCTGGTCGGCTTCCAATACCGTTTCCATCCAACCTTGGGAAAACTGCGTGAAATCCTGCTATCTGGAGAGATTGGCGACCCTGTTTCCTGTCGAGCACATTGGGGCGAATACCTTCCAAACTGGCACCCGTGGGAGGACTACCGCAAGAGTTACGCAGCCAGGCCAGACCTGGGCGGCGGGGTTGTCTTAACCCTGTGCCATCCTTTTGACTATTTAAGATGGATATTGGGTGAGGTGGATACAATCTGGGCATTTACCAGTGTTTCCGATGAACTGCCAATCGGCACTGAAAGTATCGCAGAGGTCGGAATGAAGTTTGCGAATGGCGCCACCGGTACAGTGCACCTGGATTATTTACAGCAACCCGGATCACACACCCTGAATATCCTGGGCACAAAAGGACAGACTATGCTGGGATAATGGAACTGGCGAGCTACGATTGTATCGAAATGACAAGAAAGAATGGAGCAGCTTTACACCACCGTTTGGTTTTGAACGGAATGATCTTTTCATGGCTGAGATGTCGGCATTTTTGGTATTGCTACGTGGAGAAGCGATCTCGCCTTGTAGTTTGGAAGACGGAATTAAAGCTTTGGAGATAACAATGGCTGTCCATCGTTCATCCAATGATAACAAACTAATTAAATTAAGAAGGTAACATGGCAATAATGAGAGATTCACCGATTTTCATCTGCGGCCACCCTAAAGCCGGTACCAGTTTGCTGCGCTCTGTGTTGGATTCACACCCTGAGATCATTGTCTATCCTGAGGAAACTGGATTTTTTAGACGTTATCTGCCAAACGCTGAAGATAAATCGCTGGAAAAGAAATTGGAACTGGCGAACAGATATCTGATCCAGATTTTTGAATGGAACCAGGCTCATCCACCGGAGCACCAGAAAGGGTTCCCTGACCGTGACTACTCGAACATTCCATTTATGGATGTGCAAAATGAGCTACGTAATCAAGTATCCATCCAATTCAGGCATGAAGGAGATATGCTCAGCGCGGCGATGACGGCCTTCGCTGTGGTGACTGGTCAATTGACAGACCAAACGAAATACTGGTTGGAAAAAACACCCTACAACGAACGCTTTGCAAGGCAGATCTTCCAGTGGTGGCCGGAAGCTCGCTGCATACATGTGGTGCGGGATCCGCGCGATAATTTTGTTTCTTACCGCCGCAAACACCCAGATTGGTCGGCTGGATTCTTCGCGTGGAATTGGGAAACCAGCACCCGCCTGGGATTGAGGAATGTGATAGAGTTCGGAAAAGAGCGCTATTGGATGGTGACTTACGAAGAATTCGTGCAAAACCCCGAAGAAGTGCTGGAAAAAATTCGGAGCTTTCTTGCCATCAGCGATAATAAAGCCCTCAGGCAGCCGACAAGAGATGGCAAAGAGTGGAAAGGCAACTCGATGTGGTCGGAACAATTCAACCAGATCAGTTCCGCTCCGGTTGGCAGGTGGAAAGATGCCCTCAAACCAGCGGAGGTTGCCGCCATACAAGGCACAGCCCGTTATGGGATGAAGTCGATGGGGTATAATCAATCGGTTATTATGTGGAACAACACAGATATATTTACCCGGATGCAGACATCCGCGCAGGTATTATTAAACAATATCAAGGAGACTATTAAATGGCTATAACAAATAAAAAGGCAAACCTCATTCCCCCCTACGGCGGAAAACTGGTCAATCTTGTCGTGGAAGGCGATGAACGGCAGGCCCTCATAGAAAAGGCCAGCTATTTGCCATCGATAAAGATCTCGCCCCGCAACTTATGCGATCTCGAACTAATGGCGACAGGCGCTTTCTCGCCACTGGATCGCTTCATGGGTCATAAAGATTACGAACGCGTTCTGGAAGAAATGCGATTGGTGGATGGCACCATGTTCCCACTGCCAATTACCCTTACAGTAGATAAAGAAGATTATGCCTCCCTGGGCGAGGAAGTTGTATTGCGTGACACGCAAAATAACCTGATTGCCGTCATGAAGATCGAAGAAGCATTTCCGTATGACCGCGACCGTGAAGCATTGCATGCATATGGATCCACTGATTCCAAACACCCGATGGTTTCAGAAATGGTGCGCTGGGGCAATCTGTGCATTTCAGGTGAGTTAAAAGTCATCAACCTGCCAAAGTATTACGATTTCAAGAACATTCGCCAGACACCTGCCGAAGTTCGTATCCAATTGGAAGCCATGGGCAATGATAACGTGGTCGCCTTCCAGACCAGAAATCCGCTGCATCGCATTCACGAAGAATTGACCAAACGTGCTGCGGCAGCTGTTGGCGGAAGCCTCATCATTCACCCGGTAGTTGGTTTAACCAAACCTGGCGACGTGGATCACTACACCCGGGTCCGCATATACAAAGCCCTGGTGGAAAAGTATTACGACAAGAACAGTACAACTTTGAGCTTGCTGCCTCTGGCCATGCGAATGGCTGGTCCACGTGAGGCTCTGCTGCACGGGATCATCCGCCGCAATTACGGCGCCAATCACTTCATCATCGGGCGGGATCATGCTGGTCCGGGAAAAGACAGCACAGGCAAACCCTTCTATGGCCCATATGATGCGCAGGATTTGTTTGACAAGTACTCTGATGAATTAAAAATGACAGCAGTGCCTTTTAAGGAGCTGTTGTATCTGCCGGATACTCAGGAATATGTGGAAGCAGACAAAGTTCCAACCGGCGCGAATGTATTGAATATCTCAGGCACGCAGGTGCGGGATGACTACCTGGCAAAAGGGAAACTGCTGCCGGAATGGTTCACCCGTCCAGAAACCGCCAAGATCCTGCGTCAGATGTACCCTCCGCGCCACAACATGGGCTTTTGCGTCTGGTTCACCGGTTTGAGCGGGGCTGGCAAGACTGCCACAGCCGAAGTTTTGACCTCTTTGCTGCTTGAACATGGCAAACATGTTTCCCAGTTGGACGGCGATGTTGTTCGTACCCATCTTTCAAAGGGTTTGGGTTTCAGCAAGGAAGATCGCGATACCAATATTTTGCGTATTGGTTTCGTTGCCGGAGAAGTTGTGAGACATGCCGGTGTGGTGATCTGCGCAGCCATTTCTCCATATATTGCTATCCGCAATGAAGCCCGAAAGATGGTTGGTGAAGACCAGTTCATTGAAATCTTCGTCAATACACCGATCGACGTTTGTGCTTCTCGTGATATCAAGGGGTTATATGCCAAGGCATTCCGCGGCGAGATCAAGGGCTTTACCGGCGTTGATGATCCCTACGAAGCGCCTGTCAACCCGGAGATCACTTTATCCACAGTGGGTGTCACACCGGAAGAAAACGCGCGCATCATCATCAAGTATCTGGAAGACAAAGGTTTCCTGTTGACCGATGGTATTGACGTAGCTGAATAGATAATAACCCAGGGCAGACCTATGAAGAGGTCTGCCCCGAGTTTATGATTGACCTCTATTAACTGAAAAATTATGAGGCAAAATGTCAAAAATTCAAGATAAATTTGATCTTTCTGGCAAAACAGCGATCGTAACCGGTGGTATTGGGCTGCTTGGAAAAGAATTTTGCCGTACCCTGGCAGAAGCCGGTGCGTTTGTTTTTGTGGCGGATATAGATCAAATTAATGCCTCGCAATTTGCAAAAGGATTACAAAAATCGGGTTTTACCGCAGAGTCGGTTGGTGTGGATGTAACCTCTCCGGATTCAGTTCAGCAAATGGTGGAGCGAGCAGTTTCTGAGACTGGCAGGTTGGATGTATTGGTCAACAGTGCTGCCATGGATCCTAAATTTGACGCTCAAAACGCCAATCAACATACTGGTACTTTTGAGGATTTCCCGGTGGACATGTGGCGCTCGGCTTTGGACGTGAACCTGACTGGCATGTTCCTATGCTGCCAGGGAGCTGCCCGTCAGATGGCCATTCAAGGCGAAGGTAGCATCATTAATATCTGCTCCACCTATGGGTTAGCCGGACCAGATCAGCGCATTTATATCAAAGAAGGACAACCACGGCGCGTGAAACCAGTGTATTACTCAGTCACGAAAGCCGGTGTCCTAGGTCTTACCCGCTACCTTGCCACTTATTATGCCGGGACAAAGATCAGAACCAACGCTCTTACCCCGGGCGGGGTTTACAACGACCATGATGAGACATTCACGCAGAATTATTCCGCGCGTACAGTATTGGGCAGGATGGCCCATAAAGATGAAATGAACGGTGCGCTCCTTTTCCTGGCTTCTGAAGCATCGTCGTATATGACGGGATCAAACGTGGTGGTGGATGGAGGATGGACAGCGTGGTAGATCGACAAGAGGTTTTGGCAGTTATCCCGGCCAGGGGTGGATCAAAAGGAATTCCGCGAAAGAATATCCGCAGATTCGCCGGGCAGCCGTTGATCGCATGGAGTATTGCTGCAGCAAAGCAGTCCAACCTGGTCACAAGGGTTATTGTGTCTACGGACGACGAAGAGATTGCAGAAGTAGCGCGCCGTCTGGGGGCCGAAGTGCCTTTCCTTCGTCCTGCTGAACTCGCGCAAGACATTTCGGTAGATTATCCATTGTTTGAGCATGCATTAGCATGGTTGAAACAAAATGAAAATTATCAACCTGATATAGTTATCCAACTACGGCCAACCTCTCCGATTCGCCCGCTAGAAATGGTGGATGCTGCGGTTCAACTGCTGCTGGATCGTCCTGACGCTCATTCGGTACGGGGAGTGATCCCATCTGGTCAGAATCCATACAAGATGTGGCGCATTGGGGATGATAACCGCATGTTGCCTTTATTAACTGTGGAAGGTGTACCGGAACCCTTCAATGCTCCCAGGCAGCAGTTGCCGCAAACCTACTGGCAGACCGGTCATATTGATGTCATCAGAACAAGTACTGTGACGGAAATGAGGTCCCTCAGCGGAAGTGTGATCTTGCCTTACTTAGTAGACCCCGCTTATGCGGTGGATATTGATTCTCCAAGAGATTGGAGCAGGGCGGAATGGCTGGTTTGGAACTCCGGATTGACCATGGTCTGCCCTGGCAAGACACCGCGACCGCTTCCGAAAAAGGTCCGTTTACTGGTGATGGATTTTGATGGCGTTCTGACTGATAATCGAGTCTGGGTGGACGATACCGGAAAAGAGACTGTGGCCGCATATCGCAGCGACAGCCTGGGTTTGGCAATTTTACGCCAGAAAACCGGTATAGAGTCCCTGGTGCTATCCATGGAAACCAACCCGGTTGTAAGCGCGCGCTGCAAAAAGATGAATGTCCAGGTGTTGCAAGGCGTCAATAACAAAGATACGGTATTATCAAAATTTCTGGAAGAACGAAACATCTCTCCCAAAGAGGTTGTTTACATGGGCAATGACGTGAATGATCTGGTTTGTTTCCCGCTGGTGGGCTGCGCGGTTGTGCCGGTAGATGCAGAGCCGGATGTGGTTTCACAGGCGGATATCTCACTCACCCGCCGTGGCGGGCATGGAGCAGTTCGGGAATTATGCGATATATTGATCGAGAAATTTGCAAGATTGTAGGCTTTCAATATTTCGGTAAGTGTGTTTCGTTATGCAAAAAATAAAACAATGGCCGCTGTTCCCATTTTTATTGTCACTCTTTCCAATCCTGTCTCTTTGGGCAAGTAACGCAGCATATATCGCTCCTTGGACAACGGTCCGGATTATCGCCATCACCCTGATTATGCAGGTAATCATCTATTGGCTATTTCGCCTTGTTTATCATAGTTCTGCAAAAGCTGCGATCTTATCCACGATCTTATCCATGGCATTTTTTACATATGGACATATATATGGATTAATTGAAGACCGCATGGTCTTTGGAGTGAATGTGGGACGCCACCGCTATTTGTTGTTGGCGGTTGTCCTGGTCATTCTACTGGCTGCATTCTGGTTGTCCAAATCCAAAATACGTCTCCAGGGTGTGGTTCCGGCAGCAAATTTGATTGCCGCCGTAGCTTTGATCTACCCGGTGTATGGCATCAGCGCCTATCACATTCAATCAATGAACTCTGCTGCGAAAGAAAAAACTGCCAAAGAGACGACTTCCGGAAACTTGAAGAATCTACCGGTTCTAGCCATGCCGCGATCTGGTTATCAACCGGACATTTATTACATCATTCTCGACTCTTATGCACGCGAAGACGTTCTGGAAGAATGCTTCTCTTATGACAACAGATCATTCCTATCTGAGCTGCGGAACCTTGGTTTTTACATCGCGGATGACAGCGTCAGTAACTTTACGATCACTGATCTGAGCGTTGCTGCCTCTCTAAATATGGAGTATCCACAAAATATTGGCGAGAAACCGGAGGATGCGTCTGATACGACTAACCTAAAAGAGTGGATCGGGCACAGCGCAGTCAGGACAGCGCTCGAAAATGCAGGTTATCAAACGGTCTCATTTGATAGCGGCTACCCTTCCACGCGGTGGAGTGACGCAGCGGTTTATTACAACCCTGAGGGAAGTGCTGAACGCTATTTTGGAGGATTAAATCCCTTTGAAAGCATGTTGCTGAAAACCACAATGGGCGTATATTTTTATGACGCCCGATCGAAACTGCCAGACTCCCTTAAGATGATGCTGGATTCAGCTTACATCCGTCACCGCGCACGGATGTTAAATATATTTGAAAAATTGGAGGTTGTGCCTGAAATTACGGAGCCTACCTTTACCTTTGCCCATTTTCTCGCACCGCACAATCCATTTGTCTTTGGTAAAGATGGAGAATTTGTATCGCGAAATACACCTTTTACCCTGAACGATGATCCTGAAATGACATCCGGTTTTGAATACATCGATGGGTATGTGAATCAGCTAATATACGTGAATACGCGAACCCTGGAAGTTGTCAAGGCGATCCTGGATAAGTCGGAGCAGCCGCCCATTATCATCATCCAGGGTGACCACGGCCCCTCTCGCTGGATCACCTCCAAGAGCGGCAGAAGCTATATCCTGAACGCATATTACATTCCGGATGGCTACGATGGTTTATATCCCGAAATATCTCCGGTAAATACTTTTAGAGTCATCTTTAATACCACTTTTGGCGCTTCAATGCCGCTCTTAGAGGATGAAAGCTTTTATTCGACTCATAGTACAATAGACCAGTTAACACCAATTGAAAATGAAAAGCGGAAGTGCAATCCCGCTTATGTTAAATAATAAAAGAAAGAGAATGTGAGACAACCAATGCCTCAAACAATTCAAATTGGATCAAAAAAGGTAGGAGATGGCCAGCCCACCTACATTGTGACAGAGATCGGCATCAACCATAACGGCGATCTCGATGTGGCCAAAGAGATGATCGACATCGCCGCCAGGTATGGTGTGGATGCGGTTAAGTTCCAGAAACGCACACCAGAAATGTGTGTTCCATTGGAACAACGCAGTCAAATGCGGGAAACACCCTGGGGCTACATCAGCTACCTTGATTACCGCTACAAAGTGGAATTCGGTGAGCAGGAATACGCAGAGATCGACCGCTATTGTGAAGAACTTGAGATGACCTGGTTCGCTTCGGTGTGGGATACTCTTTCGGTAGATTTTATGGAAAAATTCAATCCGGTTTGTTATAAAATCCCATCCGCCTCATTAACAGACCACGACTTGCTGCGAAAAGTGAAGGAGACTGGTAAGCCGATCATTCTTTCCACGGGAATGTCCACCCTGGACCAGATCAGCACTGCGATCGCTGTGATAGGTACAGAAAACTTAATGCTGACCCATACAACGAGTACATATCCCTGTGAACCGGAAGAATTAAACCTGCGTGCTATTCAGACCCTGAAGGAAAAATTCCCGGTGCCAGTTGGTTACTCTGGTCATGAAGTTGGTCTCATCCCTTCGGCTGTGGCCGTTGCCATGGGCGCCTGTTTGATCGAGCGGCATATCACCCTGGACCGGGCTATGTGGGGAACAGATCAGGCAGCTTCGGTTGAACCTGTGGGTGTAGAGAAACTGGTCAAGTACATACGGGTGACTGAAAAATCATTGGGTAATGGAATCAAAAAGGTGTATGATAGTGAATTACCTTCTTTGCGGAAACTGCGCAGAGTACAGAATTAATAAAGTATATTTAGGAGGATTTTCTATGTTAATGAGCATACTCACATCCAGCGTCCTGGCGGGAATTGTAGCCAGCAAACTTGCTTATTTGGACCCGGGTTCAGGCAGTTATTTGATCCAATTGTTGATCGCTGCGGCATTGGGCGGTGTATTTGTCGTTAAGGCATATTGGCGGTCGATTAAAAGATTCTTCGTAAATCTCTTCTCCGGTAAGAAGGAAGAAACTGAAGATGAGCAGCCAAAGTAATCTGGCATCATCATTTCGCGACCCAAGCGGATTTATGTTCCGGCGTGATGGGGTTCTATACCGTCAGGTTAACCGGCACTACCAGGTTGAGTACGATAAATTGGTGGATTCAGGATTATTAGCTGAATTAACTCAACAGGGTTTGTTGATCGATTCAATCGAGGTTGCATCTCCTCCTGCCAATGCAGATCTGGCATATAAGGTATTAAAACCGGTCGAACTGCCACTGATCTCCTACCCTTATGAGTGGGCTTTTTCGCAGTACAAAGACGCTGCTCTGGCAACCCTTGAAATTCAGAAACGGGCATTTGCGAAAGGGTTTACACTCAAAGACGCCAGCGCATATAACATGCAATTTCTTGATGGAAAACCTGTGTTTATAGACACGCTATCTTTTGAGACATACAAAGAAGGCGAACCCTGGGTGGCCTATCGTCAATTTTGCCAGCATTTTTTGGCGCCATTGGCGTTAATGGCGCTGGTGGATATTCGTCTTTCACAATTGATGCGGGTGTATATTGACGGCATTCCATTAGACCTGGTTGCCAAATCACTGCCTGGCAACACCAAATTTAATTTGGGATTGAACCTTCACATTCACACCCATGCCGCTGCCCAACTGAAATATGCCGATAAGCCAGTCGCAAAAAAAGATGTAAAGGGACAGATGGGCCGTAATGCTTTCCTCGGATTGATCGATTCGCTTGAATTGACCATCAAAGGATTGAACCTTAAAGGTGTGAAAACCGAATGGGCAGCCTATTATGATGCTACAAACTACTCCGATAGTTCTCTTGCTGAAAAAGGCAAGCTGGTGGATGAATATTTGGAACTCGTCAAACCATCCAGTGTCTGGGACCTTGGTGCCAATACCGGATATTTCAGCCGAATCTCCAGCGACAAAGGCATTTTCACTGCTGCTTTTGATATCGACCCAATGGCGGTTGAACAAGCCTACCAGGTGATGAAAGAGAAAAAAGAAACGAATATTCTGCCCCTGGTTCTTGACCTCACCAACCCGAGCCCTTCGATCGGTTGGCACAATGCTGAAAGAGATGCATTCCTGCAGCGCGGCCCTTCGGATTGTGTGATGGCGCTGGCATTGATCCATCACCTGGCGATCTCAAACAACGTTCCCTTACAAAACCTGGCCGCATTTTTTGCCTCAGTCGGCAAGTATTTGATCATTGAGTTCGTGCCAAAGGAAGACTCCCAGGTGGAACGCTTGCTGACCACGCGTGAAGATATTTTCCCGGCATATAATACATCCGGTTTTGAAGCTGCGTTTACACCGACATTCAAAATCCTGGATTCAAAAGCAATTTCAGGCTCCAAACGAACGTTATATTTGCTGGAAAGAAAGTAAAGACGAATGCAGGTAAAAAAAAATGGGGAGATGATTCCACTTCACCCCTTATTTTTCGCGTTGTACGCCCCGCTGGCGCTGCTGGCGAGCAATATACTTCAAATTAGACCAGTTGATTCCATTCGTTCATTTGTTGTCTTCGGATTCATTGGGTTAGCTATATATTTTGTTACCTGGTTAATCGTCAAGGATTGGAAACGTGCGTCATTGATCAGCTCAACCATCATCCTATTGTCGATTGTTTATGGCCAGGTATATTCCAGTTTAAAAGCAGTGACCATTGCTGGAGAAGTTGTTGGCAGGCATCGATACCTGGTTCCAATTTGGGCGGCGCTGGGCGTACTTGCGATCATCGGGATAACGAAATTAAAGAAGAATTCGAAATTGTTTTCTTCAGCCGCCGGAGTGATATCCATCGCACTGGTTTTGCTTCCCATCTATCAATTGACCAGCAACTATATTCTGACGGTTCGAAATGAAAAGTCAAATGCAATATCTGTTTCAGACATCTCCATGGATGGTCAGGTCGATACAGGCGCCAAGCCGGATGTTTATTACATCATTTTGGATATGTATGGGCGGGATGATGTTTTACTGGATAGCTTCCGTTATGACAATTCGGCATTCCTAAAACAATTAGAAGAGCTGGGTTTCACAGTTACACGGTGCAGCGTTACGAATTACAACATGACCGAGCTTTCACTAGCATCATCCTTTAATATGAATTACCTGGATACGCTGGGAAGCCAGTATACTACCGGAAATAAAGATCGCAGCGGATTACCTTCATTGATACATAACAGTGCTGTTAGAAAGATTTTTGAAGATAAAGGATACCGCTTCATAAATTTCGAATCAGGCTTTACCTTTACTGAGATCCGCGATGCGGATGAGTTCTTGATTCCATCCTACCATGAACTCGAAAATGGAAAGAGCAAGATCCGAATTAATGCGTTTGAATCTTTGCTGCTCAAAACAACAGCTTTCGTAATTGTCTCTGACGCGAAAACCAAGTGGCTGATGCCAGTAAAAGATGCTTTGGATATGCGGCGTGAACATGTGATACGCGAGCAATTCTTGCTGGATAAGCTGCCAACCCTCGCGGTAGAAGAAAACCCTAAATTCGTTTATGCACACATCTTAATTCCTCATCCTCCGTTCGTGTTCACCAAAGATGGCGTGAACATGGATCTTCCTTCAAGCTATGGCCCGGATGGATCCGGTCCTTCAGCCAAGGATTATGCGGTTGGGTATCGGAACCAGTTGGATTACATCAATATGCGCATTATTCCGATCCTCAAAGAGATCATTGAAAATTCCGACACACCGCCAATCATTATTTTGCAGGGTGATCATGGAGTGGACCCCAAACGCTCTTTCATTCTGAATGCGTACTACCTGCCCGGGCAAGATAAAGATAAGGTCTGGCAGGATATTTCGCCGGTGAATTCATTTAGAATCATTTTGAATGAATACTTTAATGGTAATTATCCGATCCTCCCAGATATCAATTACATCTCAAAAGATAAAGCGCCATTTGATTTTGAAGTAAATATGAATACCAGGATTTGTGCTCCATAGCTTATGAAAACGAAATGGTTTGATACTTATAGAAATAAAATTCACCTCAGCCTGAGTAGAAGGGCGAATGACGCACGCATACGTGAACTGGCGGTGGAAGTTGCTGCGAAATCCGTTGTGGGTGCCACCAAGCGCCCCGTCGTGTTCTTTAATGCTTCCACCCGATTAGGCGGATTAAGCCTGAACGGTGGTTTCTCGCTGTTGACTGCCTGGGGATTGAGACTTCAAGGCATACCGGTAGTTCATTTTGTGTGCAATTCAGGGATGAGCCGCTGTGTTTTGGGAACTGACCGGGAAGCTTTGGCAAAACAACCACCCTGCCAAAAATGTATTACACACTCCCGATCAGAGTTTGCAAATGCGGAGGTAATTTGGTTCGATTACGCTGAGGATAGCACCGTTGGGCAGGAAACAAAGGGAATGTCGATTGTTGAGTTGGAAGAGTATGCACATGCTGACATCCCATTGGGTATGCTGGTCATGCCTGCTCTAAGGTGGAAATTGCGCAAACACCACTTAATCGATGATGCTGATACCCGTTTCTTATACCGGGAATTTATTCTTTCAGCATGGAATGTAGCTTGCAATTTCATCAAGCTTCTCGATAAAACCAACCCATCGACAGTGGTCGTATTCAATGGACAATTCTTTCCAGAAGCAACGGTGCGGTTTATTGCCCGCAAGCGTGGAATCCGAACAGTTGCTCACGAAGTCGGTATGCTGCCATTCACTGCATTTTTTACCGATGGAGAAGCAACGGCATACCCGATCGATATTCCTGAAAGTTATGTTTTATCCGATTCACAAAACAACTAAGCTGGATGAATATCTTGCCAAGAGATTTCAAGGTAATTTTAAGATGGCTGGAATTCAATTTTGGCAGGGAATGCAGTCGTTAAGCCCCGAGCTTATTGAAAAAATGTCTAAGTTTGAACAGACTGTGCCAGTATTTACCAATGTCATTTTTGACACCAGCCAGCCGCATTCAAATACTGTCTTCACTGATATGTTCACCTGGTTGAATTGTGTTCTGGAATTGGCACGAAACCACTCACAGACGCTCTACGTGATCAGGGCGCATCCGGATGAGCTGCGACCGGGTACGGCCAAGCAGAGCCTGGAAACCGTGCGGGATTGGGTGAAAACAAGCGGCGCTAATGCACAGCCAAACATTCATTTTATTGATGCGCTGGAGTACGTCAGCTCCTACGAATTGATCCAGAAGTCAAAATTTGTTATGGTATATAACTCCAGCATCGGACTGGAAGCTGCCATAATGGGAAAGCCGGTGCTTTCGGCAGGAAAGTCCCGTTACACCAGCTACCCCACGGTTTTCTTCCCGCAAACGATCCCCGCCTACACGGAAAAGGCAAAGGACATGCTGGCAGCTAATTCGATCCATACTCCGCCAGAATTTATTATAAACGCGCGGAAATTTCTATTCTTTCAACTATATATGACCGCACTGCCATTCACTGAATTCCTTGAAGAAAGCAGCCGACCAGGTTTGGTGTTGATCAAAAAATTCAAATTGGATAGGCTCTTGCCGGAACAGTCACAAACCATGAAAGTCATCCTGGATGGCATGATAGATAACAAACACTTTTTGTTGGACGATTGATGATACCTGCGCCTATTAAAACTCCGCTAAAACGCATCCGCTGGCAGGCACGCCGCTACCAGGCTATGCTGCGTTGGGGATCGGGACTGGTGAACAGGATGCCAGTTGTGATCGGCAATTCGATGCCAAAATCCGGTTCGCACCTGATCATCCAAATATTGGAGGGATTACCAAAGATCGGGCCGTTTATTAACCCTGGAATGCCGCCGCTGAACCGTGACGAAGAGAATGCGATTCAGACAAAGGAAGTAATATTGAGTAACATCCATCGGCTCTCACCGGGTGATATTGCTTACTCTTATTTGAAAGCGATTGATCCATTTCTGCCCGCCCTGACCGCGCCTGGAATCGCGCCGATATTCGTTTACAGAGATCCGCGTGACATGATCATATCGCATGTCTTTTATGCGACACAAATGCATCCTGGGCATAATATGCATCACTATTACAGCGAGACCTTAAAAACCATGGAAGAACGGATCAACGCTGCCATAGAAGGTGTGGAAGATGAAAGCTCGCCGCTTTCGGGTATCGCACTGAAATATAGCCGTTATGTTGAATGGTTGAAGCAGCCCAGAGTATTATGCTTACGATTCGAAGACCTGATACTGGACAGAGAGCGGTCGATTTCCAGTATTCTCGATCACCTGGCAGGGCATGGCTTTGCCCCCCGCATTTCTCGCGAAGAATCCGTATCCATCCTGAAGCAATCGATAGAGCCGAGACGGTCCGGCACATTCAGAAGAGGGAAGCCGGGAAATTGGCGGGAATATTTTACCGAAGCGAATAAGATCTTTTTTAAGCAACAGACTGGCGCATTGTTGCAAGATCTCGGTTATGAAACTGGTCAAGATTGGTAGGATGCTGATTTGATCAATAAACTCAAATCCAATGCAAAATTCCAGGCAAAGCTCCTGCGCAGGTTACTACGGCGTTCCAAACGGGAAGCTGAAATGAATAGACTAGATTCCAGCATCAGCAGGTCACCAATTCTGTTTGCCAACTCATTCCCCAAGAGTGGCACACACCTGCTGACCCAGGTCCTCGAAGGTTTTCCGCACATCGGTCCGGCGGTGGATACCGGCTTGCCTGCGATCGTTATGTATGAAGGAGCTTCGGGGCGGGAGCGCGAAACAGGGGAGATCATGCACGACCTCAACCGCCTGGCTGGCGGCGACATCGGTTATGGGCACCTGCATGCCAGACCGGAAATCGTAGATTTTCTGACCAGGACAAGTGTCTGCACTTATTTTATTCTGCGCGATCCACGAGATGTGGTCATCTCGCATGTTCACTATGTGACAAAGATCGAACCAAATCACGTCCATCATCGCCATTATGCAGAGGAATTACACTCATTTGACGAGCGTCTAGAAACCAGCATATTAGGCCGGCCTGAGGCTGAAAATCCATTCCCGGATATTACTGGCCGGTTTGAACCTTTTTTAAAGTGGCTGCAACATCCAGAAGTGCTGACCTTAAAATATGAAGATTTTCTGGAAGACCGCAAAGCTGCTGTGAGGAAGGTGCTTTCCCACGCCGTCAGCCGGGGTTTTCTACCCTTCATGGATGCTGACAGGGCAGTGGATGAATTGGAATCCATGATCAACCCACAGCGTTCACCTACATTCAGGCAGGGTAAGTCTGGTGGGTGGAAAACTCAGTTCACACCTGAGAATAAGGAGCTATTCAAATCGGTGGCTGGCAGTCTATTGATAACATTAGGGTATGAACAAGATATGGAATGGTAAGGTAGATCTTGGTGTTTAGAACAAAACCTATTCACATTTTTCTATTTACAATCCACCCGATTGTTTCTTTATTCGCATTGAATATCCACGAGGTAAACCTTCAATATATTATTCGCCCATTGATCATAGCTTTGTTAATTGCTGGTTGTGTATATGTTTTTTTTCAGTTGGTATCGAGTGATAATCATGTGGCACCGGCTTTGGTTAGCGTAAATATCATTCTATTATTGAGCTATGGGGCGGTGTTCAACCTGGTTGACGGATTGACAATTGGCGAATTTTTGGTTGGCAGACAAAGAATAATCCTACCGGTATATCTGGTTATAAGTTTATTCATCCTTTGGATCGTTTGGAAGCTGGGAAGGAACAGAAACGGGATTACAATCGGTTTCAATTTGGCGGCTCTTCTTCTTGTCGCAATGCCACTCTTCCAGATTGGCGTGAATTTTAGACATGTTTTTAATATCACTAACCGTAACCAAAATAATGATGAACCTCAAATTTTCAACCAGTCACACGCGCAAAAACCCGATATATATTATTTCATTCCGGATGCGTATGGACGGGCAGATTATCTCGAAAAGTACATGAATTATGATAATAGCTGGTTTATCAACGAACTTAGAAGCCTTGGCTTTTTTGTTGGAGACTGCAGCCTGAGTAATTATTCTTTTACCCGACTATCGCTTGCAAGTTCTCTTAACATGGATTATCTTGAAAGTCTTCCTGGAAATTTCGATCCAAACAATAAAGATGCGACACTACTGGATGACCTGATCATAAATAGCAAGGTCAGAAGGCAGTTAGAGCAGGCTGGATATCAGACAGTGGCGTTTGAAACCGGATACCCTTTCACTGAAATGAGCGACGGTTCATATTATTTTAAACCTAACAATGATCCACTTACCATGCGGGTGGTTTCTCCGTTTGAAAAGATGGTCATAGATAATACGATTGTCAAGGGGATGAAAAATGTACCGCCATTCAAGCAGTGGATCGGTAGCAACTTTCCATACGGTGAAAAGTACCAGCGTCAAAAATTTATTATTGATAAGCTGAGGAATGTTCCTTCCATTCCTGGAAGTAAATTTGTATTCATCCATCTCACGACTACTCACCGGCCATATATTTTTCAACCAGATGGAAGTATATTGAATGATGAGAACTATTACATTAACGATGGCGTTCCGTTGGATGATGAGCATTACATAAGGGGATACCAGTATCAACTTGATTTTACAAACCAATATCTGGTTGATCTTGTAAAAATAATTCTAGCTGAATCCAGTGTTCCGCCAATAATAATCATCCAGGGCGATCATGGGGTGCGGGACCCTGGAAGATTATCCATATTGAATGCCATTTATCCCGGTGAGAATGACCCTTTATTATATTCTTCGATCACACCAGTAAACACTTTTCGTTATGTGTTCAACCAACTCGGGATCGATTCATTAGACTTTCTTCCAGATCATAGTTACTATTCTAATGCGAACAAATCGCCATACAAGTTGGTCGAAATAGATGGTATTCCGACAGATTGCAAGATCAAATGAAAGCAATACTGTATGAAAAATAATACTTTCTCATCATTTTTTTCCGGATATAAATTTGAAATCTTGCTCCTGGCTACAGTAACTATGGCGCATTTATATATCGCTATGTCGCCATCAATAAGTCTGTTGACCTGGTATTCAAATGATGATGCATATTATTACTTTAAAGTCGCCAAAAATATTGCGTCTGGTCTTGGGTCCACCTTTGATGGGATTGGACTTACTAATGGATACCATCCCCTCTGGCTAATTATTTGTATTCCGATTTTTTGGCTGGCAAAATTTGATCTGGTACTACCACTGCGTATTCTGGTCATGGTCGCTGCGTTGATCTCTGGCTTTACAGGAATACTGCTTTACAGGCTTGTTTCCAAGCGCCTATCCAATTTGACCGGGATATTCACGGCTATGTTTTGGTGTTTCTATATCGGAGTGCATGCGATTGTCACAGCGGGCGGGATGGAATCGGGAATATCTGCTTTGTTCATCGTTTGGTTATTGTATCGAATTAGTTTAGTGGACCATACATCTGAAAAGAAGTGGATACAACCAAAATTTATTATCACCGGGTTGATCGCTGCATTTGCGATCATGAGCCGGTTGGATAATATCTACATAGCAGTAATAGCAGGCGCATGGTTGCTTTTTGATAATTCGAAAACAAAGTCCTGGTTGGTATTGGATATCGCGGCGATTCCTCTTCTTCTGATAGCAAGTTACTTCATTCGTCTGGGCGGAGCAGAGGGTTTCTTCTTCTATGCTAACTCAGCCTATTGGTATATCGCGATTCTCCTGCTGATAAAGATCCCTGTGTATTATTATTTGGGTCTTTACTATCCTGATAGGCTGAATATCCAACAGATGTGGCAAAAGGTGATCATTGCTCTAGTTGTGCCGGCATTAATCAGCTTTGCTACTCTGCTCATTTTACAGGCTGTTGGGTTTGTCAGTTCTTTTCCCAGATCAATTGTGTTTGTAGATATGGGGCTAACATTCTTTTGGCTGATGATCACCCGATTTTTACACTCTATCAAACATGAAAATCCATCTGCCTTGCCTGAAATTTCGTTTGGCAAATTTTGACCAAGTAATATAATAAATTGCAGAAAGCTGTATCTTATGCAATTCCAAATGCAGCCTTCTTAGCTTTTATGTAATTCTTAATAAGTCTGGTTTTTGGGAACTTTCACACCCGTTAGCGGTCAGTTAAACACTGGTGGTCCACGCTTATCAATCCGATTTATGGACGGGTTGCTTCCAACTTTGGGGAGGTTATTGGGTTTCCTGACAATGCAGATACCTCTTGGTCATTATTTCTTACGGGTGTCCGATTGTTATCCAATAAAATCGCCATCGCATTTCATACCTCCACAAAATATGAAAGATCAGCAATTGACTTATTGACTGCATTTCTTCTACTCGTTTTGATTTACTTATTACTTCGAAAAAATATTGGGTATTGGACAGAAAGAGTGCATTTAATTGGAGCGCTGCCATTATTCTCAGCCTGCCTTATTCAAGTTCTTTATTACGGCGTAAGTGGATATGTTCACACAAGAGCCTGGTACTGGATCGGAGAACTTGTGTTGGGCGTATTAGTTATTGCCTTATTGGTTGATGCCCTCTTGTTTTTTATTATGAACTACGCAGACATTCGAGTGGCGAGGATACTTGTTGCGGCATCCAGTCTGGGCTTGGTGGTCTCTCTAAGTGTCCGTATTGTTCAATATTTCCCGTATGAAGTGGCGGGCAGGTCTGAGAATCCTTTTATACTACAGGCGCGAGCATTGGAAGAGGCAACTCCACCAGGATCGCTTATTGGTACAACCGGTGGCGGCGGGTTGTCTTACTTCATCAATGGAAGGACGATAGTCAACCTGGATGGACTCATGAACAGTAAGGAATATTTCGACTTGTTAAAAGTTGGAAAAGCGGATCATTATCTTGACAAAATTGGTCTGGATTATGTCTATGAAAAAAAATACGTTGTAGAGGAGAGCGATCCTTACAGGACTTTCCTGCCTGACCATTTGGTTCGAATCGCAAGGATCTATAATTTACCATTATTTGAATACGTTGTAGGAGTGGAATAAAAAATTGATCATGGATCCAATTCCTAGAAAAAGCGTTTCTATTGTCATTCGGGCTTACAACGAGGAAAAGCACATAGCCAAGCTGCTTCAGGGTATTCTTGCGCAATCGTTGCGGGACGTCGAGATCATCCTCGTGGACTCAGGATCGACAGATGGAACAGTGGAAATTGCAGAACAATTTCCGGTGAAAGTGGTGCATATCGACCCCAAGGATTTTACCTTTGGTTTCTCACTAAATCAGGGGATCAGTGTCTGCAATAATGAGTTGATCGTTATTGCCAGCGCGCATGTGTATCCGGTTTTTCCGGATTGGCTGGAATCGCTCACTATGCCATTCTCTGATCCAAAGGTGGCGTTATCCTATGGCAAGCAAAGGGGAATTGACGATAGCAAATACTCAGAGCGGCAGCTCTTTCAACAGTGGTTTCCTGATTCCAGGCCAGTGCAGCAGGCACACCCATTTTGTAACAATGCCAATGCCGCTATTCGAAGGACACTATGGCAACAATATCCTTATGATGAATCCTTGCCTGGCTTGGAAGACCTGGATTGGGCGCATCGCCTGATGAATCAGGGATATTCCATCCAGTATGTACCGGATGCCGAGATCATTCATATCCACGAGGAATCGCCTGCGAGCATCTATCACCGTTACCTACGCGAGGGGATGGCGTTCAAGAGGATCTTTCCGACTGAGCAATTCAGGTTCTGGGATTTCTTGAGGTTATCTGTATCGAATGTTCTTTCGGATTGGAGGAGCGCGAGAATGGATCGGGCGCTTACCAGGCATTGGAAGGATATCGCCTGGTTTCGGACAATGCAGTTTTGGGGCACTTACCAGGGTTATAAGAAATCCGGCCCGCTTACATGGCAATTGAAACAGCGGTTATATTTCCCCCATATTCAAAATTCCATTCACACAAACGCAAACCAACGTAAAGTTGAGCCGATTCAGTATAATTGAGTAATAAAGGAAAAATATATGCCCACAGAAAAAATTGCAGCCTTAGTTCCCATGCGGCATCATTCACAACGGGTCACCGGGAAAAACTACCGGATGATCGCAGGTAAACCTTTATATGCCCACATCCTGGATACACTCCTCCAGGTGGGCGAATTGGCTGAGATCGTGGTGGATACAGACAGCGATATCATCCTGGAAGGGATTGAAAGAGACTACCCAAAGGTCATCAGCTTGCGTCGGCCGGATAACTTGCGAGCAGACGACGTGCCAATGAATGAGATTCTGATCCATGATACCACCCAGGTTGAGGCGGATTTTTATTTACAGACCCACAGCACCAATCCACTCCTCACCGCAATGACAATATCTTGCGGTATCAATGACTTATTGAAACAGTATCCTTCATATGATTCTTTGTTTGGAGTGACACGGCGTCAGGTGCGCCTGTGGGATGAGCTTGGCCGGCCGATCAACCATAACCCGGCGGTCCTCCTCCAAACCCAGGACCTGCCCCCGGTTTACGAGGAAAATTCCTGTATGTATATTTTCACACGGGATCACCTTATCTCACGCAGGAATCGTTTGGGAGAGAGGCCGATGATGTTTGAGATCGATCCGCAGGAAGCCTGGGATGTTGATAACGAAGTGGATTTCAATCTGGCGGAAATGATGCTGAATTTGAGAAAATCGGCGTAATTAGATTTATCGGACGGATGTCGAAACTAGTAAATAAAATGATCGTCATAGAAATTACTTCGTATTTTAGAAAAACGAAATAGGCGAACATCGTATGCATTGGAGAATCATGTAATGAAAAAAGTCTTAATTAGCGCGCCATACATGCTGCCACACCTCGATAGATTCAAGCCATTTTTTGAAAAATTAGGGATTGAATTGATCGTTCCCGAAGTAAATGAACGCTTGTCAGAAGAAGAACTATTGCGTTACGCCGGTCAATTTGATGGCACTATCTGCGGTGATGACCGCTACACAGAAAGGGTAATCGCTTCCTGTTCTCCGCGATTGAAGGTCATATCAAAGTGGGGCACGGGGATCGATTCAATTGAACAGGAAGCTGTCCAAAAATATGGCGTTACCGTTTGCCGCACCACCAATGCTTTCACCATTCCAGTCTCTGATACAGTGATGGGTTATATCCTGGCATTCGCGCGACGCCAACCGTGGATGGATAGAAATATGAAACGCGGTGAATGGGAAAAGATACCCGGAAAAGCTTTGCGGGAATGCACTCTGGGCGTGATCGGTGTGGGGAATATCGGTAAAATGGTACTTAAGAAAGCCAGAGCATTCGAAATGACCTTGCTGGGCAATGATATTTTGGAGATTCCAGACAGTTTCACAGAGGAAGTGGGAGTGGAAATGGTTGGCCTGGAAGAGCTGATAAGACAGTCGGATTTTATCAGCGTTAACTGCGACCTGAATCCCACCAGCCGGCATCTTATCAATGATGAAGTACTGTACCATGCCAAACCGGGCGCTGTGCTAATCAACACTGCCCGCGGTCCCATCGTTAAGGAATCGGCGTTGATCCAGGCGCTGAAAAGCGGAAAGCTGGGTGGGGCAGCTCTGGATGTTTTCGAGGACGAACCGCTGCCATTGGACAGCCCATTGTTGAAAATGGATCAGGTGCTCTTGGCACCGCATAATTCCAATTCAAGCCCGGAGGCGTGGGAGAAGGTGCATGTCAATACGATGCTTAATCTGATTACAGGTTTAGGTTTACAGAATGAAAACCAGGAAGTGATCCTTGAATTAAGGAGTATGCTGAAATGATAGAAGATCTTACGGTTCTAATCACCGGCGCATCTGGAGGGGTTGGACGGGCGACTGTTACACTGTTCAATGAAAAGGGTTGGAAAGTGGTGGGGGTGGATCGCTCTGAAAAAGCGGAAGATTTTCCTGAAAGCGGATTGTTCGTGCGGGCAGATATTTCCAACCCGGATGATATCGCCAGGGTATATGAAGCGACAAATCAATTCTGCGGACATTTGAATGCGGTGGTAAATAATGCTGCACTGCAAATTGCAAAACCTATTTTGGAGACGACCGTCGAGGAATGGGACGCGGTGATGACATCCAATCTGCGGTCGGTTTTTCTAGGCTCCAAATTGGCTCATCCGATGCTCGTAAAATCAAATGGCGGTGCGATTGTGAATGTTTCATCCGTCCATGCAATTGCCACATCCAAGGATATTTCGGCTTATGCTGCCAGCAAGGGCGGCTTGTTGGCATTGACGCGGGCTATGGCAATTGAATTTGCACCTCAGAATATCCGTGTGAACGCCATCCTACCGGGAGCTGTGGATACACCTATGTTGAGGGCAGGTTTGACCCGTGATCATGCGGGCGGTGGAAGCATGGTTGACCGATTGGAAAACCTTGCCCGTAAAACAGTGAATGGCAGAGTAGGCCAACCGATGGAAATTGCACACGCCATTTACTTCCTGGCGGATAACACTCAGTCGTCCTTCATGACAGGACAGGCGATCGTCGTGGATGGCGGCGCGACAGCCAGATTGAGCACTGAATGAGCGCTTTCCGCGAGACAGCAAAAAATCTGTTGCCCGATGCAATAAAACCGGTTGCCCGCAACTTTTATGATGGATTGCTCCGCTTGCCAGATCTTCCAGGCGCATATTTTCACCCCTGGCGGATGTCAAGCCGGCGAAGACTGCGCGGTTATAAGAATATTCACACCGGAAAAAGATGTTTCATCATTGGCAATGGGCCGAGCCTAAAGCAGATGGATTTGTCCTTCCTTAAAGGCGAGATCACATTTGGGATGAATCGCATATACATGGCCTTTCCTGAGATGAGGTTTGAGACCAGCTACTATGTTTGCATGAATGATCTTGTGGTGGAGCAGTGCGCCGAAGATATATCCAGGTTGCAGATGCCCAAATTTCTCTCGTGGCGTGGGAGGCAATGGGTCACTATGGATGACAAGACCCAATATCTGTATTCCACCTACACCGGACCGGGATTTTCAACGAGCGTGACGGGGAGGGTTTGGGAAAGCGCTACGGTTACATTCGTTGCCCTTCAAATTGCTTATTATATGGGGTTTGATACTGTTTATTTGATAGGTGTGGATCATAACTTCGTGACACAGGGAGTTCCCAATACCACTGTCGTTTCGCAGGGAGACGACCCCAATCACTTCAATCCAGGCTACTTTGGTAAGGGCTTTCGCTGGCAGCTGCCAGACCTCGAAACTTCTGAAATTGGATATCGAATGGCAAAGGTTGCTTTTGAGAAAAACCGCCGCCAGGTGCTGGATGCCACGGTTGATGGAAAGCTGGCCGTTTTCCCAAAAGTGAACTATTCAGACCTATTCTAAGATGATGCGAGAGTCCATTCCGCTGGTTTCAGTAGTGATCAATTCCTACAATCAGGCAGCTTTTTTAGAGCAAACGATTCTGTCAGTCCTTGACCAGGATCATCCCAACACCGAGCTGCTTCTGGTGGATGGTGGATCCACGGATGGCAGCCTGGGTATCATTCAAAAATATCAAGACAGGATCGCATGGTGGGTTTCTGAAAAAGACAATGGGCAAGCTGATGGAATCAACAAAGGTTTGCGGCGTGCGAAAGGCGAATTGGTTGCCTGGCTGAATTCGGACGATTACTACCTGCCGGGGGCAATTTCTTCTGCAATGGAAAACTGGCTCGCCAACCCTGATACAAAATTAGTTTATGGCGACGTGATTGCAGTTGACGGAAATGGAAACACCCTGAATAGAATGATGACCGGAGATTGGCAGGTCGAAGATCTCATGCAATTTCATATCATCAATCAACCCGCAGTCTTCATAAACCGCCAAGCATTGATAAACGCCGGATACCTTAATCTGGACTATCATTACCTGCTCGATCATCACCTGTGGCTGCGTATTGCCATACAAGGGCAGATGGTGCATGTTCCAATGGTTTGGGCGGCAGGTAGATTTCATGCGGGGGCGAAAAATGTGGCTGCTGCAGCCAGCTTTGGCGAAGAAGCCTACCGAATAGCGGATTGGTTGCAAGCAACTCCGACATTTGCTGATTTGATGGAGGGCCGTTGGAATAGGGTGCTAGCGGGGGCGCATCGCATCAATGCCAGATATTTGTTGGATGCAAACAAGCCCGATATGTCTTTGAGATCATACTGGGCGGGATTGATCAGTTATCCACCCCTTATCCTTCCGGAATTTCACCGCATGATCTATGCTGCCCTTCTTCCATTGGGTCTGGGGAGTCTCAAACGGCTGTACTATGCAATTCGTCGATTGGTCAAGCCGGTAAAGATGGATTAGAATCAAAACCAGACAGATCCGCTTATGATAGGCATATTTACCGAAAATCTTGTACTTCGAAGGCTAATCATCCTCTTCCTTTTATTGCTGGGTCTGGGGATCAGGATGCTGGATTTAACTGACCCACCATTAGATATTCACCCGACTCGCCAGTTGCATTCTGCTTTAATGGCGCGCGGCATGTTCTATGAAGGCCGGACGGACGTTCCTGTGTGGCAGGAAAAAACGGCTGTGCTGCAATGGAAACGGGAAGCTGTGATCGAGCCTCTGGTGATGGAAACCATCACCGCCAATTTGTATAAGCTCGTTGGCGGTGAGTATGTATGGATTGCCCGAATACTATCATCGTTGTTCTGGGTGACGGCTGGACTAGCGATATATCTTTTAGCGTGTAAATTATCCAATGCGGATGGCGGCATCACCGCGTTGATCTTCTTCCTTTTTCAATCCTATGGGGTAATGGCTTCACGGACATTTCAACCGGATCCCTTAATGATCAGCCTGTTGTGTTTTACCTGGTGGGCGTTTTACAACTGGCAGCAAAAACCAAATTGGAAGTGGACTATCACTGCCGGTTTACTTGGCGGTGCAGCGATCTATATAAAGAATGTATCGGTTTTTTTCATAGCCATCCCCATAATGATAATTCTTGTTAGAAAAGATTTTCGAGATGTTTTGAAAAATTTGAAGTTGTGGGTAATGACCAGTTTGATGCTGTTGCCCGGAATTATTTATACCCTATACGGTACTTTTATCGCCGGGTTCCTGGGTCAGCAGTTTAGTTTTCGCATTTTCCCCAATCTGTGGGTGGACATATCCAACTATTCCCGCTGGATGGGGCAGATCAATGATACCTCCGGGATCCCTGCTTTGATCCTTGGTTTGCTAGGTCTGTTCATGTTCGAATCTGTCCAATCCCGAAAAATGATCATGGGAATATGGGCAGCGTACATACTATATGGATTCACTTTTGCGTATCATATTGGAACTCATGATTACTATCAATTACCATTGATACCGATCATCGCATTATCGATTGCCCCGTTGGGGGCTTTCATAGCTTCCAAAACGATTTCGATAAACCCCTGGAAGTACATACGCCAGGCTTTGATTGGTCTAACCCTGATCATTGTATTGGCATTGGTTTGGCAAAACCGCCGCATCCTCGTAAGTCAGGATTTTCGATCAGAGACTGTTTTTTGGCAGGAACTGGGAGAGAAATTGCGAAAAGAACCTGTGTTGGGATTAACCCAGGATTACGGGTATCGGCTTGCATACTTTGGTTGGAACAGTATTGAAAATTGGCCTGGCAGCGGCGATTTTGAAGTGCGCAAGTTGGCAGGGCGTCCAGAAAAAAACATTCCTGTGCTTATTGAAAAAGAATTGATAGGCAGGGGGTATTTCCTGGTGACCTGGTTTGATGATTACGCACGCCAACCTGAATTGAAGTCTTATCTTGAAAATAAATATCCAGTAGAGAGCGGTGAAGGATATCTGTTATTCGACATTCGGCATCCAGTGAATGGTCAGTAAAGGATATTGTTGATGCGAAATACCCTGAAAGCAAATACCAAATTATTGGTGCTTATTTGCATCATTTTCCTGGCTGGTCTTGGAATTCGATTATACGATCTCACAGACCCCCCGTTGGATTTTCATCCCACCCGACAACTCCGGTCAGCCATCATCGCCAGGGGCATATATTACGAAGGGTTGCCGGATTCAGCGCAAAAGTCAATTGCCCTGCAAACTGCTGGATCGCTGGAAGCTTATGAACCACCAATTTTTGAGACGATCGTGGCTGGCGTTTACCGCATCTCAGGCGGGGAAAAGCTGTGGGTCTCTCGCATTATTGGAAGTCTTTTTTGGATGATCGCAGCCGGTGCTTTTACATTGCTTTTGTATCGCTGGGGCATTCGTTTCGGCATACTCATTTCCGCCGGATTCTTTTTCTTCTTGACCTTCGGTGTTCTGGCATCGCGTTCCTTCCAGCCAGACCCATTTATGGTAATGTGGATCAGTTTATTCGCATTGAGTGTGGATATCTGGGAAAAAAAGCGCAGCTTGAAGTGGGCGGTCCTGGTTGGACTTATCGGTGGAATTGCCATCCTCGTTAAAGTGGTTGCGGTTTTCTTTGTTGCCGGGGTGATTTTATTCTCCATATTTACATCGACAAAAATCTTAAAAGTTCTGGCCAATCGCCAAGTGTGGTTGATCTTAATTTTATGCATAGTTCCACCCGCAGCCTATTATCTGCTAGCAATCGGAGTGCGATCTGCCGGCTTTTTCACTGCATGGACTGTTTCTTTCCTCCCTTTGCTGATCGATCACGAGTTTTATTCAGACTGGTTGCACATGATAGATAGCCTGGTAAGTCTGCCAATCTTCTTTACGGCATTGATTGGATCTTTGCTTTATCCCAATGGACAAAGAAAGCTGATGCTTGGTTTATGGGTTGGGTATGTCCTTTACGGGTTGACCTCACCATTCCAATTTATTACTCATTCCTATTACCACCTGCCTTTATTGCTCATTACAGCTCTGGGTATGGCGCCGGCAGTTGACATGGTGATGGAAAAAGTTATGCAGTCCAGCTGGCTCTGGCGTACTGCTGGAACATTGGTTCTTGTTTTTGCGGCAGGATACTCGTTGTGGGTAGCACGCTCGGTTTTGTATGTCGAAAATTTCAAATCCGAAGCCAATGTCTGGCAGAAGATTGGGGAATCGGTTCCTAACGATGGACCGGTCATTGCTTTGACCCAGGATTACGGTAACCGTCTAATGTATTATGGATGGACAAAAGTTGGCTCATATTGGCCGGCGACATCCAATTTCAGCCGTGGTGAGGCAGCCGGTAAAAAAAGCAGGGATTTCGAAGCAATGTTCATCAAAAACACTGAGGGCAAGCGCTATTTTCTGGTGACGGCATTTGGACAACTGGAACAACAACCCGAACTGAAGCAAATATTGAGCAACTTTGTTGTGACAGGCAATGGTGATGGCTATATCGTTTATGATCTCAGCCAACCATTGGTTACGCCAAAATAATTAATAAAAGCAAATTTGGAGGTTATGTGATGAACAAAAAGATGTTTTCTGAACCATCCATGTATAGCTTTTCTAACGCCCTCCGAGCCTGGAAGCTTTTATTAGTTGCAGCCTTGATCGGGGGTTTGATTGGCGCTGCTGCTTACCAGCTTTGGCTGCCGCCATTCCGGGTGATGTCCAAAGTGGTTGTAGATCAAAACCTGGAACAGGCGCTGCCAGAAGCGCCAGATCGTGAAATATTTTATTTTCTCGAACGTGAAACACAAAAACTGGAAGAAATTGCCTGGTCGGATGCAGTATTGGAACAGGTCGCCGATGAGATAAAGGGTGTAAAAGCGATCGATCTCAATAATGGTATGCTGCAGCTTTCACAACCCGGTGATGGCGGATGGCGTTTCTATGGCATTAGTGAATCTCCGGAGCAGGCTAGGCAGCTTTCAAAAACCTGGGCGAAAATTTTTACAACGAATGTACAGCAGGCTGTCCTTGCTTCAAATGAATTGGAGGCAGTGAAAAAAGAGCTTTCCAGCCTTACAGATAATCTTTCAGCAGAAACTCTGGAAAATAGACAAAAACTTGAATCCAGAGCCATCGAATTGGAATCCAGGGCGTTTGGATTGCATCCTGAGATCCAGGTTCATCAGAATCAGACAAAAGATTTGAAGGTAGAACGAACGGCTAGGATGGGCGCCTATCTTTTTACCGGGGCAATTTCAGGTCTGTTCCTGATACTTCTGGTGGTCACATTCTTCTTCAACCCGAGAGGTCACGATGATTGATAGGATCGATCTGCCAAGGGTATCACGGTTTTTTTGGGCACTGACATTGCTCTGCCTGCCGGTGACAAGTTTCCGTTTCTTCCCCTTTTTAGGAAAAGAAACAATGGTGAGACCCCTGGCGTTTTATCCGCTCAGTATTTTGGCGCTGATCATTTTTTTGCGTTTGTTGCGAAAATCAATAAAAATTGACTTGAATGGAAGTATTCTCCTGCTAGGGTTATTCCTGGTGGCGGCTTTTACTGGCATCAGCATGGGGTTGGGCATTCGCGCCGGTCCCAATGCACGGACAGGAGTTCATCGGTAGGAGCCTGAGAGCCTGGGCAACCCTAGCTGGTGGCATGGTTTTTCTTACCGCCACAATTGCCATGAATCAGTCGGAAGATGAGTTGAAGTTTAGTGTTAAATGGCTATATGCTGGATTAATATTGAGTTTTATCTGGGGTTGTATTCAGATGATCTCATACTATACTGGTTTTCCTGGTCGAATGGAACTTAACAAATTTCAGCTCTCATTTTCTATTCGGAAGTTGCTGACAAAAAAAAGGGCAGCGGGTTTTGCGTTCGAACCATCGTGGTTGGCAAATCAAATTGCAACCATCTACCTGCCATGGTTGCTCGCGGCTGTATTATCGGGATACCGGGTATTCCGCAGAAGATGGATAGAACCATTATTACTCAGCGTGGCGGTGGCTTTACTCATCTTAACATTTTCCCGTGGCGGCATCGTCATGGCTTTTGGGGCGGCAATTCTAGTTTTATTGTTAACTCAGGGACATCAAATCAAAAAAATTAGTCTTTGGTTTATTCGACCATTTTCAGGAAATAGGAAAGGCAGCCTGATAAGGAGCCTTTCAATTCGTTTTGGGTTGATTTTCGTCCTGCTCTCTCTTCTAGCTGGAGCCGGATTGCTGCTTTCTACGAATAAATACTTTGCGCAAATTTGGCGATCACAAAAAAGTACTCTGACAGAATATGCTGTGGATGTTTATGCCGGCCCCAGGCTGGCGTATGCTGTGGCTGGCTGGGAAGTATTTCTGGATCATCCAGTGACAGGAGTAGGTCTGGGAGGCAGCGGTTTGTATCTCTATGACCACGTACCAGATTGGGCGATCACCACATTGTCAGAGATCACGCGGCAAATGACCATTAAGGCATGGTTGTACCCGAACCCGAAGAATTTTTACATCCGCCTACTAAGCGAAACCGGGGTCGTTGGCTTCACCCTTTACCTGCTATTCTGGCTGAGTGTCCTGGGGATAGTGGTTCGATTTCTTGGTGAGAAAGATCCGTTTTTTCGATATTTGGGCATTGGTGGGCTGTTCTCATGGTTTGTATTGATCATCTTTAATGCCACCCAGGATTCTTTTATCGATCCCAACCAGTGGTTCAGCTTGGGGGTATTACTCGGTTTAAGTATGATTCTAATGCGGAAAATATCCAAAGGCAAAGAGTCTCTCTCCGACTGATTTCAATGATATGATTAAATATTCCGATTTTATTACTCAAGGAAAACAATGATCATTTTATCAGTAGGTATGCCCAGGGCAGGATCGGGCTGGCATTACAACCTTATCCATGACCTGGTTGTTGCCAGCGGAGGTAAAAGCGCAAGGCAAATACGTACCGACTTTCACCTGACAAAAATATTAACCGAGGTGAATTGCAATATCAGCGCTCTCACCATGCGGCGATTATTTTTGGTTCTGCCTGCATCCCTCGCTGGAAATACATTCGTCATCAAAGCCCACTCCGGAGCGACGGCCGTAGGTGATCTATTTATTAATTCTGACTGGATGAAGGTGACGTACATCTACCGAGACCCCAGGGATGCCATGCTTTCTGCGATGGATTTCGGAAAGCGTACACTGGAAAAAGGCCGGCCAAATGCTTTTTCCCACCTGTCAGACCTGGATATTTCAATTGATTTCATGATGAAGTATTGCAAGATCTGGGAAACTTGGACTTCGCGAAATTCTGTATTCAGCGCCAGGTACGAAGACCTGTTGAAGGATTATGATGCGGAAGTTCTTAAATTGGGAGCGTTCCTTCGTCTGGAAAGTAAAAACCAGGAGATTGTCGATATTATTGAAAAATATCGTCCAGGACAGGCGAAGGAAGGACGTGATGGTCTGCATTTCTTTAAAGGCCAAATAGGAAGGTTCCGCGAACGCTTTTCCGCTGATGAGCAGAAGCTAATGGCAGATAAGTTTTCACCCTACCTTATAAAAATGGGGTACGAAATTTAAATGTGATGAATGAAGCCTCCCATGAATTATCCGTGATCGTTCCAGCCTACAACGAGCATCGCTATATAGCCCGTACGGTCAATGCAATAATCGATTATCTGACGAATCGTTTTTCCACTTATGAAGTGATCATCGTGGACGACGGCAGCAGTGACGCCACAGGCTCTGTGATCGACGATTTGCATTTAAAATTGCCAGAAGGCTGCAATCTTCAAGTTCTGGTGAATGAAAAAAATTCAGGTAAAGGTTATTCGATTCGACGTGGCGCTTTGGCGAGCAATGGAGAAGCGGTGATCTTTATCGATGCGGACCTCTCTTATGATCTGGAAGCCATAGAGTTGATGATTGCTTCCTTAAATCAAGGTGCAGACCTTGCAATTGGATCACGAATGACCGACGGAGCCGAGATCCATACCGGCGTGCCGATGGTGCGATCAATCACGGGGCGTGGGTTCAATTTGCTGGTGCAATTATTTCTTTTTCGCGGGATTTCGGATACGCAATGCGGCATCAAAGCTTTTTCAAGAAAAGCCGCAATGGATATCTTTCAGTTGCAAACCATATATAATTTTGGCTTTGATGTTGAATTGCTATACATTGCCCGTTTGCGAAATTATGCTATAGAGCAAATTCCGGTCAAATTGATCAACTATCGAAAAGAGAGCCGGGTTAGTGTTTGGCGGGATTCCTGGCTTATGATGTGGGACGTCCTACGAATTCGCAAACGGGGATTGCGTGGAGAATATAACCAGGTTGAAAAGTAAAGGTATTACAGTAAATGTACATTTCTCCGTTAAATAAGAAATATCCCAAGACAGATCCCAATGAACCTAATTGGCGGCGGCCGATCTATGCAATGCTGTTGTTGGTGTTTGTTCTTTCAATTTTGCCCTTTATTTATACAGGCACATTTTCCCGCTACCAGGCGGATGATTACTGTTTCTCTCATTCGATCATCCAAAATGGGTATTTTGGAGCAATTTCAGATTGGTATGACACAACATCGAATCGTTTCTCCACGATGATCGTGATAGGCCTCATCGATCCCATGCGGGTCGTGGGAATGAAGATCCTGCCCGGTGCGCTTATTACTGGCATGGTTGCCGGGTTATACCTGTTACTAAACAAGATTCGAATACTTATCGGTTTGAAGATCGGCAAATCTGAATCGTTCATTCTGGCTGCAATGGCGACATTCTTTACAATTTATGCCGCCCCGGACCAATTTCAATCGTTTTATTGGCGGTCAGGATCAATTACCTACACCCTACCGGTGGTTATCCTCCCGTTTTTACTCACATTATTGATCCAATTTATTCCTAAGTGCGTCACCTCTTTATCCAAATGCTTATATGGCATCGTATTATTCATTCTATTTTTTTTCAATGGCGGGTTTTCCGAAACGACAGCGGCATTTCAAGCAACGATATTGGGAATCTTGATACTCTGGGTTTATTTTCGGAACGCAAAGGAAACAAAGAATACTAACCTGATATTACTATTTTCTGCCATTGCAGGAATTATCGCAGCCATGGTCATAATGATCCTTTCCCCGGCGAACGCAGCCAGGCTGAAAAACATGCCGGAGACTCCGGGGCTGATTAAGCTGATCTATCTCTCATTTCGATTTGCAGCCGGTTTCATTGTGAACACCATCGAGAGTTCACCTTTACCATTGGCGGTAAACTATATTCTGGCGTTTGTCCTGGCATTTCTTGGGAAGTGGGATGCAATATCCACGAAGAAATGGCGCTGGTTATTGTGGGCGATTCCATTGGCAGCTTTTATGCTGGTAGTCGCAGTGTGTGCGCCAAGTGCTTATGGAGAATCTGCCTACGCAGAGGCAAGGGCTTTTTTGCCCGCCCATTGGATATTGATTATCGCCGGGACTACCTGGTTCTACCTGATGGGCATCATTTACCAGCAATGGCGATCCACCAAACACAACTTCCAGATCAAAAAGGCACAATCATTGACGGCGGTAATTGTTGTGTTGCTATGTTTTTATCCGATGCGTGGTGCGCTTGTAACACTGGGAAACATTCCAAATTACGAAGCCCGAGCCAAAGCCTGGGATGAACGGGCTGCCAAGATCGAAGTAGAGCGGTCGGCTGGCCATTTGGAAGTTGAAGTCCAGGCATTGGATTCTTACGGGAGGATTCGCGAACTATCGGATAATCCAAAGCTATGGGTGAACCGTTGTGCTGCGGTTTATTATGGCGTTCAAAAGATAACGGCTAAGTAAAAGTTACAATGAAATTAGTAACCATAATTACCCCCTCCTATAATCAGGCAGCTTTTCTGGAAAGAACCATTCAATCGGTTCTTAAACAGACCTATCCGAACATCGAATACATCATTATTGACGGCGGATCAGATGATGGCAGCGTGGAGGTGATTCGCAAGTATGAGAGCAGAATCAAAAGCTGGCGATCGGAAAAAGACCAGGGCCAGACAGATGCCATCAACAAAGGGTTTTGCCTGGCAAGCGGCGAAATACTGGCCTGGATAAATTCTGACGATACCTACGAACCAGATGCCGTAGCTCAGGCAGTTGCATATCTGGATGCCCATCCAGGGGTTGGACTTCTCTATGGCGACACCCATTTCATTGATGAGAATGACCGGGTAATCGGAAATTTCCCAGCAGCGCAAACGAATTATGACAAACTGCGCCAGGGCTATGTGCATATTCCGCAACAAGCCGCCTTTTTTATGGCTGATCTATGGAAACAGGTTGCGCCATTGGACAAAGATTTTTTCTTCGCCATGGATTATGACCTGTGGGTTCGATTGGCAAAAATTTCGGAAGTGAAATATATAAGAGCTCATTGGGCGAATTTCAGGTTGCATGGTGACGCAAAAACGATCAATTCAGATGACCGCTGTTGGCCGGAGATGCTAAAAGTGCATTACAGGGATGGCGGTAGTTTCTTCTCTGTCATTGTCTTAAAATATTATCTTCGACTATTGGCAGGTCCGTTCTTGCGATGGAAACGTCGGCAGCAGATTCGACGTTAATGATGATTGTGAGACGTTTATGTTATCATTATCATGAGTTATAAGGAAAATGAACATGTCAAATCAAATGAATAATAAAATTTCGCCATCTTCTCCTGGATTCTTCCAGGATATTCTATTGCGCATAAAGCTGATTTACCGGTTATTAGGCGACAAACGGGTCAACCCATTTCTGAAACTCCTGCCGATTGGCGGGTTGTTGTACTTCATCATCCCGGATCTGGCGATCGGGCCATTCGATGATGCGGCTGTCATCGGCTTGTCCTCCTATCTATTCATCGAATTATGCCCCGATGGCGTGGTGCAAGAACATATGAGAAATTTACGTTTAAACCTTAAATCACAACAGACGGATGGGAATGACAGCGAATTGGTGATTGATGCGGAATTTGTCGACCAAGAAAAAGATAAGAAGGTGTAGTATTTTATTGGTGAGAGGTGAAAATGGCTGAAAAGAAATGGGAATCTGTTCAGAAATGCTTTTGCGATCATGTTGAAATGGACGTCAGCCTGGATGTCGAAGTGATCTACCCGGCAGATTATCTAGATGATCAATCCCTCAGGGTAGCCGGGCATCGCTGTTCAAATGGCGAAATGTGCAATCAGTTCAATCAAGGCGCGTGTATCTGGGCAGGCACCAACCCAATGGTCGATCCATTCAAGGATGAATGAATTGCTTTAAATTACGCCCAGTTTTTTACCAACCTGCGCAAAGATTTCCAGACCATCATCGAGATCTTTCTTGGAATGAGCAGCGGAGATCATCACTCGAATCCTGGCTTTTCCCTGTGGTACAGTAGGGAAGCCCAGCGCCATAGCAAATACGCCTTCGTTAAACAATTCACTGCTGAACTGTTTTGCCAAAGGTACTTCCCCCAGCATAATAGGAGTTATGGGGGTGACACTGGCACCAGTATCAAAGCCCAGTTTCTTCACTTCTGCTTTGAAATATCGGCCATTATCCCAGAGTCGGTCAACCAACTCAGTGGATTTTTCAAGCATATCCACAGCCGCAATACAGGCTGCGGTATCCGGCACGGTCATGGCAGAAGAGAACAAGAATGGCCGACCGCGCTGACGCAGCCAATCCACGACCACTGGATTTCCAGCAATGACCCCGCCTACCACGCCAAACGCCTTGGACATTGTGCCTATCTCCACATCAACTTTGCCATGCAGGTTGAAATGATCCACGATACCCCGTCCGCCTTTACCTAAAACGCCTTCACCGTGGGCATCATCCACCATTAATAGGATATTATGCTGGCTGGCAACTTCATATAATTTATCCAGGGGAGCAATATCGCCATCCATGGAAAATACGCCGTCGCTTATGATGATCGCTCGCCGGAATGTTCCTTTGGCTTCATGGATCACTCGCTGCAAGTCGTTTGCGTCACAATGGTTATATCGGATGATCTTGGCGCCAGAGAGGCGGCAGCCATCAATGATGCTGGCGTGGTTCAATTCATCAGAGAAGATCACATCTTCCTTGTCGACCAGCGCTGGAAAAACTGCCAGGTTGGCGCAATAGCCGCTTTGGAAGGTAATGGCTGATTCAACCCCTTTGAATGCAGCCAATCTTTTTTCCAGGGTAACATGCAGGTCCATAGTGCCGGCAATGGAGCGAACCGCCGCGGGGCCGACGCCGTATTCTGCGATGGCATCTGTGGCCGCGAGGGAAAGAACCGGGTGGTTGGCAAGACCGAGGTAGTTATTTGAGCAGAAATTCAAGACACTTTTTCCGTCCACAACCATACGAGCGCCCAGACCGGACCCGATGGTGCGAATTCGATTGAAAGAACCGATTTGCTTCAAATTTTCCAATTCATCACTCATCCATTGTGTTTTTGTGTCCATATTTCCCTTCCATATATTGTTGTGGACTATTTTTATTAATTTCCAAACGGTTACTCAGAACTCACTTTGTAACTCTGTGGACCATATAAATATTTACTTTATTTTACATCACATAAATATCCCAACTCAATCAATATACGGGATAATTTTTCCTGAGCGCCTGGCTTGATCACAACGGTTGTCGGCCCCAGCGATTCTGCCAGGTAACGCGAAGCCTTTGAATGGATGACTTCCTGTAGCATTTCGGGTGAGGAGGTGCGGAGAACCTGCACATTTTCGAGGGATACTTCGCTCCCATTTTCTTCCCAGCGCTGGAATGAGCGGATCAAATAAGGAGGTGGTGGGATTTTGCCATATTTCCGCAGTAGAGCAATTAGATGTGAGGCATGCAGCGATTGCTTTCGGGCAGCAGCCAGTGATTGCGGTGTTACATGATACATATATCCATCATCCGGAGATTCTCGCCATTCAGCCATTCTGGCTATTAAATATCTGACCCAGCGGGGTACCAATGAAGGGCAGAAGATGAGGGATCCAGGCTTAAAGATTATGCGATCATTCTCGTTCGGACAATCCGGAGGTGACCCCAGGAGCATACCATGGCCGGCTTTATTCAATCGAAACCCGGCCGGGGTTTTAGCATGGGAAGAATAGCCAAGATCGATCAAACCCAGCCAGAATAATGGTCCGTTGATGAGGTAGCGGATATATTCTCCTTCGATATCATCCCAATGGTTGAAACCCATCAAGTATTCACCGCTGTCGGAAGAGCGGACCAACCAGGTATCGAAGTTCCCATCGAGGCGCAGGAATTCCGCATTCAACTCTTTGATTGATTGAATAAAACCATCCGTTTTTTCCCATTGACCGATGGGGAGCCGCGAAATTTCGCCGAGGATGAATTTGCGGGCGTCATGAGAGACATATTCAACGGCTTTTTCAACCACAAAGGCTGGAACATGGAATAGGTCCTGGATGGTTGCAGAGGACGACCAGCGCCTAAACAAATCTTGCCAGGCGTTTCCGGGAGCTGATTCAAGATGAGCTTTTGTATCTTCTGGAGCGGCGGTACCAGATTCGTCGATGATGCCTGACGCGTGCAGCACATTGACCAGAAAATCTTCCTGATCCGTGGTTGTTTGCTGGTGGAACGATTTTCTTGCGGTTTCACCCATGCGCATAGCTGCGAGCAGCGTACAACACTCATTGAGAATGGAATAACCCGAACTCCTGGCAGTGTAATCAAGTAATATGGATGGATACGGGATAGGATTGCTGGTAATCGAATCAATGGAAGGCGGCGGTAGAAGTTCCAGCATATCCGAAGGAATAAAGGCGAATTCTTGCAAGGCACCAGACTTTTTCATGAATGCGCGAGAAACAAACGCATGATACCAAAGTGTTTCTGCCGGGCTGATCGGATCGAGATATGGCTGTTCTCGTTCACGCTTCCCCGGTCCAAATTCACGAACTTCTCCATACTTTCTGATGAAGGTATTCCACAAAATTCTACCTTCGTTCAATTGAAGGTCGGCTAGTGTCTTGGAGGCATTTTCTGGAAGGGATTCCAACGTTCTGGCAAAGGTTTCTGGCTCACACATTTTACGCACCAGCGCCGCCCGTTCTGGTATAGAATCGGAGGCGGGGCTGTCAACCATCCATAGATTGGCAACGATTTGCAAGAAACCGAAATCTTGTTCCAACAAGCTTTGGAGCAGGTCTGGCATAAAAGCTCTCCACCATCCAAGTAGTCGGAATTAACAAATAATCTGCAATACTCCTGGAAGTATTTCAGCTTTTAACTTTTTCACGGATGATTCCGGCGTGGCAAATATTTCACCATCGAGATGGATGAATAACGGCTGTTCAGAAACCAGTTCCATATGCTTAAATGTACTCAGATGACAATCCTTCATTCTGGCCTGTGTGCCATTCATCACTTCCGGTAATATCCGCAGCATTTGCAGCCTGGATACTTTGTCAATTGAAAGATAATCCAGATGTCCATCATCGGGTTTCGAGTTTGGCGTAACATGAAACCCGCCGCCTTCTCTTTTGCCATTCATAAGTACCAGCATCAGAGAACTGGTTTCCATCTCTTGCCCATCAAAATTTAGGCGCAAGTCAAAAGGACGATAATCGAAGAAAATCGTCCGCAGCACAGCGATCAAATAGACAGCAAAACCGTGAAAAAATTTCACTTTGCGGGAATGCAAGGTAACAATGGTATCGAATCCAATTCCGATCGCATTTGCCCAGTACACTTCCTTCCCCCTGTCGTCGCGGATAATGGCGATATCAACAGCTTTCGGAGTGCCATTCAACGCCTGTATCAGCGCTTCAGCAGGGTCTGCGGAGATGCCGCAGGCATAAGAAAAATCGTTTCCAGACCCAACCGGGACGACACCCATTATTGGACGCTTTTCTGCGGGGATTTTCATAATACCATTCAAGACTTCGTGCATTGTACCATCCCCGCCCATGGCTATGACGACGTCATATCCTTCATCCACAGAGTTGAAAGCCAGTTCTGTGGCATGCTTTGGGCGTTCAGTGGCTGTCCAATCTACACCGCCATGTTTCTCAGTAATCGGTTTTAATTCTGCCGCGATCGATTCTGCTTTGCCAAGGTTGGCGATTGGATTAAATATGATCTTAATTCTTGCGGTCATGCTACTCCTTGGAGGAATTCTGGATTGGTAATAATTTTACTATAACAAAGAATTATACTTGCGAGGAATGTATTTGATCATTCGTGTTTGACTATGATTTTAATCGATGCTATATTAAATATGGGAAAGTTTTTATTATTGAAAGAGAGAATATCATGGCCAATGCAAGAGGATCTGATGTTTACACTGTATATAACAGACCACCATTCATCAATGGACTGCTAACGGCGATCAAACCTTCTGCAATCCCGCTCCAGGTCTTTAATACAATGGTTGATCAGAGTGCGATTTTTGATGTCAACACCATGCTTACCGATATGACGAGGGAAAAGGATGTTTCTGGATTGGTGCCCAACCTAGCCGGAATATGTATTGATTATAAAGATTCCTTTAAAATGCTAACAGATATTGGGCACCGGGAATTATTAGCCCTGTCAAAGCTGGAAAAGGAAATACAAACCGAGGTTTTCGACACATTGCTAGAAAGGGATTTTTCACTGCGAGCAATTTTGATATTGGATGAGATCCAAAAAAACGTAGTGGGGAAATTAAAGAAGATAAGAGAATCGTCACCTCTGGCCAAGGCAATAAGAGATGCATCTGAGGCTGCGTTATTAGATTTGTATAAATCTCCCAAGCGATTGCGTTCATCCATCTTTGATAAAGCGATCCAACCAAAGGATAGGTCGATCCTGCTCAAAGGGGAACCCAGGATTGCCTACCCGAAATTGGTTGTGGATGGGAATGTCCTCGAAGTGTGGCAGTACTTCCACATACCGCGCGTGGAAAATATCAAACTTACGGGGAATTTTAGCAAGTTTACGGTTGGTCAGATTTTGGATAAATTGACTCCCGAGTATTATTATCGCGAAAGCGGAAAAATTGACCGCTTTGACCCTGAATCCCCGGCTGATTTTATGGGGTTGCTGGGTAAAGTGGGGAATGCTATTCCCCGCTTGATTATTGCCGATATTAGACGAAACGAGAGAATTCAAGACATGGTTATGAAAGAGGATGCGGTTGCCAGGGCATTGTATGAACTCTTCACGAACTATCCTATGCCAGGGTAAATGGTCTGACTATATTCTTGCATGACCCACGTAAGCCAGATAATTCTGAATGGAGGGGTGAAAGATGCCTAAAATTGCAGTATTAACCGGGGGCGGTGACGCCCCTGGATTGAACGCCGTGATTCGTGCTGTTGTAAAAACCGCAAAACTTCAATACGATTGTGAAGTGCTGGGAATCCAGGATGGTTTTGATGGATTTATTGAAGAAAATGGCGTTTTTTCGCTGGCGATGGAAGACGTACGTGGCATATTACCACGCGGTGGCACGATTCTGGGCACAGCTAACAGAGGAAACCCATTTGCCCGAAAAGTACTCAAAGATGGTGAATGGGTGGTCGAAGATGTGTCGCTAAAAATTCAAGAACAGATACATAAACTGAATTTGGATTGCCTGATCGTGATCGGAGGGGATGGTACGCTCAGAATAGCCCAGGAGCTATTTGAACTAGGCGTGCCCATCGTTGGCGTTCCAAAAACGATCGATAATGACATTGGCGGGACGGAAGTATCTTTTGGTTTTGATACTGCTTTAAATACGGCGATGGATGCACTGGATAAGCTGCATACTACGGCAGAATCCCACCATCGGGTGATGGTATTGGAATTGATGGGGCGCGATGCAGGTTTTATCACTCTAAACGCTGGTTTGGCTGGCGGCGCGGATGTGATCTTGATCCCGGAGATCCCGTTCAATTTCGAAAGCATCTGCAAGAAGGTCGTCGAGCGGCGCGACGGACACTCCAAATTCAGCATTATTGCTGTTTCAGAAGGCGCCCATCCAGTGGGCGGTGACCAGGTTTATTCAATTGCGGGGGATGAGGTTTATGTTGCCCGGCTGGGCGGCGTTGGCGACCTGGTTACTAGTGAAGTGATGCTCAGAACAGGTGTGGAATCCCGCCTTACTGTCCTTGGGCATTTGCAGAGGGGCGGAACACCAAGCGCGTTTGACCGATGGCTATCCACCCGTTATGGTGCAGCTGCTGTCAGACTGGCTATGGCTGGTGGATTGGGGCGCATGGTCTCGCTTCAAAACGGTGTGATAAAGGATGTGACAATCGCAGAAGCTATCTCCAGGCCGAAACGGGTCTGGCTGGATGGTGATGCTGTCATCACTGCCCGCGGGATTGGGATTTGCCTGGGAGATTGATCGACAAAGTTTGTGCATAAACACAATCGCTGGATGCAGCCGATAAATGCTGCGTTTTCTAAGTATGATTATGGTGCGCCAAAGATGATCTTGACCCCGCCTTTGTAATCCATACCAGCGTTGGTGCGGCAGTTTGGTGTAACTACATTGGTCACTGTCTGTCCCCCGTTTCCAAGCCGCACATTGTATGGCTGGTCCACTTCCATTTTGAAATCAGCATATCCCGGGTCAATGTTTGGAGACAAACCGGTGAAGAAATGATCCTCACCGTCGGCCCAGGTAACGATGACTTCTGCGCCAGGCACTGATTTTCCATCTTTATCAATTACGAATACTTGCAGCGTTTCCATATACTCCACATCACAGATTCCTTTGCGATCCTTTAATACATACGGATCTCCCGGTGTTGGTGAGGCAATAGGGGCAGGTGGTTCGATGATATCTGTGGGGCGGGTCACTGGTATGTCCAATGTGGGTGTCTGTTCCATGATCGGTGTGGATGGAGGTACAGTGAGCATTGGCTCTGTAGGAGGTGTTACCACCTGTGACCCTGGTTTCTGACCAAGGGCGGCAGCAAGCAATGCCAAACTTCGGGCTTCTTCAGCTGGTTTTCCCTCGGCGATGGATTGTTGTGCTTGGGCGGCCAGCGCTGTGCGGGGATCGGTATCTTCCAGCAACCCAAGCCGAGCCTGAGCGCGGCCCATATCGCCGCGGGCGTTGTACGATAGCGCAATCAAAGCCCGGTAAATATCCTTATCCTCCTGTTTTAACATTACCGGGGAGACATTCTGATATTCCACCGGACTGATCACGAGAGAAACCAACAAGTCCCAGTCCAAGCCCTAAAACAAGTGCAGTTACAACGAAAAGATTGCTGCCATTCTGTCTCATTTGCTTAACTCCGCGGAGACCGGCATTAGATTTTGCATATCCCTGGCCAACGCCATTAGAAGATCCAGGTCGTTAACTGAATATCCTGCCTTGCGGCCATAAGCTACCGCAACTAATGCAGATTGTGTGGGAGAGGCACTATTTAACAATTCGAGGCGAACAGCGGCTGCTTGCAAGTCAGCGTCTTTGTTGTAAACCTCTGCCACCATCAGAACATAATCCGTTTTGAAATCTTCACGCAGGCTGCTGATGGGATTCTGTACTTGAATACCGGGTTTGACCACCCATCCAAAGACCAATCCACTGACAAGGGATAAGAGCGTAACAATAAGGAAAACAAGTTTTCTAACCATAGTATGAATTACCCCGTTTTTTTCATCATTGGTATCTTGATATGATGTTTATTCGCTGCTCTGATAGCTTCCATGTAGCCAGCATCTGCATGACGGATAATACCCATTCCAGGGTCAGATGTAAGAACGCGCTCCAACCGCCTGGCGGCTTCCGGGGTGCCGTCTGCTACAATGACCTGCCCTGCATGCTGACTGTACCCGATACCGACACCGCCACCGTGGTGAAAACTAACCCAGGTGGCGCCGTTCACCGCGTTGATCATGGCATTCAGAATCGGCCAATCGCTGACCGCATCCGTACCATCCAGCATCCCTTCGGTCTCGCGATTGGGAGAGGCTACTGAGCCGGAATCCAGATGATCGCGGCCGATGACTATGGGTGCTTTGACCACGCCTTTGGAGACCAGTTCATTAAATTTTAGACCGGCTTTTGCACGTTCGCCATATCCCAGCCAGCAGATGCGGGCGGGTAGACCCTGGAACGGCACTTTTTCGCGTGCCATTGTCAACCAACGACGCAAGTGATCGTCTTGCGGGAATAAATCCAATATAGCTTCATCCGTCCGATAAATATCTTCAGGGTCGCCAGAGAGCGCTACCCAGCGAAAGGGACCTTTCCCTTCACAAAATAATGGACGGATGTAGGCGGGCACAAAACCTGGAAATTCGAAAGCGTCAGACACACCATTATCAAAAGCACGCTGCCGCAGATTGTTGCCGTAGTCGAAAACTTCTGCTCCTTTGTGTTTGAATTCAAGCATTGCCCGTACATGCATAGACATCGAATCCATCGACCGTTTGGTATATTGACTGGGGTCTGCGACCCGTAGTTTGTCGGCTTCCTCAACAGTTAAGCCAACCGGGACATACATTAAGACATCGTGAGCTGAGGTTTGATCTGTAACCACATCAGGGACGACTCCTCGCATAAGCCATCTCTGGCAGGATCTCGGCAGCATTGCCTATCAAAGCGATGGATAGTGGTTGTTGTTTTTCACGCGCTTCTTCCACCAGGGTCATGGCTTCTTCGAGAGTATCCACCATGCGGTCCACATAACCAATGTCCAACCTGCGTTTCGCCCGTTCAGGATCGACTTCCACGACCAGGGCAATTCCTTCATTCATGGTCACAGACAGGGGCTGAGCACCGCCCATACCTCCCAGTCCGGCGGTAAGTACCAATTTACCTTTCAGGGATGGCCAACCGCGTTTTTTGGCTAACGCAAAGAAAGTTTCGTAGGTGCCCTGCAAAATACCCTGTGTACCGATATAGATCCATGACCCGGCGGTCATTTGACCATACATCATCAAACCACGGGCTGACAGTTCATCGAAATGCTGCTGGGTTGCCCAGTGCGGAACCAGGTTGGAATTGGCGATCAGCACTCGGGGAGCATCAGGATGGGATTGGAAAACCGCCACAGGTTTACCGGACTGCACCAACAGAGTCTGGTCATTTTCGAGACCACGCAGGCATTCCAGAATGGCGTCAAAGGACTCCCAATTGCGGGCAGCTTTGCCACGGCCGCCATATACAACCAGTTCCAACGGCTTTTCGGCTACCTCCGGGTCCAGGTTATTCTGGATCATCCGATAAGCGGCTTCCGTCTGCCAGCTCTTGCAGGTAAGTTGTGTACCGCGCGGGGCACGCACTGTGCGAGGTTGCGACATCATTCATCCTCCGGGTGTAAGTTACGGGTTAATTATACGCGGAATTACCTGAGTGAATGGTAATTTAGGATCGAACTCATTTGCCTGTCCTGGAAATTATAACGATAAATATCTCTGGTATGGGTACCAGTGGAAGATAGTGCATGTGCGAGTTAGGCTATTATTATTTTCGATCAACCCAGCGGGAGAGAGATTTGGGCGGAGAGTACTCACACAGCGCAGAAAGTACTGCCTCAGGGGTGTCTGCGTTTATCAGCAGTTCAAGATGTTCGGGGTAGATAAAACCCTGTGTTTTGGCGTGTTCCAGCATGATCATGAATGGGTCGTAATAGCCATTGATATTGAGAATGCCGATCGGTTTATGATGCACCCCGATCTGAGCCCACGTCAAAGATTCGAACAACTCATATAATGTGCCAAACCCGCCGGGCAATGCGATCAACGCATCTGCCAGGTTTAGCATTCTAAACTGGCGGCTCTGGATATCCGGTGTGATCTCAATGTTAGTCAGTCCGGCGTGGATGAGTTGCGGCTGGTTCAGGTTCTCTGGAACGACGCCGGTCACTTTTCCGCCATATTGAAGGACTGAATTTGCCAGTTCGCCCATTAAGCCGGTTTTCCCACCGCCGTAGATCAACTGGATATTGGATTTCGCCAGAATAGAGCCCAATTTATTGGCAGCCTGATAATAAACCGGCAGGACATCATCGGATGAGCCACAATACACGCAAATAGAATTTATATTGTTTGGCATATATTAGATTATAGCTTAATCGTTTTGTTGATGCCTGGAAAAAAATCACTAACCATTGCTGTGTGGTCGAGGATCAGATCAGCGCCGGCTTTGCGAAGCTCAGCTTCCACTCCAAACCCGCACAAAACACCAATACTCTGTGCGCCAGCTTTTTTTGCTGACAAAATATCGACCGTTGTGTCTCCGATCATCAGGCACTCATCCGATCTTACCCCGGCAAGCGCCGCTGCGTGATGGATCGGGTCGGGGTATGGCTTGGTATGAGCGCATGTTTGCGCTGTGATGATCGCCTGGAACCGCTTTGTCAGGTTGAAGTAGTCCAAAAATGCCATTGTGCCATTTTGATCCCTGGCAGAAATAACAACCATTGGATATTGGCTGGATAGTAAATCCAACATTGGAAGAATCCCTTTGATCAACCAAAATGGCGGCTTGCGTTTGCCAATCCCCAAACGGTTGAATTGGCTGATAATCCACGCAATCTCATCATCTAAACCCAACCGGTCAGGAATACTGAATATTAGATTAGCGGGTGTTTCCATCCCTAATATTACGCGGCGGGCGATGTTATAGGTATCTATTGAAGGGTAGACGCTGGTGATAAAGGATATCCAGCGATACAGTTTGTTAACCATGACGTCATCTGTGTCACTGAGGGTGCCATCAACATCGAAGCACAAAAGTTTGACACGTTCGATGTCAATTGCCATACATCGAACTCTGAAAATCTTCTGTATTGCTGAATTGAATGATCGTATTGAGCAAAGAAAGGTCAGGTGCAATCACCCAGGTAACCGTATCTCCATCGAGGGTAATTGCCACGGATTCGTAACCATCACTCCACACACGACGCGAATCGAGGGATTGTACAGGATCTGCCCATCTTTGATCGCCATAAATGGTTAATGCGTCATAGAATTCAGAAGCATCAACCTCAGTATCAAATCTGTACTTCTGGGTATAGATCAGTGATTGGTCACTTTGATTTTGATAAACCACATAACGGTCTCCACCCCAGCCTTTCGCAGCTTCTCTGGCTTGCATGTCTGGTAACCTGGCATTCAGCATATCACCATGAGCAAGCACAAGATAGGTGTACCATTCACCCAATTCACCTTCATCAATGACCTTCCAATCTTGACCAAGGTCAGGTTGGGCGTTCTTTATGGTAACAAAGATGGGCTTATCCTGTGGATAGCGGTCCGGATGCATGATCTGTTCGGAGGATACTGGCGGGTTAGTATATGCCGAATCCACAGCTGGCCAGCCGCCATAATCCAGCAGCGTGTACACAAATTCCGCGCCGTACTGGTACGGGAATAGGAAATCAAATCGCATGTACTCAGGCGCCGAATCGAACACAGGGCTTTGGAATCGCAGTGAAAAATCCAGGATTTCCTGTCTGTCGTTTTTACTTGCGAATGTGCTCATCCATTGCTGCTGAACGACTGTGGCATCCCCTTCGATCAAGGATTGGATGCCAAAGCACCTTTCTGTATTGTTTTCGCAATCTTCTTCGCTGAACTTTAAGCCGTCCTTGATGCCGTAATTCTGATCCTGCAAGGCGTGTACGTACTCATGGGCAAAGGTACTGCGTTCCATCCCGCCAAAGCTGCTGCCCTTGACGACATACATCACCCTGGCTGAGTCGTCATAATATCCTGCGACTTGCTCTGAATACAGGTCTTCGTAAAAATCAATCAAGTCAAATCCAGGTTCCAATAGACCAATGATATTTAAGATAGCAGCATCCCGCCTGGCTTCTTCGGTGGTGTAATCTGCTAGAAATTCTGTTCGGATTTTTTCTCGAAGTTGATATTCGGATAACAGCTCGCGTTTCAACGAACGGTCAGGTTCCAGTCCTCGCACCTGGATAACCTGCACCTGGATATCATCCATTTTTGCAGAAATTCCTTCAGGGAAGATGGAATCATTTACAGGCGTGGAAAGTTGGTGGATTGGGTAAGGGGTGGCTGTAGGGGTTGATTGAAGCTGGCTTCGGGAAGAACTGAAGGCAAGTATAGCGCCACCGCCGATGGCAGATAGGATGCACAGGAGTGTCGCGGCAAATAATAATACGACCGCAAGATGTGATAATTGTTTTGTTGGAACTATTGGACATGTGAATTATTGTAATCGTAGTTTTCGTCTGGGACAATATAGTAACGTTTTCATGCTGATAATTTTTATATTTTCTTGGGGATTCATGTATTCCAAAGTTTCAACTGGAAATTATTTGTGTTATATTCTCATTGTCTTTCTCATGTTCGCAGCGAGGACACTGACGACTTAGTAAAGTAATTTATCGATTCCCCAATCTCAATTCTCCACACTTGTTTCTATATTCCTTGCGATTCGGCTTCAACAAGACTATAATTATTCACTTGTAAACCAATTTATTTTCCTCAGCAGGATTGAGGCTTTGAAATGCCAGTATATACGTATCGTTGTATGAACTGCGGTGTGCAGTTCGATGAAAATCAAAAATTTGTAGACCCACCCCTGGTGAAATGCCCCGAATGCGGCAAGAAAACTTTACGCAAGGTATTTCAGCCTGTGGGAATTGTCTTTAAAGGCTCTGGATTCTACGCTACAGACCACCGCTCATCGAGCGGCATGTCTTACGCTGCCTCGGCGAAAGCTGAGAAAGCTGAGGGTGAGAAAAGCTCCTCAGATAAAAGCACCTCAGATAAAAGCAGCGTTTCTGAGACAGGCGGGAAGTCAGAAACACCTGCACCTACGTCCCCGGCGCCTGAAAAGAAAGAGGCAGCCCCTACAAAGAAGTAACTGGAATTACTGATCATACGCGCCTCAATTGAGGCGCTTTTTTTTCGAAAGTTTTGAAGGTGGACAACCATGAATGGTCAATTAAATACAAACAGCACTAAAATCGACCTACCAAAGGGTAGACAAAGCATACCCTGGAAGGTGGTGAGGGATTATGCGCTCATCCTGGCGGGATCGCTGGTGCAAGCCCTGGCGATGCGGTCTGTTCTTGATTCCGGGGCTGCTGGTCAGCGGCGGTGTGAGCGGTGCGGCTCAATTGATCAATCATGTCACCAACTGGCCGATCGGGCTGATGGTATTCATTGGCAACGCACCGTTATTCATTATTGGTTGGCGCTACCTGGGCGGCAAACGCTTTGCGTTCAGAACAGCTTTCGCAATCATTTCATTTTCTGTTCTAACAGATGTGCTAGGATTTTTCATTGCACCGGCGGGCGTCACACATGACCTGGTGTTGAATTCGCTGTATGGCGGGTTGATGCTCGGCGTCGGGCTGGGGTTGGTCTATCGCGGGCAGGGCACCAGCGGCGGCAGCGATATTCTTGGCAGGATACTTAACCATAAGTTTGGTGTGTCCATCTCACAGGCATACCTGATCACAGATACAGTGATCGTACTGCTGGCTGGCTTCATCTTTGACTGGGAACACGCGTTATATGGACTGGTGATGATCTACGTCAGCGGTTTGGCGGCTGAATTGGTCGTGGAGGGGACTGGCATTTTCCGAACGGCGATGATCGTAACCAGTTGCCCGGAGGAACTATCCCGAGAGATCTTAACAGTCATGAGCCGCGGCGTCACTTTGCTTTCTGGTAAAGGCGCATATACCGGCACAGAGCGGGACATCCTCTATTGCGTGATCACGCGTTCTGAAGTCAGCCAGTTAAAAGCGCTGGTGATGGAAAAAGACCCGTACGCCTTCATGGTTATCGGTCAGGTGCACGAAGCGATGGGTGAAGGTTTCAAACCTTTAAAAAAATAAGGGTATGCTTATCTGATAAAGTGGCTCACAGCGCCACCCAAAAGCAGGATTTGACCCATGTGATAGGTGATCCGAACCAGCAAACGGCCATATTTGACCGGCGATACAAATCGGTCATACGCTAGTAATGTATCGGATGCATAGAACAGCGATCCGCCTACGGCAACTGGTACATAATGGATGAGTTCCCAACTACTTTCCCCAACGGTTTGCAATGCTGCTAAGAACATGATGGTAATTACAACCCCATAAATCGTTACAGACCAGCGCAACCGCCTTGCTCCCCTTGTTCGATAAACTCCCTGACGAATCCTGTGAATCACCAGGATCGCAATCAGAACCACCAACCCACTGATCAGGAAGAAAAGCATGCTGATTTGCTGGAGATGAATTCCAAATCCGGTGATGTAAAGAATATGCGCAAGTAAAAAGAAGGCGAGGCCCGCCAGGAAGTATCTGCCGGGCAGCATCAGACAGACATCCCCCAGAAGAGAAAAAATAGCGCCCACTAAGAAAAAAACAGCCGGGTAATGCCATCCTCCCATGATGCTTAACCAGCCAATTAACATGATCATCACCAGCGGTTTGGTAATGAACTTTACTTTATGCCAGTTGAAACCGACTGCCATCCAGTCCAGAACCGCAATTCCGAGAATGGTCATCCATGCAGCCGGGTCGGACATTTACTTATCGTCCTGCCTGGTATAGCCAAACAGCTTCAATGCGGATGGATCGTTGCGCCAGTTCTTCAATACTTTGACCTTCAATTCCAGGTAAACCTTGCGGTCCACCATTTTTTCTATGTCCTTGCGGGCATGCTCGCCGATGACCTTGATCATCGAGCCGGCTTTGCCTATAACGATCGGTTTTTGGGACTCGCGCTCCACGAAGATGGTGGCGTATATTTCAGCCTTCGTATCGCCCACATCGTGGTAATCATCCACGCGGACAGCAACGGCATGCGGCAACTCATCCTTTAACTGGATCATGGCAGCTTCACGGATAAAATCCGCAGCAATCTCCCGCTCGTACAGATCGGTTATTTGTTCAGCATCGTAGAATGGCAGGCCGATCGGGATATTTTTGATCAGATCTGCTATCAGGTCTTTGACACCAAGTTCTGTCAGGGCCGAAATAAAGTGTATGGATGTGCCATCCAGCAAAGAGGCATATTCCTCTTTTCTATCCTTGAGGGTGACAGAATTAACCAGGTCTGATTTATTCAATGCGAGAATAACTGGCGCTTTTGCATCGACGCGTAGAATAAATTGCGAAACCAGGCGATCCTCTTCCTGGGGTTCAACACTGGCGTCCACGAGCCACAGAATGGCATCCGCATCCAGGATGGTTTCCTCAGCGGTTTTATTCATCATTTCACCGAGTTTATGGACGGGTGTGTGAATGCCGGGGGTATCCACGAAGACCATCTGTGCCCGATCATTGGTATAGATGCCGAGCTGCTTGCGCCTTGTCGTTTGCGGCCTGGGTGAGATCGAGGCGATCTTCTGTTTCAGAATCAGGTTTAATAGAGTTGATTTTCCTACATTGGGGCGCCCAACAATGGTGATAAAGCCACTGCGGAACTCATTGGAAGTTTCCATTTTTATCCTTTAGTAATCGTGCAGGTGAATTGAGCATAAAATGATGCCCTTCTAGCTTGAGCAGCCACGCTTTGGTGGACAGACCGCCGGGCGCTGAATAACCATGCAGGCTGCCATCCGCGCCAATCACCCGGTGACATGGGATGATGATGGGGATCGGGTTCTTACCCAAAGCTGCTCCTACCGCCCTTGAATTATTTACATTTCCCAAATATTCGGCTAGTTGTCCGTAGGCCTTAATTGTACCAAATGAAATCTCGCATGCTTGTTGGAGGACAGCTTTCTGGAATGGTTGAAATATGGACCAATTGATTGGAATGTCCATGTTGGTGATTTTACCCGTCAGGTAGCCCAATAATTCGTCGGCATACTCTAAGGATTGCGCGCCCGTAACGGATCTTATTTGTGGCTCGGTTATTTGATCATTCGTTGGGGGCACAGGGGATGAGAAAGTCAACTTATAAATTCCATCTGGATCCATAAACAAGTTGATATTCCCGAAAACAGGGTGAAAAACGATTGCAGATGGCTGTATAACGGTCATTTTTAGCCTTTTTATGAAACCTACGCGAAAATCGTAGAGCAAGCGTAGGGTAAGCGTCAAGTATTAACACTTTGGTACTGCTATTATAGTATCAAAGGGCGACTTCTCTTCTTCTCCTCCTTAAATTGAGAGCCGTGGTCGGCGTCCACGGCTCTCATCATTCTGGCGAAAACCAGAATGTTTCTTTTATTTTCCAAATTACATCCATTTTTCATTTGCTTTTTTTCCAAAGTTTGCTATGATAGTTATGCTCTGTGGGACGGTTGCCCCCCTCAACCGTCCTGCAGGGTATTTTTATGTAGGTTTATTGCTTTTGTGTTAAACTTGGGTAGTAATTGCATCTATGGAGGAAATAACCATGAGTGAGAAGAAGACCTATCCTGTAGAAATTGCCGGACTGAAACGCGAGTTGCCGTTATTGGAGATCAAGCCTGGATTAAAAATTGCCATCCTTAATATCCTAGGAGATACTGAATTGGTTCTAAACTGCGGCAAAGCGCTGGCAAAAAAGCTGGACTCAATCGCTTATGATGTCCTGGTTACCGCTGAGACGAAAAGCATCCCTTTGGCTTACGCGTTATCGCTGGAGACCGGGAAACCATACGTGGTTCTGCGAAAATCCCACAAACCCTATATGGGCAAGTCTCTCCAGGCGGAAACACTCTCCATAACAACCGGGCACCCGCAAACGCTATTCATGGATGAAAAAGATAATGAACTGATGCATGGAAAAAAGGTGGTCCTCATAGATGATGTCATCAGCACCGGCTCTACGCTGCAGGGTATGCGGTTGTTGATCCAAAAAGCAGGGGCGCAGATCGTAGCCGAGGCAGCCATATTCACCGAGGGTGAAAGAGCCAAATGGCGTGAGATCATTTCTCTCGGGCATTTACCCGTTTTTACAGATTAAGCCTTAAACACCCTTACGCCTTCACTGGCGATACATTGATAAACACTGGAAGTCTTGCCGGTTGCCTTAAGGTAACCGGTTTTTAATGCTTCAATAAATTTTGGAGCAGAATCTTCTGTAACAAGGTTCACCGTGCAGCCTCCAAAACCGGCGCCCGTCAACCTGGCACCCAGGCAGCCCGGCTGTTGGGAGGCGATCTCTACCAGTATATCCAGCTCCGGGGCGCTGACCAGGTATAGATCGCGCAAACTTCTATGACAATCGAACATCAATGCGCCAAAACCGCCTGCATCATTCTTCTCCAAAAGAAGGACAGCCTGATCAACCCTTTCGCATTCTTCGATGATGTGTCGCGCATAAATGTTGACTGGGTGCGGCAGCAAGTAATAAAAAGTGTTCAACTGAGTGCTGCTCACATCCCGCAAATATTCTATGCCGGGGATTTCATTCGCCAGGATAGCGAGCGCATGCTCGCATCCCGCCCTGCGGATGTTATATTCAGAGTTATGCAGCGACCTTCTGACACCTGAGTCCGCAATCACCAGAACAGTTCCGGGCGGCAAGGGAACGGGGTGAAACTCCAGGGTGCGGGTATCCAGGTAGATGGCATGGCCTTTCACTCCATTGGCGGAGGCAAATTGATCCATGATACCGCAATTAACCCCAACATATTTGTTCTCTGCGGTTTGAGAAAGCAGTGCGATCTGTTTGTTATCCAACCCACCGTTCGCAATTTCATTCCACGCCGCGGCAAAAGCAACCTCGACTGCCGCCGAGGAGCTTAATCCAGAACCGATAGGCACTGTAGAGGAAAATCGCCCATCCATACCAGGTATCTTGATCCCGGCTTGCGTCAAACTCCAGGCAACACCCGCCGTGTAGAGCGCCCACGATGGCAGCGAATTGCCTTCAATATCCAACTTTTGATCCAACTGCGTGAGATTGAAAGTAACATTGGATCCAAAATCAATAGATTCCAAATTTACCAGGCTATCATTCCGTGGAGAAAACTCCAGTTTCACATTCAGATCAATGGCAGCAGGCATCACCGGTCCGCCGTTATAATCCACATGTTCGCCAAGTATATTCACCCTGCCTGGCGCGATAGCAAGGAACTGGAATTTGGATTCACTCATGCTCAGTACTTTCTGTAATTGGGTTGGTCTGGATCAAGGCTGCTTTTCTTGACCGCGGCATGTTTTTTATGGTGTGTTCGCGCTTCATGGCTTCCACTTTGCCGGGTTGTTCTTCGATGTAAACCAGCGTGACCGGACCATGCATGCGGGTGTATTTCGCACCGGTGCCCTTGTTATGTTGTTTTGTCCTGCGGATTGGGTCTGTCGTCCAGCCAGTGTAATAGGAGCTATCGGCACATTGGACGATGTAGCAAAAATACGACATCAAGCCCCTCTCTAGTGAACCAGGCTACTTCTTTTTGCCGAAACCGAATAAACGCTTAAAAGTTTCGCCTGAAGAAGGTATATGAATTTCGGGTTCACCTCTATCAAACACTACACTGCTGGAACGTTGCTTGTTCAATGATAAATAAGTTTCTTTGGCAATGGTAATTCTTTCGGTCAATGCTTCAGCATCTTCGGCAGCTAGCTCATCCCGGATCTCACCCAGTTCCCGGGTGATCAAGGTCTATGTATCGGGTCAAATTATCTTTTTCGGCGATCCATTCTGCACTGGCAGAAGCCCCCTCGGGGATCATTTTCGTGGCACTGGCCGGGATCATATAAGGTGCATTCACCAATTTTCGCGCTTCGCGCCACCCGGGTTGCCCGGTGGTTACGTTCAATAAAGTGGCTGCCAATAATTGCGGCACATACTGGGCTCCTGCCTGAAGACCATCCACTTCAACGGCGTCAGCGAACATGACCTGGGTATTCAGTAACCTGGCGATCGTACCCGTCAGATCGACCGTTCCCTGGGATGTTCCAGGCGGAATGGTGACGAGCATCAGTCCTTCTTTGAAGAGATCGGGGCAGGCATCTTCTATGTCTGATGTGTTGGTATGGATGTATTCACGGTTGACAGTAAACGTCAGGGATGCATGGTTATGAAAACCAGGCGCGATCTCTCTCAATCGCTGGCTGATCTTTTCTTTGACACCGGAAGCATCCAGAAGGTGAACGCCTGAATTCAAATATGGTGCGATAAGTTCCAGGGTCTTCAGCATCTGTCCAAGAGGTTCAGTGAGCAGGATCACATCGGCATCTTTGACAGCGTTAGGAATATTCAAGGACGATTTATCAACTGCGCCGATCTTCTGGGCTATTTTAAGGATACTGTTGTCGCTGTCCACACCCATGCGGAGTACTTCCTCCTGGTTTGACCCAAGCGTGAGGCCGATCGAGGCGCCGATGAAATTCATGCCGATAATTGTGATTTGAAAGCCCATAATTATCCTCCTACAAGCAAACCGAACATAGCTCTGAGCGGCGGTCCCATGATCCAGCCAATGACATCCAGCCCCATTGTTCGGCCTGCAACCAATAAACCTAACAGGATTAACGGCCCGTAAGGACGGATCATATCCATATAACGAGCTAAATTAGGCGGGAGCAGGTTGCTGACCACTTTTTCTCCATCCAATGGGGCTAATGGGATCAAATTGAAGATCATCAAAGCCAGATTAATATAGATGAATTGGAGCAGGAACTCTCCGGCAGAGGGCAGGAACGAACTCGCATTAGAATAGTAGCTGATCAGTCCCAACCTGAATGGAATGGCTGCCAAAATCGCGAGCAGCAGGTTGGCTGTCACACCGGCAATCGAGACAAGCGTATTTGCGTTTGGAGAACTTTTTGCTAGGGCGTAAGGGTTTATGGGAACCGGTTTAGCCCAACCGAAGCCGGCAATGAGCAGCATCAGAGCGCCGATCGGATCAAGATGCGCCAGGGGATTGAGTGTCAGCCGCCCATTTTGTTTGGGAGTTGTGTCGCCAAAGTAATTCGCCATCCAGGCATGTGCCAGCTCGTGCACGGGGAGGGCGATCAACAGGATGATGATACGGGAAATAAGAATAGGGGGGGATAAATTTAGCATGTTTTTTTCTCGCAAATGATTATAACATGTGGATGGTATAATCATTTTGTGCTGCCGGATATAAAAATTGACGATTTGGTTGTACTGAGAAAGACACATCCATGTGGAAGTACGCTCTGGAAAGTTGTCAGATTGGGTGCAGATATTGGCCTGGTGTGTCAGACCTGTGGACGAAAAGTGTTGTTACCACGGAGAGACCTTTCAAAACGCATGAAAAAATTGATCCCCGGAACTGACAATGCAAATACCTCAGAATAAGATCCCACACATCGTGTTTCTATTTTCAGACACCGGCGGTGGACATCGCAGCGCGGCTGAGGCGATCCTTGAAGCCATGAGCAGCGAATTTCCCGGTAAGATGACAGCAGAGCTGGTGGACATCTTCAAAGACTACGCGCCTATACCATTGAACCAGGCAACCAGTATTTATCCCCCATTATCTCGAATGCCTGAAATGTGGGGGCTTGGATATAAAATGAGCGACGGGAAACGCAGAACAAAGACGTTTTCTGATTTTATATGGCCTTACCTCAGGCAATCCGCCAGGCGGTTGGTGCGCGAAAACAAGTGCGATCTCATCGTATCGGTTCATCCTATGGCGAACAGCCCAGTTTTGAGGGCCATAAAAAATGATCCGCAGCCTTTTATGACTGTGGTCACCGATATGGTTTCCACCCATGCTTTCTGGTATGACAATCGGGCGGACGTAGTAGTTGTACCAACAGCCGAGGCGAAAGAGCGCGGTATCTGCTATGGCGTTGAGCCGGATAAGATCCGCGTGGTGGGATTACCGGTGGATGAAAGATTTTGCCATCCGCCAAGGGATGGACAGCAGCTCAGGAAAGATTTGAACTGGCCGGTTGATCTCCCAGTGATCCTGTTGGTAGGCGGCGGTGAAGGTATGGGTCCAATTGAGAAGATCGTCAAATCGATCGATGACTCGGATATCAATGCCGCTGTTGTTATCGCCTGTGGACGCAACGCCAAATTAAAAACAACATTGGAAACCTACAACTGGCGCAACCCGACCTTTATATATGGATTTACCACAGAAATGCCAAGCTTTATGGCCGCCGCAGATATCCTGGTTACAAAGGCAGGTCCTGGGACAATCAGTGAGGCATTTATTGCTGGATTGCCCATCATCATTTATTCGAGGATGCCGGGACAGGAAGATGGCAATGTCTTCTATGTGGTAAACCATAAAGCGGGAACCTGGGCGCCTCATCCAGACCGGGTGGTTTCCACGATACGAGATTGGATCCAGAATCCTGAGAAGCGGATGAAAGTGGTGGATGCGTGCCGGGGATTGGCTAAACCAAATGCTGCCATTGAAATAGCTGGGATCATCGCTGAAAGAGTAGGGGTAACAGGGTAATTCCCCCTTTTACTACAAATTTTGTCGAAATAATATTCATCGGGTATAATCTGTATAGCTAATTCAGCCATCCCATATACAGGTGTCGCATGCTCGAATACCTCCCTTTGCTCGTACTAATAATCCTTGCCACTGGCCTCGCAATTTTGGTTGTGATATTGGGTCATACGTTTGGTCCGCACCGTCCGACCAAACGAAAGTCACAGCCGTATGAATCGGGCATGACCCCTTATGGCCCCGGTACCCGGCGGATGTCAGTGCGCTATTACCTGGTGGCTGTACTCTTCATTTTATTTGACATTGAAGTGGTTTTTTTTCTACCATGGGCGGTAGTTTTTAAGAAACTGGGCTGGTTTGGGCTGGTTGAAATGATCATATTTATTGGTATCCTTCTGGTTGGCTATATCTACGCCTGGAAGAAGGGAGCAATGGAATGGGAATAGAGCAAAAAGCAGGTAACCTTGGCGTTGTTACTACAACACTTGAACAGGCGGTGAACTGGTCCCGCACCAATTCGATGTGGCCGATGTTGTTCGGTTTGGCCTGCTGCGCGATTGAGATGATGGCTTCACAAGCTGCCAACTATGATATGAGCCGGTTTGGCATGGAGCTAATGCGCCCTTCGCCCCGACAGTCTGACTTGATGATCGTCGCAGGGCGTGTCAGCAGGAAAATGGCGCCTGTTCTACGAAATCTGTACGACCAGATGCCAGACCCCAAATGGGTGATCGCCATGGGAGATTGCGCAGCCTGCGGTGGTGTATTCAATAACTATGCTGTGATGCAAGGGGTTGATGAATTAGTGCCGGTGGATGTTTATGTCTCTGGCTGCCCGCCGCGTCCCGAAGCTTTGATCCATGGCGTGATCACACTGCACGAAAAAGTAAAGAAAGAGAAACTATCGAAATGGAAATAAAATTCCAGTGAGGGTCTATGGACGAAAAACTTAAACCTGTCGTGGATGCTATCCAAAGCCGCTGCCGCACCAGCCTAAATGAATTTCGCGGAGAAGTCACCCTGGTCATTGCCCCTGAGTGCCTGCTGGAAATGTGCACATACCTGCGGGATGAATTCCTCTTCGATATGTTAGAAAGTGAAACTGCCGTGGATTATTGGCCGCAGCAGGAGCCTCGATTTCCACATTGTTTATCATTTTTACTCGCATTCCCGTAATGTGATCCTGTGCATTCGTGTGCCATTGGACGGCAATGCGCCAGTGATCCCGACTATTGAGACGATTTATCCCAACGCCAATTGGATGGAACGTGAGATATGGGATATGTTTGGCATTTGGTTTGAGGGGCACAGCGACCTTCGCCGGATTTTGATGCCTGAAGACTGGCGCGGCCACCCGCAGCGCAAAGATTATCCACTTGGATATGAGGAAGTGCAATTCACCTTTAATTTTGATCAGATCAGCGTGAAGAAACCTGCTCCAAAAGAGTAGTTAAGCATTTGACTTGTCCGGAGATTTTATGGCGGAAAAACATGACATTGAATTAGGCGGTATGGATCACCTCTTCTCAGAGCGTGCACTGAGCGGGGAAACCATGGTGTTGAACATGGGTCCGCAGCATCCATCCACCCACGGCGTGTTACGCCTGGTGCTGGAACTGGATGGCGAGATCGTTCAAAACTGTGTGCCGGATATCGGATTCCTGCATACCGGCATTGAGAAGAACATGGAAGCCAAGACATATCAAAAAGCCGAGGTCATGACCGATCGTATGGATTACATGAATACCGTCGGCAATAACCTGGTTTACTGCCTGGCGATCGAAAAATTGTGCGAATTGGACGTCCCGGCACGAGCGCAATCGATACGAGTTATTTTGACTGAGCTGCAGCGGATTGCCAGCCACCTGTTATGGATTGGCACTTCCGCGTTGGACCTGGCGGCCATGTCGGTCTTCCTTTACGCGATGCGCGAACGTGAAATGATCATGGATATACTCGAATTGGTCTCTGGCCAGCGGATGATGACTACTTACATTCGTCCCGGAGGCTTATGGCGGGATGTTCCGGTGGAGTTCGAAAGCGCTGTCCGAAAATTCATTGACATCCTCCCAACCCGAATAGACGAATATGAATCGCTGCTCACGCAGAACCCGTTATTCCTGGAACGCACCATCGGAATTGGCAAGATCTCCAAAGAAGAGTGTGTTCGCTGGGGTATTACCGGGCCAGTTCTACGGGGATCCGGAATGGCTTATGATCTGCGAAAAACCCGTCCATATTCAGGGTACGAACAATATGAATTCGATGTTCCGACAGCCCAAGGGTGTGATATCAATGCCCGCTATACCGTTCGGGTGGAAGAAATGCGCCAGTCCGCCCTCATCGTTCGCCAGGCATTGGATCAAATGCCGTTTGGACCGGTGAAATCTAATAATCGCAAATATATTCCGCCACCCCGCTCGGAACTGGGCACCAGCATGGAAGCCCTCATCCATCATTTCAAACTATGGACGGAAGGATTTACTCCGCCGGTAGGATCTGTATTTTCTGTGATTGAAGGACCGCATGGCGAAGTGGGATGCTTCCTCGAATCGGATGGCAGCCCAAAACCGTACCGAGTGCACTTCCGCACCCCATCGTTTTCAAACCTTCAGATCATGCCCCTGCTATCACGCGGACATTTTGTGGCGGACCTGGTCGGCATCATCGGCAGTATCGATATTGTTCTGGGAGATTGTGACAGATGAACCAAACAGCTACCAAATACTCCCGTGAGATCGAATCCCTGCTGGCAAAGTATCCTCCTGACAGGAAACAATCTGCAGTGATGCCTCTTCTGCACCTGGTGCAGCGCGATAATGGTTTTATTAGCAAACATGCCATCGATGATATTGCAGAGATACTTGAAATTTCAACCACGGAAGTGGCTTCTGTGATCGGCTTTTATACCCTGTATCATGAACAACCTGAAGGTAAATACCGCTTCCAGATCTGTACTGATCTGCCATGTGCGCTGCGTGGTGCTGACAAATTCCTCAAAGATCTTTGCAGTGCGCTAAATGTCAAACCGGGCGAAACCACCAAAGATGGTTTGATTACCGTAGAAGAAGTGATGTGCCTGGCAGCTTGTGATAAAGCTCCCATGTTCCAGGTGCAGGGCAGGGATGGCATCCAGTATCACGAAAACCAGACCGTTGAATCTACATTGAAGTTGATAGATGACCTGCGGGAGAAGGATGGCAAGAATGAGTAAATACCTCCTGCTCCGACATCTGGATACTACCAGGTCTGAACCAGATCGATATCTATCAGAAGCACGGCGGTTTCGCCGGTTACAAAAAAGCGGTACAGACCATGCAGCCAGTACAGGTGCTTGGAGGAAGTTAAAGCCTCAGGACTGCGGGGCAGAGGCGGCGCTGGTTTTCCGACAGGTTTGAAATGGTCATTCCTGCCGAATACCATCTGGCCCCACTATGTGGTTGCCAATGCAGATGAATCGGAACCCGGAACATTCAAAGACCGTGAGCTCCTGGAAAGCAATCCCTATCAATTCCTGGAAGGGTTGGCTCTTGCCTCGTTCGCAGTTCAAGCCAATGACGCCTATGTGTATCTGCGGGGTGAGTTCTGGCACCAAGCGGATCTACTGGATGTTTGTATTGAGAAAATGGAACAAGCAGGACTATTAGGTGACCGATTATTCGGCACGGATTACTCGCTGCGCATCCATACCCACCTCGGCGCCGGGGCGTATATCTGCGGTGAAGAAACAGCATTATTGGAATCGATCGAAGGCAAATTGGGGCAGCCGCGCTTGCGGCCTCCATTCCCGGCGGTTGAAGGACTATATAGCCGCCCGACAGTCATCAACAATGTCGAAACGCTGGCGAACCTGCCATACATCATCGAACATGGCGCCAATAAATTCAGGGAACTCGGGACAGCGAAAAGCCCGGGTGTCAAGATATTCTCGCTCTCTGGTAATGTGAACAAGCCGGGTAATTACGAACTGCCGCTTGGTGCAACATTTAGAGAATTGATCTTCGGTCTCGGCGGCGGCATTCCTAATGGGCATCAGATTAAAGCCATCATGCCTGCTGGTGCCTCTTCCAGTATGATCCTTGCCAATGACCTGGCATTGGACACCCCAATGGATTATGAATCGGTTCCCAGCCTGGGCGCCCAATTGGGATCAGCCTCTGTGATCGTAGTGGATGATACTGTCAGTATGGCTTGGTTAATCAACAAGACGGTTCATTTCTTTAAACACGAGTCTTGCGGAAAGTGCACACCATGCCGTGAAGGCACCTATTGGATGGCAAAACTCGCAGAGAAGGTCTTGGATCCAAATCGGACGACAGCCGATGTTCAATTATTAAATACTGTCGCGCAGAACATACAGAATAAATGCCTGTGCGCGCTGGGAGAATTTTCGATCATGGCGGTCATGTCTGCCATCGATAAATTCCCCGAAGACTTTAAGGCAACCAACGGGAGATAGAAATATGGTAAATGATGTGACTCTCACCATAGATGGCATACCGGTAACAGTCCCCGCTGGTACATTGATCGTGGATGCAGCCAAGGAGATTGGGATAGACATCCCGGTATTTTGCTATCACCCGAAGATGGAGCCGGTGGGAATGTGCCGCATGTGTCTGGTGGAAGTGGGGCGGCCATCTATGGATCGTGCGACCAACCAACCCATTCTGGATGCAGAAGGAAAGCCGACGCTGCAATTTGGTCCAAAACTGGAAACCGCCTGTACCACCCCCGTTTCACCTGGCATGGTCGTGATCGGTATGAGCGACAAGGTAAAGGATGCCCGCAACGATGTTCTGGAATTCTTATTGACTTCTCATCCTCTGGACTGCCCGGTCTGTGATAAAGGCGGTGAGTGCCCTTTGCAAAACCTGACCATGGGTTACGGTCCGGGGATATCCCGCTTTGATTATTCGGATAAGAAACATCTCGGAAAGCTTGTTCCACTTGGAGAATTGATCATACTAGATCGTGAACGCTGCATCCAATGCGGGCGTTGCGTGCGTTTCCAAAAGGATATTGCCGACGATCCTGTGATTGGTTTCTCTCAACGGGGACGTTCTATGGAGATCATAACCTATTCAGAACCAGGTTTCGACTCGATCTTTTCCGGTAATACCAGCGATATTTGCCCGGTCGGCGCCTTGACCACGGCTGATTTTCGCTTTGGTGCGCGTCCCTGGGAGTTAAAATCCGCTGCCTCTATCTGCAACCACTGCGCTGTCGGCTGCAACCTTACCTACAACACCCGCCGTGAAGCGAAAAGCGATGGCAAGGTAGTCGTCAAACGGGCTATGCCGCGCCAAAATGAAGCCGTCAATGAGATCTGGATCTGCGACAAAGGCCGGTTTGGATATCACTACGCTGAGAGCGGTGAACGCCTTACCAAACCGATGATCCGTCAAGATGGCAAATTGGTCCCTGTCTCATGGGATGAGGCACTAGACTTCGCAGCGCAAAAGCTGCGTACCTATGGCTTCAACTTTATATCACTGGCTGGCGGCCGACTGGCAAATGAAGACCTTTACAGCCTCAAAGAACTGACCGACAATCTGCGTGGAACAGGCTATCTTTACAGTCGCATGGCTGGCGGCGACCTGGTTTCGAAAGTTGGCTACACATCTCCGGATGGATTATCCAAACTGGGCAAGGGAACCGTGATCCTGTTGGCTGCTTCCAACCTGCACGATGAAGCACCGGTGTGGTGGCTGCAGGTTAGAAATGCAGTCAAACGCGGCGCGAAGCTGATCGTGGCGAATGGCAGATATACAAGACTGGATGATTTTGCAACCGTGTCGATTCGCTATCACCTCGGACGCGAGGCAGAGGCCATATTGAGCATCATTCCGGGTAGTGAAAATGCAGGAGACAGCGGCGGGTTGATCGCTGAAGCAGAGCACCTGGTTGTGATCTATGGTTCGGATGGAATTGGCCTGGAGGGTTCCATCGAACTTTCCACCGCATGCGCTGTGTTGCTTGAAAAATCCGGTAAAGCGGGTGAGATGAATAGCGGATTGCTGCCCGTCTGGCAAAAAGCAAATGAACAGGGCGCCTGGGATATTGGTTTCAGGCCGGTTTCCAACCTTGGAAATGTTTTTACCACCGCTGATGCGCTATACATTGCTGGAGCAGACCCAGCTGGCGATGATCCTGTTTATGCTGCTGCGATCGAAGAATCAAAATTTGTCATCGTTCAGGAGTTATTCCTGACCGAAACCGCAAAACTTGCCGATGTCGTCTTCCCGGCGCAGTCCATTTTGGAACGGGAAGGGACTTATACCAACGGTATGCGCAGGGTTCAGCGTTTTATGCCTGTACTGGAAAAGCTCCCCGGCGCCAGGGCAGACTTCCATATCACTGCGGATGTCCGCCAGAGAGTGACGCATTCCAATTTGAGCACGGGTTCTGCCGGACAGATGTTCATGGTTATGGCAGCTCATATTCCCGATTATAACGACCTGTCTTATGCCAAACTGGCAGAGACCATTCCACAACGACCCATTATCGGTCGCAGTGATCTTTATTATGGCGGAACCGCATACGACAACCGCCAGGGGTTGGGGAAACAGCTTTCATCTGATGCCTCTCGCAAAGAAAAATATGTTTTACCCGAAGTAGCGATATCCGAGAAACACATTCCAGACCCAGAAAAGGATGAGGAGTTGTTGGCAGTACCGATCACATTGCTGTATGACCGCGGCGCTATCATCGAAAAAACAGCTCTACTTGATCAACGAACGCCATCCGCATTCGTAGTTCTGCATCCTGTTACAGCAAAACAAAAGGGTTTGGTGGATGGTGAAATGGCTTCCATAACAATTACAGGCATTGATTATCCTGTTAAGATTAAAGTGGATGACAGTATATCCACATCGCATGTTCTGGTTCCTTCCAGCCTGGGAACTCCGTTGGCGATTTCCACGCTGGTGAAGGTACACCGATAGAGGTGGATATGGTTGTTGACTTTGCCCTAATTCTGGAGTGGGTGCTCAAATCGGTGGCGATTTTATTATTCTGCACCGCCGGTTTTGCTTACACCACATTATATGAACGAAAAGTACTGGCGCGGATGCAGGTGCGCTGGGGTCCTAATCGAGCTGGCCCATTTGCGATCCTTCAACCTGTGGCAGATGGTATCAAATTGATCTTCAAAGAAGAATTGATTCCGGCCAAAGCCGATAAGATCATATTTGTGGCGGCGCCGATCATCACCGTAATTCCCGCTCTGATCATCACTGGTGTTGTTCCATGGGGACCGGATATCGAATTGTTCGGGCGGATCTATCCCGCTCCACCTGGCTGATATTAATATCGCAGTGCTCTATATCATGTCCATCGCATCCATTTCAGTGTATGGTATCGCCCTTGCTGGCTGGTCATCCAATAATAAATACGCCACCTTGGGTGGATTACGCGCTACAGCGCAGATGATCAGCTATGAGCTTCCATTGGGGCTGGCGTTCGTCGGACCGATATTGATCACCGGTTCCATGAGTTTGCTGGATATGGTGCATGCCCAGGCGAAAATCCCATTCATCGTATTACAGCCTCTGGCAGCTGTTATCTATATGATCGCAACCATTGCAGAGGTGAACCGGGCGCCATTTGATATGCCTGAAGCTGAGCAGGAGTTGACCGCTGGATACCACACTGAGTACTCCGGGATGAAGTTTGCCCTGTTCTTTATGGCGGAATATATTAAGATGATCGCAGTTTCGACCATCGGCGCCACTGTATTCCTGGGGGGGTACCAGGGTCCATTCCTTGATGTTGCCCCATGGCTCGGGCCGATCTATTTGATTGGAAAAGTGGCTCTCTTGCTTTATGGGTTGATATGGATCCGTGCCACTCTGCCGCGTATACGTTATGATCGCTTGATGGCTTTCGGCTGGAAGGTTCTCTTCCCGCTGGCGTTGTTAAATGTCTTACTCACGGCATTTGGCATCGTTTTGTTTGGAGGTAAATAACATGCTAAAAGGTGTTATCGAGATCCTGCGAGGTTTATGGCAGACTTTCCGGTCAGCCTGGACCAAACCGGTAACCATTCAATATCCTGAAGAAAAACGCCCGGTCAGTAAACGCTTTAGGGGACGACATGTCCTTAAACGCTATGACAATGGTCTCGAGAAATGTATAGGCTGCTCTTTGTGTGCCGCTGCTTGCCCTGCTGATGCAATTTTCGTGGAATCCAGCGAGCAGACCGACGATGAGCGATTTTCGCCCGGAGAACGCTATGCCAGCACATATGAGATCAATATGCTGCGGTGCATCTTCTGCGGCTTCTGTGAAGAGGCCTGCCCCACCGAGGCGATCGTCCTGGAGGACAATTACGAACTGTCATTCCTTGATCGCGAGACCGCCATATACGACAAGAACATGCTGCTGGATCCGGTGCTACCGCCTGTTAAACCCACCCCCCAAAAGGTGAAGCCGGGTGTATACAATCGATCGGTACCGCAGATGCAGGACCCGGAGGATTAGGAGAGACCATGCCGCAATTGACGCCTCAACTCATCTTGTTTTTTACTCTGGCAGGGGTAACCATTGTTTCCGCTCTGGGGATGCTGGTTAGCCGCAGCGCGGTATATTCGGCTGTGCTATTGGTACTTAACTTCACGACGGTCGCATTTCTCTACTTCATCCTGGGTGCTCCTTTTATTGGACTGGCGCAAATCACGGTTTACGCCGGGGCCATCATGGTACTCTTCCTGTTTGTGATCATGATGCTTGGAACGCAGAATGTTACCCAGAATGAACCCGTTGGATTTCAACGGGTGGTTACGGTACTTGTTGGATTGGTCATCATGGGTGAAGCAGTGTTCATGTTCCTTATCAAAGATCCATCTGGATTATCTGTCACGATAGGCGGAAACCCGGTAGGAGTAGAAACCATCGGTCTACTATTATATTCAAAGTATTTGCTTCCCTTTGAGATCACATCCTTCATATTGTTGATCGCAGCAATTGGTGCGATCGTATTGACGAAACAAAATAAGATCAAGATGGCGGGCGGTCAAGGGGAGGGGCAAAAATGAACACCATTCCGCTCAGTTATTTCCTGGTTCTATCGGCAATTTTATTTTCGTTGGGAGCGATCGGCGTGATCACCCGCCGCAATCCACTGGTGATATTCATGTCGCTGGAGTTGATGTTCAACGCGGCAAACCTTACCTTCGTTGCATTTTCAAATGCGTTTGGCAAGCCGGATGGACAGATATTTGTGTTCTTTGTGATGGTGGTCGCCGCTGCCGAGGTTGCTGTTGGATTGGCGTTAATGGTCGCGATCTTCCATACCAAGCGCAGCATTGATATAGACATGATGAACAGCCTGAAGAATTAGTTGGAGAAGAGATGATGCAATTGGAAACGATGACGTCTGCAAATTACTTCAACCTGGTTCCCTGGGTGGTGCTCTTTCCACTCATCGGGCTGCTCATCAACCTGGTGGTTGGCCGTAAGTTGGGGGAAAGAGCTGTGGGGATCATTGCCAGCCTGGCCGTCGGTCTTGCGTTTGGTGTTGCTTGCTTACTGCTCATTTCACTCCAGTGGCACCCTGAAGCCTATATCTTTCATTTCGCTGATTGGATCAATGTTGGCAACCTGGAGATCAACTGGGATTTTCGGGTGGATACTCTTTCGGTAACGATGATGATGGTCGTCTCAGGAGTTGGCGCACTCATCCATATTTACGCCATCGGTTACATGCACGAAGATGTGCGCTTGAATGAAGATCCCAGCAGATTTACCCGCTTCTTCATTTTTATGAACCTGTTCATTATGATGATGATGATCCTGGTCAGCGCAGAAAGCTACTTGATGACATTCGTCGGGTGGGAAGGCGTAGGCCTTTGTTCCTATCTGTTGATTAGCTTCTGGTATGAAAAAGGTAAGGACGGAATCGGAAACGCGATCGCCGGAAAAAAGGCGTTTATAACGAATAGGATCGGCGATTTTGGTTTTCTCATTGCCATGTTCATGATATTCCTTCAATTTGGCAGCCTGAATTTTACCGAAGTTTTTAACGGTGGTACACCAGCCGGTGAAGTTGGTAAATGGGTGGTAATTGGCATCAGTTTGTTCCTGCTTCTGGCTGTCACTGGAAAATCCGCACAGTTGCCGCTATTCGTGTGGCTGCCGGATGCGATGGCTGGCCCGACGCCGGTCTCCGCTCTGATACATGCCGCGACCATGGTCACCGGCGGAGTGTACCTGGTTGCCCGATCAGCGCCGATATTTGCCATGAGCGAAGTTGGTCCACAGGCTGTTGCCTGGGTGGGCACACTCACGGCGCTATTTGCCGCTACGATCGCGATCGGACAGTATGACATCAAAAAGGTTCTGGCATATTCCACAATCAGTCAGTTGGGCTTTATGGTGGCGGCGGTTGGAATGGGCGCGTATGTCGCCGGTATCTTCCACCTGATCACCCATGCTTTCTTCAAAGCGCTGCTGTTCCTTTCCGCCGGATCGGTCATTCAAGGTGTTGAATACGGTCATCATCATGCTGCTCATGCTACGCATGGAGAGGATTTTGACCCGCAGGATATGCGTAATATGGGCGGATTGCGAAGCAAAATGAAGCTTACCTTCTGGGTGTATCTCATCGGCGCGTTGACGCTGGCCGGAATTGCACCGCTGGCAGGCTTCTTCTCAAAAGATGAGATACTGGCTTTTGCTTTTGGTAAGAACCCCCTGATGTTTGGCATGCTTTTGCTGGCTGCTTTCTTCACTGCCTTCTATATGGCACGCCAGGTATGGATGGTTTTCTTCGGCGAACCGCGTTCAGATGCTGCTGCGGGTGCGAAAGACAACCCACCAGTGATGACAATTCCATTGGCCATACTTGCTCTGCTTTCTGTATTCGGCGGTTTGCTCAACCTGCCGGGTGTTGAAAAATTGGGACACTGGCTGGAACATACCATCACAGAAGCACATGCGGCAGAATTCAACCCGCTCATCGCTGGCGTCTCACTTGTGGTGGCACTTACCGGCATCCTGATAGGCTGGATTTTCTATGGCAGAAAAACATGGCAGCCCGGGCAAAAAGACCCACTGCGCAGGCTGCTTGGCCCGTTGTTTGTAGCGTTCGAAAGAAAATGGTGGGTGGATGAAATATATGATTTCTTCCTCCTTCGCCCTTATAAAGACGCCTCTGCGATCCTGGCTGAACCGGTTGATCAGGGTTTGGTGGATGGGGTCGCAAACGGTCTTGGCAGGTTAACCGGCCTTGTTTCGCGCGGGCTGGGTGTTATTCAGAATGGATTGGTGCGTTCCTATGCCCTGGTGATCTTCATCGGGGTGGCTGCTATTCTGGGATATTTGATCTTCAGGTAGAGGACGGGATATGAACTCTGGGATAAATCCTCTGGTTATTTTATTGATACTACCGCTTATCGGGGTTGGCTTGCTGTGGTTGATCCCCTCCGGGCAAAAGACAGCCTTACGCTGGATGGCGTTGATCACCAGCCTGGTGACCTTTGCTGCCTCCATCTGGATGCTGACCCAATTCAAGGCGTCCAATCCGGATCTGCAGATGGTAGTAGATCAGACCTGGCTTCAGTTCGGTACCGTTTCAGTCCATTTCCAGATCGGTGTAGATGGGCTGAGTATTCTAATGGTATTGCTGACCACTTTCCTTACTCCGATCTCAATACTTTCAACGTGGACAGCGGTCAAGGATAAAGTTAAGGGTTTCATGGCGTTCTTCCTGCTTCTGGAAGTGGGCATGCTGGGAGTGTTCCTGGCGCAGGATATGATCCTTTTCTATGTATTTTGGGAATTTACCCTTATCCCGATGTATTTCCTGATCGGTATCTGGGGCGGTGATCGCAGGATCTATGCCGCGGTTAAATTCTTCCTTTTCACCATGGCTGGATCTGTGCTCATGCTGGCTGCCATTCTATGGATGGGGTTGAGCAAGGGGACATTCTCTGTGCCAGAATTGATGTATATCAGCGGCATCCCACTTCAAATTGCCTGGCTGCTGTTCCTGGCATTCGCGCTGGCATTCGCCATCAAAGTGCCGATGTTCCCGCTGCATACCTGGCTGCCTGATGCGCACGTGGAAGCGCCAACAGCCGGGTCGGTGATTTTGGCAGGAGTCCTGCTGAAAATGGGCGCGTATGGCTTCCTGCGTTTCAATTTGCCTATCTTCCCGGAGATTGCTGTCAAGGCTGCCCCATGGATGGCATTGCTGGCAGTCATTGGTATCATCTACGGCGCGGCAACCGCCTTCGCTCAGAAGGATGCCAAGAAACTGGTGGCGTATTCTTCCGTCAGTCACCTGGGTTTCGTGATGCTGGGTATTTTTGCCCTCAACACACAGGGATTGCAAGGCGGCATTCTGCAAATGGTCAACCACGGTCTGAGTACCGGTGCGTTGTTCCTGATCGTAGGCATGATCTATGAGCGCAGGCACACCCGCATGATGGATGACTTTGGCGGACTGTGGAAGGTGATGCCGGTCTACGGCGGCATATCCCTGTTTGTTGTCCTCTCGTCGGTTGGCTTGCCGGGCTTGAACGGGTTCATCGGCGAATTTACTATTTTGATTGGTGCATATACCAGCTCTGCGATCAATAATACGCTGGCAGCGATCCTGGCAGCCATCGGTGTGATCCTGGCGGCTGTGTATTTACTACATATGTTCCAGGAGATATATCTTGGACCGATAAGGCACACTGAAAATGCCGACCTAAAAGACTTGAGCCCGCGCGAGATCGCCACGTTAGCTCCAATCCTGGTGATGATTCTCTGGATCGGCGTTTACCCAAAACCATTCTTTATGCTCATTGCCCCGGCAGTGGATAAATTGGTAACTTTGATGCAGCCCGCACTGGCAGCGATGAAATAAGGGAGTGACCATGACCGGAATAGACATTAAGTCATTTTTATCGTTGCTTCCTCACACCGAATTACTGGTCTGGGCGTCGTTGCTGCTGCTGGTGGATCTTTTCATACCGAAACAGAAAAAGGCGATCACTGCGATTTTGGCAGGCATCGGTCTGTTGATCTCACTCGTTCTGGTCATTTTAGAATGGGGCCAGCCAGCTCTAACATACAATAAAATGGCGGTCGTGGATAACTTCGCCGTCTTTCTGAATGTGCTCTTTGCCATCAGCGGATTGATCGCAATCGCCATTGCCTATGATTACCTCAACCGCATGGGGATCCAAAAGGGCGAATATTATTCGCTGCTTCTGTTCTCGGTTGCCGGCATGATGTTGATGGCTTCCGCTGCGGACCTGATAATGGTTTTCCTGGCGCTGGAGCTGCTCTCAATCCCGCTGTATATCCTTTCCGGTTTCGCTGTTCCCCGCTCGGAGTCTGAAGAATCGGCGTTAAAATATTTCATCCTGGGCGCATTCTCATCCGGTTTTGTGCTGTACGGAACCGCATTGATCTATGGGGGAACGCAATTCACTGATCTAAAAGATATTATCGACGTGATCCAATTGGGGTCAGCCCAGATGGGACTGGTCACCATCGGCGCCGGACTGCTGCTGGTGGGTTTCGGCTTCAAGATTGCGGCAGTACCCTTCCATATGTGGACACCCGATGTATACCAGGGAGCGCCGTCGCCTGTGACCGGGTTTATGTCCATTGGAGCAAAGGCTGCTGGATTCGCCGCATTGATCCGGGTGTTCACCCTGGCTTTCCCCTCCATTTCACCGGTGATTGCGCCACTGTTAGCCATCTTGGCCGCGCTCACCATGCTGGTTGGCAATATCGCTGCGGTATCGCAGAGCAACATTAAAAGATTGCTGGCCTACTCCAGCATCGCTCACGCCGGTTACATCCTCATGGCGCTGGTGCCATATGGCAACCCAGCCATCACTGCCAACGCAACAGCCTCTGCCCTGGTTTACCTCGTGGTTTACGGCATCACCTCGCTGGGCGCGTGGGCTGTGATCTCCGCGGTCGAGAAACTGGATGGGCAGGACCTGGGTATTCGGGATTACAGCGGGCTGAGTAAACACCACCCCTGGCTGGCTGCCGCCATGGCTGTATTCATGCTCTCGTTTACCGGGGTGCCGCCGTTGATCGGGTTCTGGGGCAAGTTCTTCCTGTTCCGGACAGCGATCGAAGGTGGATACATCGTCCTGGCAGTGATCGGTCTGTTAACATCCCTGGTTTCCGCATGGTATTATTTGCGCGTCATCGTGATGATGTACATGCGCGAGGGCGAGGTCTCTGCCAGCCGTGATTTCTGGGTGAACCTGGCCGCCATCTCAATGGCAGTGCTGGTGATCGTTGCGGGTCTCATCCCCACCGGGCTGTTCAACCTGGCTTTACAGGCTGTTGCCAACGGAATTTAACCGACTATTTACTTAAGTTGATTTTGGGATAGCTCTCTACATTTATTGGAGAGCTAATTTTTATCCCAGAACCTATCCAAGCTTATACATTAGAGAGAATCTTCTGTAAGAATAATTAATATTATTCTGTGATTCATTCAATTTCAGGAATTTGACAAATCTCAATAATGGATAGATCCAGGAGTTAATAGCTATGCAAATAATTTCCCCATTCCTATGGTTTGATGATCAAGCGGAAGAGGCGATGCAGTATTACACTTCGATCTATAATAACTCTCAAATTCTACAATTGGTTAGGTATACCGAGCAGGATGGTGATACTCCTGTAAACAAGAAGGTTAATCCCTTTTTCCCAAATAATTAACTCAAGATTTACAGCAAATCCAGATCAATCTGGGATAATCAAGCCATGACAACTGATTCAATCTCTCCCTTATTGTCCATGATGAACCAACGACTGGAGTCAGGTTCAACATCCTCTTTCAATAAATCCAACACCAGCGCCGAATTCCAACAGGTGCTTTCGGCGCTGATCATGAGTCAGCTGGCCAGTCCCATGGGCAGCAGTGATGATTCTTCCAGCATGTTGGGCGGCGACCAGCTTACCTCGTTGTTATCACTATTGATGAATCAACTTGGAAGCGGCGGCGCTCTCGGATCGCTTGGTTTGGATCAGTTCAACTCGCCACAGATCAGCCTTCAACAGGCGCAGGGACTGCAAATCAACCAGTTCACAGCGGATAAAGAGATGGGTGGGGATGGAGTAAACTCCAACTGCGGACCGACGTCTTTATTGATGGCACTCCGCGGGCTGAATATGTCCTTCAAAGATGAAACTGAAAGTATTTCAAACGGCGCAGCAGTTGACCTGACCAGGCGCATGATGGTCGCAGACCGCTCACGTGACGGTGTGGATGCAAAAGGCCGGCGAGTGGAGAGTGAACAAAATTACTTCACCGATTTTGACGACCTGGCGCGCGGGGTTCAAGCAGCCGGCGGCAGAAGTCAGATGATCGGGGATGATGCCGCATCTATTCGATCTGCGCTGTTGAGCGGGGCAAAGGTGATTGTGAGCGGTACCTTCAGTGGGAAACCTACCCTGCCGTGGACCGGCGACCGGGGGAAGGACAATAAATCTGCGCCTGGTGGGGCAACCATGCATATCGTTGCGGTGAGCGGGTACAACGCCCAGAATAACAGCTTTTTTGTCAACGATCCCGCCCGACTCAACCCCATAGAAGTATCTGCCAGTCAGCTGGAACACTTTATGGAAGGTAACGCCGGGGCGATGGCTGTCCGGAGAAACGAGCCTTGAAAGGTTTCGAAACTCAGGACTTGAACCAACATTCAATTCCATGGAAAAAATTCATTACCCTAGATAGCAAAATTATCGAAAATGCTTGTTTATCTCTAATCTCTCTCACTCGCTTTATAGACGTTGATAAGATTAATAGTTCTGCCTTTATCCCTCATCATTACCTATAATGAGAGATAGAAAAATATGGAAAAACAATCACTTAAGCCTCCTCCAATAGCATTCTTTAAATCATTGTATGCCTTAGGGTTGGGTCCGCTTGTAGGAAGATTGATCCTCCTGCTGACTACCACCGGGCGAAGATCCGGTTTGCCGAGAATGACAGCGCTTCAGTATGAAGAGATCGACGGAGATATTTACCTCGGCTCATCCAAGGGTGTATTTGCCAGTTGGGTGAAGAATATTCTGGCGGATGCCCATGTAGCCATCCGATTAAAATCTCGTCGCTTCAATGGGCTGGCGGAGGTGGTGACCGATCCTGAACGCATCGCTGATTTCATGGAAGTGCGCCTGGAACGCCATCCACGCATGGTTGGTATGATTTTGAAATCTGAAGGGCTGCCGAAGAATCCCTCTCGAGAGGAATTGATAGATTATTCCCAAAAGCTGGCTATGGTGATTGTAAGGCAGGAGTAAGCGCGGTTAATTAAATCAAAAAGGTTTGCAATGGTAAATTTAGGATGGGATTCGGATATCCATCCTAAATTATTTGGATTACTTTTCCAATGTGCAGCGATTCAACTGCAGCGACGGCACATAAACTCACTGCACGGATCTGGTCATAGGGGATGGGTGGTTTACCGTCTTTGACACCCTGCAAGGAAGGCGCTCCAAGCTGCTTGGTGACCTTTGTCCTGGCGGAAGCTGCTGCGCTGGCTGGACTTGCGGCCGTTGTATATCATATCCACCCGGCGGAAATCATTCAATACAACAACCCGTCCACCGCAGAACACCTCGCAGCGTTCTTTTGGATAAGATTTATCGCCGTTCGCCAGGTAATTTAATATTCCGACAGAACCATTCGCATAGGTAATAGTAATGCTGACGTTATCCTCATGCGAAATATTCCCATCTGGCAGAGACGTGGTGGATACCGACACAGGCAGGCTGTTTGCCAGCCAGGTCATAAAGTCGATGAAATGGCATCCTTCACCAACGATGCGCCCGCCGCCAACCTTGGGGTCGTGCAGCCAGTGGTTGAGCGGCAAAGACCCGGCATTGACGGTGTATTGCATCATCCTGGGCTGATCGGAACCATCCAGGAAGTCGTTTCATTTCCACTGACAGCGGTGCAAAACGACGATTGAAGCCAATCGTCATTATCGGTTGTTCCGGTTGATTTAATTGTTCAATTACCGCCTCTACACCAGCACGGTCTATGGCAATCGGTTTCTCGCAAAAAACATGTTTCTTACGCAGCAAGGCTTCGATGATCTGCGGACTGTGCTGGTGGTGACGGGTCAGGATGGCGATGACATCTACATTTTCATCGGTGAAGATTTTCTCGCTTTCGCTGGTGCTGTATTCAAAGCCAAACTTTCCGCCTGCATAGCGTGCATTCAAACCGGTTCCGGAGGCGATGCCTATCAGCCTGGCGCCGCCGATTTTCCGGACGGATGGCAGGAAGGTGGAATTGGCATACATGCCTGCTCCCAGAACACCCAACCCTGGAAGTCCATCGCTGGTTTTAATGGAAGGCTGCCTGAGGAAAACAGTACGCTGTGTGCCAAGGTCGGGTTTTGTTTGCGGATAGGTCAGTAAAACGCCGAGGAATGGTTCGGAGAGTTTGCCTGTTATCAGGTCATAGGCGCGGGAGGCATCTTCGATCCCGATGCGGTGCGTGATCAATGGATGGACATCCAGCAAGCCTTTGCCCTGCAGGTCGAGGATTGCCTGGAGATTGCGGCCTTCGGTCCAGCGCACATAACCAGCAGGATAGTCGATGCCCACCTCTTCATAGTTCGAGTCGTAGCGGCCAGGTCCGTAGGACCTTGAGACCATGAAGGTCAACTCTTTATCATAATATGGTTTGCGGGGCATATTCAAGCCGAATGCTCCGATGGCGATGACACGGCCGCGGTCGCGGGCGATCTTGCCGGCCAGCTCCACAGGGTCGCTGCTGGGGGTGTCGGCGCATATCAGCACAATATCCCAGCCAGCGCCATCTGATCTCTCTGCAAAAAAGTTTTCGGCGTTCTCACGTTGAATGGACGGATACCCGAGCGATTCAGCCAGTTTCACCCGTTCCGGGTCGAGATCGACACCGGCAACGCTGCAGCCAGCTGAGCGGGCGATCCCTGCGGCGAGGAGACCGAGCAATCCGAGGCCGATAATGGCAACGCGTTCTCCGACCTGGGGTTGCGACAGGCGGAAACCATGCAAAGCAATAGCTCCAAGGGTGGTAAACGCAGCAGAGTCAAAATTAACATTGTCTGGAATATGCGCCATAAGGTTTTGCGGCACCAGAGCATACTCCGCGTGGACGGCGAAGCCTCCGCCAGCGCAGGCTACCCGGTCCCCGGGTTTAAAGCCTTTCAAACCTTCACCCACTTCGATGATCGTCCCCGCACAGGAATAACCCAGTGTCATGGGTTGGTCGAGGCGGTTGAAGGCTGCTCCCAGCGCGGTGAAGATACCCTCACGCAGGGCTTTATCGATTACCTGTTTGGCGAGATCCGGCCTGGAGCGCACTTTTTGCAGCAGGTTCTTTTCGCCAAACTCCACCAACATCCGTTCGGTGCCGGCGGAAACGAGCGAGGCGGCGTTTTGAACCAGGGCAAAGCCTGGTTTCATAGATGGGATGGGAACTTCCTCGATGATGGTTTTTCCAGTTTTCATACTTTGGAGTAATTGTTTCATAGATGAGATTATAGCAAAGAATGGGGAGAATTCGTTGATGAATTGCATCTGGGATAAATGGTAGAAAAGAATATGTTGATATGCAGAGAATATCCGTGGAATCAATAAATAAACTGTAATGAAGTAAAATCAAGAAATGGATTTATCTTATTTGATAAATAGCGAATAGGGTGATTTGAGCCAAAAGCGGATCAGTTACTTTTCATATACTGCTTTAACCCTCATCCTGGGTGGATTGTTGCTTAATTTACAGAGGATCACGCCTGCCCCGCATCTGGATGACCTATCTTCAGGTTCCATGCTGGACAGCCTGTACGCGATTGCTTTGGCAGCGCTGGTTCTATTCCTGGCGGCCGGGCTAGGATCGCTGTTGATCAAACCATTCAAACTGGACGGCTGGTCTTTTGTAGAAAGGTCAGTTATCGGAATCCCCCTTGGGTTGGCAGCGATGGCTTACGGCGTGTTTTTTATGGGACTGGCTGGTTTCATCAAACCGCTGCACCTGATCCTGTGGCTGATTGTAATTGCTGTCTTTTCTAGTCGTGAAAGCATCGTTTTCCTTGAAGAAGCAATTGGAGAGGAAAAAAATTTTAGGCAGACCTGGAGTAAAATTTTCGTTCATCCAGAAGGTGATCTTCTCGGCAGCGGCGCTGGCGCTGTTGCTGGCGCTTTTCCAGGCTTTCACGCCACCCTGGGATTATGACGGCCTCTTTTACCACCTGGAAGGTCCAAAACAATTCATTCAAGCCGGAAGAATATTACCCTTACTAAAAAACTGGGTAACATTTTATCCATTCACATGGGAAATGCTCTATTTGCTTGGGATGGCCTTGGGCAGCGATATATTCGCCCGGTTGATCCATTTCTCTACTCTGATCTTTTTATTGCTAGCAACATATGCATTCGGGAAACGTTTCCTGCCCAAACCTGGCGGTTGGCTGGCGGCTGCGATTTTGCTCGGCATACCCATCCTGCCATTATGGGGGAATGCAGCCTATACGGATATGGCCTGGGCTTTGTTCCAATTCCTGGCTGTTGTGTTGCTGGTCCGTTGGAAGGAAGAACGCACGCTATCCATTCTTGTTCTCAGCGGGATCTTGCAAGGGTTGGCACTTGGATCGAAATACTCCGCTTTCAGCGGGCTGCTTGTATTGGCGCTGATCATTTTTTGGATCATTATTAAGGATCGAGGAAAACCTGCGAGGGTCGCAAATCTCTTAAAAAGCACCTTCGCATTTTCATTTTCCGCTCTCATTGTTGCTTCACCCTGGTATATCAAGAACCTGTTGTGGACTGGCAACCCGCTCTATCCATTCGTCTTTTCGCAGCATGGCACCGATCCCATCCAATTGAAGATGTGGCTGGAATATATGGGCAGTTTTGGTGTAGGACGGCGATTTTTCGATTATGTTTTGTTGCCCATAAATATTTTTGTTCATCACGAGAAATTTGGCACTTTCATGAGCAGCATGGAGATGCCGAACCCGATTTTTCTGCTTGTTTTGCTTTACCCATTTATCAGGTACAAAATAGAAGCAGAATATAAACAGGCACTCGATATTTTTGCCATCATCTCGGTAATGCTATTCACTGCCTGGGCAGCCGGTTATCAACAAATTCGATTCTTGCTGCCATTATTTCCAATATTCAGTATCTTAGCTGCATCTGTGTTCCTTTCCATCCAAAGGGGGATGCAAAATCAGAAAATTGCCAGAATCGTCGTTCTTGGTTTCACGGGCGGGATGATTATTGCAACACTGGTATTTATGGGAATCTATCAGAGTATTGTTCGGCCAGAGCAGGTATTATTGGGCAACGAATCAAAAGCGGGTTTTCTGAGCAGAATGGTGCGGGATTATTCGGGAATTGAATATGTAAATGACAAACTTCCCGATGATGCTAAGGTCTTATTCCTGTGGGATGCCAGGGGATATTACTGTGCTAAGAATTGCATGGCCGACATCAATCAATCGGAATGGATTGCGAGGGTTCAGAGGTCAGGTAATATTAAAGAGGTCTCAAACCAGCTGCAAAAAGAAAATGTGACTCACCTTTTCTTTAGCAAAGAAGATGCCTCTTATTTTTTGCTGAAACACGATGAAAACAAATTGAATGAAGAAGCGGCCAGATTCCTGATTAGAGAGTTTGCGCCTAACTGCGCAGAATCGATTTTTGAGGATGAGTGGGTTCAGATACTAAAGTTAGAACCCGCCAACGAGAAGTGTATAAATTAGATGGAATTTGATCAGTGTTAATTTTCCGGATAGAAGGCTGAGTATCGTGCAAAAAAACAAAATCATCTTTTTCTTAGCTGTCATCATCATATTAGGAACAGTACTTCGAGTTACTGTCATATCCAAGTCGCCTTATCCGATCAATGATGGCGGGCTGTTCTATCGGATGGTAATTGATCTGCAACAGAATAATTATCAGATTCCAAAATACACCACATACAACCTGCAAAATATTCCATTTGCATACCCGCCTTTGCCATTTTATCTGGTGGGTTTCCTTAATGATTTTTTCAACATCGATCTATTTACTCTGTTCAGGTTTGTGCCGCTATTCTTTAATATACTGGCTATCCCATTGGTTTTTCTTTTCAGCCGCAAATTGGTGAAAGGCGATGACACAATCGCATTATTAAGTACGGCCATCTGGGCGATCCTTCCGCCATCCTTCGAGTGGTTGATCATGGGTGGGGGCGTGACAAGGTCAATTTCGTTTACATTCTCATTATTAGGTTGTTTTTACTTTGTTAAATATTTAGATTCTCGCAACCCATGGCATTTGGTCATTGGGGTCATTGCAGGTGGAATCACCGGGTTATCTCATCTGGAAATATTCTGGGTGATGTGGATCACTGTTGCTGTGATTTGGTTTTTTTATTCTGATCCACGGAAAAAGATCATCCCCTTGATTGGATTTTTTGCGGGAAGCATGATCCTCATGGCGCCGTATATCTTTAATGTTATATCACAGCATGGAATCATGCCTTTCATGGCGGGGTTTTCCGCGGGGGAGTTTTCGTGGACGAAACCGTTGAAAGATCTTGTGCTGTTCAATCTAACGGAGGAGTTTAGACTAACCATAGTCGCAGTTGTGGCACTTATCGGCATTTACTCCATGATTGTCAAGAAACAATATTTCTTTATAATTTGGTTTTTATTCCTAATTGTTCTGAACCCCCGAAGTGATAGTCGTAATGCCATGATACCCATATCAATGATTGCAGGTGTTGCAATTGAAAGATTATTAAAAATTTTCCCGAAAAGTACAAATGAGGGTCGAAGGAAATTGAAAACCCTAACACCCAAAAATGTAATAGGAGTACTCCTTATCACTCATATTTTTATGCTTAGCTACTTTAAGAACAACAATCTATTTTCCCACTTTAGATAGTATTTCTGAAAGCGAAGTAAATTCATATGATTGGATCAACCAAAACATCCCACCAGCTAAAAATTTTGTAATTCTGACACAATCACCCAACTGGTACATGGACAATTACGTTGAATGGTTCCCTGCACTAACACAGCAGAAGAATTTTACAACTGTTCAGGGAACAGAATGGTTAGAGGGGTCGAAGTACAGTCAGGCAATCTGGTATTACAATGGGTTCAAGTCTTGCTTATACGAAAGCATAAATTGTATATCAAACACTACAGGTTACTTAAACTTAAATGTTGATTATATAGTTATTAATCATGATAATTGCGAAGCTGAAAAAATACTTTGTTTAATTCATTATTCGGAGGTGTTAAATTCTTCAAATAAGTTTACATTAATATATGAATCCAGCGAGGTTTCGATATTTCAGGTAAATTCCTGAAATTCTCTGCGCAACCCAATATAATTTAATCTAATTTTTTGTCATTAATTATCGTAAAAACGTAGGTTATGTAATGAGGTTTTTTCAAGTCAGCTCAAAATTAATACCTAACTCTATCAGGTGTTTATGCTAAAACAACTACTCACTCAAGAAAAAGTATTATTACTATTGCAACTTCTAATCATTGGATTCATTTCCACTTATTATGTTCTAAATGGTATTTTTCCATCCCTCGATATCGTAATCGCATTAACAGTCACTCTGTTTATTTGGAAATCTAAACAAAGAGCCCTGCTTAAAGATCTATTGCCATTTTTCCTATTATTACTTACTTATCAATCGCTGCGTGGCTTCGCGGATAACCTATCTCCTTCGGAAATCCACATTACTGACTTGATCACCTGGGAGAAATCGATATTTAATGGTTGGATACCTGCATACGTGATCCAGCAACAACTCCCAACCACGCCAGGGGCTAAAATCATAATCATACTGGCGAATTTATTGTATATGGCTCACTTTGTTACACCGATAATTGTTGCGGTGTGTATTTGGTATTATCGAAAGAATTCTTACTGGCCATACATTTTTGGATTATTAGTTTTAACTTATGGTGCTTTCATTACCTACTTCTTCTTCCCAGCAGCACCACCTTGGTGGGCGACTAAATTTGGATATCTCCCGGACCAACCTGTCACACTCAGCGCCTTTGTCTATCCAACCCTGGTTGAGTTTTTTGGTCCAAATCCTGTTGCCGCAATGCCATCCCTTCACATGGGGTATCCGTCGTATATTTGCATATATATTCTATTCCTCTGGGGGAAAAAAGCTCTATGGATTCTGCTTCTCCCAATTCTTGTGGGTTTATCCACATTAATACTTGGGCACCATTATGTGATTGATTTAATTTTTGGAATATTATTTGCCTTGATCGCCTGGTTAGTATCAATTCCATTAAAACATCTGTTGGTAAACAGATCAATAGTTAGCGAATCTAAACAGGCTAATTAGTCATCGGAATCAGGTTCAAGAAGATTGTGCTATGAGTAATATAAGTAAGAAATATAACAACAAGAATCTATATTTGGAAATGGTCAAGAAAAACCAAATAATATTTCCAATCATTATTTTATTTTTCATAATTCTAATAAATCTCCTTTGGACGTTTCGTAATGCTAACCCAAGGGATTTTGGATCGTTTTATTCATCAGGAGCGGCATTTCTTCGCCATGATAATCCTTATAGCTATGAATTAGATAATATTTTTGTTGTTGAATTTGATGGGCAAGAAGTTATTTCCCCTAATCTGAACCCGCCAAGTTCACTGTATCTTATTTTGCTGTTCACATTATTTCCATTGTATCTTTCAGTCAAGATATGGCGAATTTTGTCTATCATCATTTATATACTATGTTTATTCCTCTTAAAGATCAATTTTCAAATCTCTAAAACCAAACTTCTATGGGGTTTTTGTCTGGCAGGTTTTTGGCATACGGTCGAGCTAGGTCAAATTTACGTTGTATTGCTACTATTTATCACGCTAGCATGGATATTTATTAAAAATGAGAAACAAATCTTAGCCGGGGTTTTTATAGGTCTATTACTGGTGATAAAACCTAATTTTGCAATCTGGGTTTTAATATTAGTTTTTAGTAATAACAAAAAGATTTTTCTTTCAGCCGTTTCAACAGCTATTCTTGTTAGTTTTTTAACATTGATTATTTCTGGACCAGAAATTTATTTCCAATGGATACATAGTACAAGTCAATACTCTGGCTATTTTATCCCTGGAAATAGTTCAATTTTTGGATTGACTAGCAGGTTGGGGAGCTATTCCGCTGGATATATTCCAGCTCTTATACTTTTAGCAAGCGGGGTTTTCGTAATATATAAATACAAACCATCTAACCATTTAATTCACATAATTGGGCTAACCCTATCGATCTTGTGCTCCCCAATAGCCTGGCCTGGATACACAATCTTATTATTACCTGCAATGTTGACTATCGAATGGTCTACTATTCATAAGATTGTTGCGTCATACTTTGTCGTTCCAGCTGTTATTATCTATTCTTCATCCATAAATAATATATTACTAATGGTTATAATGAGCTGGATTTATGGCTTCGCGATCTTTCAGCTATTTCTGAAATCGATATACGCCTCTTACCGCTCATATCGAAATTCTACTTTATCAAAAAACAACCCGCGAATTAATGGTTGAAAACCTGATAATTGTACAATTACTAATTGCCTATTCTAGAAGTATAAAGACTCTGAACTACAATTCAAATCCAGAATCAATATTATGTAAGGTTGGTATTTCACTCATTTAGCGGTCATTTTATAGTAATATGGATCAAGGTTGAAACTCTTAATAAAAAGAAAACCTGATTATAAAAAATTATTAATATTGCTTTTACTCGGCATATTAGTATGTCTGGTATTATTGTCAATCAGCCCGTATTACAAACCAATCGCAGGTAGAGATTCAACAGTCTTTCAGTATATTGGTTGGAAGATCAATCAAGGATATATCCCCTATAGAGATGTTTGGGATCATAAACCCCCTCTAATATTTTATATAAATGCTTTAGCATTGCGTATTTTCAGGAATTCGAGTTGGGGGGTTTGGTTTTTTGAATGGGTAAATCTTTACCTAACGAGCATTATAAGTATAAAATTATTAAGAAAAAGTTTTGGGGAATTTATTAGTATTACAAGTACTTTATTATGGTTAATGTGTATCCCCAAATTAATATCTGAGGGGAATCTCACCACAGAATTTGCCCTCAGCTTTCAGTTTATCTGTGTGTATATATTTTTCAATAATGGGAAAAGTTATTATGAAAAATTATCGTATTTTATTATAGGTCTTTTTTCCGGCTTGTCCTTTTTATTAAAACAAAACTTAATAGGTATATTTATTTGTATTCTTATTACCATCGCCCTGCTTAAAAGTCATAATAATGACTGGAAAAAAGCTGGTTCTGAAGCGTTTCTGGTAATCACTGGATTTCTATTTATCACCGCAGTAACAATCTTGTATTTTGGCCTCAACGGCGGCCTTTCCGACTATTGGAAGGATGCTTTTTTATATAATTTTGAATATATAAAAACGGATTGGCAAACGAGATATTTATCAATAAGAAGAGGTTTTGAACTTTTTACAACAACAGGATTATCAATTTTTGCATCGATTGGCTGGTTGGTAATATTTGCATCAACGATATTGAGAAAAAGCAATAAATTTGCTTCAATCTTCAAAATTAATCCATTCAATACAAAAATAATATATTTTGTTTTACTGAACCTGCCGATAGAAATTGCTTTAGCAACTATATCCGGTAGGGCCTTCCCGCATTACTACATAGGGTGGATACCGATATTAACCATTTTAACAGGCTTTGCATTAAACATTATCTTTAGAGTACTAGATGCTTGTAAGCTTGCACAATGGAAAACAAAGATCTTTTACCTTATCATTGCTTTTACTATTCCCGTGCTTATTTTACTTACAGGTTATTACTCAAGCTTTCCACCCTTTCTAAGATTAGATAATTCGGGAGATGAAAATACAACACGCATAATAAAATATATAAAACAAAACACGAATGAAGGGGATTATGTCCTAATTCTTGGGGCTGAAACGGGTATTAATTTTTATTCTAAACGAAGTTCTCCTACACGATATGTCTATCAATATCCGCTAATTAAGAACAATTATGGAACAAGTGATATGCTGTTAGAGTTTTCCGATTCTATCAAGGAAAAAAAACCAATCATTATTATCGATGCAACAATGACGAATCTTGCGTATACAATGGGGACAGGAGGGGGTATTGAAAATGTGTATAACTCTGCTGCATATTTCGATAAACTTCGAAAAAATACTTACATTAATACTAAATGTCATCTTGAGAAGATGTATGATGAATGGAAATTATTTCTCTGTGATCCTCTCTGATATATTCTGATAAGATCTCTCTCCCAAGTGCTATAATCCATCCATGACCACAAACCAGCCAACAACACCCACCAAACGATCCTACCGTGGATGGTACCTCGCGCTGACGATAGTGATCGCTGCCATTCTGCTGGTGCTGGCCATTCGCGGTGTATCCTGGCAGGAGATGATGGATACCCTGCGGCAGGCGGACCCGAAATACCTGGCGTTGATCTTCGTGCTCGGCAGCATATCGGTGTTTACCCGCGGCTTACGCTGGGGCGTGCTGCTCAGCGCGGAAAAGCGGATCAAGGCGCTGACAATGTTCTGGGCGACGGCGGTGGGGTATGTGGGCAACACATTCCTGCCTGCCCGGGCTGGCGAAGTGATCCGCTCGGTGATGCTGGGGGAGAAGACCGGGGTGTCGAAGTCTTATGTGCTGGCGACGGCGCTCACGGAACGCATCTTTGACGTGGTGACGCTGGTGCTGATCGGTGTGCTGGTGGTGCCTTCCATTGGCAACCTGCCGGATTGGCTGCCACAGGCGATGCGGGTGATGGGCATTTTAGGCGTGGCGGCGTTAATTTTCCTACTGCTGGCGCCGCGCATGCGCGGGTTCATTACCTCTCTTATCAACAAACTTCCATTTCCTGAAAGCTGGCGGGAGAAGGTCAACAAGCTCTTGCAGGATTTTCTGCTGGGCGCCAGCGCGTTCATCCACATGGGGCGGGCAGCCGGCTTCCTGGGGCTGTCTGTCATTGTCTGGATCCTGGATGCCAGCGGGGTGGTGCTGATGAGCCATGCCTTGAACCTGGATTTCACTTATCCACAGGCATTTCTGCTGCTGGTGGCTATGGGTTTGTCCTCGGCCATTCCATCGACGCCCGGATATGTCGGTATTTATCAATTCGTGGCGGTCAGCCTGCTGCCGCTGTATGGTACCACCCGCAGTGAGGCTTTAACGTTCATCCTCGCGATGCAGGCGATCAATACGCTGATGATCCTGGTTTGGGGTTTCATCGGGTTGTGGCGGCTGAATATCGGTAAGAACAAAGACAAACTGCCAAATGATGAGGCGTTGGTCTAAATATTGCACAAAATCCCCTGATACAAATTATCTATCACCAAAGCGTATCCCATCGGCTTGATTCATCGAGTTGGGTTCGCCAGGGAGTATTGCATGTATAAAAAGCTGATCACAACCGTGATGATGGCATCCATTGTATTGACCGGATGCGGTTTTCATCTCAGTTCCCCGAAAGGGATGGATAACGCGCAGCAGGCGTCAATTTTCGAGATGACCCCAACAGCTGCCGGGGTCAAAGGGGAACAAAACAAGGCGGAACCACATTCGATCAACACCAGCTCCAGCCTGCCAGCTTATCCGACGCCGCTGCAAACCTACCTGGTTCCATCGCGTTTGATCACCATTACCTATGCACCAACCCAGATTGCTACCCAGACTACTCCCACCCAAATAACACCTACGCAAACACAACCTGCAAGCACACAGACAACGAACATCCCCACCCAACAGGGAGCAACTGCAACATCCACAAAAGTTCCACCAACAGCAACTGCTACAACGATCCTACCCACAGCAACTACGTCGGCACAGTTCACTTATGGCATCCAACCCGGGTCGCCGGTGTTCATTCCTAATTTTGTCAATTCATCTGCCGCCTGTAATTGGCAAGGCATCGCCGGACAGGTGTTTAACCTGGATGGCGACCCGGTCAAGAACCTGGTTGTGAAGGCAGGCGGTACGTGGAATAATGGCACCGTAAACTTATTAGGTATGACCGGCGCTTCGACTGCTTATGGCGAGGGCGGCTATGAGATCGTGCTTGGCACGAAGGCCCTCAATTCCACCAATTCGGTTTGGGTGCAGATCGTGGACCTGGCGGGCAATGCCCTCTCTGCTAAGACCTATGTTTCAACCTCGTCTGATTGCGGCAAGAACTTGACACTGGTCAACTTCAAAGAAATCGGGAATGGCATCAATATCTATGTGCCGCTCGTGATCCAGACATCTGCACCATAAGTGAAGTACAACCTTCCATGCATTAATCCTGTTCTAAAATATTGCATTTATAATCATTCACAATCGATGTAATAATAACTGTGAATTGAGGGATTATGAAGCGATCAACGTTGATCACTGTGCTCATTATTGTTGTTGTGATCTTTTGCTGTTGTGTCACGCTTGGAGCAGGCGGTTATGCTCTGTATAAAAGTACTTCTCAATCGTCATTTAATAGCTGGCGCCCAAATAATGCGCTGTCAACCCCGCAGATTCCCAGCGAAGTCACCATTCCTGAACCGGCGCTGCCTTTGGAAAATCAACCTGTGCCGAGTGAGCAGGAACTGACACAGGCCGAGGATGTTTTAAGAGACCTGGAAGACACCATTGTGCCGATCAGCAATTTGATCGATCTGGCTGGCAGGCTGTTGGGGAAGGACAATGTTCCCATCACCCTCCCCGCCCCGATCAAACCACTTGAAATCGGGGAGCAGCAGGATTTTTGGGTGACCAATACCGACAATAATAACACTTTTCAAATTCCAGCCACCTTGCAATACATCACCCCGCATGTCTATTTCTGGGTGGAAGATGGTGTGAGGTTTGATAAGAAGGAACTAATTAAATTAACAGATACATTCGAAGCAGAAATTTACCCTACCAACCGGGAATTTTTCGGCAGCGAGTGGAGTCCGGGTGTGGATAATGATCCCCATTTGTATATCTTAATGGGTTCCAATTTGGGCGACAGCCTGGCCGGATATTATTCATCTTTTGATGAATACGCGCCGGAGGCGCATAAATATTCCAATGGGCATGAGATGTTCATCCTCAACGCGGATGGCATTGACCTGGGGCAGGAATTTACCTATGGCGTGTTGGCACATGAGTTTCAGCATATGATCCACTGGTATCGCGATCTCAACGAAGAAACCTGGCTGAACGAAGGTTTCTCGGAGCTGGCTGCCTTGCTCAATAATTATGATCCGGGTGGATTTGATTACTCTTATACATCCAATACTGATTTACAGTTAAATGATTGGGGCAGCAGTGTTGGCGAGAACGGCAGCCATTACGGCGCCAGTTTTCTGTTTGTCACCTACTTCCTTGATCGGTTCGGCGAAGACGCCACCAAAGCTCTGGTTGGTATGCCCGAGAACGGTATGAAAAGCATCGATAAAGTTTTAAGTGATATGAACGAAACGGACCCGGCCACTGGAAAATTGATCACCGCCAAGGACCTGTTTGCTGATTGGGCAGTGACCAACTTCCTTAACGACAGAAACGTTGGCGATGGCAGGTTTAGCTACAAATCATATCGCGGGCTGGCCACACCTTCGTACACGGAGCTGGTTGATAGTTGTGATTCTTACACGGATTCGAGCGAAGTTTTTCAATTCGGAGTAGATTACGTCCAATTCGAATGCAGCGGGGAGCATACAATCAGCTTCCAGGGCGGCTTGGAAGCTCGGCTTCTGCAGGATAATCCTTATTCTGGCGATTTTGCATTCTGGTCCTTCAAGGGAGATGAATCGGATATGACTCTGACGCGGGAGTTTGACTTCACGAACACGTCCGAGCCTATAGAACTGAGCTATCAAACCTGGTATGACCTGGAACAGGATTATGACTACGCTTATGTTGAAGTTTCGGAGGATGGCAGAAACTGGGTCTTCTTGAACACACCATCCGGCACGGACCGGGATGTTTCTGGTAACAGCTACGGTTGGGGATATAACGGCATTACCAATGGCTGGATAAACGAGCAGGTGGATCTTTCAGACTATGCCGGGAAGAAGATCCAGGTGCGGTTTGAATACATCACCGATGCGGCTGTCAATGGCGAAGGTATTATGGTGGATGATATCGCCATCCCCGCCATCAACTATTTTGAAAATTTTGAGGACGGCAAAGGCGGCTGGGACGCAGCAGGTTTTGTGCGAATAGCGAATCGATTGCCTCAAACCTACAAACTCAGCCTGATCACTTATGGCAATGATGTTACGGTTACGCCCATCCAATTAGATGAATATAACAAAGCTGATATCCCGGTTGATTTTTCGGGTGATATTTACAAAGCTGTATTGGTTATAAGCGGCACTACGGAATTTACCCGGCAGCCGGCAAGTTATTCGTACAGTATAAGGTAATTCCTTTTTTCGGGTATTAATAAACAAAGCCCCCTTTATGCAGGAATAAAGAGGGTAGTAACTTTTCTGCTTATACAATAAGCAGATGGCTATTTTACTTGAATGGGTTTACGCAGGTTTTCCAATTGCTTCTGTAATTCTTCGCGTTTATTTGTTGCTGCTGAACGCACCTCATTCCCCAGATCGTTGACCGATAATCTTATCCGCCCCTGCAATTCCGGTCCTGTTGATGGGGCAAAAAGCAGTGCAAAGGTAGCACCGACCAATCCGCCAATTAAGGCGCCAGTTAAAAAGCTAGTTAATTTTCTCATAAGAATCCTCCTGAACTATGCTCAAATTATAGGTGAGAGTGGTTAGAAATGCAAATACATGATGAATCTTGTAAACCATTTTATATTTTTAGCCGCTTGTAAATTACCGGCGCACCGGCGCCAATCCATGACCCAACCAATGCATATCTCAAGAGACGCAACGTTAGTGGTAAGAATTCTTCACCACGCGGAAAAACCGCTCCCAGTCCATACCAAAACACAGCGATTCCGAGAATGCCAATCAGATATCGCAGCAACTGATTGCGAGTGCTGCCAGTTTTTGACAGACCTCCATTTTTATTCAGCCAGGCAGCGCCTATGCCCATACCAAGCCAAACCCCGGCAGTAGTGAAAATGCCGCTCGTACTGTATGGAGCGGGCAAGGCATCCGGGTGGGCGGCTGTGGCATTCTGGACCCATAAAGCCGGAAGGGCTGTATCACCCACAAAGAGATAAGGGAGGTAACCTAAACCTATTAACAATGCTGTGGAGAGGATGACCACCACGATCTGAGCTGACAGATTCATACTTTTTAGCCATCCGGTCAGTGGTTTATCCAATTTGATGAATACCACCAGCAGGATCAAGCCCAAAGTCCAACCCACGAGAACATCACTGATAAAATGCACAGCCAATACGATCCTCGAAAAACCGACCAAGAAGATGACGACAACACTCAATATGGTGAACCAGCGTTTCTTGAATAACGAGGCTGCCATGCCCCATACACTGGATGTGCTCATTGCATGACCAGAGGGCATGCCAAAGGACGTTTCGGCGCTGAGGGCATTAACTTCCGAACTGTACCAGTACGGTCTTGGAGAATGGAAAATGACCTTAAATATGCCATTTAGATGACCGCCTAATAAAAGTATCAAGCCTACTCGCAGCCCAATGCCTGTATCCACACACCAGTAAAGGGCGGGCATTACTAGAATAAAAAAATTTTCACTACCCAGCAGGGTGATCGATCTCATGACCCCGGACAACCAGATCAACGATGTTTGAATTGCGGCGATCAAGTTGATCTCAATATTCCAAATTGCTTCCATGATTACTCCCAATAGTTGACGTTAAGTTCTCATCCATTGTACACTCAATTTATGGACAGGAAATCCAAAATTGATCCATTTTCCCGCAATTGGGATGCGTTCTCAGCGCTCCTTCTCTTTCTTTTGTTACAAATTCTGGCGGGTAGGTTAACCAATACAAAGTGGATCGAGAATTTGAATATTGTGGCAGGGTTTATCATTCCAGCCTTGATATTGGGGCTGTTGCTGGGATACGCGAAGTTGCCGGGTTGGGCGGGTTGGGGGATTGCATTTTTCCATGGGCTTGTGGCTGTTTCTACTTTACTGGGGGTGTTATACGCGCCAGGTTTTTTGTGGATCGAGCGGTTGATCCTAATTTATGAGCGGGTTATATTCTCCATTTACCAGTTGTTAGAACATGCACCATTAGAAGATCCGATCTTATTCTTTACAACGGTAAGCGCGTTATTTTGGATATTAGCTGTGACAGCTGGGTTTCTTCTAACCAGGCGAGGTTCAGCAATTTTTGTGGTTATCACAACCACAATTCTTTTTGTCATCATTGATAGATATGACCTGGCCAATAAACTGAGATCTTTCTATTATTTTGTGTTTTTATTTACAGCTTTCATGCTTGTGATGCGCTCCAATCTAATGGAAAACCAAAAAAGGTGGAAAAAGAACCAAATTCTGGTGCCGCCCGGAGTGAATTTCGAATTAACCCGTACAGCGGGCATATTATTACTGGCGGTGCTGACAATTATATGGGTCACGCCTGTTGTATCCAAGGTTTCTGACCCTGCTGCACGTCTCTGGCGGCAAATGACACGTCCGCTGGATGGAACCAGGGAAACCTTCGCAAATGCATTTAATTCACTGAAAAGCAGCAGCGCTGTCCGATCGATCCAATTTTACGATACATTACAAATTGGGACCAGCACACCACAAGAAACTACGGTTTTATTTTCCATTAAAGCGTTTGGACGAGATCCTTTGGAGCAGCGATATTATTGGCGGACACGAAGCTATAGTATTTATGATAATGGCTATTGGAAGAGTTCCATTGACCAGGAGTTGGACCTGAATAATGCGAATTTGATACCAGTAGCGGAAGAATGGGCTGCCAGGAAAACATATACCTTTCAGGTTACGGCTTATTCTGAGCTGACAAAAATGTTGATCACAGAACAAAGTCCATACCTGGTCTCCATCCCTGACTACCTATTCGGATTGGAAGTTGCCCCCGGTGTGGTAGATGTGGATCATATGCAGCCTATTGATCCGTTGGAAAGAGGCGTTTCCTACCGGGTGAGCAGCATGAAAAGCGTTCCGGCCATCCCGCAATTGGAAAAGACAAACGATGATTATCCAAATTGGGTCAAGGAAAGCTATTTGAGTCTACCGCAGAACATAAACCCAATGGTGAAAGAATTGGCAATGGAGATCATTCATGGGAAGGAAAACCCTTACGATCAAGTGGACTCCATTACCAATTATCTGCGTCGAAATTACAGATACATGTCCAACCTGCCTCCGACAATTGAAGGTGATGAGCCGATCGATGTATTTCTTTTTGAAGACAAGCAGGGATTCTGCAATCATTTTGCGACTGCTGAAGTGCTGCTGCTGCGGTCTATCGGCATCCCAGCTAGGTTGACTGTCGGATTCGCTGAAGGAGAGTTGGTCGAAGAGAATGAGTTGTATGTTGTAAGAATGAAAGATACACATGCCTGGCCTGAGGTCTATTTTAACGAATATGGCTGGGTGATATTTGAACCAACCACCAACCAGACCCCAATCGTCTATGAAGAAACACTGAGACAAAATGATAGGACTCTGGAGGATGAGATCGGCAATTTGAATGCCTTTCAGGATATGCCGGATCTGACCATGGATGAAACGGCGCCGATAAGCGACATCCTGCTTAAAAGACAGACATTCCAATCGACCCAAAATTTTCTCGCCATAATCATCCTGCTGATCCTATCTGCTGGAATCTGTGCGTTGTTATTCTTTTTTTTACTAAAATTGCCAGAGATCAGCCCTTCCATGCCGCTGGTATTGGAAAAAAGTTTGCGCAAAACAGGGATCACTCCTCCTTCATGGCTGAGCTGGTGGGCGGTTTACAACAAACGCACCACATTGGAGCAAATGTTTCTACTTCCAGATGTGATGTTTGGATTGCTTAAGAAACCGTACCAGCCTGCCAGGACTATCAATGAGCGGGTTAAGGAATGGGTGAAAGAGTTGCCGGAGATAAAACCTTATGCTATCATCCTTCAAAGCGAGTATGAAAATGTCATCTATGGTGATGAGACGGGCAACCCAATTTTAGCGAAGCAGGCCTCTCAAAAGATCCAAAAAATGATCATTTTTACAGCAATTTCTCGAGTATTTCAGCCACATAGAAAGCAAATGGATGACTGATCACGACACCTTGCAGACGAGTATCAATTTATTGCACAATGAGTTGCAAAATTTACAAGTTACACTGGCGCATGATTCTGTTACCATGCTTTCACCACAGGGAATGGATGATTTGAATCGGATCATAGTGGGACTTGAAAGATTAAAGACCCATGCAAACCGGTTGGAATCCAGCCGCCAACAATTGATGGGAATGTCTGCTATTGGCCAGTTGATCAATGCTTCTTTAGAGCCTGGTGTTGTACTTCAGAATGTGATCGACACAATCATAAACTTGACCCATGCTGAGCGCGGTTTCTTGATGCTGAATGACGGTAAAGGCCATTTTGTTACACCCATTGCTAGAAATTGGGATAAATCGAGCATAAGCGAAGGTGAATTGCACGTCAGCCGCAGTGTGATCCAAAGGGTATTGACGGATGGAAAACCTGTGCTTACCACCAACGCTAAGGAAGACCCGAGGTTTGACAGCCAGGAAAGTGTAATCGCCTACAACCTGCGTTCCATCCTCTGTGTTCCATTGAAGTTAAAGGATCTGATCGTCGGTGTGGTATATACAGACCACCGCATTCAAACCGGGCATTTTTCGGAATCGGATAGCGAGATCATGCTCACTTTCGCGAACCAGGCTGCCATTGCACTGGAGAACGCCCGGCTTTTCGCCTCTGTACGGATATCGCTGGCAGAAGTCACGGAACTAAAAAAACTAATGTCAGACGTATTTTCATCCATAGCCAGCGGTGTGATTACCACCAACCAGGAAGAGGTGGTCATTTTCTGTAATGATTCAGCGAGGACAATGTTGAAAATTAAAGAGGGCGGCCGATTGGGGGATCAGTTGGAAGGGTATCTGCCAGGTCTGGCCGGGAAACTGCGCCCATACATGGAACGCACCTGGCGGCGACAAGAGTCATTTTTCGGGCTTGAATTTACCTCCCACTCAAAGAATCACGGCGAGATGGACCTTCGTTTCAGCCTGACTCCTATGGAAGAAGGGGAGACACAGCACACAGGTTTGACCATTGTTGTAGAGGACCTCACAGAAAAGAAACGACTGATCGCCAGGCAGCGGTTGTTTGAAAGAATGGTCAGCCCGGCAGTGATCAATCAGCTTAATCCAGACGCAATCAAACTTGGCGGCAGCCGGGCGCTGATCACCACCTTGTTTGCAGATCTGCATGGTTTCACCCGACTCGGCGAGTCTGTTTCTCCTGAAACACTGATCTCGGTCATTAATTGCTATCTTTCGGCTGCGGCGGATGCAGTTCTTGCCCAGGAAGGCACCATCGATAAATTCCTAGGGGATGCGATCATGGCCTGGTTCAATGCGCCTATCCAGCAACCCGATCATGCTTTGCGGGCGGTGAAAGCTGCCATAGCTATGCGAGACATCATGCCGGTTATCAAGTGTCAGTTCCCATCCGAGTTCCAATTGGATTTCAGCATTGGCTTGGATACAGGTGAATCGGTTTTAGGGCTCGTGGGAACAGAAAAACGCCTGGAATATACTGCCCTGGGTGATTCTGTGAACACCGCCAAACGTCTGCAGGAATTTGCGAAACCAGGTCAGATCTTGATCAGCTCATCCACATGGAATCTGGTAAAGGATCAGGTTGAGGTTAGCAACGTTGAACCGTTTGCAGCGAAAGGGAAAACAGGGTTGCTTTCCGTGTTTGAAGTGCGTGGACTGAAACAGAAGAACTAGAGCGCTTGCACCATACCTTTGATGACGCCCTCCCTTGCCTGGGCAAGGCCGGAAATTGAGTCGAATATTGCGAGAGGATGTAAAACCTCTGCAGCCATCGATTCTGAGACAACCCCTTTAATTGCAGCACTGACAGGATCATAGGTTTGGATATATCCCGCCAAAAATCCTCCACAAAACGCATGGCGGGCAGAATGAGCATTCACTTTCTGTACCTGGTAATATGGAATCGTCCACTTGAGTCCGGTGGAATGTTGATACAGCATGATCCCATTTTCCTGGCGGATCACAATAAACTCGCTGCCCATTTTACCTATCTCCGCTGCCATCTCTGAAAGTTCATTGCTCCTTCCACGGCAAAACTGGCGGATATCCTTTTCTTCAACCACGAAACATGTAAGACCTGAAACAATTCCAGGGAGTTCGTTCCAGTTCTCTGGCAATAGGTAAGCGGGATTGGCTTCAAGAGTGATCGTCCGAATTTGCCCGGCATGAAGCACGGATTGCAGTAAGCTTTGTGTGATGAAATCCATTGGGCAGAGATGCGCTGCGACTGCATCCAGATAATCGTTGGGGATGTCTGTTGATAACGGTGATGTGAGCTGACGGGTGTGCAGATCATCTTTTGGCGATTTTTCGGGTTTGTAATTAAGCAGAGAGAGTGGATATGGATATTCGATATCCGCGAATAAACCCACCGAACCATCCAGTTGGTATAAGGAGTCGGATTTGTAACCGTAAAAATTTCGCAAGTCGATTGAATCAGGGATGATTTTAATACCGCGGGTATCAATTGCATGATCATGAAATTGATTCAGCCATTCGCGTGGATAATCTTCTCCGATCCTGGAGAGAATTCCAACCGGCTTATCCCACAAAGCAACGCCAGCAGCAGTGAAAGCGGCATTTCCACCCAAGAAATCCATCTTCGGGTGTATGGAATTGGGGATAACAAAATCACGGGAGAAGCGTCCAGCAACTATATACTTGGGGTAAAACTCAGGCTTCTGTGAAATAGGCATGGTTAGCGATTTGGTGATATATCGATCAAACAAACAACCTAATTAAGAAAACCGCTGGATAGATAACCAGCGGTAGTAGAATGCAAAATGTCTTTCACACAACTTTAATCATCCAAGTTACCCCATAAAAATGACTACTTGAAAGGCCGAGAGAGTAGGACTATTTTGCTCCAAGGTCGGAGATCAGTTTTAACACACCTGCCAGCCCCATGCCAATCTTGACGCCGTCTCCGGTGGTGAGCTGGGGTCTGGTTTCGGCTTCCTCTGCACGGCGGATCATAATATAAGCAGCGCCTAAACCTGCGAGAACACCCAAGACGCCTCCGATGACCATTACTTGGGTTTTCCAGTTATTTGATTCATCCATAATGCCTCTTTATTCTTTGATTGGTTAGTATTGTTAATTGCGTTTAAAAATAGATCGAAACCCGGACCAGGCAGATTGAATGGCAATAAAAGGTGCACTGGTTTTATCTGCAATATTATGGATGTGTTCACCAAAAAGCTGTAGATAAAGCTGGGCGATGAAGCTATAATCCGGCAACCGGGACAATAGCCAGGCAAGCCCATAGATGATTAATATGGAAAATGCGAGTACTACCAAACCGGTGATCAGTATAAGGATCACCATAAAAATGGTGGAGATATGCGCCCATACGGCTGTATGGTTGATCCCATCCTGAATGTTACCGAAGGATGCCAAAAAACCCAATGCCAATAGAAGGATAGAAAATAGCAGAATGGGTAAAAGGATCTGCAGGAAAAAATCCCGGTTATAAGCTTTGCGGGTTTCAGGGTTGCGCTTGGGAGAAATGCGACTGGTAGTTTGCATATATTTATTTTAGCACACGAGAGCAAGTGGTGCAGGAAATAATGAATGTTATTATGGCAGGCGAAACTGATTCAATGGGCAGAGTGGCACGAATTTTATTGTATGACTGGAACATCATAAATGAGCATACGTTTATAAGATTGCATCAAAACTGCTTTGTCTATATCCAATTGAGCCTGCAATTGTTGAAATTCCACTACTTGCTTGAGCGTCGGGAATTTGGAGCGGTCTCCGACGATGACAATTGCATGCTGGATATCTCCTTTCCGATCGCGATCATAAAACCGTTCGTATGGGATGCCATTGATGTTAAGATAATACCCAACCTGGACAGAATATGGGGCTACAGCTACCAGTGTGTCTTCATCCGTTAGAATCTCTGATATATAATCTGCTGTATCCCTCATCATATATTTTTCGATCGAAATAAATAATGGGTCTTTTAAATAGGCGGCATAGCTGATGACTGAGACCAAAACCACAGCAACAAGATAGTAGGATTGTATCTGACGAATGTTAATTTTCGAAGCCACAATTCCAAGCATCGCAGACCAGCCCGCAGCTGCCCAGAGAAGGTAGAAGACAAGCAGGAAAAGCCATACACGCGGCCAGGGAGTAACACGCTGTAAGAAAATAAGGATGGATATAGCTATGAGTCCTGCGATCCATACCGGAACCTTATGTTTGGACTTGACCCACCCCAGTGTGATCTGCATCATAAATCCGGCGATGGTCAATGCGGTGACCCATTCTGGGACCATACTATTCCACTCCTGCCAAACCCTTGGAATACGCGCTTGCAGGTTCTGAATAAAATCTACCCAATTCCTTGAGTGTACAAATTCGTTGCTGGTAATGGAAGTGAGACCGGTACCGAAGATTAGGATAGGCGAATAGAGCAGAAGAGTCAGAAGAATGGTGAATATACTTGTCAGGAGGAATCCAATCATAAAATTCTTGTATCCCTCAGTATCTTTAACTAGCCACGATAGCAGTAGCCAGAGAAAAACCATGCTGACAGGGTAAACCATGATAGGCAAGGTGTAAAAGCCGAGGGCTGATAGAGCAGCCAGCAGAATCCAACCGGTAAAACTAGGCTTTTTCCTCAGAATATTGGCTATCCAGAGTAGAAGGCAAGAGAAAAGACACACCAGGGTATAACCCCTGGCATTGACTGAATAATCCACAAGCATCGGGGAGATGGCTATGAGCGCCGCAGCAAGGATGGCGGCGTTTCTGCCATAAAGTGTTTTTCCGGCCATGTAGATTGCAGGGATGGTTAGTACCCCGGCAGTTAAAGTCGGTAAACGTAAAACCCAAAGATGATTGCCAAAGATTTGGTACACAAAATGGACTAGTAAACTGTGAAAGACATGGTTGTTAGGCGCGGAATAGTCTGTGACGATCGTGAGGAGCGGTTTGGAGGCGAAAAATAGAAACGTATAGGCTTCGTCATAGCCTGCATTTCGTTCGATCTGGATAAGACGGATAAGCAAACCGATAATCGTCACTACTGCAAGAGATATGAGGACCCACTTATCTTTTTTATTGAAGGTAGTTTGGATAATATGTTTCAGGTCTCTTAGAATGGAAATGTTGGAGACCGCTGTACCCAATTTTCTCATCCAGCGGATGGAAGGCTCTCGAAAAATGACAAATAGCACTCCCAGGATGAAGAGAATAATCCCTTTGATCCGCACCAACCATTGCAGTATGAGGTAAGTATTTGCTGAGAGCGAATCAAATGATCCATCAGGCTGAAATTTGCCAAGGTAGCTCACTACAGCAGTAAAAGAAAACAGGCTTAAACCAACGAGAGCTAATCGAAGTGATAAAAAATAGCACGGTGATGGTCTTCCACTGCTTTTGAGGTTGATTCTTCATATCAATTCCGATTGACTCCAGATGAAACACAGCTTATTATAATGGCAATCAACATAAAAACTTTTCAAGGGTGGGATGTGCTTGTTTCTCATCTAATGATTGAGGAGAACAATTTTCTATGGAACTTCAATTATTTGATACTTATACACGAACTGTAAGAAAATTTGAACCATTACATCCCCCCGAAGTTGGTTTGTACACCTGCGGACCTACAGTGTATGACTATGCCCATATTGGAAATTTACGCACCTATATCTTTGAAGATTTCTTGCGGCGTGTTTTGGACTGGAATCACTACCCGGTGAAACATGTGATGAATATTACCGATGTCGGGCACCTGGTTTCAGACGCGGATGAGGGCGAAGATAAAATGGAGAAGGGGTCAGCGCGAACCGGAAAGACAGCCTGGGAGATCGCTGAATTCTATACCATAGCCTTTCAACTTGACCTGGAGCGTTTGAACATTTTACCTCCGACCATCTGGTGCCGGGCAACGGACCATATTCAGGACCAGATCGATACCATTCTGTGCATTGAGAAAAAAAACTTCACCTATCGTACTTCTGATGGGATCTATTTTGATACATCGAGGCTGCCGGATTACGGCTATCTGGGTCGTTTGGATATTGAGGGTTTGCGGGCCGGTATGCGTATTGACATGGGTGAAAAACGGAACCCCACTGATTTTGCGTTGTGGAAATTCAGCCCGACTGAAAAGCAGCGTCAAATGGAATGGGACAGTCCTTGGGGCAGGGGATTCCCGGGTTGGCACATTGAATGCTCAGCCATGTCCGCGAAGTACCTGGGCACCTTCTTTGATATTCACTGCGGCGGAGAAGACCACATTACCGTCCATCATCCCAACGAGATCGCTCAGACTGAGGCTTGCTATGATACCCGCCTGGCAAATTTTTGGATGCATGGCTATTTCCTGCAGCTTGGCGAAGAAAAAATGGCTAAGTCCGATGGCGGTTTTATACGACTGGATACTTTGATCGAGCGGGGGTATGATCCGTTAGTGTACCGCTTCTTCTGTCTGGGCGCTTTGTACCGCGCAAAACTAAGCTTCTCCTGGGATGGCATCGACAGCGCTGCTACTTCTCTTAACCGGTTACGGAACGCGATTTATGAAATGGGTGAGCCTGGCGATACCCCTGATACCGGATTCATGCGACAGTTCGAAGATGCGATCAACGATGATCTGAACATGCCTCGCGCATTGGCTGTGACATGGGACCTGGTGCGTAGTAATTTAGCAGCGGAAGTGAAAAAAACCACCGTAATCCAGTTTGACCGGGTGTTGGGATTGCAGCTGGCTGAATGGGAACCTGTAGCGGAGGACATCCCGACAGAAATTTTAGGATTGGTAGAGAAGCGCACCCTGGCACGCAAGGAAAAACGCTGGGGAGATGCGGATACCATCAGAAATGAGATCAGCGGTTTTGGCTATGAGGTGGAAGATACTGCAGACGGCCCGAAAGTAAAATCGCGTAAGTAACGTATAAGAAAACAATATGCCGAAACAAGAACTGGCATTTCGATCGAAGATCACCAATGCTGCCGGCTTACTGGGTTATGCACCCGACCCTCGAAAAACCAGTTATTTTAATTTGCTTGGGGCTTTCTTCACTAATCCTATCAGCCTGTTGCCTCGTTCACCGGCGGAGTCGCGCTGTGCTATTTCGTTTCCTGGCGGCGTGCTGCTGCATTCCGGTTATCCTAACCCCGGTCTTGTGAAAGTTATCGAGAAGTATGATAAACAGTGGCGGTCTGCTGCCATACCCGTCATACTTCACATCATGCTGGAAGAAGAACGAAGTCTGGATAGAATGCTGCGATTGCTGGAAGACACCTCTGGTATCTCGGGTATCGAGATCAGCTTTAAACCAGGCAGTGATCTTCAAATGATGTCAAGAACTTTGAAAGTTGCAGCGACTGAGTGGCCGGTGATCGCCCAGTTGGAAGTAAACCAAATCAAGCATGTTGTTGAGCTCACGGGATGTAATGATCTTAGCGCCATCAGCATTACCCCGCTTCGAGGAAGGCTGCCGTCAGGCATTTCGGGGAAAGACACCGCTTATGTAACTGGGAGAATGTTTGGAGCAGCACTGTTTCCACAAGCTATGGAATGGCTGCAGCAGGCAATGGCATTCGGTGTGCCGGTCATCGCTTCTGGAGGAATTACTTCCAGGGAGCAGGTGGATCAGATGCTGGTAGCAGGCGCGTACGCCATACAGTTGGATACAGTCTTATGGAAGAGCAGTTCAGTTTTCCAGGAGGATGGTAACCGGACCGTCGTTGACTAACTCAATGGACATGTGCGCACCAAATACCCCCTGTTGCACCGGTACACCTTCGCTTTGAAGATATGAGGCAAATTGATTTACGAGCGTGCTGGCAGTCTCTGTGACCATTGCATTGATGAAGGATGGCCGGTTGCCCTTCCGAGTATCAGCCAGAAGGGTGAACTGCGAAACCACAAGAGCGGATCCTCCGATATCCAGGATTGAGAGGTTCATCTTCTCTTCAGCATCACTAAAGATACGCAGGTTTGCAATTTTTTTTGCCAGTAAAGCAGCTTTTTCCGGGGTATCGTCCTTCCCGACGCCAAGGAATATTAAGAGACCGCCGCCAATTTCGGCGACGGTTTCTTCGTCCACATTTACTTTACAACGAGCAACGCGTTGAATGACAGCTTTCATGATCAATCGTGATTGGGCAAGCCGATTGCTGCGCGGACCTCGCGCATGGTCTGCTCTGCAATAACCTGTGCTCGTATTGCTCCGTCGTGTAAAATATCCAATACATCATCCGGCTTTTCAGCCAGTTTCGTCCGCCTCTCGCGGAATAGTTCCAATGATTGGTTGAGGTTCTTGGCGTAAAGCTTTTTACAATCCACACAGCCTATGCCTGCCCGGCGGCATTCGATGTTGATCATATCGACTTCCTCTTTGGAGGAAAAAATCTTATGCATGCTGAAAACATTGCAGACATCCGGGTTACCAGGGTCGGTGCGTTTGATGCGGGCTGGATCAGTGACCATCATCATCACCCGTTTCTGGGTCTCTTCAGGGGTTCCAGCAATCTCGATGTGGTTATCCAGGCTTTTACCCATCTTTTGAACACCATCGATTCCCAATACCTTTGGCACTTCAGTGACTTTCATCTGAGGTTCAATGAGAACATTGCAGTTATAGCGGTAATTGAAAGATCGCACCACCTCGCGTGTAAATTCCAGGTGCGGGGCTTGATCCACGCCGACCGGAACGGCGTTGGATTTATACAGAACTATATCCGCCGCCATTAAGACCGGGTAACCGACCAGGCCGTAATTGATATTGTGCGGGTTTTCGCGGGCTTTTTCCTTGAATGTGGGCAGGTCGGTCAGTTTTCCAAGCGGGGTGACCATCGAAAGGATGGTATGCAATTCAGTTACCTGCGGCACCATGGATTGAACGAACATGATTGATTTGGATGGGTCGATTCCTGCGGCTAGCCAATCCAACGCCATCTCAAAGATATTCTGTTTCAGGTTTATTGTGTCTTCCACTGTGGTTAGGGCATGCAAATCCACGATGCAGTAAACACAATCGTAATCTTCCTGCAATGCCACATAATTGCGGATCGCTCCAAGATAATTTCCTAAATGCTGACGGCCAGTGGGACGGGCGCCAGAAAAAACGCGGCCTTTTTTTGTCATAAATTACCTGTTCTTGATATGTTCTTTGATAAGTTTCAGCGCTTCACCTGTTTCAGCATGGCGTCCTGTTTTAAGCTTTGAATATACCAGTTTACTATTAACTTCCACCTCGAATTTGCCACCATCGGATGGAATTAGGGTAATGGATTTAATCTGCTGCTCAATGTCAGTGAGGATTTCGGTTGTCAAACTGACAGCCCTGGGTGTGTAGTGTCAAACTGCGCAGTAAGTGATATTGATTTCCAGCATCATAGACTCCTGAATTTCAGCAAGATTTTTAAAATTATACACGAAAAGGGAAAATGTGAAGTTAGCCCAAATGACTTCCATTATGTTTTAGGAATGGAGATGAAGCGTTGGAAGGAAGACAATTTGGACTTACCCTTATACCTTGTAAGTCTTTAGATAATTCTGAATTTAGTTATTTGAGCCGTAACGGTGTATCCTTTTTGGATTATGGCGTTGCCTTAACGTTTGACTTCCTGAAGGATATCCGGGTTGAAATCGACAATCATCAGTTGTTTGTGGTAACTTGCGTTGATGGATATGATACCTGGTAATTCATCTTCCAGGGCTTCCAGGTGCATCACACAATTGCCGCAATGCATATCGGGAATACTGTACGTAACTTTCATATTGATTCCTCTTTTACAAATCAAAAATGATCATGCCGGTGTACATTCCCATAGAGCAGGAAAACGGCAAATTACTGTTGGCTTCCTGGGCAGGAATATCTAGGGTGTAAGTACCTGTCGGATCGAGCATTATTTGTTCATTTAATGAAGGAATAACAAAGGCGAGAGAGCAGGAATATACATCCTGAGAAACTAATGTTAATTTCACAGGAATACCACTTTTGGCATGGGTAATTTCTGGTGAGTAACCTCGATTTTCGACCTTGATGGTTATCTCTTGAATCTCATTTGATGCATTGTTTCCTGCTTGAGTGCCCTGATCAGATGCATCTGAATTGCCTTGCCCATTCTCAATCCTGGTAGGCTGTCCAACTCAGGGCAAGGGACGCTGGCAGAATTCTGGCTTTGACCCAGCTTACAACTCCCATTGTCAGTTTCATTGACAAGTTGCAGATTGCACAGCGGCCGCTTGAACATTCGAGCTGCCTGATACCATATTGACAAGATTATTGAAAGATAAGGGTGAACCAATCAGATTTAATCCGCTATTAACTCCAATCAATCCAAGGATGAGAACAACGATGCCCACAAATTTCATAAAGAATTTTTCCAACTTTTCACCCAATCGAGTGGCAAAGTAGGCAACAATGAAAAAGATTGGGACTTGTTCCAAGGATAAAGGAAAACATCAACGCGGCGCCGGCAAGTGGGTTGCCTGTTGTGATCGCCGTAGCCATCATTACTTGTGTGATACCACACGGGATCAATACTGTCAGAGCTCCCAGGAAAATGGGGGTCAACATTTGAGAGCCATTCTTTGATTTTTTTCTGATATATCGGGTAACTGATTTTGGAGGTTCAATATTAAAGTAACGGAAGATTGGATGAACGTTCAATAATCGCATTGCCTGCCCGATCATGAATATTCCAATACCTATCTGCAGAATGGCGCGAGAAACAGGGTTCAACTGTAATACTGAACCAATCCATCCCAAAAAGAAACCCAGGAGGGTGTAGGCTATCAACTTTGAGAGTAGGAACCAGATAATCGGTTGGGCTACTTTTGGTTTATTTTGTGCTTTACTCTTGATTTTCATATCACTTTCCAGTTGGGATGCAAGCGAACTGGCTAATAATCCTCCCTGAACAGCTAAGCAGCTTAATCCACCTGTAGTCAGGCCTGTTACGAAAGCAACGATATACTCTGTCATCATGTCTCCTAAAGATCAAAATTGTTGAACAATTGTATTGAGTTTACTTTTACATAAATGCTTAGACAATGAGCATTAATACCTATTGAGCACCTTACATGGCAAGGGTATGATTAATGAAGTATGTATTTATGCGAAGATTCATCTAATTTAGCAGGAGTGTATATGTCAGAAACCAAAATTATTACAATTCCGATCACAGGAATGACATGCGCCAATTGTGTGGCAACCGTCGAACGCAGTATCAAGAAAGTTGGAGGAGTGCATCAGGCAACGGTGAATTTGTCTTCCGAAAGAGCTACAGTTGAGTTTGACCCAACAGTTGCAAATCTGAAGGCAATGGTAAACCGGGTGAAAAGTGCCGGATATGGTGTTGCGGAGGGTGAAGCAGAGTTTCAAGTGCAAGGCTTGGGCGATGATAACGATGTGCGCCGGTTGGAGAAAGGCATTTCAGTTTTGCAGGGCGTTGAAAATGTAACGATAAACCTGGTCACAGGAAAAACACTCGCTACATATATCCCCACCATTATCAGTCAAAAGGAAATCCGAAGCGCCATAAAAAGCGCCGGTTTTGAATCGCTGGAGTTAGGCGGCGCATCGAAAGATGTCGAGGCAGAAGCGCGACAGGCTGAAATTGATGAACAAAAGCGGTTATTGACCATTGGATTGATCTTTTCGATCCCTTTGTTCTTACTCTCGATGTCCAAGGATCTGGGATTTCTGCCGATGTCCATTGGCCACGCACCGTGGATGAACTGGTTGATGCTGGTTTTGGCGACACCTGTACAGTTCTATGTTGGCCGCCAGTATTACATCGGCGCTTACAAATCTTTACGAAACGGGTCAGCAAATATGGATGTCCTGGTCGCGCTTGGTTCATCGGCAGCCTATTTTTATTCTCTTCCGGTAACCTTCGGCCTGTTCAGTGGTCATGTTTATTTCGAGACTGCCGCAGTGATCATTACATTGATCAAGCTTGGAAAATTCCTTGAGGCGCGGGCCAAAGGAAGGACAAGCGAAGCAATAAAAAAGTTAATGGGTCTGAATGCCAAACAAGCGCTTGTATTACGCGATGGAAGAGAAGTCAACCTGCCGGTTGATGAGGTGGTGGTTGGCGATATTGTGATCGTCAAGCCTGGAGAGAAAATCCCTGTTGATGGTGTTGTGATCGAAGGAAATACTTCAGTGGATGAATCTATGCTCACAGGGGAATCACTACCAGTTGAGAAGACTTCGGGTAGCCAGGTGATTGGGGCAACCATGAACCGGCTGGGGATGATCCGTTTTGAGGCAACCAGGGTTGGAAAGGAAACTGCGCTGTCGCAGATTATCCGCCTTGTTGAAGAAGCCCAGGGATCAAAAGCGCCCATCCAAAAACTTGTTGACCAGATCTCCGCAGTTTTTGTTCCTGTCGTGATTGTTATCGCAATGATTACCTTCGCCGGCTGGATGGTGTTTGGCCCGGCTTTGCCAATCAATTCAGACGTCAATGAATTTACCAGGGCTTTGATCAAGATGGTTGCTGTTTTGGTTATCGCTTGCCCTTGCGCGATGGGTCTCGCAACACCGACTGCGGTAATGGTAGGTACTGGAAAAGGCGCTGAAATAGGCATATTGCTCAAATCCAGTGAAGCTCTGGAAAGGGCAGGAAAAGTTCGCGTGGTTGTTCTCGATAAAACCGGCACCATCACAAAAGGCCAACCTTCCGTCACGGATATCATAACGATAAATGGAATTATGGACGAGACTGATTTACTTCGAGCGGCCGCCTCAGTTGAGAAAGCCAGCGAACACCCCCTGGGCGAGGCAATCGTAGCAGCCGCCGGGAACAAAGAGTTGAAGTTGAGTGAAATTTCCAAATTCAAAGCCGTGGTTGGACAAGGTGTCAGCGCTGATGTAAATGGAAAACAGGTCTTGATCGGTAATCGCCGCATGATGGAAAGTAATCAAGTGGCGCTGGGAGATTCTGATGGGGATATAAATAGTTTGCAGGAATCAGGCAAGACGGCCATGCTGGTCGCCGTTGATGGAGCGTTGGCAGGGATCATCGCAGTGGCAGATACGATCAAACCCGGGTCAGCCGATGCAATCAAGCAATTGCATGAGATGAATTTGGAAGTAGTCATGCTCACCGGAGACAATTTTCAGACTGCTCAAGCTATCGCCAAACAAGCCGGGGTGGATCGAGTGCTGGCAGAAGTACTCCCTGGGGATAAGAGTGCTCAGATCAAACAATTGCAGAATGCCGGAAATATCGTTGCCATGGTTGGCGATGGTATTAATGACGCTCCAGCACTAGCCCAGGCGGATGTTGGTATTGCCATCGGTACAGGCACAGATGTAGCTATAGCATCAGCGCCCGTTGTGCTCATTTCAGGTGACTTGAGAGGTGTGCCAAAAGCGATTAATCTATCCCGTAAAACTCTCCGGACCATAAAGCAAAACCTGTTCTGGGCGTTTATCTATAACATCATCCTCATTCCTGCTGCTGCGTTTGGAATAATGAGCCCAATTCTGGCAGCAGGCGCCATGGCGATGAGCAGCGTCTTTGTGGTTACGAACAGCTTACGTTTACGAAATGTAAGACTTGTTTAAGCAGTAAAAATTTTGTACTCCCCTCATTTATTGGTCAGGAAAACTAAAAGGACAAATATGAAGAAACTATCCGTAATTACTCTTATTGCAATCACAATAATTTCTGTAATACTGACATCTTGTTCAGTTGCTACAGGTTCGAGTATCCCATATGCATCTATACCAGCTGGCAGAGCATATTCTGAGGGGAAAGAAATCTATTTCTCGCATACAGAAGTATCAGATGCCGGTGTAGCTGAAAAATTAACTGCTATGATGAATTCGCCTGTTATAGTTGTGCCATCACTCGCTGATGCGCCGGATTCAATGCTAGCTGCTGTATATGTATTTACCAATGGGGTTGCAGGCAAAGGCCCGTTGGGTTTCCAACCAGATGTCTTTGCCTCCCCGCCGGGTAGTGAGGGTTACACACCATTGAGAAAAATCACATTTGTCACATGGGCTGAAGGCATTTCGGCAACAGAACTAAAAGCAGAATCGGAAGTTCTGGCTGCCGTTGAGGCTGGTGATGTGTCGTTGGAAGTATCCAATGTGGTTGTAAATATGCCATTCATGACATGGGATGGCGGCAAAAGATAATAGATTGATATAATTGATATATGCTTATTGATTCCCAAAAATCAATTCTTGCAATTGTACTGGCGGATGATCACAGCGTTGTAAGGGCTGGCATCCGCCAGTTTTTAGAGCAAAATGGAAGGATCAAAGTTGTAGCAGAAACGGGGGATGGAAATGCTGCATTCGACTTAATTCAAACACTTGCCCCAGATGTGGCAATGCTGGATATTCAGATGCCTGGTTTGAACGGCATCGAAGTAACCCAACGAATTCGGACAGAGAAATTTCAGACAAAGGTAATTATCCTGTCTGCTTATGATGACATCCCATTTGTTCACGCAGCAATTAAAGCTGGCGCAGATGGATATGTGATAAAGACCGCAGATCCATCCGAGATAGTTGAGGCTGTTTTCAGGGTTCAAAACGGAGAGAAAGTTTTTTCGCAAGAGATCATTCAAATGCTAGAAGAAAAAAACCGAACAACTAAGGACTTTAACAAACATGTCCTCTCGATACGGGAAAGGGAGGTACTAACTTTTGCAGCCAGCGGATTATCCAATAAACTGATCGCATCCAAACTCGGAATTAGTGATCGAACAGTCCAAAACCATATAGCTAATATTTTCCAAGCGTTGGGAGTATCCTCACGGACAGAGGCTGTCACAAAAGCTATGGCTGTGGGATTATTACCCAATTTTTCAGGCCAAATTGAGAAAAAAAGTGAGTAAACTAACCTGGCGAAGTATCAGTTTCCAGGTAGTTTTGATGGTATTACTGCCGTTGACAGCCGGGTCAATTTTCATAGCCTTCTATTCGCAAAATCTTCATCATACAGCAATGCAAACACTGGTTGGGGAGAGAGATTTGAGGACGGTAGAAGCTCTATCATTGATGGTTGACGAATGGATTCAATATAAACAAACAATTCTGGCATCTTTGGCAGCCCAATCCTCTAAAAATTCCAACTTCATCTGATCCATTATTGGAGACCGATATGCTTCTGGAAAATTATTCAGGGCAGGTCTTCATGCTGTCCCCTGATGGAAAATTGCTGGATCAGCACGGAGGTTTGGAATTGTCCAGTAATGATCTTGAGATTATGCTTTCAGTGTTGAAGGGTCCTCCGTTGACTGGTCAGCGAAGCCCAATTTTTATCGTTCCCAATCCCGATAATTCGACGACAAACTATGCCCTTCAGGTTGTGGAATATCCAGACGGATCTTCCTTAGTAGGAATAATTAACCTTCAAGACGAATTAACGCGTCTTTTTAGCGGCATCATTCAACCGGGAGTTATATCGATACAGGCATATGATAATCAACATCATTTGATCTTTGATGCTGGGCGTGCACCCTTAGAATCCCATGCTTCTTACCATCCTGGCGTGTTGAACGGATTGAATGGGGAAAGCGGTGTGATTTACCCAAATATCGATAATGAACATGGGCAGAGCGCCCATGTCATCGCATATGCGCCAATTGTATCAGCAGATTGGGTATTGGTTTTGGATGAAGCATGGGAGGATGTATCCTCCAGTCAGCTTTCAACAACTCAATCTGCACCATTGATACTCATCCCATTTGTTTTGATTTCTGTCATTGCCTTGTGGATCATTATCCGACAGGTCGTCATACCATTGCAAAAATTAGAAACCCAGACCAATGCGCTTGGAAAAGGTGATTATTCCGCCGTTTTTGATGATGTGGGCGGTATAGCAGAAATCCAATCGCTGCAAAACAGGATGGCGGAAATGACCGACAATTTACAGAAAGCTCGCCAAAGCTTGCAAAGTTATATCGGTTCCATCACCCGCGGGGTGGAAGATGAACGTATGCGGTTGTCCAGGGAAATCCATGATGAGACATTACAATCATTGATAGCGCTGAAACATCGCATGCAATCTGGCAATGATGTTGATTCAGTTGAAAATCCCGCTTTGGTTCAAAGAGTGATCAACAATCTACGGGGAATTGTACGAGGTCTTCGCCCGGTAATCCTTGAAGACCTCGGATTGGCAGCTGCTCTTGAAAGTTTGACCATCCAATCGAAGCAGGATTTGACTATTCCAGTAAAGATTAGGGTAATTGGCGCTGAAATTAGATTTTCAAATGATGTTGAGCTTGCTTTTTATCGGATCGCTCAGGAAGGGTTAATGAATATTCATGCACATTCGCAAGCCTCGGAGGCTGAAATTGTTCTTAAGTTCGAAGATAGAACTTTGTCAATGGAAATTCGAGATAATGGGAATGGATTTAATATTCCAAACCAACTGAATGACATAGTAAAAGATGGTCATTTTGGATTGATTGGAATGATGGAGAGGGCGAGTTTGATCAACGCTTCCATAGAATTTAATTCAAGTCCAGGCCAAGGCAGCAAGATTTTAGTCAAGTATACAGGTGTTTAGTCAGGTCTTTCTAAAAAAATCCACACATTAGGATGATGCATACGCCAAAGTTGGGGCCGGATTCAAATTTCCATCACACAGATCAACAGCAACGGCCAGGTCATGCTTTCTGCAATGGTGGTGATTAGCATACTCAAAAAATTCAGCCAGTATTGAGATGGATAAACCCGTATTATTGTTGGAGACTGGTTTAAAGAACCGAAAATTCTATCACTATGAAATTGCCGGAAGGTTTTCTATGCTTATCAATCAAGTAAGTGTAAAATTAATAAGGAAAAAATTTCAAAGTTTGTGCCTTCAACATTGTACAACCCATATTCTCATACTTGGATAAAGTTGATAATTATTGTAATAATTGTTGTGGAGGAAGTATGACGATCAAGATCATCACAGACAGCACCAGCGACTTGCCAGAGTCCATTCTAAAAGAATATGAGATTAAAGTGGTTCCGTGCTTTATCCATGTGAAAGAAGAGAGTTACCTCGATGGAGTGGATATGTCCCGAGAGGAATTTTATAACAAGCTGCCAGGATGGGAGAGCCATCCGACGACATCAGCGCCAAGTCCAGGGATGTTCATCGAAGCATACCAAAAGGCAATAGATGAAGGAGCGACCGGTATTTTTTCCATCCATATATCTGACCAACTTAGCAATGTCGTCAACGTTGCCAGGATAGCAGCCCAATCAATCCAGGATCGTTTTCCGATCAAAGTGATGGATTCCGGGCAATTAACCATGGGCATCGGACTGTTGGCGAAAGCAGCCGCAATATTCGCTCGAGAAGGAAAAACACTTGAAGAGATCCATAAGCTGGTTATGGAAAAAGCAAAAAAGATATACACCTATGCGGCGCTGGATACGATGGAGTTCCTAAAACGGAGCGGCAGGGTATCTCATCTTGGCGCAAACCTGGGAAGTATTTTGCAGATCAAGCCCATATTGAAAATGAACCTGGGTAAGGCTGGTATGGAAGTGCAGCGAACACGCACAAATGCAATGAAACGGCTTGTGAAGGTGGCGAAATCCTTCAGTCCATTGGATCAGGTGACGATGGTTCACACCAACGCGCTTGATAGAGCCAAGGAACTCTTTGAAGAGATCAAATTACTACTACCGGAGGGGATTTCTCCAGATTACACAGATGTATCACCGGTGATTGGATCGCATATTGGACCTGGAGCAGTGGGGTTTGTGCTGGAAACGCAGCGAGAATAACATATTAATGATTGAATGAAAATAAGGTGAGCTATTGAGCTCACCTTATTTATTTTGTACTGAAAGTTGTTACTCAGCAGAGACAGGTGCTGGCAAGACTGCCGATTGAGTTGTTTCTCTGAAATAAAGCCAGATTGCACCAAGTCCGATCAGTGTAATGATTGCATCCACCAGCCAGCCGAGAATTGGAATGGCGCGCAGTGGAACATATATGACAACACCGATCAGCAGGGAAAGGAACATATTAGGATTCTCCTGTCTGAATCCTTTCTGCAATATCACTGCACCAATAAAGTAGGCTGCGATGATCTTGGTACCCCACAGCACCATCGTCATGAAGATTGAAAAAGCCAGAAGTACCGTGGATGAACCTGTCCAGAAGATGACCCCGCCCAGACCACCGAAGCTGATCAAGCCCAGGATGAGAGCAGCGAGGACAATAACCAGGATGGCTGCAAAGGAACCGAACCAGCCAACGAGGTATGTCAAGAAACCATAACCTAGTGAAGCCAACGTCTTGCCGGCGAATTGCCTGGTGACACCTTTGACTGTCAGCGGGATGAGCCAGAGCGCTAATGCGCCAAGCGCCAGGATACTGACAAAATTCTTTGCCATGTTCTTGAAGAATTTCCAAATGGCTGACTCGAAACGGATATTTCTGCTGGGTTGTTTAGTCTCTGTCTCCGATGGGACAGGAGTTTGGAAGGCCATTGAACCTTGCGGGGTAGCTTCCACACTGTCTGATTGATCCACAGGGCTGGTATAGACCAGATTGCCGCCAATGGAGGCATCTTTTGAAATATGCAATCCCGGATCGATCATTTCAATATTTACACCACTATTTGACCACGGACCGGTGTAGGGGTTGGCTTGTGCTGTTCCAGGTTTATCTACCTGGATGCTGGCATTGCGCCCGATGGAACCGTCCAATTGGAAGGCAGCCGTACTGGCGTTGACATCACGGCCAACTTCACCGCCAAGAATTGCCTGGTACCCGCCGGCTGCGACATCCTGCTTGATGATGGATCCAGGCATTGCTTCTAGGCTGAAACCGCCAAAATACAGGTTGCGGCCAATGGTTGAGGTTTCATCCAGCACAAGGGACATGACTCCTGTTAATACACTGCCCTCAACCTGACCTTTAATATCAACTGATTGAGCGCCGGTGAACAAGTTTCCGGTGATCTTAGCACCTTCATTAACTTTGATGGTGGAACCGGCAGCTATCACGTCGCCGTTCACAGTGCCATTGATGGTGATGGTATTTCCGAAAGCAAACAGAATGCCGTTCACAGTACCATCCACAACCACCTTTTCACCGGTGATGAGCAGGTCGTCGTCAACAACAACGCCGCTTGCAAGCTTGCCATTGTTGTTGATTTCATAAGCAGCAACTGGTTGAGAAACACCAAAAACCAGCACAAGTACCATGCTGACCAACAATACAATATTTATAAAACGATTAGATTTTTTCATTATCAATCTCCTTCTAAGACTCTATACGCAAATGGAGTGTGGTAGTTGCATAAAATGGAAGGATTTTGCGATGACACGTGCTTTCATTGCGAAAATACCGCAGTAATCCCCAGTCCGATGGGTGAGATCGACACGCAACGATAATGGTGCCGCAAAAAATGATGATTTCTAAGGGGTTGGGGTCATTAGCGTGAATTCGCAGATCTGTTCACCCGCCTGGACAATGCTCATAATATCCTTGTCACGATAGTATTGCGCCCGGATTTCTGTAAACACTTTTATTGCTTCGGTGCAATAATCATTCGTGGAGCGGCTGAGACCAGCCAGTACAGAACCGTATGTGTAATAATATACAATTGTCGTATTTGACATTGGCATACCTGCGATCACGATCTCAGGGTCGGTGTCAGGATCGCACTCCCTGGCAGCGCAGCTCTCCGCTGCGTTACAGCCATAGATGGCACATTTCAGAGCCGGGATGGCTCCCTCATAATTTTTTGCTTTGAAGTAAATGATCCCCAATTGTCCATAAACATCCGGGCTGGACGGATCTAACGATAGTGCCTTTTGAACATTACGAGAGGCAATAAAAAATTCACCCATCTGGGCGTACGTTTTTGAGATAGCAATATATGGGATGGGGTCACCAATTCCTATCTGGTTATTAACATTCGCTGCTTTTTCAAAATAATCCAGAGCGCTTATGTAGTATGGTGATGCTGGATCATTGGCAGCCATACGGCGGTAATTCGCTCCAATGTAGATATAAAGGAATGTCATGTTGGGCATGATCTCGGCGGCGATCTTATATTCTTCAATTGCCGATGGATAATCACCCAGGGATTCCCAGAGTTGCCCATAGATGCGATGGACATCCATCAACGTGTCATCCTGTTCGGCTGCCTGCTTGATGTATTGTTCTGCCTGTGTCCACTTCAATGAGTCTGTTAAAATCTCAGCGTAATAAGCTAGTGCCAGAGTGTTGCGATTATCCAACTGTAAAGCCCGTACAGATTCTTGCTCTGCTTCAGTGAGATATGCCTGGGCCTGGTCACCCGCTATGATTGGGTTCGCATTCCAATCCAATACAAAAGCACGGATGGCATGCACATTGGAATTGTCCGGAGAGAGATCGCGGGCTTTGTTGATCGAATCCAGGGCAGCCAGCAAACGTTCTTTTCGCAGGGCATCCGTGGTGAGACTGGCCGAAGAATAGGTTTGGATCCTCGCCAGCTCTGCCCACAGCGCCCCGTCATTTGGTGCCAATTGGATGGCATCTTGATATGCAGTAATAGCTGCGTTCAAATTACCAGCCTGAAAATGGGTTTGCGCCTCCAGTATATGCGACCGATTTGTTCGGGTGGCGGTTGGAGTAGGTGAATAGAGCGGTTTGACGGTGCCGTTCTCCACAGCCCGAATTAGCAGCAATCCTCCAACGATCAAGGCTAATAGAAACAGCACACGATATGGATTGAAATAGCTTTTCTTGGTGTGAAAGTTAAGATTCTTACCAGTTAAATTCATGTTATGGAGTTGGTGTTTCTGTTGGCAGTTCCTCATCAACCAGCGCCGGATCAGGAGTGCTTGTTCCGATCAGATTCGCCTGACAGATATTGATCATTTCATTCGCGTTATAAACTGCGGTTTCATCTTCACCTACGCCCTGGATCAGCAACTGTGAAATTTGGATCGCCTCATTGCAGCTATTTATCCTTGCGAGAGTTAATCCGTACAGGTAATAGTATTCCGCAATACGACCATAATCCAGCGGCAGGCCTTCAACCACTTCGCCGCTATCCGGGACATTTCCTCCCCGGACTGAGAGTTTAAGCGGATTGACCGCATCTTCATATTGGCGGTTTCGATAATACATCGTTCCGAGATTGCCCCACATGTACGGGTCAGTAGGGGCATCTTTGACTGCCTGGTCAGCAAACTGGATGGCTTTGGCGTATTCACCGATGGTCACGTAGGTTCTTGCGATATATGTATCCGGCAGAGGATCTGCCGGGTTGAGGGCGTTGGCGCGGGTGAATTCTTCGACTGCTTTATCATATTGGGGAGGATCAAGTGCGCGATATGCCAGTCCAAGCGACATATGCAAATCCGGCAGATTAGGGTTAAGCTGAACGGCGGTTAAAAATTCCTGGATCGCCTGCTCATAGTTGGCTGTGTTTTGCAGTACAATGCCACGCGCGCGGTGAGTTTCCATAATATCAGGCGCGAGCGCCAGCGCCAGCTTGGATTCATCTGCTGCTTTATCCACTGCTCCAATGGGAGCCTGATCAGCTTCGATCATCCGCATCAATAACTCGGCGTAGATGGCATGCCCCATGGCATTGTTGCCATCCAATTCGAGGGCGCGCTTGATGGCTGCCTCAGCCAGTAGGTAATCATCCTGCATGGTCAAAGCCCATCCGCGCAAGGCATGTGCCTGTGGATTATTGGTATTCAACAGCAGTGCATTTTCCGCGCTGATCTGTGCATCAGCATAAAGCTGAGTGTAAATCTGTACTTTTGCAAGGTTTACAAAATTGGTCGCGTTGGTTGGATCTACCTGGATCGCTTCTTTATAAACACCAATGGATTGAATGAATTTGCCCTGTATCGCCAGCGCTTCTGCATCCGCAATATACGTTTCTGGCGCCCGGGTTGCGGTTGGGGTGGGGATAAAAAAAGGCTGTGTTTCGGGGACGATTACAGCATTGATATAAACTGCTCCGGCGACCAATGCCAGCAGGAAAAATATCCGGCCAAGTCTTAATGGACGGCGTTTTTTCAACATGCTCCACTTGCTGCCTTTTAAATACATGAAGAAATATTACCTTTTACCCTTAAGAGAGTCAAGGAAACCAACTGTTAGGTTAATAAAATCTAATGCAGTTCAAATCTTCTAAAGAGCTTATAATCACAAGACACAAGAAATTCAAGCTTCGATTACATGCTCTGTTTAATACGCATTTGTAGATGCGTATACATTTTGAAATCATCATTCAAAAAGCTTATATGCAACCACTATGCTAAAAAACAACAGAAAAATCCTCCTTTTATCCGTGGCATTTCTTTACTGGCTCAGTCTATTTTTTTACATACCCATTCTGCCAGTGCATGTACAGGAACGCGTAGGTACTTTATCACAGCTCGGCTTCGTGCTATCTATGTATGGTTTCTGGCAGATGGTGAGCCGCTTTCCCATTGGAATAGTTGCGGACAGGATGGGTTGGCGGAAACCGCTCACAGTAGCTATGCTGACCCTGCTGTCCGCTGGATCGATCGTCCTTGGATTGGGTTCTGATTTCTGGGGGTTGACCGCTGGACGCTCCATGATCGGATTTGCCGCTGCTGCCTGGGTGCTGCTCATTGTTCTTTACACTTCCGAGGTTGAACCAGATAAATTGGTGCAATCTACCGCCCAGATGACTGTTGTTTTCGCTGCTGGAAGGGTAACAGGCAGCCTGGTAAGCCCATGGCTGGTGTCCTCTTTTGGGCAGTTATCTCCATTCTGGTTTTCCGCAGGAGCAGCACTCCTGGCCGCCTTCCTTTTATTGTTGACTCCGCTGCGGAAAATGCCGAAGGTGGTTGTGTCGGTTCAATCCGTCAAGCAGGTTGTACTTCAAGCCGGTGTTTTGATCCCATCATTGATCAGTATCATCCTGCACTATGCAGATTGGTCCGCCACATTCAGTTTTATTCCAGTACAGGCGAAAGCTTTTGGCGCAACCAGCAGTACATTAGCATTCCTGGTTATTTTGGAACTGTTGATCATTGTTCCGGCCAATATGTTTACGCCAAAGCTGGTTCGTAAGATCGGGAAAATTCCAGTAATCGCCATTAGTATTGGTATTCAAGTTCTGGCGCTGTTCTTGATCTTTTACGCGAAAGGTATGTTATTGCTCTGGATCTCACAGGGATTGCTGGGTGTCGGTTATGGGTTAGCCTACCCGATCCTGCTTGGTATGACGATGGAATGTACCAGACCGGAAGAACATTCCATTGCTACTGGTTTCCATCAATCTGCGTATGCGCTTGGAATGTTTGCCGGGCCATACATCAGCGGGTTGATCGCTACGGTTGTAGGTGTGCAACCAGGATTTGCAGTAACAGGGTGGATAGTCCTTATCAGTGGTGCTATTAGCATATATGCATTAATTCAAAGCTTAAAACGTCACGAACAAACCGCCATTGTCTGAAATTGATCTCAGGGCAAGGAATCCCAAACAGGTTTGACGACGATGTAAACGAGCACAATCGGGAACACATGCACCATTGCTATGAGGTATTGACCGGTAGCAAGATAAAACATTACTTGAAGGATGATGATACCCATATATGCGAAAGCTATATCTTTCACTCTCTTACGCCAAAAGATGATAATGGTCACTGCGGCGATCACACTTAATGCGCCATCGATCCACAAGACAGTGGACATGGTACTCATCGCACTTCGGAAGGAAATATAAGCTGAATAGAGGTTTCCAAGTGCAGCCAGAAATAACAGATAAGCCATGCTTTTCCATTGAATCTCAAATTGCACATCCGTCAATACATGCCCATTTTTCTTCGGTTTTACCTTGGGTGGGCGAACCGGGTTTTCCAGTTCCCGCTTTTGCTTCAAAATTGCTTTACGCGTAAATATTGCTATGAGAATTATGATTCCAACAACAAGAAAGATGGTTTTGTAATCTGGCATAATAGTATCCAAAGTAGCAACTGTGAGTTTGATAGTATACGTGATTATACTTCACTGTAAATTTTAGCATCCGAAGTTGTTGCTTCGGATGCTAAATTATTGTCCACAAATTTAGTCGTGTGATTTGGTTGATACCGACTCAATTCATGTTATTAAGTAATCTCTTTTTCCTCTTTTGTGATCTTTCGGAAAGCGTCTCTGATTGGAAGTAGGCCGAAGTTCAGCTTTAAGCTTGGATCAAGATGCTCACCGTAGTAATCCACCAATACTCTTGGAGGGCAGGCTTTTTGGCTTGCAAGGGATACAACTATCATTAGGATCAAGGAGGTAAAGAAAGCAACGAATGAGCCAATGTACACCGCATCCCATAATGCACACCACCAGCCATCGCTGTAAATTCCTGGATCCAAAGCGAGTTCACACACTGCTGCCGTGGATTGCCCGCCCAGACCATTGTTGAAGAAATAGTATATGGCCAATCCCCATGTCAGGAATCCGCCTATGAAAGCCGCTACAGCGCCCCAGGAATTGGCTTTTTTCCAGTACATACCAAAGGCGAATGGCACAAACAGACCAACCAGCAAGAGGGACCATGCCATAATGGATAGTTCGTAAATCGTTTGTGCCCAAAGGGCAATAACGATAGCCACCATGGCGTTGAATACCACCATTATCCGGGTACCCCACAAAGCCGTTTTGCCTTCCAACTTCTTTCCGGTGATTGCCGGGATGAGATTCTCAGTCACCGCGGATGCTCCTGCCAGTAAGGAACTATCCGATGTGCTCATGAGAGCTGAAGTTAATGCTGCAATGAAGATAGCTGTCAGGATGGGTGGCAGGTGAGTCATGGCTGCTGAAACCAGCAGGTAGCTGGTGTCTTCCAGTCCTGGGCTGAGCTTGTAGACCATAATACCGATCAACGGAGACATGATACCGAAGAATAGGTAGAGCACACCAGCGCCATAAGAGCCGTAAACGGATGTTGCCTGGTTGCGGGCTGCCATGGATCGCTGCATAAGGTCCTGTGTAGCTACAGAACCCAACCCAATGGCCATCCAAGCGGCCATCCAGTACATCCACCCTGTGAGCCCTGTATAACCCAGGTACCCTTCACCTGCAATGGGAAGCATTGAGAATGGTTGTGACACATACGTCGAACCAGCTCCTTCTATCAAGCCAGGGAAGCCGCCAACCGCTCCCAGCATACTGATGAATACCAGGGTGATTCCACCGGCTGTCAGGAACATTTGGAAGAAATCCAACAGCGTATCTGCAAGCATGCCGCCCATTGTAGTATAAGCCGCTACGATGGTGATGATAATGACCATACCCCAGGTTGGGTCAACCCCGAAAATTCCCTGGGCAATGGCACCGCCAGCCACGATCTGAGCCGCTGTCCATGAGAAGTAGGTCAACATTTGAGCAATGACCGAGAGAATGATCATTGTTTTGTTGTATCTGCGCTCAAAAAAATCAACGATCGTGATGTATTTGGCACGGCGCATCAGGCGGACAAAGAACAGACCGGAGATGAAGAGGCAGAATGCCGCGCCAAACGGGTCAAAAATGACACCCTGAAAACCATAATCGTAAGCTGTTTCGGAAGCGCCCATCAGCGTCTCTGCGGCGAACCAGGTAGCCATGATAGAGGCAGCCGCCATGTGTATGGGCAGGCGACGACCAGCAACAACGTAATCAGTGTTGTCTTGAACTTGCCGTCCAGCCCATATACCTACTGCAAGCCGAACTAAAAAGAATAAAGCGATAAAAAGTATGACGAGCCAAGCATAAGGGTAATTTTCAAGAATCATCTTATCTTCCTCCACGAACAAAATCTGATTGGTTTTGAATGACGATTATAAGGTCTTGTTCACTTCATTGAGCACATCCTCTAATTTATTGAGGACGGTATCAATTTGTTCATAGGTGATCACCAGCGGCGGTTCGAGTCGGATGGTGTGGGCGCTAGTCAGTGTACCGGCAACCAGAACGCCGCGTTTGAAAAGACCGGACGCGATCTGGTAGCCAATTTCTGGACTCTTGAAGTGCTGTCCAATGAGCAGCCCTCTGCCCGAAATGAAATCGTAGATCTTCGGGAAGCGTTTCTCAAATTCAGTCAATTTGGACATAAAATAAGCGCCTTTTTCGGCTGCCATCTTCGGGAAATCATCCCGAATAGCGACATTAATCGCTGCAATAGCTGCGGAGCATGCCAATGCTCCACCGCCTGTTGTTGTGGTATGAATGAATGGATTCGGGTACATCATTACTTGCCAGATCTCTTCAGTTGAGCAGAAGGCACTGATTGGCATCACCCCGCCGCCCAGAGATTTTGCGACTGCCAGAATATCCGGTACAACACCCCAGTGCTCAACCCCCCACATCTTGCCAGTGCGGCCTAATCCTGTTTGCACTTCATCGGCGATCAACAGCACACCATGATCTTTGGTTGCTTTGCGAATACGCGGCCAGAAATCATCCGGGGGAACAATAGCGCCAGCTTCGCCCTGGATGGGCTCCATCAATACGGCAGCTATCCCAATACCCACTTTTTCACATATATCCAGTTGCTTTTCCACGGCATCGGCATCACCGAATGGCACATGGTAAACCGGTCCGCCATACATCACGCCAACTGGTTCACGGTAGTCAGATTTACCCAGCATGGAGAGCGACCCCATCGTTTTGCCGTGGAAGGCTTTCGTCGCAACGATAAATCCCGCCTTTTTGGTGTACATCTTGGCAAGTTTAATGGCGCCTTCAATGCTTTCTGTACCGCTGGCACAGAAGAAGGAGTATTTCAGGTCGCCTGGAGTGATCGAGGCCATAATGTGGGCTAATACACCGCGCAGCGGGTCGATCAGTTCCTGGCTGGGCATGGGTGTGCGTTGTAATTGCGCTGCCACCGCCGAAACCACATCCGGGTGACTCCAGCCATGATCCATCATTCCATAGCCGCCCAGGCAGTCTATGTATTCGCGATCCAGAATATCTTTGAAGATGGCGCCCCGTCCAGTCCACTCCGTTACTGCCCAGTCACCTGCTTCGGTAACCGATTTTCTGTACTCCAGCCAGCCTTTATTGAAGTATTCTGCAAAGTTGTTCTTGCATTCATCAATGATGGCCTTGCCTTCTTCCTGTGTTACCACCGGCTTCTTGATGATACCCAGCCAGCGGTCAGAATAAGCTAAGGCTTCCTTTAAGTTTTGCGGCATATCTCCTCCTTTGGATTAGAAAAATGGATGTCGTAAATCTTTTATTCAATTACTTTATTTGCGGGGCTACTAAGGTGATCTTTCCGATATCGCGCATATATGATGTTCACTATACCGATATTACAGAAAATAAGCGGGGAATTGTCATTTATTCCCACTTATTTATTATGACAATAATTATTCAGATGTCAATTTAAACTGAATGACATTTGTCATGTATGGAGGGTGATAAATGTCATATTGCGATTGCCTGGCGCTTGGCCAGGACTGTCAGTTCCCGGCTGCAAATTCATGAGGCAAGACAAAGGATATAGTTGGGGAGTTAACTTCTTTTCGCCGTGAAGGAATCGAAATCCCTGGCGACCATTGTATTTGTGAAAATCGCTTGAGCCTCAGCCTGAACGTCTTTTTCACGATAGCGGCGGGATATGTGCGTCAGCACAAGTTGACCCACGCCACAGGTAACTGCCAGTTCAGCGGCGCTCTTGGCTGTAAGGTGGGCAAACTGCTTGGCCATTTCCGCCTCTTCATCAAGATAGGTCGCTTCAATCACCAATAGGTCCGCCCCCATACATTCTTGAACCAAGTTCTCGGTTTGCCCAACATCACCGACATGTACCAGCTTCGTGCCAGGTTTATATTCCCCTAAAACATCTGCCGGCTGTATAACTCTACCATCTGTCAGGGTAATTGCATTCCCGGTCACTAATTCCTTGCGCAACGGGCCGGCAGGCACACCGAGGGCATCGGCTTTTTCGGCTAAAAATGGCTGCTTGCTTTTTTCTTCGAACCGATATCCATAACAATCCTGTCCGCGATGATATACGGTGAAGGCAGATACAGTAAAGTCAGATTCATCGATGATCACACCCGGGTGTACCTCCACCAAATTAATTTTCATCGGCGCCGGTGTGTTTCGCAGAACAACCCCGTAGAGCAGATCATAGATTCTTTCCAGGGAGGACTTACCACCATAAATATCCAGCGAATCGATCGCTTCCCAACGCATGAATGTGGATAGTAGACCCTGCCAATCCAAGAATATGATCCAAATGTCCGTGAGTGATCAAGATTTTGTTCATATGCTTGAATCCCAACCCGGATTGCAGTATCTGCCGCTGGGTTCCTTCCCCGCAATCAATCAAAAATCTATGCTCGTTGTGTTTGACAACCTGGGCTGAAAGGCCGCGGTGAATGGATGGCGCTGAAGCGGATGTTCCTAGAAATACAATTTCAAACAATGATAACCTTCTCTAACTTTGAAAAATTCTCATTTGAATTTTACCTTATTTGCATCAACGAAATGATAATTGATATAATAGCGCCATGCAAAATGATGCAATTATCAAGAAAGAATATCCTCTATAAACGTAAAATTGGTCTGCTCATTGGTATTCTGGGCGGGTTTATTCTGTCATTTTCGCTTTGGGGTATTGATGCAATATCCATCGGGCTTGCTCATGGCTACCTTCCGTGGATAAAATTTGTTCCCGGGACGTTGATCATGATGACTGTTGGCGGGTTATGCGGATTGCTCTCCGCCCTCTCCGATAGGTCATACATTACTTTCCTGCTCTGGTTGATTTTTGGCATTTTTACAGGGTGGATCGGCAGCCGCCTACCGTTCTCTTTTCAGGGATCCATGATCTCACTTATCAATCCAACGCTCGGCAGCGAGGTCAATTTTACAATGCCTGTTCATCATTCGGCTCGTCTGGCCCTTGGTTGGGTGGTATCGATAGGCATTTCCATGATGATCGCTTTCTTCTTTACCAATGTACTCGAAGGGATTTGGATGGGATCCAACAAGGGTTCGCTACTCTTAAATCTATTTTTTTGGATTGTTTTTTTTACAACAATTGGGCTGACACTGGATAATATTTACAATGCTTCCATGCGGAATGCGATCCAGGTGACTTACGACACCATTCAGACTGCCAGAGAAAATGAAACAAAATTTGATAAAGGCGCTGAGGCGGCAAAACTGCGCATATTAGGTCTTCGGCCAGTTCGGCATCTGATACATAACCCGTTTCAGATCGTAATTAAGAACTATAACGATCTGTTGGATACTTTCGAAGTCTGGATCGATTTCGATGGTTACTGGATTACCTGTTCAATAGCCAACGAACAAGTGAATATCTGTAAATAAGCAACACCTTGGGAAAGCTTTATTGTGTCTTGTTTAAGAAGGTGTGATAAACCATACCGCTGGTATTTACACCTTCTATTCGTAAGTCCAGCTTTGCAGCGCCTTTATATTTGCTGGGAATGGCGTAGGTCATGATGAATGGAGAGCTGCTGCCTGCTACAAATGAATCTACATAGATTCCGCCCGCTGCACCGCCACCTCCCATATCAATATAAACCTTATACTTCTTTCCTTTTACTGCATCTGTGATCTTGATCTTTACGGATTTATTCTTCACAACGCTCTTAACGCTGAAATCAATGGCAGGAACCTGTACACTGGACCCGTAGCCATTCGTGAAGGTTGCATACGCCGTTCTACTGGAGATGCGGCTGCTGATACGTACAGCCAGGCAGGAAATCCCATCCAAGGTTGGAGGGATCTTATACTTACCAGTATATGAACCGGCGGCGCCATCAGTTTTGATCTTACCGACGATGCTGCCATTAACTCCGGTGTTGGCACAGGTTCCGATCAAGACATCGAATATCTCATTCTTTGGCAAACTGGATGTCTTAATGCTGACATTCTTGTCTTCGATGCTGCCAGTTACGGAAACGGATACGCCGCTGCTGCCACCACTGGTTCCAGTGGCTGCCCCGGAAATGCAAATTCGTTGACCGGCATACACCCAGTAGGGATAGCCAATGCCATTATTGGCGGCGATGTCCGGCCAACTGACGCCATAGCGCAACCCAATCTTGTACAAAGTGTCGCCCCACTGGACGACGTAATCGGTGTCACAAGATCCGCCGGATTGCTGACTCGCAGCATATACTGGCGTGAAGTTCATTGCTGTCAGGCAGAACGCAAGAAAAACGGTTAGAACAATATGCTGAATGCTGTTTTTTTTGTTCTCACGCACACACATTTCTCCTCCCATCTCCAACCTGGTCAATGTCACATTATTAAATAGACAGGACAGGTAAGAACATTTTAGCACGAGTCAAAATAGATTCAAGAGGTAACTCTGTCGCCTGTAGATACTATGTCATCAACTAACCGATGACCAGCCCATCCATATTAAGTCCAGTCTGGGTTCTCAGACGTTGATTTCTTGCTGTTGTCGTGGATCAAACTGTCGATCTAATATAAAAAAAGCAGCAGGGGTTCACCTGCTGCATATTCTACTTCAACAAACTTCTACTCAACTGTTACCTCAGGGACAAGACCTTCCAGGATCATTTCAAGAGCCATGGTATGGCTGCACCTAGATCGGGTTTGGAAGAAATCGCAATCGCATTGCCAGACTCCATTTTCAAAATGGACGACATGCGGGTTGTTTGTGCCTTCAAACGTGACTGTCATCGAATTAAAGTGAATCCGATTCCTTTCCTGTGCGTATCTCTTCGCTTTTTCAATCTTCCCGATCATTCCATAATCCATTTTATTTTCTCCTTCTAAGGGTGAGATAAAAAAGCAGCACGCGTGAAATTCCGCATGCTGCAGTTAATATCCTCTACTTTTTTGAGATAAATCTCGCATAATGGTGAGCTTGGCTCCTAACAATTAGTATAAGTCAAGAACAGGTGAAAGTCAATTAAGAAACCATTAAGAATATATGAATTTTGCAAAGGTGAGGCTGTAATAAAAGCCAGCCTCATCTTCGCGGCTCTTAAATTTGGATGGATTGCCCCAAGGCGGCATGCGCCGCTTCCATGATGATCTCACTCAGGGTTGGGTGGGCATGGATGTTGGATGCGATCTCTTCTGCAGTCAGCTCCATCTTTTGTGCCAGGGTGAACTCAGGCAGAAGCTCCGATACTTCCGGGCCGATCATGTGAGCGCCAAGAATTTCGCCATACTTCGCATCAATAATCAGTTTGCAGAAACCGCTACCCTCTCCCAGCCCCAGCGCTTTGCCGTTGGCTTGCAGGGGGAACTTACCCACTTTGATCTCATAGCCCTTTTCTTTCGCCTGGGCTTCGGTCAAGCCAAAGGATGCGATCTGAGGATGGCTGTAAGTAGCCCGCGGAACCATGTCGTAATTGATGGGTGTGGTCTTCTTGCCAGATATCTCTTCTGCAACCAGGATAGCCTGGGTGGAAGCCACATGCGCGAGCAGCATTTTCCCGGTTACGTCGCCAATAGCCCAGATGCCTGGGACATTGGTTGCCATGCGATCATCCACTTCCACATGACCGCGGGATGTAAGTTTGACGCCAACAGTATCCAGCCCCAGGTTGGCTGTATTCGGTTTAAAGCCAATCGCTATAAGCGCCTGCTCTGCCTCAAGGGTTTTCTCGCCGTCCGGTCCAGTGACGACAACTTTAACACCTTTCGTCGAATGGTTTAATGGATGCCACTTTATGCCCGGTCAAAGATTCAATGCCACGCTTCTTGAAGGCACGCTCCAATTCCTGGCTGACTTCCTCGTCTTCCAAGGGTGCGAGGCGCGGCAGCATTTCCACCAGCGTGATCTTCGAGCCGTATCCGCTCCAGATGGTGGCGAATTCCAATCCCAACGCTCCAGCCCCGATGATGACCGCCGACTCTGGCACGAAATCCTGCAGAATTGCCTCATTGTAGGTAAGCACCTTTTTGCCATCCACCTCGATGCCCGGAATGCCGCTGGCGGATGCCCCTGTAGCTATGATCGTGTTTTTTGTCTTCAGGATCTCAGTTGTTTTATCTTCCCTGGTAACCTGAATCTCATTTGCAGAAAAGAACTTCGCGCTGCCCATGATTACCTGGATATTGTTCTTCTTCATCAAGAAGCCAACGCCCTTGGTCAGACGTCCAGAAACCTGCCGGCTGCGCTTTAAGGCCGAAGTGTAATCCAGCGATAAGTTATCGAATGCGAATCCAAATTCCTTGCCACCCTCGCGTAGTAATTGAGCGACCTCGGCATTCTTTAATAACGCCTTGGACGGGATGCAGCCCACATTTAAGCAAACCCCTCCCAGCCATTGTTTTTCAATGATGGCTGTCTTCATTCCAAGCTGCGCGGCTTTGATCGCAGCGACATACCCGCCGGGACCGGCTCCAATAACGACCACATCAAATTCTTCCATATGAACATCCTTTCCTGTAAGAATTATATAACGAAGTGGGCAATCTTTCTGCATAATTTATAACCATATCCAAAAAATTACCTGAAAACCCCTACAGAAAAATTAACTAATGAATTCCATTATTTGTTTCTGTATGGCGTCAATCAGACTCCGTTGGAGGTGGATCCAATTCGTGCAGACAATATTTATGAGGGGTTCTGACAAACCAACTATGTTTATTGTTATTGGAAGATGATGCTTGGTTTCTCTGAAGATGAAATTAAATCATCTCCAGATGAATGGCTCGACCGTGTCCATCCTGAAGATATCATTCGGCTTCATAAAAAAATATCCAATCTCATCAATCGAAAGAATGACATATTTAAGTCCGAACACCGCGTCATGAAGAAAGATGGTCATTATTGCTGGATGATGAGTCGCGGAATTGCCGTAAGAGATTCTTTTGGCAATGTGACCCGCATCGCAGGCTCACAAACCGATATCACAGATCGGAAGAATGTTGAAGAACAGCTCCGGCATGACGCCCTGCACGATGGTTTGACCGGCTTGGCTAACAGACTCCTGTTAATCAACAATCTGACACTGGTGAATGAACGTAAGAAACGCAACCCGGAGTTAATGTTCGCCTTGCTATTTTTGGACCTGGATCGCTTCAAACAGGTAAACGACACCTACGGACATGCAGCCGGTGATTATGTTCTCATAGAAGCATCCCGCAGGCTGGATGCAGCGATCCGATCTTCAGACTCTGCTGCACGGTTTACCAGCTCAGAAACCCTCTCTCGTATTGCTGGTGACGAATTCGTTATCCTGCTTGAAGATTTTAAGGAAAATGGTTGATGTTCACATAATTTACCAGCGATTAGCCGAGGAGTTGAATTCACCGTATTACTATCATGGAAATGAGATCAGACTGTCTGCCAGTTACGGGCTTGTCATTCCAGAAGCGCCTTATGATAATGTGGAAGATATCATTCGCGACGCGGATATCGCCATGTACCGAGCCAAGCAATTGGGTGGTTCGCAGGTTGTGCAGTTCAACCAGGGCATGTATCAAGGCACCCTGGTTAGAATGCAGTTGGAAAGTGACATGCGAAAAGGCCTGGAGCAGAATGAGTTTGAATTGTATTATCAACCCATTTACGATCTAACCGACAACCGTATTTCTGGTTTTGAAGCATTGATCCGCTGGAATCACCCTGAAAGAGGCTTGTTGCTGCCCGGAGAATTCATTCAAATTGCAGAGGAAACCGGGCTGATCGTTCCAATGGGATATTTTGTGATCGAGGAAGCCTGCCGCAGAATGCAATCCTGGAAGGAAGGCGCAATTACCACTCCAGATATTTCCATAAGTGTCAATATTTCAGCCAAGCAGTTATTAGGTACCAACCTGGTTCCGAAAATTCAAGAAATCCTAGACAAAACAGGCTTCGACGCAAAAAACCTGTGGTTGGAGCTAACTGAAAGCATCGTTGTGGAATTCAATGCCGAGGTTATTGAATGTTTGAAAACCATCCGGGCAATGGGAATTCACATTGTGATCGACGACTTTGGCACCGGTTATTCCTCTTTGAGTTACTTGCAAAACCTCCCAGTAGATGGATTCAAGATAGACCGCTCTTTCACATCCGATATCCAGGATGGCGGTCAGCAGATTATCCGCTCGCTGGTAGATCTTGGGTCACAGTCTGGGCTTGATGCAGGTGGCTGAAGGGGTTGAGACCCAGTTCCAAAAGGATTATCTGACGAGCCTTTCCTGCGATTATGCTCAGGGATTTTTAATGTCCAGACCAATGAACGCTGGAGCAATCGAAGAACTGGTCAAAGCATTAAGCACGAAGGAATCACCCCAAACCATTCAAAACATGTAAAGAGTGCCAACTTGCCTCTGCATGGTCGGCATGATAGACTATTCTTATCTGAATATTAGATAGGAATAGCCCATGCCTCCTACATTGATATTAATCGATGGACATGCCCTGGCGTACCGTTCATTTTTTGCCCTCAATCCTGCCAACTCACCCAATAACCGCTGGATAACCAGCAAAGGTGAATCCACCGCCGGGGTGTATGGATTTGCCAGCGTCCTTCTGCGCATCTTCGAACAGGAAAAGCCGGATTATATTGCTGTTGCTTTCGACCTTGGCAAAACATTCCGGGATGAAATCTACCCCGAATATAAAGGTACGCGCGAAAAGATGCCGGATGATCTGCGGGATCAGATAGAACGCATCAAAGAACTGGTGGATGCCTTCAATATTCCACGCCTGGAACTGGAAAACTACGAAGCCGATGACGTTTTGGGTACGATCTCAGTTCAGGCCGAAGAACAGGGACTTGGCGTCAAGATTGTAACAGGTGATAAAGACTTGCTGCAGTTGGTCACCAACCGCGTGATCGTTAACCTGCCTGGTGGGAAAATGTCCGACGCGAAGGATTACACCCCCAAGGATGTGGAGGCGTTCCTGGGCGTGCGCCCGGACCAGGTTGTTGATTACAAGGCAATGGTCGGCGATAAATCCGACAACATCCCGGGTGTAGCAGGGATTGGCGAAAAAACAGCAGCATCATTATTACAAACCTACCAGACGCTGGATGAGATCTATCACAACCTGGATAAACTTGCCTCTGGGGTAAGAAGTAAACTGGAAGCGAACAAAGAGATGGCTTACAAAAGCCAGACCCTGGCCAGGATCGTAACCAATGCGCCAATCACATTGGATGTGAATAAAGCAGTTACGACGAACTTTGATATCAATACCGTTGAAAATATCTTCCGTGAGTTGGAGTTCCGCACCCTGATGACCAGGCTGCAAAACCTGGTAAAACATGCCCAACCGGAATCATCCAAACAACAGCTATCCCTGTTTGACACTTCCAGCTTAAAAGAGAGTACATTACCAGATACACAGTTAAACACTTTTGTCATTGATAGTGATGAGTCTCTGCAAGATCTGGTTTTGAAACTAAAAACTGCTCCTTTGATCGCATTCGACACAGAAACCACCTCTACTGATCCGATGCAGGCAGATCTTGTTGGTATTTCGCTCTGCATTCATCCGGGCACAGCGTATTACATTCCCGTCGGGCATCGCACACTCACCAACAGGCAGCTTCCACTTACGCATGTAGCTGAATTACTAGGGCCAATACTTAGCGATCCCAAGATCCAAAAAGCGGGACATAATATTAAATATGATGCGCTGGTATTAAAACGTCACGGGATGCCTGTTTCACCGCTATCTTTTGATACGATGATCGCGGAATGGCTCATTAACCCGGCCAGCCGCAACCTGGGGTTGAAGAACCTTGCCTGGGTGCGCCTGGGATATGAGATGACCCACATCGAAGAGTTAATTGGCAAAGGTAAGAATCAGATCAGCATGGCAGAGGTGGATGTCGATAAATCAGCGCCTTATGCCGGGGCAGACGCGGAAGCCACGCTGTTGTTAATTCCCCAACTCAAAAAAGAGCTTGATTCATCCAACGCAGAAAAGATCCTTAACGAAATAGAAATGCCGCTTGTCAGCATCCTGGCTGATATGGAAGAAACCGGCATCGGCCTCGATTTGCCTTTGTTTGAACAGATGGCTTCTGAGTTGCAAAAAAGGTTGTTCGAAATCGAAGAAGAGGTTTATAAGCTGGCAGGAGTCCGATTCAATCTAAACTCCACGCAACAGCTATCGAAGATCTTGTTTGAGGGATTGCAACTGGACCCGCCTGACCGCGGGAAGAAGACATCCAGCGGTCATTATTCCACCTCAGCCGATGTATTGGAAACACTGCGCGGTCAGCATCCGATCGTAGATTTGATACTCGAAAACCGAGAATTATCCAAGTTGAAATCGACTTATGTTGATACACTCCCCAAGCAAGTTAATTCCAATACAGGTAGAATTCACACGTCTTACAACCAAACTGGCTCTGTCACCGGCCGAATAGCCTCATCTGACCCTAATTTGCAAAACATCCCAACACGCACAGATCAAGGACGTAAAGTCCGTGAAGGTTTTATTGCCGCCCCGGGCTGCGTTCTACTGGCTGTTGATTACAGCCAGATCGAGCTACGTATCGCTGCCCACATGTCCGGTGACGAAGCGATGCTGCAAGCCTTTAGAGACGGGCAGGACATCCACTCAGCTACGGCTGCTGCTATTTATGCGGTCACAATCTCAGAGGTGACAAAGGATCAACGCCGACACGCGAAAGCTATCAATTTTGGATTGATCTATGGTATGAGCGCGTTCGGGTTAAGTCAATCTGCTGAATTAACCCTTGGTGAGGCAGAGAATTTCGTGAAAGCTTATTTTCGTCAATTCCCCGGGGTGAAGGTATTCCTTGATAACTTGCGGAAAACCGCTGCCAGCCAGGGGTTTGTTGAAACGATGCTGGGCAGGAGGCGCTATTTCCCGGGGTTGGCAACCCAGACCAATGTAAATCTCAAAAACAGGGAAGAAAGGGAAGCTATAAACGCGCCAATTCAAGGTACGGCTGCGGATATCATTAAACTGGCCATGTTGAAGATTCCATCTGCGCTGGTTGCAGCAGGTTTGAAAGCAAGGATGATCTTGCAGGTGCATGATGAACTGGTTCTGGAATGCTCGGAAGGAGAACTCGATAATACAAGAGCCATTGTCCAGAATGAAATGGAAAATGCTTATCCACTATCGATTCCATTAACCACTGAGGCTAAATTTGGAAAAAACTGGGGTACCATGCAGGTATTTCAGATATAATGTAGTATATTAATGAAATCGGTGATATATTCCATTATGTACCAGATATCCGAAGCATGCTCAGGGGCAAGGTAAATTGATGGCTGGACGGCAGGACATTTTCCAAGAATCTATGAATAAAGGGCACTCTGCAGCCTGGGACCAGCAATGGGAAGCGGCAGTTAAAAACTATCGCAAGGCGCTTGAAGAATTCCCCAACAACCATGGTGTACTTACCAGCCTTGGTATGGCATATTTCGAATTAAAGAATTTCGATGAAGCCCTGACCATTTATCAGAAAGCCGGGCAGATCTCCCCTGATGACCCACTGACAGCTGAAAAAATTGCGCAGGTTTGTGAGCGACTTGGAAAACTTCATGAGTGTATTCAATCATCCCTCAAGGCTGCGGACCTCTTCCTTAAGAGTCGGGATACAGAAAAAGCCGTTAATAATTGGATGCGTATTTTGCGTCTCGACCCGGACCATCTTGGCGCACATTCACGCCTGGCGATGATCTTTGAGCGCGGCGGTAGAAAGACCGATGCGGTCAATGAATACCTGGCTATGGCAGCCATCATGCAGCAAAGCGGCATTGTTGAAAAAGCTTCGCAGGTGGTGGAGTACGCCCTGAAGTTGCAGCCAGGCAATGCCAAAGCTGAGGAAGCATTGGAAATGCTTAGCAGCGGTAAGAGCTTGCCCAAGCCTATCCGACCAAGGGGTGGTACAGCACCGATCATGATGGGTAAGGCTACTGGATATGATGTCGTTATAAAAGAACCGGAAGCTCCAGAAAAAGTAGAAGTTAGGGACCCCATCAACGAAGGCAAACAACTGGCCATGGTTAAACTGGCAGATATCCTGTTTGAACAGGCAGAAGAGAGTATTACCGGCCCGGTCGCCCGTAGAGGATTGCAGGCTATTATGCGCGGTACGGGCTCACTTTCGCTGGAACAGGCTGAACGCAATAAAGTGATGCTGCACCTGGGCCAGGCGATCGATGCACAAACCAACGGACATGATGCCAACGCTGCAGAAGAACTTGAAAAAGCGATTGATACCGGTCTTGACCATACAGCCGCATATTTTGACCTCGGTTTATTGCGTTTCCAAAATGATAAGCTGGATGCTGCCAGCCGCTACCTGCAGCACGCCATTAAACACCCGGATTTTGTTTTTGCAGCCCAGTTATTGCTTGGTATGACATATAAAAAGATGAACCAACCGGTTGAAGCTGCTGTCCACTTTCTGGAAGCATTGAAACAGGCTGATTCCCGCCTTTCACCCGAAGATCAGGCAGATGAGATGCGTCAATTATACGAACCATTCATCGAGGAACAGTCCAAATCCACTGATCCGGCTGCCAGCCTGGCTTTATGCGAAAATATCGAGACGCAGTTGAATTCCCCGCAGTGGCGGGAAAATATGGAACATGCCCGCGAGCAATTGCCCGAACAACCTGAAGGTAGCCCGCCGTTGCCCATTGCCGAAGTATTCCTTGAACTTAAAAGCAATCAGATCATTACAGCGCTTGCTTCGGTCAAACGGCTGGGTAACAAAGGCTTGTACCGTTCTGCCATGGAGGAAGCTTACCTTGCTCTGCAGTTCGCGCCTAATTATCTGCCGTTGCACATCCAGATGGCTGAACTTTTGGTCAATGATGGACAGGTGCGTGAAGCGATCGAAAAATATATTGTGATAGCGAATACTTTCAATTCGCGTGGAGAATTCACTCAGACGACCAGCTTGCTTAAGAAAGTAGTCGCACTCGCACCAATGGACCTCACCGCCCGGGCGCGTTTGATCGACCAATTGATCACACAGGGATCGATTAGAGATGGCATTGCTGAATATAAAGAACTTGCCGAGACATATACCCGCCTGGCTGAGTTGGATATGGCCCGTAAAACTTTAAGCATAGCTTTGAAGTATGCTCAGCAATCCAATTCCTATCAGGCAGAAACTGTCGATATCCTTTATCGCATGGCAGATATCGACTTACAGCGGCTGGATTGGCGGCAGGCGATTCGCATATTTGAGCAGGTGCGAACAGTGGACCCGGCAGACACAAAGACCCGCTTCCAACTCATTGACCTAAATATGCGTCTTGGGCAGGATACAACAGCCCTGGCCGAGTTGGACAGCTTCATCGCTTACCTTGAATCCACCAAAGCGCCGGAAAAAGCTATCGCATTCTTGGAGGATTTAACAAAAGAACACCCCGATTACCTCGAATTCCATCAACGCTTGGCTGAATTTTACCGGTTGGCAGGCCGGGTACCGGAAGCTGTTGCCGAATTTGACCGGGTGGGGGATCTCTTCCTGGATGCAGGTAACAAGACCGCCACCATTGCTGTGATCCAAACGATCATTTCTCTTCGCCCGCCGAATGTCGCAGATTATCGTGCGATCCTGGAACAATTGCAGGGTGACAGCCAGCCATTGTAAAAACCCGGATATTTATTGGACAATTGAGGAGCGGATAAAAGCCGCTCTTTTTTTCTGCCTCTTCTGGTTTTTATTGCTGTGTCATCGTGATATCATGCCATTGGGGCAGCTAGCGAGGTGATCTCATCCAATGTTGAGGGGATAGCAACTGTGCCCTCGCTATGACAGGAACGATTTTGCAATGATCGGCTCCTAAATATATGAGTTGTATAAGAATCCACTTATTTTACTTGACTCCCATGTTGAAGACGGTTATTATTAGCGATGGATTAGCACTCAAACAATAAGAGTGCTAAAATCAAATATATACTCACTCTAAGATTGGAGGTATTTATGGCAGTAAATATGAAACCCCTGGGCAGCCGAGTTGTTGTCGAACCAATTGAGCAGGAAGAAGTCACTCCTGGTGGAATCGTCCTTCCGGAAACAGCCAAAGAAAAACCCCAAAAAGGTACAGTTTTATCCATTGGCGCAGGTGACCGCGATGATGATGGCAAACGCATCCCCATGGATGTAAAAGTGGGCGATGTTGTTTTATATGCCAAGTACAGCGGCACCGAGATCAAATTGGATTCCAAAAAACTGCTTATTATGCGTGAATCAGATATTCTCGCAATTCTTGAAGGCAAGTAATTTTCCAATAATCAATAAATGAAGGAGCTATAACTATGGGAGCAAAACAAATTGTATTCGGTGAAGATGCCCGCCGTCGCTTGAAAAGTGGTATCGATATGGTTGCCAATGCAGTTGCAACCACCCTCGGTCCAAAAGGACGCAATGTTGCCCTCGACCGAAAATTCGGTTCGCCCACCATTACTCATGATGGCGTAACTGTTGCAAAAGAAATTGAACTCGAAGATCCATTTGAGAATATGGGCGCTCAGCTTCTAAAAGAAGCCGCAACCAAAACCAATGATATTGCCGGTGATGGCACCACCACATCCACTGTATTGGCTCACGCCATTGTTACAGAAGGCTTGAAGAACCTGGCCGCTGGCGCCAACCCGATGCTGCTCAAGGGCGGTATTGAAGCTGCCTCCAAGGCAGTTGCCGCCAAGATCAAAGAGCAAGCGATTGAGATCACAACCAAAGACGAAATTGCCAATGTCGCCACCATTTCTGCACAGGACCGCAACATCGGTTCACTGATCGCTGATGTGATGGACAAAGTTGGAAAAGACGGCGTTATCACCGTTGAAGAATCCAAAGGTCTCGAATTTGAAACTGAATACGTTGAAGGCATGCAGTTCGACCGCGGTTACATTTCCGCTTATTTCGTAACCGACCCCGAGCACATGGAATCTGTTATCTCTGATCCATACGTATTGATCTACGATAAGAAGATCTCCGCGGCCACCGACATCGTACCATTGCTCGAGAAACTGGTACAGATCGGCAAACGCGAATTGGTTATCGTCGCCGAAGATATTGACGGTGAAGCCCTCGCTACATTGGTCCTCAACAAATTGCGCGGTATGCTGAATGTTTTGGCAGTCAAAGCCCCCGGCTTTGGTGATCGCCGAAAAGCCATGCTGCAGGATATTGCCATTCTCACTGGCGCGACAGTCATCTCTGACGAGACCGGCCGCAAGCTGGAGACTGCTGTATTGGCTGACCTCGGTCACGCTGAAAAAGTGGAAGCCGATAAGGACAACACCACCATCATCGGTGGCAAAGGCGATGGGAAAGCCATCAAAGGCCGCATCGACCAGATCCGTGTTGAAATTGACAATACCACCAGCGATTATGACCGCGAGAAATTGCAGGAACGTTTGGCCAAGCTCTCCGGCGGTGTTGCCATCATCCGTGTTGGTGCTGCAACCGAAACCGAGCTGAAAGAAAAGAAACACCGTGTTGAAGACGCCCTCTCCGCAACCCGCGCGGCTGTTGAAGAAGGTATCGTCCCTGGTGGTGGCGTTGCATTGATCAATGCCATGGTCGGACTTGAGAACCTCAAAGTTGACAATGAAGACGCCAAGATTGGCGTTGCCATCGTCCGCAAATCCCTTGAAGTTCCAATGCGTAAGATTGCAGAGAACTCCGGGAAAGATGGTTCCGTGGTTGTAGAGAATGTTCGCCAGGCTCAGAAGAAAACCAAGAACCTGCACACCGGATACGATGTTCTCCGTGAAGAATATCTTGACCTGGTAAAAGCCGGCGTTATCGATCCAGCCAAGGTTACCCGCGGCGCACTCGAGAATGCAGCTTCCATTGCAGCCATGATTTTGACCACCGAAGCATTGATCACGGATGTTCCTGAAAAGGACAAACCGATGCCAATGCCCCCACCCGAGTACTAAATCGGGTTAGTAAGTAAACACAGAGCGGATGGACTGATTTCAGTCCATCCGCTTTTTTGTTGCTAGTCAAAGGGAGAGGAATCCTTTTGGCGCGAACCAGCTATTGTGTTTTGCATATAAAACGTTGCTCAGTGGGGATCCCTGGAAAAAGCAGTAATCAAGAATTCGAGTAATTATGTTACTATGATCGTGATAAGTGGTGTCTTTAATCTTGCTCTAATATGATAAATAAGACTATAATCATAATAATTCAGGAGTTTAAACGTGAAGGTTGCCTTTAAAACCACCCCAGTGATTATTGCCTTACTCTCCCTTGTTATAGTATTGGGTGTGTTTGTGTTTGTGACCGACATGCCGGCTTATATGACCAGCTCGCCCCGTACATGCACCAACTGCCATGTGATGGACGCGGCTTATGAGAATTGGTATCATGCCCCGCATGAGAAGGTAACAAAATGTGTGGACTGCCATCTGCCACATGAAAACATAGCTTCGTATTACTATGTAAAATTTGCATCCGGCGCTCATGATGTATTGTATTTCAGCACCGGGAGAACACCTGATGCCATCCGCATCCATCCAGAGACTGAGGAAATCATCCAATCCAATTGCATCCGCTGTCATGCTGGAACAGTCGCAGATATTACACCCCACGACATGGGACGCAATTGCTGGGAATGCCACCGCGATGTTGGGCATGGTCAGCGGGGGATCACATTGCTGCCAGTTCAAGATTCCATTATTTACCCTGTAGAAGAGAAACGAGGAATTGAATGAAAAAATACACAACCATCATCCTTTCAGCGGTCATCGTCGTTTTAGCAGCTTTGCTTGTCGGAATTTTGATATTCCTGAAAAACCAACCGGTTCAGCAACGGGCAACCGAACCGCTTGTGCAGGTGAAGGCATTTGAACCAGATTCTGCTATTTGGGGATTAAACTTTCCAAACCAGTATGATTCGCTGATTGCAACTAAAAACAATACAGAGGATACAGAATTCGGCGGTTCATCAGCCTTCTCATGGTTGGAGAGAGATCCGCGGCAGGCAATTTTATTTGCTGGATATGGATTCAGCAAGGAATACAACGATGACCGCGGCCATGAATGGAGCCTGGAAGACGTTCGCAGCACCAAACGTGTGAATGAAACAACCACAGGCAGCTGCTATGCATGTAAGTCTTCCAACAACCCTGGTATTTGGAATGAGATCGGGTTGGAAGAATACAGTAAAATGCCATTCGCGGAATTAGGCGAACAGATCGACCATACCATTGGATGTGCAAACTGCCATGAGGCTGGTACCATGCGCCTTATCGTTACAAATCCGGCGGTGATCAACGGTTTTGAGGCACAGGGAATCGATTGGACGACATTTACCAGGCAGGAGATGCGAACCGTCGTCTGTGCTAACTGCCATGTTGAATATTACATGGCTGGTGAAGATAAAGTGCTTACAGTTCCCTGGGAGAATGGCCGCAAAATCGATGATATTCTTGGTTATTATGCTGAGATCGGATTCAAAGATTGGGAATACCCTGAGACAGGCAGTCCGATGCTTAAGGCGCAGCACCCAGAGTTTGAATTCTTTACTGCCGACAGCACCCACTTTATGGCAGGCGCCTCGTGTGCTGACTGCCACATGCCGTATGTTCGTGATGGTTCAGCAAAGTATTCCACGCACAATATTCACAGCCCTTTACTAAACCCGGAACTGGCTTGCGGCACATGCCATACCGATGTGGAATATGTAGTCGGACGGGTGGGCGAAATCCAAAATCAGGTCAGCTCCACCAAGATTAATGTAGAAGAGGCCATCATCGATGCAATGACAGCCATCAAAGCTGCGGCTGCATTAGGTACAGCCGATCAGGTATTGTTGGATGAAGCGCGGACTATGCACCGTGAAGCGCAATACATGTGGGATCTGGTATCCGCAGAAAACAGTACCGGTTTTCACAACCCTGAATATGCGTTGAAGATATTAGCTGATGCCACCAATAAGGCACGGCGCGCGCAGATGCTGGCAGCTCAGGCTGCCGGTGATCCATCCTTGCTGGCGACGGATGTATATACATCGATGCAGTAGTGAGATTGAAAAATGTTAGATCAAGCGCCTCCGCTTATGCACCGGAGGCGCTTTTTTTCTGCAAAATAAAAATGTGGAAATTGTGCTGGTTTGGTTTTAATTTGAGTGTGGTTTATCCTCGTTACACTACCAATCTGGGTATGATATCGCAATGACAAATTAAATAATCAAACGGTATGTAATGTGCATCTGTGTTTATTTAGCTCATGGTTGGAGAGGTTGCGTAATTTGCATTCGTAATTGATACTTACTTGCAGGCAACATCAGTCTGTCAAGGCATTGGAGAAGATGGATGAGTATTTACAAAGCTAGAATGGTCATTTTGGATAGTTGGACTCAGAAAGGGCATTGCCCGATCTGTTCACACGCATCCATCAGAGTGATCCATCGCAAAGGACAGCCAGACCATTTAGCGTGCGTCACCTGTGGTTGCGCGTTTGAATTGGAAGTGGATGGTATAGATATCCGCCTCATCCGCATAGGACCGCAGTTCAAACAGAAATTGATGGTTGCAGATGGTATATGGATGCCGGTCAAAGATATTCGCAATTTGTTAACTGGTGGTAATCACGGTAATACCTCCAAAGTCTCCCAAGCGGCACGGATCGACGAAGCAAATCGGGCAACAAGTTCATCTGAAAGAGAAGACGATCAGCGTAAGACCTTACCCCTTGATCTGGATTCGCTGAACCAGGAGGACATCAACAGGCGAGCAATTGGGCTTGCTGAACTGGGTAATTCGACTGGAAAATTGCGTCTCGTACTGGCGAGTGCGGGGATTCCTGAAGAACAAATTGATGTGGCGTTGGCTGAAGTTAAGTCAAGGAAAATCAAGAGGAAATCCCCCTTGCCTCTAGCTCTGGCGATTACCCTTATCGTAGTGGTTGGATGCCTGGCAGCGGCAGCCATGTATTTGCCAAAATTTAATCCACGGACGGTGGTAGGGCAATTTTCACCTGAACTGACCGCCGCTTCTTTTCCAAAAAAACAGATCACCACAACTCCCATCCCCGCTGGGGCAGGGTTATCCGGCGGAGTCAGCAGTTACTTTTACACCATTTGGAATCTACAGGGTAATTACAATCAGAAATTATCGCAAATTATTTCATCAAATCCGCCAGTGGAATTGCAACCTGTTCATGATCAACTCATTGAAAGCTTTTTAAAAACCGGAGCTTCAGAGGCGGTGTATACAAACTGCCTGTCAGAATACAATCAAAACAAATGCAACGAAAGCAAGATAGCTGACACACCATTTTGTCGGGATAAAGCAGGCGAATGCTCTCGGGATAACTTTCAATATCTACAGGAACAAACTATATTGTATGATTATTGGCTGGGAACGGCTTGCAATGCATTTGACGAATACTATCAGCAAAATAATGCCTCTTTCCCCTTTACAAATAGCAACTGTAAATACCCGTAATTCCTTTTCAAACCGCCCTTATTTTTCGCATTACGACGCCGTCTTCTCCACCTCTATAATAATTATGCCAGGTTTCTATTTGGGAATATCCATTTTTCAAATACATTTGGATAGCTTCAATATTGGATTTTCGGACGGTGAGTTGAATTTCCGGAGCGCTCATTTTTAGTTCGCAAGCTTCCAATAATGCTTTTCCCACTCCCTGCCGGCGATAGCTGACCAATACTCCGACAGTTGTAATCCATCCAAGGCCACCCGATGAACTAGCATCTGCGGCTATGAAGCCAACCATGTGACCAGAATCCACGGCTTTGATTCTGACGATCCCGGGGAAGATTAATACCCCAGCCAGATCCAGTAAGGGCCAGGCATCAATGGTGAAACATTCTTTTTCCAGTTTACGAAGATCGATCAGATCCCTGAGCGTTGCTGTTTCAATGGTGAACATAGAGAATTGAGTTGGTTAATAAAAGCGGCGAAGGATAAAAAACCTTCGCCGCAGTTGCTATAGTTAGTGGTTATTGAAAACCATAGTTCTTGTGGCTACTCTTTATTTGCCTTGATGAAATTACCCAGAAGACTTGTAAATTCCATCGGGAAGATGAATTTGGTGGAAGCTCCGGAGGCCATAATCTTCAGAGTATCGAAATACTGGACAGTAAGCGCTTTTTGATCAACAGTCTTGGCAACCTCGTTGATCTTATCCAATGCGCTGGAGTAACCTTCTGCACGCAGCAATTGGGACATTTTATCGCCCTCAGCTCGCAGGATATTGGACTGCTTATCACCTTCCGCTTTCAAGACCATTGCCTGGCGTTCACCATCTGCAACGTTGATAGCAGCGGCGCGGTTACCTTCAGATTCGGTTACGACTGCGCGGCGAATACGTTCTGCTGTGAGCTGCCTGTTCATTGAGTCTTGAACATCCTTTGGCGGGATGATCTCGCGGATCTCAACATTGGTCACTTTCACGCCCCAGCGTTCGGTCACTTCATCCAGGCGGGTGCGCAGCAGGTTGTTGATGTGTTCCCTCTCAGAAAGGACTGAATCGAGCATGATACCGCCGATGACCGACCTCAAAGTAGTCGAAGCCATTCCTTGCGCGGCCATTTCGAAATTGCCTACCTGAACGACACTATCAGTTGGCTGCAGAACTTTAAAGTACCAAAGAAAGTCGATTGAGATGGGGGCATTGTCTTTGGTGATGCTGACCTGGTGCGGAATATCGCGTACCTGTTCGCGCAGATCCACTCTAACGGATCGATCGATGAAAGGGATTAGGATGATCAAACCCGGGCCTTTATCCCCGATGCAGCGGCCTAACCTGAAGACAACCAGGCGTTGGTATTCTGGTACTACTTTTATGGCATTGACCAGAAATACCAGAACTAGCAAGACAACAACGCCTACCAAACACAAAACAAGGGTATTCAATGAATCCATTTTTCCTCCTTAAGGATAAGTCTTACTTTTCCGATTCGTTCACTTCTTCCACTTCGAGGGTGTAGCCCTGTCTGGAAACGATGCGAACGTGTTTGTTTTCATCAATGGGATGGCTGCTGACTGCGCTCCATAATTCGCCATTGAGATACACAGATCCTTCAGTATGTACTGGCGATCTTGTCTCACCGATGCTGCCCTCTACTGCTAATAACCTGTTTTCAGGTGGTTTTGTGATGGCTTCAAACCCTTTGCGCAGTACGATCCAGAAAAAGCCGATCAGCAGCAAGTTGACCAGGACGGACAGTACCGGGTGGACTGCTACTTTCCAGCCTTCTGTTACAAAGAGGAATGTGCTGCCAAATGAAAGGGCAACCAATGAGATCACAAAATGGTACCATTTTCCAGTTTTCCGCAGTGCGATGAGGAATGGGAAAACGCCAACGATGAGGATAGACAGAGCGATCAGGTTGAAGTTCAAGTTATAGATTTGCCATCCTGCGACTAACAACAGAAACAGCCCAACAACTTCGAGAATACCTGTTCCAGGCGTTACCATAGCCATGATAGATACCAGGAAACCAATCACTAAAAAAAGATACGCAACATTGGGATTAAGAATAATATCCATTTTGTCCTTCCTTATTCTATTATACATACTTTCGGTTGGCTTGGTACAATGGACGTATGGACAAATCCATCTATTCATTGCTCCTTGGCGTATTTGCCGTGGTAGGTTTGGTCTGGTCTGCATCGATGAGTGTGCAAGGGGTGAAGGCGTACCGGCAAAAAGAATCGGCGATATTTACCGCATTGAATAGCGGTATGGCAACGCTGGCTGGTATGTTGATCGGGGCGAGGGTCAGTTATATTCTCTTCCAAATTTCAGAGTTCGAATCCAACAGGTGGGAGGTATTCGACCTGGCAAGAGGCGGGCTGGACTGGACGGGGGTGACGCTTGGCGGGTTGATCGCACTGCTGCTTTATGCTGGTTTTTCGAATGTTTCTCCCCTAAAGTTATTTGATATAAATTTACCATTGATCTCAATGGTGGTTATGGGTACATGGTTGGGTGCGCAAATTACTGGGGTGGGTTATGGTCCGGTGATGGAAAATTCATGGTGGGCGCTGCCCATTTTGAATGACAGCGGAGATACTCATTCCAGGGGCGCTATTCAATTTTTGGGGCGATACTCACATTATTTTCATATTTTTCTAATGGATCGCTTTGGTGGAAAAATTATAATTCCCGGGTGCAAAACTGTTGCTATTTGCGCCATGCCAATATGCCATTGTTTTTAGCCTTACCTTTTTTCGCAAAGACCCAATGCTCCAAATCGGTGACTATCCGATGGAAAGGATAGCTGCTCTGATACATTTTGTCATTGTCCTTGCCATAATAGTCATTTTGGTAATAGTCAACGCCAGAAAAATTTCAGCACAGATAATCACGGTGCAAAAAATATCCTACAAAAGTAATTCGGAGTAAAATATTTGTTATGACTCAGATCAACATAGCTCTTGCTCAGATCACCAACCACTTGGGAGATGTTCAAAAAAACCTGGATAAACACCTGGAATACATTGAGCATGCGAAAAAAGACCATGCGGATCTCATTATCTTTCCAGAATTGTCGCTTACCGGTTACGTCTTACAGGACCTTGTTCCCACCGTGGCACATTCTGCTGATAGAAATGATCCGGTTTTCAAGCCATTACTTGAAGCCAGCAAAGACCTGGATGTTGTAGTGGGGTTTGTGGATGAGGACTCGCGGCACCGCTTCTATATTTCGAATGCCTATCTTTCTGGCGGCGAAGTGCTGCACGTGCATCACAAGGTTTACCTACCGACCTATGGATTATTTGATGAAGGGCGTTTCTTCGCCTGGGGCGATGAGATCCGCGCTTTCGATACCCGTTTTGGGCGGATGGGTATGTTGATATGTGAAGATTTCTGGCATGCCTCTCCACCGTACCTGTTGTGGCTGGATGGCGCGGATGTCCTTCTTTTCAGTTCAGCTTCGCCGGGGCGGGGGTTAAACAGCGAGCCCAAATTGGAATCCGCCCGCTGGGTGGAACACATCAACCAGGCTTATGCTAGCCTGTTCACAAGCTTTGTTGTACACACCAATCGGGTGGGCTACGAAGATGGTTTGCATTTTTGGGGCGGGTCGACTGTGTTTGACCCGGATGGCAGCCTGGTGGTTCAGGCGCCATATCAAGAAGAATCGTTGACCATGGCTTCAATAGACCTGCATCAAATGCACCGCACACGTGCCAGGCTGCCTTTACTGCGAGATGAACGCACATTTTTGACCAGCTCCGAATTACAGCGGATCATGGGTAAGGGATAGATTATGACTGAAAGAGCATACAAACCTGTTGACCTCAGCATCAATCCGGACCTGGCTCGTCAAATCCTCACTGGTTTTATTCGAAGCGAATTGCATCGGGCGGGTTTTACAAAGGCGGTGATCGGAGTTTCGGGCGGATTGGATTCCGCATTATCCTGTTTCCTGACTGCGGAAGCAATGGGAGCAGAAAATGTGATGGCAGTTCGAATGCCTTACAAAACCTCTTCGCAGGAGTCGCTGGATCATGCGCAGTTGGTGATCGAACAGACAGGCGTTCAGAGTGCAACAATCGCCATCACCGAAATGGCAGATCCGCTCATTGATCGATATCCTGAAATTGACAATACACGCAAGGGAAATATCATGGCCCGCATGCGCATGATCGTGTTGTATGATCTTTCGGCTTCAATTCATGGATTGGTGGTTGGCACCGGGAATAAGACAGAAATCTTGTTGGGATATTCCACCCTGTTTGGGGATTCTGCCTGTGCGATCAACCCGATCGGCGATCTGTATAAAACCCAGGTGCGGCAGCTATCCAGGGATTTAGGTGTCCCGGAGGTCATCGTTTCCAAAGCGCCTACGGCAGACCTGTTTGTGGGCCAAACAGATGAAGGCGATCTGGGCTACACCTATGCCGAAGTGGACCAGTTGCTTTACCTGCTGGTGGACCAACGTTATTCTATTCAAGATTGCGTGGAATATGGTTTTGAGAAATCGTTTGTGGAAAATGTCGTTGAAAGGATCCGCCGAAATCAGTTCAAACGCATCATGCCGCCTATTGCCAAGCTGACCAACCGCACCGTTGGCTACGATTTTTTGTATCTGCGGGACTGGGGGACGTAATAAAGAAATGCATTGTGTAGGTTGTTATCGAGGGTGTTAGCCATAAGCCCAACAATATTCCAGTTTTTTCTATTCCTTCAATTTTCCATTCCATCATATCTCATACATTCCCCTCATATATTACCGTGCTTGAACTACCCCTCCTCGTTCAAGCCCATTTTCCTGGAGGAGGATTAATACGCCATTATTGATGTCATTCTCAAAATGGCCAATCTACCAGACTTGAACTATTTGGATCATACAAGACAAATGATAATGCCCACCTTTCCAAGCGGGCATATCATTATTGATTACAGAAATCCATATTTATTTACTTTGGTAATAGCACTGTGTCGATCACATGGATTACGCCGTTGGATGCTTCAATATCGGTGATGATCACTTCTGCATCATTGATATAAACCTTGCCATCCACGACCTTGATCATAACTTTCTGTCCTAATACTGTTTCTGCTTCAGTCAGGTTTACTACATCTGCTGCCATTACTTTTCCGGCAACAACATGGTAAGTTAAGATTTCTACCAGCTTTTGTTTGTTCTCAGGTTTTAATAATGTTTCAAGGGTTCCAGCGGGTAGCTTTGCAAATGCATCGTTAGTTGGGGCGAAGACTGTGAAAGGTCCTTCACTCTTCAGGGTTTCAACCAGGTCTGCTGCAGTTACGGCTGCCACTAAAGTTGTGAAGCGGTCATCAGCAGCTGCGATGTCAACAATGTCTTTCTTTTCCATTTCATCGGCAGCCATATTATCCTCAGGAGGAAGTAGGACTGCGTCGATCACGTGAATGACTCCATTAGAAGCTTCAATATCAGTGATGACCACTTCAGCGTCATTCACGTAAACTTTGCCATTATCGACTTTAATGGTGACTGATTTACCTAAAACAGTCTCGGCCTCGGTGAGTTTGACCACATCTGCTGCCATGACTTTTCCAGCAACTACATGGTAGGTGAGGATGTCAGTCAGAGCCTGTTTATTTTCCGGTTTTACCAGTTCTTCCACAGTTCCTGCCGGTAATTTGGCGAAAGCATCATCTGTGGGCGCAAACACTGTGAATGGCCCATCACTTGAAAGTGTTTCAACCAGATCCGCGGCGGTAACAGCTGCTACGAGGGTTGTAAACCTGCCGTCAGCTACTGCGATATCAACAATTGTCTTGGGCATTTCTTCAACCGGAGCGGGCATTGGCTCTGCAGTCGGTTGAGGCGGGACAGCCGTTGGCGCTGGCTGGGGGATGGCTGCGGGGGCGCAAGCCGCTAAGACTAAGCTAAGTGCGATGAAGCTTCCAATAAGGGTACCTGTAATTTTGTTCATTTTTTCTCCGTTTCTGAAAATATATTAGGTTTGTATAAGGCAATTATCTACTATTGAACATAGATATTCAAGGCTATTAATTATATGTATAATGTATGTATAAACATTGAAATTTTATATTGGACCCGCCACGCACCGAAAAAAGTGCAACCAGTGATATGGTGGTGGTTGTATGTAAATTTATTGAAAACATAAGCTGATTACAAATACAGAGTAAAAATCCAGTATGAGACTTCTAGAATAAATTTATGAGCATATTTAATATTTTTATCGATATATTCACTAAAAAAAATAATAGGAATTTATCAGCCACACGCCCAGGGTATGAGATATAGTATTTATCTGCAAGTTCAGTTTTGAGATTTATACGAGTAGCATAGCCTTTTTTGCATTCTGTTTAACATTTGCAACATATTTTTTCTATTCCCCGCATTTATTAAAGGCTTGAACTACCCCTCGATGTATAATTGCCCATTTTCCTGGTATCTGGGTCATGGATCGTTCTTGAAATCATTCTCAAAAAGGACAATCTGCCAGAGCCGGCCGTTTTCACGGTAGAATGTTTATTTGCCTCTCAGATGTGAGTTGCAGCGCGATAAAAGTTAATATAGATTCCCGCAGTTATTTTTCGCCCATCAATTTGCCCCACTCCTCCATCAAGTAAATGTGCTCCTGCTCCAGGCGGACGTAATCGCTGCCAAGCTGTTGTACTTTTGCCGCATCAGCCGGAGGATTGACGAGCTGGACTGGGAAATGGCTGCCATGGATTTTTCAGTATCAGCTATTCGTTTCTCAATATCTGCCAGTGCTTTTTTCTGCTTCCAGGATGAGATCGCAGGTTTTGGCGAACTGTTCTCTGGTTTCTTTTCAATCTGTTCCTGTATTTGTGGTGATGATATGGTACTAGAGTTCATGTAACTTTTGTATTCACTGTAAGTGCCAGTGAAGGTTATTAATGTATAGTCATCCGGTGAAACCTCCCAAATTTGTGTGGCAAGGGCATCGATCAGGTAACGGTCATGGGATACCAGTAATATGGTTCCTTTGTACTCTGAAAGGATGGACTGCAAAATCTCCTGGGAGGGTAGGTCCAGGTGATTGGTTGGCTCATCCAATAGCAGCAGGTTGTAATTTTGTAAAGCCAATTTAGCCAGAGCCAATCGCCCGCGCTCCCCGCCGGAAAGCAGCCTGACCGGTTTGAAAACATCATCGCCAGTAAAGAGGAACTTGGCCAGATAATCACGAATACCGGCATGCATCATGGAAGGAGCCACAGATTCGATCTCTTCCACCAGGTTGTGATCGGCAACCAATCCTTCGTGGGCCTGGGCGAAGTACCCAATGGTTAACGAAGCACCTAGGTCCACTTCTCCGGAAAAAGGAGGTATCTGGTTAAGGATAGTTTTCAAGAACGTCGTCTTGCCAGCACCGTTTGGCCCAATGATGGCGGCGCATTCAAGACGGGTAAAGGTCAGGTCTGGCACATGAAAAAGAGCTTTGCCTTCATCGGCATAGCCCACTTCCAGCGAGTAGGTGCGCAGCACAAGGTTTCCGGAACGATCTCCGCTCTGGATGCCAAAATGCAGCGAGCGGCTTTTACGTGGCCGGGACAACTGGCTTTCGGCCAACAGACGTTCCAGGCGTTTTAAGCGTCCTTGTGCCTGGCGTGTGTTTTGCCCGGCCATGTTTCGCCGAATGTATTCTTCTTCTTTCTCAACAAATTCACGCTGGGCTTCATATTCCAATGCAAGTCGCCGATAGCGTTCCTCGCGCTGTACGAGGTAAGCGCTGTAATTCCCGCGAAAGACCTCGAGATCGGGTGACATCTCAAAGATTGTATTGGCTACCTGGTCTATAAAATATCGGTCATGCGAAACCAATAGCACAGCACCACGCCAATCTTTCAGAAAATTTTCCAGCCATTCCACTGCCTGGATATCCAGGTGGTTGGTAGGCTCATCCAGCAGAAGAAGGTCCGGATTAGAGAGGAGCAGTTTTGCCAGCAGGGCGCGGGTGCGTTGACCGCCGGAGAGTTGATTGAGTGGACGGGTAAAATCTGCTTTGGAAAAACCGAGGCCTGTGAGCGTAAGTTTGATCTGGTTCTCAAAACTGTAGCCGCCCATGTGATCAAAGAGTTGTTGAAGCTTGCCATACTTTTCAAGCTGCTCGGTGTTAGAAGCATCCTGGCTAATGGCATGCTCCATTTGTGTTAATTCAGCCTGCCGAACCAGTAAATCTTTGAAAACCAACAGGCATTCATTCCACAGATTGTTTTCTGAATCAAAGACAGCTTCCTGCGGTAGGTAACCAATGCTGATGTTCTTTGCGTAATGGATGGAACCGGAAGAAGCATCATCCATTTTAAGGAGGATACGCAATAATGTAGTCTTACCAATGCCGTTTGGTCCTACCAGCGCTATCCGCGCGCGGTGTGGAACGCTGAAACTGACATCGTGGAAAAGGTCTTCAGCGCCGAACGATTTACCGAGTCCTGTGGCAGTGAGAAGCGGCATGGCAAAAGTATAACATGGTAGAATTCATCATATGAAGAAATGGATTTTCTGGTTGGGGATAGTGATCAGTGCAGTTCTTTTATATTACTCACTTCGCCATTTAAAATTATTAGAAGCTTGGGAAGCCCTGAAAGCGGCAAAATATCTATGGCTGATTCCAGGCGTTGGAGTCTATTTCGTGGCAGTTTGGGTGCGTGCCTGGCGCTGGCATTATCTGCTACGGCCGCTCAAAAAGATCAGTACAAAAACCATGTTCCCAATCGTGACTATTGGGTATATGGGCAACAATATATATCCTGCTAGAGCGGGCGAAGTCCTACGTGCAGTGATATTAAAAAGGCGGGAAGGCGTTCCGATTTCCGCATCGCTCGCCACCATATTGGTCGAGCGAATTTTTGATGCGGTAGTCATGCTGGCATTTATCTTCCTAAACCTGGGCGAGTTGTCCAAAATGACATCCTCTTCTGGGTATCTTGGAAACATTCGGGACCTGGCAATGTATGGGGCAATAATCGCGATCGTGGTGTTAATAATTTTTCTAGCAGCCGCCATGCTCCCACACCAAACTCGAGTAATTGTTGATTGGATCAATACTCATTTTGTACCAATTAAATTACGGAGCAAGGTTGCAGGTTTGTCTTACAGGTTTCTTGATGGATTGGAATCGTTGCGCTCACCATTCGATGCATTGATGATCCTTTTTACTTCATTTATTATCTGGTTATTAGAGACTGTGAAATATTGGTTTGTCATGCACGCTTTTCCGTTTGTTGTCAGTTTCTTTGCCTTGATGCTAAATAATGGAATTAGCAATTTAGCTACAACGCTTCCATCTGCTCCAGGATATATTGGCACCTTTGAGGCGGCAGGAATTGCCGTTGTTGACTGCTTATGGAATCCCAAAGGAAATCGCAGCCGGATATACTGTTGTTTTACATATAGCACTCTGGTTACCAATAACCCTTTTGGGTTTCTATTATTTTTCAAAAGAAGGTTTGAAAATGGGGGAAGTATCCGAGGAAGCTAAAGAGGCATCGGCATGAGTACAAAAAAGATAGCGATCATCGGGGCTGGGTTAGGTGGCATGGCTGCGGCATATGACCTGGTTAAGACAGGGGCAGAAGTAACGATCTTTGAAGCAGCTGGACATGTTGGTGGGTTAGCAGCCGGGTTCAAAGAAGAAAACTGGGATTGGACGGTGGAAAAGTTCTACCATCACTGGTTCGCGACTGACAGCCACATGCTGGGGCTTGATCAAAGAGTTAGGGTTGAAAGATCAGGTCTTGTTTCCGAGACCATACACGGTCATGTTCCATGACAGCAAGTTCTATCCTTTTGATTCTATTCTTGCCGCATTGCTCTATCCCGGGTTGGGCTGGGGGATCAACAAGATCCGCTTTGGGTTGGTTGGTCTGTATTTGAGGATAACCAATAATTGGAAAGACCTCGAAAAAACCACCGTCGAAGCCTGGATGCGAAAATGGGCTGGCGATAAGGTGTATGAACAAATGTGGCAGCCAATGCTTGTTGGCAAGTTTGGCGAGACTTTTTCAAAACAGGTGAACATGGCTTGGATGTGGGCCAGGCTGCACGCACGCACCACACGTCTGGGAACCTTCGAAGGCGGCTTTCAACGATTTTCCGACCTGTTTGCCCAAAAGTTGATAGAGATGGGTGTGCATTTTGAAATGAATGCCCCGGTTGAATCAATTCAGCTGAATCAAGGCGGCAGGCTGGATCTGACCGTAAAGGGTGAACCCAGGAGCTTTGATCAGTGCCTGGTGACGACCTCACCTGGGTTACTGGCTAAAATGACTCCAACCCTGCCAGAAGACTACCTGAAAGGTTTGCTGGACCTGAAAAGCATGGGGGCGGTGGTCATGATATTATCCTTGAACAAACCATTATCACCGGACGGTTATTACTGGTACAACATCCCCAAGAAAGCCGGCTTCCCTTTCCTCTCGCTGGTGGAGCATACCAATTTTGTAACGCCAGACCATTTTGGCGGCGATCAGAATTCATTTATATTGGCGATTACCTGGAAGTGGGACATGAATACTTTCACTTGTCTCCCGAAGAATTGCTTCAGCGTTTTATTCCAGGCATCCAACGCATTAATCCAAATTTTGACGAAAGCTGGGTGAAGAGGGTGTGGGTCAACAGCACAAACTACGCACAACCGGTTCCGATGGTCAATCATTCGAAGAATATCCCCGCCATCCGGACACCAATAGAAGGGCTTTACTTTGCGAGCATGAGCCAGGTATACCCCTGGGATCGGGGTACAAACTTTGCTGTTGAAATTGGCCGGCGGGCAGCCAGGACGATGACGTAAAAATCACGTAAAGGAATATGATTCCGATTCGGGTACCTGAAGGTGGTGTTATAGACAATTGTAGATTCGAAATAAATCTAGAACATATTTTCACCTTTCGTAGTCGTTTTCCTATGCGCTTTTGAGTAGCAGTACATTTTGGTCATTACAACAAGACTACCCCACATGCGGGGGTATGAAATCCAAATAAATGTCACCATGTTTAATGTAAATTTAATTCATTCTTTAACATTTCTTTTTCTTAAAAATTCGAAGTTTTTTAATGTAGTGTAGGGGTTTTTACTTGTGATAAAGCCTCCCATCTGCTAGAATAAGTAAGTCCCTGCACGGGGGGCAGAGACGACTTCTCGACCCCTTGAGAAATCCCCAACAGTTTAATCTTTTCCAGTATCCCCATTTTATTATTCGAATGGGTATATCTGTCCTGTCGTACTACCAGTTGTAAAAATCTAACCATCGGAGTAGCGCATGAATGCTGAACAAGCCTGGCTGGCAACAATGGGTCAACTGAAAATGGACATGTCGAAAGCTGCTTTCGATACCTGGGTAAAAAGTTGTGAATTGATAGGTTATGAGGATCGAAAATTTACAATTGCTGTACCCAACCCATATGCCAGAGATTGGTTGGAGTCCAGGCTTTCCAGCACAATTACCCGGGTTTTGACAGGAATCATGAATCAGCCCCAGGAAGTGGCTTTTATTCTTAACCCGTGTGAAGACGAAAAATCTTCCCGATGATGCCGAAACCAAACCGGTACATGTTGAAATTCCAATTCCTGCTGCAATTCCGCGCAAGGCTACCCGCATAAACCCTCGTTATTCCTTTAAGTCATTTGTTGTTGGACCATCCAACCGGTTGGCGCATGCTGCATCTATGGCAGTCGCTGAAAATCCGGCCGGAGCATATAACCCGCTCTATCTTTATGGTGGAGTAGGGCTGGGTAAGACACATTTGCTGCATGCCATTGGCAACATCTCCCAGCAAAATGGTTACAATGTGTTGTATGTCACATCGGAAGAATTCACCAACGATCTAATCCAGTCCATCCGCAACCACTCCACACAGGATTTTCGAGAACGATATCGGGATGTGGACGTGCTGCTTATTGATGACATCCAATTCATTGCCGGGAAGGAAGCTACCCAGGAGGAGTTCTTCCACACTTTCAATGTGTTGCATGAGATGAATAAACAGATCGTCATCTGTTCAGATCGTGCACCAAAAGCATTGATCACCCTTGAGAGCCGGCTGCGATCACGATTCGAGATGGGTTTGATTGCTGATATCCAGGCACCGGACCTGGAAACCAGGATAGCTATTATGCGAACCAAAGCAGATAAAGCGGGCAAGAAATTCCCTGCAGATATCCTGGAAATGATCGCCAAACGGTTTCAATCAAACATCCGCGAACTGGAAGGAGCGCTTAACCGGGTCATTGCTTTTTCCGATCTCAGCGGACTGCCGGTCAACGGGCAGCTTGTGCACACAGCATTGGCAGACCTGGTACAGCTTTCCAGTAGCGTTGAACCGCACCAGGTGATCAACTCTGTTGCAGATGTATTCAAGGTTTCAATAGATCGCTTACTCAGTAAAGAACGCTCGAGGGATGTCGCCCTTCCAAGACAGGTAGCCATGTACATCATGCGCGAGGATGCAAATTTTTCACTGCCGCAGATCGGCGCCGAACTGGGTGGCAGGGATCATACGACAATTATGTATGGCTGCGACAAAGTAGCGGGGTTATTAAAGAAAGATGACAGATTACGGAGTCAAACCCACCTTGTGAGAGAAATGCTCTTTGGTCCAGCTTTTTCTTAATTACAAAAATAATATTACAGGGGGATTCATTATTTTTTTTGTTTCGTTCGATAAAGCGTTAACAAACTGCCCAGAAAAATGACAATCACCAGAATTGCCGCTCCGATGATAATTCCAACCGGACGGCCTTCCTCGATCTCCTCCTGTGTAAATTCGATGGAGGATGGGGTGGGTGTGGCTGTCTGCAGTTCTGCCTGGTAAAGAGTTACGGGATGGTTTGGATGTGTATCTTGCAAGTGATCCGCAGAATTTGCCTTTGCAGATTTAGAAAAGCTCAGTAATAGCATAGCTGTGAATATCAGGGTAATTGCAGTGTACGCTTTTGTTTTTCTGGATACAAACATATTCCTCCAAAAATTATTCCTGATTCACACGCGCAATTGCGGCAGCAGCGATTTCTTCCAGATCATCCCTGGTTGAGTATGCTCGAATGGCCGCGTCTCTAATAACCGGTCCTGTTGTTATCCTCACTGACGTTTCAGGCAGCGCCTGTCCTGACGCAAGGATGGATTGAAGAGTTTGCATCCTGTAATCTGAGATTGGCCATTGCTGTTTACTTACAGGCAGATATCCAGCAGTATAGCTCCATGTTGAAGAAAAAACTGGCTGGCTTAAAAAAGTGAGCAATTCTTTGGTGTAAGAAAGTTTTTCAGGATCAGGATTTGCGATTGCCCAATACCAGCCGGTTAAAGTGGAGGCGGGGATGTCCGACAGCCCCGGGATCGCTTGATACACATAAGCGCTTGCTGATGTTTTTCGTGTGTTTGAATACCAATTCACTTCAAGGTCAATTTGCCCTGCATTAAAGCGCTTGGACAATTCTGTCCAGTCTGAAACCTGGAGAGACCAATCAGGAAAGACGGATTGTCCTCTGGTTTCACGCATCAATTTCAGCAATTGCAACAAAGCATCCTTGTCAAGATATGGTTTACCATTAGCATCTACTAATGTGCCGCCAGCGGATTGGTACAGTGCGGTGAATACAGTGGCATCCTGGTCGTTGAGGTTGGCGCCGACTCTAAGGTCTAAAGTTTCAATGTCCTCCCAGGTGAGAATCGGCTCTTGTTCGATGTCGGTGCCAACAACGATCAAAGCATCACCCGCGGCTGGAATTCCGAAGTTGCTACCCTGCAATTTCCCCAAAAATTCATAGCTGCTGAAAATCTCCACCCGTTCGGCATTGACCAATAAGCCATCAAAAGGAACCAGCAAACCTTTTAAGGCTGCGGTTTCCATATCTTCCCTGGTCAACAGAATTACATCCGGTAGGGTTGATTTTGCAACCTGACTGGTGGTGTTAAGTAGCTCCATCAAGGATTCCTTTTGTTGAACGCTCTTGATACGCATGTCCACTGTAATACTTGAGTTCGCTTTTTCGAATGTCTCGAGCCTGTCAATCAGCAAGGCTTGAGTCTGCTCTGGAGCGGTTACGGGAAAATTATCAGGCATCCAGACAGTAAGTATGATGGGGTTGTTCGATTTTGGGTTGTCAACCAGTGGCTGAGTAGATATCGGAGGCGCCTGGATTGTGCCAGCGAAGGGATCCAAGGTTTGAACCGCCGCCGGGTTCACAGGCATGTTGATACTGGTGCATCCAGTGAACAAAAAGGAAAGGAGGATTAGAACAATTATCTCTTTATGCATCATTTTTATTATATCCTGCAAATCAGGAAAAATTTTCAATAAGGAGTTATTACAAGACCGCTTCGTAACCATGTCAATTAGCTGATTGGAAGCTTATGGGGTTATCACAGGCGCTGTTGTGTTTGTTGGTGGCACAACCACCGTAGGTATATCCGTTGGAATCAGAGTATTGGTAGGTGGAATGGGTGTGTCCGTGAGGGTAGGCGGCAAGGGGGTGTCCGAGGGCTGCAATGTAGCAGTCTGCGTGGATGTTAAGGTCTGTGTTGGCGTAAAAGTGAAGGTAAAAGTTGGGATGAAAGAAGACGTCACGGAAGGTTCAGGAGTATCTGTTTCCGTAGCAGTGCGGGTGGCTGTAGGTGTGCGGGTTTGCGAAGTCCGTTGATTTGAGAGAATTTGCAAAGAGATAATCCCTAGACAATAGCAGGGTAGTGTGCACAATACAATGATGATCAATACTCTGCGGGTGCGTTGGACGCGGGTGGTTTTTTCTTTAATGATTGGTTGTCTTCTCACAAGCTGAATCATAACATCTGGCTGGGCGACTGACAAGTCAATTATTAACACACAACAACTGTTGGTTTGGAGATTCGGCAGGATTGGGCAACCTGACACAAACACAATATTTTTGGGCTTATAATCAGGAGCATGAATCCTGTTGAAATGGGTCCGCCTATTTGGGTGGATACACCTGTTGCGTTACAAAATATGTGCACTGCCCTGCTTAAGGAGAAGAGCGTAGCAGTGGACACTGAATCGAACAGCCTGCATGCTTATCAGGAAAGGGTATGCCTGATTCAGTTCTCTTTGCCGAATGCTGATTATCTTGTCGATCCACTGGCGATCAAAAACTTGTCTGCGATGGCGCCAATTTTTTCCGCCCCGAACATCGTCAAAGTATTCCATGCGGCGGAATATGACCTGATCTGTTTGAAGCGGGATTATCAATTCAATTTCGTAAATATCTTTGACACCATGCTGGCTGCAAGGATATTAAGCTATTCGGCTTACGGATTGGGGTCGATCCTCGAGGACAAATTCGGAATTTTCATGGATAAACGCTACCAGAAAGCGGATTGGGCAAAAAGGCCAATGCCGCCAGCCATGCTCTCCTATGCCAGGATGGATACGCATTATCTGGTGGACTTGATGGAAATCATGCAGCAGGAATTACGCGAAAAGAAATTAGAAGGGTTGGCTGAAGAAGACTTTACCAGGATATCCAAAGTGAACGGTTCTGCGGCTGAGCCGGACGAAGATGCTTTTTGGAAAATTACCGGCGCACATTATCTTGATCCTTCCCAGGCCGCTGTCTTAAAAGAATTGGCAGCTTTCAGGGATAAGGAAGCCCGCAGGCGGGACCAACCACCTTTTAAAGTCTTCCATAACAAGATGCTGCTTCAAATAGCGGAAAACCGACCCCAGTCATCTGATGAGCTAATGGAGGCCGGTGTCAGTAACAAAATGGTAAAGCGCTATGGTTCAGAGCTATTGACAGCGGTAAAGGCAGGGATCCAGTCTGAGCCTGTTTATCCACCAAAGATCAGAAAATATGATAAGGAATTAAAATCCAGGATCGATGCAATGAAGGTGTGGCGCAAAAAAACAGCATCAGAATTCAAAGTAGAGTCAGATGTAATCCTGCCCAGGGAAATGGTGTGTGCCATTGCAGAGAAAATGCCCACCAACTTGGATGAACTATCCAAACTGATGTATTGCTTTCCATGGAGATACAAACATTTCGGATCGAGTATCCTGTCTGTAATAAATAAATAACCATTTTATCGAGGTTTCAATGAAGATAAATTTCAATGGCGCAGCTCAAACCGTCACCGGATCACAGTATCTGCTTGAGGTAAACGGCTATAAACTCCTTCTGGAATGCGGGTTGTACCAGGGGCGAAGGGCGGAAGCGTTAACCAGGAATAGAAATTTCAGCTTTGATGTCTCAAAGTTGGACGCGATGATCCTATCGCATGGTCATATCGATCATTGCGGGAATATACCAAATTTGGTGAAGAATGGGTTCCATGGACCGATCTATGCCACACCCGCAACCAAGGACCTGACGGATATCCTGGTGCGTGACTCAGGGCATATTCAGGAATCGGATGCAGCTTATGTCAATAAGAAGAATGCAAAACGTGGGTTACCGCCTGTGGAACCGCTATATACGATCAAAGATGCGGCGAAGGTCAATCAATACATCCAGCCTAAGAATTATGGTGTGGAATTTGAGGCTGTCCCTGGTGTAAGCGCGCGTTTGGTCGATGCCGGGCATATTCTGGGGTCGGCAGCAGTCGTCCTTGATATCAACGAAAAGGGTAAGAATTCCCGCTTATGGTTCTCTGGTGATATTGGGCGACCGGGGCTGCATTTGGTGCGTGACCCGGTGCTGCCAGAAGATGGTGTTGATATCTTGATGATGGAATGCACCTATGGTGACAAAACGCATGAAAACCCGGAGATCGCTTTTCGCGAATTCAAAGAAGTCGTTTTAAGGACGATTGCCCGGCGTGGCAAGGTGATCATCCCGGCCTTCGCAGTGGGACGCACGCAGGAGTTGGTTTATGCATTGAATGAACTGATGTCGAATGGTGAGGTTCCAAAAGTACCTGTCATCGTGGATAGTCCGTTGGCAGTAACCACGAGTGAAATGTTCGCCCGCCACCCTGAATGTTTTGATGAGGAGACCCGCGAGTTTGTGGCAGAACATAGGCATCCTGCGCTGGATTTTGACATGTTAACCTATACTCAATCCGTCAATGAATCAAAAGCCTTGAATTATCGCGAAGAGCCGATGATCATCATTTCCGCTTCCGGTATGGCTGAGGTGGGGAGAATTTTGCATCACATTAAGAATAATGTTGAGGATTCGCGGAACACAATAATGATCGTATCGTGGCAGGCTCCGCATACCCTGGGTCGCAGGATCGCTGATCGCGATCCGGTGATCAAGATATTCGGTGAGGAATATATCGTCAAAGCAGAGGTGGCAACCATTGGCGGATTATCTGCTCATGCCGGACAGAAATTGTTGATCGAATACGCTGGACGGGTAAAGGATCAGGCGAAGCAAATAATCCTTGTACATGGCGAATCAGATGCGTCAACTGCCTTGCAGGAAAAGTTTAAGGAGCGAAATTATCCGCCGGTTATTTTCCCAGCATTATATGACCAATTCGAAATTTGAAGATCAAATGGAAGTAAAGCTATCAAAAATTGCTGAAATTCGTTGATGCTCTGATATAATTCAATACTTATTGGAGAGGTGCCAGAGTGGTTGAATGGGGCGGTCTCGAAAACCGTTGTGGTCCTCCGGGCCACCGTGGGTTCGAATCCCACCCTCTCCGCAAAACGCCTGATGGCGTTTTTTGTTATTAATTATCAGCCGGAAGCCTGGTTTGCCGCCTTCTTCGGCATGATTCATGCAAGTTTTTATGAACAGGTGATGCTTATGACTCAACGAAAACCAATGGTAAAAAAAACATACATTCCATCCAGCGGCAAGAAAGCTACTTCTTATAAGAAGTCTGGCAAGGGTGGTGTTGTTCGCGGGGTATATACTCCCACTACACGCAGGAAAACCGCCCCTGAACGATCTGCTGGTTTTAGCATCTCACCGGAGAGGAAGCTGGATATTTTTGGGGTGATTCTCGTACTGACAGGGCTGATCTCTGTATTGAGTCTGTTTGCTGGCAGATCCAACCTGGTACTTTCGGGTTGGGCGACGATCATCAAGTGGATGACCGGTTGGGGTGTTTTAGCGATCCCGATCGGATTGATGGCCGGGGGTCTGTATTTGATCCTACGACGGATAGAAAAACTGCCGCGATTACCATTCGAACAGTTATCCGGCCTGATTTTACTCTACTTGAACCTATTAGCTTTCCTGCAATTGTTTGCGGGTGGCGCGGATGACCCTTACCGGCTGGCGGAGGCCGGTCGCGGAGGTGGTGTCATTGGTGGACTGCTTCTCTACTTCCTGGTGAAAAGCCTGGGTGATGTTGGCGCTTTTCTGGCGATGTTGGCCTGGCTGCTGATTGCGCTGATCCTTTCATTTGACCTTTCCTTTGCGCAGATCATCGAATATGGACGTGCCTTTATCACCGGCGCAAAAGTGCCTGTTGAGAAAATTGACCAGATATTCCATTCTGAACCATTCACTGAACCATTTATTGAAGAAGACCTCGTCCCTCTGGATTTGGACTACGAAAAGGACAAGAAACCAAAGAATGATGCGACCGTTACAGTAGAACAGGAACTACCCCAAGCCCAATCTACTCACTGGACATTGCCTGATCCCAATGACATATTGGAGTATGGCATTCCGCAGGCTGAAAATGAGAAGATGGACCTTGATAAAGCCCGGGTAATAGAGGAAACACTAGCCTCGTTAGGCGCTCCAGGCCATGTAGTAGAGATCCTCACCGGTCCATCCGTCACCATGTTCGGTGTGGAACCGGATTTTATTGAAAACCGTTCTGGGCAGACCAGGGTTCGGGTAGCGAAGATTGTATCTCTCTCCCATGACCTTGCGCTAGCGTTGGCTGCCACTCGGATCAGGATCCAGGCGCCGGTTCCAGGTAGGAATTACATTGGGATCGAAGTTCCCAATGATACAACGAGCATTGTGAGATTGCGGGATATCATGGACAGCCCGGCTTACAAACGTAAAAAATCTGCATTGCGTTTACCTCTTGGAAAGGACGTATCAGGGACGGCGATTGTAGCTGACCTGGCAACCATGCCGCATTTGTTGATCGCTGGTTCCACCGGTTCGGGCAAGTCAGTGTGTGTCAATACCATTCTGACCAGCCTGCTTTTGAACAACACACCTGATGATCTTAAATTGATCCTTATCGACCCGAAAAGAGTTGAATTGACCGGATACAATGGCATTCCACATTTGCTGGCACCTGTGATCGTGGAAACGGAACGGGTCGTCGGAGCGCTGCAATGGATGATGCGGGAGATGGATACAAGGTATCATAAATTTGCCGCGGCTGGCGCCAGGAATTTGGAAGATTACAACCTGCGCATGCAGATGCGTGGAGACCGAAAGCTGCCATTATTGGTGATCGTCATAGACGAAATGGCGGACCTGATGATGCTGGCGCAAAACGAAACGGAGGCGGCGATTGCCAGGCTTGCGCAAATGGCGCGGGCTACTGGCTTGCATTTGATCGTAGCCACGCAGCGTCCATCCACGGATGTTATTACCGGAAATATCAAAGCAAACTTTCCATCGCGGATTGCGTTTACGGTGGCAAGTAATACCGATAGTAGGGTGATATTGGATACGCCGGGCGCTGAGCACTTGCTTGGCCGGGGAGACTTGCTCTTCCAGGCGCCGGATGCACCAGCGCCAATGAGAATGCAGGGCGGGTTTGTCTCGGATTCAGAAATCCAAAAGGTAGTGGATTATTGGACAAACGCTGCGGCTGGCGGGACTCTCCCTGAGGTGGATGGCATAATTCAACAGCCGTTACCAGAAGCACTGGTTGGGGAATTTAAACAACCGGATCTTTTTGGCGAGGGAAGTATGAAAACAAGCCGGGAAGATCCACTGACCGGGGAAGTGACGGATCTGGTTCGTCGGGAAGGACGGGCTTCCATCTCATTACTGCAGAAACGACTGCGCATAGGCTATACGCGGGCAGCGCGGTTGATCGATCACCTGGAACAAAAAGGCATCATCGGTCCGCAGATAGCGAATTCGCAATCACGCGAGGTACTGGATTATGGTCCGACCGCACCACCGGTGGATGATGGGGCGTAAGGGAATCATGGCAGTGCTAGATTTGCCATTCGTAGGATTGTGTAGCAAGTTGGGGGTGACAAATGTGTCAACTTATTTATCAATCAAGTTAATTCTCCGAATGGATGGATATATCACGCCCCTATGGGCGGAACCTTAGGTCCGCCATTACCGGGATTCTTAGATATATTTAGGGGGAGAATAATGTACCCTTCACGTAAAATATCGTACCATTCTATATCCATCCACCCACCGGCGCCGTAAACTGGAAGTAGTTAACTTCTCTCCAGATTGTGGTCGCATAGCATCTGCACCTTATGAGCCGGAGAGAAGACAACAGTGGGTGCCTTTGCCGAATAATAAAAAAATTAAATGATCATTGCGAACTCAACGATGGGATCATTCCTCTTCGGGGTGATTGCAAAGAACCTTCTCGATCATTTCCAGCACATCATCCGTCAGCTTGTCAACAGCTTCTCCAGCTTGGATATTCTCATCCAACTGCTCGATGCGCGAGGCGCCGGTGATGACGCTGCTGACCTCTTTGCGCCGCAGGATCCAGGCGATGGCAAGCTGAGCTGGAGTCAATCCCAAGTCGCCGGCTACCACACCGACCTCGCGCACCTTGCTTATATCCTCCTGGGTAATGCGATCTTTCACCCAGGTCATCTCTGGGATGGCCGCGCGGCTGCCCGCCGGAATGCCGTTGTTGTATTTGCCAGAGAGAACGCCATAACCCAGCGGGCTGAAGGTGGTCAGCCCCAGGCCAAATTCCCTGGCGGTGTAGGAAAGGTCCACTTCCACCGAGCGGCGGTCGAGCATGTTATAGCGGCATTGTTCCACGGCTGGCGGGATGGCATTGAATTGCCTGGCAACCGCGACAGCGCTAGCAATCTGGCTGCCCGTCCACTTGGACGTGCCCCAGTACATGATCTTGCCCTGGCTTACCAGGTCGGTCATGCTGCGGACGACCTCCTCCAGTGGGGAATCGGGATCGAAGCGATGACAGAAATACAGGTCTATGTAATCCGTCCCGAGACGCTTCAATGACGCATGGACAGAATCGATGATGTGCTTGCGCGACAATCCCTTGCCGTTGGGGCCGGGGAAGGTGGGAAAGAATACCTTGGATGAGATGACCAGCGCCTCGCGGGGAATCCCATGCATGGCTTTTCCCATCACGGTTTCCGCCCGCCCGTCTGCGTACATATCGGCGTTGTCAAAGAAGTTGATGCCCTGGTCATAGGCAGCTTGGAACAGGTTGACAGCAGAGTCTTCTTCTAGCTGGGAGCCGAAGGTGACCCACGCTCCAAGCGATATCTCAGAGACTTTCAGGCCAGAACGGCCGAGGCGGCGATAATGCATGTTATTTCTTCCCTTCTCCAATACCCAATGGCCGCCATTTGTCTTTATCTACCCGCAGGCGGTGGTCGGCACCGCCACGATTGTGCAGCAGGTCAAAGCCTTCAGGTTTAATGAACATTTCGTCGCCATCCAGCATCCCGGCAATACCGCGTTGACCCGGTTCTTCCTTCTTATTCTGGCAGAATGAGCAGGTTGCCGGATCATGCGATTCGTACACAGTGGGTTCTTCGTAAGCAGTTACATAACCTTCATAATTACGTAGGACAATCTTGTGATCCGATTGAGAGATCAGGTAATTGGGCATAACTGGGATCTTACCGCCGCCTCCAGGTGAATCCACGACGTAAGTCGGGACTGAATAACCGGAGGTGTGGCCGCGCAGGGCTTCTATGATCTCGATACCTTTTGCAACCGGTGTGCGGAAATGACCGGCGCCTTCCACCAGGTCGCACTGGTACAAATAATATGGCCGCACTTTGATTCGCACCAGGTCCTGCACCAGCGTCTTTTGGATGTGCGGGCAATCGTTGACGCCTGCCAGCAGCACGGACTGGTTGCCCAGAGGAATGCCTGCCCGTGCAAGTTTATCGCAGGCGGTATCCAGTTCGCTGGTGATCTCGTTGGGGTGGTTTACGTGGATGTTGAGCCACAAAGGGTGGTACTTTTGCAGCATATCGGTCAGCTCATCAGTGATGCGCATTGGCATGAATACCGGAACGCGGCTGCCGATGCGGATGATCTCGATGTGCGGGATTTCCCGCAGCCGGGAGAGGATCTCTTCGAGTTGTTTTGGGGCGATGGTCAGTGGGTCACCGCCTGAAAGCAGCACATCCCGTACCTGCGGTGTATTTTTCAGGTAATCGATCTGGGCTTCGAACTCGGCGCGCGAGAAATTGGCGGCCGGGTCGCCGACGATGCGTGAGCGGGTGCAGTAGCGGCAGTAAGAGGCGCATTGTGTGGTGACAAGCATCAGAACACGGTCAGGGTAGCGGTGCACCAGACCCGGTACCGGCGAATGGCGGTCTTCTGCCAGCGAGTCTTCCATCATCCCGGTAAAGGGCAGTATCTCACCCGCTGTGGGGATGATCTGCTTACGGATCGGGTCATTCGGGTCATTCGGATTGATGAGCGATATGAAGTAGGGAGTGATATCCACCCTGAAAAGACCGGGAGAACCAAGTGCTTTTCTCTCGCTGGGCGTCAGGGTGAGGATCTTGTCAATTTCATCGACGGAGTTTAATCGGTGGCTAAGCTGCCAGCGCCAGTTATTCCACTTTTCATCCGGCACTTCTTTGAATGCCGGCGCTCTTTTGGATTCAAATTTTCTGGGGGACATGATAATCTTTCTGGGCTAATTGAAAATTCTTTGGCTGATCACCTGCCGGGTGTGAGCAGGATCTTAAGATTTTATCTTAATGATGCGTTGGGAACGCATCATACGAACGGCCCATCGCTATTGTCGGCAATGAACCGGGGGGTCGTGATCAGTACGAAAAAACTGGGCAAAGAAATTGTAAGATTGTAGGTCGCGCATATATTTATTGTACGAGATAGAGTGGGTGAGGTCAATATTCACGCATTATGTCATGAATAATGTTTCCCAGGCTGACGATGTCCGAAACAGACCAGATCCAAACTTTGTTTTCCCTTGTGTAAGACCATATCCAACTATACATAAATTCCTAAAATTGACTGTTCAATAGCTCTCATCACCGGGTAAATTATAGTTAGTGGAACTGATCGGCTCATGTGGAAGATTGATCAACCTTGTGAATGCAAGCGCTTTTCTAAGGCTGTACAGAGGCTTTGGATACCATCGGATCTTTGTTCCTTCCTTGCTGGGGATCTAATCTACGTTACGAGCTTTTCGCTTGAGGGTGCATTAAAAAGCACCAAACCATAAAGTGAACTTCACTCAGAGGATTGATAGCTTAGCAATAGTATATGGCTCCTTATGGAACAGTATCCTTAAATCATAGAATATATGAATGGAAAGGTTATGGTTGATATGCATAATATGTTCCGTTTGTCCCTTGATCTCATCAATCACCCGACCGAGCGTGCGGGCTGATCTCAGGTTTGGATTGGTAAGCTGACCCAATAAATATTCTGAGTTTTGTGATCCGTACAAATCTCCTCATTGATAGGAGAGCTTTTATTTATAAGCCAGAAGCTATCCAAGCTTATACGTTAGAGAGAATCTTCTGTAAGAATAATTTATATTATTCAGTGATGACCTTCAATATCAGGTATTTGACAAATCTCAATAATGGATAGATCCAGGAGTTAATAGATATGCAAAGAATTTCCCCATTCCTATGGTTTGACGATCAAGCACAAGAGGCGATGACGTACTATACAAAAATCTTCAAAGACTCTAAGGTGGATAATGTCTCTATTTATGAGAATGGCGGGCCGAATGAAGATCAAACGGTAATCACTGGGTCTTTCTTCTTGAACGGGCAGGAGTTCATGGCGCTCAATGGCGGATCAATATTCTCCTTCACGCCAGCTGTCTCCTTCTTTGTATCGTGCCAGAACTTGGAAGAGATCGATCATTTATGGGAAAAATTATCCGCGGGTGGATCTGTGTTGATGGAATATCAACAGTATCCATTCAGTGAAAAATATGGCTGGCTGATGGATAAATTTGGCGTCTCATGGCAGTTGAACCTGGCTGGACGTGATCAAAAGATAGCTCCGTGTTTGATGTTTGTTGGAGCCCACCATGGCAAAGCAGAAGAAGCGATGAAATTTTACACATCGATCTTCAGTAACTCACAAATTTTACAGTTGGAAAGATACAACGAGCTGGATGGCGATACTCCTGGAACGGTGAAGCATGCCAAATTCTCCCTGGATGGGCAGGAATTTGCCGCGATGGATAGCGGATTCGATCATCAATTCACCTTCTCGCCCGCCATCTCATTTTTCATAAAATGCGAGACTCAAGAAGAAGTGGATTATTACTGGGATAAGCTGCTGGCAGGCGGAGAAGCAGAACAATGCGGATGGCTTAAGGATAAGTACGGCGTTTCCTGGCAGGTGGTCCCAGATGTTTTGGGGAAATTATTAAGTGATCCTGATGAGGAAAAAGCCGGCAGGGTCATGAAAGCCTTGTTGAAAATGGTCAAACTCGATATCGATCAGCTTAAAATGCATAAAGTGAGAATTTGGGTACCGTTGGGAACGGCATCCAAATTTTTTTATTCCATCCCCATTTCGGACAGCAATTGTATTGCGGGATCAAAACCTTCGTGATATTTCAAGGCCAGTTTTAAGTCCTTATACGCGCCAGCCGTATCCCCGAGCGCCAGTTCCGCGCGTGCGCGCCAATAGAAGCTCTCTTCCAGGGTTGACTTGGACATCGAATCCAATGTCGTGGTGGCGAGGTTGATCACATCCCAATATCGGCCCGTAAAGTAATATGCATAGTACGGCCCGGTCTGGTACCACAATGCCCGGTAAGGGCGGTCATCCTCTGCAATTTCTGCATACATTTGGAAGGCTTCATCGTAGATGATGGCAGCGCCGCCGTAATCCTGCAATGCCACAAGATTGCTTCCCCGGTTGTAAAGAGCAAAGAATCTATCACGGCCGCTCAGCCCCATCACTTCATTGGAAGCTTTTAACGCTGCATATTGATAATTGGCGGTCTCATCCGCCTGGCTGCCCAGGATGCCATATACAGTCTTTTCCCGGTCAGGGGGATAAATTACCAAATAAACGTAGTTGAAAGCCCGCCAGTCCGTTTCAAGGTACTCATACATGTACTCCTGGTCGGCGCCGGCCAGCGAATCCTGGGCGATCAAGAACTTCCCCGTATCGTCATACCCATTGAAGACCATGTAATGTCCCATCCAGCCGGTGGATCCGGGGCCATATTCGCCGTGCAGCACTTCACCTTTCTCAACCAGCACCGGGAAACCGGCCGCGATGAAAGACTTGACCAAATCGAGGTCGCCGCCCACCCGGACGACTGCTTTGAGTTCCGTCTCCTCTTCCACGTAGGCCTGCAATTCGTATGGCATTACGTTCTTGTCCTCCCCGTACGGTTTCAACCACGGACCAGTCGTCAGCCGGTCGCCTTTCCACCCCCAGAATGATAGCGCCATTGCCAGGTTGGCGGGGGCGCAATAGTTCCACATGTAGCGCTGGGATTGGAAATTGATTCCATCCAGCGTGATCTGACCCGGAAGCGGGGTGGGGGTAATGGTAGGAGTCGGCGTGGGTAATAATGTCAGCGCTTTGGTGGGCTCAGGAGTGGATGTTGCAGTCGGGGTCATTGCCAGCATCGTTTGCCTGACCACGGCTTCCACCTGTGAGAGTTGGTCTGCGGGTATGAAGACAGCTTTTTGCGGCGGGTTGATGATGTATTTGATCTGGGTTTGCAGGCTGTCAATTTTCAATAGCGCACGATTCCGCAACCCGGGAATCAGAAAGAACACAGCGGTTAGCATGAGCAGGATGCCCAGTAACACGAGAATAATCTTTTTCAACATAGCCAGATTATATCATTCAGGCTCAGCCACATCACTTGGGAATCCTATCTCGTAAAATGAGGTTCCCGTGATTTTTCGTTTATAATTCAAACAAATGCTGATGCATAGATCAATTCTCCCTGTAATTCTCTCATTCATATTGCTTGTCAGTTGTTCACCTGCCAGCTCGAACAATGGTGACTCTTCCCAATTATCACCGGCTGTTTATATCGAGAACAAGGGATCGGACACGATCGTCAACCTTGCGCTAGCTTGGGCAGAGGCATACCAAAAAATTCAACCACAGGTAAGAATTTCTGTAACCGGCGGCGGATCGGGTACGGGCATAGCCGCGTTGATGAATGGCACCGTTTCGATTGCGAACGCGTCCAGGTCGATAAAAGCTGAAGAGATCGAGACTGCCAAAGCGAATGGAATTGAGCCGGTGGAATTTGTCATCGCACGCGATGCCATAGCTGTGATCGTCAATCCGAACAACCCGATCAATCAGCTGACATTACAACAGATCAGCGATATTTACAGCGGCAACATCAAAAACTGGAAGGAACTGGGCGGCGAGGATCGTCCGATTGTAAAACTCTCGCGTGAGACCAACTCCGGTACCCATGTTTATTTCCTTGAAACAGTTTTACGTTTAGGAGAGAAAGAGAATAAGACCCTCTTCAGCATGGATACTTTGCTGCTGCCATCCTCCGAAGGGATCACTGCCGAAGTGAGGGATAACCCGAACGCGATTGGCTACGATGGCCTGGGGTATATTACCCCCGAAGTGAAGATGATCGCTGTATTGAAAGACATTGAAACCGGCTACATCCTCCCATCCGCAGATACCGTGAACAACGGCACCTATCCCATTGCCAGGGATCTTTACATGTACACCAACGGTCAACCGGATGGAGAATTAAAAGCCTACCTGGATTGGATCGTTTCCACAGAAGCTCAAAAGATCGTCACGGAGCTGGGCTTCGTACCTATTGTAGCGCCCTAATTTGATTGTTTAGATGAAAAACCAGACCCCTCTCTCCGAACGCATTATCACCCGTGGCATACAGGTTACAGGTTATTCTTCCATCCTGTTTGTTGCTTTAATCCTTTTTTTTCTGTTGGGTGAAGGCGCTCCGGCGCTCTTTGACACCCCCCTGAAAAGCTTGACGGGTATCCGCTGGTACCCGATCGAAGGCTATTTTGGTATTTTACCTCTGCTGCTGGGTTCTCTCATTGTGACCATTGGAGCAGCGGTCATTGCAATCCCATTCGGGGTGGGTACCGCCATTTTTATATCCGAGGTGGCACCGCAATGGCTGAAGGAGATCCTGAAACCACTGGTGGAGATTCTGGCCGGATTTCCTTCCGTAATGCTCGGATTTCTGGGTATCCTGATCGTTTCCCCCTCGCTGCGCGAGATATTTGAATTGCCCACCGGGCTTACTGCGTTGACCGGTTCACTTCTCCTGGCGGGCATTGCCATTCCAACCATCGTTTCGATCTCTGAGGATGCTCTAAATACCGTACCCAGGTCGTACCGGGAGGCAAGCTGGGCAATGGGAGCGACACAGTGGCAGACCATCTGGGGAGTTACCCTACCTGCTGCCCGCTCCGGGGTGTTGATGGCGGTCATACTGGGAATTGGCAGGTCGATTGGGGAGACGATGACAGTTATGATGGTCACGGGAAACGCGCCGGTGCTGCCAATTCATCTGGATTCAATCATATCCCCTATCCGTACAATGACTGCCACGATCGCATCAGAGATGGGCGAAGTGGCTACTGGAAGTTCTCATTATCATGTGCTTTTCCTCATTGGAATCATCCTGTTTCTCATCTCCCTAATTGTCAACGTCACCGCGTCCGCAATTGTTTTTAGAAAACCAAAACGGGCAGAACGGATTCTTTCTTAGGAAAATATGGCTGAAAAAGGATATTCCCCACGATTAAAAAGATTTACCCAGGGTTTGGGTTTTGGCCTGCTTGGCCTGATGTCATCCCTTACCGTGATCCCCATCATCATCGTGGTAGTTTACATCATACAAAAAGGCGCTCCTGCTATCTCCATGGAGTTCTTAACCGGTTTGCCTTCTGATGGCATGCGCGGTGGAGGCATTTTGCCTGCGATCGTGGGTACTTTTTACCTGACGCTGGGTACCGCTGTTTTTTCTGTGCCGCTCGGGGTTGGCGCTGCCATCTACCTTGCGGAGTATGCGCCGGAGAATCGCTGGACCAGGGCAATTCGCATTGCCATTACGAACCTGGCAGGAATACCTTCGGTGGTGTATGGTTTGTTCGGTCTGGGCATCTTTGTACTGTTCCTGAATTTTGGCACCAGCATCCTGGCTGCCAGCATGACACTGTCCATCATGACGCTGCCGGTCATCATCAGTACTAGCGAAGAAGCGTTGCGGGCTGTTCCAAACAGCTTCCGGGTAGTCAGCACCTCGCTTGGAGCCACGCGCTGGCAGACCATTCGCCGCATCATATTGCCGCAATCGCAGCCAGGCATTATCACCGGTGTCATCCTTGGGCTTGAACGGGCAGCCGGGGAGACCGCGCCTATCCTGTTCACCGGCGCCGCGTTTTTTCTGCCCCGCCTGCCGCACTCTCCTTTGGATGCGACCATGGCGTTGCCTTATCATCTCTTTGTGATTTCCACCCAGGTGCCCGGTATGCCGATCAAGATCCAATATGGAACGGCGCTTGTACTGTTGTTCTTTGTTCTGATCATGAACATAATCGCTTCGGTCATCCGGTCGCGTGCGCGGGCAAGGCGGATGTGGTAAAGATGAATATTATCGAAGTGGATCACTTCTCGCTGAGTTACTCCGACGGCACTGAAAGCCTGCGCGATATCACGCTTGGAATCCCCGCGAACAAGATCACTGTAATGCTTGGCCCAGCCGGCGGCGGCAAATCGACTTTGATGCGAGCCTTCAACCGCCTCAACGACCTGGCTGATGTCACGATGATTAGCGGAAAGATCACAGTGGATGGTCAGGATGTAATGGATCCTGAGACAAACCTGGTTGAGCTGCGGAGAAAGGTGGGTATGGTGTTCGCCCGCCCGGTACCGCTGCCTTTATCCATCCGCCAAAACATTACCTATGGGCTGGAAGTAGCTGGGGAGAAAGACAAATCTAAACTGGCGGCAGTGGTTGAGCAGACTCTCAAAGATGCTGTGCTGTGGGATGAGGTCAAAGACCGGCTGGACGATCCGGGCATCGCGATCTCCGGCGGTCAGCAGCAGCGCTTGTGCCTGGCCCGTGTTCTGGCGCTCGACCCGAAAGTGATCCTGTTAGATGAACCGACCAGCGGCCTCGATCCCATATCGACGGCCAAGATCGAAGATTCGCTCCAGGAATTGAAGAAACGCTATACCATCGTTCTTGCGCCGCATTCTGTGCAGCAGGCTTCCCGTACAGCCGATTTTACAGCTTTCTTCTTGCAGGGCGAACTGATCGAAACTGCCCCGGAAAAGGAGCTGTTCACGATGCCAAAAGACAAGCGAACGCAGGATTACGTCGAAGGAAGGTTTGGGTAGGGGAAGAAAAAAAGAATCGAGATTTGAGAATTGTGATAAGAAATTTGACCGACTTGCGTTTTAATTTTGCCATCATCTTTAATACAAAGGTTTATTTATAGATAACTTAATTTTATATTTATACATAACCAATTAATTACACCATTCACCTCATCAATATATCGATTCACCAACCTCAATTCTCATATTTTCCTCCTCCAATAAACATCCAACGTTTTGTTAACGAAAATCTATTATCCATAGTGTAATCTTAAGATATGAAAATATTTGGAGGATACTATGGCGAAAATTGTAGGAATTGATTTAGGCACAACCAACAGTGTTGTAGCAGTAATGGAAGCTGGTAACCCGGTCGTGATCACGACCGCGGAAGGTTCAAGGTTGCTTCCTTCTGTTGTAGCTTTTAATAAAAATGGCGAGAGGATGGTTGGGCAGACTGCCAAACGACAGGCTGTGATCAACGCTGATAACACCGTTTACTCGATCAAACGCTTTATGGGGCGTCATTACGATGAAGTGGTAACTGAACGTAAAATGGTTCCATTTAACATCGTAAAAGGTCCATCCGGTGATGTCCGGGTGAAAATTCCTGTAACCAATAAGGAATACACTCCCCAGGAAATCTCGGCGATGATCCTTTCCAAGCTGAAAACGGATGCTGAAGCCTACCTGGGCGAACCAGTCACCAAAGCTGTCATCACTGTACCGGCGTATTTCAATGACAGCCAGCGCCAGGCAACCAAGGACGCCGGTAAGATCGCCGGCCTTGAAGTGTTGCGTATCATTAACGAGCCGACAGCATCAGCCCTGGCCTATGGTTTGGATAAGAAGACGAACGAACGCATCCTGGTATTCGATCTGGGCGGCGGTACCTTTGATGTATCCATCCTGGATGTGGGTGAAGGCATAGTTGAAGTGAAATCCACCAACGGCGATACTCACCTGGGCGGCGACGACTGGGATGAGCGGATCGTCAATTGGGCAGCAGATGAGTTTAAAAAAGATTTTACGATCGATCTACGTCAGGATAAACAGGCATTGCAGAGGCTGCGCGAGGCTGCAGAAAAAGCGAAAATCGAGCTTTCAACCTTGATGGAAACAGAGATCAACCTGCCCTATATCACAGCCGATGCCAACGGTCCGAAACATCTTCTGCTCAAGCTGAAAAGGTCGCATTTTGAACAGATGACCGAAGATTTGTTGCAGCGTTGTAAAGTGCCTTTTGAGAGTGCATTGAAAGACGCTAATTTATCTGCCAAAGACATCGATGAAGTCGTCTTGGTTGGCGGTTCCACCCGGATGCCAATGGTGCAAGACCTGGTAAGGTCTCTCGTCAACAAAGACCCAAATAAGGGCGTCAACCCTGATGAAGTGGTTGCCATTGGTGCGGCGATCCAGGCTGGTGTATTGGGTGGCGAGGTGAAAGATGTTCTTTTGTTGGATGTCACGCCTTTGACCCTTGGCCTTGAAACCCTGGGTGGTGTAATGACTCCTTTGATCGAACGCAATACGACAATCCCGGTCAAGAAATCGGAGATCTACTCGACAGCCGAAGATAGTCAAACTGCAGTGGACGTGCATGTTTTGCAGGGTGAACGGCCGATGGCAGCCGACAATATGTCCTTAGGCCGTTTCCGGTTGGATGGTATTCCATCAGCGCCGCGCGGCTTGCCACAGATTGAAGTCACATTCGATATTGACGCCAATGGCATCATTAATGTGACTGCCAAAGACAAGGCCACAGGTAAAGAACAGAAAGTAGTCATCACTGCCAGCACCAACCTGGACAAGAAAGATATTGAAAGAATGGTGGAAGAAGCCAAAAAGCACCAGGGCGATGACGCCAAACGAAAAGAACTGGTCGAAGCCAGGAACAATGCCGACAGCGTTGTCTACCAGGTTGAGAAGCAGATCAAAGACCTGGGAGACAAACTACCTTCTGATGACAAAACACGAATCGAAGAGAAGATCCAGGATGTAAAAGCTGAAATGCAAAAAGATGATCTTCAAACGATTCGCTCCAAGACTGAAGAATTGCAGCAGATGCTGGGAGCTGTCAGCGCCCAAGCTAATGCTCAACAGGCTGGACCTCCAGACCCGCATGATGAAGGTTCTGCCGGTTCAACCCCGCCGGATGGTGATGTAGTTGAAGGCGAATTCAAAGAAACATAAACATATTAGAAGATTCATTTGAAGGCTGTGGTAAATCCACAGCCTTCTTTGATTTATAAACGATGTATAGGTTTTCTCTGCTATTTCAATCTGCAACTGGAATGGCGGGTTCAACCCTGGATTGCTCATTGTTTTCTGTACCAACGAATCGATGACCAGCCTTGATATGCAGCGCCCAGTAACCGACAGCAGAGATCAAACCCAGGATTCCCGCACCATACCAGACCCAATTTGGATCAGAATAATCCATAACCAGACCAGCCAGGAGGGGACCGATAGCCATTGGAATGATCCAGCTAAAACCGAAGACAGCCATATATCTGCCTCGCATGCTTGGAGGGGCAAAGAAAGAAACTACCGTTTGGCTGACAGGTACGGTGAACATTTCACCTATGGTGATGATCACCATAGCAAGCATCATCATCCAGTATGCGGAAACGAACCCATACATGGCAAAACCAATGGCATAAAGGATGTTCCCTAGCACCATTGCCACCATAGGAGGTACTTTCTCCATCCTTCTTGTGATCCAGAATTGCAGCAGCACAACCATCCCGGCATTCAAAGATAAGATGTAACCGAACCCTTGCGGCGGGATATCATGGACTTTCAGAAGGAACACTGACAGGGTACTGTTCATCTGGATATACATGATGACGCTCAACGTGGAAACGATGAGAAAGACCATGAACAGGCGGTCTTTGACCACTTCAAAGTATCCAAAGATCGTTTTGCCAAGGCTCATTTCAGGTTCCGAATCCTCGGTTCGCGCCGGCATGGATTCGGGTATTTTGATGAGGAAGATAACCGCCGTGATCGTGCTCATGATGGCATCAATGATGAAGAGCAGCAGGTAATCAATACCCGCCAACAGGCCACCAATCATCGGGCCGATCGTCACAGCCAGATTGGCTGTCACCCGCATCACTGCGTACCCTTGTGAACGCTTGGTTTCAGGTAAAAGATCCGCCACCATCGCCGAGTGGGCGGGACCGCCTGTATCAGCCAGTACACCAACCAGTATCGCCAGAATATAAAACACCTTGAGGTCATCCACCAATCCCATCGCTACTGTGGATGTGGCGGACATGATCAGCGAGAAGATGATCAACTTTTTTCGGCCATACTTATCGGTTAATGCGCCGCCGATGATACCTCCAACCATACTGGAGATGGAGAAGATCGCCAGGAGGATCCCGACTTCGGTCATACCCACGTTGAAGTGCTGCGTGATGTACAAAGCGAAGAAAGGGAAGATCAAAGCGCCGCCGAGGCGGTCAATAAAACTTGCTCCCACCAGGGTCCAAAACTTCCCCGGCAGGTCATGATAGACGCGTGAAATGGAATTTAACATAATATTCAACTTTATAAAGCGATAATCAATGGATGGTGAGATCGAACGATGAGCAGTCTACGCTTAAATTAACGTAAATCTCAATTAATCAAGTAAGCCCCATACGCGGATAGTGCCGTCTTCCCCACCGGAAATCAGCATCCGCGCATCAGGCGAAAAATTCAATGTGTTGACCATGCCAGCATGTCCCTCCAGGACAGTCACCAGTTTTCCCTGCTCAGACCCGTAGATACGAAGTATACCATCGGCATCGCCAGTTGCAAATAGTTTTCCATCCTCAGATATGGCAAGGCTAGTTATCTGGTTTTTAGCGCCTTTCAAACGAAAAAGCAATCCGCCGTTTTTACTGTTGACAACCCTCACATTCCAATTCGTGCCGGCAATTGCCAATTGATTGCCGTCCGCTGAATACGACATCGAGAGCACCGGGTACTCATTCTTAATGATCAAGTCCGGTTTTTCCAGGTCAGGACCTCCCGATTTAGTCGAAATAAGTCTTTCTAAAGACCAAAGATAGACAGTATGGTCAACAGAACCTGCGGCCAGGGTTTGCGAATCGGGAGAAAATGCGACTACTTCAACTGGATCTTTAAAACCGCCATAGTTGGTGATTGAAGTTCCCTCAAGTGGATCCCAGACCTGAACTGTTTTCTCAAGAAGGTTAGCTGAGGCGAGAACGTTCATATCCGGGGACAAGGCCAGGGTTTGAAGCGTGCCGCCTGTAGCAATCTTCAATGATGGCATGATGATCTGCTGGGTAGGTTGCGCTCCTTCGATGAATTGGGAAGTGAGACGCTCTGAGAAATCTTCAGCCGGGTATATGTAGATGGCATCCGCGCCGCATAATAATTGCTTGCCATCCGAAGAAAACATCATTGTGCGGGTCGTTTCTAACGGGCTGACTACCATTTCAAAATAAATTTGCATATTCGAAGTGTCCCAAATACGAACAAGTCCATCTCCAAGAGAGGTTGCCAGCAATTTTCCATCCGGTGAAAAAGCAGAGCTGATGATCTGCTGTCCCATCGCTGAACGCGAATATACTTTTAACAGGCTCTTGCTTTCCACATCCCAGAGGCTGACCTCCGATGGATAGCTGATAATTATCAGCCGTTTGCCATCCGGAGATAATGAGCTGGAAATCGGTGACACATTCGTTTCGAAAACCTCATCAACAGATGAGGAACCATCATCGTGAGATATTTCGTAATAAAGATCTACCTTGCCGTTCACATGAATATTTATCAGGGTGTCTAATTTTGAATTGAATATTGAACTAGAAAGACGGTTAATTTCCATTGAGGAGAAGTCAACCGGTTGACTGTCCTCACTCTGCCAGTCCCAGGTTGTGATCGCGCCGTCTGCCCATGTGGTGACTAATTCCTCTGTTTTAGCAAAACTTAGGCTGATCGGGTAGTGATCCACTTCATTCCTGCGCCTGTCTGCGTCTCCGCTGCTATTCAACATCTCACCCGTTCGGATGCGCCAGATGCGCGTACTGCCGTCCACTGACGCGCCGGCCAGCAGATCGCTCTGTTCGGAATAAGCAACCGCGCTGATGCCAAGTAAGAACCCGCCCAGCGAACGAACGCGCTTGCCAGTGACGGGATCCCAGACCAATATGGTGCGGTCAAGAGAGCCGCTGGTTAAAGTCATGCTGTCTGGCGAAAATTCCAGACAAGTGATTGCAAAGTTGTTTGCCTTGATTTCTTTGGGCAGCTTAGGAGGGGTGGCCTTGTCTGCAAGCAAGGCTTCAACTGCATACACCCAGATCCTGCCGCCTTGCGTCCCCGCGGCGAAAAGCTTCCCATTCGGCGAGAAAGCTACTCTGGTTACTGCCTGGCTAGTTGGGATGAAAGCGCGTTCGATCAAATCCTGAGCGCCATGCAGTCGTATTCCAATGGATGAACTGACCGCGATCAGCCCGCCGCCAGGTGAGAAAGCCACATCGTTAACACGGCCGTCGCCAAGCATCTTGATCTGTGTCAGCCCTTCAATAGTCTCAGCTGTGATCTTTCCCAGGGACAGCTTTGGGACTTCTAATGTGGGTTCCGGAGTAATGGTTGCCAATTGCAAGAGGGTTGGAACTACCGTCAATGTTTTTGTTGAAGTAGGGATGTGTGTTTCAATGATTGCCAGAGTAGGTGCTATCTTTTCAGCACCAGTGCAGCCGGAGATCAAGCTGATTGTAATAAAGATGACGGCACAGCGCTGTAAAACCTTCATGTTGTCAATTAAACCATAATAAATTGCCAATGGGGCTTACAAAGTGTAGACTATTGAAGGTTATGCTAAAATCTGGTTATGTCCAATCAAATCTATTTTGGCGACAACCTGCCCATCCTCCAATCCTGGCCTTCAGAATCAGTGGACTTGATATATATCGACCCGCCATTCAACACAGGACGTAAGCAGTCCCGCACCCAGATCAAAACAAAGCAAGCCAATGGAGGAGATCGGGTGGGATTTCAGGGGAAACGCTACCAAACAATCAAGCTGGGGTCAAAAGGCTACGTGGACCTTTTTGATGACTACCTGGCGTTCTTGGAGCCGAGGTTGGAACAAGCCCATCGAATATTGAAACCCAACGGCAGTATGTATTTTCATATTGATTATCGTGAAGTACATTATTGCAAGATCCTGCTGGATGCAATATTTGGTAGAGAGTCTTTTCTGAATGAGATCATCTGGGCATATGATTATGGCGCGCGGTCGAAGAGCAAATGGCCCGCCAAACACGACAACATCCTGTGGTATGCCAAAGATCCGCAAAACTATACCTTCAACCTGGATGCTATTGACCGTATTCCCTATATGGCGCCAGGCCTGGTCGGCAAAGAAAAAGCCGAAAGAGGAAAGACGCCCACTGATACATGGTGGCACACAATTGTCCCCACCAACGGCAAAGAAAAGACTGGTTACCCAACCCAGAAACCGCTTGGAATACTCAGAAGGATAATCGCTGCCAGCTCCAACCAGGGAGAAGTGGTGATGGATTTCTTCGCCGGCTCTGGCACCACAGGTGCAGCCTGCCTGGAATTGGGTCGGGAGTTCATTTTGATAGATGAAAATCCACAATCCATGGATGTGTTGCGGAAGCGATTTGAGCAAGTTGAAGATTTGATCTGGAATACTTAATAATAAAAGATGATTGTTGATTACTAGGATCAAGTTAACTGTGGAATATAAATCAACCCAGAGGTCATTTCTCTATACTCCCATACTGGTACAAATGATGCACACTTATACCTATCCATCCTTTAGGAAGGGTTATTGCCTGTACCGACAGGCAGGAGGTATGAATGAGTGAAGATGCACTTAACCAGGGGATAGAACTGATCAATTCAGGCAATATACCCATGGGATTAAAAATTTTGGCAGAAGTGGTGAAAGAGGACCCTCAAAATGATATGGCCTGGGTGTGGTTATCGGCTTGCTACGCGGAAAAAGAACGCAAAATTTATTGCCTTAATCGCGCAGTCAGGATCAACCCTAAAAATCCATTGGCTATGGAAGGGCTGTCCCGCCTTGGGGAGCCACTGCCTGTCATTGACCCTTTCAAGGAAGAGGCGAAACCAATTGAGCAGCCCAAAGACCTGGGAGTACCTGAAGAAGAGATGCCTCCTTTCAAAGCCGATGAACATGCTTCTGTTCTCTCAAAATTCGAAGCTGCTATAAGCTCAACAGAAGACTTGGAGCCTCCAGAGTGGTCTGCCAAACCAAGGCGGCCACGTCCGGAACGAAAGACCAGGGCAAAGAAGAAGCCGCTTCTGGTAGTGTTGCTGGTGATTCTGATATTGATCCTCATTGGCGTGGCATACGTGTTCTTCCCCCGGATCAAGAACCTGTTCTTCCCGACCGCATCCCATTTCAACGAGAATACCCAGGCGTTCATTACAGAGGTAGAACTATTGATGGCGATCAGCGATGGCAGCAATAATCTGGGCGCTTTCAAGACGCAGCAGGGCTTGGTGTATAAATCTTTTGATCGCCTGCAGCCAGAGTGGCCGCCAGAACTTGTTTATCAGAAGAACGAGATCGATGTAGCCTTCAAAGGTTGGAGCGCTGTTGGAGCAATATCGGATATAGCCAGGGGGACAGAAGAGTGCAAGGTAAAAGGTACTTTGCTGGATGAGGTGAAGGCTTACACGAACAGCCTGGCGATCGATCATACCTGCGGGGAATGGGCAGAATCGGTGATGTCAATTGCCAACCGTCATTTTAACCAGGCCAGGCCGGGACTTGAAAGCTACTACGCCCGATAAATATGGACGATTTGCCTGTACACAAAGATTTGAATGCGGTAATCGATCAACTAATGGCGCTGGCAGTACCCGAAAATGTAAAAGGCATGGCCAAATTTGGTATCAACCCGTCCAACACCCTGGGCGTATCCATGCCGAATATACGATCGTTGGGAAAACGAAAAAAAGATCACGACTTGGCAATCGGTTTGTGGCAGACTGGAATCCACGAAGCCCGCATCCTTGCTTCGTTGGTCGATGATCCAAAGCAAGTAACACCTGAACAAATGGACGTATGGACTTTTGATTTTGATTCATGGGATGTCTGTGATCAGGTTTGCAGCAACCTGTACACCAAAACACCTTATGCAGTTGAAAAGGCGATCGAGTGGACTACTTCGGAGGAAGAATTTGTCAAACGTGCAGGCTTCGCACTAATGGCTTATATTGCCGTCCATAACAAGAAGTTAGACGACAATGTATTTTTACATTTTTTAATGATCATCGAATTATCCGCAACTGATGGACGGAATTTTGTAAGGAAAGCTGTCAATTGGGCATTGCGCCAGATAGGCAAGCGAAATGCGCAGTTATATCAACCTGCGTTAGAGGTTAGTAAAAGACTCTCGCAATCTGTTGATAAAACTGCCAGGTGGATTGGGAAGGACGCCTTGAAGGAGCTAGAATCCCCTTCCGCTTCGATCAAACGAAAACTTGGAATTGCTTAACTCCCTGCAAATCCCTAACTTCTTTCGCACACCGTCTTTAATCAACGACCAATTTATATGAAACTCAATTGCTTATTGAAACATTTTGAACATTATTTGAATACAATTAAGCAATAGGCTTATCCCAATCCCCATTTCAGGAGAGATCAATGATTCCTCAACCTTACCCCATCCTGGATTACGACCCTGCTAAAACAGCTATCATAGAACCATCGCAGATAATCAAAAAGCGGGATTACAGTCAAAAGGTGCTCATTTCCTTTTTTAACGATGTGATCGAGTCCTTGTTAAAAGATAATAAACTGGTCAAAGTTGACAGGTTAATTTCGGAAATTGGAGAAAACCCGATTTACCAGATGGAATTAAAAGGAACGCCTTTCATGGTCATCCACCCTGGAGTTGGCGCACCAATTGCTGTTGCATTTATGGAAGAAATGATCGCGCGGGGAAGCAATCAGTTCATTGCCTGCGGTGGCTGCGGTGTATTGAACTCGGATATTGCAGTTGGTCATGTCCTGCTTCCTCAATCCGCAGTACGGGATGAAGGTACATCCTATGCCTACCTACCTCCTGCCACGGAAGTGCAAGCAAACAAACGAGTTCTGGACTCTCTGGAACGAACGATGAGGAGAATGGGTGTTGATTATCGCCTTGTGAAAACATGGACGACTGACGCTATCTATCGCGAGACGATTGAACGAACCAGGCTGCGAAAATCTCAGGGGTGTAGTATTGTGGAAATGGAAACATCTGCATTCATGGCTGCCGCTGAGTTCAGAGGGGTGGAATTTGGACAATTACTTTACGGAGGCGATTCCGTCCAGGAGGATGGCTGGGATGACCGCGATTGGCATAAACGCGGCAACATTCGTGAAAATTTGTTCTGGATGGCAGCAGAAGCTCTAATCGACCTCTAAGGGGCTGTAGTAAATACCAGTCGGAAATTGGATTGCCCTCTCCGGAAGAATTTTGTTAACGTGAAAATTACTACTCCCGAAGACGTTCGGGGGATTGCAAACGTGGTTTAGCTGTCGATCGATACCATGCACGGATGATCTGCCTATACATATTCAAACGGTTTGCCAATCCTCCCAACCCTCCGCGATGTACTTCACTGATTGGGTGACTCATGCCTCGCAACGGTACCTGTTTTACTTTCCATTTTTGCTGCTGGGCGCAAATGGTCAGTGCCGTTTCAAGTCCGTACCCCGATGCAGCATCGTGATCGACACATTGAAGCATATCCCGGCGCAAACAACGTTGCCCGGTCAGCCATGGTGTGATCCAGTGCGAAAAATCAGTTTTCCAGTTTCCGCCTCTGAATACACCTAATGTCATGGCAGCTTCTCCTGAAAGGACAGGATTGGTAAGGTCTGAGATGTGTCCAGGGGTCAACCCAATGAGGTCGGCATCCAACATCAGCACAAATTCAGTGGAAATGGAGACCCAGGCAGTAAAAATGGATTGCCCCTTGCCCATATTGATCGGGTGTTGTATGAATGTAATCCGCGGGTCATTGTGTAGATAGGATTGAACCACCTCTGCTGTATTATCCCTGGATCCGTCATCAATGATGATGATGGATTCTATATCTGTTACCAGTCGCAAAACCGATAAGACATTTAGAATTCGTTTTCCCTCATTGTAAGCAGGAATAACAACTGAATAGCTGTTCATGATACCCTTCCTTACTCGTATTATTATTTTTCATCAAATGATCTATTTATTCAACCATTTGTAAAAACTTCGCTTATGCTGTTCCAGAGGCGAAATTTTGAAGAGTCGCATATCAACCGCAGTGGAGCTTAGAGATTTCATATACAACTATGATGCTTGACACAGTACTCTCAGTACATCAGGAATTGAGCTTTCTACTATCTCTACGCATAGATATGTTGGAAGTTGCACCTCCCCGGAAATTTTTGAGTATTGACATTATCTCAATAATCATTAATATATTATTAAGACGTTAGACGTTTACCAACTTTACGGAGTCGCAATTGTCTATGATAGAACGCTCTGAACCAGTAACCACCAGGATCAATCAGATCATCCGTGAAAGGGTGAAAAGCGGATCCTATCTTCCGGGATCGCGGTTACCGTCAGAACAGGACCTTGCTGTTGAGTTTGGGGTGAGTAGGTCTACTTTACGTAATGCAGTAAACTCACTGGTCACCGAGGGGGTGGTTATTCGAAAACATGGAAATGGGTCTTACGTAAATCAACATGCCGTGCAGTTTAATACACAATTGCAAAACTTATGGAGTTTCCCTCAACTCATTCGTGAAAGCGGCAAAGTTCCCAAAGTCATCTTTATTAAAGGAGAGACACGAAATTCAACTGATGTTGAACAAGTAACCTTAGAGCTCGATACAGTCCAGCCTGTTTATGTATTGCAACGAGTTTTCATGGCGGATGATTTGCCAGCAATATTTTCCACCAACATCATTCCGGCCAGCGTCCTTTGCTATGATCCTGAAGAAATTGATGCGCACTTGTCAATTTATGATATTTTATTAAACTATTGCGGCTTGGAACTGGTTTATTCTGTTTCTGAGCTGCACGCTGATATTGTTACAGAAGAGGTTAAGAAGCATTTAAAGACGCAGGATTGGCAACCAGTGGTTCGCTTTAACGATGTGTTTTTTACTAGAGACAGCCAACCTGTTGTGATAGGTCAAAATTTTTATAATGACCAGCTTCTTTTATTGCGATTGGTACGAAGCAAGGCATAAATAAAAATCATCCAAGAGAGGAAGAGAACCATTATTAATGATTGATCAAAAGAAGTTGAAAGATTTCCTCAACCGAACGGTGGATGCACTTCTTCCGTTGGTTGCAGTTCCTTTTGCATTATTGTTCGGCGCAATATTATTGATCATATTCAAAGTCAATCCGCTTGAAGCGTATCAATCCCTTTTCCTTGGTGCATTTGGAGATAAAACAGGCATCACCCAAACCCTGGTGAAGGCGACTCCTTTGCTCCTGGTGGGTTTGGGAGTGGCAATTGCTTTCAGGGGCGGTGTGATCAATATCGGGGGTGAAGGGCAGATCATCGTTGGGGCGCTGGCGGCAACTGCATTTTCAATCAATTTTCCAGAACTTCCCCGTTGGATGCTGCTTCCAATCACCATTCTTATGGGAACCCTTGCTGGAGCGATTTGGGGCGGAATTCCAGGAGCGCTCAAAGCCAGGCTGGGTGTAAATGAGATCCTCTCTACTGTAATGATGAACGCGATTGCGCTTCAACTATCCAACTATTTGCTGCGCGGACCGATGATCGACCCGGCGGAGATAGAAGCGGGAACACGCATAGCTCAATCCGCATTACTGCCCAAAGCGGTCTGGCTCACCAAGCTGGTACCTAAAACATTGCTGCACAGCGGATCTATCCTGGCAGTTGTGCTCGCAGTAGCGGTTTATATCTTGCTTTGGCGAACAAGTATTGGCTACCGAATTAGGGCTGTCGGTCAAAACCCGAACGCTTCTCGATATGCTGGTATACCGGTCAAGTTATACCAGATGCTGGCATTAACGCTTGGAGGTGCGTTCGCCGGAACGGCTGGTGCTATTGAAGTAATCGGCGTCCAGCATAGAATGATGGAGGGGCTATCCAGCGGGTATGGTTTTGCGGGCATTGTAGCTGCCTTATTCGGTAAACTCCATCCCCTCGGGGCAATCCCGGCATCCGTCTTTTTCGGCGGGTTGATGGAAGGTGGCAACAAGATGCAGCGCGCAATGCAGGTGCCTTCTGCACTGATCGATACTCTGTTGGGGTTGATCGTACTCTTTGTTGTCAGCGCTGAAATTTGGAGCAGATACCGCGCCCGCAGGAGACAAATCGATGGATGAATTATTTCAATTGCCAGTCCTACTGGGAATACTTTATAGCGGTATCCGTTTGGCCACCCCTTATTTATACGCCTCCATAGGAGAAACCATTGCGCAAACATCAGGGGTCTATAACCTGGGCGTGGATGGTATCATGCTCATGGGGGCATTCACGGGTTTTTATGTGGGCATGAGAACTGGCAACCTCTGGTTGGGGTTATTTGCTGCAGCTTTTACGGGCTTTCTGATGGGTCTCCTGATGGCGTTCATCAGCGTTACGCTGAAAGCGGAGCAGGGAATCAGCGGCATTGGCTTGCAATTATTCGGGTTGGGTCTCTCCACCCTGTTATTCAAGATGACTATGGGCGGGGTTGAAAGCATCAATGGATTTCCGCCTGTGAAAATCCCATTTCTTGGAGACTTACCTTTCTTTGGTGAGGCGTTCTTTAATCACAACATCCTGGTTTATGGCGGATTCCTCCTTGTGCCGATTGCCAGTTTCGTATTGAATAAAACCACGTTTGGATTGCAAATAAAGGCGGTCGGTCAGAACCCTCAGGCTGCAGATTCCCTGGGTGTAAGCGTTGCCCGTATCAGATATATTACAGTGAGTATGGGCGGCGTTCTCTCTGGAATTGCTGGCGCAACCCTCTCCATAGCACTCATCAATCTCTTCCAGGAAAACATGACAAACGGCATGGGATTTATTGCCGTGGCTCTGGTTTACTTTGGCAGTTGGAAGCCGGGTGGGGTACTGGTGGGTTCGCTCATATTCAGTTTTGTCAACGCGCTTCAAGTCTGGCTGCAAGTGAAAGGTATCAACATCCCGTCTGATTTTGCGGTGATGCTTCCTTATCTGCTTACAATAGTCGCGCTTGTATTTGCCGTTCGCAGGTCAGCACAACCCGCGGCATTAAGCAAGCCATTTGAACGAGGTGAAATGTAGGTCATATCAATCGCTTTGAAAGGAGGTGGTAGATTCATTTCTGGTTTGGATGTTAATCGATTTCCAACTTAAAATAATATAGAGGAGAACAAATGAAAACGAAGTTACAAAAAATAACAGTTTTTGCAGTATTGTTTGTCATTCTGCTTGCTAGTTGTGCGCCCGCTGCTCCGGTTGCTCCTATTGAAGTGACGAGAATTGTTGAGGCAGAACCAGTGGTACAGGAAGTTATTGTTACAGCAACACCTGAGGTGATGGAAGAGAAACCCTTCCGCGTGGCAATCGTCATGCCATCCACAATTACTGATGCAGCATTCAGCCAGTCCATGTATGATGGCTTGAAAGCAGTTCAGGCTGAAATGGGTGAAGCAAAAATGGAAATTGCATATTCCGAGAGCTTATTCAAAGTTCCAGATGCCGCAGCAGCCATACGCGACTATGCTACCCAGGGATATGACCTGGTCATTGCTCATGGATCACAATACGGCACATCCTTACAACAGGTAGCACCCGAATTTCCAGAAACCAGCTTTGCCTGGGGTACATCCCTGAATACTTTCCAGGCGGACGATATCAACAATGTTTTTGCCTACCAGGCTGAAGCACAACAAGGTGGTTATGCTTTGGGTGTTATGGCTGCATTGATCAGCAAAACCGGTGTAATGGGTATTTGCGGTCCTGTTGAAGCAGGCGATGCCAAGTTATATGTAGATGGCTTTAAAGCCGGCGCTGCCGCAACCAATGCCGCTGTTAAAAACCAGGTGAGCTACACTGGATCGTTCTCTGATGTGTCTTTGATGGCAACTTGCGCTGAGACTCAGATCACCGCCGGAGCAGACATGCTGACCGGCTCATCCCAATCTGTCGTCGGCGCAATCGGTATAGCAAAAGACAAAGGTGTGTTATGGTTTGGAACCCAATGGGATCAGACAAACCTGGCCCCCGAAGCTGTTGCCGCAAGCCAAATTTACGACTGGACCGGTATCATCAAGGATATGATCTCTTCCAGACAAGCTGGCGTTCTGGGTGGAAAAGCCTACACCTTGACATTCAAGAACGAGGGACTGCGAATTCAATACAATGATAACGTTGCCATACCTGATGACGTCAAAGCAGCTGTTCAAGCAGCGGTTGATGGAATCATGGGCGGTACCATCGATCCACTAACTGGACCTATAGCACAATAATTAGGCACACTATATACAAAACCTCCCTCCATCGAAGTAATGGTGGAGGGAGACCATAAAATTACATCAGGATATTAAAAAATGGAATCCCAAACCCACATCGAAAAAACAAAACGAATCGAGCACCTGGAAATGGATGCTATTGTTAAAAAATTTCCGGGCGTTTTGGCGAATGACCATGTGAGTTTCGATGTTAGAGCAGGAGAGATCCATGCGCTCCTGGGCGAGAACGGTGCGGGAAAAAGCACTTTAATGCGGCAGCTTTATGGGCTTTACAAACCTGACTCTGGGAAAATAAGCATCAATGGAGTCGAGCAGCACTTTCGATACCCGCAGGATGCTATTCAGGCTGGGATAGGAATGATCCATCAACATTTTATGCTTGTACCATCCTTAACTGTGGTAGAGAATGTGGCGTTGGGGTTGAAATCTTCAAGGGGTCCGTTGCTGGAGCTGGACAACGTTGAAGAAAGATTAATGATGTTAAGTGAACAATACCGGATCAAGGTCGATCCGAAAAGCTATATCTGGCAGCTGGCTGTTGGTGAGCAGCAGCGTGTAGAAATATTGAAAGCGCTCTACCGAGGCGCTGAGCTGTTGATACTGGATGAACCAACCGCAGTATTGACCCCACAGGAAGTTGATGAACTTTTTACTACTTTGCGGCAAATGACCACGGATGGTCATGCACTTATTTTTATTTCTCATAAATTACATGAAGTACTTGATATAAGCAACAGAATTACAGTATTGCGTGATGGCAGGAACGAAGGCACTTGCGTTAATGAAAACCTTACAAAGTCTGAACTTGCAACCATGATGGTAGGGCGGCCTGTGATCTTGCAATATGATAAAAAACCTGCCAATATTGGCGATGTGAAACTGAGTGTTGAAGATCTGTACGTAATGGGAGATCGAAAAAAAGATGCCATAAAGAATGTGACATTTGATATCCGGGCTGGAGAAATATTAGGGTTGGCAGGTGTCTCCGGGAACGGCCAGCGTGAACTGGCAGAAGCGTTGGCTGGGTTGAGGCCAGTTCGCAAGGGAAAAATTACCATTAATGGCAAGGATGTCACCAGTGTGTCGCCAGATAAAAGGATCCAAACCGGACAATCCTATATACCTGAAGAACGTATGCGCGAAGGTGTAATCAAAGATTTTTCTGTCGCCGAAAACTTTATTCTGGAAGATCACAATCATGCTCCTTATTGTCAATGGATCTTTCTGGATTTCAAGAAAATTGAAACAACCACCAGACAGATCGTTGAAGAATATAATGTAAAGACTCCATCGATAAAAACACCCATTAAGAGTTTATCTGGCGGGAATATTCAGAAATTAATACTGGCGCGGGAACTATCGCGAAAACCAAATGTGCTCATTGCGGCACAGCCATCCAGAGGTGTAGATATTGGTGCAACGGAATACATCCACCAAAAGTTACTTGAACAAAGAGAAACCGGTACAGCAACCTTATTGATCTCTGAAGATTTGGATGAAATTCAGGCATTATCCGACCGTATTATGGTCTTCTGTGAAGGCGAAGTGATGGGGATAATACCTGTAACAGAATCGAATCCGGAAAAACTGGGATTGATGATGGCTGGGGCTAAAGCCTAGTTTTATATATTTTTTATCCGAACCTTCTTGACATGGCATGATTCTGGTATATACTGTCATTAATTGCTCTTCAGAGTGCGTGTTTGTGTTTAATAAGGAAAAATAAGGATCTTACAACCATGAAAATGTCAATCTGGAATTTACTCACAATCCTTCTTCTTGTAGGAACATTGGGAATGGTAGTGATCTTCGGTGTGATCTTTATTCTTCCCAACCAGGTGTTGCCCCAGGGAATGCGACCGATCGATGTGCCGTCGGAAATGTTGTTGGCAACACCTACCGAAACACCATTCCAATTCCCTCCAACCTGGACAAAAATTCCGCCGATACCCACAGCTACGAATACCATCGTTCCATCAAAGACAGCAACGCCCACAAAAACATATACTCCCAGCGAAACCCCATTGGTTTCTGGGACACCGACTGAAACATTAGCTCCCTCATCAACTGGTTCCAGGACGGCGACCAAAACAAAAACACCTATTTCAATTGTTGTAACCGGCGCTTCTAAAACTGCGACAAAAACGAAAGTAAAGACAGCTACATCGACACCAACAGTATGCCCGCCGGGAATCTGCGGTGTTGATGCAATTGATGATCTGGTCATTATGGATGTTCATCCTGCAAAGTTGTTAATCAATGTAACAGCCAATGATTTATCGAATGGGGTTCCCATACGGATCACCCGATTGTTTGACTGTGCCAATAGATGTGAGACGGATAAATTTGGCAACTACACAACACATCAAGACGGTAATGTAAAAATAATGTCCGACTCCGAAATCGAATACTCACCGGCAGCCGGGTTTATGGGAATGGATTCAATCGACTACAAGGTTACAACGGAAGGAGGCTCGGTGGATATCGCCACTGTCCTCTTTATTGTCACGGATGGAACTGAAATGCCTCCTACCGATATTACTTCTGCCCCCAGCCCTTTGAAGTTTGGATGAAAACCAGGCAGTTGGCTCGTCGGTTGGAACCTTCTCTGCAACTGATCCAAACGGTGGCCCCCATACTTTCTCTTTGATCACAGGCACTGGCAGCACAAATAATAATTACTTCAGTTTGACCGGTGCTGGTCTTTTAAGGTCATCTGCTGTTTTCAATTGCGAGTCAAAACCAACTCTTTATCTAAGAGTCCGAGCGGTAGATTCGATCGGTTTCTACTATGACGAGGCCTTTACAGTCACTGTCAACGATATCAATGAATATGACCCCGTGATCACAGGCAGTACGACAGCGACCGGAAGTGAGGGAATTGTATTCACAACTTTAAATTTCTCATCCTCAGATGCCGATTGCACAAAAACCAGAACGATCACGATCTCAGGAGCCTTACCTGGCGGACTAACCTTTGCAAATGTACCTGGAGTGGGTACTGCAACCATATCAGGAACACCCGGTCTGGGGTCTGCCGGTACATATCCAGTGACGCTAACTGTCACTGATTCTGGCGGAAGAACTGACGACTTAACGCTTACGATCACCATCAATCCATAAAGGATAACTTTGGCGGAAGAAATTACCGAAGAAACTTTTGTAAAACTGGTCTCACTTGCGGCGCTAGAGTTGAGCTCGAAAGAAAGCGAATACTTGCGCAGCCAACTGAATAAACAGCTCCGTTCTGTTCATGAACTGGAAGCCATACCGCTGAGTGATGATGTGCCGTTGGCTCGACATGGAGTGCCTTATCCAACTGAGATCAGCCCCAAACTGCGCATGGATGCAGTTAACGTTTTTCCCCAAGCGGTTGAGATCGTTGAACAGGCGCCGCAAACTTCAGAAAACTACTTCATCGTTCCAGAGACCCGGCATACAACTCTGGAATGATTTACAATTTCAAACTAAAACCAATCGGGGTGAGTGGATATGGATTTCCCTCACCCTCTCATTTTGTTCTTGATGGATGGGAAAATGGAACTTTGCGATCTCTCAGCGTTGGATATTGCTCAACTGGTCAAAAATAAAAAAGCCTCTGCTGTCGAAGTTTTGGAAAGCTGTCTGGAACGGATCGGACAGGTGGATGGGATTCCCGGCTCATTGGAATCCAGAGATTTGACCGAAGTGGACCGTCAGAAAGTGCACGCCTTTATTACCCTGCCTTCTGATTCTGCATTGGAATCTGCCCAGGCAATCGATAAAGCGATTGCCAACGGAGATGAAACCGGCTTGCTGCCAGGAGTACCTTTTACAGTAAAAGATATCTTCTGCACCAAGGGGATTCTTTCCACGGCTGCTTCACGAATTCTGTCAAATTTTGTTCCGCCATATACTGCCACCTGTGTAGAAAGAATGTCAGCAGCAGGCGCAGTCGTGCTGGGAAAAGTTAACCTGGATGAATTCACTTACGGTTCTTCAACTGAATCTTCAGCTTTCAAGCCGACCACACGCAATCCCTGGAATACCGATCGTGTTCCAGGCGGGTCGTCCGGCGGCAGCGCGGCGGCGGTTGCTGCAGGTGAAGGAGCGCTGTCCCTGGGGACAGACACAGCCGGTTCCATCCGCCAGCCAGCCGCGTTCTGCGGCGTTGTGGGAGTGAAGCCGACATATGGTCGAGTATCACGCTATGGCATTATTGCTTTTTCATCATCAATCGATTGCCCGGGACCAATCGCCAGGGATGTGACCGATGCCGCAGCCATGCTGCAGGTGATCGCTGGAGCCGATCCACGTGATAGTACAGCCGCGACGCTCCCGGTGGATGATTACCTGTTGAATCTAGAAAAAGGCGTTAAGGGGATGAGGATCGGCCTTTCGCCGGATTATTTCATGATCACCTACCCGGACCCTAAAACCGGTGAATTGATCGAGCAGCCTCTGCCTGATGACATCGCTGCTCCGGTGCGAAGAGCTGCGCAACTATTGAAAGATATGGGGGCAGAGATCATCGAAGATGTATCCATGCCGCACAACCGTTATGGTATCCCGGCTTATTTTGTAATATCGAGGGTCGAAGCCTCATCCAACTTGCATCGATATGATGGCGTTAAATATGGTTACAGAACTCCTAAGGAAGTTGATAACCTGCAAGCCATGTACCGCCTCTCCCGAGCGGAAGGATTCGGGTTGCAGCCGAAACTGCGTATCCTGATGGGAATGTACGTCTCCGCTGCTCAGTATGCGGAGCAATATTACAACCGCGCGCTGCGGGTGCGCTCGTTGATTCGCAAGGATTTTGATGATGTGTTTGACCCGGCGGGAAAATATCGGCTGGATGCTTTACTGACACCTACCACTCCCACACCCGCTTTTGAGATCGATGCCGTATATGGCGATTCAGTACTGATGCAGTACGCCGATCAATTGACAGTGGCCGCAAACCATGCTGGCATTCCCGGAGTCTCTTTACCGGGTGGATTAAGCAAAGAAGGGTTGCCTGTAGGTATTCAACTGCTGGGACCGGATTTCTCTGAGGCGATTCTATTGCAAATTGGACGGTCATTTGAGGTTGCCACCGAGGCAGACGAATGGCGAAAGATCAAACCTGCCGTATTAAGGTGAAATGTCAGCAACAAATTTAAAGCAAGAGCGGGTAATACCAACAAACGATAGGTGGTTGTCTGCTCTCGCACATGCATCTATCCTGTTGCCAGGTGCGGGAATATTTGTTCCGTTGGTTGTGTGGTGCAAGCATAAGGAGCATTCCCAATATGTTCGATACCAGTCCCTTCAAGCATTGCTTTTTCAATTGATGCAGTGGGTCTGGATCCAACTGATCGCCCTTTTTGTTTTCATTGGCTTATTCATCTTTATTGCAGTATCTGCTGGTAGCGACCTCACTCCTGATGTCTATTCAAACCGGATATTATCTGCCAGCTTCGTTTCCTCCACGATTATTGCCATCAGTTGGGGAGCATATCAGCTTATCGGTATTGTCGGTGGAATCATCTGCCTGACTGGACGAGATTTTATGTATCCTCTACTTGGAAGATGGATGATCCGCTTTATTTCTCGTGATTTGATTGGCCATTCAAAACTGGCAAATTTGACGACAGAATATCAGACGGTGGGTGAATCCATTAGTGAAGGGGAAACTATTCTCCCAAGGGAGGAGATGCTGGTATCGGCTGCGGCGCATGGATCGATCCTGATCCCGCTGATAGGTTTTTTGGTGCCGTTGGTATTGTTCTTAATGGATAAAAATCAATCATTCCAGAACCGTTTTCAGCTGATCCAGGCGTTGGCATTTCAGGCTGTCGGGCAGGCAGCGAATGTAGTTTTTATGACCATCCAGATGCTTATTGTAATTGGGATAGGGATTTCCATTTTCTGGATCGAATCATCCATGCAAACTGGTTCCAGCGAGCTCGCGATCCTGGCGGTGGGGCTGTTGGCAATGCTAATTATGGTAATCACCATCATCAGTCTGCTCTTCTTTCCATTGCTGGCAACCTTTGGCATCATCGCTTCTATTCAGGTAATCAGGGGCAGGCAATATCGATACCCCATTCTTGGCAATTGGATGTTTAATAAGATGCGAAAATGAGATTTCAGAAAAATGGATGAAGGCAGTAAAATTAGGAAAGACTTTTACTAAAAGGAACACTTATGACTGATTACGAACCGGTTATTGGATTGGAAACTCATATCCAACTAAACACAGAGTCAAAGATATTTTGCTCATGCAAAGCAGATTCTTGGAACGATGCCCCGAATACCAACATTTGCCCGGTGTGCAGCGGGTTGCCAGGAGTGCTTCCGGTATTAAATGAAAAAGTGGTTGAAAAAGCCGTATTGCTGGCGCAGGCTATGCATTCAAATATTCAATCCGTCTCCTATTTTGACCGCAAGAATTATTTTTATCCAGACCTGCCAAAAGGTTATCAAATTTCACAATATGATCAGCCGATTGGAAAAGGCGGCTATATGGATGTGCCGATGCCGTCCGGTGAGATTCGGCGGGTGGGCATCTGGAAATTGCATATGGAAGAGGATGCCGGCAAGACAAAAGATATCAACGGAGAGCGAGGTGTGGATTACAATCGCTGCGGCGTGCCGCTGGTGGAAATGGTCACTGCACCGGATATACGTACAGCCGAAGAGGCTGGACAATACCTTATAAGGCTTCGTCAATTACTGCGCTGGCTTGGGATATCAGAAGCGGACATGGAAAAGGGTCAATTGCGCTGCGACGCAAATGTCTCCATCCGCTTGAAGGGAGAAACCAAGCTCAACGCGAAAACAGAGATCAAGAATGTAAATTCCATTGAAGCCGTCAAAGCTGCCATAGAGAAAGAGATCGAACGGCAAATTCGTGAGGTGGAATCTGGGCACCGGGTGGAAGCCTGGACGTTGGAATGGGATGAAGATGCAGGTGTGTTGAAGAAGATGCGCTCGAAAGAAACAGAAGCAGATTACCGCTACTTTCGAGAGCCGGATTTGCTGCCACTGCGTGTGGACGATGGCTGGAAGGGGCGCATCCTGACAGAATTTCCCGAGCTTCCACTTGAAAGACGTGCCAGGTTTACGACTGAATACGGTTTATCAGACTATGATGCCGAAGTCCTGACAGCGGAAAGGTCGCTCTCGGATTACTTCGAGGCGACAGTGAAGAACTACGAAGGCGATCCGAAGCGGGTCTCCAATTGGGTCATGAACGATGTGATGCGGATGATCAACGAAATGGGTACATTCGCCGGTCAATTGAAGCTGACGCCTGCCTACCTCGCAGTCATTATTAAGCTGGTCGATACCGGAACGGTGAACGCGTCCACTGGTAAAATGCTGCTTGCGAAGGTAGAAAAAAACGGAGTCGCACCGGAAAGCATTGTCGCCGCGGAAGGCCTAGCCCAGGTAAGCGATGATTCAGCCATCCGTGAGGTTTGCCGCGTAATTATTGAAGAAAACCCAAATGAAACGGCTGCATATAAGGCAGGCAAAGCCACTCTGATGGGCTGGTTTGTCGGTCAGGTGATGAAGAATATGCACGGCAAAGCTGATCCAAACGTGGCCAGGCAGGAATTGGAAGAATTGCTTAAGTAACCCCCCATATTTTTGGGCAAGAAAAAACGAGATGCGAATCAGGGCATCTCGTTTCTTAGTAACTAGGTATTAAGTCAATCTTTCCAGGTTGAGGTCAGTTTTTTCCAAGTTTCTTCCACAGTTTCAGGGATCACGCGAGTATCACCGATCGCTGTCATGAAATTGGTGTCTCCGGACCAGCGCGGCAGGATATGCAAATGTACATGGTCGGCAACTCCAGCCCCGGCGGCCTCTCCGATGTTACCCCCCAGGTTGAACCCGTTCGGTTTATAGATTTTGCGTAAAATGGTGATCGACTTGTTAAGCAGCTCCATCATTTCTGCTCGCACTTCCTGGCTGAGTTTTTCGAGCGAATCGCGATGATCGAATGGTACGATCATCAAGTGACCATTGGTGTACGGATAGCGATTCAGTATGGCGAAAGCGCCAATCCCGCGATAAACGATCAGGGATTCTTCATCTCCCTGTTTTACTGCGCTGCAAAAGATACATCCGGATTGAGTTTTTGGTCCTTGCATATATTCTTTCCGCCATGGGGTCCAAAGATGGTTCATAAGATTTATTTTAGCATTGATTTTCCATATCAGGAAATTGTCCATACAAAATTGTTGACATCGGATTCGCGCAAGGGTATCCTTAAACCTATGGATCAATTTCCTCTATTCAACGATCGATTTTGGACTGTCAGTCAACTCACAACCCATATAAGAAAACTTCTCGAAAAAGACCCCTCCACCCAGGATTGTTGGGTGAAAGGGGAGATATCCAATCTATCACGTCCCGCTTCCGGGCATATATATTTCACCTTGAAGGATAATACAGCTGCTCTGCGGTGTGTGGTTTGGAAGTCAGATGCCAGCCGGATCCGCATTGCCTGGGTGGATGGCGGTGAAGTAGAAGTGCATGGACGAATTACTGTTTATGAGGTCAGCGGACAATACCAGCTTGTTGTAGATGCCGTCCAGCCTGTGGGAGAAGGTTACCTCTTTCAGGAGTTCTTAAAACTGAAAGCACGTTTGGAAGGGGATGGGTTATTTGACGCCGAACGAAAGAGACAGATCCCGGAGTTTCCTCGAAGCATAGGCATTGTCACCTCAGCCACCGGTGCAGCTGTCCAGGATATGATTAACACCATCAGGCGCCGTTACCCCATAGCCGAGGTAATCCTATCACCCACTCCGGTACAGGGTGTAGAAGCGCCACCGAAGATCCTCCTGGCATTGAATCTCCTAATGGAGGAAAATCCAGATGTGATCATCCTCGCCAGGGGTGGAGGTTCGCTTGAAGATTTATGGGCTTTCAATGATGAAAACGTGGTAAGGGCGATCGCAAACTGCCCGGTACCGGTCGTTACCGGCATTGGTCACGAAACGGATTTTACCCTATCTGATTTTGCGGCAGATTTGCGCGCTCCCACACCAACAGCTGCGGCTGAGCTTGTTACTCCAAATCGATTGGACCTGATCACACAGCTACTGAGCACACAAAAATACATGCTGGATGAAATTCACAGGAGGCTTCAACAATCAAGGCAGGAATTGAATCAGGCATCTTACCAGTTGAAAGCATCTTCGCCGATTTCAAGGGTACAGATGCAGCGGCAGTTGTTGGACAATGAATTGGAGCGTATGGCACTGACTGTAACTCATCAATCCGAGCTGCACAGGATACACCTGACTGGTTACCTGCATCGTTTGCTATCTGTGAACCCGGATACAGTTGTGAGCCGTGGATATGCTATCGTCACCAAGCGGGATTCCGGTCAGGTCGTTTCAAGCATCCAGCAGGTAGTGAAGGGTGATAAAATTGATGTTCGCGTGAAAGATGGCAGTTTTGATGCCGTCGTTGGAGAAGGTGGATAGGTCATGTCTGAAAAAAAAGTGGGTTATCGCGAGATAAGCGGCTTGAAGTATGAAGAAGCTGCAGCGGAGTTGGAAAATATCGTTGAACAGTTGGAAGAGGGGCAATTATCCCTGGAAAATACTCTGGTGATCTATGAACGGGGGCAGCAGTTGGCAAAATATTGTGTCGAACAACTGGACCAGGCGGAACTGAAAATCCGCACCATTACTGGAAACCAGCTTTCAAGTGACGAAATGCAGGAAGTTTGATCTGAGGTTTATGGGTAATCCGTTAATTAACGATGTATTGATTTGCTGTATGATCGCCTGGCTGCTGGCGCAGATCTTGAAAATTCCCATTGATTACTGGCGAACCCAGAAGCTTCACTGGGGCTTGTTCTTCAGCGCTGGCGGGATGCCAAGTTCCCACTCTGCTATGATGACTGCCACCACCCTTGGCATAGGCTTTTTTTATGGATTTGATACACCCCTGTTTGGGTTGGCTGTTGCCATCTCCATGATCGTACTATACGACGCCACCGGAGTACGGCGTCAGGCAGGTATGCAGGCGCATAAGATCAATAAGATCATAGACGAATTATTACAGGGGCATCCAATTTCTGACAAGCAATTAAAAGAGGTTCTAGGTCACACCCCACTGGAAGTTGTTGGCGGTGTGATATTGGGAATTTTGGTTGCAGTTGGGGTATTGATCTTTCATTAGCCGGGGTTAAAACCCCATTGCATTTGTATATAATCCCAAAAAACCTTTGTAAGTTGTTAATTCCAGGTAATTGGACTTTAATGCCAGTTCTTCTGCCAATTCTCGAACATGCGTAGATAGCAGCATCTGCCTTGCTCCAGCACCTGCTGCATTGCCGATCTGTGAGAAACGCTCCAATGGAATGTTGGGCAGCATACCGATTGCGATGGCGTTCTTGATGTCAATATAAGTTCCAAATGCCCCGGCGATGACGACCCGATCAATCTCATGGGTTGTGATTCCAGCCTCTGCCAGCAGTGAATCGATCCCTGCTTTAATGGCAGCTTTTGCCAGTTGAATCTCATTCACATCCTTGCGGCTGACACTGATTTCCCGACTCGATACGGTATTACTTTTTGGCGTCAGCAGATACCTGTATCTGTTGTTATGATTTACGACCCGCAAATGATCCTTGCGAATGGCTCCGCGATGATCAATTGCCCCATCCTTTCGCATTACAGCAACAGCATCCAATATTCCCGATCCACAGATTCCAATGGGCGGCAGTTGGTCGATGGTGCTGAATTCAACCTTCTCATTGATCAGTCCCACTTTCTCGATGGCGCCCGGCGCAGCGCGCATGCCCATTTCGATACGGGCGCCTTCAAAAGCCGGGCCAGAGGCACAGGAACAGGAGTGCAGTTCGCCTTGCGACATCAGACTGATCTCGGTATTGGTGCCAATATCCAATGCGACTACTGTATCAAAGGCATATGAGATTTGAGCATCTATCAACATGGAGACGTGATCCGCGCCTACATAACCAGCGATATTAGGCGGCAGGTAAACCTGGCTGATGGGTGAAATATTTATACCAAGATCGACCGCCGGTATATACATCGATTCGGTCACTGCTGGCAGGTAAGGGGCTTCACCGAGTTGCCGGACAGGCAGCCCGGCAAAAAAATGATGCATGGCGGTATTACCGACGATCACCGCGTCTATAATATGCACAGGTTCTACTCCTGTTTCAGCACAGCATTCTTGAATTGCAACATTCAAGCTCTTTATTAATAACATGTGCATTTCCAACTCATTCGCTGAGGATTGGTTGGCAAAGCTAATGCGCGCGATCACGTCTTCGCCATAGGCGATTTGCGGGTTCATCAGGCCAGCCTGGTATTTGATCTCTCCTGTCTCCAGGTTCACGAGGAAGAAGGCGATCTTGGTTGTGCCGATATCCACAGCAATCCCGTAGATTGCTGTCTGATACGGCAGTAACCCGATGATTTCACTTTTCCTGACAAGCGCTCTGCCACGATACTTATGCGCTTTCAGGAATCCGGCTAAGGTTGTGTGAATGTCAGTTGTAAAGGTCAGACCAGATTGATTCCCTGGCATAACCCTGATAACGATGTTTTCGATGTTATTAATATCCTCCCCTGGCAACGGAGCTTCCAAAGAAAAATCAATTGGTCTGACCAGTGGATGGATATCATGGGTGCGTTCCTGGCTTTCTAATTGAAGGCGCTGAGGGCTGCTGAGGGAATCTGGCGGCACGTCCAGTTTAACGTCGCTAAAGGCTTTCGTCTGGCAGGCCAGTCGAAAACCGGACTCTAGTTCAGATTTCGTAAAGGCAGCTTCTTCGACCGGGGTGAGTTTTGAGACCTGTCCATGTACGACTTTGACTTTACAATCCTCGCAAACACCTATTCCCCCGCAAACAGAAAGGAGCGCGATACCGGCTTTTTGGGCGGCTCCCAGCAATGTCTGCCCGGATGATACCTCGACTCGTTTACCAATTGGTTGGAAATCAACGCGTATAGTTTTTTGATCATCCATGGGTGTGATTGCCTTTGTAGCGGCAGGTATCTTTCATATTGCAAAAATCGCAAGTGCTGCCTTCCCTAAAAGGCGTTTTACTGATACCCATAATGAATGATGCCGATTTGATAGGGGTCATGAGCATGGAATCCAGCAGAGTAATACCGGCTGTGTCCTCGCCAAGCAGGCTAAATAGGAAAGGTTGGCCATCGACCACGCTCCAGTCATCCAAACCCGGGCCGAGGGGCTGGGACACATAATTACTATCAGCTTCCGCGGTATCTTCCTGTTCATGGCAAATTCTCATTGTAAGTAAATCAACGGCTGCCGAGCCTAAGGCATCAATCGCCATGGAAAGAACCGGGTCTTCTTCAGCCAGGGCTCGGGCTTTTTCTTCTATTGCTTGTCCGATAGTACAGGCATAAAATATTATTGTGTGTGCATTCTTTAACTCATTGGCAATCAGTTGACTGATGAGACGCTTATCGCCTTCCAGGATGATCCCGTTGTGCAGAATAGCTTTGACTGCGAATGATCGGCTGGCAATCGCCGGTTGGAGTAGAGGTGTGCCGATTTCAAGCGCTTGCTGCGCAGCAGTATAGAGCGCCGGCTTGCGCAAGCGAATGATCTTCGGATCTGCTCCCTGTGCCTGTAGGATCTGATCGGCAGTGATTTCCATTGTGTATTTTGTGCAATCACTCATTGAATTTTCTGCTACCAAAGTGTTCTTTATACAAAACTGGAACTCATTATACAGTAAAAAAATAAAGAAGTTTTACACCGGGGTTACGTGTAGCAAGTGTCCAGTCAGGGTGGCAAGAAGGTTGCATTAACAATCAATGGCTGAATACCTCATTTTGGATTGAGGTAGTTTTACACGTATATTATCGAGGAGATGTGTTCTTTAATATCTTTTGTTCGATACTATTAGTGTGTGTTAAATACTGGAAAACCGATAGGAAAACGACAAGTAAGCATTCATTTTTTTGGAATGTAATGCGTTGCTCCATCTGAAAGCAGGTTCCTATGAAGATCATTAACTTTGTACAGCAAAAATTTTTATTACTGCTTAAAACCTCGATTCTGGTAAACATCCTGGAGTTGACGCCGGTTTTATTTTTAACCTCATTTATGACCGCTCCGTATATGGATTTCCGCCCGCTCTATTATCCGGTCGGGTACGAATTCCATGTGTCAACGGTATCGCACTATCTGTGGACTTACTTGCCGGAATGCGGCAATTGCGTGCTCTGGAATGGCACAGTGAACGGTGGAATGCCGGCATTTGGAGAATTATTGGGCGCTGTTCTGCATCCCCTGGTGATCGCAACTACATTGGTCTGGGGTGTGATCGATGGAACCAAGGTTCTCTTATTCTTGAGTTTGTTGATGAGCGGTTTTGCCATTTGGTGGTTCGCAAAAGAATTGGGCGTAAGCCGTTTTTCCCGAATCTGGATCTCGTTATTTGGCGTGGTGGGTGGGCATATCATTGGCCGACTGGAATCCGGCAATATCATCCTGGTTTTGTCCACTGCTTCAGCATGTCTTGTGTATCCGATGATCCTTCGGTTGAATAAAAAACCCTCATTCAGGCGGGTTGCCGGATTGGCTATTATCCTGGCGCTTGCCTGGTTATCTGGGCAGGGGTACAACCAGCTGGGTGTGGTACTTGCATGGTTTCCAGCCGCCATTTGGCTGTTGTATGAAAGTGGCAAGAAGAAGCAGGAAAAATGGATCGCATTCGGCAGTGCAATCGTGATCTCTGCTCTGCTTTGTGCCGTCCTGCTAGTACCGGCTTTGCGCTTCTGGGGGAATATCGAAAAATTTACCATGGATGATTTTAAGAATTTGCAGCCAATGCGCTATGTACTGCTGAACCTTGTGATCAATGAGCATGAACTCTTCCGCCAGACTTATCTTGGTATGGACACCTTCCCCTATGCGCGCATAAATTTTATCGGCTGGATTCCCGTGATCCTTGCGACGCTTTCGGGTTACTTCGTGATGAAGAAGAAAAAGAAGACCATCTTCTTTGCATTATACTTGTCCATCTTCCTGATCCTGATCTTCACCAGCCGGGATATTTATCCCATCTTGAAGGATTACCTGCCTTTTGTTAATAATTTACGTGCCTTCAGCGTAGCAACCAGCCTGCTTGTGCCTCCAATTCTCGTGCTTGCGGCCTGGTGTCTCGATCGGTTATTTGAATTGAAATGGCCTGTGATCGCGTTCAATAAAAAACACACCGGTGATGGTATGAAAGGATTCTCGGTCAAGTGGTTGATATTGATTCCCCTGGTTATCGTCTCTTTCAAGAATGTGATCCCGACCGCAAAAAATTACATCCATGTGATCAAGGTGGATATTCCACAGAGCGAATTAAACTTCGCACGGCTGAATGATACACAATGGGTCAACCCGCCTAATTATGAGTGGTTCCCGGTTTTAATGAGTGAGAAGCGTAAATTGATCATGACTGACCGTTTTTTTACATGGAAAGACCGTTATCGTTTGTACGGCTATATCGACCTCACCAATAATCCGAATAACGATCCCATTGAGGGGCGAATATCACGCCAGCCGAACTTTGATGTGATCATGCGTCCAGAAGAGATCTATGCATCTGTGGATATGGATGGGGAGAGAATGCCGTGCAAGGCAATCTCCCGGGGCGGCAACATTGACGTATGGTGTGACAACCCCGTGGATGGCATCCTGACCGTGCGGGAATATATGTACAGCGGTTGGAATGTCTGGATGGATGGCGAGAAGCAGTCATTACAGGGCGGCGATTGGTTAACCGTTGACGCACCGAAGGGAAAGCATACCTACTCCTTCAGGTTTTATCCGCTGGATGTCTATATCGGTGCAGCCATATCTCTGGTCGGTTTGGTAATTGCGATCTTGTTGTTGTTCATCAAGGACAAAACCCCGGCAGATATCGCATAAAGCAGGGATCAGGGGTATAAACAAGGGTTTCTTCCTATCCCGGACCATCAATTCGGGATAGATTTTATTTTAATTCCTGATATATCACATATACCATGCTAACAATTATTCAATATTTGAATTGTAGAAAAAACTCATTGTTTGGTGTGAACTCCTCAATAATTTTCCCGTTTGATACATCACTAGCATTTCAAAAATGGACTATACTCATTCTCAGATGAATTATGAAAATTCAGCACGATCATAAAGAAATCTTAGCTGCATGGTTTATTAATAAGAAACATAAAGTCAATGGAACCCTCTCAAACCACACATCGCATGTATAGAAACCCAGTCTACTACTGGGTATTTGCACTACTGATAATTGCCTGCGGATATGAACTTTATCGATTTATCCAATATATTAAGAACTGGCAATTTTTGCTTACAATCACGTCTGGTTGGAATTTTTGGCTGATGGCAAACCTGGCTTTTGTTCTTTTTGCCTCTGCAATACCAATTTTGGCCGGGTTGGTTTTCAGGGAAATATGGGCTCCTGCATGGAGTATTCGCTATTTAGTGATGTCAGCCTTTATTGGTGTTGGGCGAATTTTCATATTTAGCACTGATCCGTTTGCCCCCATCCACTGGCTAAATATCGGTTTGCAAACGCTGTTTGCGATCATCCTGGTTGTTCTATTGATATTTGGAAATCCCCGAAAGGTTATTTATGCAGAACAAGAATGATCGTGAAGTCGAAGTAAAGTTCTATCTCACAGATTCTCTGGCTTTTGAAAGAAAACTGCAAGAAGCCGGTGCAGTACTAGTGCAGCCGCGTATCAACGAATGGAACCTGCGATTCGACACCCCCAACAATGGCTTGAGTTCAAACGGTCAGGTCTTACGGCTGCGAAAGGACCAACGCTGCCGGCTGACCTATAAAAGCGACTCGATCCTGAATGGTGATGTAACCGACCGCCAGGAGTTGGAAGTGGAAATAAGCAGTTTTGATACCATGCGTAAGATGTTGGAAGCTCTCGGGTACACTGTCTTTGTTATGTACGAGAAATTCCGTACCACCTGGCATTGGATGGATTGTGAGATCACTCTGGACGAGATGCCTTATGGTTATTTTTGCGAGATCGAGGGGCAGGATTCTACGAAAATTATGCGGGCTGCCGATGTTTTAGGGTTGCAATGGGATGCCCGTATACTAACCAGTTACCTGGGCATATTTACTGCTCTGAAAAATGCTGGAAAAACCCAGGTCGACAACCTGATATTCTCTGTCTTTACAGGATATGAGAACGCCCAGGCAAACTTTGAGGCGATCAATATCCATCCAGCAGATGTTTCATAATAATTTTTGCCGGTAACTTAAGTTCATATCATAAGATCTTTTCCCCAACTTACTTTATTTGGTTGAACAACCTCCCCCGTCAGAGATTCGACAAGGATTTTCATTTTTGATTCATCGCCACTCGTAAAATATATTCGCTCAGGATTGTTTTTGGACATATTCAGCATTCTGTTCTCTTCCAACAATCGGGCTGTCTGCCTTGCAATGGCTGGAGCAGGATCAATCACTCTCACCCCTGGTCCGACAATCTGTCTTATTTGCGGAATCACAAATGGGTAATGGGTGCAGCCCATCACGATCGTATCTATGTTCTGCGCCAGCATAGGCTCGATGGCATTACAAAGGATGAGGATCGTTTCAGGATCGTCCAGTTTACCGGCCTCAATTTGCGAAACCAATCCAGGGCAGGTATCCTGTAAAACCTTAACATCCCTGGCAAAACGTTCTATCACAGAGGCATAAAGCTCTCCCTGGAAGGTTGCCGGGGTGGCAAGCACGCCAACGACGCCTGTTTTTGTGTTTTCAGCAGCCGGTTTAACAGCCGGTTCCATGCCAACAAACGGAATACTTGGGAAAGTCTCTCGTAAATGATGCAGTGCCGCCGCCGACGCCGTATTACAGGCAACCACGATCAAATCAGCGCCTTGTTGGATCAGAAATCTTGTGATTCCTTCGGAGAAGGCCCGGACCTCTTTCAGGGTGCGTCCACCATACGGAACATGCGCCTGGTCTGCCAGGTAGATCGTCGGTTGAGAAGGCAGAAGAGCGTGGATCGCACGCAATACAGACAAACCGCCTACACCTGAATCAAACACTCCGATTGGATGATTGGAGTGAGAGGGCGCTTTATCCCCTGCCATTACTCCTCCGATATTTTTGGGCTGCTTCGATGAAACTGGAGAACAACGCTATGGCGGCTGGATCATCGATCATGGATTCAGGGTGCCATTGCACACCCAGGAAAAATTCTTTGGTCTTGTCTTCGATCCCTTCGGTCAATCCGTCACTGGCGACTGCGGATATGGATAACCCGGAACCAAGTCGTTCTATACCCTGGTGGTGGAGACTATTCACTTTCATTGTCTCCTGCTGGACAATTTGATGAAGTTTTGTATCAACCTTTATTTCAACCACATGAACGATCCTTGTGAAGGATTTATTTGAATGAGTGATGGATTTGCTGAATTGATCGGCAATGTCAGTAAAAAGCGTTCCGTCCCTGGCGACGTTGATCACTTGCAGTCCGCGGCAAATACCCAGGAGGGGGATTGAATTTACGGATGCAAGCTGAACCAACTCCAACTCTGCCCTGTCCCTTTCGACGTCAATACCATACACTTTTTCATGTCCCTGCCCATCGAATCGATTTGGGTCAATATCACCGCCACCGGAGATGAGGATTCCATCCACGATGGAAGCGAGCTGCGAGAGTGGCTCACTTTTTATTAATGATGGTACGAGAATAGGTATGCCGCCTGCACGGATCACCGATTGGATGTAATACTCCCAGATGGTGATGTGGGGCTGCTTAATGAGTTCTCGTTTTGTGGTGATGGCTATGATCGGCTGCATAAGATATACTCCTGGTTCATTTTAACCATAACAACGAAAGGGTGCAACCAGTTAAGGCTGCACCCTGAAAAGGTGAAGTAATGCGAGTAATTACACGTTAAATTTTTGTTTCAAACGGGCGCCCTTGCCGGTTCGATTGCGCAGGAAATACATACGGGCGCGGCGAACGACGTTATGGCGTTCCACAACTACTTTTTCAATGCGGGGTGACCGGAGCAGGAAGGTTCTCTCTACACCGATTCCATTGCTGGCAACACGCCGAACGGTGAAGGTGGCGTTGTTTCCGCTCTTTGCTGTGTAAAGGACGGTGCCCTTGAATTCCTGGATACGTTCGCGGGTGCCTTCTTTGATCTTGACATGAACGCTGACCGCATCGCCTGGACGCAGGGCTGGAATATTCTCGTTATCGGGTGCCTGAACGGCTTTCATTAAGTCTGACATGCTCTCATATCCTTACTATCACAAACAAATTTCGCCATCTCGGCGCGAAGGAGAAGTATATCACAGGAAATTTTACACTGCAAGGAAATCATTCTAGTTTGTCCGCAAGAGTAACGGTCAAGCTGGCTGATAATCCTGCGGTTGATCCGTTATTATAGTTCGGGTAAATATATCAATCCATAATTTTGTACAATCCTCACTTATCTCATGGATTGATTATTAATATCCTCCTGCTTAGAATAAAAGAAAATATCAAAATAAGATAAGAGTTGAGGAAAAATGAAAACCATATTAAACCCATACATCTCCTTCAAGGATAATGCCCGCGAGGCGATGGAGTTTTATAAGACGGTCTTTGGCGGCACATTAAAGATGGATACATTCAAGGATTTTCAAGTTTCGCAGGATCCAAGCGAGGACAACAAGATCATGCATGCCATGCTCGAAGCCGAAAATGGATTGACCTTCATGGGTGCAGATACCCCATTCGGGATGCAGTACGAGCCCGGGGCAAGGGTCAGCATGACCATCAGTGGGGATAATCTGGTGGAAATAAAGACCTATTTCGAGAAACTCTCGGTTGGCGGAAAAGTGACCCAGCCGCTGGAAAAAGCTCCCTGGGGAGACACGTTCGGGATGTTGGTAGACAGGTTCGGTGTGGATTGGATGATGAATATCGCTGGTCCGAAGGCGTAAATTTTTCGCCATTATGGAAGATATTCCTACAAAAGATGTTATTCTTGCATTGTGTCGAGATACACCCACCCGGGTGTATCGGCTCCCATCAAAGAATAAGGTGTCCAATTCGGAAGAAAACGGGGTAAATTTTTGGTATTGTCGCATTATGTGGGACAAAGCTATTGACAATAGCTTTGTAAACATATAAACTAACACCATTAATCTTATGAACATATCTGCGTCCCTTATTATTGTCATCGTTATTCTTGCGGTCCTTATCCTTAAGGACCTAAAACTTGTTGTTGGGAGGCAGAAAGTGGTGATAAAAGATTAGCAAAAGCAAAAGTTACAACACCATAGGAAACCAAAACCACCCGACAACGGGTGGTTTTTTTGTTTTTCAAACCAGGAGCAGTCAATTATGCGGTCAGATCAGATAAAAAAAGGCATTGAGAAATCTCCCCACAGAGCTTTGCTAAAAGCCACTGGTGTGGTCGATGCCGATATGTCGAAGCCATTCATCGCGGTGGTCAACTCGTACGTGGATATTGTTCCAGGGCATGTTCACCTGCAAGAATTTGGGAAACTGGTCAAGGATGCCATTAGAGCAGCGGGCGGGGTGCCATTTGAATTCAACACCATCGGCGTGGATGACGGCATCGCGATGGGGCATTCGGGCATGAAGTATTCTTTACCTTCACGCGAACTGATCGCGGATTGCGTGGAGACCATGGTGGAAGCCCATCGTTTTGATGGCATGGTATGCATTCCAAATTGCGACAAAATAGTCCCTGGTATGTTGATGGCGGCAATGCGTGTCAACATCCCGGCGATCTTTGTTTCCGGTGGACCGATGCCGGCCGGACGCACTCCAGACGGCGATGTCATTGACCTGATCTCCGTTTTCGAGGGATTAGGCGCCTACCAGGCTGGGAAGATCGATGCTGCACGAATGAAGGTGCTGGAAGATTTTGCATGCCCGTCCTGCGGTTCCTGTTCCGGGATGTTCACGGCAAATAGCATGAACTGCCTGATGGAAGCACTGGGTCTGGCGCTGCCATACAACGGCTCTGCCCTGGCAAAAACTCCAGAGCGTGAAGCACTGGCGAGGCAGGCAGGTTCATTGATCCTGGATCTGATCGCGAAGGATGTGACCCCGCGAAGCATCGTGACATTGGATGCTTTCGATGACGCTTTCGTGCTGGATATGGCGATGGGAGGCTCATCCAATACTGTGCTGCATGGCATCGCCATTGCGCATGAGGCGGGTATCGAATACCCCATGTCCCGCTTGAATGAGATATCCGCAAAGACACCGTATTTGTGCAAGGTCAGCCCTGCTGGCAAATGGCATATGGAAGATGTCCACCGCGCTGGTGGTGTTCCTGCGATATTGAACGAGGTGCAAAGATCAACCGGGTTGTTGCATTTAGACAGGATGACCGTCAGCGGGAAGACGCTGCGAAACGCTGTTGAAGGAGCAGAGATCAATGACGAAGAAGTGATCCATCGTTTTGAGAATGCGCATTCGAAGACCGGCGGTTTGACGTGTCTATTCGGCAACCTTGCCCCGGATGGTGCGGTCATCAAGACTGGCGGCGTCATCCCTGAGATGCGTAAATTCAGTGGACCAGCGCGGGTGTATGAATCACAGGACAGTGCAATGGCGGGGATCATGGCTCGGGAAGTCCAGCCCGGAGAAGTGGTGGTGATCCGTTACGAGGGTCCACGCGGCGGGCCGGGAATGCAGGAGATGCTATCCCCCACCAGCGCCATCATGGGATTGGGATTGGGTGACAAAGTTGCCCTTGTGACCGATGGGCGCTTTTCCGGAGGTACACGCGGGGCATGTGTGGGTCATATTTCACCCGAAGCGGCTGCCGGCGGCCCGATCGCTGTGATCAATGCCGGGGATATCGTCTCTCTTGACCTGGATGAATGCACCATCCGGGTGGATTTATCCGATCAGGAAATCAAAAAGCGTTTAGCGGCATTAAAGCCATATCAACCGAATACCCAAAGCAAGTGGCTGCGGCGGTACGCTCATTTTGTTACCAGCGCGGACAAAGGCGCTGTATTGGAAGTTTAACAACTACCCGGGTCTAACGGCCTTATTTCGATCATTATTGAAGGAGTTAAGAGTATGAATAAAAGTGGAGCACAAATTTTATGGGAAACATTAGTGAAAGAAGGGGTAAAGGTAGTATTTGGATACCCCGGTGGCGGGAACTTGCCGATCTATGATGCCATGCCAGATTATCCGATCCATCATGTTCTAGTACGCCACGAGCAGGGCGCAGCACACATGGCCGATGGGTATGCCCGGGCATCCGGTAATGTGGGTGTGGCTTTGGCGACATCCGGCCCGGGAGCGACAAACCTGGTGACCGGCATCGCCACCGCGATGATGGATTCCTCGCCGACAGTATTTATCACGGGGCAAGTTTCCAGCAAATTGCTGGGCTATGACGCTTTTCAAGAGATCGATGTGACTGGCATTACTCTTCCGATCACCAAGCACAACTACCTGGTTACAGAGACAAGCGAGATTAGTAATGTTGTAAGGGAAGCATTCCATATTGCCCGCAGCGGTAGACCGGGACCAGTATTGGTGGATATTACTAAAGACGCCCAGCAGCGCATCATCGACTGGGAATATGATGATACGCCGGTCAAGCTGCTGCATGCCAGGCCGGAATTTAAACCGGTATCCAAAGACATCCAGAATGCAGTGGATATGATCCATGCGGCAAAAAAACCCATCATTCTTGCCGGGCGTGGTGTGTTGCAGAGCGGTTGCGAGAGAGACTTGCTTGAATTTTCCGAACGTACCCAGACACCAGTGGCTATGACATTGTTGGGTTTGGGCGGTTTTCCGGCCAGCCATCCACTGTATCTAGGATTGATGGGTATGCACGGTGAAGCCTGGGTGAATCAGGCAATCCAAGAATCTGACCTGGTATTGGCATTTGGTATGCGTTTCGATGACCGGGTGACGGGCGATTTGAAATCATACACCAAAAATGCGAAGAAGATCCATGCAGACATCGATAAATCAGAGATCAACAAGAATGTCAAAGTCGATCAGGCGTTGATAGGGGATCTGGGTGAGACTTTGATCACCCTGCTACACCAGCTGGAACCAAGACTTCACGATGATTGGCTGGCTGCCATCGATGAATGGAAGGGTGACAGCGCGATGCGCGATATACAAAACCTACCCGATACAGGGCATCTGTACGCGGCGCATGTCATCAACGATATCTGGCGCTTTACCAACGGCAAGGCGATGGTGGTGACTGATGTCGGACAGAATCAGATGTGGGCTGCTCAATACTACAAACAGGAAACGCCGAACATGTTCATTTCATCCGGTGGACTTGGGACGATGGGCTTTGGCTTACCTGCCGGGATCGGCGCCAAGTTTGCCTGCCCGGATGACGAGGTGTGGGTGGTCGTTGGAGATGGCGGCATCCAGATGACGGCAGCAGAATTTTCTACGATCGCGCAGGAAGGTATCAAGATCAATGTAGCGATTCTCAACAATGGTTACCTCGGTATGGTGCGGCAATGGCAGGAGTTCTTCTATGACAAGCGCTACTCGGCCACACCGATGCGCAGCCCGGACTTTGTCAAGCTGGTTGAAGCACACGGTTTGACCGGTTTGAGGGTAACATCCCGGGAGGAAGTTGGACCAGCACTGGCCGCGGCGAAAGCGGCGGAAGGTACGGTGGTCATTGACTTCCGGGTGGAGAAGGAAGATTCTGTTTACCCGATGGTGCCAGCCGGAGCTGACCTGAAGAATATGATCCGAAGACCGAGCCCGCAGTTCGTCCTCACAGAAATGGAAGACTCAGTCTTATAAAGTAAATATATTGACGAAAAATCATTGGAAGGTGGAATTATTTTATGTATCACACAATTATCGTACTGGTTGAAGACATTCCGGGTGTGTTGAATCGGGTGTCCTCCCTGTTCCGCAGGCGGGCTTATAACATCGCCTCCCTTACCGTTGGCCAGACTACGACGCCGGGCATCTCCCGCATGACCATTTACCTGGATACGGATGATACCAGCGCCGAAAGGTTGATCGCCTATTTGTATAAGTTGGTGAATGTCATCCAGGTGGAAGACCTGAATAACACACCCACCGTCAGCCGGGACCTGGCCATGATCAAGGTGAAAGCCACAGATGAAAACCGCACCAGCATTATGCAGGTCGTGGATGTCTTCCGCGCCCGGATCGTAGATGTGACCAGTTCGTCCTTGATCATTGAAATAACAGGGGATGAGGCGAAGATCGAAAGTTTCATTGAAGTGCTGCGGCCGTGGGGCATCATTGAGATGGTTCGCACAGGTGTTGTCGCGATGGCAAGGGGAGTGGCACCGTTATATGCCAACGGCCAGTTAAAGACCCCGCAGCTTGCCGGGTAAAAAAATTATTCAGCAATTATTCTATTTAGGAGAAATGTAATGGCTAAAATGAAATTCAGCGGCGTAGAAGAAGAAGTTGTAACCAGGGAAGAATTTCCGCTTGATAAGGCACAGGAAGTATTGAAAGATGAAGTGGTAGCGGTGCTGGGTTATGGGGTGCAGGGTCCAGCACAAGCATTGAACATGCGCGAAAACGGTGTGAAGGTGATCGTTGGCGTAAATGAAGGCGGAAAATCCTGGCAGAAAGCATTGAAAGATGGCTGGGTGCCTGGCGAGACGCTCTTTTCGTTGGAAGAAGCCGCAGAACGCGGCACAGTCATCCAATACCTGGTTTCAGATGCTGCCCAAAAACTGATCTGGTCGAAGATCAAACCACACCTGCATGATGGCGACGCACTGTATTTTTCTCACGGATTCGCGATCGTTTACAGCGACCAGACCGGTGTCGTGCCGCCTGAGTATGTAGATGTGATCATGGTTGCCCCCAAGGGTTCTGGTACGAGTGTGCGCGCAAACTTCCTTGACGGCAGCGGGATCAACAGCAGCTTTGCAGTGCAACAAGATTACACTGGTCGTGCCCGCGAACGGACTCTGGCTTTGGGGATCGTGATTGGTAGTGGATATTTATTTGCGACCACATTTAAGCACGAGGTTTACAGTGACTTGACCGGTGAACGCGGTGTACTGATGGGTGCGTTGGCCGGCATCATGGAAGCCCAGTACGCTACGCTGCGAAAACATGGGCATTCACCGAGTGAAGCCTTCAACGAAACGGTGGAAGAATTGACTCAGAGCCTCATCCGCCTGGTAGCCCAGAACGGTATGGACTGGATGTATGCCAATTGCAGCGCTACAGCGCAACGTGGTGCGTTGGATTGGGCGCCCTCCTTCCGAAATGCAACTCTACCCGTATTTGAAACGCTTTATAACAGTGTGGCTTCCGGTGAAGAGACCAGTCATGTATTGGAAGTGAACAGCGCGCCTGATTACCAGGAAAAACTTACAGCAGAATTGCAGACCATGCACAACTCAGAATTATGGACGACTGGTGCGCAGGTTCGGGCTTTAAGACCGGAGAATCAAGCCAAGAAGTGAAGGAGGATGCCTGTGCAAGAAAATTATGTTCGAATTTTTGATACAACACTGCGCGATGGAGAGCAATCTCCCGGCGCGACCATGACCAGCGCAGAGAAGCTGGAAGTAGCGCGCGGTCTGGCGAAGATGGGAGTGGATGTGATCGAAGCCGGGTTCCCGGCCGCCTCACCGGATGACCTGGAAGCGGTGCGTAAGATCGCGGTAGAAGTGGGTAATGACGCAGAAGGCCGTAAGGTACCCATCATCTGCGGATTGGCACGTACCACGCGAAATGACATTGAAAAAGCCTGGGAAGCCGTCAAACCGGCCGCTCATCCACGGATACACACCTTTCTGGCGACATCTGATATTCACATGCAGTACAAATTGAAGATGACGCGCGAGCAGGTGGTGGAGAAGGTGCGCGAAATGGTAGGTCTGGCTAAGAGTTTGTGTGAGGATGTTGAGTTCAGCCCGGAAGATGCCGGCAGAAGCGACCCCATCTTTCTGTATGAGGTGCTAGCTGCTGCGATTGAAGCTGGCGCAACCACGCTGAATATCCCAGATACCGTTGGCTACACCATGCCGGATGAATTTGGCGCTTTGATCAGCGGCATCATCCAGAATACACCTGGCATCGAGAATTGCGTGGTTTCTGTCCACTGCCACAATGACCTTGGACTGGCGACGGCCAATTCGTTGGCTGGGATCAAGGCTGGCGCCAGGCAGGCAGAAGTGACGATCAATGGCATTGGCGAGCGTGCAGGCAACACCGCATTGGAAGAAGTGGTGATGGCTTTGCAAACCCGCAAACCGGTTTACGGCCTCGAAGTAGGTGTGGATCCGACACATATTGTACGCATGAGCAAGCTGGTGAGTAACTATACCGGCATTTCGGTCCAGGCGAACAAGGCAATTGTAGGCGCGAATGCATTTGCGCACGAGGCTGGGATCCACCAGGATGGATTGCTGAAGAACCAACTGACCTACGAGATCATGAAGCCGGAATCCGTTGGCGCATCACAGACCAAACTGGTTCTGGGGAAGCACTCCGGGCGGCATGCTTTGAAAACACGACTGGTTGCACTCGGGTACGGGTTGAATGAAGACGACCTGGACGTGATCTTCGGGCGATTCAAGATGCTGGCCGACAAGAAGAAAATGATCACAGACGCCGACCTTGAAGCGCTTATCTCGGATGAGTTATATCAACCACGCGAACTTTACAGCCTGGATGGTTTGCAGGTGACCTGCGGCACGATGGGCATGCCCACCGCCACGATCAGACTTCGCGACCAGGAGAATGCCATCCATGTTTCAGCCAGCGTAGGAACTGGTCCGGTGGATGCGACATTCAAAGCGATCGATTCGATCGTCAACCACGCAAACACATTGCAGGAATTCGTCATCCACGCGGTGACGGAGGGTATTGACGCGCTGGGTGAAGTTACCCTGCGGGTGAACGATGAATCCAGGGTGATGATCGACCCACAGACCGAGAATGACCAACCCCGAACATACGGCGGTTATGGCGCTGATTCAGATATTGTTGTTGCCTGTGCACGAGCATACTTGGCGGCATTGAACAAGCTGCTGGTTGCAAGTGGCGAATTCGGACCTGTAGAGCGTGCATCCACAATGACAATTGGATAAGACAAATCGGTGCTTGACCTTACAGTACACGGATATCTAATAACATATTTATTTTAAAGGAGATTGAAATGAGAGCAAAACGACGTCAGCAAACGGAACAGAACACCCCGATCACGTTCGACCCATTGAACGAGCCAAGAACCATTCCCACCGGTTGGGATGTGTCCACATTCTATAAATCCGAAAGAATTGACGAGCATTATTCTTCCCAGTTTGGCCGCACCACCTTTGAGGCAAGCAGGAACAACGGCGCTGATGAAAACACCAAAAACACTCTTTAAGAAGATCTGGGACCGGCACGTCGTCACACAGGAAGGCGGATCACCAGCGGTGTTGTATGTGGATTTGCACCTTGTCCATGAGGTGACCTCTCCGCAGGCATTCAGCGGACTGCGCAGCCGCGGATTGAAGGTTCGTTGTCCAGATCGGACGGTGGCCACCATCGATCATGGCGTGCCAACCCGTACGAGCGATGGCACGGCACGGGGCAGGATGGACTTCGCGGATGAACAGTCTGTGAAACAGATCCAACAGATGCAGAAAAATTGCAACGAATTTAACGTTCAATTATTTGATATTGACCATCCTGAACTGGGGATCGTACATATCATCGGACCCGAGCAGGGATATACCCAACCAGGCATGACAATCGTGTGCGGTGACAGTCATACAGCCACCCACGGTGCGTTTGGAGCGCTGGCTTTTGGCATTGGCACCAGCGAGGTGGAACATGTTCTGGCCACGCAGTGTTTGCTGCAAAGGGAACCGAAAACGCTGGAAGTGGTACTTGAAGGTCAACTTCAAAATGGTGTTACCGCGAAAGATATCATCCTTGGGTTGATCAGCCAGATCGGAACAGGCGGAGCAACGGGTTATGTCATCGAATATCGAGGCGAGATCATCAAATCTTTAAGCATGGACGAACGTATGACGATCTGCAACATGTCGATCGAGGCAGGCGCGCGGGCAGGCATGATCGCACCTGACGAAACTACATTTGCATACTTAGCAGATAAGCCGCATGCACCAAAAGGGGATAAATGGGACGAGGCAGTGGCCTACTGGAAGACCCTGCCAACAGAAGACGGAGCAGTATTCGATAAAAGCATTCTCCTCGATATCAGTAAATTGGAGCCGATGATCACCTTTGGAACTAACCCCGGTATGGGGATGCCGATCAGCGGCTGTGTACCTGTTCCAGGGGATGAGGCAGACGCCGGTCAACGTGATGCGTTATCAAAATCCTTGGCGTATATGGGGCTGCAAGGTGGCGAATCGTTATTAAGCCACTCTGTGGATGTTGTCTTCATTGGAAGCTGCACAAACGGACGGATCAGCGATTTGCGGGCAGCGGCAGAAGTGATGCGAGGCAAGAAAGTTTCAGCGAGTACCCGGGTTCTGGTGGTGCCTGGATCGCAGCAGGTGAAAAACCAGGCTGAAGCCGAAGGATTGGATAAGATATTTCTGGAAGCAGGCGCGGAATGGCGGGAAGCTGGCTGCAGTATGTGTATCGCCATGAATGGCGATCAGATTGCCCCAGGCCAGTATGCCGTCAGCACTAGCAATCGCAATTTCGAAGGACGACAGGGCAAAGGCGGACGGACCTTCCTGGCGAGCCCGGCCACAGCCGCGGCGGCAGCGATTCATGGGAAGGTTACCGATCCTCGGACAATGTAGCCACCTATTGAAATTATTCTTAATTCAGATGAGCAGATATTGATAATTCTTAGTATTGGAACAATTTATGGAACCAATAAAACTGATATCCAGCAAAACCGTTTTACTTCTGGTCAATAATATTGATACCGACCAGATCATTCCTGCACGGTTTCTGAAAGTGACGCAGAAGACCGGACTTGGCGCCAACCTGTTTTCCGATTGGCGGTACAACGAGGATGGGTCGCCTAAACCTGATTTTGTATTGAACCGACCAGAGAGTCAGGGGCTGCAAATTCTAATCGCCGGAGACAATTTCGGCAGCGGTTCATCCCGTGAACATGCACCCTGGGCGTTAACCGATTATGGATTCAAAGCCATTATTTCCACCTCATTCGCGGATATTTTCAAGAACAACTCTCTAAAGAATGGATTGCTACCTGTGGTGGTCAACCCTGACCAATATCAGCGTCTGGTGGAAATGGTAAAGAAGAATCCAGAAACCACGATCCAGGTCAACCTGGAAGAAATGACCGTAGGAGCGGTAAACGGAGAAACTTGGCCCTTTCCCGTGGACAGCTTCTCACGGGAATGCCTGTTGAATGGTGTGGATGAACTGGGATATTTGTTGAATCTGGAAGACAAAATAGCAGCATACGAAAAAGCCATGTAAATAATGTTAGTTGAGGTACTAGATGATTGAAATTTATGATACGACTTTACGAGATGGTACTCAGCGGAAGGACATTTCTCTTTCCTGCAATGATAAGATCGCTATTGCCCATAAATTGGATGAGCTAGGGGTTGCCTATATCGAAGGCGGCTGGCCAGGATCCAACCCGAAGGATGTTGAATTCTTCCAACGGGCAAAAGACATTCAATGGAAGAACGCTACGATTGCCGCGTTCGGATCCACCTGCCAGGCGAATAAAGCACCGGCAGAGGACCCTAATATTCAGGCATTGATCAATTCTGGAACAACCACATGCACCATATTTGGAAAAACTTCCGTTTTGCATGTGAAGGAAGTATTACGGACAACGTTACCCAACAACCTGCGAATGATAGAAGAAAGTGTTGCATATCTGAAAAGCCAGGGGCGGGAAGTGATCTATGATGCTGAGCACTTTTTTGATGGTTACGCGGAAGATTCAGAGTATGCGATCCAGACGATCAAGGCTGCTATAAAAGGCGGCGCTTCCCGGGTGGTGCTTTGTGATACCAATGGCGGGAATATGCCCTGGCAGGTCGCGGATATTGTGCGGGTTGTGCAGTATCATCGTGGATGTACCGCTGGGGATCCATGCTCACAACGACAGTGAGTGCGCGGTTGCCAATTCACTGGCGGCTGTCCAGGAAGGTTGTACCCAGGTGCAAGGCACCATCAATGGTTATGGTGAGCGCTGTGGAAATGCCAACCTATGTTCCATCATACCCAATCTCGAGATCAAACTGGGATTGAAATCGCTGCCGGATGGCAACCTTGCCAGTCTTTACGAACTTTCGCATTATGTTGCTGAAATGGCTAACCTGTCTGCGGACGAGCACCTGGCGTATGTGGGCAGGGCGGCATTCGCACATAAAGGCGGGGTGCACGTGGCGGCAATGCGTCGGAACCCACAATCCTATCAGCATATCGAACCGGAACTGGTTGGAAATAAAATGGAGGTGGTAGTCTCAGAGCTTTCCGGCAAGGCTAACCTGTTGAGCGTGGTGGAAGAGCATGGCTTCACAGTGGAAGCAGCCGAATCCACCAATAATGTGTTAAGCGAAGTAAAACAGCTTGAAGCACTGGGCTTTTCATTTGAAGCGGCAGAAGCCTCTGTGATCATGATGTTCAAAAGGAAGGAACAGGCATACAAACCATTGTTTGAATTGATCGACTTTGTCACCCAGGTGGAGCATCGTCAGGGGCGCGGCATGTTTGCCGAAGCGACGGTCAAGATCAAAGTGGATGGCAAGGTGATGCATACCGCAGCGGAAGGAAACGGCCCTGTCAATGCACTGGATCTGGCATTACGCAAAGCACTGGTTGACCGGTATCCAGCCATTGATTTGTTCCAACTATCAGATTACAAGGTGAGAATCCTGGATGGGAATAACGGAACATCAGCAACAACCAGAGTGTTGATCGAAACCCAAAACGGCAACAAATCCTGGAACACAGTTGGCGCGAGCTCCAACATAATCGAGGCCAGTTGGCAGGCGTTGGTGGATTCGGTTGAGTATGGTTTGATGGTTGTTGGTTGATAGATAATTCTTGCCGGATTGCTTGTATCAGTTTATTCAAGTATTCATTTTATTATCCTGATATGGGAGGGATATGGAAGCAAAGATTGTATTATTGCCGGGTGACGGCATTGGCCCGGAGGTAGTCTCGGCGGCGGGGCGTGTGCTGGATGCCGTGGCAGAAAAATGCGGACATCGCTGGATTTATGAGGAGCATCTGGCTGGTGGTTGCTCGATCGACAGATATGGTACTGCCTTAACAGAAGAGACCCTGGCTGCCTGCCAGAAAGCCGATGCAGTGCTGCTCGGCGCCGTCGGCGGTCCCAAATGGGATGACCCAAAAGCAGCAGTGCGCCCTGAACAGGGGCTGTTGGCATTACGCAAGGGACTGGGCGTATTCGCCAACCTGCGACCGGTGAAGGTTTACCCAACTCTGCTGGATGCCTCACCTTTACGGCCGGAAAAATTGACCGGGGTTGACCTGGTAGTTGTGCGGGAACTGACCGGCGGCTTATATTTTGGGCTGCCCAAAATGCGAGAGACCGTGAATGGACACCAGCGGGCGGTGGACACGCTCGAATACCATGATTACGAAATTGAGCGGATCATGGAGATGGCGTTCCAACTCGCGGAAAAAAGGCGAATGAAAGTAACATCTGTGGATAAAGCCAACGTGTTGGAATCATCACGTCTGTGGCGGCAGATCGCGACCGTGGTCGGCGCAAAATATCCAAATGTAACATTGGAGCACATGCTGGTGGATACTGCCGCGATGCGCTTAATTTCCAACCCTGCAGGTTTCGATGTGATGGTCACCGAGAATATGTTTGGCGACATCCTGACAGACGAAGCCTCGGTGCTCTCCGGCTCGATGGGCTTACTGCCATCGGCTTCGCTGGGCAGCAGCGGACCAGGCTTGTATGAGCCGATCCACGGGTCGGCACCGGATATTGCCGGAAAGGGAATTGCAAACCCGATGGGTACAATCCTTTCCAGCGCTTACCTGCTGAGGTATTCATTACAGCTCGAAGCAGAAGCACGTACAATAGAACATGCAGTGGATGCAGTCATCACTGATGGCTGCCTCACAGTTGATCTTGGCGGTTCTTCCTCTACACAGGAAGTCACTGAAGCCATACTTAAAAAAATAAATTCCTGATAGGAGAAATGAAAATGGGCATTGAATCAAAATACATTTGGATGGACGGCAAGCTCGTCGAGTATGAGAAAGCGACCATCCCTTTCTTAAGTACCGCGCTGCATTATGGTCTTGGTGTGTTTGAAGGCATCCGTTGCTACAACACGGATAAAGGCCCCGCCGTCTTTCGGCTGAAAGAACACATGGACAGGCTGATCAATTCCGCGAAGGTGCTTGGGTTTCGTGAGATGCCTTACACTGCGGAGGAATTATGCACAGCCACCAAAGATACCATTCGGGCGAACGGCATCACGGCCTGTTATATCCGTCCATTGATCTACCACCACAGCCAGCAATTGAACTTAAACCTGGACAGTGGCGTTGCGAAAGTGGGAATTGCTGTCTGGGAGTGGAATTCCTACCTGGGCGAAGAAGCTCGCGAGAATGGCGTGCGGGCAAATGTTTCTTCATTCACCCGGCACCATCCAAATGTAACCATGACAAAAGCCAAAGTGACCGGCAATTACGCTAACAGTGTGCTGGCAAAGACCGAATCACTGCGGCTGGGCTTTGATGAAGCCATCATGCTCGATCCGCAAGGCTATGTGGCGGAATGCACAGGCGAAAATCTTTTCCTGGTTCGCAATGGTGAAGTGATCACACCACAGACTGCTTCTGTCCTCGAGGGGATCACACGCGATTCGATGATGACAATTGCCAGAGACCTGGGATTTACAGTTAAAGAAGCATTGGTTGCCCGTGATCAGCTATATATTGCGGATGAGTTGTTCGTGTGCGGCACTGCCGCCGAAGTGATCCCGGTCACAGAATTGGATTTCCGCACCATTGGCAGTGGTAAGATGGGACCGGTTACCCGCCAGATCCAGCAGGGATTCCATGCCGTTATAACCGGCAAGCATCCGCGCGTGGATGAGTGGATGGATTTCGTGAACTAGAAATTAGCAATAACCCACAGGCATGGGATTATATCTCCTGCCTGTACAATATCAGGTAGATCTTATGAAAATTGCATTTCAAGGCGAGCATGGCGCATATTCTGAGCAGGCCATCCGTGAAGCGCTTCCGCAGGATTATGATACCGTGCCATGTGTCTCTTTTGACGATGTTTTTTCATCTGTGGCAAAAGGCCTATGCGACCGGGGCTTTATTCCCGTGGAAAACTCGGTTGCGGGCAGCATCCATCGTAATTATGATCTATTAATGCAGCACGAGTTATTTGTTATCGGCGAGCATATCACCAGTGTTTCACACTGCCTGATAGGAACGCCGGATTCCAAACTGGAAGCGATTCGAAAAGTCGTCAGCCATCCTCAGGCGCTGGCACAATGCGATAAAACGTTGCGCAGCATGGAGGGAGTTGTAACTGAGCCGGTGTATGACACAGCGGGCAGTGTGAAGATCGTTAAGGAGTTAGGCGATCCAACTATTGCAGCGATCGCCTCGCGCCTGGCAGCAGAGTTGTATGGTATGCAGGTTTTGGCTGCGAAGATCGAAGACAACCCGGCCAACTTCACCCGCTTCCAGGTGATCTCACGCGAACCAGTTGTTGTGACTGAAAACGCCAAAACATCGATCGTGTTTGCGTTGATCAATGAACCCGCTGCGCTTTTCAGGGCAATGAGCGTGTTTGCTCTGAGGGGCATCGACCTGACTAAGATCGAATCCCGTCCGCTGGTGGGCAAGCCTTGGGAGTACCTGTTTTACATTGACTTTTCAGGTTCGCAAACTGAAGAAAAGGTTCGAAATGCTCTGCGTAATTTGGAGGAATATGCCAGCTTTTTGAGGATACTTGGATCATATCCAAAATTTGCAGGTTAAATATCGCATATTCATTTAATGTAAGACCTGCTCTGGATATAGATAGAGCAAGTCTTTTTTATTTATTTGTTTTCAAGGATATTTGAAAGAGCTTGCAGCCCAAGCACATAAGATTGCCAGCCAAATCCGCTGATGACACCCACGCAAACCGGAGAGATCAAGGAGGTATGACGAAATTCCTCCCGGGCATAAATATTGGAAAGGTGAACTTCCACGACGGGAATTTGAATGGCGGCAATGCAATCGCGAAGTGCAACCGATGTGTGGGTATACCCGCCGGCATTGAAAACAACTCCTTTGAATTGCAGCCGGGCAGCCTGAAGGGTATCAATCAAGTGGCCCTCATGGTTGGACTGCTGGCATTGCACCACCAACCCGAGAGTCTTTCCATAATCAGTGAGCTTTTCATTGATGGCAGCCAGGGTCAGGGCTCCATACACATTTGGTTCACGTTCACCAAGTAAATTTAAGTTTGGACCGTGCAATACCAGTATTGAATTCAGATTTGCTATCATCCATTTTATTTCCTCCTCTTTGACAACCACTGCGGGCTGCACTTCACCGATCTTCACCGGCAAGGCAAACCGGACAGCCCCGTCCTTTTTCTTTTTGTCGAATTGAATATCCTGCAATAGCTGGTTTTTGTCAAAACCGGTGGGGATGTTGACCGGCAGTCCCAGATTTCCAAGTACTTCGGATATCTGCTCTGATAATCCAATCTGAGCGATGCCCAATTTCTCTGCCAGCTTTGTCTCATAGACCATGCCGATGGCAACCGCTTCTCCGTGCCGCAACTGATAACCAGAGCCCTTTTCAAGTGCGTGCGCGAGTGTATGGCCAAAGTTTAAGGCTGCCCGAACGCCTTTTTCATACGGATCGGCGGTGATGTATTTGATTTTAACCGCTACCGCACGTTTAACAACCTCTTCAAGGTGCTTGGTAACACTTACCCATCCTGAAGCAAGCAACATGAATAGGTTTGGGTCTGCCAGTACTGCATGTTTTACGATCTCTGCGAGACCGTTACGCAATTCCTCGTCTGGCAGGGTGGATAGCATTTGAGGGTCTGCCAAAACAAATTTTGGAGCATGGAACACTCCTGCCAGGTTCTTGCCCTGTTTGAGGTTGATACCGGTCTTTCCACCGAGAGAAGAATCGACCATTGCCAGCAGGGAAGTGGGTATGCCGATCCAGGGAATACCGCGCATGTAGGTTGCGGCAGCGAATCCGGCCAGGTCCCCGATCACACCACCACCTAGAGCCACCACAACACTCGATCTCTCAAGACCCGCTGACAGGAATTCTTCCCACAGGGTTTCAAGGAAGTGTATGGATTTGGTGTTTTCTCCGGCCGGAAGGACGATAATATTAACCTTGTATCCGGCTTTAGCGAGGTTTGTTTTTATCTGGTCCGCATAAGGTAGAGCGACATTAGTATCTGTGGCGATGCAGATTGAGCCGCTCTCATGATTTCGCCCCATCATTTTTACCAGGTTTTCAATTGCACCAAATTGGACACACACATCATAAGCGCTACCCATACCAACAACCCGAAATGCGCCAAATTGCGTTTGGACTTGCCAAGCAGCTTCTTCAATCGATAAAGTGGATGTATCCAACCTGTTTGCAAAAGATGCATAATGTTCTTGACGAGCTGTCAACAGGCTGGCCATTCGTTTTTCAATGTCATCATCAGAACCCAGGAGGGGACGGACATTGGATTGCTCTTTTGCTCTTTCAATCAAGTTATGGTCTTGTGCGTTCAGGCAGATGACTGTTCCGCAGAACTCGGCAAACTGACGGTTTCTTTCATCCAGCAAAGCACCGCCGCCAAGCGCGACGACTCCGTGATGAGATGTGAGCAAATCCATCAAACATAGGCTTTCCATTTTGCGGAACGCTGCTTCGCCATCGGTTCTGAAAATCTCAGCGATCGACATTCCCGCTTTGCTTTCGATGATCTCGTCCAGATCATAAAACTGCATATCCAGGTTATTGGCTATCAACCTGCCTATGGTTGTTTTACCGCTGCCCGGCGGTCCATACAGAATAAAGGTTTTTGTCATCAATAAATCCTCATTACGGCCAAAATGTATGACCTATGCCGTCCAGGTGGATGTCTTCCAGATTTACCCTGGTGAGTGTATCGAAACGATATCGCATTTCTTTGATCGAATCTCCACCTAATTTTTCTATCAAGGCATCCGCAATTACAAATGCTAGCATGGATTCGAGGATGACGACTGCGCGGGGAACCGGGCAAAAATCGGACCGCTCGTATTGCGTCTGGACTTCTTTACCAGATACCAGGTCAACAGAAGGTTGCGGAGTCAATGTGGTGGGAATCGGTTTCATTGCGGCGCGGACGATCAGCGGTTGACCGGTCGTGACACCGCCTTCCAATCCGCCGTTATTTTGAGTAGAACGGATAATATTGCTGTCCAGTAATTGGATGGGGTCTTGGACCTGCGTGCCGGGTTTGGAGGCATTTTCAAATGCATTGCCGAATTCCATACCTTTGATGGCAGGTACGCTCAATATAGCAGCGCCGATGCGGGAATCAAGTTTGCGATCCCACTGCGCGAAGGTCCCCAAGCCCGGTGGAAGCCCGAGCGCAACAACCTCGATGATTCCTCCCAGCGTGTTTTTTGCCTCCATTGCACCATGGATGGCATTCTGCATTGCCAGTGAAGCGTTCGGGTTGGGACAATGGACTGGGTCTTTCAGCGCTTTATTGACCCGATCGATATAAGGCAGATCCTCAAAAGAGGCCTTGACATTCCCGATGGCTGATACATAACCGCCAACCTGGATGCCAAATTCTGATAGCAGAGCACGGCAAACGGCGCCAGCAGCCACCCTTGCAGCGGTTTCCCGGGCGGAGGCGCGTTCCAATCCAAGTCTCAGGTCATTGTATCCATATTTGACGGCTGCTGCGAGATCCACGTGCCCGGGGCGGGGAATCGTCATCGGGGGAATTTCTTTCCCCTGCCAGCGAGCGTGGTCTGCGTTGCTGATGCGAATGGCGATCGGCGCGCCGTTTGTTATTCCATTCATTACCCCGGCTGATATTTGCGCCTGATCTGTTTCCAGCTTCATGCGCGGACCGGCACCATAACCCTGCTGGCGGCGAGCCAGGTCGAAGTTAATTTCATTGGCACTTAATGGCAGCCCGGCTGGAAATCCGTCCAGAATGGTCAATAATTCGGGGCCGTGCGACTCACCTGCTGTTAGTAAGCGTAAACCCATCAGTTCCTACTTTCCATAACAATTCAATGCTGATTTTAGCATTACTTCCCGCGGGGCTGCTGCGCTGGTCCACCGCTCAAACGACAGGGCTGCCTGTTCGACAAGCATTCCAAGACCGTTTACTGCGGATAACCCGGCCAGACGAGCTTTTTGCATCAGCCTGGTTTCGACAGGGTTGTAGATCAGATCGTAAATTACAGCGCCAGTCGGAAGCGGCAAATCAGACGGCCAGGCACACTCATCCATGTTGGGAGACATCCCTGCAGGTGTGGTATTTACGATCAGGTCGATATGAGGAAGTTTTGAAATGCACGCTTCGTCCAATGGGATTGATTGAGCATTATTCAAACCAAGGTCGGAAACCAGTAGTTCTGCCTGGTCCGCCCGGCGCGTGGAAATGGCAATATCCCATCCATTTTGTGAAAGAGCATAAACAACCGCCCTGGCGGACCCGCCGCCGCCAAGAACAAGAGCCTTTTTAGATGAGGTTGACAGCTCTGGAAGCTTATGCTCAAGATCGCTGACGAATGCCTGGCTGTCGGTATTATCTCCATGCAGTTTTCCATCAAATGAATACAAGACGTTCACCGCCCTAATTCCAGACGCAGCGGGGGATAATTCATCAATGAGAGATAGAACTGTTTGTTTGTAAGGAATGGTGACATTCAATCCGGTAACGATACCATCTTTGATCTTGTGGAGAAGGCGCGAAATTTCCATTTGGTCAAATGTTGGTTCAATCGGGTAGAGCTGATACTCGCCTGCAAGACAAACGGCTTCAAGAGCGGCAATGTGCATTGCTGGTGAGTAACTATGAGTAAGAGCGGATAGCCCAACAATCCGAGCGAGAAATATTTGCTCATTGATCATTCCCTGTTGTGTTTATCTTAGCACCGAGACCGATCAAAACCTGCGTAAATGCTGGGAATGATTCAGCGATGATCTCCGGATTATCGATCGTGATGGGTGCCTCTGAAGCAAGTCCTGCGACACAGAATGCCATAGCCAGGCGGTGATCACCGTGAGTATCCAAGGTAACACCGCCTGTCACACTACCGGTTCCATGAATGATGAAGCCATCCGTTTTTTCTTCCACTTTGACGCCGATCGCTTTGAGGTTGTCGCAGACGCTGGTGATGCGGTCTGATTCTTTGTAGCGCAATTCCGAAGCATCGCGAACGATAGTCATGCCATGTGCGTAGGCTGCTGCAATGGCAAAGGCAGGGAACTCATCGATCATTTGTACCACGCGCTCTCCGGTTACGGTAACACCCGTTAAGTAACTGGATTGTACGATCAGATCGCCAACCGGTTCGCCTGAACGCAAGGATTCCGATTCGATGATAACATCCGCGCCCATCTCTTTGAGCGTAGTCAGCAAACCCGTACGTGTGGGGTTGAGCCCCACTCCTCGGATGGTCACTTTAGATCCAGGTGTGATGGATGCAGCAACCATGATGAACGCAGCTGCCGAAAAATCCCCGGGGATTTCGAGATCAAGCGTCTTCAAGGTGAGAGCGTCCGGCGGCGTGATCGTAACAGATGGTTGATCGGATGACGTATTGGAAATAATCCTGACGTCCATACTGCTTAGCATACGCTCTGTGTGATCCCGGGAGGTGACTGGCTCTGAAATGGAAACAGGTCCATCAGCGGATAAGGCAGCCAGCAGCAGGCAGGTCTTCACCTGAGCAGAAGCGACAGGCAGGATGATATGCTGCGAGGTCAACTTTTGAATTCTTGATCTTTTTGATAGTGTCAGCGGCGCACAGCCACCATCGGATGCTTGGATTGGAACACCCATCTGCCGGAGCGGGTCAACAATGCGCCCCATGGGGCGGCGACGCAAGCCTGCAGAGCCGTCCAGAATGGCTTCCACCCCCGAACCTGCCAGGGCGCCAGCCAGCAGACGAATGGTTGTAGCGGAGTTACCGCAGTTGATCGGTGATTTAGGGCTGGTCAGGTTATTGAGACCTCTTCCGTGGACAGCAAGGGTTTGGTCATCACAGCTTCCAGTCTACGCCGAGGTCAGTGAGCGCCTGCAGCATGGCAGAGGTTACCCCTGACACAAGGAAGTTCCGAATGGTGCTTTCTCCTATTTGCCAATGCCGCGAAAAGCGCGGCACGATGGGAGATCGATTTATCTCCGGGAATTTCCGCAGCGACCAGACAATGAAGCACCTGGTGTAAACGTAAGTGTCATGATCTTCCTACCTGGCGGCGTGCCGATAAGATCAATGACTGGTGGCTGGCTGCCTGAGAAAGCAGCCTATGGAGTGTCTCAGCATCTTCTGTTTCCAGTGCTGATTTGAAAAGATCCAGGTTGTTCTGATAAGTTCTTAGCCTGGTAAGGACATTTTCGCGATTCGTCATCAGGACATCCAGCATGACCTGTGGGTTGGTGGCGGATACCCTGGATGTGCTTTCGTACCCAGAACCAGCCACCTGGGCGGATTCAAGCGGGGTGCACGAGGCAAGTGCGCACGCGATCAGATATGGCAGATGACTGGTGGATGCGACCCAGCGGTCGTGCGTGGCTGCATCCAGCCAGATTGGAAAGGCCAGCAAGGTTTCAGCCAATTGGTTGGCGATTGTGCAGGCATGGACAGAGGTGCGATCCAGCCTGGTGAAAATTAATGGATTGTCAATAAATAAATTCGGGTCAGCGGCTGACAAGGAAGATTTTTCCTTGCCGCACATGGGATGCCCCCCGAGTGGATCAAACCTTTCAGGTAAAGCGTTCATCGCCTGCATGATGTCAACTTTTGTGGATCCAAGGTCCATAACGATCGGATTGCCGGTCTTGATTGTCGGCAGGTCCAGGATGGTCTGAATGATTTTGCGAACTGGCATGGCCAGGAAGATCAAATCGGCAAATTCCAGGTTATTTCCAATTTCAGCCGCCAAGTGGTCGAATATCTTATTACCATCTGCCAGCTTCAAGGTAGAGTCGTTCGGATCAATGCCGGTGATGGTTCTTACCTTGCCATGCAGAGCCATGGCGAGAGATCCACCCATCAAGCCCAGGCCGAGGATGGCGACATTCATATCTGCCAGTGTGGTGGGTTTGCTCGTAAAATCAGACTCCTTCATGAGCAGCTCCTTCGATTGGTAGAACATGATTTTCCTGGAAGTGGGAAGGAGGAACGCGTCGGCCAATAGCCTCTGCTATGGCGATCACCTGTTTTACAGTGGCAGCGAATTTCTCTGGTTTGAGGCTCTGCCCGCCGTCTGATAAAGCTTTATCGGGCGTTTGATGAACTTCCACAATGAGGCCGTCTGCGCCAGCAGCGATCCCGGCGCGAGCAATGGCTTGGATATATTGCCAGTGCCCGGTGCTGTGGCTGGGATCGAGAATAACTGGCAAGTGGCTGGCATTTTTGATCACGGGGATGGCATTAATGTCGGTCGTGTTGCGGGTGGAGGTTTCGAAAGTGCGGATACCTCGTTCGCACAGGATCACACGCCTGTTCCCATGTGAGAGGATATATTCCGCAGCCATCAACAACTCTTCCACCGTTGCGCTCATTCCGCGCTTGAGCAGGACAGGTTTTTGGCTCTCGCCTGCGGCATGCAGGAGGGCGTAATTTTGCATGTTGCGCGCGCCAATTTGAAGCACATCTGCATATTCTGTGACAACCGGTACCTGGTCTGGTGACATCACCTCAGTAACCACAGGCATACCTGTAAGCTCGCGCACTTCAGCCAGAATTTCCAGCCCGGCAACACCCAACCCCTGGAATGAATAAGGTGATGTTCGCGGTTTGAAAGCACCACCGCGCAAGACATGCGCGCCGGCTTCCTGCACAGCCTGGGCGATCTCAAGCATCTGGGTGCGGCTTTCCACTGCACATGGCCCGGCCATGATGATGATCTCATCCCCGCCAATCTGTACACCATCCAGCGGGAAGCGTGTTTCCTGCGGGCTGAATTCGCGTGAAGCCAGTTTATATGGGCGCGAGATCGGCATGACCCGATCCACACTGGTCAAGGCTGTGAATTCGTGCATGTGTTCCAGAGCATTTCGTCCTTCACCGATGGCTCCTATGATGACGCGTTCTTCGCCCGAGGAGAGGTGGGCTCTGAGCCCGTGGGATTCCACGCGGTGCACGACATCATCGACTTCTTCTTTGGTTGCATTGACATTCATAATGATGAGCATATTATTTCTCCGTGGATGATAATGTGGATAAATCCGGTCGCAAGGCAGCTGCCTCGCGTAGATAAACATGTTTGATCGCTTGTTGACCGATGGATGTATTCCAGTGCAAAAGCACGCGGATGCAGTTGGGGAGGCTGCCGGGGACATCGATCTCGACGGCGCAGATCAAGGGGACTTGATCCCAGCCGAGTGAACGGGCGGCTTTTGCAGGGTGCACGGAGCGCAAGTCCGGGGTGAGGGTAAAGAATCCGCTGGTGAGATCATCTAGTTGCAGTGACGGATTTCGCTGAACGATCGCTTTCAATAATTCTCTGGTTGCAGCAAGGATCTCTTCCGGGTCGTCTTGTGTAACTGTGATTGCGCCACGAATTCCGCGAACTGGCATTTCAACCTCCATAACATAGATAACAAAAAACTGCGATGCTCTGGGCATCGCAGTTTCAGGTTTGAGTGGTTTCTTTGTATCTCTAGCCTACTTAAGCGCCGCCGCCGGCATCCGTGTTTGGAGTGCCAAAATAAAAATAAAAGCGGTAAGAGTAGGAATTTGAGGTATGCATAATTTAGATTGGTTAGAATATAGCAAACATCTTAATAAAAGTCAATGATTGGGAGAGGGGAAATTACATTAGGTGTAAGGGATGTAACCCGATATATTTTTAATAAACACAGATTGGACAGAAAGAAATTACCTATTTGTTGTAATAATATCAAACTTCAATTATTGCAATGCAAAGGTATAAATAAATATCAGAAAAATTGGAACTAACCGTGAAAGTGCCTTTAAAGGTGTCATTATTACTTACTTATTCGGGGCGTCCAGAGAGATTTACCGCAAAGTCGTATTTTGATGCATCCACTATCATTAAGACAGATTCGATGGGTTTATTGTGACTGAAAGTGATCCGACGGTCTACCAATAATGCACTGCCGATTGGGATCTGAAGTAACTCGGATTCCAGAAAATCAGCAACCTTAGCTTTGATGTTGTCCTTTGCAGAAGTGATCTTAATACCATACTTCGTCTCGAGATGGTGATACAGCGATACGAATTTTCCTGCATCCTGTATGATCCCGGGGACAAGATCCTCAACGATATAGTTTGTCATAATTGCGATCGGTTTGCCATTAGCAAGTTGTATCCTCTGTATTCGGACGACTTGAGAGTTGGGGGGAATAACTAGGTCTTCCAAAATATTTGCAGGAGGGACAATCACATCAATATGCATACTCTTAGATTCCACAGAAAAACCTTTTGCCTCAAGGGTCTCAGAAAAGGATGTCACATGATTTAGCTTTTGGGTAGCTTTGAAATCCAATACTTCGGTGCCTCTTCCCTGCTGAATATAAACAAACCCTTCGTCCTCAAGAAGTTCCATAGCCTTTCGAAGCGTAGTTCTGCTTACTGAGAATAAATTGCACAAGTCAGGCTCGCGTGGAACAAGTGAGCCGATCGGATATGTCTCATTTGTAATCAGGTCCTTCATTTGAGAATACACTTTTTTATATGAAGGTGTACGTGAATTCATATTCTATTTCCTTATAAAGATAAATTTACATCATTATGTTTCGCATGTCAATTATCATTGTAATGTTAATTATGCCTTGCTAACGAATATGTAAGGGGATTTTAATAACTAAAGCGGGATTTAGCTAAAATTCTATCATTTATCCAAAGTATATGTAAAAGATAACAAAAACGACATGAAAAATGAGCAATTTTGACAAACACTAAGCCTTTAACGATAGTTAGTCAAAGAACCTTCTTTAATTTATCCTAAAAGAAAAATCCCAATAAATATATTTTATCAATTTAACTAATTATTGACATCGAAACATAATTATGTTACATTATTTGAGAAGATACGTATCTGACGTATTAGAACATAATATCAAGATAAATCATTGAATTATCAATTAATATGCCGAATAGGTAGTTATGTATTAAAATTTTGTAATACTATTCAACCAAGAGGATTTGGGGTATGGGAATAACAAAACTTGAGCTAGCTAGAATGGTCGATATTAGTGCAGTGAAAGCAGGGTCTAACCTTGATGATGTAGAAGCAATAGTCAAAGCTGCGAAGATCCATCAATTCATTGCAATATTTCCGTTACCTTCTTTAGCTGCTCGCGCAAAGCAATTGTTAGGCGACTACGAAGATATCATATTAGGAGGAACAGTCGGGTTCCCATCTGGATCCTCAGCGACACGCGTAAAAGTTTTCGAAGCTAAAGATTTGATAGAAATAGGGTGCAACGAACTTGACATGGTAATTGATGTTGGTAAGCTCCGATCTAAGCTATACGATGAGGTCGCATCTGACATCCAGGAAGTTGTCGCTACAGCTGGGAATATCCCGGTAAAAGTTATCCTTGAAGTTAGCTTGTTATCAAAAAACGAAATAATGGACGGCGCTCGTATTGTGCGAGACTCTGGGGCTAGCTTTGTAAAAACGGGAACTGGTTGGAGTGGTGCAACAACATTCGAGCATATTTCAATAATTAAGCAAGCAATAGGGGAATCATTAAAGATTAAAGTGGCTGGCGGAGTGCGCAACCTTGATACTTTATTGAAGATTCACGATATGGGAGTTTCCCGTTTTGGACTTGGGTATCATACAGCTCTTGAGATCATGAATGATTTTCAAAAGCGGAGTGAAGGGTGAACGTGGGCCCACTAATCCTTGCGTATGACCTTGGAACTGGTGGAGTAAAGGCATCAATTTACTCCGAAAAAGGTGTTTCGGTTGCTGAACATTTTGAACCTTACGACACTGGTTATCCAAATAGTGGCTATCATGAGCAGAAACCATCTGATTGGTGGAAAGCAGTTGTTTCATCTACACAAGTGTTACTGCGAGGAAATTCGTTTGCAGAAGATATTTATTGCGCAGCCGTTTCAGGACATAGCCTTGGCGTGATTCCTATAGGTAATCGTGGGGACCTATTATTGGAATCTGTTCCCATCTGGTCAGATTCACGAGCTTTAAAACAAGCGCAAGAATTCTTTACAAATACATCTTATGAGGAGTGGTATCTAACGACAGGTTGCGGATTTCCGGCTCATCTATACTCTCTTTTTAAGATCATGTGGATAAAACAAAACTTTCCCGAAGTCTATCAAAACACAGTGAAGTTTATCGGTACAAAAGATTACATCAATTACTTATTTACTGGTGTTCTAAGTACTGACTATTCGTATGCATCTGGATCAGGTGCATTTGACTTGATAGGTTGGAGGTACAACACAAACTACATCGAGTTAGCTGGAATCTCTTCAGAAAAATTCCCAGAGATACTTCCGTCGACTGAAATTATAGGACAGATTTTGCCTGAAGTAGCCCAAGAACTTGGGCTTTCCACCTCTGTCAAAGTTGCCTGTGGAGGAGTAGATAATTCCTGTATGGCTTTAGGGGCTGGATGTACCAGTGATGGGAAGGCATATACATCTATTGGTTCTTCTGCCTGGATTGCAGTGTCAGGACATCAGCCCATCGTGGACTTCCAAAAGAAACCGTATGTTTTTGCTCATTGCATTCCGGGAATGTATGTTTCCTCGACAGCCATTTTCTCCGCTGGAAGTTCTTTTCGCTGGTTGAGAGACACTATTTGCCGTAATTTTCTCCATGAGGATGATCCATATAACGAAATGACCCGCTTGGCCACCAAATCTATTGTAGGTTCAAACAAACTCATTTTTAACCCGAGCCTGGCAGGTGGATCCAGCCTTGATAAATCTCCTAATATTCGTGGAGCTTTCCAAGGAATTCAACTAGGCCATACTCAGAGCGACCTCATTCGCGCTGTGATGGAGGGGATTTGCCTAAATTTACGCATTGCTCTGGATACTATGTCTGGCTTTACCGACCTATCAGAAGATATGTTAATGGTAGGAGGTGGTGGTAAAAGCGCATTCTGGCGAAGCTTATTTGCAGACATCTACAATAAAAACATCTTTGAAACGAACATTGGGCAAGATGCCGGGTCACTTGGTGCGGCGACCCTTGCTGCGATAGGATCTGGTTTGTGGAATGATTTTTCTATTGTTTCGACCCTTCATCAGGAAAAAAGCCGAATAAGCCCCAATCCTGTTAACAATAAGAAGTATGAAGTCATTCTTCAATTATTTGAAAAACTCACTCACATAGAAGCGGATATTGGAGATTTGATCGAAGGGACTAATTGGTAAGTATTATTAATAACCATCTTATACGAAAGAGGTGATTAATGGATTAACTTCAAACCACAAAATGTATCGACAAAAACTAGGAATCCCACTAATAATAGGAGAAAAGATGAAAAAGTCTACTTTGTTCTTAAGCATTGCAATGGTATTAATCATTGCTATCGGTGTTATCGGTTGTGCTCCAGCAGCTCCAGCAGAAGTTGTTGCACCTGCAGCAGAAGCGGCCAAGCCTGTAGTTGAATCAGTTGCTGATAGCAAGATTGAAGCAGCAATCAAATCCCTGGATGCTAAACGTGGAGAAGGAAAAAAGATCGGTGTCGTGGCTTTCTTCCAGGCGAATGATTGGAACCGGAATGCGCTCAAAGCCATCAAAGATAATCTTGAAAAATACGGTTATACCGTGAATATCATCGATGGCAATGGTGATGCGGCAAAAATGAATGCAGCAGTAGATACACATATCGCTAACGGTGTAGATGGCATTATCATGGCCGGTGGAGATGGAACGGCTTTGAAATCCGGTTGTGCAAAGATTGTTGAAGCAGGGATCATGTATACTGTGATCGATATGTTCCAGGAAGGGGCTATCACAAACGTAATGGCGGATAACTGGGGTGGTGGTACACAGCTTGGACTTTATGTAGTCAATCAAACCGGTGGAAAAGGTAAAGTCCTCATTTTGGATACCCCAAGCTGGGTGACCTTATTAGCCCGTGCAGATAGTGCAGATGTGGTTTTCAATCCATTCCGGACAGATGATCCGACAAAGGGTCTCGTTGTGGAACGTTTTGATATTGATGCTGGAAATGCAGTTACAGACGCCCAGACTAAAGTTGCTGCAGCGCTGGCAGCAGATCCTGATAATCACATCAAGGCGATCGTGACTACATGGAACCTGCCCGCAGTTGGTGCATATGCTGCTCTAAAAGCTGCTGGTAAAACCAAGGATATTGTTATCGCGAGCGGTGACACTGGTAAGGATGTTTTGCAAGCTATGCGTGAAGCTGAAGCTGGTAAATGGGTTTTCATGGGTCAGAACTCCTATGTATTAGGAACTCGTGCAGCTCAAGGTTTAGATCTTGCCTTAAATGGGATGCAGGATCTGGTACCTTACGCTCAGTTTGGCCCCACCTATTTTGTTTCTAATCTGGGTGGCGCTCAAGATGCTGTGACCGATGGATCTGAAATCAAACTTCAGAGCCCAGAACAGCATTGGCAGGAAGTTTTTGGTACGCCCTTTGGTAGTCTTGAGTAATTTGAATTAACAAACGGGTAAGGTGCAGCCATCAGGCACCTTACCCAATTTTTTCCATGTGAATTCGATCTATAAATACCGGAGATAGCAAAACTCATTGCTTACATTCCTGAAAGGGACACTTTTTCTCAAAACTTATCATTAATAAATTAGTATATTCCCCATTGATTTTGATTGAGTAGTTTTTGTTGTTATTATTTATCTGTGCCAATATTTTAATTTTTCAATTTTTGATGGAGGTGTTGTTGTCAGACCAAGTAGTAGCCAGGTTCCGTGATGTCAAGAAATACTTTGGTGCGACCAAGGCACTTGATGGTGTCGATTTGGATATCTGTGCGAATGAAGTTCATGCTATCGTTGGTTCGAATGGAGCAGGAAAATCCACCCTGATGAAAACTCTGGCTGGTGAATATGTTCCCGATGAAGGTCGTCTTTACTATTTAGAGGAAAACATAACTGGCTTGTCTCCAATGGAGATACAAAAAAAAGGCATCCAGGTTGTTCATCAGGTGCTGAACATTGTCGAAAGCTTGACGATTCTCGAAAACATTCTGTTAGCAAATCCACCCACAAAAACTGGAATCCTGCACTGGTCTTCTGGAAAGGAAAGGGTTCTTGAAGTTCTTGATTTCTTAAATATTAGTTTTGATCTGACTAAACCAGCAGGGTTACTTTCCATCTCTGAACAACAATTCGTAATCCTTGCCAGAGCTTTGATCAATCATCCCAAGGTGCTTGTGTTGGATGAACCTACTTCGCGTATTGGATTGGAAGAAACCAACAATCTATTTGAGGTAATTCGAAAGCTGAAATCTTCAGGGACAACAACTATCTATATTTCCCACAGGATGGAAGAGATATATCAGATCTGCGACAAGATCAGCGTTTTCCGGGATGGAAAAAATATTGACACCCGTCTCACCAGGGATATGCCAAAAGAAGAATTGGTCACCATGATGCTTGGAAAGAAAATGGATGTTTTTTTCCCCAAGTCAGCAGTAACCCAAGGAGATGAAGTACTAAGGGTAACCAACTTACAGTTCAAGGACCGCATCCATGATGTGAGTTTTTCGGTAAAACAAGGCGAAATTGTTTCGATAGTCGGGGCTGTTGGGTCGGGAAAAACAGAAATACTGAATATGATTTATGGGATTATTAAATCTGACGCTGGCGAAATCGTTGTCGATGGTAAATCTATCCTTCCGGGATTGACACCTGGAAGAGCTGTCCAGCACCGTATTGCATTAATTCCAGAAGACCGAGCTCTTCAGGGAATGGTGGAAAAATATCCGGTCAAAAACAACCTGACAGCCGTAAGCATGCGGATGATCTCACAAAAAGCCCTTTTAGATCCAAGTGTTGAAAATGAGCTTGCTCAGGATCTCAATATTAAACTATCAGTTACCCCGAATGATATCGATTACCTAATTGAAGACTTGTCAGGTGGAAACCAGCAAAAAGTTGTTATTGGAAAGTGGATGGCTGAAACTTACAAGCTCTACCTGATGGATGAGGTGACTGCGGGAGTAGATATTGGTGCAAAATCTGAGATATATGAGATTCTTGGGGAGCTTGCAAAAATGGGAGCAGGTGTTCTAATGGCTACCGGGGATATTGAGGAAGCTATTGGATTAAGCGATCGTATCATCATCTTATTTAAAGGTAGGATTGTCTGTGAGGTGAATCCAGCAACAACAACTAAAGATAGAATCTTATCGTTTATTATGGGAGACGGAAATGTTGCATAAACGAGTAAGTATTCTTGTGCGTCTATATGGAATGCCTTTGGGTTTACTGATATTGCTTTTCCTATTACAGGCAGTATATTCTAAAGTACCTTTATTCTCCCCTTTGAATATCAAATACATCTTGCTAGGCACTGTAAGCATAGCTTTAACTGCTCTGGCATTATCTTTCATAATGATCAGCGGTGAAGGGGACTTATCATTTGCGGGGATGTTCAGCCTGCTTACAGTGGTATTCGCTCTGATAGCCAACCGAACAAACCTGTTCTCTACCGCCTATCTTTCAGTCAGTCTTCTATCCTTGTTGGTATACCTTTTCATCGTCTGGCTCGTTGTGAAATTGAAATTTTCTTCATTTATTGTTTCTATTGCTATCATGTTTATGGCGAACGGGGTTGAAAAAGCGCTTCACCAGCAGACTACTTTGATTCAAGACCCAAAGATACTAGCCTTCTCTACTGTCGAATATGGGATTCCCCTGGTTGTTTGGATTGCCGCAATCGCTTATGTACTTTCTTACATTATCATTAACCGAACTAAATTTGGTTTCGCTTTAAGAATCGTAGGTGAAAATAGATATGCAGCCATTGAAGGAGGGATCAACCCAGGCCGAATGAAGTTCTTTGCCTATTTGATAGCAGGCTTATTAATAGCTTTGGCTGCGGCCGTAGAGAGCACTCGGGTTGGAGCAATCTATGAACAGGGAAAATTTTATATGCTCCCGGTGTTTGCAGCATGCTTCCTGGGTTCTTCCATGTTCGTCCCGGGGCGAATCAATATTTTTGGCACCCTGGTTGGCGCATTATTTTTAGGCGTGATTGAAAAATTCATGAATATGATCAACGTAGAATCCTACATTGTGTCGATTGCTCAAGGAGTGATCTTGATAGTTGCGGTCGGGTTGGTAGCATTTAGGCAAAGGGAAAAAATTGTTCAGATAAAACTCTGAAAAAGGATAACGATAGAATATGCAAAATAGAGCTGTTCCGTTCACTCGCAAGCTGCGCCTGTTGTTACCATCCTATCAAATGCGGATGTTTTTGATTATTATTCTGGTGATCGGATTCCTGTTTACAGTAATAATTCCAAACTTTAGTTTTATTCGTGTAGCGAATTTGAACAATATCCTGACAGATTCCGTTATACCGGCGATTTTTGCATTTGGCATGGGTATCATAATCGCCGGCAGCGGATTTGACTTATCACTTGGTCATATAGCAAGCATGGCTGCTCTCACCGTGGCATATCTGATGAGTGGAGGGATCAAATTTGATCCTTTTATAGCGATCATCATTGGGCTTATCTTTTCTGGCTTGGTTGGCTTGATTAATGGGTTGTTAGTCTCACGCATGGGTATATCATCATTTATTGTGACCCTGGGAATGCAATTTTTAATTATTGGTGTTCGTCAGATAATCACACATGGCCAGTCAGTTTACATAAGCAGCAGTCCATTCAAATCTCTGGCCATTACAAAAATTGGCATCTCCAACCTGGTTATCATATTACTTGTAATTGCGGTAATCAGTTATTTGTTCATGGAAAAAAGTACTTTCGGCAGAAAGATACAATTTCTTGGTCAGAATATTGAAGCCACCCGCTTCATGGGAATCGATATAAAAAACCTAACCATGCTGACTTTTATATTAGGGGCTGTTTACGCTGCCATCGGCGGGATACTATTTGCTGCCAGGGCAGGCGCTGTGCAAATTAACAGTGTTGATTCAAAATTATTAGACGCGATTACAATCGCGGTCTTTTCCGGTGTAATTTTTAGCCGATTCCGAACAATGGGCATCATCCTCGCAGCAATCTTAATTTCGATGATAAGTACTGGTATGAGTATGATGGGTATTAAGACAGAATGGATTGAGTTTATGAAAGGCTTCATACTACTCTCTTCCATATTTCTGGCAAAGTATATTAACTCAGGGTTTATGAAAAATCTTGCCAATATATTTAATAGATCCAAAAGGAGAGATGAAAAATGGACGTAAAAAAAATGTTCAGCTTGGAAGGAAAAAAGGGATTTATTACAGGTGGTGCTCAAGGTATCGGTAAGACAATAGCTACTGCTTACGCTCAACTGGGAGCTGAAGTTGCTATTGTGGATTTTAATCAGGTGAAATCAGTAGAAACTGCCAAGCAGATCTCCCTAGAGACGGGAAAGAAATGTATCGCTCTAGGTTGTAATGTGACTGACCCCACCAGTGTAGCAAAGATGGCAGCAGACTATGAAAATGAACTTGGGGAGATTGATTTTGCTGTGAATAATGCAGGCATCTTCACTCCAGACTCCGCTTTGGATATTTCGCCGGATGTGTTCAAGTCAGTCATTGATGTAAATTTAAATGGTGTATTCTTTACTGCACAGGCGGCAGCCAGATTAATGGTCAAACAGAAGAAATCCGGATCAATTATCAGTACTGCTTCAATGTCTGCCCATATCATCAATCAACCACAAACAATTGCCAATTATTGTGCAGCAAAAGCAGGCGTAGTTCATTTGACAAAAGCACTTGCTGTTGAGTGGGCAAAATATAACATTCGCGTCAATTGCGTCAGCCCCGGCTATATTCAAACGGAACTGATTGCAACTTTAAAAGATCTTTTACCTATCTGGTCCTCCAAAATGCCAGAAGGAAGCCGATTAGGGTACCCGGAAGATTTGATTGGTATTTTCGTATACCTGGCAAGTGATGCTTCTTTATTTGCGAATGGAGCTGATTTTATCGTTGATGGAGGATACACAATTCTCTAAATAAACAAGAAACTCAGAATGAAGTGAACTTTGAGTTACTCGAGTGCTTATGTTCAATTTCAGGGTAAATTTGCGATTGACGCTAAAAAAACTGCAATACTAAAAGTATTGCAGTTTTTTTGTTGATTAACGAGAGGGGAAAATAAAGATGTTATAGATGCAAGACGATTGTGATTAATTACAGACTCTGGGGGAGGATTATCAATTTTCTTTACAACTCGTGGTGATATAATTAATTAAACCATAATCATCCAATTATATAAATGGAGGTGTGAATGCCCCTCAAGGGACGAATTGTAGTCGATGAACAGTATTGCAAAGGCTGCGAGTTATGTGTCGCTGCCTGCCCGCAGGACGTTTTGGAACTGGCAATGGAACGGATGACCGCGAAAGGTTATCACCCGGCGCAGTTGAAGGCCATCGGTTGTACAGGGTGCGGAATTTGCGCGATCGTGTGCCCGGAAGCCGCCATAACGGTTTATCGTGAGACGGTTCAGAAACCTGGTCAGGTGGAGGGAAAGTCATGACCCGAGAATTATTGAAAGGAAACGTAGCAGTCGCCGAAGCAGCAGTGAGGGCTGGGTTGGAAGCATATTTTGGCTATCCGATCACCCCACAAACAGAATTGCTCGAGTGGATGTCTGGCAGGATGCCGGAGTTAGGCCGGGCATTCGTACAGGCGGAGAGTGAACTTGCGGCGATAAACATGGTTTACGGTGTAGCCTGTACTGGCAAAAGAGTGATGACCTCATCATCTTCCCCAGGCATCAGCTTGATGATGGAAGGTCTCTCCTATATGGCTGGGACGGAAGTGCCGAATGTGCTGATCGATGTGATGCGCGGTGGGCCGGGGCTGGGAAATATTGCTCCCGCTCAGGGCGATTACAACCAGATCGTGCACGGCGGCGGGCATGGAGATTACCATACCATCTGCCTGGCGCCATCCAGCGTGCAAGAGTCGATTGACCTGACGGTACTTGCTTTCGACCTGGCAGATAAATATCGCATGACTGCGGTTGTATTGACGGATGGATCTTTGGGTCAAATGATGGAACCTGCTGAATTACCGCCCATGCGGCCGCTGGCAACCAGCTTCCCCGATTGGGCAGTATCCGGTTCGGAAGGTCGTCCGAGGCGATTCCTGACATCCATTTTCTTTGATCCACCAGCGCAGGAAGAAACCAACATTCGATTGCTGCGTCGTTGGAAAGAGATTGAAAAGAACGAGGTGCAATTCAAAGAATATTATCTGGATGATGCGGATTTCGCCGTCATTGGTTTTGGTTCCGCTGGTAGAATCGCGCTATCGGCAGTGCGCGCTGCCAGAGCAGAAGGCATCAAGGTTGGATTGCTCCGTCCGATCACAGTTAGTCCATTCCCAATTGTCCAGGTTCAAGAGTTGGTGAAACGTTTGAAGGGAATCCTGGTAACAGAGATGAATTTCGGCCAGATGCTGGATGACGTTGTCCAGGCGGTTGAGCACAAGATACCTGTTGAATTCTTTGCCAGGTTGGGAGGCGTAGTTCCTTATCCAGATGAGATACTGGCAGAAATTCGAAGAATGGCAACGACTGACTTGAAAGTGGAAGGTCATCCGCGTGATAATTGGCTGGCAAGACGAGCCGCAGCTCAATAAGGAGAGAAAATGGAAACACAGGAAACAGTTGTTTACTCCCGGCCAGCATCGTTTACAGATGTACAAACGCATTATTGTCCCGGTTGTACGCATGGCGTGGCGCATCATTTGATTGCCGAGGTACTGGATGAGATGGGGATCCAGGGAAAAACGATCGGCGTAGCTTCGGTAGGCTGCTCGGCATTTGCCTATAACTACTACGATTTTGATTACGTCCAGTGCCCACATGGCCGGGCTCCGGCAATGGCGACCGGGATCAAGAGGGTTTATCCGGACCGGGTCATTTTCACCTACCAGGGAGACGGCGACCTCGCAGCTATTGGTACAGCCGAGATCATTCACGCTGCAATTCGAGGAGAGAACATTACGGTCATTTTCGTCAACAATGCCAATTTTGGCATGACGGGTGGACAGATGGCACCGACAACTTTGCCTGGTCAAAAAACCACCAGTTCACCAAATGGGCGTGATGTAGAAACCATGGGTTACCCGGTCAAGGTATCTGAGATGCTCTCCACAATTGAAGGAGCCAGTTACATCGTCAGACGCAGCCTACACGATCCTAAGAATATCCGCATGGCGAAGAAAGCCATCCGCACGGCATTCGAAACGCAAGTGCGAGGATTGGGTTTTTCGATGGTGGAACTGCTCTCTAGCTGCCCGACGAACTGGGGCATGACACCGATCGATTCCCTCAAGTGGATAGAGGATCGGATGGTGCCTTATTATCCCATCGGGGACTACAAGATCTCCCAGATGGTAGCTGACGCGAAAATATAGGAAGGTACCATGCAAACCGAAATTATCATTTCAGGATTTGGCGGTCAGGGTGTGCTTTTTGCAGGCCAGTTGATTTCTTACGCTGCGATGAATTGTGGAAAAGCAGTGACCTGGATTCCATCCTATGGACCAGAAATGCGCGGCGGAACAGCGAATTGCACGGTGGTAGTAGCCGACGAGGAAATTGGATCACCATTCGTACAAAACCCCGAAGCTGCGGTTGTGATGAATTTACCATCATTGATCAAATATGAACCGTTGATGAAAAAAGGCGGGCTGATCGTTGTAAACAAATCCATGGTGGATCGGGAAGTAGAACGGAAAGACATCCGGGTGGTGTACATAGATGGGAATGAGATCGCCGAAACATTGGGCGACAAACGCATGACCAATATGGTGTTGCTGGGTGGATTGTTGTCCAATCATCCATTCCTCAAACTGGAGGATATTGAGAAAGCGCTTGAAGAACATTTGCCTGTAAAACATCATAAACTGCTGCCGCAAAACTACAAAGCCTTACGCAAAGGGGCAGAACACTAAGGCGTAAGTTTAACTGAAATGGATCAAATACTCCCGGATAATCTTCGGGAGTATTTCATTTTAATTGGTCGCAGTTTCTACCTTAAAGAATCTTAAAAACTATTGACTCTACAATTCAATATATGTATTATTAACTAACAGTTAATAACTAACTCAAACCAAAAATTATGACAATTACCCAAACCCAAATAAAAAAGACAAACCAACGCCAATCAGCAACTGCTGGATTGATTCGCCGGTTGAATCGTTCGGCAATTTTGGATCAGATCCGATCGCACAGCCCCATATCGCGGGTCGAGATTTCGCGAAACCTATCCATGAGCATGCCGACCGTGATGCGATTGGTGGATGGATTGATCGAGGAAGACCTGGTGCGCCCGTTAACGGATACAGCTCCCAGCGGAGGTACGACCGCGAGCTTTGCTTGAATTCAATGGCTCAAGTTACAGCGTGATCGGCATCGACCTGGGTGGAACGAAGATGTTCGGTACTGTGGCGGACTTGAACGGCAATATTCAGGTGGAAAAATACATCCCCTGGAAGGACACCAATGGGGACAGTCTTTCTTGTGTATATGACCTCATCGATGAGCTGCTGAAGGCGCCAAGGCCGGAAGGCCAGCGCATCCGTGGAATTGGAATCGGCGCCCCAGGTGTCACCCGCAGCCCGGATGGTATTGTAGAATGGGCGCCCAGCCTGGGATGGCGGGAGCTGCCGCTGAAAGAAATCCTTGAGGAACGCTATCAGCTGCCGGTATTTGTTGAAAACGACGTCAATCTGGCTGCGTTGGGCGAATACGGTTTTGGGTCATCCAAAGGAGCTGCCAGCCTTGTTTGCATTGCTATCGGAACCGGAATTGGCTCCGGTATTGTGCTCAATCGAGCGATATATCGCGGATTCCATCAGGCGGCAGGCGAAATTGGGTATCTTTTGCCAGATAGAGAATCGCTAAAGAATAAATACTAGGCAATTTGGCGCGCTGGAATCGCTGGCTTCCGGTACAGGAATTGCCGAACGCGCAAAGAAAAAACTGAAAAAACTTGGATTACCTGTACCAAAGGAATTTTCCGCTGAAGATGTGTTCCTATCGGCAGCAGAAGGGCAGACCTGGGCGGAAGACATTGTCTCAGACACAGCCGATTATTTGTCTCTGGCAATTGCCGCGGTTAGCGCAGTGCTCGACCCGGAAGTGATCATTCTAGGCGGCGGCGTATCAAAATCATCCGATGTGTTGATTCCTCACATCATGGAACGCTTGGAAGATTCACTGGCAGCCCTTCCGCGGATTGAAAAATCCATATTAGGTTTTCGAGCAACTGCAATGGGTGCAATTATTTTGGTACTTGATGTGACAACCGAATACGTAACAGTAACTGATTAATTATCTTCGAGGAGAAATGTGGAGACCTTAGCAATCTTAGGTGGAATACCTACAAAAACAACACCTTTTCCGGAGTGGCCGCAGTATGACGAAGGAGAAAGAGATGCATTGTTAAATGTCCTTGACAGCAAGGCCTGGTGGAGGACTCCGGGAACACAAACATTGGAATTTGAAAAAGAGTTCGCGGCATATCAGCAGGGAAAACACGGTATTGCATGCACCAACGGAACCGCTGCCCTCGAAATTGTCATGGCCGCGCTGGGAATTGGCCTGGGTGATGAAGTGATCGTTCCCGATTCCACTTTTGTAGCTACAGCCAGTGCAGTACTTTATGCCGGCGCCATGCCGGTGATGGTGGATGTTGATCCCGGAACATATTGTATCGACACTACCAAGGTCGAAGTGGCTATCACCAAGCGGACAAAAGCGATCATTGCAGTCCACGTCGCCGGGCATCCCGCCGATCTCGATGCGTTGCAAGCTATTGCAAAAAAGCATAACCTGATCCTGGTGGAAGACAGTGCTCATGCCCACGGCAGTGAGTGGAAGAGGCACAAAGTCGGCAGCATTGGAAAGGTGGGGACCTTCAGCTTTCAGCAGAGCAAATTGATGACTGCTGGTGAGGGAGGCATGATTGTTACCAACGATGATGAACTGGAAGTTCGTTTACGCTCGGTTCATGACTGCGGTCGCATGCCGGGCGAATGGTTCTATTCTCATTTTATCAATGGCAGCAATTATCGGTTAAGCGAATGGCAAGGGACGGTATTAAGGCAGCAATTGAAGCGGCTTGATTCCCAGGCTGCGAAAAGAACCCCAAATGCAGCTTTCTTGAACAAACATCTGGAACAAATTGAAGGAATTACACCGCAGAGATTGGATCCTCGTGTAACACGCAATGGACATTACTGTTACATCTTTACCTATGATCCGCAATGTTTTGATGGACTACCGACTGAGGATTTCATAAAAGCTTTCAATGCGGAAGGCATACCTACACAGGCAAGCTATCCACCGATCCATGCACTAGCTTTGTTCCAGAATGGCGAATACAAGAAACGATTGTCTCCTGAACATGCAAATGAAGAGCATAAATTCTTAAAAGCAGATTATCCAGTATCAGAGATAGGATATCGAAACTCTGTATGGCTGGTACATAGAACCCTGCTTGGAACAGAACAGGAAGTAGCGGATGTAGTTGAAGCTGCGAGAAAGATACAAAGAAATGCGAAAGCCCTGGTGAAATGAGCACGCCGAAGACTGAAGGTTCTGCATTACAGGTGTTTGAGTGGAAAGGTGAGGGATATGCCCCGCTGGTCTTCAGCCATGATTGGATGGCTGCAATTCTCAACTGGGAACCCGCCGTGGAACCTGACACGATCCACGAAGTGGAGCGGCACAACCGGAGTGATGAGATGTTCGTCCTGCTGCGGGGTAAGGCTGCGCTGGTTATTGTGGAAGATGATGGAGTTCAGGTGGTGGAAGCCGTACCAGGCACGATATACAATGTCACAAAAGGAAGTTGGCATACCGTTATCGGCGATAAGGAATCTTCGTGGATCATTGTAGAAAACCGCGACACACATTTGCATGATACAGAGATGAGACCATTTACTGAGATTGAAATGGCAAGTTATTGCGAGGCAATCATTGAATTATTTGCATCATGAAATTAATTTGAGATTTATACTTAAAGGGTGTTTTCATTCATGATAGCAATTATTCTCTAGATAAGAGCCATTTATGACAAAAATTTGGAATTTACCTGTTGTTCAGATGAGCTTGTTGGGGGATTACGAAGACTCAAGGGATGTGTCAGTAATCTTCTCGGGAAACGCATGGAGCGTTATTCGAGATCAATTGCATTTAAATGTTGTTCAGGAAATTGAAGTGACCGAAGCTACTATTCAGAATTGGGACGAGATTATCCCAACCATCAGGAGCGACCTTGTTGTGAGCGTGGGCGGCGGTCTGCCGGCGGATGCCGGGAAGTATTTTTCCCTGAAAACCGGACTGGATTTGGTCTGCATCCCAACGGCGCTTTCGGTGGATGCGTTTTTCACTTGGGCTTCGGGAATCCGCCGCGATGGCTGTGTTTACTACATCGAGACGAAAGTGCCTGATTTGTTGATACTGGATATGGACGTCATCGCCGCGGCGCCGGCATACATCCGCGCGGCTGGTATTACAGATGTGATGTCAATTGCCACTGGCAGTTGGGACTGGATGTTCGCGCACGAACAGAATGAAAACCCGCCGGGAATGGAATACATTCCCTGGGTGTACGATACAGCACAGTCCATTTTGAATGGTGTGCTGGATTGTGCAGAAGCTGCCGGCAGAGGAGAATACGATGGGTTGAAAACCCTTTATGATTGCCTGGCAACTGAAGTACAGTTGTGCAACCAGGTTGGTCACGCCAGGCCGGAAGAAGGATCAGAACATTATTTCGCCTATTGTGTTGAGAACGTGATGGGGCATGGACTGCCGCATGGCGACCTGGTTGGGCCGGGAATCATCAACGCAGCCACCTGGCAGGGACAACCGACAGACAGGTTGGAAGAGGCGTTAAAAGCTTGCCACATTCCACTGGATAGGATTCCGCTCAAAGTAGTTGCACAAACCCGGAAAGAACTGCCAGTTTACTGCGAAAAACACGGGCTGCCATACGGCATAGCCCATACATTAACTGATTGAGAAAAGAGGATGACATGGAATCAAAAGTAAATGAATACAGAAAACAGGCTGGGCAATACCTTGAAGGCGGTGTTTCTTCCAGTTTTCGCATTAACCCTTTTAATGGAAGCCCCATGTATTTGAGTAAAGCAGACGGCCCTTATTTTTATGACCTGGATGGCCGCCAATATATGGATTTTTTCATGGGACATGGCGCTTGCACCCTTGGACATAACCGTCCTGAAATAAAAACGGCGATCGGTGAAGCCTTGAACATCGGGTTTTTTGCAGAATTTGATCACCCACTGACCCTCGAGCTTGCAAAGAAGATCGTTAAGCACATCCCATGTGCGGAAAGGGTGCGCTTTGTAAATTCAGGAAGTGAAGCCACTTTGTTGGCCATGCGGCTGGCGCGCGGTTACACTGGACGGCAGAAAATAGTGCGCGTTGACGGCCACTTCCACGGCGGGCATGATTACGCCCTGGCAAACAACCTTGCTGCGTTTGTAGATAAAGATAACCCTGGAGACCGATTGTCTAAGATCGGCAACCTCACTGCAGGAATACCTGAAGCCATACGAGATACCATTTACCTTATCCCGTGGAAACACCCTGAAGTTTTTGAGAAACTTGCGCGAGAAAAAGGAGATGAGATCGCGGGCATAATTATGAACCCTATCGATTTCAATAATGGCTGCATCGGCTCATCCACGGAATATTTGCAGGAAATTCGCGATATTTGCGACCAATATGGCATTGTATTCATTCTGGATGAGGTGCTATCGGGGTTCCGAACCGGACTTTCGTGCGGGCAGGGGTATTACGGGGTGACTCCCGATGTTTGCCTGCTGGCGAAAGCCATGACGAATGGCGTTCCGCTGGCTGCCATCGCCGGGAAGGAAAAGGTCATGTCCAAGATCATGGATCCAGTGGACCCGGTGATCGCGGGTGGCACTTTCTCTGGGAACTTAATGGGTTGTGCTGCCGGGTTAGCTGCAATTGGCGTAATGGAATCACCAGGCTTATTTGATGCCTGGATTGGCAGGGTGGAAAAATTTACGGATGATTTGCAGTCGGTTTTTGATGAAGAAAAGTTCCCAGCCAGGGTGCAGCAGATAGGCAGTAATTTCTTTATCTATTGCGGCACGCGGGAACCGATCAATGAGTATAAAGATTTCACACGGATTAACCCTACACTTGCAAAGGCGTTTTTCAGCAAATGCATTGATAAAGGAGTTTACTTCCATACCGATTTCACGGTATCAGCATCCCATGATGAAGAGATATTAAACAAAGCTGTGGATATTCTTAGACAGGCAGCCAAGGAAGCGAAAACAGAGGTGCTTTAATTATTACCTAAAGTAATAATTAAAGAAGTATGGGTTTTCCTGATATTAATATTTAGATTCGTATTGAACCTTAAAAATATTTGAAAGTTATTGACTCTTATAAATTTCAACTGTAATATTAACTAACAGTTAATAACTAATCGGTAAATGACTTTATCCATGATCATACCGGCTGCAAAAGCTGGAATGGTGACTCAACCAATGTATTGAGTGGCAATTACGAGCGATCATTTGTTATGAAACAGCAAGACTGGTTAAATTTATTGGATGAAAGTGGATCTAGAGTTTTAGGAATGTGATTGATTATTGGAAGGAGGTGGCAATTATTCGGGCGAAGTATAGCACTGATAGATGAATATCGTAACCAATTATGTTCCATCTGACAAAGGAGGAGTAATGATTAAAAATAAACTAAATCAGACGTGGTTTTCTTCAGGTGGGGGCAGCAACCGCTGGCGTTCTGGCTCTTGGTAGATTTTTACCCGCCTGTGCGCCTGTTAGCGGTGCAGCAAAGTTGAATGTGTTGGTGCCTGCGGCGCCAGATCCGGCTCCCCCGGGAGTTGCAAAGTTCAGCGAAGAGGCCTTCGCGCAATGGCAAAAAGACAACAATGCCCAGGTCGTTTATGAAGCACCGCCTTGGCCGCAGCTTCACGATAAAATGGCTGCAAATTTTGCCTCCGGACAGTATGTCCACGACATCATGTACAACTGCGGCTGGGTGCCTGAATTCGCTGACTATCTGGTGGATTTCGTGGATAAGCTGCCTGCTGATTTAATTGCTGATTTACCAACATCATCGTTCAATACCCTGGCATGGGGTGGAAAAAGATTGGGCGTGATCTTCAGTCTGTCTTTGCTGACTATGTTCTACAACATGGAACATCTTGAGTCAGCCGGGATCAAAGAGCCACCGAAGACCTGGGACGAATTGAAGGGAATAGCAAAGCAAATGACCGGAGGCGGCCGCTATGGCTGGGTATTGAACTACGGCGCACCTGAAGGCATTGGCGGTGTTGCTTCCTATTGGATGACATTCTTGCAGCAGGCTGGCGGCAAGCTCTATGATGATAGTGGTATGCCGGCGTTCAACAACGAAATGGGTGTGGATGCGTTGCAGGTAATGGTTGACCTGATGGAAAGCACCGATCCGGGGTCGATCAGCTATGTAGGTATCAATGATGCGACCAATATCTTCTCGTCTGGCCAGGCGACAATGATGATGAACTGGCCCTTCATGTGGGTTCCCGCGAATGATCCGGAAACATCCAAAGTTGTAGGAAAAGTCGGCACTGCAATTCTTCCTGCCGGCCCTGCTGGCTCAGCATCCATTGACGGCACTGATGCTTATACCATCTCAAAACAATCTCCAAACATCGAACTTTCACAGAAGTTGATCGAATTCTATCTGGATAAGGAAGTTCAGAAACGACAGTGCATCGATACAGGCTGGCTGCCCATTCGCCTCTCTGTCCTGAATGACCCTGAGGTTCAGGCTGCTGCCCCGAACGCAAAAGTGATCCTCGACCAGGCAACCTATCCATACGATAGCTTTGTTACGCCGGATTATAATGCTGTAACGACAGCCATTGGCGTAGAAATTCAGAAGGCGCTGGCTGGCTCACAGAGCGCTGCCGACGCCATGAAGAACTCTGAAGATTTGGTAAAAGAGATCATCAAGAAACGTGGATAATTAAGTAATAACTTCTTCCCTGATAGGTTATGTTACTATCAGGGAAGCCTTTTGTATATCTATAAAGTTCTGGAGGAAGTAATGCAATCGGTGAATAATTACAACCGGCGGAGATTCCGATTGGGATTATGGTTTACAGCTCCGGCGCTATTTGTGTTATTGAGCGTGCTTGCCTACCCCATTGTTGCATCCATTGTGCTTTCATTTCAAAGAGTACGGTTTGCAGGTCAGGGCATTACAAGAACCTTTAATGGAATAAATAACTACACAGAACTTTTCAAGAATTCATTGTTTCGTGAATCCCTCGGGCGAACAGTGTATTTCACTTTCGTTGAAGTGATCGCTGTCATTATTCTTGCATTATTAGTTGCTTTGATGTTAAATCATCCACTCGGACGTCATGCTTTCTTCCGGGTGGTGCTGCTTGTACCTTGGGCTTTGTCACCCGTAGCGAATGCAGTCTTATGGAAGTGGATTTATAACGCCAATTATGGTGTTTTGAACACCGCACTGGTGGGTATGGGGGTGCTTGAACAGAATGTTGTCTGGTTGGGCAAGCCCTGGCTGGCGCTTAATATGATCCTGCTGGCGGATATTTGGAAGGCTGTGCCATTTATTACGCTGTTATTGATAGCGGGGCTTCAAAATGTGCCGCCTCATCTATACAAGGCAGCCAGGTTGGATGGGGCAAACACCTGGCAGCGTTTTGTGCATGTAACCATTCCCGGGATAAAAACCTCCTTGATGATCTCGATCGTCCTACAGAGTATCTGGGCGTTAAAGGTCTTCGATCTCATTTACGTGCTCACGAAAGGCAGCCCGGCGGATAGCACGGTATTGCTAAATTATTTATCCTGGCGGGAAACCTTCGGCAACCTGGATATTGGATATGGCGCTGCCATCGCCAATGTGCTGTTTGTCATAATGTTCCTGCTTGCGCTGGCTTATATCCGCGTGTTGAATCCCCGGACGACGAAAGAAAAGGTGGCATAACGTGATTGTATTCAAGCGTTTCACCTCACGTACATTTATCCGATTAAGTCTGGCTGTATTCACAGCGGTTGCATTAGGTCCGGTATTGTGGGCTATTGTTACCAGCTTGCTGCCGCTAGCTTCGCTGACTGCGCACCCTATCGAGCTTAATCCACTAAAAATGACGATCGATAACTATATCCTCGTGTTGGATAGCAGCCGGGGTTTGTTCAAGGGGCTTATCAATTCCTTTATCATTGCATTTTTCACAAGCTCAGTTGGTCTGGTCATTGGCTCTACTGCGGCTTATGCACTGGCACGTTTAAGTATTCCTGGCAGTAAAAAGATACTGATGGCGATCCTGGCAACTCAAATGCTGCCCGGGATCGTGATCGCGATTCCCCTGTTCATTGTCATGAGCCGGACAGGACTGGTGGATACCCACTTTGGACTGATCGTTGTGTACCTTTCATTCACTCTGCCGATTGTGATCTGGATAATGAAAGGCTTCTTTGAGAGCGTTCCAATGGAGCTGGAACGATCCGCCGCAGTGGATGGGGCATCACCTATCCAGACGTTCCAGTTCATTGTTTTGCCAATTTCCCTGCCGCCGTTATTTGCCACGGGGGTCTTTGCGTTTATCGAAAGCTGGAACGAATTTTTCTTTGCCATCATTCTCACGCGTATCAATGTGAAGACGGCATCTATCGCGATTGCTGAATTTTCCGGTCAATACCAGACACTTTATGGTCAAATGCTGGCATCCGCTGTGCTGGCTAGCATACCGGTGGTGGTTTTGGCGATTATATTCCGCAGGTATATTCTGGAAGGATTTGTAGAAGGAGCAATTAAAGCATAATGGCAACCCTGGATTTAATAAACATACAAAAATACTTTGGCAATTTTTGCGCCATCAACGGAATATCATTGAGGGTTGAAGAGGGAGAGTTCTTTACCTTGCTTGGTCCTTCCGGCTGTGGAAAATCAACATTATTAAATACGATTGCTGGTCTCGAAGATGTGACATCCGGAGAGGTGCGGATCAACGGGAAGAAAGTTAATGATCTGGGGCCGTTTGAACGGGACGTGGCGATGGTCTTCCAAAACTATGCCCTCTACCCGCATATGACAGTCGGCGAGAACATCGGTTTTTCTCTAAAGCTGCGAAAGCGTTCAAAAGAAGAGCTCAACCGGCGGGTGCAGGATGTGGCGATAATGCTGGAGCTAGAGCAGTTGCTGCATCGGTTACCGCGGGAACTTTCAGGCGGTCAGCAGCAACGTGTGGCTATTGGACGGGCGGTCATCAGAGAGCCATCCATATTCCTGTTTGATGAGCCGTTCTCGAACTTGGATGCCGCCCTGCGGGTGAAAACGCGTGGTGAGATCAAGGAACTGCATCAGCGGCTGGGAGTCACATCCATTTTTGTGACACATGATCAGGAAGAAGCATTATCTCTATCAGATAGGGTAGCAGTTCTGAGGGCAGGGCAGTTGGAGCAGTTCGGCACACCGGAGGAGATTTATTCTAAACCGGCAACCAGCTATGTGGCAAAGTTTATCGGCAGCCCGCAAATGGATTTATATCAGGGAGAATTGATATCAGACAAAGGCAAGAAAAAATACCGAATGGGATCAGTCAGTGTTGTGGTTCCGGAAGATGTCGAATTCCCTGGTGGTGCGATAGATATGGGTGTGAGACCGGAAGATGTGACACTTGGAGATACGGGATTCTCAACTTCTGTGCGACTCGTTCAATTGGTGGGGCCATTTACTTATGTGACAATCGATTGGGATGGCGGGAGTGCGACAGCAAGGGTGAATGGCGTTTCAAATCTGAAACACAAAGATGAGGTCAAGGCATCATTTAATCCAAACGGACTGCACTTCTTTGACCGGGAGACTGGCAATCGAATTCAAATGTAATGTGAAAGGCGGTTTACATCAAATGTAAACCGCCTTTTTTTTGTTAACGATAAGTTCCCTGCGGATCGAGTTCTTCACGTAGGATACGAAGTTCCACTTCTGTCGGAGGTTCAGTCAAGAGCAGTTGTTCTGCTACCTTAATATCCCAGCCAGTATTGGCTTTGACCTTTTCCACAGTAGCACCGGCATGTAGCGCGGTGAGAGTCAGCTCGCCATTGGAATCGGGCTCCATAAGCCCCAGGTCAGTTACCACACACTGGGTACCGCCGCCGCGAACACCGGCAGCCTCACGCTGTTTCCTGCCACCGAGGAAGCCTGCGGAAGTAACGAAGTCGCACTTTTCTGGGAAGCGCCGTTTCTGGTGCGGGGTCATGACGTAGCAGCGGTTTGCCCAGCCTGCCATTTCCATCGATCCGCCGGAACCGGGCATGCGCACTTTGGGATGCTGGTAATCAGAACCGATGACGGTGGCGTTAATGTTGCCAAATCTATCAATTTGGGCGCCGCCAAGGAAACCCACATCCACGTTGCCGCGCTGCAGGTAAAATGCAAAGATATCATACATGCTGCACACAGCAGAGGCGCCGCTGACAAGCGTTGGGTCGCCAATCGAAAGCGGCAGCCGGGATGGCCGTGCCCCGATCACACCGGCTTCATAAATCATCAGCAGTGAAGGTGCATGGGTGCGCATGGCGAGATTGCATGCCAGGTTGGGTATGCCAACGCCTACGAAGACTGTATCGCCGTCTTTCAGCAAGCGGGAGGAATTGATAATGAGGAGTTCAGTTGATGAATAATCCATGATGGCCTCTTAATAGTCACCATAATTGACCGGGGCGGCCAGTTTTTGCTTCACTTCCAGCCGTTTATGGGTTTCTGCCCCAAGTTTTTCCCAGTATTCCGCTCGATCTTTGACCCCGTACACCCATTCATCAAGCCATTTTTTCAGTCGTTCAGGGTCTTCGGAGATCTTATCCCATTCCAGATAAAAGACATTATCGCGGTCATAATATCCCTGGGTGTAGGATGGGTGGCTGGCGTGTGGAACATGGCAAACCGCATCCACTATGAAGTCTGGAATGACGGTACGGTTAGGGTCTGAGCGGATCACTGACTCATCCACGATCTCTTCTGCAGTGAGGATGACGTGTTTGGCAGCGAACGCAGCCTCTTTTTGCTCGCCGAGGATGCCCCATATCTGGGCATTGCCGCGTTCATCGCAGCGCTGTACATGAATAATGGCCACATCCGGGTTGAGCGGTGGTACAACGATCACTTCCCGACCGGTATATGGATCCTTGACGCGCTTATAGAGTGGATTGGCATGTTCAAGGTCAGTAGCGGCTGTCTGGTTCATGGGCATGAATGGTAATCCGCTTGCTCCAGCCTGCAGACGGCAGATCATGGAAAAGTGCGAGAACTCTTCCCATTCCAGATTGCCAGCCTCAAGTTCACTTCGAATGATACGCAACGAACCTACACCTGGGTTGCCTATGTATGAGAAGATCAGCTTTTTTACACAACCAGCAGCGATCATCATGTCATAGATCAAGTCTGGCGTGGCGCGGGCAACCGTCAGGTTCTTGCGACCCTGGCGGATGATCTCATGCCCGGCGGCAAAGGGGATGAGATGGGTAAACCCGGCAGCGTAAACGATATCGCCGTCTTTGACATACTGCGCAATCGCATTTTTTAATGATGTAATTTTTGACATCGCAGATCATCCCCTTTTGACTAGCGTACGGATTTGCTCATGCATATAGAGGGGCAGGTAATACAGACCGCCAGCGTTTTTGCCGCTAGAGCCAGAGCCTTTCCATCCACCGAATGGCTGATAGCCCGGCCAGGCGCCGGTTGTAGCGCCTTGCGGTCGGTTGGCATAGGTAACACCAGCTTGAATTTCATCAAAGAACCAATCTGCTTCCTCGTATGAACCGTAAAATCCGGCTGTAAGTCCATAGCTAACGCTATTAGCAATGGTCATGGCTTCTTCGATCGAATCGATAGGAGCGGCCATGGCAATCGGAAGGAACATCTCATCCTGCCACAGGCGGTGGTCAAGCGGAACGTCAACCACGACAGTTGGTGTGCAGTAATATCCATTGGCGAATAGGCCATCCGTGAGCACCTTGCCGCCAGTGAGGACCTTGCCAGCCTGTCTTAGTTCGTTGCAGAAGGATTGATAGTCCCGGTAGGCTGCTTTATTGATCACTGGCCCCATGTTGGCGGCTAATTCTGTGGGATCGCTCACTACCAGCTTATTGGTGAGATCGACCACTTTGGCAACCAGACTGTCATAAACAGGACGTTCGACCAGGATGCGGGAGAGCGCGGAACACTTTTGCCCTTGCAACCCGAAGGCAGAACGGACGATGCCGACCGCGGCGTCATCCAGGTTTGCATTCTTTGAGACGATAACGGGGTTTTTACCGCCAAGTTCAAGGATGGCGGGGCGCACCCATTTTCCACTGCTGAAATCACGCCCGATCTTCATGCCGACATCGAATGAACCGGTGAAAGTGATGCCGGATACGAGGGGACTCTCAATCAGCGCCTGTCCCACAGTGCTGCCGGATCCGGTAACGAAATTGAATACACCGTCGGGAATCCCAGCATCGCGGAAGCATTCGGCGATAAGTCTTGCGGTCCAGGGTGTATCTGTGGCAGGTTTCATCACCAGCGTATTGCCTGTAACCAGCACGGCTCCAGCTGGCCCACCTGTGAGAGCAGCCGGGAAGTTGAAGGGTGATATCACCACCCAGACTCCATAAGGACGCAGGATAGATGTGTTGGTAGAAATAAAACCAGTAAGCGGATCGCGTCCCATTTCGTGAATGAAACCATCATTGGCTTCCATCCGATCGCAGGAATAACGCATCAGATCAGCAGTTTCAGCGACATCGCCAAGCGCTTCCATGCGGTTCTTGCCAACTTCGAGAGAGACAACCACACCCATCTCGAAAATGCGCTGATCCATGCAGTCCGCAGCTCTACGAACCAGGCGGACGCGTTCCTGCCAGGGGGTTTTTCTCCAGGCAGGGAAGGCTTTATGCGCTGCTTCCAGCGCCAAATTAGCATCGGCTGCGGTGCCTTTCTGGAAGGTGCCGAGGATGAGGTTGGTGTCTGCCGGGGAGCGGTTTTCATTTTTTTCTGTTGTGAAATGCTCTTTCCCGTTGATGAACATACCATGGTCCTTGCCAAGCTGAGATTTTACTTTTGCAAGGGCATCGGCATAGCGTGTATGCAATTCTTCGGGTGGGTTGAACATGGTGGAGTAAGTGAGTTTAAAGCCGTTGTCTGCTGTCATACAAACATATCCTCCTGAGATAAGTATTGAGTAACCCGTTAAACAGGGCACTCTTAGTATATACCAGGAAGACAGGCAAGTCAAAAATTACCATTTCGGGAATATTCTTTTTTGACTTGACGGGTATTCCCGCAAATGTTCGAGGATATGCGAATATTATTTTTGCGTATGGTCCATTGGAAATACCCCTAATGCGGTATCCATATCTTGAATTATGAAATGAAATGATTTTTCATTTTGATGTTATTCTTTCGCAGGATATATAATCTTCAAATATTGGGATAACTCGAGCTTGCATTTGGTCAAGGTGTTATTAATGACAGGTAGATGGAATGGTTTTCAAACCAAAATATATGATTTTTTTAATAAATGCTGTTTGAGATGGAGACCAATAGGAGAAAGGGTTCTCGGTTGGATGGTTCATTATATAATTAACATGGTTTGAAACCTTTAGTGTCAGGACACCTTGAAAAAAACATTTGGAAGCCAACACAAATTAAGCAATATTTTTGCAAAGCATCCATCCATGCTTCGTAACAAGTTTGGAAGACAGGCATGAACAAGAATCGTCTTGCAGTTTAATATTCCAAAAATTAGGAGTTGTTAATGCGTTGGAAAATCGCCTGCATAATCGTGCTACTTTTGATCCTTATCGCCTTATGTGTATTTCCGATAAGGTTTATGCCAAAACCACAGGGCATATATGATGTTGGCATTACTGAATATACCTTTGTAAGTGACTTGAGGAATGAAAAATACATTCCAAAAGAAAAACCACGAAAACTCCTGGTAAGACTTTTTTATCCCACAGCGAGCGATACTTGCGAACACCCCCAAAACGGATTAAGGAAAAACGATGTCGCTCGTTTAATTAATGACTACAACATTGAAAAAATACAAGTTTCGCCAAGGATCCTGACAAATTTAGATTATTCTCCATTGCCGGTTTGCAACGATGCCATGCCTTTTCAGGAAAATTTTCCACTGGTCATATTTACTCATGGATTATGGCTTAGCCCAGCCTCCAATGATTCTCTTTTGATCGCACTGGCTTCAGAAGGATTCTTTGTTGTCAGTATCGGTCACACATACGATGCGTACTTTACATTCCCTGACGAAAATAAATCAATCCCGTTTAAGAAAAATTTAGGTTCTGATTTCTACAAACAAATCAACTCCACGGGTTCACAGGATATTTTTAAAAAGGTCTCAGGAACTGGTCTGTCGCAGGCTGACAAGCAAGAGGAGTATGTAAATCTATTAGACAGCCAGGAAATATTCTCCGCGAGGATGGATTATTGGTATGATGACACCATAGAAGTTATCGAGGATTTGAAGTTATCCGAATGGCAACACTTTATTGATTTTCAACAAACAATTTATATTGGCCATTCCCTGGGCGGGGCTGTTTCCGGCGAATTGTGCGCACAAGACAGCAATTGCAGATCAGTCATAGATATTGACGGTAGACCATTTGGTCAGTGGTTGACGAAAATTGATCCGGCGAAACTGTTTTATGTTGGCTCAACGCCAAACGCAGAGGAAATCACTTTTATTAAAACCATCGTTGGTCCATCTTTTGAATACGTCATCATTCCCCGTTCAAATCACTTTTCACTGACAGACTATATGCGATGTGGACCGGTCATCAGTTATATCTTCAGTCAGGAGCATAAATACCCCAATGGATTTCATGCAATATTTAACTATGCTGGACCCGTGAATGAACTTAATCGAATTGTGATTGACCAGATGAAGAAAATCTACTCAGATAGGATGAGTTAATGCCATTTGGGATGCTAGGAACTACCGATAATTTTTGCTTGTTATGAATTTCCACTTTTTGGCGCTCCGTTTGCGCCGGTAATGGCTAAACTTCCATCTACAAAGAAATGAAGATGTTCAACGACCACGCGTTTTCATTCCACATTATTAACATTATATTTGAAATCCCCTACATCAACTTGACTACTTAACCCGCACATGTTATCATAAATAGCAATAATTTAGCACTCTGTAAGCGAGAGTGCTAAATTATGAGCAAAAATATGAAAGAATTGACGGATCGACAAAATTTTATCCTGACCCTGGTCATCCATGACTATATTCAGAACGCGCTGCCAATTGGGTCGCAGTACCTGGTGGAGCGTTATAACCTGGATTTAAGTCCCGCGACCGTGCGCAACGAGCTTTCGGCGTTGGATGATGCCGGTTACCTATACCAACCGCACACCTCAGCCGGACGATTGCCCACCGATGCCGGTTACCGCTACTTCGTTGGACGTCTGTTGAACGATACCGATCTTCCGCAGACCACCCAGCGCACGATCAGCCACCAGTTCTACCAGAGCAGACAGGATATGGAGCAATGGATGCGACTGGCTGCCTCCGTATTGGCACACCAATCCAATGCTGCCTCGGTTGTGACATCACCGCATACAAAGATGGCACATCTGAAGCATATCGAGTTGATCTCAACCCGCGGGCGGCAGGTGTTAATGGTACTGGTACTGGTGGGCGGAGAGATCCACCAGCAAATGTTGACCTTGGCAGAACCTGTTACACAGGAGCAGCTTTCGACCAGCGCGAATCGTATCAATGCAGTATGCAATGGTCTGGATGCTGCATCCATTGAGAAACTGACTTTGACCCTGAATCAGTTGGAGGAGGATATTTTCAAGTTGATGCTGCAAGAGTTGAAGGTTTCCTCGACAGCGTTGACCGGGGAGATATTCATGGATGGATTTTCCAACGTCCTGGCAGAGCCGGAATTTATCAACTCTGAAGAGGCGCGCAATTCGCTGAAACTGTTGGAAGAGAGATCCAAATTAGAAAACTTGCTGAACCGCACGGTGCTGCATTCATCAATTGGCGGTGTGCAGGTGCTCATCGGCGGCGAGGGCAAAGACGAAGATCTGCGGCAGTGCTCAGTGGTTCTGGCACGTTATGGTGTGCCTGGGCTTGCTACCGGAACTCTCGGAGTTTTAGGACCGACGCGCATGTATTATGGAAAGACAATTTCGACTGTTCGATTTATGGCCGGTCTGCTTAGCGATCTGGTGTCGGACAGCCTGGCGGAGTAAACCTCCTCCACAAGTTCATTATTAGAAGAATAAAACCGTTTTCAGGAGTATGAGCATGGTTGATAAGAAACACAAAACAGGAAAAAAAGAATATGAAGAGGCTGCTGGGGAAGCTGTCAAAGTGCATCCCCCAAAGGATGGAAAAAACACCGAAGCGCTGCAGAAAGAAGTGGAAGATCTAACACAGAAATCTGCTGAATTCTTTGACGGTTGGCAGCGTGAACGGGCAGATTTTACCAATTACAAGAAGCGCATCGAACGCGACTCCCTATTAGCTGCTCAGGAGACGACTGGAAGGATCGCCAAAAAGTACCTGCCGGTTTTGGATGACCTGGAAAGGGCATTAAATCACCGGCCGGCTTCTGGAGATGGCCTAGCCTGGTCGGAAGGCATAGAACTGATATATAAAAAGCTTCAGAGCATCCTTGAATCTGAAGGGGTCTCGGAAATTGCGGCCGAAGGCGAGCAGTTTGACCCAAATCGCCATGAGGCGCTATCACAGGAACCAAGTTCCGCCCACGAAAGCGGACAAATTATTGAAGTCATTCAAAAGGGATATCTGATTGGAGACCGCGTATTGCGGCCATCATTGGTCAGGGTTGCCCAATAGGAGAAAAAATGGGAAAAGTCATCGGAATAGATCTAGGCACTACAAACTCTGTTGTGGCTGTCATGCAAGGCGGCGAGCCGGTTGTTATCCCTTCGGCTGAAGGTGAACGCCTGGTACCCTCTGTGGTAGCAGTCAATAAGAACCATGAAAGATTGGTTGGGCGTGTCGCCCGCAACCAGTCCATTGTCAACTCGGAAAATACAATTTTTTCGATCAAACGTTTTATGGGACGCAAATTTGATGATGAAGAAGTACAACGCACCCTTTCAAGAATTCCATATAAGGCCAGTAAATCGCCAAACGGCGATTTGCGGGTGACACTGGACGGTAAAGACTATTCGCCTCCGGAAGTCTCCGCGATGATCCTTGCCAAGCTGAAAGCCGATGCTGAAGCTTACCTGGGCGAGACAGTTACCCAGGCGGTCATTACCGTCCCGGCGTATTTTAACGACGCACAGCGGAACGCCACCAAAGATGCCGGCAAGATCGCCGGATTGGAAGTGCTTCGCATCATCAATGAACCTACCGCTTCTTCCCTGGCTTATGGACTGGATAAGAAGAAGAACGAGACCATCGCCGTGTATGACCTGGGCGGTGGTACATTCGATATATCCATCCTGGATGTCGGTGACGGCGTCTTCCAGGTACGTTCCACCAGCGGCGATACCTTCCTGGGCGGCGACGACTTTGACCAGCGGATCCTTGATTATCTCGCTGACGAATTCAAGCGCGAGAGTGGAATTGATGTAAAGAACGATCGACAGGCTCTTCAGCGCTTGAAAGAAGCGGCTGAAAAAGCCAAGATCGAGCTGTCATCCACGATGCAGGCTGAGATCAATCTGCCCTACATCACCGCGGATGCATCCGGACCCAAACATTTGGTGATGACCCTGACCCGCGCCAAGCTGGAACAACTGACCGGGGACCTGGTGCAGAAGACCCTTGAACCGGTGCGACGGGCGATTGCCGATGCCGGGCTTAAAGCCTCTGAAATTGATGAAGTCGTTCTCGTGGGCGGTATGACCCGTATGCCATTCGTTCAAGAGACTGTTAAACGTGAATTCAGCAAGGAACCACACAAAGGCGTGAACCCGGATGAGGTCGTGGCGGTTGGCGCAGCCATCCAGGCTGGCGTGCTGGGCGGCGAAGTGAAAGACATCCTGTTATTGGACGTTACCCCGCTGACACTCTCCATTGAGACATTGGGCAACGTTGCCACACCATTGATTGAACGCAACACAACGGTCCCCACTCGCAAAAGCCAGGTATTTTCGACCGCTTCCGACAGCCAGACGCAGGTGGAGATCCACGTGCTGCAAGGCGAACGACCGATGGCGGCCGATAACAAGACCCTTGGTAATTTCACACTGGATGGCATTCCACCCGCTCCACGTGGCGTTCCGCAGGTTGAAGTGACCTTTGATATCGACGCGAACGGCATTATCAAGGTGACCGCCTCAGATAAAGCCACCGGCCGCAGCCAGCACATTACCATCACAGCTTCCTCTGGATTGAATGAGGCGGAAGTGGAGCGCATGCGCAAGGAAGCGGAAACGCACGCCGAAGACGATAAGAAACGTAAAGACCTGATCGAAGCCCGCAATCACGCGGATAACACTATCTACACCGTTGAAAAGACCTTGAAAGACCTGGGCGACAAAGTCCCCGCGGACATGAAAACCAAGGCGGAAGACGGTGCCAAAAGCCTGCGCGAAGTGATGGCCACGGAAGACACAGAAGCGATTAAGAAATCCACCGAAGAATTGACTACCGTTCTCCAGGGTATCGGGGCTGCAGCTTATCAACAGGGCACACCACCGACCGATGCACCGGGAGATAATGGTTCCGGTCCGGCTGATTCCGCTGGTGAGCAGCAAAAACCGGATGGTGAAGATGTGGTAGATGGTGAGTTTAAGAGCGTATAAGTATTAAGATATTTACCGCGAAGACGTAAAGCTAAGTATGGCTTTACGTTCTTTGCGGTTCAGATTTAAGTAGGTTTTATGGCACAACGAGATTACTACGAAGTATTGGGGTTGGATCGAAATGCGGGTGCGGATGATCTTAAATCTGCGTTTCGAACTTTGGCGCGCAAATATCATCCGGATATCAACAAAGAGTCGGATGCTGAAGAGAAGTTCAAAGAGATCAACGAAGCCTACGCTGTACTTTCTGACCCTGAAAAACGCGCAGCCTACGACCGCTATGGACATGCCGGCTTGAATGGCATGGGCGGCATGCCTGATTTCTCCACCATCGACCTCAGTGATCTGTTCAGCGAGTTCTTCGGTTTTGGAGGTATGAGCGGCAGCCGTGGCAGAAAAGCACGTAATGCTCCGCGCCGTGGCCAGGACCTGGGTCAAAAATTGGACCTGACATTTGAAGAAGCGGTCTTTGGCGTTGAAAAAGTGCTGGAATTTGAGCGTGATGAAACTTGTTCGGCCTGCCGCGGTAGCGGCGCCGAACCCGGCACGACTCCATCCCGCTGCAGCACTTGTGAAGGTAAAGGCGAGGTGCGACAGGTGCGGCAAACCTTCCTGGGCTCCATGGTTCAGGTGGCAACCTGCCCGGCGTGTAATGGTACCGGCGAGGTGATCGTCCATCCATGCAAGGTATGCCTCGGCAAAGGACTGGAACGTAAAAAAGTGAAGAAAACCGTTGCCATCCCGGCCGGGGTGGATACTGGGACGCAGATCAGGCTGGCAGGTGAAGGGCAGCCCGGACAGAACGGTGGCCCAAATGGGAATTATTATGTCGAGATGGAAGTTAAAAAGCATGCTTTCTTTACCCGCCGTGAAAACGATGTGCTGCTGAACCTTAACATTAATGTCGCCCAGGCAGTCCTTGGCGCGGAAATCGATGTTCCCACGGTGGATGGCAAAGTCAAACTTCGCGTACCATCCGGTACTCAGCCCGGAAAAGTATTCACCATTCGCGGCAAGGGAATTCCGCATTTGAAATCATCCGGACGCGGCGATGAGCTGGTATTTGTGAATGTGACCATCCCGCAAAAACTGGATGAAACCCAGCGCAAACTGTTTGAAGATTTGGCAGGTACGCTGGGGACGGACGTTCAGCCGCAAGAACGCAACTTCATCGACTGGCTGAAAGAAGCAATCGGTGGCTGATCCAAGCTGGTTGGAAATCTCACTGGTGGTGGATGGCGAGCTGGCTGAATCGCTGGCAGAACTGCTTTCACGCTATGTTGAAGGCGGTGTAGTGGTTGAAAGCGGTATTAAATACAAAGATATCAACGATGAAGGTCACGCCGGAGGACCGGTGCGGGTCTTTGGCTACATTCCTGTGAATGAAAAATTGGAAAGCACCCGCCATAAACTGGAAAACGGTCTGTGGCATCTTGGACAGATCCAACCACTGCCGTTGCCGCAGTACAGACCGATCGAGGACCAGGATTGGATGACAGCCTGGAAAAAACATTATCATCCCATCCCGGTTGGCAAAAATTTGATGATCCTGCCGGCCTGGGTCAAAGAAATCTACGCGGACAAAACCACCATTCACATCGATCCCAGCATGGCATTTGGCACCGGTACTCACCCAACCACCCAATTGTGCCTCGAAATGGTGGAGGAATTCTGCAAGCCAGGGGTGGATGTCATCGATGTTGGCTGCGGCTCAGGGATATTAACCATCGCTGCAATCAAGCTGGGGGCAAAAAAAGCGCTGGCGGTGGATATTGATCCGCTGTCTGTGAAAGGTACCAGGGATAACGCACAAGCGAACCGGGTACTTGGCGCGATGGAAATCGGCGAAGGTTCGGTGAAGGAAGTCCTTGATAAGAAGTTCTCCATCCAACAGGCGCCGCTGGTTCTGGTGAACATCCTCGCGCCGATCATAATCCGCCTGTTCGAGGATGGTCTGCGCAAATTGGTGGCTGATGACGGAACTTTGATCCTTTCGGGGATCCTTGAGGAACAGGAAGCAATGATTCTGCAGTCAGCAGCAACTTTTGGGTTGAAGTTGGCCACCCGAAAGCAAATGGGGGATTGGGTTTCACTGGCACTACACTAATTCAGTACAGTCTTTAGAAATTATTTACATAACTTTTACTTAAACCAATTACCGAATGTGTTCTAATATATAAACAAGGTATTTGAAAGTTCTTGTTTATGAAGGATAGAAAAATTCGAATTCGGTTGAACTGGACGATCATCCTCCTGGCATTATTGGCAGGGGTACTGCCCGTTTTGTTGGCAGGGATGATTACTAGCCAAATAAGTAAAAATCATATTCAAGACGAAGTCCTCACCCTTGCCCGCGAGTTTGTTGAACAGCAATATATTAAAATGATTCAAATCCAAAAACAAATGGAGGGGGTGCTAGTTTCACTTGAAGATAACCCGGAAATTATCGAGTATTTGGAATCCTCGCAAAATGAACCACTCATATCAGGGGAAACATTTCAGACTAGATTTGCAATCAATCCTATCCAGGCAAACAGTGAATTTATGGATTGATTCAATGGAAGTCGCTAGGATGGATGGAAATGTTACTACTTCCGCGGGAAAACAAGTCAGTTACCCCCGAAGCTCTAAGCATCAGAAAAAATTGCAATTTATTCCTGGAAAAAACAGGCAGTTAAACAAACCCAAAGGGAATTTTCTACGAAGGTATACGGCAAACAGGAATGATCCACATCACCGGAAATGCTCAGTGTTATCAATTGTCAAGACGGGTAAATCCGCATGAGTATTTAGGGAATTGATAGGAGATTGTATAACCGCCAGCACTATCATGGACATAAAACAAGAAAAAATGCAGATGTGCTCCTACCATGGTCTGGATATTCCTTTGGAGAAGCTTATACCCATTCTCGGTTTAATCCTCTGAAAAGAGTTTACTATCAGCGAAATTTCAATAGATAATATTAATTATAACGATTTGGAACTTTACCGTTTTGGAAATGGTAGCAATCTCCATATATATGACACGCAATGGACCTCAATCAGTTTTTACTTATGATAAAAGCAGTATTGGGGAAAAATTATCCACAAACATCACCGGCGAACTATCAAACACTTTTGGAACTATTGATCCAGGAACGTCGATAAAGTTCCAATGCAGCTTATCTACTATAGAATAGCATCAAGTGACTGGACCATTTTATTGACTGTTCCTATAAGCGCAATTCAAGGAAAAATAAGTGGAATTACGTTAATCACCGCCTGGTGGTTTTACTCGTGATTGCACTGATTATTTCTGCAATAATGATGACTGGCTGCCTCTGTTATGATCATCCGTCCAATTAATCAATTGTGGGCAGCATCGTTGAGGGAAATCCGCCAGGGGAATGATTCAAATTGATTAAGAGGTTAATGCAGATACCAGGTAACATCTGGATGCTAAATCGCGACTAATGAATGCCGATGGAACCTGGAAATGGATCCATTGGTTCAATCATATTTGTTGAACCAAGAATGCAAGTATCTCAACACAACGATTCGAAAGATCAAGCAGAAGAAGCTAGCATGATAGCGAAGCCAGATACAGGACATTGTTTGAAAATTCACCAGTGGCATTATGGGACGAAGACTTTAGCCATGTGGTAGCGGGACTTGAAGAAATTGGATTACAAGGAGAAGCCCTTCGAAACTATTTGGACACCCACCCTGAAGAAGTGATTGATCTCATGTCGAGGATTGTGATCTATGATTTAAATCAATCCACCATGCAGTTATATGGCTTTGAAGATAAAAATGAACTGCTAAAGAATACAGCAAGGTTATTCCAGCATGTCTCCGATGCGGCATTGGTGGATGAATTGATGGCGATGAGTACCCGTCAGCTTGATTATGAGACAACAGTGGACAACTCCAGAGCAGATGGCAAGATCATTAAAGTCAAGGTAAGGTGGTCGGTTTATCCCGGGCATGAAGAAAAAATGAGCCGCGTCATCGTAAATACTGTGGATATTACGCAGCAAATTCAGGCAGGCAAAGTCCAGGCGGCGATATACCGTATTTCCCAGGCAGCCACCTCAACTGAAAATCTTCAGGAGCTATATCAATCCATCCATGCAATCCTCGGTGAATTAATGCCTGCCAAAAATCTATATATTGCTTTGTATGATGGCGAACGCGGCATCATCAATTTCCCATATTTTGTGGATGAATATGATCCTCCGCCTGGCTGGCGCAAATTCGGAAATGGTTGGACAGAATATGTGATAAAAACTGGGGAACCCATGTTGCTTTCGCCAACAAATTTACAACAAATGGAAGAAGAAGTGGGAATAAAAACCGTCGGTGCTGATTCTATTGACTGGCTGGGTGTGCCGCTGAAGGTGGAAGACCGTGTCATTGGTGTTGTTACAGTACAGACATATACGGAAGGTATTAGATATACTGAGGTCGAAAAAGGCATTCTGGTATTTGTCTCCAACCAGATTGCCATGGCCATTGAAAGAAAACGGGCTGAAGAACAACTAAAGTATTCGAGCACCCACGATCCTTTAACAGGTTTATATAATAGACGGTATTACGAGGAAGAAATTAAAAGACATAGCTCTGGACGACAATCACCCATAGGGGCGATCATAATGGATATTGATGGCCTGAAACAGGTTAATGATCAAATGGGGCATGCAACCGGGGATGATTTGTTGAAGGCTTTTGCAACAGTGATCCAGAAGGAATTCAGAACCAGTGATGTCGTCGCCCGCCTGGGAGGGGATGAGTTTGGTGTGATCCTACCATTGTCATCCATCAATGTTGTCAAAAAAGCAGTGGAACGAATTCAAAAGTCGGTTGAGAGGTATAATACGAATAATGATATATTTGTTATGTCTTTTTCGGTTGGATATTCTACAACAGAGAATGGTGGTACGCTGATCGAAACGATCAACGCAGCAGATGGTTTGATGTATATAGATAAGGCTGCTAAAAGTCCCCCGAAATAATCGAATATTGCTTGCTTAATAAATATGTGCATGCTATAATTACATACACTAACGAAAACCTAACAATAACCGAGCTTGCGAAATCCCCTATTTAATAATCGTATCGTGATTACCATTTCTTCAGGAATGTGCGCCTTTTAATAACTTGTTACCAACTGATACGCCTGCAAACCTCAGGGGTGGTCAGAATAATATCCATTACATCAAATCCAAGAGCAGAGATCAGAATATGAGAATCCTAGAATTAGAAAATTCCCCCCTGTCAGCCCTTCGAAAAATGGCTGTCGAAATGAATATCCCCAAAGCTGAACGCATGAAGAAAGAAATGCTGATGATCAATATCAGACAGGCTGAAGCTGAAAAAGAGGGATTGGAAGTCCGTGGCGGTATCCTGGAAATTATGAGCGAGGGAGTTGGCTTCCTGCGAAGTAATTATCAGGTTGGCCCCGATGATGTGTATGTCTCTCAGGCTCAGCTCAGGCGTTATGACCTGCGGGCTGGCGACCTGATCATTGGGCATGTTCGCCCACCGCGAGAGTCTGAAAAGCATTGGGGTTTATTAAAGGTTGAAAGCATCAACTGTCTCCCGGCTGAAGAAGCGCGTAAAAGAATTGAATTTGAGCGTCTAACGCCCATCTTTCCAGATAAACGCTTTGACCTGGAGACAGACCGTGCCATACTCTCTACCCGGTTGATCAACCTTATCACCCCTATTGGACGCGGCCAGCGCGGTTTGATTGTTTCACCACCAAAAACTGGTAAAACAACCATCCTGAAGCATGTGGCGAATGCCATTGCAACGCAATATCCCGATGTTCATCTGATCATGTCGCTCATAGGTGAGAGACCGGAAGAAGTAACAGATGTGGATCGAACTGTGGATGCTGAAGTTGTTTCATCCACCTTTGATGAACCGGTCAGCTCGCATGTTCGCGCTGCTGAAATTGCGCTTGATCGTGCCAAGAGGTTGGTGGAAATTGGGCGTGATGTTGTCATTTTGATGGATTCTCTCACCCGACTTGCGCGCGCTTATAACCTGGTGGTGAATCCTTCCGGCCGCACCCTATCCGGTGGTATGGATCCTAGCGCGCTTTACCCGCCCAAACGGTTCTTTGGCGCTGCCCGAAACCTGGAGGAAGGCGGTTCACTTACGATCATCGCTACCGCATTGATCGATACAGGCTCAAGGTTAGACGACGTCGTCTATGAAGAATTCAAGGGAACTGGTAATATGGAATTGCATCTAAGCAGACGTTTGCAGGAAAGGCGAACCTTCCCGGCCATTGACATGGAGCGTTCATCCACACGCCGTGAAGACCTGCTATTAGGGCCAGACCTGTTGCAAAGAGTGTGGTTGATGCGTAGGATGTACTTACAAATGATCGGTTCACCTCCAACGGGAGCTGGAATGGATACAGCCGTTGCAACAGAGGCTATCATCCAGCGCATGACACGAACTAAAACGAATCAGGAATTTTTAGATAACTTGACTGAGGACATGTGAAAATAAATAAAAAACAAAGCGAGGAACAGGCTCCTCGCACCCCTCCATCCCGCAAGGATAAGATGATCTCATCAAGTTTGTGGGTCATCGCCGGTGCAATGGTGGTCTTAATGGTAGCCCTGGTCATTATTGATCCGCCCACATTGTTAGCAAAAGTTGAGCCGACATTAGCTCCGACGGCGGTTGTGGAAGCAAAACCGACAGATCCTGCCGTGGATGCTTCTACACTTGTAGAAACTGCATATTTCCCGCAGAAATCTGTTTATAGGGCAACCAACTTCCACACTGAGATAACAGAAGCCGGGCGGGTGGATGCCTTGACACACACCGTTGCTGAAGGGGAATCGCTTTTTGCAATCTCCAAGCAGTATGAAGTCAAACCCGAAACTGTTTTCTGGGCGAATTATGATGCTCTGAATGGAAGTCCGGATATGATCGCACCGGGTATTGACCTCGTAATTCCTCCAGCTGATGGCGTTTATTACAAATGGAAAGAAGGCGATACCATTCAGGCAGTGGCGGATAGATTCTACGCCAGCACCGCAGATATTCTTGAAGCGCCTATCAATAAACTGGATCTGACTGACCCGGTGATCAAACCGGACTCATTCGTCATGATCCCTGGTGGGAAGCGAGAAGCCATCACCTGGTTCCAGGGAGCTATTCCACGTGGAGAAGCCGGCACCCTGGCGAAGCTATTTGGCGATGGTGGCTGTGATACCTCTGGCGGTGGCGCATATCGGAGACGGTTCCTTTGGCTGGCCAATGGATGGCGCAGTGCTCATCGGCAATGATTATATTGACGGCGTACACCAGGGAATCGATCTTGGTTCACTCTCTGCCAGTGGAATTTTTGCTGCGGATAGTGGTGTGGTGGTTTACTCTGGCTGGGCTAACGGTGGATATGGCAATACTGTGATGATCGATCACGGGAACGGATTTCAAACTCTATATGCTCACATGAGCGTACTTAATGTGTCGTGCGGCGCTTCTGTAGGACAGGGAACGGCGATTGGAGTAGTTGGCAGCACTGGTAACTCAACCGGGCCGCATCTGCATTTTGAGATCAGGTACATGGGCATGAATGACAACCCCCATAATTACCTGCCATAAAATTGTTACCCTCAATAAAAAACGAAGCCGTATCAATTTTTTGATGCGGTTTTTTTTATTCCAATTCAGCGAATAATTCCACCTGGTCGATCGTCGGGCCGATACTGTATACCCATATCTCAAAATTCAGGTTATTCCCGGATGCCTCAGACGGGGTTAATTCCAACTTTCGAATACCAACCGGTTTTCCTGCTGAATAAGCAGCGGCAATCACTGCTGCAACAGATGTTTTTTGATCATCCACCATGATTTGGCCAACGATCCTTGCAGAAAGTCCATCCGGGTGGATTTCTACCTTTTGATCCTGGATCTCCAATATATTATTTAATTGGCCAGGTGGCTGCCTAAGAGCCGTGTGGATCAATAGATTGACTTGGTATGGATAGGGGAATGGCGCTTCGAAAAGGGCATAAACAGGAATTTGTTTTCCTGATGGTAGTGTATCTACAAGCGATGTGAAGGGTTTTTGATACGTCTTTTGTTGCCCCTCAAGGATAAATTCACCAGTGATATACATCACTCCATCCGGCTGGTTGTTCAGAATGGATGCGATGCACCAGCCAGCCTGATCCGCGGCAGGGTAGCATGAAACATCTTTGATGATCAGCGCAGCCGGTGTTGGACTACTCATATCGGGGCTGGGCGTTTCCTGTTTTGGCGGGATGATCAATTGCTGCCCTTCCTTTAGAAAGTTTAAATCCACCTCCGGGTTTGAAGATTGCAGCATTTGCAGTGTAATACCAAACCTCAAAGCAATAGCTGATCCCAATTCATCTTTTTTTACGGAGTAAATGACCGGCGCAGGCGTTGGGGTTGAAATAACCATTGCTGGCTGCTCAGATACCTGTATCGGGGTTAACGAAGATGTCTTTGTAAAAAATGGGGTGAGAGCTGCCGGTTTAGCAGTTGGTGTTGATTCTGCGACAGGTGAAGTACAGGCAGAAAGAATTGCTAGCGTGAGCAAAGGAAAGAATATCCGTAAATAATTCCGAATGAACATGTAAAAATTATACCAAATCGCGATTTTGTTGGCTGAAAAGTCTTGCTGATGCGAAATTGGTATGCTAGACTTGAACTATGCAGGAAGACCCTCTCCTTTTAGAAGCGCAGACCGCTATTCAGTTGCACGACAAAAAAAAGGCTCGTGAGATTCTACGCCGATTGATCAAAGCCGACCCGAAGAATATTGATTATTGGATGTGGCTGAGTGTCAGTGTAGATACACCTCGTGAGATCACTTACTGCTTGCAGGAAGCATTAAAGATTGATCCGGATAACGAAATTGCAAAAAAGGGATTGATCTTTTACGGTGTAATTAAACCGCAGCCCAATGCGGCTGACGACCTTTTATCACAAAAAAGGAACTGGAAACAAGAATATATCAAGAAGTTTACGCCGCCTCCGCCTGAAAAGAAACCAAAACGGGTAAAGAAACCTGTTTCGAGATGGATTTGGATGGGATTGATCCTTGCGTTGGCAGTCTCTGCCAGCTTGATTTCCGGCTTTCCCTGGTCACTCTTTAAAAAGCAGGCGGCGCCGATAGTTCTTACCCGTCCGACATCAAAACCTTCAGCTACGTATTTGCCCACCCAAACACCTTTCGGGTACGTGGAAATACCAACTTCCACGAGTATCGGTCCAGTACCGCTGTGGGACCTCCTGCAGGCCACATATACACCTACGCCTTTGTATGTCAATACCCCACACTCCACCGAGGCTTATCTCTTGGCGATGCGGGCATTCAGTAATGGGGAATATGATAAATTTAGAAAATATATGGATCAGGCGATTGCCGCTGACCCGAACAATGCCGATTTTTATTATTACCTGGCCGAAGTAGATAAGATCGAGAACCGAAACAATCCAGCCATGCTGAACTATGATAAAGCTCTCACAATTGACCCCAAGTTTTCCCCCGCTTACCTTGGCCGTGCCCGTATGAAGATCCAATTTTCTCCAACAAGCGCCTATATTAACGATATCAATAAAGCAATTGAATATGATGCTAATTACGCTGAAGCATATCTCGAGCGGGCTCGATACTACATAAAGATTCACCGAATACCAGAGGCAAAGAAAGACCTGGAAATGGTGCTGCGGATCAATCCACAAACAGCAATCGCGCATACGCTGCTCTCAGAGATCTATTTATCCATGAATGAGCCGGAAAAAGCGCTTGAAGCTGCACAGACAGCCAATAATATGGATGTTACATTGCTGCAAAGCTATCTGGCTTTGGGCTCCTCGTTTATTGCGAATGGCAGGATGGAAGAAGCCCAAGATCCGCTCAAAATGTATAAAGAATATGCCCCTTTGGACGCGAGAGCATACGAGTTTCTTGGCGTAGCCTATTGGGCAGCGAAAGATATTAACCTGACCATAGAGATGATGACCCGATCCATAGAGTTGGACCCGCTCAGCTTTACCCCATTCCTGATCCGAGGGTTGGCAAACATGGAGTTGGACAACCGAATTGCAGCCTTTGAAGACCTATCCAAGGCATTGAAAATCAATGACAATTCGTTCGAAGCAGTTTATAACCGCGCAAAAACACAATTGTATCTAGGCCGAAACACAGATGCCTATAATCAATTCCTGAGGTCGGAGGATTTATTGGAAGATGAAACTCTTCTGGCAGAGGTCATTTATTTCCAGGCGAAAGCGGCTTTGGCGATGGGAGACAAGATAAAGATCGTGGATGCCTGGAAACGGTTGATGTCTTTGCCGGAAGACAGCGTTCCCAAAGAGTATTCCGACCAGGCGAAATCATATTTATACCCTTGTAAAGGCTCCAATTGCCCAACATTTACTCCTTCGCCTACTCTCTGTAATTCATCCTTCTGTCCAACCCAACCACCGCTTTCTACTGCCACACCAGGCACCGCGACACCTTAGGGGTAAAGATAATATCCATTTACCCGACATGTATTCAAGATATAATTTGTACAAATTTATTGTTTACAGGTGAAATTTATTGATTAATATTGAAGACAGCGCCCTGGACCTTAAACGATGGAATCTGATCATACAAAATGCGGTAATTGAGATCCTTGGAGAAGATCAGGCTGAGGCGATTATTAATCTTAGTAATCAACCGTCGATCTCAATAATTTATGTTCATCAATCGCTTGAAAAATTGGTGGGGAGTCCATCGCTGGCGGGAGTGGAATTTCGTATTGGACAGGCAGCATTCCGCCAGTTTCTTACAACCATGGGCATAGAACTTGGTTTTTTTCATCCTTCCTATAAGTATTCCAATTTCCGAAAAAAAACAGTGGATGGTTTTACTGGCCTCATTGAGCTATATCAGAAGCTGACAGATGAGAAAGCCAGCTTTTTTGAGACAGCAGAATTGTATCGATTGAGTATCTGGGCTAATAGTGAGGGTACCCAAAAAATAATTCCGGGCTGCCAATATCTGATTGGTTTCATAAAGGAATTCATGAATTGGGTAAGCTGTGGTAAAGTGTATGATGTTTACGAGGAAAGATGTCGCAACTTAGGGCATGAGAAATGCGTTTATAATATCAACAAAACTATTTTGGAATAATAATTGTGGAAATTAAAGGGTAAAGAGGGGTGTTATGCAAAAAGTATTGATCGCCGAAGACGAGCGGGATATTAGGGAGCTTGTTGGTTTCACTTTAAAACTTGCGGGTTTTGAAACATTGTTTGCGGCGAATGGATTGGAAGCGGTTGACACTGCCAGGGAAGGCAAGCCAGATGTTATTCTGATGGATTTGCACATGCCTGTCCTGGACGGTGATGAAGCTGCACAGCGGATTGCCTTGGATCCCTTAACAAAACATATCCCGGTTATTTACTTGACGGCAAGAGATCAGGATGCAGCGATCTGCGGCCAAATCGGACAGGGAGTAGATTTTATCGCCAAACCGTTTGCGATCGATACTCTTACGAATAAGGTCAAAGAGGTGTTAGCGCGTAACGGCAGCCATTAATTCGTTTGATTGCCTATACATTAATTGACAGCGGAATTATTCCGCATTATGATTAAATAAATTGATCGGGGAGCCTGAATTGCCAGGCTGAGAGGAAAGCGCCAAGCTTTCGACCCTATGAACCTGATCCGGATAATGCCGGCGGAGGGAGTAGTAAACAAGCAAACCGACAAACCTCCCCGGTCAAGGGAGGTTTGTTTTTGGAAATGAACGATGCATACATATTCTTGAATGGTGATTTTGATACTGGCGACATGCAGGATAAGGACTCTACAAATGATGCCTATATCATTGGTGTGGATGGCGGTGTTCGTCACCTGCGGAAGTTGGGTTTAAATCCGGACCTTGTCATCGGCGATTTGGATTCCGTCTCAGGCGACGATATGAAGTGGATCCTAGAAAACGCGATTGAGGTCAAACAATTTCCATCGGAAAAAGATCAGACGGATTTTGAGCTGTCTCTGGAGCATGCCATTTCATTGGGCAGTAAAAAAGTTCAGATATTCGGAGCATTGGGTGGGAGGATGGATCATACGCTCGCCAACATCAGCCTGCTTTCCAACCCACGTTATGCGGATATCGAAATCCGGCTGGTAACGCGGGACGAAACACTCTTTTTCATCCATAAAAGGACGGAGATCAAGGGAAACATCGGGGATATCGTTTCCCTGCTGCCTTGGGGTGATCCTGTCACCGGTGTAATAACTATAGGTTTGAAATACCCACTCAGGGGCGAGACCCTCTTTCCATATCAATCGCGCGGCATGAGTAACGTGCTTGAGACTGATATTGTTAATATAAGTATCAAGAAAGGGATATTGTTATGCGTTCATCAATCTTCACGATCTTCATCTTAATTTCCCTGGTGTTGTCGGCTTGCGTTCCCGTAAACAGAACGAACGAGCCCCAGACACTGAGAGTGTTGGTGCATGATTCTTTTGCAATTAATTCTGACCTGGTTGCCGGTTTTGAGCAGGAAAATAATGCCAGGATGGAGTTCATTAAAGCCGGGGATGCCGGTTCTGTCTTAAATAAAGCAATACTTACAAAATCCAACCCGCTGGGGGATGTGATCTATGGTTTAGATAATGCATTCCTTTCAAGAGCGCTGGAGAATGATCTTTTCGAGGAATATACACCGACTGGTTTAACAGATATCCCGGTTGAGCTGCAATTGGATGAGACCAATCGGGCGATTCCAGTAGATTATGGGGATGTGTGCATCAACTATGATAAGGCATATTTTGAAGAAAACGACTTGCCATTGCCCCAAGCACTGGAAGATTTGACCAGGCCTGAGTATGCCGGTTTGCTCGTCATGGAAAACCCGGCAACGTCCTCACCAGGGATGGCATTCCTGCTGGCGACTGTTTCTACTCTGGGGGAAGAACATTATATGGAGTATTGGACTAAGCTGAAAGCAAATGGTCTGGTGGTGGTCAACGACTGGGAAACTGCTTATTATACGAATTTCAGCGCTTCCAGCGGGAAGGGTCAGCAGCCGATGGTCGTCTCTTATGGCACCAGTCCGGCAGCAGAGGTGGTTTATGCTGCCGAACCGATCGATGTATCGCCAACTGCATCTCTGACCGGTGACGGGATGTGTTTTCGGCAGATCGAATTTATTGGCATCCTCAAAGGAACAAGCAACCGCCCTCTGGCAGAAAAATTTATCGACTTTATGCTGAGCTTACCGGTGCAAGAAGACATTCCTTTGCAAATGTTTGTATTCCCGGCAAATCCAAACGCTGAGCTTCCTGAGGTATTTGTGAAAAACATTCAAATTCCGGAAAATCCCGCCCGGATGGATCCGATGACCATCAATGATAATAGGGAGAAATGGCTGGCAGAGTGGACAGCGGCGATACTACGATAAATGCAGAACCGGTGAGTGGTATGACCACAGGGGGCAGACCAGGTAATAACCATCTCTGGCTTTTGCTGGCAATGATCCCCGTTGTATTTCTGTTAATGTTCTATTTACTACCGGTGATTGAAATATTCCGGTATAGTTTTTCAGGTGGATTCCTGGGCGAATTCCTCAATCGAGATTGGGGGCTTGTACTTCGGACGTTAGGTTTTACATTTTGGCAAGCTTTACTTTCAACAGGATTAACACTGCTCATCGGGATTCCTGCTGCTTATGTGCTTTACCGTTTCGACTTTCGCGGGAGAGTGGCAATTCGCACCATCACAGCCATACCATTCATCCTACCGACAGTGGTTGTCGCTGCCGGGATCAATGCGCTAGTTGGTCCGCGCGGATGGTTGAACCTTATATTGCAGGAAAACTTTCAACTGGATTCACCACCCATTCATCTTGTTGGAACTTTATCCGCCATATTAATCGCACACGTATTCTACAATCTTACGATTGTTATCCGCATGGTAGGCAGCACCTGGAGCGGGTTGAATCCGCGGATGGATGCCGCAGCGAAAACTCTGGGCGCGAATCCACTCAAAGTCTTATTACGGATCACACTACCGTTATTAAACCCGGTCATCGCTGCGGCTGCGATCCTAGTCTTTCTTTTTGATTTCACCAGTTTCGGCGTAATCCTCCTGTTAGGTGGGCCAGGGTTTGCCACGCTTGAAGTTGAGGTCTATACCCAGGCCATGGCATTATTCAATCTGCCGCTGGCCAGCATTTTAGCATTAATTCAATTGACCAGTACGATTGCCTTAACCGTCATTTACCAATTCTTATCCTCCAAGTCGGTTCCTCTGGTTCCGGCAGATCAGCAAAAGACTCTGATTCGACCAACCGGGTTGAGACAGAAAATCTTCCTGAGTGTGATGCTAGCGCTCATCATGATCCTGACATTATCACCAATGTTGTCATTGGTTTCCCGCTCATTTGTCAGGGTGGATGCAGACCGTGCGCAGTTGGGGCAAGTTTCAACCGGACTGACTCTGGCGAACTATCAAGCACTGGTAAACAACCCACGCCAGGATTACTTCTATATTCCACCCATTCGAGCCATCTGGAACTCATTCAAATTTGCAATCCTCACTGCCGTTTTAAGCGTCACCCTTGGATTAATGAGCGTTTATGGATTTCAACGCATCAGACATAGTAAAAAAATATTGGATGTGCTGTTGATGATCCCATTGGGTACATCTGCGGTCACCCTGGGATTAGGCTATGTGATCTTTTTCAACAAACCGCCATTCCTGTGGGGCTCCTCACAATGGTTGATCCCAATGGCTCATACCCTGGTGGCTCTTCCGTTTGTGGTTCGCGGGCTGTCGCCGGCGCTGGCAGCCATTCCAAATTCATACCGGCAAAGCGCGGCTGTTCTTGGGGCGAGTCCAAGGGAAGTGATCATGAAAATTGACCTGCCCCTGATCCGCACAACATTGTTATCCAGTTTTGTATTCGCATTCACGATCTCGTTGGGAGAATTCGGGGCTACAACTTTCCTATCGCGTCCGGATTATCCCACCATACCCATCGCGATATACCGCTTTTTGTCCCAACCAGGAGGCATCAATTATGGCCAGGCAATGGCGATGAGCACGATCCTGATGCTGGTCTGTGCTGCCGGGATAGTGTTCATTGAGAAAACAATTTTTACCATTCCAGAAAAGGGCTGAGGATGAAAGGCTTATCTGTTAGGAATATATACAAGGAATATGAAAACAAACCGTTGCTTTCAGGGATCAGTGTGGATGCCCTACCCGGAGAAACGGTATGTTTGCTGGGAGCATCCGGCAGCGGAAAGAGCACATTACTGCGCATCATTGCTGGTCTGGAGAAACCAGAAGCAGGCAGCATCTTCTGGGACGATGTAGACATCACACGAGTTCCTACTCATCAGCGCAAGTTCGGATTCATGTTCCAGGATTATGCCCTCTTTCCACACATGACGGTTGAAAAGAACATTGGTTTTGGCATGGAAGAGCAAAGCTACGCAAAGGTGAATGAAATACTTGAACGCTTTAAACTTGGGGGGTACGGTCAGCGCAAAGTTACCGACCTTTCCGGCGGGGAGCAGCAGCGAGTGGCCCTGGCACGGACGCTCGCATCCAGCCCGCGGTTGCTCCTACTGGATGAACCCCTGGCCGCGCTGGATCGCGGCCTGCGCAAGCAGTTGCTGCAGGAGATCCGCGAGGCGCTCCATGAGACCGGAACACCTGCGATCTACGTGACCCACGACCAGGAGGAGGCATTCAGCATCGCGGACCGTGTGTTGATCCTTGAAGGCGGCGTTTTCCTGCAAAATGGCACGCCTGAAGAGGTTTATCTGCATCCAGCTTCCCTTGCGGTGGCGCATTTTTTCGGGCAGACCAATGAACTTGCGGGGAGAATTATTGAAGTCAGGCCGGCAATCATTGTTGAATCCGGGATTGGAAAATTTCAACCTGGCGGTGATGCTGCTGTGGGGAATGAAATCCAAATTGGCCGGATTGTACATCTGCTATTGCGCGAGGCCAGGGTTGTGGAAGTTATAGGAAAACCCGGTGCAGTCAATACATTGTCAGCGGTTGTCAAAGATGTTCAATTCAGCGAAGATGGCTACCGCACTACCATGTTCGCCGGAGATATCCAAATGGTTTTTATGTTCGATGTTTCACATCCAATCGGGGAAATGTTACAATTGGTCATTGACCCCGCCGATATCAGCATGATTAAGGAGCAGACATTCATTGTCGAAGATTGATATTTACAAATTAGATCACACTGGAAATTCAGTCTGGTATTACCCGGGTGATGTGATTGTCCGCGATACGGAAAAAGTGGTGGTCAGCGCCAGGTTTACGAAAGATGATTTCATATTTAAAGGCATGATGTTGAAAAAAGATGACCACTTTATAGAAGCTTATTACCGTACCAAGTGGTATAACATCTTTGAGATCTATGATCGTGACGAAGGCTATCTAAAAGGATGGTATTGCAACGTGACAAGACCGGCAGTCATCTCCCGCTGGAAGATCTCCTATGAGGACCTGGCTTTAGATCTTCTGGTACATTATGGCGGCGAGGCAATGCTGCTGGATGAGGATGAATTTGAATTGCTGAAGCTTTCAGAGGCTGAAAAGAAGAAAGCCTGGGTTGCTGTGGAGGAACTTCGCTCCATCTTTCAGGATCAAACATTCAGGTTGAAATGAAATTGACGCAAATTTTCAACTCATAGTTGACAAGCGAGGTAAGTATGCGTGTATTAATCGGCGTGGAAAATAACAACGAAAACCGGTCTGTTGCCTGGTCATTGGAGCATTTCGGCTGCTATGCCATAGCCCCGGATGGACAATCAGCGGTGGTGGCGATGGCAAAAGCAATCCCCGACTATATTGCCTGGCTGGAAAAGTATGCCGAGAAAGCATGGTTTAACCCGGCCGAGATCGATATTCGCCTGATCGATGTTGTGGATGATTATTTCATCGACAAACAGTTCAACCAGGTGGCACCGGAGGATGGTGGTCGCCTGATCAAAGCCTGGTTCAAAACCGATTGGAAGCCGTTGACCATGGTGGATGTGGAGCATATATTACAGGTCATCTCGTGGAGCCGCCAGGAGATGGTCGAACTGATCTCAGGCATTGATGAGGCGCTGCTGGACCAGACGCTGATCGAAGGGGAGTGGACTATCCGGAGGATCATCGGGCATGTCGGGCGCACAGAGTGGTGGCTGATGGACCGCCTGAACCGGACTCACCCCGAGGAACGCGTGTCCGCGGATGAATTCGAGCGTTTCATTGAGGAACGCGGTAATCTGGTTGAGATCCTGCCTGACCTGATTGACCTAAACCAGGTGGTGGGCAAGGATGGTGAGATTTGGAGCCCTCGAAAGGCTGCCCGACGCTTATGCTGGCATGAGCGGGACCATATCAACCAGATCAAGAGATTACTCGAAGCCGCAAAAGTATAATCCATCATCTTCAGAGTTTTCGATTTCGCTCAATTTCACATAGAGAAAGTAGATAATCATGATACTGCTCAACTTTTGCCAAAAACTTTACGATATTCAATTTGACCAATTTAAAGCGCTGACCTCTCGCAAGATCACTGAGCAAATTATGCTACCGATTGAGACTACCACCGAGGAAGATATCCACATCAAGTTGGATACACTCTTCGCGAAGGTGAAACTCACAGATGAAGAACTAAAAAAAGACGGCTATGTTATGTTTCCACCACCCCACACGGTGACCGCGTTGAAAGTGATCGCCGATCTTTACCAGCGCACTGGATTGTACCCGTATGTCATCCGAACCGCCTCATCTGTTTTGGGGGTGAACCTGCGTCCGGCGATCATGGAAGTGTTGGATTTGCAGAAAATGCTGGAGCCAACCCCGGAAAAGTATATATGAATCAGTACGAAATCATCATCGTCGGATCTGGGCCGGCTGGTGCGACAGCAGCATATTTTCTGGCGCAGGCGGGCAAGAATGTTCTGGTCATTGAGAAAGCCGCGCCACCCCGATACAAACCTTGCGGCGGTGGTTTGTCCTTGGATTTTCTTCGTGCCACCTTCCCATTTGCTTTCGATGAGGTGATCGATCAACGTATTGATTTGATCCATTACAATTACGCTGGCTTCAAACAGACGATCCCCTGCCGCCCGGATGTGATGGCCATGGTCATGCGGGATAAATTCGATAAGATGATCCTGGATAAGGCTGGCTGTCCAGCAATCCTGGCGGACGCTGTGACACAGGTGACTGAAAATAAAAATGGCGTGGAAGTAACACTCTCTTCCGGGAACATCATCACAACTGATTACCTGATCGCGGCGGATGGAGCCAATTCGGTCATTCGCAGGCAATCCGGTCTGCACCGCAAGCAGCAGCTTATCGGTGCCATTGAAGCGGAGGTTCCACTGACGCCAGAGTTGAGAGAAAAATATGAAGATGGACCGGTCTTCATCTTCGATCAACCTCGCGCGGGCTATTCGTGGATATTCCCAAAGAAGGATTATTTGAGCGTTGGCATTGGTGTTTTGGGACAAACCAAAAATTTGAAGGGTGAATTAGCCCGGATTATGAATCGTTATGGCATTTCACTGAATGGTGTGGAACTGCATGGACACCCGATCCCGGTGTATGATCCGAAAATGATCCTATCTACAAAGCGCATCCTGCTGGCAGGGGATGCGGCTGGACTGGCAGACCCGTTCTCCGGTGAAGGAATCCGACCCGCGATAAAGAGCGGGTCAATCGCTGCCAGAATGATCATTGAAAACAGTGTTGACAATTATACCCAGGCGATATATGCGCAGTTGGGCAGGCGTAACAAGAAGAGCCTTTTTCTGTGGAAGATCTTCCTGCCACTACGGGAGATCTGCCTGTTCCTGGGAGCACCCAATCCATTTACCACAGAAGCCATCCTGGAACTGTTATCCGACCGGCGCAGCAGCCTGTATGTTGCAGGTTGGTCTTTCATAACATTGTGGTATTTCGCCCCGGTCGCTGCAATAGGTAAAGTGATTGGTTGGATTCGCGGCCGCGAAGCCCGTAATAAATTCCTTGCCCGTCTGCTGCCCTCCGTGCCGAACCCCTGATTTCCTTCCAAGTATGTGATTATTTCCGCAACTTGTGGAAGACTTCGCCGGGATCTTGTAGATCATGACCCCGATCAACGTTCCAAATCCATTCAGGATCACATCGCTAATATCCACCGTGCGATAAGCCCCGAAGACCAGGGAGAACATCAGTTGGGTCAGACTCGATGAATAAGCCGCTGGCACCGATAGCAATAGCGCTTTTTTCCAGATTGATTTTGAATAGATAATTGAGCAGGAATCCAAATGGAATGGTCAATAAAACATTCAGTACCATTTCGAATGCCAGCGCGCGGAAGTTGAACCACCCCACGTATCGGAATGGGATGAAGTTGATCTCAGATAGAACGAATGGAATTTGCTCTCAGCAAGTTGATGTCCCGGAAATTCATCGGGATTGGAATAGGGAACAGGGTCACGCCAACGACCATGAGCAGATATATCCCCAGCAAAAAGGCAGGGATTAATAGTTTGAATGTTTTACCGGTGATCCTGAGTATGGACAGGACACCTAAAAGCAGGATCAAACCGCCGAGGAAAATCAGGGGGAAGAAATGCAGCATCATCGTTTATTTTCAGAAATGGACATGTTGTTTATTGCCAGATCAGATTAATTCGAGGCGAGGTAATCCAGTGCGTATTGCGCATCCAAATAATTTTCGTTCTCGCTGAGCGCTTTACGAAACTCAGAATAGGCCGCTTCTCTGTCTCCCTGGCGGTAATGTGCCCAGCCCAGCCACAGCCTGGCTTCTTCTGAATTGGGAGTGATGCCTGCGGCATATTTGGCGATCGTCATCAGGTCATCCGTTCGAAGCGAATTGAAGTAAGCAATGAATGGCCCAAATTGGTAGCGCAGCATGCGCTGCGGGAAACCCAGCTCGCGAGCTTTGTCGTAGGCAGTGGCGGCTTCGCCATAGCGTTCAAAGTAAACCAGGTTGGAGCCGAGGTTAAACCAGTTGAAGGTGTTATTTGGTTCGCGTTTTGTGGCAGCCAGGGCTTCATCCAACGCCCGCTGACGATTCTTATCCACGTCCCAATCATCCCCCAGAATAGCTTTGACAGTCTGCTCTTTTTCGGGTGGATAGATCATCACAAAGACATGGTTGAAAGACTGCCAGTTCTTCTCCAATTCGGTGTAGCTCACTACCATATCAGAGCCGTAATAGGTATCCTGAGCAACAAATGAGCCGGTGGCGTCGCTGTAGCCGTTGATGAACAGGTAATGCCCCGCCCACAGGTCATCGGTCGGCCAATATTTTTTATCTGAATGGAAGGATTCTTCCACCATCACTGGAATGCCATTGGCGATCAGTGCTTTGATTGTGTTCACATCGCCGCCCACACGGTATTCTATGTTCAACCAGCCGGCATAGTTCCGCACAAAATAGACCAGCTCTTCCACGTTGACATTGCGGTCTTCCGGTTTTGGTTTTAATACATCCGCAACGGAATCCTGGTTGCCGTCCCAGTTATAGTAGCGCAAGTAGGTAGCGAGGGAAGCCGGGCCGCAGTTGTTCATGGTCTGCTGCTCGAATTTGGGCGCTTGCAGCGAAGTGGAAGCAGGGAGTTTTGTAGGTGTGAGCGTTGGCGGCAATGGGGTGGGTGGATCTCCCTGCGGCGGAGTGGAAGTGATCACGGGTTCGGGCTGTGGCGTTTCGGTTGGAACGGTGTTGGTGTCTAGCTCGGCGGTAGGGATGGCATTGATGGGGTTGATGACGCCGCGCAGGTAGGAAGCCGCCAGATCCATCCGCCAGCTTAACCGGCTGTGGATGGGTGGAATAAAGTACAAGATGACGATCAAAACCAGGGATGAGAGCATCCCCAGGAATGTTTGGAACCATTTTTTGTGCAGCATGCCGCCAATTGTACCATGCTAGATATCGTAAAAAAGGCTAAATCGGACAAACTAGGTATGATTAGCATCTGATATAATAACCCGCATGAAATATCACATTTGGACTGAAGGCTGCCAGATGAACGTGGCAGATTCTCAACGAATATCCACAGCGTTGGATCAACTGGGCTATAGCCCTGTGCGAATCGCTGAAGATGCTGATGTCATTGTCTTGAACACCTGCGTTGTACGCCAGTCTGCTGAGGATAAGGCTTATGGCCGTATCAGTTCGCTCAAACCGCTGAAAACCAATAACCCTAACGTGGTCATCAACCTGATGGGCTGCCTGGTGGGCGTCAAACTCAACCCGTTGCTGCAAAAACGCTTCCCGTATGTGGACGTATTTTCCCCGCCTTCCGATCCAGGTCCGCTGGTGGAATACCTGCTGCAAAAACACCACCAGCAAAATCTGGCTACCGAAACCGAACAACGTTTCGCGATCATGGATGGGGATTTTCCGCTGCCCGGTTTTGATCACTCAGACCAGGTTGCCGCCTACTTGCCGGTGGTGCTGGGCTGTTCGCATGCCTGCACCTACTGCGTCATCCCGTACCGGCGTGGGGTGGAAGAGAGCCGCCCATTTGACCAACTAGTCCAGGAAGCTAAAAACCTGGCCGCCAATGGTGTCAAAGAGATCACACTGCTGGGCCAGATCGTGGACCGATATGGCAAGGACCTGCCGGATGGACAGGATCTGCCAGCTTTGCTGCGTACGATCCATGAAATTGAAGGATTGGAACGCATCCGCTTCCTGACCTCGCACCCCAACTGGATGACCGATGAGCTGCTGGATACGGTGGCAGCATACCCGAAGATCTGCCCGCACATCGAGGTACCCGTCCAGGCGGGTGATGATGAGGTGCTGCAAAATATGCACCGCGGCTACACGAGCGATGACTACCGCAGGTTGGTCTATAAAATCAGGGAGAAGATCCCGGGTGTATCCATCGCCACGGATATCATCGTGGGTTTTCCCGGGGAGACGGAAGCTCAGTACCAGAATACCTATGACCTGCTGGAAGAGCTGCGCCTGGATGTCGCCCACCTGGCAAGGTACTCGCCGCGTCCCAATACGGTTGCGACCCGCCAGATGGAAGATGATGTTCCGGACAAAGAGAAGGTGCGCCGCTTCCGCCTGCTGGAAGATCAGCAGGAACGCATCGTGACTGAAATTCACTCAGCCTATCTTGGACGGCAGGTGCCGGTCCTCTTCGAAGCAAAAGCCAAGAACCGCTGGCGTGGACGCACTGAGACCAACAAGCTGGTATTCGTGGAAAGCGGGGAAGACCTGCGCGGCAAACTGCTGCCTGTGAACATCACCTGGACCGGACCCTGGTCCATGCTGGGTCAGTTGAATGCGAATGACCATGAAAAAGGATAGGATCCGTCCGATCGCGATCGGACTGTTTATGCACCAGGGAAAGATGCTGGTGTTCGAGGGCAGGGACGCCCTGACCGGCAGGGAGTTCTTCCGACCGTTGGGCGGCGCCATCAAACTTGGAGAAAGCGGCGCAGAAGCACTGGCGCGCGAGATGCGCGAAGAGATCAAGCAGGAGATCACGGATATCACCTACATCGGATTGATCGAAAACCGCTTTGTTTTGGATGGCACCCCCAGGCATGAGCTGGTGCTGGTCTTTGCTGCCAGGTTCATTGACGAGAGGGTGTATGAGAAGGATGCATTCGAAGGCATGGAAGACAACGGGGACGTGATCCATGCCTCGTGGAAAGAGATCGCCTGGTTCAAGGAGAACCCGGGGCTGCTTGTCCCGCCGGAGTTGATGGCTATGGTGGAGAAGCCATTGTAGGTCAGTGCTTGCTGGACGCTGAAGGTGTTCAGGAGGTGATTAAAGTAGGGGCTTCCTCTCTTCGATCGCTCTTTGAATTTCTACTATCACCGCATCCAAATTTCTCATCACATCATTATTCCAGAAGCGCAGCACCTTGTACCCTCTCGACTGGAGATATGCAGACCGGTTTGCATCGTATTCCTCCTGCTCGAGATGATGACCACCATCAAGCTCGATCATCAATTTGTGCTTTATGCAGCAAAAATCGACGATGAATGGACCAATGGCGTGCTGCCGCCGAAAACTCACGCCCAACCCATCCGCCCGAAGGTAACGCCAGAGTTTGATTTCGGCAGAAGTCTGATTGTGTCGGAGTTTTTTGCTTTTTTCATGGTTATAGTTACCGGATCTGATCTTTTTGCTGGCATTAGCTTTATTCCTGCGTTTTGTTTATTTTACATCAATGACTCCAAAGATTCCCCCCTGGCTACGCCGTCCCCCCAAATGTACACATTTGGGGGGAATAAAAAGGGGGGCATACTACGCAGAGTTTTGATATGACATGGTTTTTTTCGATTTACCTCTAAACAAATTTAGATTATATGTTCTATATATATTATAAGCACAAAAATGGACTTGTCTAGCTGTTAGATGTTACAGGTTGAATAGATACAAAGAATTGTTTTGGCAAGAATTTGGGAGATAGAAAAGAAATAATACCTGAAACTTAGCGCGAATGGTGTGTTGGGTTTCGTAAAAAACACTCAACCCAACCTACTGACTTTGAAATTTGGATGGGGAAATTCCAATTGTGTAATTGTCGTATATGGATAAAATTAAAAAGGAAAATCGTGGTCAAGAAATGTACTCAATCAGGAAACCGGCGCGAACTAAATAAGTGTTTTTAGGAACTAATGAAAAATATTGGAGGAATTCAAAACAAGGGAATTACTATCTTTTATAGAATTCTCATGCCTCTCATTTTTGTCGCATGCCTATTGATAGTTTCTTCTTTTATTAGTAGGAGATTGTTGCTTAATAATTTTCTTATCGATATTCTGGTTAGGGCTCTGATATCTGGGTGGTTTATTGGTTTATATCTTAGGATATCTAATCTACAATCATATAGTATTTATCCAAATAAACGGTGGACAAAAAATGATATCGAAACATCTGAGAAATATCTGATTTTCCTGTTAACATTTTTATTCAGTTTGGGTTGTGCATTTCTTACTTGGTGGTCAATGAAAAACTTTATTCCATTGAATTCATCCTTAATAATATTAATAGCAATCATAAACGGTACAATAATTTTCATACCACTTTCTATACAATATTGGGTATTAAAGGTATGAAAGGTAATTTCCAAACCAAATAGTAGATATTGACTTGCTTTCGTTCGTGCTGGTCTTATCATCCCCAGAGCGATGCAGAGTGGGACCCGACCGAGCGTATTGCCATGACCGATAGGTCTCAGCTTTCTATCCTTTCACAACAATCAAAGTTCACCTCTGTCATAAAAGTCGAAAGCAGAGATGCTACTGCGTGTGGTAACTCTCTTTAATAAACTGCAACAGATCACCCGGCGTACCAATGTTAAGTGGGATCAATCGATTGCTTTGTTTTCCTGTGAAGTGGGTTTTATCATGGGAGATGAACCAATCAGGGTTGGCGGCAAGGGCTTCCGCCAGGATCAGCGCATCCGGTTTGTACTCTATCCACGATTCAGCCATTGTTAGCTGTTGCCGGGTTGGCTCGAGGGAAACTGCGATTCCTCCAGCAGCCAGCAGCTGCGCCAGTAATGGTAGAGAATCCGGGGCTTTTCGCCGGGTAACTTCTTCTGCTTCCCGCAGCACAGCAGGCCCAACCAGCAAATACAGCAAGCCGGCTTCACCCAATAGAAATATCTGCCTAGCTCCACCAGTTGGGGAAAGAGCAGCCGCGATGATCACGCTTGTATCCAGGAAAACCTTAAGCTTTTTTTGTATCATAATCCGTGCGCACTTCCCTGAGGGTGGTTAACATGGATTCCAACGACTCCCCTTTTTGCATCCACTCTTTTGACAGACGGTTTGCAACTTCGTCAACTCGCGAGCGCTGAGGGCTTATCACCATCACACCGTCCCCCAGGTCGATCAATGTCAGAAGGTCGCCTTCTTCAATTCGGTTTGTTTCGCGTAATTCTTTGGGTAAGGTGATCACTCCCCGGCGCACAACCTGCACTTGAAATGTAGTACTCATGAAATACTCCTTTTCCGTAAATCCATAAATCAGTATAGCGGATTATCTGTAAAAAATCAAGAAATAAGTATATGAGTGGTGTGATCCACATTGGTACCAGTGGTTCGGCATTATCACTTGTCGATTTACTCCGGGAATACACAGAAATTCGTTACTGGAGATAAAATAAGAGAAGATCTATCGGTTAGAACTCTGGGCGTGGTAAGGAGGTTTCACATGGATGAAGCTCGAGATATATTCGTGAGTATAAAATATGGTAACTCATCTAAATATTATTCTCTAATTGACCGAGTGGACATAAATATTAGAAATTCATCAGGAGATACCTTGCTCCATGTGGCTATTGCTTCTAGAAAATTTGATATTGCAGAAGATCTAATCCATAGGGAAATTGATATAAATATTGTAAATACAGATGGACAGTCCGCTGCACATTACTTGAGTTATTACCCAAATGAAAATTTAACTAAGAGATTATTAGAAAAAGGAATTATTGTAAATTTGCAGGATAGATGGGGTAATACACCATTTTGGTACGCAATATATAATGGAAAAGGAAACTATAGTCTTGTAAAGCTATTCATGGATTTTGGTGCAGACCCAGAAATCATTAACAAAGTTGGGAAGTCTTCATTAGATTTTGCTAATAGTAAAAAGATTGAAGAACTAAATTCCTTACTTAACAGGATAGTCTGAGTGTAGAAGTAATTTCGTGTATTACTTGTTCGCACCGGTCTACTGTTGGTACAAGGGTTTTGACCTCCGGTCTCCGTTTTTGTTGATAATATCACTCCCTCATGGAAATCATATCGGAGAAAAATCTACTCAGTTTTTATTAATTCTGGCAAACCGGCACACATCCGCCAACGGACAGATGCCGCATTCTGGTTTGGAGGGGTGGCACAGCTCGCGCCCCAGGCGAATGATGTTCAGGTGGGCGGCGTAATAGCTCTCGGGCGGGAAGGACTCTTCCAGGTAGGCGTGGGCGCTTTCCACGTCCATCTTTTCGGGGCGCAGACCAAGACGGCCGGTGACGCGGTAAATGTGGGTGTCCACTGGAAAGGCGGGCTTATCCAGTGAGAATTGCAGGACGATGGCAGCGGTCTTGGGGCCGACACCTTTGAACTTCAACAGCCACTGTCGGGCATCATCGCGGGGCATGTCTTTGAGAAAATCCAGGGAGAGTTCCCCTCGTTCGGCGTGGATCTGTGCCAGCACGCGCTGGATGCGCGGTCCCTTTTGGTTTGCCAGCCCGGCCACCCGAATGGCATCGATCACATCGGATGTGTCTGCTGTTTCTACTTCTTCCCAGGTGGGGAAGCGCTGTTTGAGGGTGTTGAAAGCCCGGTCGCGGTTGACGTCATTGGTGTTTTGCGAAAGGATGGTGGAGACCAGTTCATCCAAAGCTGGCAGAGGCTCACGCCAGGTTGGGCTGCCATAATGTGACAACAAAAGCTTGTGAACCTGTTCGGCGAATGGTTTGTTTGGCGGGATTTCGTTCTTCATTTAAGCGAGAAAACCGGGCGGTATTCGCCGATATCCAGCCTGGCAGCATTGTAAATGCGCCGCGGGCCGAATTTCTGCAATGCTTCGGCTTCCGATTTTGATATCGCTCCTAGCTGCCGCAAAATTTCGATCGAAACCAGCGGGCGTGCGCGTTCTTCCGAGTCGCCATCCGCGATCTTGAAAGCAATACCCAGCGCGGGCGATCCGGGTTCGATGGCGTCGGGCATCACGCCCAGGCACTGGAACCCTTCAGCGCCAGTCTTGGAGACGATCTTCAGATGGGTTTCCGCCATGATGGTGGTATCTGCCTTACGCGGACCGGCGATCATGTTCGGGTGGTTGCGCATGGCGGCTGTCAGGCGTTCGCAAGCAGCAGCACGCGCTGGGGACAACCCCTCCGGCTGGCAGAGCCTGGCGAACGCAAAGGCGGCATGGTAGATCGGCAGGGCATAATTGGGGGCGGAACAACCATCGCTGCCAACGCCGATTTTGTCCAATCGGATAGGATGTTATTTCTGAGAATGCTTTTAGGATATGCTGTTGGATCGGGTTCTCCATGGAGAGATAAGTGGACAGATCTGCATCGATCATCTTGCCATATCCGAGCATACCGGTGTGCTTGCCGGAGCACATGTGGCGGATGGGCGCGGGCTTTTCTCCGCGTTTGTTCATTTCGATCCAGGTTTCATTGTTGGGCGGGATGTGCGTACCGCATTGCAGCATTTCCGCCTGAATGCCCATTTTTTCCTGCATCCCGGTAATGATGCGCACATGCTCATCGGTGCCGGTATGCGAAGCGCACAGGGCGGCGACCTCTTCCCCGTTCAGACCGTAGAGGCTGTCACCGTTGTTTTCCATGAATGGCAGCGCCTGGAAAGGCTTGGAGGCAGACCGCATGTAGGTGATGGATTGGGGATCGCCCCAGCTTGCCAGTAGTTCTCCCTGATTGTTGACCACAGCGATTGCTCCGAGGTGGATCAATTCAACCAGGTCGCCGCGAGTGGCTTCGAACACGGGCAAATACTCTGATGCTCTCATGGAGAGTTTACTCCTCTGGATCGGTAGTAGGTGTGCGTAAGCTGCGCTTGATCAATTGGTTCATTCCCCAACGCAGCCTCTGAGTGTATTGGCTGATCTTTTCAAAAGGAAAGCTAAAGGTCTGCATCAATTTTGGCAGCAGTTTCTCGATCTCTGCTGCCGAGTCTGATTGTTTCTTAAGGTGATCAATATGATCCTTCACCTCGAGGATGAAATTCAGTTGGCGCCGGACATCCTCGTATGTAACCAGTCCGTTGCGTCCGCCCACGAAGAAATATTCGCGATATAGCGGCGTGAGGAGGACCTGTAGATTATCGATCCAATCTTCCAGGGAGGCATTGCTTAAGAAAGGCGGCTGGTTATTGACGACCAGATCGCCTAGAAATAGCACCTTGTCTTCCGGAATACCAACCCAGATCGAACCGGAATACGGCCCGGGACGGCTTTCCAGGATGATCGGTTTACTGCCCCAGTATATATTTAGGGACTCAGTAAATGATATCTCCGGCGGGTTCCAACGGATGCTGCCCAGGTTGGGATACTGCTCCCAATCCGCGCCGGTTTCTACGTTTTGCGCCTTGAATGTATTAGGCAGGTTTCTGAATACCTCTGCCATCACTTCATTTCCAACCACAGTGCATTCCATGGACCTCGTCCCCAGAGTTCGGTCCGGGTGAGCATCCAGGTTAATGAGCATCCGGTCCACACCGCCGCTTAAGTTGAGTAATGTGGAACGCCAGGTGCGGGTATCATCCGCTTTGAGGGGCGCATCGATCAGGATCAAACCATGCGGTGCGTTGATAGCGCCGAGGGTTGTCCCGCTGTAACCAGTTTCAATAAAAATATCTTGAGAAATTTCCTGCATCACAACTCCAAATTCCTGGTTTTTATTTCTCTTTCTTTTCCACTTCCTTTTCCACTGTATTTTTCAACGGTAAATTGAAGAAGAAGCAGCTTCCTTTTCCGGGTGTGCTTTCAACCCAAATATTGCCGCCGTGGCCATTCACTGCCAGCCGGCAGAATGCCAACCCGAGCCCCATACCCTTGGCCGAGCCGGACATCTTGAGGCGGGAGAATTTGTCAAATACTCTTTCCTGGTCTTCCGCAGGAATTCCGGGACCGTCATCGGCAACCCAGAACATGATCTTGGTATCCGTAGTTTTCGCGCCGATCACTATGTTGGCATCGACTTGTGAGAACTTGGATGCGTTCTCAGCCAGGTTGATTAGCACCCGCCGGATCATATCCGGGTCAACGCTGATCGTTCCAAGATTTTCATGGATATCCAGAGTCATTTTCTGTGTTTTAGACTCCAGTGTGGTGTGGATGATGTCCACCACCTCATTGATCAATGTGTTGGGGTTGATTTCCTTGAGGTTGACGATAGATTGTCCTGCTTCGAGGCGGTAAGAGTCCAGCAGCGAGTTTAATAACCGTTGAATTCTATCGGATGAACGCAGGGCGATATTCAGCAGGCTGGCGGCAGTTTCCTCGTTTTCGCCTGCCTGCAGCGTGGAAAGGATATCCAGGCTGGCGGTTACGTTCGCCAATGGGGATCGCAGGTCGTGGTACACCATGGCGATCAGGTCATTGCGCAGGGAATCAAGATCCACCTTTTCGGTGATATCCCGCAAAATCCATTGAATGCTGTTGGAACCGTAGTACTCAATGCGCCTGACATACACCTGCACCGGAATCTCCCAGCCTTCCTGGGTGCGAATCTCGGCTTCGTAGGTGATCGCTTCAGAGGATTGTAAGTTCTTAAATTTTTCGCCCAGTTTTTCTTCATTAATGGTGTGGAAATTCCTGGATGTTGCGATTGATCAATTGGGCACAGGACAGGCTTGTTACCCGGTTGGCAGGACGGTTGGCTTCGAGGATCTTGCCATCAAAGTCGGTGATGATGATCGGGTCAATGTTGTCTTCGAACAATTCCATGTATCTTAGATTGGTAGCCTGGATTTGTTCAAATAGCTGGGCGTTGCGGACTGCCGTTCCTGCGAGGCTGCCGAAAGCATTGAGAAGCATCAGGGATTCCTGCTCAAAGCCTTCGGATTTGGGATTGATGGCTTCCAATACGCCGATGATCTTTGATTCAGCCCGCAATGGAGCGCAGGCAAACGATTCAATTGAGAAACCGGGGATGCGGTCTGCATCTTCGAGGAAAGCCTCGTGGGCGATCACAGCTTTACCATCCACCGCCACACGCCCGGCAATGCCCTTGCCCAAACGCATGCGGTTGCCAATCAACTTGACGGCGTTCTCTCCGGTCGCAGCGCGAAATTCAAGTTCTTTGCTGGCGGCATCCACCAGGCCAAAAGCTACCACCTCCACTTGCAGGGCTTCCTTGGTATGTTCCAGCAGTCGTTGCAGCACCTCATTCAGGTGGAGAGATGAATTGATGGCGATGGCATTGTCTATAAGAGCTGTCATCACCCGTGCGCGTTTCTCGCTTTCGGCATATAGACGAGCGTTCAGCGCAGCGATCCCGGCGATATCGCCAATCGATTGCAACAGGCTCATGTGATTGGTGGTGAAGAAGCCCACCTGCGGATGAACCACTGTGAGTACGCCAACCAGTTTCTGATGCGCGAGAAGGGGTACGCAAAGTGCGCTTTTGGAGCCGCTGCGGTTGGTCTCATCATCCGGGCGGCGCAGCCAGCGGGTGTCCTGCCGGGTATCGTTCACCAGAACGGCTTTATGATGCCGAACGACCCAGCCAGCCATCCCTTTTTCCACTGTTTCACGGAGCTGCTGCACGGTGTGGGTATAGATCTTCTCGCCGTAGATGATGGCAGCATCCACCGGCCGGCCGTTCTCATTTAAGACCACGATACTACCGCGTTCCGCGCCTACATTGCGGATAGCCAGGGTGAGTATCTTTTTGAGCAATGGATGCAGCTCGATCTCATTCGCCAGCTCACGGCTGATGTTGTAAAGCAATTCAAGTGAGGTTTTAGGGTTTTCGATGTCCATTAGATTATCAATTTGTTCATACATCACACCAGTTTTGAATTTCCTACTTCACATTTGCTTAATCATACCCTGTTTATCCAAAATATTCACAGAAAATATGTAAAGTATTATGCTGCCTGATCTTCTGCCGGGTTCTGTCCACTACGAATGGCAAGACAGCGCTCACAGTCCGGGTGATCACATAACAGAGCAAATGGATCGTTATCGATGGCAGTTTTCACAGCATGGATCAAGAAGTTCAAAGGAATAGCTTGAACCAGCGATCCATTCAGGGTGATCTTCCGTGTAACATCTTCGAGCATGGGGGAAATGGCATTGAACCCATCAGAACAACCGGGGAAACCAGGGCATTCCACGATGCCATTTTGAGTCAAAGCCCAACGTACAAACTGACGCCGGCCAGCCATCTTTTCAGCGAAATGGATGGAAGTGTTAACAGTCTGGTCCACGCCCAGTAAAAGAACCCAGCCTTTCATATTACTGATGGAAGCTATCGGAGCGAATGGGTCTGCAAGAGTCTGTGAGCTCAGCGCGTAGTCCAAGTCTGTTGCGGCGAATGAAAAAATAGGGTGGGATGTCCGCTTTGTTTGAGGTAGCTGCCTGAATTTCTCAGCGATCTCACCGACCAGTGGGTCAACCGGCATATCGTGGTGGAAGAATTCGGCCATCAGGTTGGTACCTTCGCTGCTGCCATACATCATCCCATTATTAGGCGGCCCCTCAAGTGGAGTGATCATAGTCTTGAAGGTAAAGGCAGGCATGAGGATCTGTTTTGACATGACACTCAACGCGCCGAGGAAGGTTTCTGCGCCGCCGCGAACCTCGTCAAAAGCAGACAGGGAAGCATGTACGATCACAGGAGAATCGGAAGGAATCTGCAGATCGATCAATGCAGTCGCAGCCTCCCGATATGTTAGCATGGTCATCCTCCTGATTATTAAAAGAATTGCCGGAGATCCCTTAAATTCTAATTTTATTATAGTCTGGAAAAATAATTTTATTAGTCAGCAAATCTTACAGGTTTATTACGGACAGATGGGTACATTTGCCGATGCGGTGTGCCTGTTCAGGTCAATGCCGAGGTACGGTGAGGGATCGATGGTATTTTGTATCTTCAATTCGTTTAAGTAACTTCCCTGGCCATCATCTCTGACGATTGAAAAGTGGAGGTGAACCCCAACCGGCTTGTTTGGATCGCCTGAAAAGTTGCCCTGATAGCCGAGCAGTTCGCCGGCTTTGACTTGCTTCTCCTTTGTTCCGGGAGGAAAATCTGAGGATATTTGTGAATTTCCATTTGGGCTGGCAAGGTGGGTGTAATACAACCAGATCTGTCTCCCCTTTTGAAGCGGATCTGATGGAATGCGTATGATCACTGTCGATTTCCAATCTGCCTGGCGGGTGAGGAATCCGTCGTAGGCAGCATAAACCGGAGTGATGCCGGGTTCATGACCACCGAAAATATCGATTCCCTGGTGGCGATGGCCGAGCCTGAATGAATCATCCCACAAGTAGCCGATGTATCCATCTGTAGGAAGCAGAAATGGCGCTTCCTTGCACTGGTCAAGCGCTTTGATCGCCCACTCCGGGTGTTGATCGGGTTGGCGCAGCCACATCAATATGCGGGCATGCCGGGTGAGGCTGGTTCGATACTGAAAAACTCCGGCGATCACTACTCCCAATAGTATCCCAGCGATGATCATTATTGAGTATATAGATTTACGTTTGGTATTCACCCGAAAATTATACCTGTTCAGACAAAGTTAATAAAGTTCTGATATATAGCTTACATTACTCTTATATGTGGGAAGTATGATTTATTTACAAATTAAAATATTACCGGTAGGTATAAGGAGAAAAATTATGCGTTACTATATTTCACCCCTCAATCAAAGACCACACTGGGCAATGGCAGCCACACCGCGCCGTTCCCAATTGATGGAAGAACGTTCCGAGACAGTATCAGTTCCTATGGACATTGTTGAAAAAGCAAATTCCTATCATTTGAGTATACTGGTTCCAGGTTTGAAAGCAGAAGATGTGTCCATCTCACTCGAAAAAGAGACCTTAACCATTCAGGGCAGCCTTGGTTATCAGCGTGAAGAGGATCAAAATTACCTGTTAGCAGAACGTCCCAGTGGAGATTTCAAGAGATCTGTCAAGTTACCGGCTGCAATTAATGCCGAAAAAATTGAAGCCAAATTAACAAATGGCGTCCTGACAGTGGATATCCCAAAATCAGAAGCTGTAAAACCGAGAACGATCAAGGTAAATTAAAGCATTAAAATGAAACAAAATCAGGGTATCCTTTTTGGATACCCTGAAATGTATTAAATTTTCATTAGTGTATAGCTGAATTCTTGACGGTGAGAATTATAATCAGTACTATATAATTAATGATGGAGGGTAAGACCATGAAAGAAAAAATATTAATAATTGAAGATGACGAAGCCATTCTCCGTATCCTTAGAAGGGGGCTGGCGTTTGAATCTTATCAGGTGGAAACGGCTGTCAATGGACAGGAAGGATTGCAAAAATTCCGTGAGTATCACCCCGATCTGGTCATTTTGGATTGGATGCTGCCGGGGATGGATGGCCTGGAAGTGTGCCGCCGTCTGCGTTCTGCCGGACCGGTGCCCATTCTGATGCTGACGGCGAAGGACACTATTAACGACCGGGTGCAGGGACTGGATGCTGGAGCGGACGATTACCTTGTGAAACCATTCGAACTAGAAGAATTGCTCGCCAGGATTCGTGCGCTGCTGCGCAGGACGCAACCTGAGAGAATACCGGTGTTAACTTTCTCGGACCTTGCGCTTGATACTTCATCCAGGCAGGCGATCCGCAATGGCCGCGAGATCCAGTTGACAGCCAAGGAATATGATCTACTGGAACTCTTTTTGCGCCATCCGCGCCAGGTGCTGACACGCGAGGTCATTTTTGACCGGGTATGGGGTTACGACTTTGGTGGTGAATCAAACGTACTGGATGTGTATATCCGCTACTTAAGACAGAAATTGGTTGTAGGAGATGAAGCTCAATTGATCCATACCGCCCGCGGCGTGGGTTATGTTCTGCGCGAAATGCCCTGATGTCGCTTCGCTACCAGCTTACACTGCTGTATTCATTACTGGCCGGATTTATTCTGCTCATATACGGTGTGGGTGTTTACATCCTCGTTAGTGTCATGCTGGTAGATCAAATTGACAATTCCCTCACCAATACAGCGCAAGAGTTGATCTCCAATACGAGGGTGAATGCACAGGGCGAAGTGGAGATCATCCGTGTACCATCTTTGGATGCCACATCCACTATCTACCTGCAAATTTGGGATAATGACTCCCATTTGAAGGTGTCTTCCATTAACATCACCCGTCTGGCGAAATCGCTTGATCCTATAGGTATGCGAGTTCAGGAGCCAGTTTTCCATGACACAAAATTGAACAATGCCAGCCTGCGAGTGCTAAGCGTGCCGCTCGAAATTGACGGACGAAAAATGGCTGTGCTTCAAGTGGGTACCAACCGCGGTATTGTGGATATATTGCAAAATATTTTAATTACTGTGCTGGGGATTGTGATGGTGATCTCGGTCTCACTTGCGGGCTTGTTTGGATGGTTGAGTACCGGACAGGTGCTTGTGCCTCTCGAGAAGGTGACCCTGGCGGCATTGAGTATTACCAATGCCGATGACCTATCCAGGCGGATTCCTGTTCCCAGAAAAAATAAAAATGAGATCGGGGTGTTGATCGAGGCGTTCAACCAGACCCTGGACCGGTTGGAATACCTATTCAACAGGCAGAAGCGCTTTATGGCGGATGTCAGCCACGAACTACGCACCCCGCTAACTGTGATCAAGGGGAATGTTGGCTTGCTGCGAATGATGAAGAAACCGGATGAAGAGTCACTGCAAAGTATCGAAACCGAGGTGGATCGACTGACGCGCATGGTTGGCGACCTGCTGCTGCTGGCGCAGGCAGAAGCTGGCAAGCTGGAACTGGATCTGAAACCCATCGAATTGGATACGATCGTCCTGGAAGTGCTTCAGCAGGTAAAAGTACTGGCGGGTGACAAGATCAATTTAAAGGTGACAGAAATTGACCAAATCCAGGTTGTCGGCGACCGGGACAGGATCAAGCAGGTGTTCATCAACCTGCTGGCTAATGCGGTCAAATATACCCCAGCAGGAGGATCGGTCTTCCTGGCCATCAAGAAGGCGAACGGTCAGGCCCAGACTGTCATTGAAGACACAGGGCCGGGAGTCCCGGCGAAGGATTTACCGCACATCTTTGAACGCTTTTATCGTGGAGATAAAGCGCGAACGCGATCCGCGGATGGGAGCAGCTTTGGGCTTGGGTTATCCATTGCTTATTGGATCATAAAGAATCATGGCGGAAGGATCGAAGTGATATCGAAAGAAGGCGTGGGGACGACATTCACGGTGTGCCTGCCGTTGGCGAAAGAGAATGCAAGCGTGTAAGGCTGCTACAAATTCAGTGTAAAATATTGACTCTCCCCTCGAATCCTGATAGACTCAGCCTTCGCTGTGTCAGGGTATTATTTTTCCATACCTTGCCGATAGTGGGTGCATTTGGTATAATGCACTCCGCGATAAAAGGTATTTTAACAATCGAACGCCGACGTAGCTCAATCGGCAGAGCAACCGCCTTGTAAGTGGTAGGTTATGGGTTCGATTCCCATCGTCGGCTCACGTTGTGAGCAAACTGTCGGCATAACCTTGCAAAAATTGCGGGGCTCGATTGTAACTTTGTTCGCAATTATAATCTCGGGCGGTTACCCAAGTGGCCAAAGGGGACTGACTGTAAATCAGTTGTCAGACGACTTCGGAGGTTCAAATCCTTCACCGCCCACTGAGTCACATACCTACGGAATGAAGGCCGGAGGGCTGATTCTGGGGTGCAGCTAGCCCTCATAGCTCAGTCGGTAGAGCGCGTTCTTGGTAAGAACGAGGTCATGGGTTCGAATCCCATTGAGGGCTCATGCTGACGTAATAAACTATTATGTCTTGTAAGGAGAAGAAAAAATGGCGAAGCAAAAATTTGATCGGTCGAAACCGCATTTGAATATAGGGACCATGGGGCACATAGACCATGGAAAAACCACATTAACAGCGGCGATCACAAAATGGAGTCAACTACGGGGATTGGCAGAATTCAAAGCGTATGATCAGATCGACAACGCGCCGGAAGAAAAAGCGCGCGGGATCACGATCAACATAGCGCACGTGGAATACCAGACGGACAAACGGCATTATGCGCACGTGGACATGCCGGGACACCGTGATTACATCAAGAACATGATCACCGGAGCAGCGCAGGTAGATGGCGCGATCCTGGTAGTGGCAGCGCCGGACGGCCCAATGCCGCAGACCAAGGAACACGTCCTATTGGCGCGCCAGGTGGAAGTACCGAGCATAGTGGTGTACTTGAACAAGATCGACCAGATGGGCGATCCAGAGTTGTTGGAGTTGGTGGAGATGGAACTGCGTGAAATGTTGACCGCCTACAAATTCCCAGGGGACACCATCCCGATCGTACGCGGCTCTGCATTGCAGGCATTGGAAAGCACCAGCACCGACCCGGAAGCGCCGGAATACGCCAGCATCAAAGAACTGATGCGCGTGGTGGATGAATACATTCCTGAGCCGATGCGTGAAGTAGACAAACCCTTCATGATGCCGGTGGAAGACGTCTTCTCGATCAAAGGCCGCGGCACCGTGGTGACTGGTAGAGTGGATCGTGGACGGATCAAAGTTGGAGAACCGGTGGAGATCGTAGGACTGCAGGAAAAGACGCGCGCCTCGGTCTGCACAGGTGTGGAAATGTTCCACAAACTGTTGGACGAAGGGCTGGCCGGAGACAATCTGGGCTTGCTGCTGCGCGGAATAGAGCGCACCGATGTGGAACGTGGACAGGTCATCGCCAAACCCGGCTCGATCACCCCGCACAAGAGATTCATGAGTGAAGTGTACGTATTGAAGAAGGACGAAGGCGGCAGACACAAAGCATTCTTTACCGGATACCGCCCGCAGTTCTACATTCGGACAATGGATGTAACCGGCAACATCAAACTGCCGGATGGTGTAGAAATGGTAATGCCAGGGGATAATGTGAACCTGGAAGTGGAATTGATCGTACCTGTGGCATTGGAGCAGGGCTCAACATTTGCTGTTCGTGAAGGTGGTCTGACGGTTGGCGCCGGTAGGATCACAAAAATACTGGACTAAAGGAGCTGTAATATCCTTTTAGGATATTGCGAAGATTAAGTTATGGCGTCAAAGAAAGATGTTCGCCCAGTTATTACACTGGCCTGCTCTGAATGCAAAGAGCGTAACTATACATCCGAGAAGAACCGTAGAAACGATCCCGGACGTATGGAACTGCAAAAATATTGCTCACGCTGCAAGAAACATACACCGCATCGCGAGACAAAGTAAGCAGGGTTTAGTACCGATCAGCGGGAAAATCAACCTCCGCTGATCGATTAAATTAGGCCAGTAGCTCAATTGGCAGAGTGCCTGTCTCCAAAACAGGAGGTTGAGGGTTCGATTCCTTCCTGGCCTGCCAGAAACAAAAGCGAACGCCGTCGTCTTGGGCGGCGTTTTAGCCGTACGACCCCCTTTTAGGGGTACGACCCCTTCTTAGGGGCAACTTCCCTGGATCAGGGAAATAAGGAGAATGTGGTGGCTCATACACTCGAAAAAGCGAAAAAAGGAAATTTTCTGCAGCGATACTACCGCGAGACAATTGGTGAGATACGCAAGGTCAACTGGCCGACACCAAAAGAAGCGTGGCATCTTACAAAAATAGTTCTGATTGTTCTGGTATTGATGGCTGCCTTATTAGGATTATTGGATTTCGTATTTTCGCAGCTCATTGCATTAATTCTGGCTTAATTATTTATTGATACCGGAATAAAGGAGCGCAACAAAAATGGACGCGCAGGATTATCAAGAAATTGAAGAACCCAAAGAATCAGAATCCTCTGAGGAAGTAAAGGTACCAGAGGGTCCTGGCGCGCCGCTTAGTATGGATTCACCGGGTGCGCCGGAATTGACCATTCAACAATCCATCGAAGAAGCAGGCGATACTCGTGCCTGGTATGTTATCCATTGTTATTCGGGGTATGAGAACAAAGTCCGGCATAACCTTGAACAGCGAATTGAAACCATGGGTATGAAGGACAGGATCTTTGATGTTGTCATACCAACCCAGGAAGAGATCGAAGTCAAGGATGGCAAACGAAAGACTGTCGAACGCCATGTGTTTCCCGGGTATGTACTCGTGAATTTGATCCTCACAGAAGAATCCTGGTTTGTGGTTCGCAACACACCAGGCGTGACAGGATTCGTCGGGATGGGCAATGTGCCAACCCCCTTACGTGGGGAGGAAGTTACACAAATCCTTCGCCGCATGGAGGCAGAAGCGCCGGTTATTAAAGTTACCTTCAAGATCGGTGAACGAGTCCGCATTGTGGATGGTCCTTTCAACGATTTTCGCGGCAATGTGGCAGAAATTGACATGGACCGCACCAAGGTTCGCGTGATGGTCAATTTCTTCGGACGTGAAACACCCGTAGAGCTGGACTTCTTACAGGTGGAGCGCGCCTAAATATGGGTATCACCAATCCAGGAATGGATTGAGACAGGTGGAAGGATGAACCTATAATCATCCGCTATGACCACAAAGGAGAAAAAAAGTGGCAAAGAAGATTAAAGCAATAGTAAAGTTGAATATCGCAGCCGGGAAAGCAAATCCGGCGCCCCCGATCGGCCCTGCTCTGGCAGGCCACGGGTTGAATATCATGGCATTCTGCAAGGAATATAATGCCCGCACGAATAATCGTATGGGTGATATTATTCCGGCAGAGATCAGCGTTTATACAGATGGCTCATTTACATTTGTATTAAAATCCACCCCAGCCGCTGTTTTACTCTGTAAGGCTGCCGGCATTGAAAAAGGATCTGCTGAGCCGAATCGGATCAAAGTTGGCAAGGTTACGCGAGCACAATTAAAAGAGATCGCTGAGATCAAAGCTAAAGACATGAACTCCTTCGATATTGATTCATCCATCAAACAACTTGAAGGCACAGCCCGCAATATGGGAATAACAATCGAAAAGTAACCCCTGTGGGAGGGCAAATTAAGCCCGCCTGAACCACCTAGGAGAAAAAATGGCAAAACACGGAAAGAAATACCTGGCTGCAAAAGCCAAAATTGATGCTGATAAAGCATACTCACCTTTGGAAGCAGTAGAACTGGCGAAAGAAACATCCATTACTAAATTTGACGCAACCGTCGAAGTGCACATGCGTATGGGTTTGGACCCGCGTCAGGCGGACCAGATGATGCGCGATGTTGTTGTGCTTCCACATGGACTGGGCAAGACCGTTCGTATCATCGTTTTTGCGCAAGGCGAAGCTGCAACGCTCGCTAAAGAGGCGGGAGCGGATCATATCATTGATACCGATGAAATGGTCAATAAGATCCTGGGCGGATGGACTGATTTTGACCTGGCCATGTCCACTCCGGATATGATGGGAAAAGTTGGTAAACTGGGTCGCGTTCTCGGTCCACGCGGGTTGATGCCGAACCCCAAAGCTGGCACTGTTGCCGCCGGTGAAGACCTTCCCCGCGTTATTCAGGAAGCTAAAGCCGGCCGTGTGGAATTCCGTTTGGATAAGACAGCAAATATCCACGCCCCGATAGGAAAAGTTTCATTCGAAACTAAAAACCTGTACGAAAACCTTTCGGCATTGATGAACGCCATCAAAAAAGCAAGACCCAGCGCCGCAAAAGGTATCTTCATCAAGCACATCACCGTAACATCAACCATGGGCCCCGGCATCAAGTTGGATACCAATGCTGCCCAGACCATGACAGAAACACTGGAATAGGTTATAATTCCAACAATTAAATAAACAACTTCGCCGCAGATAGCCGGTGCCTGTTGAGATAATATGACGGGCTTAATGAATACCAGCCGAGGTGAGGACTTTTTACCAAACATTCTTGAATGTTGAAGTCTTTGCCCGATTGGATAATTATCAGACAAAGACTTTTTTTATTCCATATCAGGAAGGAGGTGAAAGACATTGGCTTTCAGCAAACAACATAAGGGTGTAATACAAGAACAATACGTTGACTGGCTCAAAAAAAGTCAGGCAATGATTATGGTTGAATACTCTGGCTTGAACATGAAAGGGATCAATGCTGTCCGGGCGAAGGCTCGTGAAGCAGGTGGAGAATTCCATGTTGTAAAGAATACCTTGTTAACGAATGTATTCAAAGCACAGAATATTGAATTGGACGATACACTGCTGACTGGTTCCACTGCTGTCGGTTTCGCGTTCAGCGATGCCCCGGCGATGGCAAAAGCGATGACTGATTTTGTAAAAGGTAATGACGTCTTCAAAGTGAAAGGCGGCTACCTTGGAGATCAGTTCATGGATGCTAGACAGATCAAGGCATTAGCAGATCTGCCTCCGTTGCCAGTAATGCGCGCAAAACTACTTGGATTAATCCAGACACCTGCCAGTCAACTGGTACGAACACTGGCCGAACCCGCTCGCGGATTGGCTTCTGTGGTCAGGGCGTATTCCGAGAAGGAAGCGTAATCTATTAGGAAATCAGATCAAATGGAGTAAATCCTTGTGATACCTCTGATTGATCATAAATAATTAATTAACAACTTGTAAGGAGAAATTGAAATGGCTGATTTAGCTAAACTTGTAGAAGCATTAAGTGCACTTTCCGTCTTGGAAGCTGCTGACCTCGTAAAACAACTGGAAGAGAAGTGGGGCGTTTCCGCCGCCGCTCCTGTTGCTGTCGCTGCTGCCGGCGCCGCTGGTGCTGCAGCCGAACCTGTTGAAGAGAAGACTGAGTTCGATGTCATCGTGAAAGATCCCGGCGCCAAGAAGATCGAAGTTATCAAGGTCATTCGCCAACTCACCAACCTTGGACTGGTTGAAGCCAAGAATATGGCCGAAACCGCTGGCGCTAAAGTCCTCGCCGGTGTTACCAAAGAAGCTGCTGCAGATGCCAAGGGCAAACTTGAAGCAGCTGGTGCCGCTGTCGAAGTAGCATAATTACTTTCATGGAATATAAAAATCCTGCCCATGGGCAGGATTTTTTTGTTTATCCCTTAATCCATTTAAGATGAATGTCTTGTTTATTTTCGTTCAGAGATATTTAGTATGAGGAATAACATAAACTATTATTAATCCAATTTCTTCGCTATAATTAATTCCACAAATAAATTTTCAGGTTTATAGGTGATCTATGTTATCTTTTCTCGAACATTATCCTCCAGTTGTGCAAGCGTTAATCGCAGGGATATTTACGTGGGGTGTAACTGCCCTGGGTGCATCATTTGTGTTTTTCAACAAGACAGTCAGCCGAAAGTTACTGGTTGCCATGCTCGGATTCGCCGCCGGGGTGATGATTGCCGCGTCTTGTTGGAGCTTATTGGTTCCGTCTATCGAATTATCCGAAGAACTAGGATTACTCCCCTGGGTTCCCCCAGTGGTAGGTTTTCTGATGGGCGGACTTTTCTTGTTCGTCATCGACAAGATCATTCCGCATCTGCACCTTGGTTTTGATATGTCCGAACGTGAGGGCATCAAAACTTCCTGGCAGAGGTCCATTTTGCTGGTGTTGGCTATTACGCTGCACAACATTCCAGAAGGGTTGGCTGTAGGTGTTGCCTTTGGCGCGGCCGCGGCTGGATTACCGACGGCAACGATTGCAGGCGCAATGGCATTGGCCATAGGTATCGGTTTACAGAACTTCCCTGAAGGGATGGCTGTTTCGGTCCCCTTGCGTGGTGAAGGTTTATCGCGCACCAGGTCTTTTTTGTTTGGGCAGGCATCTGCCATTGTGGAGCCGATCGCGGCGGTGATTGGAGCTGTAGCTGTGATTGCGATGCGCCCCATCCTTCCGTATGCCCTTTCTTTCGCGGCTGGCGCCATGATCTATGTTGTCGTTGAGGAATTGATCCCGGAATCACAAAGAGGCGAGAGCACAGACATCGCCACGATTGGCGCAATGATAGGATTCGCGGTGATGATGTTGTTGGATGTAGCTTTGGGTTAGGCGGCCACTGGTAAACGCCGGACCACCATTAATACTTTTCCCTGCACCTGAACAGTCCGCGGGTCGTTGATAATAATGGGATCCATGGTTTTATTGGCAGGCTGCAAACGAATTTTCCCGCCCTCTTTGTAGAAATACTTGAGGGTGGTTTCGTCTTTGTCGAGCAACCAGACCGCGACCATTTCTCCGTTTGTGGCTTCAGTAGCCTTTTTCATGATGATGACATCGCCGTCGTTCACCATCGCGTCGATCATAGAATCCCCCTGGACTTCGAGGGCGAATATGTCTTCCATTTTATCTCGTATCGGCAGCATGTTGCGGGCGATATCAATGGCGGATTCTGAATCGAAATATGCCAGGTCTGAAGCAGGGACTGGAACTGGCAAACCGGCAACGATCCTGCCGACGATAGGAATGTGTATAAGCTCCTCGATCTTTTCGACCACAGGAGAAACTCCATTTACGATCATCTTGTTGAAAGAGTCTTTTAATAGCGTGATGCCGCGTGAAATATTTTTCTCGCGCTTGATATATCCCCAGTTCTCCAATTGATCTAGGTAATAATTAACGACCGAAGTGGAAGAGATGCTGGTTTCCTCGCATATTTCACGGATGGAAGGCGGATATCCAAACTTCTTCTGATAACGTTGCATGAAGACCAAAATTTTATTGTGTCTCGGACCAATGCCCTGTGATTTTTTTGCCATTTTACCCTCCGATTGGAGAATTACTGTACATTTGTGCTAATATATTTATACACGAACATTCGTTCTGAGTCAAGCGGTAACAGCATCATTGTTACATAACAGTCTGCTAAGAATTAAGTATATTCAAAAATCCAAATGTCGCTTGCTGCAAACCGCCTTGACACGAATTATTTAGAATGGGATAAAATAACAGGAACATGTCCTAATTACAAGGAGAGTTTGTGGGTTATTCAAAAATCTGTGTTCTGGGAATGGGGTATATCGGCCTTCCCACCGCCAGCACATTCGCATCAAAAAGAATCCATGTAACAGGTGTGGATGTCAATCCGCATGTGATCAACACCCTGCAAATGGGTGAACTGCACATCATCGAGCCTGGACTGCGTCCGTTGGTCGAGGAGGCGATAAAGACTGGTTTCCTGACATTTTCACAGACTGTTTCACCGGCGGATGCTTTTATCATCGCGGTGCCCACGCCTTTCAAATCTGGGAAGCTCGCTGATATGTCTTATGTTATTTCAGCGGCTGATTCCATCGTTCCGCACCTCAAACCTGGTAATCTGGTCCTCCTGGAATCCACTTCTCCTCCCCGTACAACGGTAGATGTGGTCGCTCCAATACTTGAAAGCTCGGGCTTAAAAGCAGGAATTGATTTCTTTCTGGCATACTCACCAGAACGGGTTCTGCCCGGACAGATCTTGCGTGAATTGATTGAGAATGCGAGGGTTGTAGGTGGTGTGAACGCAGCTTCTGCAGAGGCTGGTAGAGACCTATATGCTCTGTTTGTAGAAGGTGAAATCTTTCTAACAGATTCTACTACCGCCGAGATGGTGAAGTTGATGGAGAACACTTCGAGGGATATTAATATTGCCATGGCAAATGAATTCTCCAAATTGGCAGATCGCTTTGGGATAGATATATGGGAGGCGATCAGTCTGGCCAACCGCCATCCACGTGTAAAGATATTGAACCCTGGTCCAGGCGTGGGCGGTCACTGCATCAGCGTTGATCCCTGGTTCTTTGTTGAATCTGCCCCGGACATCACGCCCCTGATCCATACTGCCCGGGAAGTAAATGATTCGCAGCCTGCTTTTGTTGTGGATTGGATGGCAAGAAAGATTGGAAAACTTACAGGCAAACAAATTTGCGCAATGGGGTTAACCTATAAACCAGATGTGGATGACTTCCGGGAAAGCCCGGCGGTCGAAGTGGTTAAGCTGCTTATTGAGAGAGGCGCTGTGGTAAAAACGTATGATCCTTTCAACATGCGGGATCATATTGAGTGCGTCACTCCATTCAACGACCTGAATCAAGCGTTGGTAGGGGTTGAAGCCGTGGTGATCCTGGTTGGACACAAGGAAATACGTTCTCTCACCCCTGAGCAATTAAAGCATTTCCCCACACTTCAAACAATATTTGATACCGTAAATGTCACTTCCAACCCAATTTGGGATACTTCTGATATTAATGTTATCAGACTTGGTTCAAACAAACCTGAACAAACGGGATGATGAAAAATAACAAAATCAAGGTTCTGACAGTATTAGGCACCCGGCCGGAGGCAGTGAAATTGGCTCCTGTCATCCGCTCATTGCAATCCGCACCGGGTATCGAGTCATTGATCTGCGTAACAGCCCAGCATCGCGAGATGCTGGATCAAGTGCTGCATGTCTTTGACATTCGACCAGATTATGATCTTAATCTCATGCGTCCTAATCAGACACTGGCAGAACTTACAGCGGCTGTATTGACCCATCTTGATCCGCTGCTAAAAGAACTTAACCCGGATTGGGTTTTTGTGCAGGGCGATACGACGACTGTGATGGCAGCCGCGTTAAATGCCTACTATCGCCACATTAAAGTCGGTCATGTTGAAGCCGGATTACGCACCTTTGATAAGTGGCAGCCGTTCCCGGAGGAGATCAATCGAAAGATGGCCGGCACCGTCGCAGACCTGCATTTTGCGCCTACTTCATTGAATAAAACCAACTTGATGAATGAAGGTGTGCCGGAGGATAGGATTGCAGTTACCGGCAATCCTGTGATCGATGCTGTCCGTTGGATATCCTCTCAACCGATGCCTGCAGAGATTTCAAACCTACTAAAAAATCTTGACGTGGGTCAAAATGGCTCCAACCGGTTGGTGCTTGTTACAGCTCATAGAAGAGAAAACTTTGGTCAACCGCTGGAACATATCTGCACGTCGATCGATCAGCTGGCGGATGATTACGGTGGAAGTGTGCGGTTTGTTTACCCGGTTCACCTGAATCCAATGGTTCAGGAACCGGTACATAAGTTGTTAAGCGGAAATGAATTCGTAACCTTGTTACCCCCGCTGGATTACCTGCCCCTGGTACACTTGATGCGCAATGCCAAGCTGGTGCTGACAAACTCGGGCGGCATCCAGGAAGAAGCGCCCGGATTTGGCATACCCACTCTGGTGCTGCGCGATGTGACTGAACGTCCCGAAGGCATTGATAGCGGGGTTCTTAAGCTGGTTGGAACAGAGATATCCACGATCATCGATGCAGTAAAAATGCTTCTGAATGATGAAGCGGAATATCAAAAAATGGCCAGGGCGGTTAATCCATTTGGTGATGGACATGCCGCGGAAAATATTGTCCAGGCGCTGCTGAATTACGAAAAACAATTCTCGACGATATGAAAGATTATTCAAATACGATCATCGGTATTATACCCAATGTTCGCGGGGTTGGCGGCCCGGCTTCTTTTAACGAAAAATTGGAAATCGGATTGAAGCAGGTAGGTGTCGAGGTCACGTATGACCTGGCAAGAACCGATCTCTCGTCGGTATTGGTGATTGCCGGCACCCGACACCTCGGAGTTCTTACCAAAATTAAGGATCGAGGTATTCCTATCGTCCAGCGACTGGATGGGATGAATTGGGTGCATCGCAAAACTTATACAGGCGTGAGGCACTTCCTGCGATCTGAGATCAATAATTGGATATTGCGTCAAATTCGGGAGAAGTATGCAAACAAGATCATTTACCAGAGCAAATTTTCACGCGATTGGTGGAATCGCATTTATGGAGAAATTTCCAAACCAGCCACTGTGATCTATAACGGGGTTGACCTGGGCAGGTTTTCGCCAACAAAATCAAAGAATGTAAACGCAAATCTGTTGAATGCAATTGTAGTGGAAGGACACATCAAGAATGGATTAGAACTTGGTTTGAAGAATGTGGTCCGGGCGTTGCATGTATTTGCTTCCTACGGCCAGAAAAAAGTGCAGCTATTTGTTGCAGGAGAAGTACCACTCGATATACGCAAAAAATTATCAGAAGACGTAAAGATCGAGATCATCTGGGGCGGGGTGATCTCGCGGGAGCAGATTGCGGTGCAGTTGCGCCAGGCAGATGTATTCTTCTCAGCTGAGTTAAATCCACCCTGCCCAAATTCTGTGATCGAAGCGCTTGCAAGCGGTCTGCCTGTGGCGGCTTTTGAAAGCGGCGCCATTCGCGAATTGGTATCAAAGACAAGCGGGATCATTGCTCCGTATGGCGGCGATATCTGGAATCTGGATGATGCCGACCCGCATGGTTTGGCTTTGCAGCTTGCCAAAAATCAGGAGTCGCTTGAATCAATAGGGAAGGCAGCTCGTCGAAGGGCGGAAAGAATGTTTGGTTTGGACCTGATGACCAGGAAATATCTGGAAGTACTGGCTGGATGAGATGACAGAAACTTTTGCCGGTAAACTCGGAATCCAGCAACGGGTGCTGCCCTTTTACCGGGAGCCGTTTTTTTCTGCATTGGCAGAGAAATGCCCACGTGGATTGGAATTGCTCGCAGGTTTACCACGGGGGAACGAGGCGATTGAGACAACAGGTCAGTTGACATGCGGACGGCGGATAAGTGCAAGAAATATTCACCTGCTTAACGGTTCTTTGTATATGTGCATCCAGCCAGGATTCAATAAGTGGCTGGACGGATTTCAACCGGATGTGCTGATAGTTGAGGCCAATCCGAGATATTTATCCACCCCAGGCGCGGTTCGATGGATGCATTCCCGTAAAAAGCCTGTCATTGGCTGGGGGTTGGGGGCACCGCCAATTAAGGGAACGATAGCGAACCTGCAAAAGCAATCCCGCAATCAATTTCTATCTCAATTGGATGCTGTGATCGCGTACAGCCAACAAGGTGCGGAGGAGTATGCCACTTGCGGAATCGCACCTGAACGCATATTTGTTGCTCCAAATTCTGCCGCGTTTCGCCCCATTAAACCACCAGCAGAGAAGCCTGTGCAGTGGAGCGGTCGTCCGCAAGTATTGTTTGTCGGACGCATTCAATTACGTAAACGCCTGGATCTGCTTTTCCAAGCCTGTGCACAACTTCCAGAGAATTTGCAGCCCGGGATCACGATTGTTGGCGATGGACCGGATCGCTCACAGGCAGAAAACGCAGCGAAGGGTTCCTATCCACATGTGACGTTTACAGGGACAAAGACCGGAACCGAATTGGACACCATCTTCCAAGGTGCGGACCTATTCGTTCTTCCTGGCACCGGCGGTCTGGCTGTTCAGCAGGCGATGTCCTTCGGTCTGCCGGTGATCGTTGCAAAAGGAGATGGCACCCAGAGTCAGCTTGTGAGGCCAGATAATGGTTGGACGGTTGAACCAGGCAATCTTGACGCACTAACCCAGGCATTGCAGGATGCACTCTCAAGCCCGCAACTATTGCGCCAAAAAGGGATGGAGTCGTTCAGGATCGTAAGGGATGAAGTGAATATTGAGAAAATGGTCGAAGTGTTTTTGCATGCTGCCAAAGTGGTGAGAATGAAATGAAGATTCTATTCATTGCAGATGGAAGGTCAGCGACGACTCGCAGTTGGATCAGAGGGTTGAAACCCTTCAATCATGATATACACTTGATTTCCACTTATCCTTGTAGTGAGATCGAAGAAGTAAATAGCATTACGTTTCTGCCGCTGGCATTTAGCGGTGTCGGTCGAAAACCACAGGATAAACAAATTGTACAAGGTGCTGCTTACTTCCCCAGCAAGAAAATCAATGGCAGGCCGGATCATTTCGCGTTTCAGGAAAGTGTTTTTGGCTGCGCGATACATACTTGGACCACTAAGTTTGCCTTTCACAGCCAAAAAGTATAAAGCGCTGGTAAATGAAATCAAACCGGAGCTAATCCATGCACTTCGCATCCCGTATGAAGGGATGCTGGCTGCCTACACACCTCCAGAATATCCTCTCGTCATTTCCTCTTGGGGAAATGATTTCACCCTGCACGCTGATAAATCTCTATTAATGAGAAATTCAACTATAAGAGCGGTCATGCGAGCCGATGGTTTCATGGCTGATTGCCAGCGCGACCTGCAATTGGCTGTGAAATGGGGACTCGTTCCCGCAGCCCCGCGGATGTTCGCACCTGGTTCGGGTGGTCTGGATATGGACATGATCAGGCAGAAGCTGGCCAGCGGCATCAAGCGGGAAAACTCGGTGATTAATCCGCGCGGGATCCGCCCGGTATATGTGCGCAATGATCAATTCTTCCAAGCCTTGCCGATTGTTTTCGAAAAACACCCGGAAACAATCGTCTACTGTGCCGCGATGAAAGGAGAGCTTGACGGTGAAAAGTGGATCGATAAATTGAAATTGGGGGAGAATGTTCGCTTATTGCCTGGCATGCCTCAGGATGACCTATGGGATTACAGCTTGATGTCCAGAGTGGTGGTATCTCCTGCGATCCATGACGGCACACCGAATTCTTTGCTGGAAAGCATGGCGCTGGGTTGTTTGCCAGTAGTGGGGAATATCGAACCGCTGCGCGAGTGGATCGCGGATGGGGAGAACGGTCTGCTGGTTGATCCTGATGATCCAAGATCGATCTCGGATGGAATTTTACGCGCGTTCGATGATGAAGAATTGTGTGCCAGAGCGAAGAAGATTAATATCAGGCTGGTTGAGGAACGAGCAGATCGTGCGAAAGTGATGCCTGCTGTGGAATTTTTCTATGAGCAACTGGTGAAGAATTTTATTAGAGAATAAGATCTTTCAGCGCGAAAACGGGTCCATCCACGCAGCCTAATTTATACCCATTTTTTATTTTCACAGCACAGATTCCGCAATCTGCAATTCCGGCGCAGGGCATGCTGGTGTGTACCAATACCTGGGCATTCATTCCGTTCAGCTCTTGACCTGTATTATGGATCAGGTTTCCAAGAACACTCAATTTTTGTAATGGTACGTCTATAGCAATGAAATCCGCCCAATGCAGGATATCATCCAGTTGATCGAATGCTGCCATTTCCACCTGGGCAGGAAGTTCTCGGGTGATTGCTGTTTTTGAGAAAAATTCACCGACGAGGGTCATATCGGCATTATTTGCAGTTCCATAATACAAGAGCGACGCTAACCGACCTGGATGGGCGTCAAGGCCGATCAGGGCGTAGCGACGTGCAATATCTGGTATTTGAAACCCATGTCCCATCGGTCCTCGGAAGGTGACAGTTTGACCAGCGTTCCAGTTCTGCGGAACAGGAGAGCAGATGGAAATTTCATTTTCCCTTATGGATTCAATGAACAAGATGGATGGCAGTTGGTTGACCAGGTCATCGTCTACAGTTGCCGACAGATACTGGCCAGGTTGAAATTCCAGGAGTTGGTCGATATTCAAGGTGATTGTATTGAAGCCAAAACGCTTAGAGATGCACTGGATTAAAGCAGGATATATTTTCATTCCATTCCATTTTAGGGGCGTATGCCTGCCCTGTCAAAGTTGGAAAGCTACTGGCTGAACAACAGGATGATGCCGGCTAGCGAGACGATCACCCCGCCCACCGCGCGAAAGCTGAGTTTTTCACCCTGCAGTGCGATGATGGGGAGGATGAATAATGGGCTGGTGGAGAGCAGCGTTTGAGCGATGGCGACCGGAGCAAATTGGATGGAAAGACTTTGAAGCCAGATCGCGGAATAGGTGCCCAGCAAGCCCACCAGAGCGATCATGCGTAGCAGTTTCCGGCGGGGAACGGATTGCTCCGATTGGTTTTTTCGCAGCCATAAAAATGAGGTTCGCCGGGTGACCTTGATGAAGATGATGAGATAAGCAATCCCCGCCAGTAGGCGGATGATGGAAACTTGCAGCGCGGAAACGGTGACATCAGCAGAGATCATGGAGTAACGAGTGATGACTGCACCGATTGCCTGTGCCAGGGCTGAGATCACCGCGAATTTGATGCCCTGTTTGTAGTTGACTTTGAGACGGTTATCCCCGGTTTGTTCTTCTGAAATGACCCAGACGATGCCGGCAATGGTGATGGCGATCCCCAGCCAGCCAGTCAGCGGGATTGTCTCGCCAAGGAAGATCCACGCGATGGCTCCCGTCATAGGAGGAGCGATCATGGCCAGCAATAATGCCAGCCGTGACCCCATGTGGTTCAATGATTCAAAATAGGCGGTGTCACCGATCCCGATTCCGACTGCGCCGCTGACCAATAACAATCCCAGGGCGAGGAATGGCATTTGCGGCAGTTTTTCCCGCAGCAGAAGGGTGGTGATGATCATCAAGGAGACGGCAAAGCTGCCTTTTACCAGGTTCAATTCAGCAGGTGGGATGTTCTTCCCGAGGCTGCTGAAAATGATCGCGGAGATCGCCCAGAGCAGGGCGGAGATCAAAGCAGCCATGCCGCCGATGATGATTGGTGATAGGTTGAAGGGTAACACAGGCAAGATGGATCTCCCAATACGGAAATAATTGTCAAATTATAGCATGACGGAGTATTGAATGTTCTGTGTGGTCGCCTGTTTAAGTTTCATCCCTTCGGGATTGGATATTCTGGGATTTCGGCTGTTACAAATATTCTCATTTTTTATATGTTTATTTCGTTTTAGTTTTCTCTTGCAGAGTATAATTAATGAAAATTCATACTTATGGAGACTGCTATGAGCGATGGGAAGATCCGTGTATTAGTTGCAAAACCAGGTTTGGATGGGCACGACCGCGGGGCCAAGGTGATCGCCCGGGCCTTGCGCGATGCGGGAATGGAAGTGATCTATACGGGTTTGAGGCAGACTCCGGAAATGATCGCCGAAGCCGCCTTGCAAGAGGATGTTGACGCAGTTGGGTTATCCATTCTTTCCGGCGCTCATATGGCGCTGGTACCCCGTGTATTGGATCTATTAAATAAGCAAGGACAGAAAAATATCGCCCTCTTTCTTGGCGGCATCATCCCGGATGAGGATATTCCCACTCTGATGGAGATGGGTGTGACGGCTGTTTATGGCCCAGGAACCTCCACCCAGGTTGTCGCAGAAACTATCAGGAAAGTGGTCGAGCAGCAGTCTGCCTGAAATATCATGCGTATAAAAATGGACCCACAAGAGCTGGCTGGCAAAATCCTGGCCGGTGATCGTCTTGCCCTGTCGCGTGCCTGCACCGAAGTTGAGAATGACACCCCCACAGGAGAGCAGGTACTTTCGTTATTATTTTCCAACAGCGGCAAGGCACATCTAATTGGGGTGACAGGTTCTCCCGGCACAGGTAAGTCATCCCTTGTGAATCAAATGGCGCGGATGTATCGAAGTCTTTATCCAGCTGCGAAGGTGGCAGTCATTGCCGTTGACCCGACCAGCCCATTTAGCGGCGGCGCCGTCCTGGGCGACCGGGTACGGATGCGCGACCTGGCAGGCGATGAGAACGTTTTCATTCGATCGATGGCAACACGCGGGGCGCTGGGAGGACTGTCACGGCAGACCACCTCCCTTTCCCTTCTCTTTGATTGCGCCGGGTATGAAGTGGTATTTATAGAAACGGTAGGCGCTGGCCAGAGCGAGGTGGATATTGTCCGTCTGGCTCATACCACGATCGTGGTGGAAGCGCCTGGATTGGGAGATGACATTCAAGCAATCAAAGCAGGCATACTGGAAATCGCAGATATCCTTGTGGTGAATAAAGCTGACCATCCTGGAGTGGAAGCGACTGAAAGGGCGCTCAAGATGATGCTGGAAATGAAACAGGATAAAATAAATATCAATGCCGGCCATCACATTTCAGAGGCGGCATCAAATGAGATGGTTGTAGATACAGATTATTTAGATGAATGGCAGCCTGCGGTACTAAGAACAATTGCTACAGAAAACAACCGGAATCGGTGAAGTGGTCGAGGAAATTACTCGGCACCGGGGCTGGTTAAAGCAGAATGCTAATTGGGAAAAGAAAGAACGCCAGCGCATCCGGGCAGATATGGTCAGTTTGCTGACCTCGAAATTGCTCAAACAATGGCTATCGGATAATCCTGATGGATCCATGGAGCTGAAGATAGACCAGGTGATCGAACGCAAGTTATCTCCTTATCAAGCTGTAGAAGAGCTGCTTGATAATTATTAATTCATTCCTGAATTTCTAATAAAGGTAGATTATTCACTCCTTCTACCCTGTAATGACGTATAATTACGCACATCATTGTAGCAATTATCAGGGAAATATCCCTGCCTATCAGTTGTTTAGAGTTTGGAGAAGAATATGGAAAGAACCCTCATCAATGACCTGCGAAATCAGGTTGGCAAAGAAGTTAAGATCAAAGGCTGGCTGCAAAAGCTGCGTGATCAGAAAAAAATGCAATTCCTCGTGGTGAGAGATCACACCGGCGCCGTTCAGGTGGTATACGAAAAGGCTGCGGATGAAGAATTGGCAGCAAAGATCTCAGCGATAACCACTGAGAGTGCCATTGAAATTACCGGATTGGTGATCGATAACCCGATTGTTAAGCTTGGCGGGCTGGAAATGCAGTTACAAGGCATTAAGGTCGAAAACCTTGCAGAATCGCCTCTGCCATTGGATCCTTTTGCCGAAACACTACCGGATATGGATTACCGTCTGGATTGGCGCTATCTGGACATGCGCCGCCCGGAAGTTGCCCTCATCTTCAAAGTGCAGACCACTGCAGAAATGGCCATGCGTGAGTACTGGCTTAGAGAGGGTTTTCGGGAGATGCACTCGCCCAAGATCATGGGTTCTCCCAGCGAAAGCGGCGCCGAACTTTTTGAGGTGTTATATTTTGACCGCAAGGCTTATCTTTCCCAGTCGCCGCAATTCTATAAGCAGATGGCCATGTCTGCTGGATATGACAAGGTATTTGAGATCGGTCCCGTTTTCAGGGCTGATCCCAGTTTTACCTCGCGTCACATGACAGAATTTACCGGTGTGGATGTGGAAATCAGTTGGATCGACAGTCACGAAGATGTGATGAAATTCCACGAAGAATGGCTGGCTTATATCTACCAGCGCGTTATAGATGCACATGGGGAGGAGATCAAAGAACGGCTTGGCGTCGAAATTGAAGTGCCAGCTACACCATTCCCACGGTTGAGCATGAGTGAAGCGTATGCTATCTTAAAAGCACAAAATTATGCGCTGCCGCCGGAGCGAAAGGGAGACATTGACCCGGGCGGAGAGCGCCTGTTGGGCAAGTTTGTCAAGGAAAAATACGGTAACGATTACGTGTTCATCACAGATTGGCCGATCGCAGTGCGTCCTTTCTACCATATGCGCCACGCGGATAACCCACAGTTGACCAAGAGCTTTGACCTGCTTGGCAGCGGCTTGGAGATCACCACTGGCGCACAGCGAGAACATCGCATGGATGTATTGCTGACCCAGGCAAAGGAGAAAGGCCTCACCCCTGAACCCATTCAGTTCTACCTGGATTTCTTCCGGTATGGCTGCCCGCCGCATGGCGGCTTTGGCATGGGCTTCAACCGTCTGTTGATGGTGATGCTGGGATTAAACAACGTTCGTGAAGCCACTTATCTATTCCGCGGCCCCAACCGATTAAGCCCGTAATATCCAGGTTTCGCAAGCAAAGGAACTGATTAGGAGAAACTAAGATGATCTACGGAAAGAATATCCGGTTTAGAGCGCCGGAACGAGGCGATATTCCGAAATGGGTGGAATGGCTGAATGATCCTGAAGTTATCAGGGGATTGATGATGCCGCATCCCATGGGATTGGAAGATGAATCAGCCTGGTTCGAATCCATGCTGAAACGTCCCTTGGAAGAGCACCCACTGGTCATCGAGGTTAAAGTTGGCAAAACCTGGCAAATGGTTGGGAATATTGGCTTCCATCAATTGAATTGGCTGAGCGCCAACGCTGAGGTTGGAATTTTTATTGGCAACAAGGACTACTGGAATAAAGGAGTTGGCACCGAGGCTATGTTGCTAATGTTGAAACACGGCTTTGAAACTCTTAATCTGCACCGCATTTGGCTGCGGGTCCACGAAACAAACGAAAGAGCGATCCAGTGTTATGTCAAAGCTGGATTTGTAAAAGAAGGCACATTTAGGGACGGCGAGTTCAGGCATGGGAAATACATCAATGTCAATATCATGAGTGTACTGCGTACAGAATGGAAAATAGACTGGGCGCATGGGGTTTGATGCATACCAATAAATTTACAATAACCAGCAAAAGCTGGTTATTTTTTTGTCTGAGATGAATGTAAGGGCTATAATTAATACCAACTGCAGTATTATTGATGGATTTCATCACTTGGTATTAAGGTATGGAATCATATTACAATAATAACGTTGAAATAAATATATTCTTACTCGAAGGAGCAGATGTATGAGAGATGCACGTCATGACGTTGGAATGTATGGTGAGATCAAGCTATATGCTGGAACTTCCTGCCCGGAATTAGCTCAGGCTGTTGCGACTTATCTGGAAAAAGACCTTTGCGGCCGGGATATCATCACATTTCCAAACGATAACCTATTTGTAAAGTTGCATTCTTCTGTGCGCGGGCAGGATTGTTACGTAATCCAGACCACATCCGCTCCCACCCACCGTAATTTGATGGAAATGTTGATCCTCATCCAGACCTTGCGCCTAGATTCCGCGGCACGAATTACGGCCGTTGTGCCATATCTTTGCTATGCAAGGTCGGATAAGAAAGACCAGCCGCGCATACCAATTACTGCCCGCCTTGTGGCAGACATGATCGAGATAGCTGGAGCTGACCGCTACATCACTCTGGATCTGCACGCTGGCCAAATTCAGGGCTTCTTCTCCATTCCGGGCGATGTGTTATCTGCATTCCATATTCTAGTTGCCTACCTTATGGATAAACGAAATGAATTTGAAAAACCGGTCATTTTAACGGCGGATCTGGGTTTTGCCAAAAAGGCGCGGGATTTTGCTGTTACTCTGGACGCTCCCATGGCCTTCATTGAAAAACGCCGTAGCGGCAACGATGCAAAATCGAAGGCGATGACCATCATCGGTGATGTTGAAGGACGCGATGTGATCCTGGTTGATGATGAGATTGATACCGGCGGTTCCATGGTGCAGGCAGTCAATATCGCCAAGGAACACGGTGCGCGCAATATCTACATGGTCTTTATTCACGCCGGGTTAAATGCGAATGCCGCAGAACGACTATCTGCATTGCCGGTGAACGAATTTATTACTACCGATACGATTCCTATTTCCCCGGAGAAATGTAAACTTTTTGGAGAACGTCTGACTGTTCTTTCGATAGCGCCACTTCTGGGTGAAGTGATTTGCCGGGCACATGAAGGACGCAGCGTCGGCGAAATGTTTAACGAATAAGTGAAGCATGCCTGAATTACCAGAAGTTGAAACGATTGCACGCAACCTGCGGGAGGGAACCGCAGGTTGCTTTGCTTTACCGGGGCGGACGATATCCGGATTGACCCTTGCTTGGAGTAAAACCCTGGTCACACCGACTGTAGATAAATTGACAGCTATCCTGCCTGGGCAGGTAGTGAAAGAAGTTGGGCGTCGGGGGAAGTACCTGATCATTACCCTGACGAATTGCTCAATCCTGATTCATTTACGCATGTCAGGCGACCTGATCACATGTATGGATTCTTCCCTTGAGAATTTCAAGCATGTCCGCTTCGCCTTGGAGTTTCTGGAAGGCGGGCAACTCTTATTCAATGACGCGCGCAAGTTTGGCAGGGTGTGGGTTGTAGAAAACCCCGATGAAATTCTATCCAGGCTGGGGCTGGAACCTTTGGATGCATCTCTCACGGATGATGTATTTTATGAGATGTTAAAACACAAAAATAGGATCATCAAACCGTTGCTGCTGGACCAAACCTTCATTGCCGGATTGGGTAATATCTACACGGATGAAGCGCTGCACCTGGCAGGGATACACCCTACAACCATAGCAAGCTTACTGGATATTTCTATGGCTGGCCGTTTGCTGGAATCGGTACAGCATGTATTGCAGGATGGTATTCAAAGGAATGGGTCCAGCATCGATTGGGTGTATCGCGGCGGCGAATATCAGAATAATTTCAGGGTATATGGCAGAACCGGTAAACCATGCCAGGTGTGCGGCACCAAAATTGAAAGAATTGTGGTTGGACAACGTGGAACGCATTATTGTCCCAGTTGCCAACCTCGTCCGTTGTAAATTTACTCCTGTATAATCAGGCTTCCTGATTTTACTTTGAAAATTTCATATATAATGGACGCATACAAGGAGTGATATGGCCAAGTCCTGTCAGTTTTGTACTTCGGAAATACCGTCGAATGCTGAAAAATGTCCTAAATGCGGGGGTATGCAAATTCCAGAATCACCCATCCCGCCGCCATCACCATATTTTGAGTCGGTGATGCAGCCTGATCCACCGGAGGTTTCGGAACCAGTTATTGCGCCCGAAATCATTCCATCAAAACCTTATGTTGCACCCAAAGAGTTAAGCAAAGCCAATATGGCTACGATTGGACTCATCCTAGGGTTGACGGGCATCCCAATCGGTTTTATGACGCTAGGCTGTTCGCTAATTATGAATGCTATTGGTATTTTCTTTTCATGGATGGGATTAAAATCTGAAAAACGGAAAATAGCGATATGGGGTCTGATTCTAAATATTGGTACGATTGCTTTGACAATTATTGTATATATCGGGTTCGCCATTTTTTTCATTTATGGCATAAGTCAAGGAAATTAACCCAAATTTAGTTTGCCAGTTGAGGGAATAAACGTATCTGGAAGGTGCCACTGTGAATGGTGGTACCATTATTGCAATTAACAGGATAATTATCAAATATACGGGAATATCAGGTGTTTGATCCAAAAAATAACAAAGCTAATAAGAATAACCCAATAGAACTTGGTGGTTTTTCCAGACGGCAGATGAATGTGCTGATCGTCCTCGTGGTGATGACCGTCGCGGTTTTAAGTGGGCTTGGATTTACCGTCAACCGTATTACGAGTAATCCTTACCCGTTGTCGGCAACCCTGGATCCAACCCTTTTTACTCCGCTGGCGCTGCCCACATTCCCTTCCACGTGGACGCCGCACCCCACTGCAACCATAGAACCAGCAGGACCGACTTCAACAACCGCGCCAACTTCAACGCGGATGCCAAGTTTTACTCCGTACTCAACGTTGGAGGTTACATCCACTATTCCACCGTTCGATGTCAGCGGAAAACCATCGGTCATTGGTACATCAGTGGAGGGCCGCCCTCTGGAGGTGGTGCGTTTCGGAACCGGTCCATCGAACCGCATGATTGTTGCCGACATCCATGGCGGAAATGAGTGGAACACGGCAGCACTGGCTGACCAACTTATCGAACATATTAAATCCAAACCGGAAATCATCCCGGCGGAAGTTTCCCTGTATATTTTACGTTCACTCAACCCGGATGGGCTGGCAAAAGCGCTGGGACCTGATGGAAGAGTGAATGCCAATGGTGTTGATCTCAACCGCAACTGGGACGCGGAATGGCAAGCCACATGGAACCGGGATGGCTGTTGGGATTACCGCCAGACTTCTGCCGGACCATACCCGAATTCCGAACCCGAAACCCAAGCATTGATAGAATTCCTGCTGACCACCCCCATGGATGCATTGATCAGTTATCATAGCGCGGCGCTGGGAATTTTCGCGGGCGGGATTCCGCCTGAGCCAAACTCAATATCGCTGGCAGAGCAAGTTGCAGCGGTTACGGACTATCCTTACCCACCGTTATACACCGGTTGTATCTACACCGGCACCCTTGTGGATTGGACTGCCTGGCAGGGGATACCATCCATTGACCTCGAATTGACCAATCACAAGGATACGGATTTTGAAGACAACTTGCGGGTGTTAAAGGTGCTCTTGAATTTCTCCAGAGAGTATTAAAATACCTTATCATTTTGAGGAATTTACATAGGCAGCCAGACCTGGTACAAAGCCAGGTTGCCTTCGCGCCCATCGCTATAAAAGGTATTGACTACCTTGAATTTGGACTCCTTAGCATAAGATGCAAGTTCTTCTTCTGTAAATTGATGTACGTACCGGTAACCGGTGGTTCCTTCCTCTGCACGCCAATCCAGCAACGCATCACCATCATCCACCATTGAGATACTTAAAGCGATCTGCTCCCAAGGAACGATGCGATTCGCCAGCTTTATACTGTTCATAAACTGCCAGTTGGATTGAATAAAATGCCCACCTGGTTTGAGCAGCCTGCGAATGGAGGAATAATATGGAGGTTCGGAGTTCACATCCCGGTATATGGTGCATGACAGCGAAGGAAACGATGCGATCAAAACTGGCCGGGCGAAAATCGGCATCCCAGTCGTTGGCAGCAATGTCTCTGTTTAGAAAAACTGGCGATAACTGGGTAACTTCTGTCGAATTTCCGCTAAAACCCAGCAGCCCGGATGAACTATCCAGTCCCGTGTAACTTCCTGTGAAGCCATGTTTTCCAAGATATCTGGCCATTTCACCGTTGCCGCAGCCAATATCCAGAATGTCAAGGCTGGCAGATTTATTCGGCTCAATCAGGTATTGGGAGGTAATTTTCTTTACTCCCGGTTGTACAGAGAAACGTGTACTGGAAAAGGAAGCAGCAAAGCTTTGGTAAAATTGATGGTTGAGATTGATAAGTGTTTGCGCTGTTTTATTATCCATTGGCTAACCCTGGATTGAAGATTGTATTGATTATAGACGAAATTAATACCCGTTAGTGTTGGATAATATGGATCGGAAGATAGATGGTAGAACCACAAGATTGGTTGGAGGCTAGAAAATATACGCCGGAAAAACTTATCCAGGCGCGTATCATTCTGGATGAAATTCAACAGGGTATGGCTGTCAGCGAGGCTGTACGAAAACATCCGCTGCCAGAAGCAGGCGGGCATGTGGCCAAGCATGTCCTCGTTCACCTGTACCGCAAGTTGGTTGAAGAGGGGGAATGGGATGCAGACCCCGAATTTCTGCAACGCATTCGAATGAAACCGATGCGGACTCTCTCCGGTGTAACGACTGTCACTGTGTTGACCAAACCTTATCCCTGCCCTGGCAACTGTATTTTTTGTCCCACCGAGGATTGCGAACCCAAGAGTTACTTATCTGATGAGCCTGGCGCACGCCGAGCGCTGCAAAATAACTTTGACCCGTTTGAACAAGTTAACAGTAGGCTGCAGGCATTGCAAGCGGTTGGACACCCCATCGATAAGATCGAATTATTGATTTTGGGTGGAACATTTACTGCCTATCGAAAGGATTACCAGGCCTGGTTTGTCCATCGCTGTTTTCAGGCTCTTAATCAAAAAGAGATCGATTCTCTACCCGGGGCTGATCAATCTACGATAGAAGGACAATCGTTTTCTGGAAATGAAACCGGGGATACTATTCCTCCGCTTGAAACTACCGCCAAGTTGATCTCCAATGCACACGAGAATAACGTCAATTCTGCACATCGCAACGTCGGTCTGGTCTTTGAAACCCGACCGGATGAGATTACCTACAACGAACTAGCCTGGTTGCGCAGCCTGGGAGGAACCAAACTTCAAATGGGTGCGCAATCCCTGGACGACAACATTTTGCAATTAAATCATCGTGGTCATACCGTGGAACAAACAGCTCAGGCAATGCTGCGGGTCAGGGCGGCCGGTTTCAAGAGTGTACTGCATTGGATGCCAAACCTGCTTGGCGCGACCCCTGAGGGAGATGTAAGCGATTTTGAAAAGTTATGGGGAGATGAAAATGGCATCGGCGGGTTGTGTCCAGATGAGATCAAGATCTATCCAACACAACTCCTAAGAAACAGCGAGCTGTACCAGTATTATTTGCGCGGTGAGTACCACCCTTACACAGAAGAAATACTGGTTCATTTACTGGCTGATGTGAAAGAGACTATCCCGCCATACTGCCGGGTCAATCGGGTGATCAGGGACATACCCAGTAACAATGTCGTTGAAGGAAATAAACGTACAAGTCTGCGCCAGGATGCAATCCTGGAACTAAAACGGCGTGGAAAGCAATGCCATTGTATTCGCTGTCGTGAAATTCGTGGTAACCGTGTGGATGACGATTCATTGACTATGACCGATATGGTTTATGAACCGGCGAAGCTACCGGGCGAAGCCAATTCCATTGAGCATTTTCTATCATTTGTGAATGATGCCAATCAAATTGCTGGTTACCTGCGCCTATCATTACCAAGTATCATTCCCCAAGAACTCACAAGCAACCTTCCAGACTTGGAGGAAGCTGCAATTATTCGCGAAGTACACGTTTTCGGTCAATCGCTGGCTGTCGGGGTTGGCAAGAGCGGCGCAGCGCAGCACATTGGACTGGGAACACGTTTAATAGAACAAGCCGTGGAAGTCAGTCAAAATGCTGGATTCGGAAAACTGGCCGTGATCTCTGCCATTGGCACGAGGCAGTATTATCACAAGCGAGGGTTTACCAATGGGACACTCTACCAGGTGATGGACTTATAACGGGGTGGAAATAGTCTCTCCATATTGAAAAATTATACATAATTGTTATCATTTGTATATGGCCATTTATCACAAGTATTTGACACTTGCTCTGACCCTTTTGCTTTGTTTGATCTTTTTATCAGCTTGTGCAAATACAGAACAACCATCTGCTGTGGACCCTTTCCAACCTGCGATAGATGAGCAAGCAATAATCACAACAGAAATACCAGTACATGAAGCTGCATCCACAACGGAAACCCCAACTTTAGTAAATCAGACTACTTTGGAGGTGACGGATATGGTTTTCACACTAACTTCCCCAGCGTTTGAACACAAACAGTCGATCCCTGTAAAATACACTTGTAAGGGAGATGATGTGTCTCCTGAATTGATCTGGAATGAGCCGCCTGCAGGAACAATTTCATACGGACTCATTATGGATGATCCTGATGCGCCAGCAGGAACCTGGGTTCACTGGGTGATGTATAACATTCCAGCAGAGCTGCGCGGATTGCCCGAGGATGTTCCAGGAAAGAAGGAATTGGATGGGTTGGGAATAAATGGAGTCAATAGCTGGCCAAAAACGGGTTACGGCGGGCCTTGCCCGCCGGTTGGTACCCATAGATACTTTTTTCGTTTGTACGCACTGGATACCAGTCTTGACCTTAAGCCGGGGGCATCCAAAGCTGAATTAATCAAGGCTATGCAAGGTCATATCCTGGCAATTGCTGAATTCATGGGTACTTTTAAGAAATAACCAGCCTGATAGAAATTTTTGGTTCATGCAATTAATACCTGGTTTTTGCCATTCGACTTGCATTGATACATCAAGGCATCAGCCCGCTTCACAATTGATTCAACAGTATCGTTGTTGCGGACGATTGTTCCACCGATGGATATGGTCGCATGTACTTTTCTGCCATTAATATCAGTATGCGAATTTTCAACAAGAATTCGTAGTTTTTCAGCAACCACCGCAAGATTTTGCTCATCAGCATTTTCGAACAAGCCCAAAAATTCTTCCCCACCCCAACGGCCAATCAAATCCGAAGATCGCAAATTACTGGCCAGTGTTCTTGCAACCATGATCAACACTTCATCGCCCACCTGATGACCAAATGTGTCATTTAACAGCTTGAAGTTATCAATATCAATAAATAACAGTCCAAAACCATTTTTATAATCTCGAAATTCGTTTAGAAAATTTTCCAATTTCATGTTTAGAAAATACCTATTTGGAATTTTTGTTAAATCATCTTTTTCAGCAATATCCTCCAACAAACTGCTTCGTTTTCTTTCTGATACGATCTTCGAAATATCACTAAAAGTTTCAACGGCGCCGATAATCTCACCGTTTTTTCCACGGATCGGTGCGGTACGGACTATTACCGGGACCCTGTGTCCGTCCTTATGATGTAAAAACACCTCTGCTTCCTGGACGCAATTGCCATTGATCGTCTTAACGATAGGGCAGTCTCCATGACAGAGGGACTTTCCCTGATCATTGATGTGGACAAGGATGTTGTCCATGCAGCGCTTGCCAAGAACAAAGTCTTGCTGGTAACCAGAAATCATTTCGGCGCCGTGGTTCCAATATGTAATTTGCCTATCACGATCAACAAAATATACACCTTCGGTCAGGTTATCCAGCAGGTCTTTATAAAAGGTTTCAGGAATCAGTGTTTCGTTCATAAACGATCCATTCGTTACAGTTGATTAACAAATCCTAGTCTGGCATGAATAATGTACAAACACAAGATACAATTAAATATAAATTGATCAATATATTATTACAGGATTTTTCGTTTTATCCATAAAGAATTAGTTAATATTTATTATGTTTCGCAGCTTGTTCGCTGGCTGATGCGAAGGAGAGAAGATGAACCCCATAAATAGAGACCGTCCACTACCTCAAATTGTCATCGACGCCGGAGAAGATGTAGATTTACTTATAGCGGCAATCCGTTACCCGGATTATGAAGTGAGGGAAGCTGCTGCCTGGGTTCTGGGGGTGATTGGAAAATACGATTGTTTACTTCCGCTCTCTAATGCTCTCAAAGATCCCGATTCGATCGTAAGGGAGGCTGCTGCCCGAGCTTTGGGAAATATTAAAGTTCTTCCCAATGTCAATCGCAAGATAGGATTATTTGAAGATACACCAGATGATGTTTCTGCGATGAACGAACTGACCCGTGCTTTGAAGGATCGGGAATACCGGGTGCGAGCAGCGGCAGCAACCAGCCTGATCAACTTCGGCAAGGATCTGGAAAATGTGCAAGAACCTATGGCGCTCAATATTGAAGTAGAGTCAGCCATTCCGCAATCTCTCCCATCCATGTACCAACCTTATGGGGTATCCAGCGAGATGGAACAGCAGCTTACGCATAAAAAAGAATACCCGCCACTTGTTAGAAGCAAGGTAATTCCCCAGGTGGTTCTCGATGCGAACAATGATTATAACCAATACAAAGAGTTATTAAAAAGTAAGGAAACAGATGTAAGAGAAGCAGTATCTTGGGCGATGGGGATAATGGCAGACCCAGAGGGGACAGGTTTACTTATTAGTGCATTAAAGGACACCGAAGCTGTTGTCCGTGAATCGGCAGCCAGATCCCTCGGGCTATTAAAATTTAGAACTGATACAAGGGAATCTGTTGGCAGATTCGAGGACAAAAGGGAGGATCACCAGGCAGCAGAAAGTCTGCAAAAAATGTTGAAGGATAATGAACTGCGTGTGCGTTCTGCTGCTGCCGCTGCTCTTGCGAATTTTGGAAAACCGGACACAGCAAAATTATTGCTGCCTTTGCTTAAGGAAACCATTCCAAATATGCGGGCAGCTGCTGCTACAGGGCTCGGTGGATGTCCATACCCAGAGGTTGTGCCTGCACTGATCCTGCGCCTCAAAGATGATGATTTCTGGACCAGGTTGTGCGCAGCCAGGTCGCTTGGGAAAACTACATGACCCGGTGGCGTTGGAATTCTTAAGGGATGCATTGCACGATCAAAATGCATCTGTTAGACAAAGCGCTGTCTTAGCTTTGGCTGAACTGGGGGTGGCAGGTGTGGGTGATCACTCGTTTTGGAAAAAGCTGACAGATGAGCTGCTAACAATGGCCAGTCTTGATCCTGCAGAGGAAGTTCAGGAAGCCGCTCAACGTGCAATGATGACATTAAGAAATAAGTAATTAGCCGCAACCCAGAGATTGTTTGCATCTTTTATTAATGAAATGCGTATATAGAAGTAAGAATGAATTTGAAAGGTAGAAATTCAAATGGAAGAACAAACAGTTAAGTATCATGAAAACTCCCGCAGAGATGATATTGGGACCTTTGCCTGGGCTTTCGTTCTGCTTTGGGCTGGGGTTGTATTTCTTGCTGAAAATTTGGGTTATCTGGAACGGCTCAATATACCTTTGCCGGGCATTCCTGAAGGTTTTCAATCGATCTCTGCCTGGTCAATTGTATTGTTGGGGGCTGGGTTGATCTTCCTCATTTCGGCACTGCTGAGCGTGATCATTCCAGGAAATCGCAGGCATATCACTGGGCACATGGTTCTTGCGGCTGTAGCATTAGGGATTAGCCTAGGCCAAGTCTACTCATGGTCTTTGATCGGTCCACTCGTATTGATCGCTATCGGTGTATCATTTCTGCTTAAGGGAATTGTGAACAAGTAACCTTTGATGTTGAAGAATTCAGAGAATCGGCGAAAAATTGCCGATTCTCTTTTTATTTGCCCGAGGACGCTATTTTATGGAAGGTTATCAAGTCTTTGAGATAAAAAATAATATTAAGGCCAAGGTGAGACCTGTTAATAACCGGATACTCATAAGGTATTCAGATGTTCTTAACTTTATTTTTATTGATATCTGAATAACTTCTAAGTATCATGATAGTGTTGTGATAAGATTTAATTTAAAATACTGTAAATAAAATGCCATGGCACCTATGAAAAACAACGATCAGTGTTTGTTGCAAAGAACAAAACATTTTTTAATGAAAACGGGTCTGACGACTTTTTTTATCACTTTAATTTTGGGGGTAGCAGGATTCATATTCTTGGATCAATATATTAAAGGACAATTATTGGAGAATGCCAGGGCAAAACTGGAACTTTCCATCCATCCAGTCTTTAATTCCCTAACGCAAATAATTAATACAAGGATAGGTTATCTTGAGGCTTTTACGAAACTGGTGGAAGCCGATAGTTCTTTGCCTGTTGATGAACGATAAAACCATATATGATAAATACATTAATAATATCCTTCAAAAAAAACAGGCTGACAACTCTGGGCATTTGTATCTTGCCCACGCAGGTATTATTGGGTATTCATATCCAGATGACAAATTCGGTCTTATTGGTAAGAACGTTCTGGATGTGTTCATCAGCCCTGCATACATGTGCACATCCACCCACCGGGAATGAGCATTCGAATCTGATTACGATAGGAACAATACAAGATCAAGAATACTCTCATTTGCTAATTACTTCTCCAATCCCCGGCATTAGTCAGGACAAGAGCATAACCGCATACTCTGCAAATATTGATAATCTTTTGTCCAGCGCGGGGTTATACGATATTGGTTATGGCGTTGACCTGGCAATTTACGATGAAAATGGAACATTGATCTTTGGATCACAGGGCATTGTCGAAGACTATCCAATACCTCACGCAATTGCGTTTCTAAATGGTTCCTGGAAAATATTGATTGTTCCAGAAGGAGGATGGGATGGATTTATTGCTGAAACATTGATGACTTACAGGATCATCGGCATATTTATTATCTTATTGGTATTCACGCTTATTCAATTGTTTGTTTTTCGCCAGAAGAACCTTGAAAATGTCATTTTACAACGCAGCCAGGAGCTTGAGGCAGAAATCTTGGAGAGGTTACAAATTCAGGAAGACCTCCGAAAAAGCCGTGACCAATTGCAGACTGCAGAACAAATGGGCTCGCTTGGAACCTGGGAATGGGATGAAGCAGAAGAGGAATTTACATTATCGCAAGAAATTCATCGCATATTTGGATTGCCAGGCGGAAATTACAAACCCACGCTGCAAGAAGCTCTGAAGCTCATTCATCGAGATGATTGGAAGATCATAGAAAATGTATTGTTAGAAATGGAAAAAGATCATCAAGGCAGAGATATTGAAATTCGTGTTCATCGTCCAGATGGAAAAATTGCTTCCGGACCTGCAATCATAAATCAACGTTTGGATGAGCAAGGAAAACTAATTGGTTATTGGGGCACTATCCAAGACATTACCCAAAGGAAACATATTGATCAGCTGCTAAAGCGAACAAACCGGACATTAAAGATGGTTTCGCTTATGCAACCAGACGCTGGTTCGTGCGACGGATGAGAGGAGTTTGCTAAACGAGATCTGCAAGATCATTGTAAAAGAAGGTGGTTATTCTCTGACCTTCGTTGCCGAAGCATTGAATGATGATAACAAAACAGTAAAAATTCTTTCTAAGCATGGCGATAAAATTGATTATCTGGAGCGAATTGAACTGCGCTGGGATAATTCGCCTATGGGCAATGGCCCTTCAGGAAGAGCTATTAAAAGTGGAAAATCCATAATTTCCGAGAAAGTTTCAAATGATCGAACGGTTTTCTGGAAAGAAGATACGCGAAATGCGCAAATAAATTCATTGATGGTTGTACCAATAAGTTTTTCTTCATTCGGACGAGGAATATTTCAGGTTTGCACAGAAAAAGAAGATACATTTAGTGCTGAGGAAGTCAAACTACTTAAGGGATTAGCAGAAGACATTGCATATGGTATCACAACTTTGCGGGGCAATAATGAACGAGAAAAATCTGAACAAGCCCTGCGTTTATCTGAAGAAAAATTTGCAAATGCATTTCAAATCAGCCCTGATTCAATTAATATCAGCCGATTATCTGATGGTATGTTTATCGATGTAAATCAGGGATTCTACACACTGACTGGTTACTCTCCAGCGGAAGTTTTAGGGAAAAAAGCTTCTGAGCTTGATATCTGGGTGGATAGTGACGAAAGAAAGTTGTTTACAAATCGATTGTTGAATGATGGGCAGGTGGTCAACTATCAGGCTGATTTCAGGATGAAAGACAATTCGGTGAGGACCAGTTTGATATCAGCGCGAACAATCGATCTCAATGGAGAGAAATGTATCTTATCCATTACCAGGGATATCTCTGAACGTGTTAAATTTGAAAACGCTTTAATCGACATTGAAGAAAAATTCCAGATGATCACCAATAATATGGATGAGACCATTTGGTTGATGGATATGGATCTGAATACCATCTACCTCAGCCCTTCAATCACCCGATACTCTGGTTATGAGTATGAGGAAGTTAGAAACCTACCCTTCCTAGAATTCCTGACACCCAATTCGGTTGAAAAAGTCCAAGATTTGATGGCTAAAGAACTTACACCGGAAAGGCTTGCAGACAGAAATTGCCATATCACAACTACCATTGAGCTGAGCTATTTTAGAAAAGACCGCCAACTGGATTGGGTGGAGGTAACAACCACGCTTATCAGAGATCAGAATGGTCATCCAGCTAACTTATTAAGTGTTGCCAGGAATATTGCAGAAAGAAAAAAGATGGAAGAAGCGCTTGATGTCATCGAGAGTAGATGGCAATTTGCGCTGGAGGGATCAGGCGATGGCGTGTGGGATTGGAACCTTGTCACAAACTCGGTTTATTATTCTAACAGGGTCAGAGAAATGTTTGGAGATAATACTGAAGATACCTGGCAATCCTATGATGATTGGATGGTAAGGATACACCCTGATGATAAAGACCGGGTAGTATCATCGTTAAATGACTACATTGGGCAATCCAGCCCCAAATACTCCATGGAATACAGAATCCAAATGGCAGATGGATCATACTGTTGGATTTTGGATAGAGGGAAGATCATTGAGTATGACGATGACCATCATCCGATAAGATTGGTTGGTACTTTTAGCGATCTGAGTGATTACCGTAAAATGCAGGAAAACCTTCGGGAAAATGAGGAGAAGTTCAGGCTGTTGGCGGAACGTTCAACAGATATTATTTCATTACTCGACACAGAAGGAATATATACCTATGTTTCTCCCGCCTGCCAGCCAATTTATGGATACAAACCGGATGAAATGATAGGAAGATCTCTTTTGGAATTTATTCATCCGGAAGACAAAACACTAGTTAGCTATGTATTAAGCCAACTGGATCTGATCGATGACATTCAACCGCTCCAATACAGAATTCGCACAAAGAGTGGGACTTATCTCTGGGTGGAAGCCACAGCTCTTGTCATTAAAGATGAAAAAAGCGGAAAACCGATTGAAATTCAGGCTACAGCACGTAATATTACAGAACGGGTAAAAGCAGAAGAAGCCTTGCGTGAGAGTGAAGAAAAATTCAGATCTGTGATCACACAATCACATGATGGCATTATATTAATTGATGAAGAGGGGAATATTATTGAGTGGAGCCGTGGAGAGGAAAAAGTAACTGGTATTTCTCGCCATGAAGCCTTAGGATCGAAAATCTGGGATATTCAGTATAAGGTGCTTCCCGAATCCAGACGGACACCAGAAACCCTTGATAACATCAAAAAAAGCACGATCAATTCCCTGGCTAGTGGTAATTTTGCATTTGGGAATAAAATCCTGGAAGATCCAATCGTTGATATTGCGGGGAAAACCCACATAGTCCAAACGTTGACTTTCCCGATCCATTCACCACATGGTTATATGGCGGGGTCGATCAGCCGTGACGTAACCGAGATCAAGAAAGCCGAACAGGCCTTGCAACAATCTGAAGAACGGCTGCGTTTTATCACAGATAACATGATTGACATGGTCAGTTATATCAACACAGATCGGGTTCTTGAATATGTCAGCCCATCCGTGAAACAGGTAACAGGCTTTGAGGAAAACGAACTGATAGGGCACTCTCTCAATGAATTCATTCATCCAGACGACTTGACAGCTTTATTGGTTCAGATAAATCAATCAATTAACGATAAACGGAAAAGCGTTCAGCTCGAATATCGATACAAGCATAAATCGTCTGGATATGTCTGGATGGAGTCAATGGTAAATTTGATCTTTGATGACGGATTGGTTTACACCGGCGCCGTATTGGGTACGCGTGAGATATCAGAGAAGAAAAAAGCCAGCGACTCTTTACGGGAAAGCGAAAGCCGTTATCGAACCCTAGCACGGAATTTTCCTAACGGCTCTGTGATGCTATTCGACAAAGATTTGCGCTACCAGGTGGCTGATGGAACCGGGTTATCCCGCATCAACCTAAGCCGAGATCAATTGGAAGGCAATACGATCTTTGATATATACACAAATGAAACAATTGCCGTCCTCGAACCATATTATCGCGCGGTCTTAAAGGGTAGAACAGAAGTATTTGAGCTGCAAATAGATGATGTTACCTATGAAGTTTATGCAGTTCCGATCACAGATGAAAATGGACAAATCGACTATGGAATGGTGATGACCCAGGATGTATCTGAGCGGAAACTAGCTGTACAAACGCTTCAATCGAGAGCACAATACCTATCCAAGCTAAACAAGATCACATTAATTGCTTTGGAAGGGTCTGAGATTTCAACTATGATGCGGGAGATTGTAGATATTATGGCCGAGATGTTTGAAGCCGATCAGTGTTACATCACGGCTTGGAACTCTGAGAATAACCGCCCAATTCCGCTGGCTGCCTGCGGTCCGCTTCGGGAAAGCTATGCAACAATTCTCCCGGAAGATGGAGAACGCACCTTGACGCAAACGGTGATCGAATCTGGTTCGCATATCATTGTGGATGATCTGATGAATACTAAAGCGATGTCGGCAAGATTAGCAGCTCAGTTCCCGACCAAATCCATCCTTGCCTTGCCTCTCATAGGCGCAAATGAAAACCTTGGCGCTGTGATCATTGGTTTCTCTGAAGATCACAAATTTACAGAAGATGAAATACAGCGGGCTGAGCAGGTTGCCGGGCAAGTTGCATTAGCCATGTTCAAGGTGGAACTTTTCCAAGAAGTTCAGGATAGCAACATCAAACTTGAGAAGCGGGTGGCTGAAAGAACCGCAGATTTGGAAGCCAAGAACCGGGAACTGGAAACCTTTACATATTCAGTCTCACATGATCTGAAAGCGCCATTACGGGGAATTGATGGATATAGCCGATTATTAATTGAAGACCATGCATCACAGCTTGATGAAGAGGGTCTGTCCTTCTTGAAAACAGTTCGGTCTGCCACCGGGCAAATGAACCAATTAATTGAAGATCTGCTTACCTATTCACGTTTGGAACGCCGGTCTTTAACGAACGAGAGTGTGGATATTAAGGCAATGATCGAGAACTTGATACTAGAAAGAAAGGATGATATTCGGCGCGATAATATTAAACTCGTCCAGAATATCGATAAGATAGACCTTTCGGTGGATCATAAAGCGGTCGAACAGGCTATGAGGAATTTATTGGATAATGCAATCAAATTCTCATCAGGGAATGCCAATCCAGTTATTGGTATCAGCTTGACGAAATCAAACAAAGAGAACATCATCCTGTGTGTCGAAGATAATGGTATCGGAATCGATATGAAGTATTCTGATAAGATTTTTGATATTTTCCAGCGTCTCCATCTTCCTGAGGAATATCCCGGGACGGGCATAGGATTGGCGTTGGTCAAGAAAGCCATGCAGCGAATTGGAGGAAGAGTATGGGTAGAAAGCGAATTGGGTGCGGGATCCAAGTTTTATCTGGAAATTCCGGAGTAATAGATGACTGAATATACTCATCCAATTTTGATCGTTGAAGACAATCCAATAGATTTGGATCTGGCTAAAAGAGCGTTTAAACACAACATGGTCCTTAATCCAATTCAGACTGCCAGAGACGGCATCGAGGCAATTGATTACATAAACAAATGGATGAGTGGCGATGAACTTCCGGCGATCATTCTTATGGATCTTAAACTTCCAAAGATGAATGGCTTGGAAGTGATCAAAAGCATGAAAACAGAAAATGTTTGCAAAATGGTGCCGATCATCGTGTTAACTTCGTCTTCTGATTCCGGAGATATTTACAAAGCTTATGAATTTGGCGCAAATTCATACTTAATAAAACCAATTGGTTATGATCAATTTCTTGAATTGGTTTCTGTCATCAATCATTATTGGATCAAATCAAATGTATTGCCACGGTGAAAAATGAATATTTTGTACCTGGAAGACAATCAAAACGACATCGATCTAACGACCATTGAGTTGAAAAAAAACGCACCTCATATCCAGGTGGAAGCTGTAAATTCGGTAAAAGATTCGGAAATTCGATTATCTGATACTAAAAAAACCTTTGATCTGGTGTTAATGGATATGCACCTGCCAGATGGCAATGGCCTGGGACATCTGGAATGGATTAGGGAGAACGATATACCGGTTGCTGTGGTGATCATTACCGGTCATGGGGATGAAGACACAGCCGTAGCCTCCTTAAAAGCGGGAGCTGATGACTACCTGCCTAAATCTCCTGGCTACCTTACCCGGTTACCGGTCATATTGGAGAATGCTCTAAGTCGTTACAGGGCGGAAGAAGCTAAAAAGAATCATCAATTGCGTTTGTTATACGTCGAGGACAACTTGGTGGATATAGACCTGACGCGCAGGCACCTTTCGCGATACGCCCCACATATACGAATGGACGTTCTTCAAAATGCACAGGAAGTGATTGCTTTACTTTCTCATCCGGTGACGCGCCATCAATACGATGTGTTGCTATTGGACCATCGCCTAAAAGGATTGAATGCCATTGATGTGATGAAGGAATTGGGACAATTCTCTCTATCCATCCCTATCATACTGGTCACAGGACATGGAGATGAAGAGATCGCTGTTCAGGCGTTAAAATTAGGCGCTGCAGATTATGTAGTGAAGAGCTCAGATTATCTATACCACTTGCCATCTGTGATCGAAAATGCCTTCAACCGTAATCAGTTGGTCAGCGAGCAGGAAGCCTTAAGGACAAGCGAAGAACGGTTTAGAAGAATTGCGGAAAATGCACAGGATATTATTGCTCGTTATACCTTTTTTCCCATTCAAGGGTATGAATACATCAGCCCGGCAGTATTCAAGATTTTGGGATATACGCAGGATGATTTTTATCAGGATCCAGATATTGATTCGCGCATTACCCATCCAGATGATACCCCGGTAACCCACCGTTATAATGATGCTTCACAGATAACAGACGAGACTTTCGCTATTCGATTGATCCACAAAAATGGCCAAATTGTGTGGGTGGATTATCGAAGTGTTCCAATCTTTGACAACAAGGGGAATTTGATCGCCTTGGAAAGCATCATCCGTGATATCTCCGAAAGAAAGCACGACGAACAGCACATCCAACAGCAGATGGATCGAATTTCTGCCATGCTGACGATTGATAACGCAATTTCTGGAAGCCTGGACCTAAACCTAACCCTTAACATTGTTCTGGAGCATGTCTTAACCCAATTACATGTTGACGCAACAACGATCCTGCTGCTAAATCCGCATACTCAAAAACTGCAGTTCTTTGCCAGCCGCGGCTATTTTTACGATGATATTAAAAAATACTCCATGCATGTTGGGTCCAACTTTGTCAGCAGAGCCATCCTCGAACGCCGGATGGTGCATACCAATAACCCCGAAGATTTCTCCAATCCCGAATTATTCAACCCATTCATTGTTAAGGAGAATTTTGTAACCTGCTATGGGATCCCATTGATCAGCAAAGGAGTGATAAAAGGTGTTCTGGAAGTATTCTCACGTTCCTTCCAGAGAGTAGATCACGAGTGGGTGGATTACCTGACGATGTTAGCCAGCCAGACAGCTATTGCCATTGACAACGCCGAACTATTTGAGAACTTGCAGAAGACCAATGCAGACCTGATCCAGGCGTATGATCGAACTTTGGAAGGCTGGGTGCATGCCATGGACCTGCGCGACAAGGAGACCGAAGGCCATTCACAGCGGGTGGCGGAAATCACAGTAAAGTTAGCCTTGCGTTTAAAAGTTAGAAATACGGAATTGGAACACATCCGTCGTGGAGCCCTGCTTCATGATGTTGGAAAAATGGGGATCCCGGATTCCATCTTATTAAAGCCGGGGCCGTTATCTGATGAAGAGTGGCAGATCATGCGTAAGCACCCGGAGTTTGCGGTGGAAATGCTTTCTTCCATTGAATATTTGCGAAAATCTATTGATATTCCGCAATTTCACCACGAGAAATGGGATGGATCCGGCTATCCGGATGGATTGATTGCGGAAGATATTCCCATCGCCGCAAGAATATTCAGTGTTGTGGATGTTTGGGATGCATTGACATCCGACCGGCCATACCGGGCAGCCTGGGAACCATCACGCGCAAAGCAATACATTATTGACCGGCAGGGATCACAGTTCGATCCAAATGTCGTTGCTGAATTTATCGCTATGCTGGAAAGTGGCATGTTAGGTTAATGTTCTTCTTTTAGCAAGCGTTCCGCGGTTGTGCGAGTATTTTCTTCTATATCGATCAGCAAATAAGACTCCTTCGCCGAGAGCGAATGTCGTGATGCCGGCGATCAGGCCATATAACAAAATGACGAGTGCTATGAGAATTCCGCCTAAAGCCATGCCACCGGATCCAGAGCTCGAGAACGAGCCCAGTTGATCTGCGAGACCACTAAATAACGCGCCACCCAGGATGCCGCTAATACAAGAACCTGCAGCACCGATGATCGTGCCAACCAGGATGATAGCCCCGATAATCTTATATATTGTTCCTACAATTCTTAAGGCCTTATACTTTTTCACCATAATGCCTTCTCCTCTTACAATTCAATATTGTCCAAATTGAGATCTTTTGCATGATCGACCATCTCATGTTCCAGAACAACAATCCACAAGTACCAGGCAATCGGAATACTTACGATGGACCCGCCGGGTACATGCCAGTCGTAAGGTTCGGTATTTTCCATCAGATCAAAAGGCAGCACGACAGGCTGGCTGAATATTCCCTGTAACGCGGATGCAGTGTGGATGGCAAGCTTTTTTATATCCGCCCAGCTCGTGTCTTGATATTTATGAGCTTGAAATTCATTGAATTCATCAATCGAATTAAAATCCACCCTGGCGCCATCGGTATCGCGGTAAGCTTTGCAGCTTAAAAAGGGCGGGTTCTTTACCCCGGAGATAATATCCCCCATGGATTGCAGAATATAGCGCTCCCATTCCGCAATGTGGGCAACGATTTGTGCCAGTGTCCGTCCATCCGGGCATATTTGGGCAGCTTTTGTTTCATCAATTGCGTAGATTGCTGAAAGGTAAGTTGAGAGACACTCTGAGTGAATGCGGTTCATGCCCTTCACCCGAATGTTAGCAGGCATATTGCTGATTGCGAAAATCTTGGGGTAAAAATGTTCAGGTTTCATGACTTCATTATACTTTAATGTGGCCTGATGTATGGCAATATGCCCAAAAGAATATAGGTTATACTATTATTCAGCTTCGGCAGTCGAGGAGGAGACAGCAACATGAAACGATGTCCATTTTGCGTAGAAAAAATGCAGGATATTGCAGTAGTTTGTCCACATTGTGGACGTGATTATCCACAATCGGGTGAGTATGCGGTTATAGAAAATCAGATAAACCAAACATCTGAACGGCAGGGGCTAAGCCTCAAACAGCAGATCATTATGGGGGTATTGGTCACAGTTTTGATCGCATCTGGCTGGGTGACGTGGTTCATCTATCGCAATAGCGCTCTGGATGAAAGAGCCAATTTTGAGTCTGCAATGGCTACCCAGGGAGTGAAACTGGCAGAGGACGAGGTGGCGATATCAAATATTTCCGGGACACGAACCGCACAGGAACAACAACTTTTGGCAGCCCAGGTTGTAAAATCAACTTTGGAGGCGCTCACTGCCCAACAGAAGGCAGAAAATTCTACACTGACAGATGGACTGGCATTCGCAAAAACACAGCAGGTGAATTACTGTAAAGAAGCAGATGGGTTAAGCTGGGATTACACAAACAATGAAACGATTCTTAAGGATTTGAAAGCTTTTTCAGAGAACTTGGGCGGAAATGTATCCAAGGCGACATATACTCTTCCATGGAATATTCCTTACCTGGCTGTTTACACAGTTAATTCGAAGTATGTATTGTGGTTTATTGTTTACTTTGAACAGAAGGACCTTGGCTTCGCGAATACGATATATTGGGTGGATGCCAATTGTTATCTGGATAAAAATTAGATAGTTACGAAAGATAAACCAGTTACTTGGGCTGAGGGTCTCAATAGATATTCTTATAAACCGGAATACCCACGCCAGTCGAACTGCCAGTTGAGATCATTTTCAGGAGGATGGATTTCAGTCAGCATTTGATCAACATATGCCTGCCAGACCTCATCCGGTTCCCAAATCTTCAAAACATCCTCCCAGCAGGATGTTTTATCTTCTCTGCCTACAATCACACGATACAAGAAAATAAAAACAGAAACACGCATGTTTAACACACAATGGACAAAAGTTTTAAAGCCTTTGTGCTGCTCAAACATGAGAAAGAACTTGAGTAGATCGCTTTTAGTTGGGTTTTTCCATTCAACGGGGATGTGGACGTAAGCCATCCCGGCGGAGAGGGCTAAGTTCTTGCTCGTTTGGAAGAGCATTAGGAGAAGTAGCTGTGGCTAGATTGATCAGTATGTTGAAACCTGCCTTGCCAAGCTGAATAATCTGATCCGCTGTGGGTTGTCCGCCGGTGTAAATGCCCGGTTTGACCTCAATATAATCTTTTATTCCCTCATAGTCCATAATCACCTCCGGTTGAATTATACTTATAATGTGCTTTTAGTATGGCGTAACTTGTATAGATGATACAATTCATGGCAATAATAAATTGTTGATGTGAATTTAGAAAAAAATATAGGAGGTTTTTATGAATATTGCGAGTTTATCACAGGGAATATCCACCCTGGCATGGGTAGCGTTGATTGGATTGATCGTTGTAGCTGTCATCAGGGCTTCGCGCAGCGCTCCCATCAAAAAGGTTGGGACGATCATCGTGCTGGTTGCTATTGGAGCGATACTATTGACATCCCTAAGCGCCGGTCTGGTTTTCATCCAGCCTGAAGAACGCGGCGTGGTGGTCTCCGCTTTCGCCCCAAAGGGTTATCGAGAAGAAGCGTTACAGCCTGGTTTGAGATGGGTGATTCCCTTTGCAGAAAATGTAGTTCTTTACCCGATCTCAAAGCAGACTTACACCATGTCGATCGCTGCTTCAGAAGGCCAAATTCAAGGAGATGATTCCATTACTGCTCGTACGCTGGATGGCCAGGAAGTTTTCATAGATGCATCTGTCATCTACTCAGTTAATCCCGAAAAAGTAGTGCAGGTCAACATTCAATGGCAAAAAAGATATCCCGATGATTTGGTAAGGGCACAATCCCGCGGTATTATCCGGGATGCTGTTTCGCAGTTCAGAGTTGACGAACTGGTCAGTACCGAGCGTGTCATGTTTACACAAATAATGGGCGATGCAATGGCCAAGAAGCTTGATGAAAATGGTCTTTTATTGGTAGATTTTGTTCTGCGAAATATTACCTTCTCACCAGAATATGCCGCTTCTGTTGAGCAGAAACAGATCGCAGAGCAGCAAGCCCAGCAGGCAAAATTTGTCGTTGAAACAAAACGACAGGAAGCGGAGCAGGTTCGTCAAACAGCCCAAGGTGCAGCGGATGCAGCCATCATCAAAGCCAAAGGTGACGCTCAGTCGCGGATTTTACAAGCTGAAGCGGAAGCCCAGGCGTTGAACTTGATCAATTCCGCTTTGAAGAATAACCCTGATTTATTGATGTATCAATACATCACAAAACTGTCGCCGACAATACAGACTATGCTGTTACCAAGCAACTCGCCATTTGTATTCCCGTTGCCGGAATTGATAACCGGCACTACTGTAACCCCATAGGGTTGATACAAGCATGAATTGGTCGTGACGATTTCATTGATCCAGGGTGAATAAATGCCAATGCCGAAAAGCGGAAAACAGATAAGACTGACAGCCTATTCCAATTGCGCCGGTTGAGCGTCGAAGCTAAACGCGGAAACGCTGACGCAGGTACTGCGTCCAATTGGAGATGTATTTGGCGACTTTAAACCTGATAATTTGTTGATCGGGCTGGATGAACCTGATGATGCTGTGGTCTGGCGTGTTGATGATGAAAGGGCGTTGGTAGTCACTACGGATTTCTTCACTCCTGTGGTTGATGACCCGTACGATTACGGAGCGATTGCCGCAGCCAATGCCTTATCGGATGTATATGCCATGGGAGGTGAACCCTTCCTGGCGCTGTGCATTGCAGCATTCCCGCCAGAACTTCCCACAGAGCTGTTATCCGAAATCATCCGTGGCGGATCCGATATCGCAAAGCAGGCAGGAGTCATTATAGCGGGCGGTCATACCATTCAGGATAAGGAACCAAAATTTGGTCTGGCAGTGCTAGGTTGGGTCAATCCCAGGAATATTCTTACGAAAAATGGGCTTAAACCTGGCGACCAATTGGTGTTGACCAAACCTCTGGGGTTTGGCACAACGACAACGGCCTTAAAAAAAGGAATTTCTGCGAGCGAAGACATAGAGGAAGTGGTCGGTTGGATGAAGCGTTTGAATGATACCGGGTCGGTTCTCGCAAGGAAATATAATGCGCATAGCTGTACCGATGTGACAGGATTTAGCCTGCTCGGCCACGCCTGGGAGATGGCTGAGGCATCAGAAGTTGGGCTGCGGATCAATTTCAAAGCCCTACCTTTCATTAGCTGTGCACTCAAATATGCGAAAGAATGGTCTTTCCCCGGCGGCGCTTCGGACAATATGCTGTATTACGGAAAAAATGTACATTTTGTTGACCCGATTGAAGAATATGAAAAAATGATGGTCTTTGACCCGCAAACCAGTGGGGGACTTCTGATTGGACTATCAAAGGAAAATACGAAGTTGCTGTGTGAGTGGGCTGAGAAAATTGGTCAACCCGCCTGGGTGATTGGTGAGGTAGTTCAGGGTAATACAATTGAAGTGACGAATTAAGAGTATTATTATAGTTAGTAGAAAAACCTTTTTCAGGGTTGACCAGCAATAATGGCTATGTTATTATGCCATTTGGAGCAAGAATGCCACAGGCAAAAAAAGACCAACCGGGATATGATCCATTAACGGACAACCCTTTTGAATCTGCGCAGTCGCAAATTGAGCAAGAATCAGTAAAAGAAACCGAAATATCAGGGCACCGCTCTGATCTGCTGAGTTTAAAATCACCCATCATCCGATTAGGAACAGCCCTGGTTTCTTTAATATTGATCGTGATCGTTGTAGTGATCATGCGAAATTTCTTTTTACCGAAAACTGTTTCAAAAGTGAATGCACAGGCGGAAGAACCGGTTCCTACCATCTCCATCCCTCTCACCCAGCTGCAAGTATCAGATGTGGCCGAAGTATCATATTCCGATGGGGTTCCGCGCCTGGCTCAAATTCATACCACCATCCCTGACCGTCCACGCGTGGATATTGAAAAGTACACCGTGGAACAGGGAGATACTGTTTTCGGAATAGCTGAAAAATACGGCTTGAACCCTGAAACAATTTTATGGGGAAATTATTTCACATTATTAGATAACCCCAGTTTTTTGCAGCCCGGGCAAATTCTAAATATCCTGCCCATTAATGGCATCTACCATAAGTGGAACGCTGGCGATGGCTTGAATGGCGTTTCAGAGTTTTTTCAGGTTAAACCGGAAGATATCATTAATTACCCGCTCAACCATTTGACAGTTGAATCAGTCGGCGAATTCAGCAACCCAAGTATTGAACCTGGTACAATGCTGGTCATCCCTAACGGAAAACGCAGTTTCGTCACCTGGAGCGCCCCGCGCATCACGCGCGATGATCCAGGTGTAGCAAAGGTGCTTGGGCCGGGATTCTGTGGAACGATCACTGATGGGCCGGTAGGTATTCAAGCATTTATCTGGCCGACAAACAATCACTTCCTGTCAGGTTTTGACTATTCTCCGGAAACAAACCACTTTGGGATCGATCTGGATGGAGAGACGGGCGACCCGATCTACGCGACAGACAATGGCGTTGTGGTTTACTCAGGCTGGAACGATTGGGGCTATGGATTCATGGTGGTAATTGATCATGGCAACGGCTGGCAATCGCTATATGCCCACCTGAGTCAAATCAATGTCGGCTGCTCCGCCTGGGTGAATCAGGGCGCGGTGATCGGCTACATGGGCTCAACCGGTCGATCCAGTGGATCGCATCTCCATTTTGAGATGATGAGTGACAAATCCGGTAAGGTGAATCCTTTTGCTTACCTACCTCCACAATAAACTGTCGTTGCCTGCTTCCTTTACTCTACTACTTGACCTACTCCTAAAACACATTGTTTACTCCATGCTACAATTAGCATAGTCATGCGTTGCTTTGGAAGAAACAGATATGGAAAGTGATGATGTTAGACCATCGCCCATTGCTGGTCGATGGTACTCCAGCAATCCGGTGGAGTTAGCCAAGCAATTGGATGGCTATATCGAACAGGCAAAATACCCTAAGATCAACGGGGATATTGTTGCTGTTATGGCTCCGCATGCGGGTTACATCTATTCCGGGAGGGTTGCCGGCCATGCTTTTGCTGCCATTCAAAACCTGCGTCCGGATCTTGTGATCGTCCTTTCTCCCATGCACCAACCTTACCGTCAAAATTTCCTCACGAGCGGGCACAAATACTATTGGACGCCGCTTGGCAAAATACCTGTGGATATTCCACTGCTCGATGAAGTAGCTGCTCGTTTACAGGAAAAATATCAATTAGAACTCCATCGTGTGAGAAACGATGAGGAACACTCGCTTGAAATAGAACTGCCGTTTCTTCAGCGGATTTACCAATATTCTTTTGAATTAATACCGATCATGGTGAGGGACTTGTCTTTGAAAAACTGCGAATCATTAGGAAAAGCAATAGCGGAAGTGGTGAATAACAAAAATGTTATGCTGGTCATCAGCACGGATCTCTCTCATTTCTATTCACAATCCGAAGCACAAGGGTACGACAGCAGTATGTTGGGTAAAATAGAACGGTTAGACCCTGCAGGTGTGCTTAGATCCGAGTTTGAAGGGACTGGTTTTGCGTGTGGAGCGGGAGCGGTTGTGACCGGAATGGTATATGCCAAAGAGGTGGGAGCCAATAAGGGTGCGATATTGAATTACAATACATCATACGAAGAAACAGGTGATGCGTCATCTGTTGTGGGCTATGGCGCTGCGGCGTTTATCAAAATATGATCGAATTCTTGCGAATTATTGTATTACTTCTGCTAGTGGCGGCCAATGCTTTTTTTGTAGCTGTCGAATATGCCGCCATTGCTTCCCGGCGTTCAAGGCTGGAGCTATTAATTGACGAGGAAACAATGGCATCGCGGATCGTCAATGAGTGGCTGCAAAACCCGGCTGCCAGAGACCGACTTATTGCGGCCAATCAGATATACATCACGATCATCAGTCTAACGATGGGAGCGATAGGGGCAAAAGCTGTTGAGGATATTCTGTCACCTCTATTTCTGGGTATTCAGCTATCTCCAGATTGGGAGATCATCAATTCCATCATTGGTATCCTGCCTTTGCTCATTTCTCTCATCCTTGTTACCAGTATTCAGGTTGTGCTTGGTGAACAGGTGCCAAAAGTTACTGTACTACGCTCTCCGGAAAAGTTTGCACTTTTTGCCGCACCTTTTGTGCGTGTATTAAACTCTATTTTTAAGAAATTTATAGACCTGTTGGACTGGGCGACAAAACAAACCCTGAAGTTGATCGGTATCTCGGTCTCTTCAAAAAATGGATCGCAGTTATCCGTTGAGGAGATCAAGTTGATGGTCTTGGGACCGGAGATGAAAGGATTGATCGATAAGCCGGAACAGGAAATGATCTCTGCGATCTTCGATTTCGGCACATTATTTGTCCGACAAGTCTGCGTTCCCCGCACCGAGATCGTTGGGGTGGAGGAAATGACCCCACTCACAGATGTGATCAAAGTTTTCTCGCAGGAGAATGTTACCAAAATCCCAGTTTTTAAGGAACATCTCGATCAAATCACAGGCATCGTTTTTATTCGCGATCTGTTGACTGCCATGTATGCTTCTGATGGAAAGCAAACAATAGCAAAAGATATCGTTCGCGAGGCATTGTTCGTGCCAGAAACAATATCGGTAAACGACCTTTTGGTGCAGTTTAAGAATCGCCGTCAGCATATCGCGATCGTTCTGGATGAATTTGCCGGCACTGCCGGATTGGTTACATTGGAAGACCTGGTGGAAGAGATCGTGGGAGATTACCGCGATTCATTCGATTCATCCGATCCACAGATCCAATCGTTGACCGAAGGGAAAGCCCTGGTGGATGGGTTGGTGCTGATAGCGGAGTTTAACGATTACTTCAATCTGACTATTTCAGACCCGAATTACAATACAGTTGCAGGATATATTTTGGGAAAACTGGGGAGGCTGCCGGTTGTGGGTGATGTGATTGAAGATCAGGAAAACGAAGTGAGACTCAGAGTAGAAGCCATGGATCGGATGCGGATCACCCAGGTGCTTGTTTCCCGACTTCCCGATCACACACTAAAACCGGCAAGCGGTTGATCTTTATTTAGAGCTATGAATAGTTTCGCAAAAATCTCGGTAAACGTCCCGGCAGTAATGGGATGTTTTGATTATCATATTCCAGATCGCTTACTGGACATTCTTAAGATTGGATGCCTGGTGGAAGTGCCTTTTGGAAGCCAGGTTGTTCAGGGAATTGTGATCGACCTGCACGATACACCGGATGTTGCTCAAACGAAAGAAGTAGCGGAACTTGTTGACGAGCTGCCAGTTCTGACCTGTGACCAACTCAAACTTGCCACCATCATCTCAAAAATGTTCTTATGTTCATTCACCCAGGCTATTGATCTATTGATCCCCGCCGGGTTGAGCCAACAGGCAGATATCCTTGTAACTCTCACTGAGACCCCCCCAGAAGCCCGGTTATCGCCTGTGGAACGCAAGATCACCGACATCCTACTGAGAAAACGACAGTTGAGAGGTAGGCAGTTGGATGCCGCGCTGCCGCGACTCGATTGGAGGAAACCACTGAGAAGGATGAGGGAAATTGGAGCTGTTGATTATCGTTCCATACTACCCAAGCCAACTGTTCGACCGCAAATGGTGAAAACGGTCCAGATCTGTGTCGATGCTGCGGATGTTGATGAGTATAAAAAAGCCAGTCAGAATCAGAGGACCACTTCCGCTGCCGAACGACGTTTTCGAGTACTGGATTTTTTGCTGACAGAGGCAGAACCTATCCCGGTACAGTGGGTGTATGCCCAGACCGCCTGCAATATGTCTGATTTGCAAAACCTGTCTGGTGTAGAACTTGTTACGCTGGGCGAAACCGAATGGATCAGGGATCCGGTTGCGAAGATTGAGGCGCTGTCGGAAAAGACATTTACCTTGACCGAAGATCAAGAACGGTCGCTGCGGGCGGTTGAAAAATCGGTTGAGAAATCGAGTATGGGCAACAAGACAGAGCCAATCCTGCTGCATGGTGTGACTGGCTCTGGCAAGACGGAGATCTACCTGCGAGGGGCCGAACGAGTGGTTGCACTGGGTAAGAAGGTGATCATTCTTGTTCCCGAAATTGCACTGACGCCGCAGACCGTCCGCCGCTTTATCAATCGTTTTCCTGGCAAAGTTGGCTTATATCATTCAAAATTATCCATCGGCGAACGCTATGATACCTGGCGTCGTGCCAGAGCAGGTAAGATAGATGTTGTTGTTGGCGCCCGATCTGCTCTTTTTCTACCTCTGCAAGATGTCGGTTTGATCATTCTGGATGAATGCCATGATGATTCATACAGCCAATCTGATTTCGGCCTGTATTATGATGCGCGAGTCCTAGCACCGAAATATGCTGCTATGCTGAACGCAGTTTGCATTTTTGGTTCGGCTACACCGAATGTCACTCATTTGTATGAGTCAGAAAAAGGAGGTTGGGACAACCTAAAATTGCCGACCCGCATCCAAACCGTATCCAATTCGGAAAAAGAAAATGAATCCAACATTCCAGCCCCGGTGATGGGAGAGCTTCCAGGCGTTCAGATCGTGGATATGCGCGAAGAATTGAAAGCCGGCAATCGTTCGATCTTAAGTGTGGATTTGCAAAAAGATCTCATACGCACCTTTGAGGCTGGGCAGCAGGCGATCCTGTATCTTAATCGCAGGGGGAAAGCTACATATATCTTCTGCCGTACATGCGGATATGTGGTCAAGTGCCCCCGTTGTGACCTTCCTCTCACCTCGCATGGAGAAAAAAATGACATAATTTGCCATCAGTGCGGTTACTCACGGAAAATCCCTGGAACTTGCCCAGAATGCCGCTCAACCGCCATCAGGCAGTTGGGCGTTGGCACTGAAACCGTTGAGGCTGCAGTGCAGAAACTGCTTCCGGATGCCAACATTCTGCGGTGGGATGCGGAAACGACCCGCTTCAAAGATGCGCATGAAATCATTTTGTCTCATTTTAGCAATCATCGCGCGGACATCCTGATCGGTACTCAGATGATCACAAAGGGGCTTGATTTTCCGCTTGTAACTTTAGTAGGGGTGATCCTGGCAGAGACCGGCCTTTCACTGCCTGACTATCGCGCGAATGAGCGTACCTTTCAATTGCTGACGCAGGTTTCCGGCCGGGCGGGTAGGTCTGACCTGGGCGGCAAGGTGATCTTCCAGACTTACCAGCCGGCGCATTTTGTTATAGACCTTGCCTCCCGGCATGATTACGATGGTTTTTACACTCGGGAATTGGATCACCGAAGACGACTTGGGTATCCGCCATTCTATCAACTCGTTAGGCTGGAAATCACAAACCAATCCGAGGAAAAAGCAAAGAACCAGGCAGAACAGACTGCGCGAAAAATTTCCGAGTGGATAGATGAAGCAGGAAGTCGTGCGATAGAAGTTATCGGACCGGTGCCGTGTTTCTTTGGAAGGATCAATAATATTTACCGCTGGCAGGTTATTGTGCGCGGTCCAAATCCGGCAAACCTCATTCAGGAGCATGTTTCAGAATTGACTGGCATTCGGATGGAAGTCAATCCGCCAAATCTGCTATAATTATTCAATAAATCCACTTGAAAGCGAAATTGTTATGCGAAAAGAAGCCTTAACATGGGATGAAATCGATGGATTGTTGGATCATTTGATGCCGCAAATTGATGGCAACTTTGATTCAATGTTGATGATCACCAGGGGGGGAATAATTCCAGGCGGCATGATCGCGGAAGCTATGGATATTACCAGTATTCTAACAGCAGCCGTCAACTTTCCAGCAGAGATGCAAACTCCATCTTCCAAGCTGCTCTCGTGGCCGCAATTTCTGCAATTTCCAGATGACAGTCTGATCAGGGGAAATCGTATCCTGGTTGTGGACGATGTCTGGGGTTCCGGCAGAACCATCACCGCGGTAAAAAACAGGGTCACAGTTGGAGGCGGGGTGCCGCTCTGCTGTGTCTTGCACTTTAATCCTGCCCGAAATTTATTTAAACCGGCTTGCCCGGACTATTATGCAGCCACCACAGATGCTTATATTATCTATCCCTGGGAAATGAACCGTGATAAAGACCTTGCTATTGGATGGGATGTAAAATAGCGAATATACTTACAAAGGCAACAAGAGGGAATTATGGATCAGATCATCACCAAGTTATTGAAACTGCCGAATCCTGTGATTCAGTACAAAATTAGGTTGCTTGTATTGGAAGATGATCCATTCTCTGATGAAATGCGCACCCTGCAAAAGGCGCTAACCGGCAGCGAGTTGATCCGGCAATTATTATCAGAACGAAATGTAGATGGGGAGATTCCGCTTGATCCGTACAAAAAGTGGAATGGCGCTCACTGGGTGCTGCATGTGATTTCCGACCTGTTTTACCCACCTGGGGATGATAGATTAATGCCAATCGTTGAACAAGATTATGATTGGATCTTCTCTGACCGCAGAATGAAATGGGTGACCCGAAGTACAAAACTTGCCGGAGGAACGCCAACCCGAGCTTGTGCATCAATGGAGGGCTCTACACTCTTTGCTATGATTCGCCTGGGTTTCCTGGATGAGCGCTGCGATCAACTGGCGGAACGTCTGCTGGCTTGGCAATGGCCGGATGGCGGCTGGAATTGTGATGACAACCCTGACGCAAAGAACTCGTCTTTTATGGAAACACTGCTGCCACTTAGATCGCTTTCGTTATATGCCCGCATTGCCAGCGATCCTGTCCCAGCCCGCGCGGCTGACCGGGCGGCAGATGTGTTCCTAAAACGCAATATATTCAAATCCTTGAGAAAAGGATCCGTCATGGATGCCAATTTCCTAAAACTACACTATCCATGCTACTGGCATTATGATGTTTTGTTCGGGCTCAAGGTGATGGCGGATTGTGGCTACATTACCGATCCACGCTGTGAAGAAGCGTTGGACTGGCTGGAATCCCGCCGACTGCCGGATGGCGGCTTCCCGGCTGATGCAAAGTATTACCATCGCCGGAAAGCAGAAAGCAATTCCAGCCTGGTGGATTGGGGCTCTGTCAGCAAAACGAAATACAATCCTTATGTCACCGCGGATGCGTTGTATGTACTGCATGCTGCGGGTAGGTATAATCTTCCTTCAGCAGGTTCAATAATATGATATTAATGAAAAAGTGCCTGTAATAGGTACCATTTAAAATGGAGAAACTTCGTCACGAATCACAATAAGCCGGAGAAAGAAGTTTGTAAATTCGAGAAGGCAATGGTGTTCGTGTTCGACTCCTTAGTGGTGTTTACGTAGGTAACTGACCCAACCATATCTTCATGGGCATATATTAGAACTTCCACCATTCACAGGTATACCCATAAAAACCATGTCCACGTCAAAACAATCATATCCCCGGACAATGACGGCTCCTTCGCCGTGGGTGCCAATGACTCGAAAAGTTAATAACACAGACGAGGAATCCATCCAGGATGTGTAATAGTTGAGACCATTTGCGGGGCGGACTTCCTGAATTTCACCAAAAACATCCTTCACAGCGGGTGTTTTATTGAGGATTGCCAGGGCAAGCCTGTATTGCTTTCCAATGATGCCAGCACCGTGCTTATTGGCTTGATTGGCAGTCATCTCCGGCCATAAGACTGAGACGGAGGGGAGAGTAACTCGTGCAGAGAGTTCATCCAATAGGGAGGACGATGCTGCAATACCATGAAGCTGCCGCTCGCCGCTTTTTTCATAGGGGGTATAAGCAAGTCCACTCTTGGAATGATAGATTCGGATCTCGGCCAATCGCTCGCCAGTGAGGAAAAATTGCAGGACACCGACAGTATGGTTTTGTTGTGCATCCCACTTGTACGAGATATAACGTTCCATCAATTGTTTTCCCCTGGAACAGTTTTCCAGTGCCGGTTCTCCACCGGGGACTTGATAGACGCATTGGTAAGATTCACTGTCTGCTGTCTGATAAAAAAGATCTCCAGAAGAAATCATTTGCTGCAGAATGTTAATCTCGTTGGGGTTCAGTTCTGTTCGTGGAAATCCAATATACTGAGGGTCCCAAAAAAGCACATCTTCATCGAGCGCAATAAAGACTGCCCCTTCAATTTCGGAAAGCACTGTCTGGCCCAAAATGACCTCGACGCTCTTATATGAGCGGGGAGAAATCGGTTTTGTTTGGCGCGCCATCGTCCTCTGCCCCATGAGGATTTCCGGAAAGCTACTGACAATCCAATTGATGGCAGGCAGCAGCGCGCTACAGAGAAGGAGCAGTAGCATAGCTCCAGCGACCGGGAACAAAATCTTACGATTTATCATTTATTTTTCTCTTCTAATTGCCTGAAAAAACAGAACTGACTGTTGTCCGGCTAGATGGAATTTTCACCTTATTGAAAACCCAGTGAAAACCAAATTGGATCATTCCCTGAATAATTCCGAGTGTTCCAAAGGCAAGCAGCGCCTGGTGGTCTGAACCAGATTGGTATGGAGCAACAACAGCAACATAGGGAACCAAACCCGCTGTAAGACCACCTACCAAACCGATCCATAAGAGAACGTGCCTGAGGCGGCGTTGTGTGATCCATTCATAAACCAATACAAAGCTATGAAGGAGGAAAAGGATAAAACTGACCGGGATAACCACGACCATTGCAACCAGCGGCGCAGGGAAAATGGGGCCATCCTGCGCAGAGTGATTCATCAGGGCGATGACAAGAGTTGCAATGATCCCCCCGGCAGCCAGGCTGACCCCCGAAGAGAAAACCAGCACGAAAAGTTTCATGATTGCTTTGATGAACAGTTTCACTTCCAGCCTTTCATCCTTGCTGCAGCGCTGCACTGCCTGCCTCTTGACTTTTGAGCAGCCTTTTGGATACAACAAGAGCCAGGGTATCACGAGAACCTGTGTAAAAATAGACAGTATAGATGCGGTGAAGGTTTGTATTATAAAAATTCATTTAATAACGCTTTAGCCGAAGTAGAATCGGGTAAAAGTTATTTGTATTGGGGTTAGTCATACCCCCCATAGTATTCCTCGCACTGTATCTTTTGACCACTAACGGTAGTGAACAATCTATATTCGTCATCTTCCTGAATCTGGAAGGTTGCCAATTGGTCCTCGTAAGATTTGAAGATGTTTTGAGCATTCACCCTCGGCCATTGGTATGAAGGCCAGGGATATTCACGACCGAGATCGTTGTCCTGAGTGATCCTGGCTTTGCAGGCTAATGCCGCTCCTGCCAGATTCTGAACATTCTCCGGGAGGGACGAATCTTGAGACATGGCAGCCAGTGTTGGGACGGCATCGTTAGATAGGGCGACCAGATAGGGCACATCCAGGCTGGAACCGTTTTGTGCGCGCTGAATATTCTGGGTAGCGATAAAGCCATCCACATTGATCACATTCAACGTTACGCCAAATCCAAAAGATACAATCAGCAGTGCCAGCGCAAATAGCCTGGAAATGTTCATAAACTCCAACACAACAGTAGCAGCCAGCAGTATCCCAAGCCAGATCATAAAGATGTGCGTGTAAGTTCGCAATTGCGAAAAACCATAAGCAGCTTCGTACAATTGCAACCGTTGGAAGGCGGAAACGAGTATTACAGAAATCAGTGCAACCAGACCAACCGATAAGCCAGTGAAAATCGAAGAGTGGCGTTTATTTTGGCGTTTGGTGATGGTATTCAATCCTTGCATGATCAATAGGGAGATGACAGCTACGATCACCAGTTCACTGAAACCTTTGCGGGCGTATTCAGCGAAGGTAAACCCATCCAGATGAATGTTATTTTGGCCGCCGAAAAAGTATTTGAATTGGATGCCGACAAAGAAAGCAAACAGCAGATCAATTCCCAGCAGAATGATAACGCCTTCGATCCATCCCAGAAACTTGGACAACCAGGGTTTATCCAGCCCGATCAGTTGTTCATCTTTGCTGCTGGTATAGGCGTGAATATATGCACCAGCGAGGAAGTATCCGAGGATGAGGATGTAAAAAAGCCTAAACAGGTATTCGCCTAATTTTTCTATCTTGAAGATCTTAAGGAACGCTTCAAAGTTCTGATTGAAGATCGGGTCTGCCGAAGCAAGAAGCGCAGCCAGTACAAGGACAATGGGAATCGCCAGTAAAATACCCCTTACAATTGACCAGGCGGTTACCCCTCTCTTCGCGGGGTTGCCATCTATGGTTGAATCAGGGTCTTCAACAATTGGAGATTTTTCCTTGGCCACGAACATCATCAACGTTTTTGAAATAGCAGAAATGAATAGCTTGAAAAAATTTGCCACATAGTCGCTGATGCTGTAATTCCACCACTTGCCGCCGGTATATGTCACAGCAATCAATGCCAATGAAACAATTGTTAGAAGGTAATTGATAAAAGTTGTGAACCCCTCTTCGCGGAAAACAGTCATGATCGAGAAGAAAAGTGCCGGAATGAGAAGCAGCAAGGTTTTCCTTGCGGGGCGGATGCCTTCACCCAGCGACAGCAGCAAGCCGCCAATCATGGTAATGATGACCAGTATCAGAAAAGAGATACCGGGGGCTTTTTTCCAAAACAGCAGGTCAAAGATCCAGCCAATAATTATTGCGCTCCAGATCAATCTGGATTTATGTTGAATATTCATATTTCTCCTTGTATTTCATATCGTGTAATATCATGTTTCAATGCTTCTATTCATGGTGAAGCGGTACAATAATGAGTATAAGAATTGATATCGGCCAGAGCAAATCCTTAAACCCATTAATATTGCACTCATGTGCATGATAGCTACGAATATTTTTTACAGAGCAAGACATTCGAGGAAGCATGATAGAGCTGATGATCGTTGAAGACAATAATAACCTGCGCATGGCATTGGTGGATGGATTGAGCACCTTTGAAGATGTTCATATATGTTCATCCCACCCCTCAGGCGAAGAAGCGTTGGCTGCCTGCATGGAATTCGGCCCCATCTGCCATCTTGATGGATGTCCAGTTGGCTGGCGAGTTGAATGGTATTCAGACGGCTGTGAATATTCGGAAAGAATATCCCCGGCTGCCGGTGGTTTTCTATTCCATTCAAGACGATGAGCAATATTTTCGCGACTTTCAACGATCTGGAATTCTCAGCCATTATGCTTATGTTAGTAAAAGCAATTACCTGTTACCGATGATGATCTTGCCTCTCATCAAGGATGCAATTTCTGGACGATCCTTTATCGATCCGGAGATCGAAGAGCGGGTGCATGAGGTGCGCGGAAAAGATTCAGAATCTCCATTCAACCTACTGGAAACGCACGAAATGCAGGTTGCCCGGTTGATTGCAGAGGGATATACCAACGAACAAATTGCAGAACAATTGGGGTTCAAAGATAAGCGTGCAGTCAGCCGCATGAATGGACAGATATACACTGCCTGGGGATTGGATGCAACGACCACAGATGAAAAAGTTGCCCGAACCAGGGTGGCATTGATCGTTCAATCAGGCCGGTTATTGGTCTGGGATGAAAAGGGTACACCATTTTTCCGCGACCAGAATGGACAACTTATCCGATGGAGCGTCAATGATCGGTAATTTCTGGTTGGATTGGCTGACTCTGGCAGTTTCGATCTTTAATACGATCATCATGCTGTGGATGGGTATGATGATCCTGCTTAGCACTGATAAAAGAACTCCTGGTGTATGGTTTGCATCTGGCGGTTTGTTATTCGGCGCGCTGTTCTTTGTCAGCCATACGGCCATCATCGGTCAGGAGGTCTCATTTTTCACCCCTGGAACCAATTTTTGGTGGCATATTGGCTGGGTTCCGGTGGTTGCTGTCCCATTTGTGTGGTATATCGTGATGTTGTGGTTCGCCGGGTATTGGGATCATAAAGCATCCGATTTGCGGATGCGGCATAAAAGCTGGTTGAATATCACCATCGTCTATTCCTTGCTGCTAATCGTTTTAGTCATTTTCTTAAATCCACTCGGTTCCTTATCTCCGCGCAATGGTCTCGAGTACGAAGCCGGGCCAGCTTTTTCTGGAATTCCGCTGCTATTCATTGCGTACCCCATTTACATTTTTTTATGCATAGCATTATCGATGGAAGTTCTTCTTCGGCCTGGCCCAACAGAGCGGTTTCTGGGTGAAAAAGCCAGGGAGAAAGCGCGACCGTGGTTGGTGAGCGCCGGGTTTATCCTATTGCTGGTATCCATCCTGGTTGGATATACCATCATTTCGGTATTACAAAATGCGAAAAACTATACTGTTCTCCCTGAGTTATACGGAAACATCGCTCCCACGCTTGGAGTCATGGACCTGGTCATTTCGATTTTCATCTCATGCGTGGTGCTTCTGGTTGGTCAGGCGGTTGTGTCTTACGGCATATTTACCGGTAAGCCAATGCCGCTGAAAGTATTCAAGCGCCAATGGTCCTATATCATCCTATTAGGTGGGATTGTAGCCATTATCTTTGCAGGCAGTATAAAGATCCAATTGCGGATGGTGTACAGCCTGCTCCTGGCTGTATTTCTTCTTGCCGCATTTTTTGCCTGGATTACCTGGCGATATCTGATCGAACGGGAGCTGGCAATCCAACGGGTGCGGCCTTTTCTCAACAGCCCAAAGCTGGTGCAATCCATTTTGAACCAAAGTCCGAGCTTGGAGATGGGAGTGAATCTTAAAGCATCATTTGCGGCATTGGTTCAAGATGTGCTGGAAATTGATAAAGCGATCCTTTCCCCGATGAGTGGTTTTTCAGCCATAACAGAACACAATATGTATTTCCCGGAACCGACAGATAAACCGGAAGTTGACTCAGAAACAATGGCCAAGATAATGGAAAATAATGATGCGATTGGATATCCGATTTCAGGGAAAGACAGCAACGGGTTTACATTTATTGTCCCGCTGTGGAGCGAACATGGATTGAATGGGTTGCTTTATCTCGGTAATAAAAAGGATGACAGCTTTATTTCCCAGGAGGAGATCGAACTTGCGCGGGCTGCTTCAGAGCGATTGCTTGATATTTCTGTCAGCGTTGAACTGGGCAGCCGTCTGATCAAATTGCAGCAGCATCGCTTTGTTGAGCAAAGTGTTATTGACCAACGTCCCAGACGGGTGCTGCATGATGATGTATTGCCAGCCCTGCACACAGCTATGTTGACCATCTCGGGAGCGGATGAAGAGAGTAAGAAAGCGGTTAGCATTCTTTCAGATACCCACCGCATGATATCCAACTTACTCAAAGAAATGCCATCCACATTTTCACCACAATTTGAGTATATTGGATTGTTACAGGCGATCAGGAAGCTGATCAATCAGGAGTTTATTAATTCATTTTCCGCGATTGAGCTGGATTGGTCGGAGCAGGATGAAGAACGATTCGCTGATCTGCCGCAGGTGAAAAAGGAAGTGATCTATTATGCGGCACGAGAAGCGGTTCGGAATTCAACCTTGCATGCCGTCCCGGCTAATGGGAAAGATGGATTGCGGTTGAAAATCAGTGTAGCACCAGGCAAAGATATGGAGTTGATTATTCAGGATGATGGTTCCGGACTGGACAATTCAAATGGCTCACCATCCGGCGCCGGGCAGGGACTGCAGATTCATGGAACTTTGATGGTTTTGATAGGAGGATCGCTGATGGTAGATAGCGAACCGGACCACCATACACGGGTCAAATTAAAATGCCCGTTGTAAGCTAACTACAAATATATCTAGGTAGTTATTTGCCTTTTATGCCTGGATTGGATCACTACACCGACCAGCACCAGTCCTAGAAAAACAACCTGCTTGAATGCAAAATCCGGTGGGATCAATTGGACGATCAACATAGCCCCAGCTAATGATGAAAGGATCTTTAACGCCCATTCAAAAGCGGAAAGCATAAAGAAAGCGCCTAAAGCGCCGCCCATCAGAATGAATATCCAGGAGAGAGTTCCCAGATCGAGTTTTAGAATCCCCAGAATGCCGTTTACCAGGTAAGCCCCTAGCAGGAAACCGCCAACCCCGAAGGCGGCGTTTTTTAGAAACCGCGTGATGAGGACCAATACAAGTGCAACGATGAAACCGGCGCCCAGTGCGTACCAGACTGGTTTATCCGGCATGATGCTTTGCATAGCGGAAAGACCGGCGACAAAACCAACAAGTCCAATAAACAACCAGACCAGTTTTCTGCCGAATGTGAGCAGCATCGTTCCAACAAATACTTTAATTAAAATCATATACATCTCTCATTAGTAAGATTATCAATGCAATTCTTATGCCTTACTGGGAGATTTAGTTATTGCTGCAAAACATAGGGGATAGATCAGTCAGAGCTTTTGTTTTTGTAGTACTGCCTGTGGATCTTTGCGGGGTCGTATTTGGACTTGGGCGCTTTGATGAATTGAGGATGGCCCAGATAAATCGCGCAAAGCGGAGTGACACCCAGCGGCAACTTGAATAGTTTCTTGACCTGGCTGCCGATCAAAGGAATGGGGTGGATTCCGATCCAGCAGGATCCAAGCCCAAGGGTTGTGGCAGCAAGCAAAATGTTTTCGGTCGCGGCGCTGCAATCCTGCATCCAGAACATCGCCCCGGATGGATTTTTGGCGACAAGTTGGCTGCCGCAAACGATGATGGCTGCCGGGGCTTTGAATTTTCCGAACGGCAGGATATCCCGCAATTTGGAAAGCTTGTCTTCGTCAGTGACTACAATGAACTCCCATGGCTGGCTGTTCACGGCTGATGGCGCAGACATCGCAGCCTGGAGCAAAAGGTCTATTTGTTCAGGTGACAGGGGTTCATCGGTAAATTTACGCATACTGCGGCGTGCGAAAATAGTTTCTATGAAGGATTCCATGGCTGCTCCTGAGGATAAATCATCTGGTTGAACATTATCATATTATAATTGTTTTTCAAAGGTAACCCGTTTAGCTCGAAAATCCAGACCATATTCGCTGATAAATAAGTGAACAAGGTTTGATTCCAGATTAGAGACAATCTTTAAGGTATTTATGAAATATCCAATGACTTTGCGGTTACAAAAACCACTTGGAAGAATATTTGCCACAGCATTGGTAATCATTATAGTTTCTCTTCTCTCTATTGAGGGCATTTTTCGGTTACTATCGAAAGTAGGATATCTGAGCGTTCCAGGAATGGGGACAATAAACGCTGATCTGAATCTCAAAATTCCAATGCTGGATCAACTTCAAAAAGAAACAGGAAAGATCAACTGTATCTTTCTTGGAAGCTCAATGACAAATGATTCAATTGACCCCGAAGCTTTTACGACAGAATACTACAGACTATCCGGGCAAAAGATCACATGTTTTAATATTGGAATTGCAAATCTTACCGGTGAAATCGCAGGTGAATTTGGCAAAATAGTGATCCAAAGATACCACCCTGATTTATTAATTTATGGAACATCCGCACGGGATTACTCCGAAGTCATGGGTATGAGTGGTTTGAGCGGGGACGATTGGATTCATTTCCAGCTTGGTGAATGGAATCTGGCTGGCTGGTTAAAAGAATATTCATACATGTACAGACATTACTTGCAATTTCTTTCCAATCTGAATCCTGAAAATAGGTTATATGCAATCAGCATTAGACAACAAACCAGTCGTTATGGCCATTTCATCGTTGAAGGAAACGGTATCAACCGTGAGGTGGAAAATACGATCAATGAACCACAATTATCAGAAAGTGATTTTACTGGCTTAAGGAGATTGATCAAAAACCAGGATGAAAACACCAGGATCATCGTTTTTGAAGCGCCAATTCATACTGACTATCTTCCAATTTATGTAAATGATCGGACAGATGATTATTACAGGCTGTTTTTTGAACCTGTACAAGAGACGCTCTTCAGAAAGGACGTCCCCTTCATTACAACTATTACCGGGAATAAATTCATCGAATCAGAGGATGGATGGGCAGACATGAAGCACCTGAACACGAAGGGGGCTGGCGAATTTTCTAAATGGATTGCAACTCAGGTCTATGAGTTAGAGGTATCAGGGAAGATTAACCGCATTGAATGGCGGGAACAGTAAGATGCAAATAATTTCCTGGCAATTCCTGGTTTTCTTCATAACCGTTCTGGTTGTTTATTATCTTCTGCCGCGCCGTGCTCAAAACATTTGGCTGCTGACAGCCTCATTTTTCTTTCTGGTTACCTGGAATGTTTTCAGCGCAGTGGTGTTGATCATTTCAATCTTAATTAATTACATCATCGCACAGAGAATATGGAAGGGAGAAAACAAAAAACGTCAGTGGGTCTGGTTGGGGATTGTCCTAAATGTTGCCACTTTGTTCTTTTTTAGATTTGAGACTTCCGGGTATTTGGAAAGAGGGATAAGGGCTTTTTTTCAACTGGCTGATCCTTCTAATTCTTTTGAAATACGTATCTTATTTCCAGTTGGCTTTTCCTACTATTGCCTTCAGGCTATCAGCTACCTGGTGGATATCTCTCAAAAGCAGTGCGAACCATCAACCAACATCATCAATTTTGGTTTATACATGGCATATTTTCCGCGCTTATTGTCCGGACCTATCGAACGAGCACGGACATTCCTGCCTAGTTTGGAAGCTGATCGAGTTGTTGACAACGAACGTTTGGCAAGAGGCTTTTCCCGCATTATGCTGGGTTTGGTGAGGAAGGTGATCATAGCTGGTGTATTAACCGCATATGTTCCCAAAGATCTCTTCTCTTCGCCATTGGATTACTCTTCCTTTGATCTGATCATTCGAATATTTCTTTATGCCTTCTGGATCTATAACGATTTCGCAGGATACACCAACATAGCCAGGGGAATGAGCGACCTGTTTGGTATCGATCTATCACCCAACTTTGATACACCTTTCTTTGCCAGAAGCTTCACTGACTTTTGGAACCGCTGGCACATCAGTCTTTCGCATTGGCTTAGAGATTACATTTTTTTCCCTGTCAGCCGTTTCATGCTGCGTAGAAAAATTAATCCACGGTCGATTGTTTACCTAACCATACCGCCGTTGATAACCATGTTGGTATCCGGTTTGTGGCATAACTTTGGCGCTTTCATGCTGTTCTGGGGAGTTTTGCACGGATTATTCCAATCTATTGAAAAACTATCAAGCAGAGGGAAACCAATCCTGGTTTGGGCTGAGCAGAAGGCTTGGAAGAAGCTCTTCGCCGTAATAAGTGTGTTTGTAGTGGTTACTGCCACCTGGCTGCCATTTGCATCCGGCAGCTTGTCCAGGGTGGGTGGTTATGTTGGGGCTATCTTTACATCACCTGTTCCTGTGCAAATAAATACCTTATGGATAATTCCATTATTTGGTGTTGTACTAAGCATGTATCTCGATCTCTTGCATTACTGCAAGAAGGATGAGCTGGCGTTTCGTCGGTGGCCAGGGTTTGTCCAGTCCGCCGCATTGGCAGCAGCAATAATCGGTCTCACGATCAGTTTCATGGGCACTCAAAATGCACTGAATAGCTTTGTATACCAGGGCTTTTAGGAGAAAATATGGACCGTGAAGATGTAAAGCAAAAACTGAGAAAATTTATTTGTTCTGAACTCCTGAATAATAGCGATTATCCATTAAAAGATGACCAGTCACTGATAGTCGGTGGTTTAATTGATTCATTCTCACTGGCTCAGGTGGGCGTCTTTGTGGAAGATGCATTTGGTATTTATATCCCTGACACTGATCTAACAGTGGCAAATATGGATACTCTAAATCGTATTATAGAGAAAGTTATTGAGCGTAGGTGATGATCTCGGAATCTTACAAGACAATCATCGAGCCAATCATCGATCGTGCGAACAATGTTCCAGATCAATTGGTTATGGTGTTCATCCATGAAGATGGTACAGAAGAAAAGATCAATGCATCTGGGTTTTATCGGGAATCGACACGGTTTGCAGAAGCATTAACCAAAATTGGTATTGGCACAGACGATCTTGTTGTTGTTGTGCTTAAACATTCCAAAGAATTGATTTCGGCGTTTTGGGGCTGTTTGTTACTCGGCTCAATCGCCTCAATTTTTCCCTACCTGACAGAAAAGCTTGACCCGGAAATATACATGGACCGGGTTAAGACATTAGTTTCAAGATCGGGTGCTAAGGCTGTGATCACATTTGCGGATTTCAAAGATGATTTATCAGCTTTGTTAGCAGAAACAGGCTGCCAGGTTCTTTGCACAGAAGAGATCTTAACAGAGAATGAATCAGGCGCAGTATTCAAACCTGAATTTATAATAATTAACCAGGATAAAGTGGCATTATTACAACATAGCAGCGGTACAACAGGTTTGCAAAAAGGGGTCGCCTTATCTCATCAATCCATTTTAAACCAAATACGATCCCTGGGTTTTGTTTTAGGAATTACCCCAAAGGATAGGATCATTTCCTGGCTGCCCCTTTACCATGATATGGGCTTGATCGGTGGGTTTGTTCTACCGATCGTGGCAGGAATACCGCTCATCCTGTTGTCTCCATTCCATTGGGTAAGAGACCCAAAAATTCTTTTTAGCTTCGCATCAAAATATCAAGCGACAATTTCCTGGCTGCCAAATTTTGCATTTAATCATTTTGTGAGGGGTATTCGCCGCAGCGATCTTGAACAATGCGATCTTCGTTCGCTGAGGGCATTGATATCTTGTTCTGAACCTGTCCGGAAAGAATCCTTTGACAGCTTTTTGGAAAAATTCAAAGAATTTGGAGTTACTGCAGAGATATTACAAGCAAGTTTTGCTTTGGCAGAAAATACATTTGCCGCAACCCAAACAAAACTGGGAGAACCTCCGAAATATGATTGGATCGATATTCGTTCCCTGCAGGAAGAGGGCAAAGCGATTCGGAAGCAGCCAGAAATCGAAGGATCCATTGCATTAGTATCCAACGGAAAGCCAATACCCGGAACAGAGATTGCTATTGCTGGCTCAGATGGTAGTATGCTGCCGGAAAGATGCACCGGAGAGATCATCTTGCGCAGTAATTGTATGCTGACAGGGTATCATAACCGAAAGGATATCACCGATCTGGCGATCAAAGACGGGTGGTTCTCCACCGGGGATATCGGATACATGGCAGAAGGAGAGTTATATGTTTCTGGGCGCAAGAAAGACCTGATCATTGTCGGCGGAAAAAATATATTCCCTCAGGACCTGGAAGCAATTGCGAATACTGTTTCTGGAGTACACCCTGGAAGAGCTGTTGCTTTCGGTGTGGATGATCCAAAAATGGGTTCTGAAGGGGTTGTGCTGGTCTGCGAGATTGAGGCTAATTGTAATAATGATGAATCAATTTCAGGAATTGAAACTGAAATCCGGCAAAAAGTGGTTAGAGAGACTGAAATTGTACTTATGGATGTAAAATTAGTAAGTGAAAGATGGTTAATAAAGACATCCTCCGGTAAAATTGCCAGGAAAGACAATCGCGATAAATATTTTAGAGAATTTAGGAAAAACTGGAAATTATAAAATGAATATTTTCTTTGCCCGGCACGCTGAAAGCGAAGCAAATGTCAAATATGTCATTTCAAACCGCGGAATGGAGCATCCATTGACTGAACGGGGGAGAAACCAGGCAGAGGAACTGGCTGAAACATTGAAGAATGAAGCCATTGTCGGAATATTTTGCAGCCCGATTGAAAGGGCAGTCGAAACAGCCCGGATCGTTGGGAATAAATTGAACATTCCGGTTGCCAAAGCTGATGCATTGCGTGAATTTGATGCTGGCGTCATGGAAGGCCGTTCTGATGAGGAAGCGTGGTTTGAGATTGGCCGAGCAATGCGGATGTGGCTTGAAAATGGAGATGTGGATTATCGCATTTTGGAAGGTGAAAGTTTGAAGGAAGTCCAACATCGTTTTAATGAATTCATATCCAAGCTTGTGGCTCTGGGCGGGGATGAATCTTATTTACTGATCAGTCACGGCGGGACTTTCAGGATGACAATACCATACATCTTCCATGAACTACCAGAGTCTCTATACAAAGACAGGTTCTTTAACTATACAGAATATGCCAAGGTAGAGGTGCTAAACTCCAAGCTTATTTGTACGGAGTGGTGCGGTCAAAAAGTGAATTAAATAGAATTCCAATATAACACGGGAGGAAACATGATCGGAGCGATAGCGGGTGATATTATTGGATCAATTTATGAGTGGCACAACATCAAAACGATAGATTTTCAGATGATAACCAGCAGTAGCTATTTTACGGATGATTCTGTTCTGACGGTTGCTTTGGCTGATAGTATCCTGACGGATACACCATACGAGGACCTTCTTAAGAAATATTATCATCAGTATCCAGGAGCGGGTTACGGCGGGATGTTTCATCAATGGGCAAATTCACCCTCAGCCACACCATATAACAGTTTTGGCAACGGGGCTGCCATGCGCATCAGTCCGGCAGGCTTTGCTTTTTCCAGCATGGAAGAAGTTTTGTCGAAAGCCGAAGAATTCACAGCAGTGACCCATAACCATCCAGAAGGGATCAAAGGTGCACAGGCAACAGCCGCGGCCATATTCCTGGCACGTACCGGCACCAGCAAGGAAGATATTAAGGACTTTATTGTAACCAACTTTGGATATGATCTAGATCGGAAAGTGGATGATATTCGACCGGGCTACAAGTTTGATGTGACCTGCCAGGGGACTGTGCCGGAAGCGATCATTGCTTTCCTGGAATCGAATAGCTTTGAAAACGCCATTAGATTGGCCATATCACTCGGCGGAGATAGCGATACGCTGGCATGCATTACCGGCGGAATTGCCCAGGCTTTTTATGGCGGCGTCCCGGCCGAAATCGAGGATATGGTCTTTCAAAAGCTGGATGAACCACTGGCGCGTGTTACGCGTGAATTTATCTCTAAGTACATTGAGTTGAAATAATAATTGGCAAACTGAGAACTGGCGAAAATCAGGTGGAGATATCTACCAGCCGCCCTGTGCCATCCAGGCTGGATTGCTGGATCATCTTCACCAGCGCCTGTCCTTCGATCGTTTGCTGATCCTGGATCTGCTTGATGATCGATACAGCTACGGACGTGCGTGTGTTCCCGGAATCGATCTGACTCTGGACTAAATTGAGCACGTCATTAGTGGAGACTCCGTTAACCATATTTATATCATCGGTTATTCATAACGTTACTTGAATGAATAAACCATTCTAATATAATATCATCGGTAAAAAATTGTAAAACACATGGTTCTATGCTATTTTTAATAGATGAGAACAATTCGGACTTTCATCGCAATTGAGATTTCCGCGAATATCAGGCAGCAAATATTTTCGGTGGTCAGTCAGTACCAGAAACTGATACCAAACGGGTTGGTGAAGTGGGTATCTGCAAATAATCTTCACATCACTCTGAAATTCCTGGGAGATACTTCGCTCACAGTCATCCCTGCCATTGAACAAAAATTGGATTCTTTAGCCGCATCAATATCTCCATTCAAATTCAATGTTGCTGCAGCCGGGATGTTTCCTTCCGCCCGTAAACCACGAGTTGTTTGGCTAGGGTTGGATAACAAAGATACATTAACGCAACTCAGCGTCAGGTTGGATGATGCTCTGGCAGAGGTGAAAATCGCCAGAGAAGAACGCCCATTCTCAGCGCACTTAACCATTGGCCGGGTATATCGAGGACTTACGGATGAGAGGTTAAACAAACTGGGAGAGATCATCCTGAGTAACCAGCCCGGGATGATGGGAGAAGTTGATGTCCATCACATCAGCCTCATTCAAAGTGATTTGCGGTCAGAGAGAGCGGTTTATACCACTCTGCATCAAGCAAAACTATCTACCGAAGTGTAATTGGGTATGGTTTCGTGTTAAAATAGATATTCAAATATTTACGAGGAGATCAATTCTGACAATTCTTGAAGCAGCCCACAAATTAGTCGATTCACTGGCAGAGAAGAAGGGCGAAAATATACTTCTGCTGGATATCCAGGAAATATCATCGTTTACAGATTATTTCATCATCTGTTCTGGCACATCAGACAGGATGTTGAATGCATTATCGGACGCCGTCGCTGAAACAGCGAAAAAAGAACTTAAGTTGCCAGCGCGAGTCGAGGGATCGCCAAACAATGGCTGGATGGTAGTGGATAGCGGCGATATCGTGATACATCTTTTCTCAACATCCCAGCGGGAATACTACAATCTGGAATCGCTCTGGGAAAAAGGAAAAACACTGGTTAAATTACAATAATTTACAAAAATTAAATCAGATTCAACTGGTTTATAACAGAGGAATTTGATTTAATAAATTTTGTTGCCATAAATCAATCGATAGCTGCAAGTATTTCCTTGCTGTGATCCGCCGGTTTAACGTTTTCAAAGATTCTTACAACTTTTCCATCTTTTCCGATGAGAAATGTAGTTCTGAAGACACCGTCATATTCTCTGCCCATCATTTTCTTTTTTCCCCAAACACCATATTTTTCACAAACAACATGGCCTTCGTCTGCTAGCAAAGGAAATGTAAGGCTGTATTTAGATTTGAACTTACGGTGTGATTTTACACTGTCTGGAGATACACCTAGGATAATAACACCGGCTTTTTCGAATTCCGAATAGTCGTCACGAAAATTGCATGCCTCGGTGGTACAACCGGGGGTGTCATCCTTCGGATAGAAATACAAAATCAATTTCTTGCCACGATAGTCTTCGAGTTTGTGAACTTTTCCATTATCATCCGGAAGCTCAAAGGATGGCGCTGCTTCGTTTAATTTTGGTAACATATACTCTCCATTTTTGGTCAACTGATTTATATCAATTATATTAACCAGTAAGCGAACATCAAGGAATCATACAAGGTTGATCTTTATCCTATTGAACGAGTTTCGCCCATTCGAGTGGTCTCATACCCGTTCAGCTTTCCTATTCGTTTTCGGAAAACTTTGTCAAGCGCGGCGGTTTTCACTGGTTCAAAAAGTTCAGAGTCGAAATATTCTGCCGGGATGACGAGTTCATAGGTTTCATTGAAAAGGGGAATAAAGTCGAGATCAAGAGCTGTGGCAGCGGCAACAATTCCCAATCCAAAATCCGCCCGCTTCGAAAGAACGGCTGCTGCTACTCCCAGGTGGGTATATTCCTCATTGCGAAAACCGTTGATATCGCTCTTCTGAATTCCTGCAAGTCCCAGGTGGTAATCCAACAATACACGCGTACCCGATCCTCGCTGCCGGTTGATATATTCCACATCTGAGCGAGTAATGTCCTGCAAAGAATGAATACCTTTCGGGTTTCCCTTTTCAACCATCAAACCTTGAATTCTCTCCACCCAACGCATTATGATCATTTTTCTGTCAGGGATATATTGCCTGATATATCCATCATTATAAAAGCCTGTTTCCGGGTCAAGCAGGTGCGATCCACATGCGTGGGCTTCTCTTTTTTGTAAGGCCAGCAAACCTGCCAGGCTGCCCACATTGGCAGTCACCAATCGATGCCCTTGTTCTGCCAGGTATTCTGCTAGAACATCAAGTGTCAGGTCATGTGAGCCAGTGATGAAAAGGGTGTTCTCCAGTTCGTTTTGGTTACGGTAGAGCTTGACAATGATAGGTTCACCAGCTTCCATGCCCTGTATCCCGCGTGGAATGATTGAAATGCCGTCCGCTCTGACAAGCGAAGTAATCACCCCAGCCCCGCGTGAAAGCGGAGAGGCCATTAAACGGTCATTCACCTTGCCGAGTGCAACACGCACCATATCATCGTCACCGGCTGAGGATGTGATCTTGCGAGTGAGTTCTGCTTCTACCTCGACCGATGGTTGTGCTTTAATGCCTGCCCACATTGTTATCAGAGGTTCCACAAATAACTCACAGGTGAGAGCAGCCGAAACAGGATACCCCGGTACTCCAATGATAGGCACAGTGATTTCCTGTGAAGCCAGTGTCTGTTTCACCATGCCAATGATGACCGGATGGCCCGGCCGGACAGCTACTCCATGTACGAGCAGTTCACCCAGGCTTTCAATTACCTGGGCAGAGTAATCATCAGATCCGGCGGAAGAGCCGGCATTAAGAAGTATCAGGTCAGAGCGTGATGCCGCGTGAAGTACTGCCTCCCGCAGGCTGTCGGGGTTATCCTTGACGATCGGATAGCGGTGTGCCTCACCGCCCCAGCCATTGACCTGGGCAGCCAACATCATGGAGTTATATTCAATAATATCCCCTGCTTTGACCGTTGTTCCAAATTCAATCAACTCATCACCAGTTGGAATGATGCTGACAGACGGTTTGCGAATCACCCTAATTTGAGCATGGCCGCACGCGGCGATGGCGCCAAGATCGAAAGGCCGCAACTGCTGTCCGGCAGGAAGCACAAGCTGGGTGGCAACGATATCCTCGCCTAACATGCGGATGTGGCTCCAAGGTGTAACTGAGGCGCGAATGAGTATTCCAAGCGGGTGGCGAAGGTCTTTTTCAGCCCCAGATTCGAAGACGGGTTCGACATTTTCAATTGGAATAACGGCATTGGTCCTTCCGGGGAGTGGGTCGCCGGTATCGACATACCAGGCTTGATCATCCATCAATAGTTGAAGTGGTTTGGAGGAAAGCGCATCCTGGGTGTCGGCAGCGTTGACAGCGAAACCATCCATGGCTGAGGCGTGGTAGTGCGGCGAACAGATCTTCGCCCAAACTCCCTCTGCCAGAACCCGGCCAGCAGCAAATTCATTTAGAGGAATGATCTCGGATCTTAGCGCACGGGTTAGATGAAGCTCTTCAAGCGCAGTATTAAAACGTTTCTTTGCTTCATCCAGTGGAATATCTTTCAAATATACCGACATAATTTCCTTAATGGTAATTAATTAGCAGGGGGTGTTGATACCGGGGACCAGGGCAGCAGTTTGGCAAATCCTTCAAAATCATATTCGTTCCGCACTTCGATCCGGCTCAAATAGAATATGGTGCCGAGTGTATGCGTGTAAGAGGTCCCCAAACCGACAGCATTTGAATAGCCATACGTGGAAACGTGATCACCCACCACCGGGTCGATCTGACCGAATGGATAGGCAAAAGAATTTATTGGAATTCCGATTGCGTTATAAAGCTCATCTTTTGAGCCCCTAGCTTCGGCATTGATCGCGTTATGATTCAACGTCAGGTCTATGTGGGAATGCGAGTGGCTGCCAATCTCCCATCCTGCAGCGATCATTTCTCTGAGCTGTGCTACATTGACAAAATCCACTGATTTTAACCGATTGGATACAATATAGAATTCCCCGACCAACCCCAATTCCTGCATGACCGGGAAAGCATTTTCGTATACATCCAGCGCACCGTCATCAAAGGTAATGACCACCGGCTTTTCTGGCAGCGGATCGTTATACTTCATGGCGTTGACAAGTGTTTCAATGGTGATGGATGTGTATCCCCATTGTTTTAGATAATCCATCTGGGTCTTGAATACTGCCGGAGAGATATCATAACGACCGGGTTTATCAATATCCCGAATGTGATGGTAGAGCAATATAGGCGCAATTATGGGTTGACCCTTTACATGCTTGATCCAGGTGGGCGTTGCTGTGGGTGTTGAGGTTGGTAATGGGCTTGGTGTAACAGTGAGGGTCGGCGTTTGCGAAGCGGTTGGTGTGATAGTTGGAGTCAGCGCGAATGACACGGCGGTTTCTTGCAGCCCGATCTGTTGGATGATCGAATTGGCGATGGCAGTTTGTTCAGTTTGGGTAGCTCCCTGAGAGGCGCAACCTGTAAGAAAGATGCCGGCAATGATTAAGATGTGTAGAAAACGCCTCATAACAATTCAACCCCAACGATTTCATTTGCTTGCACGCCTGTCACATCTGCCGGGATGTGGATAAGGGCATTCGCTTTTACAAGATTAAAGATCAAATTGCTGATGAAATATATCGGTTCCACGTAATAACCATCCGAAGTTTCAACGAGTTTTGCGGGGATCCAATCTTCGCGCCCTGCGACAGAAGCTACAGGCGACATTAAAGATGCGAGCACTCTTGCTCGGATGGTCGCGTCAGATACTATTCAATAGTTTGCGAACGACTGGCTTTACGAAAAGATCGGCGATCACCAGGGCGCTGACCGGGTTGCCTGGCAGACCGATGACGGGTTTGCCATCACAGACCGCCAATATGGTTGGCTTGCCTGGGCGCACATTGACGCCGTGGGCTAATATTCCAGGTTTGCCCAGCTTCTCGATAACAATAGAAGTCAGGTCGCGAGTGGATGCAGAAGAACCAGCCGTGATCAACACAACATCACATTCGGCATAAGCTTTTTGGACGGATTGGGTCATCGCTTCTTCGTTGTCTGGAATGATCGGATAGGCTCGCGGGCTGCCACCGGTCTCTGTCACGAGCGCCCTCATGGTAGAAGTGTTGATATCCCTCACCTGGCCAATGGCTGGTTTTTTCGATGGGGGAATGACCTCATCACCTGAAGACAAGATCCCAACAACTGGCTTTTTATTGACCACAATACTTGTCTGTCCGAAAGACATTAATCCGCCAATTTCAACTGCGCGAATAACACGCCCAGCGGGGATGACGACTTCACCTACATTCACATCCTGACCAAGCAGGATCACGTTCTCATTATTGCCTACAGGTTTATAGACCTCCAGGTCATTACCAGGGTTCAGTTGTGTGTTCTCGAGCATGACCACGGCATTTGCGCCAGTTGGGATCATACCGCCGGTATGGATCAGGACCGCTTGGCCTTCTGCGACAGATATTTGCGGCGCTTTACCCATTGGCGCTTCGCCAATCAGCTTCAGGATCGCGGGCAAGCTGGTGGAAGCCCCATATGTGTCGCTGCATTGCACTGCATAACCATCCACCGTACTGCGCGGGAACTCGGGAAGCGGGTTGGGAGATAGAAACTCGTATGCTAAAACCCTGCCGAGGCTTTCTTCGGTGTTGACCTCTTCGGTTTTGGCTTGAGCGTCAGGGATAGCTGCCAGAAACTTTTCAAGGGCAATAGAGGGTGGTTGCAGCTTCAAGAATTCAGGCATGATCACCTCGTCCAAAATGTAAATGTCAATAAGTATGCTGTCAGTAAAACAATCGCCATGCTGGATACTTTAAGTAATCCCCAGCGCGGCTTAATTCCAGCCGCCACCTGATTCATCAGGTAGAGTTGATAGATGGCGATGGGCAATGACAGCAGGGATGGCCAGAGGATGACCCAGGGCAGTCCCTGAAATTGAGTGATCCCAAGTAATAAATATCCAAGTATCAAAAGAATATTATGCAAATGCCAACCCTTTTGCCAGCCAATTCTGACTAGCAATGTGTTCTGACAATTCTTGCAATCGCTGGCATACTTGGTAAACTCATACAGGATCAAGGATGCCATCAGAAATACTGCCAGAGGGAGGGTGGACATGGAAAGATACCTGTGAAGTTCGGAAGATTGCAGGCTAAAACTGAATGCAGGGATAAGCATCGCCAATAACAATGAAACCAGCAATTCGCCAATTCCAGAATAGATCAATCTAAACGGAGGCATTGCATAACCGATGGAAGCCAATAATCCGACGGTGACCAGCACGATTGCGGTACCGTTCAACAATCCATCCCTGAATAGAATAACGATCAAAATTGCAGTGATCGTAAAAAAGGATAGCGAAGATATGAGAATGGAGCTTTGAAGCCTGCGCATAGCCGCGAACTCTGCATTGGTCTTCGGAGGTGGATTGGTATCTGAAGGGGAAAGTGCCTCAAAATAATCATTGAGGAAGAATACCCCAAGCATCATCATCAAACTGATACCCTGGCCGGCTGTATAGGCGGTCCAATTAATTGTCAATCCCAGGTAGTGAGCGATCCCCCCGCCAAGGGCATAAATCAGCATATTAAACAATAATAGAAAAATGACATTGCGCTGGAATATTCGATTAATTAAAGGTGTTCTGGCATCCATCTGTTTTCAAGCCTGTCCTGGATATCTTTTCACAATGATATTTTATTATCTCATAGATAAACCAGTTTTATGTGTCGTTTGCATAATTTTTCAAGATTTTCTGAGATACATGGCTGATTCCTAGAAGCGCCAATTTGTTTCATGCGTCTTAAATGGGTAGGTTTTCGCAAGTCGATTAAGCATAATTTGCGATTAGAAATGATTATGAGATTCTCATTAATGGTATAATTTCAACGGGCGGGAAATTTTCGTGTTGCAATCCGCTACTCAAACTATCTATAGCTGGAGGAGAACCGTGAAGCATAAAATGTTATTCGTCATTTCGGTTGTTATATTGATCAGCCTGGCTTTAGCTGCCTGCGCACAGCAAAGCACAGGAATCAAGGTTGCGACCGACGCAACATTTCCACCATTCGAGATCGTCGATGAGAACACCAAAGAACTAACTGGATTTGACATAGATATGATGAATGCAGTAGCTGCAAAAGCTGGAATTAAAGTGGAATGGGTAAACATTAACTTTGACGCCGTACTCTCAGGCGTATCCCAATGCCAGTACGATGCCGCAGCCGCAGCCATTACCATTACAGATGAACGAAAAGAAAATGCATTGTTCACCGATCCCTACATCAATGCGGGTCAGATCATCACTGTCCGCAAAGACCAGACTGACATCACATCCACCAGTGACCTTGTTGGAATGACTCTTGGTGCTCAACTTGGAACGACAGGCGAGATCGAAGCACAAAATATCGCTGATGCTACAGTTAAACCATACGATTCTTACGACCTGGCGTTCCTCGACCTGATAAATGGCCAGATCGATGCTGTTATCGCGGATTACCCGACTGCACTTGGTTTCGTTGGCCAAAATGCTGATAAATTGATGGTAACCGGTGAGGTATTCACCAATGAATCTTATGGTATTATGGTATGCAATAAGAACACAGAACTGGTTGAAAAACTTAACAAAGCTTTGGCAGAATTAAAAGCTGATGGCACCATCTCGAAACTTGAACAGAAATGGCTGGCAGGCGCGCAATAGATCTACGTTATTTGGAAGGGATGCGAGGTCTTTATGACCTCGCATTTTAATAGGTAAATCTCAATGACAGATGAACACAATCCATTATTAGGGTCATTAAATTCGTCCCAGGCTGGTGCTGGGAGCGCCAACACAAAACCCGGTTTTGATCGCTGGTGGCTGCTGGTTGTACTGGTTATCGGCGCGATCATTGCCCTGGTTTACTTCCAACCTGATCCGTATAGGCGAGTGATTGTCTTTGTAAGTGACGGCATCAAGGTTACACTGCAGGTCACACTCATATCATTCTTCCTGGTGTTGTTTCTGGGGTTGATCAGCGGGTTGGGGAGACTTTCAAAAAATCCGGTCATTTCCGGAATTGCCTCAGTGTATGTTGAGATCATCCGCGGCATCCCATTATTAGTGCAGCTATTATTCTGGTATTTTGCATTTCCTTCATTGGTACAGCAAATTGGCAATTTATTAAATTTTGAGTATTTAAAGAATTATCTGGCTAATCCGGTAGGGATGGCGATCCTTGGTATAACATTCTGTTATGGCGCGTACATGAGCGAAATTTACCGGGCGGGGATCCAGAGCATATCGAAAGGCCAGATGGAAGCAGCAAGAAGCCTGGGTATGACCCACTTTCAGGCTATGCAGCACATTGTCATTCCTCAGGCAATCAGGGTGATCTTGCCGCCGGTTGGCAATGAATTTATCTCCATGCTAAAAGATTCCTCGCTCGTCAGCGTGGTTGCAGTTGCAGACATGACCAGGCGCGGCAGGGAATTTATGGCTGCTAATTTTATTCCGCTCCAAACCTGGCTGATGATCGCCTTGCTTTACCTGGTGTTGACCTTGTTCTCTGCCAGGGTAGTCACCTGGATAGAAAAACGAACCAGGATCGAGAGGTAACCAATGGAACCTATTATTCAAATCCGAAACGTTAAAAAGTATTTTGGCACTCTCGAGGCCCTGTGCGGTGTTTCATTGGATGTCCAAAAGGGTGAAGTGATCATGATCATCGGGCCATCCGGTTCTGGAAAATCCACCTTCCTACGCTGCATCAACCGACTGGAAGAATATGACGAGGGTTCGATCATCGTGGATGGTATTCCTCTGGATACAACCAAGCATATCAACCAGGTGCGTACCGAGGTGGGTATGGTTTTCCAGCAATTCAATCTGTTTCCACACCTGACCGTATTGAATAATATTACTCTTGCCCAAAAAGTTGTTCGAAAACGTGATAAGGCAGAATCTGACAAAGTAGCCATTCAGCTTCTGGAAAAAGTGGGTATTCCTGAAAAAGCAGATTGTTTCCCGGGTCAGCTTTCCGGTGGACAGCAACAGCGAGTGGCAATTGCTCGCGCTCTGGCAATGAACCCCAAGATCATGCTTTTTGATGAACCTACTTCCGCCCTGGACCCGGAAATGATCCAGGAGGTTTTGGATGTCATGCTGACCCTTGCGAAAGAAGGCATGACCATGGTGGTGGTATCACACGAGATGGGTTTTGCCCGTGCCGCAGCCAACCGAGCCATTTTAATGGATGGCGGTTTGATTGTTGAGGAAGCACCTCCGGATGTGTTATTCAGCAATCCGAAGGAAGAACGAACGAAAGAGTTCTTGAGTAAGGTTTTGTGAGGTAGAGAATTGAGAATAGAAATTCTAGAGTTGAGAGTAGAAACCTGAGAAATTGAAACGAAATTGGAAATTAGAAAATAGAGCGCTGTAACGGCGCTCTATTATTTTGCATAGCATATTAAGTAAATTATTTTATAATGGCAACTTATGTGATTGGATTAGATCACTCCAAGTTTTTTTCCAACTCTCTCAAAGATGTCCAACACTTTATCCAATTGATCATCGGTGTGGGTGGCCATGTAAGATGTGCGCAGAAGCTGATGTCCCTGTGGTACCGCGGGAGAAATGACAGGGTTTACAAAAACGCCCTCATCAAACAGTGTTTTCCACATCAGGAAGGTGAGTTGATCGTCGCCGATGATGATGGGAACGACAGGAGTGACCGACCTTCCAATGTCAAAACCAAGCTGTTTGTAGCCTTTGCGCATTTTTTCAGCATTAGCGAGGACCCTGGCTGGTCGTTCGGGTTCTGTGCGCATTACCTCAAGCGCTGCGAGGGCTGCAGCCGCATTGGCTGGCGGGATGCTGGCGCTGAAGATCATGGACCGACCGAAATGCTTGATATAGGAAACCACATCTTCGTCACCGGCAATAAAGCCGCCCAGGGAGGCAAAAGACTTGCTGAAGGTGGACATGATCAGGTCAACCTCATCGGTTACCCCGAAGTGAGCCACTGTCCCTCTGCCGCCGCCGAGAACGCCCATACCGTGCGCGTCATCCACCATGAGCCGAGCGCCGTATTTTTTGACCAATGGCACCATTTCAGGAAGGGGGGCTAGGTCGCCTTCCATGCTGAATAAACCGTCTACCACCACCAACTTCGCAGCATTTTCAGGAATGGATTGTAAAGTGCGTTCGAAGTGGGCGATGTCATTGTGAACATACCTTTCGATCTTGCCATATCCCAAGCGTGCACCATCCACGATGCTGGCATGGTCATCCTTATCCAGGATCACATAATCGCCACGGGTGACCAGAGCACTGATGGTACCCAAGTTGACTTGCATTCCGGTCGAAAAGCAGAGCGCGGCTTCCTTACCGACCCATTCTGCCATTTCGCGCTCAAGCTGTTCATGCAGTTCAAGTGTACCATTTAAGAAGCGAGACCCGGTACAGGATGTGCCGTACCGGTTGATCGCATCCAGAGCTGCTTCTTTGACCTTGGGATGGGTGGTCAATCCAAGATAGTTATTTGAGCCGCACATGATGAGGCGGTGGCCTTTGTATGTTGCTTCGGTTCCTTCGTTTTCTGTCAGTGGAATGAAAAATGGATAAATACCCGTTGCTTTTGCATTCTTTACATCCATGAAATCAAAACACTTTTGAAAAATATCCATAACGATAAAACCTCCAAAATAATTGATTATTGCTGTCTTTTTGCGATCTTTTTGATCGCACTCTTTATTTCCATGTCCATCACATTGTAGGTCAGGTCGCCTAGGAGGGAAGATAACACATAATAAAACCAGCTCTGGAAACCCGGCAGGATCGTGTAGCGGCCTTTGCGCATATCTTTAATGATGATCCTGGCAACGTCCTCTGGTGACATCACGCCAGCGTTGCCTGCCAGTTCTTTGGTGATGGCTGGCTTGAGGTCTTTCTCAAATTCTAGTTGGGGTGTTAATGTATCAGGCGGGTAAACTACTGAGACCCGGATGCCTTGCGGTTTCAATTCTGCGCGGAGCACATCTGAGAAGCCGCGAACAGCAAATTTTGCTGCGCCATAACCACTGTAACCATAAGTCCCGAGGTAACCGGCCATGGATGATATATTAACGATCCAGCCGCTGCCACGCTGCAGCATACCATTGATTAGCGCCCGGGTGACATAAGCTGTCCCCAGGTAATCCACGTTGATCAGGTCCCGCAAAGTTTCTGGCGTAAGCTTATTAAACTCACCGGGATAAGTGATGCCGGCAGAATTGAAAAGATAATCAGGCACACCATGTTTTTTTTGATATTCCGCCAAAATTGGAAAGATCGTTTGCATATCTGCAACATCCGCTGCAATTGAACGTATGATTTGCCCTTTATCTGCACAATGACCTTGGATTTCTGCAGCAGCCTTGTTTAACTGCTCCTCGCGGCGGGCAAGGATGGTAATATTTGCGCCTTCCAGAGCGAGAAGATTGGCCAGCGCTAAACCGATACCGCTGGATCCGCCTGTGATAAAGATATGCTTACCTGAAAATTCGATGCGCATTTTGACCCTTATAGTAAATTGATGTACCTTGCTGAATGTATTATAAAGGTTTTAACCCGATTATTTGGAATCCGGTGCATATATCTAAAAAAAACCTTCCGGTGAATTGCCGGAAGGTTCAAGTTTATTACTTCTCTGGCGCACCCGCTAAAACCCAGTTGATTAGCGCCTCTAGTTGTTCGGGTGCTAGCTGACCCGGATGACCTCCGGCTTCCATGACAGTTACAACCGAGCTGGCAGCAGGATCTCCAGGAACGATGCCTGGACCGCTATTGCCACCCTTTAGAGCGTCAGCATAACTTGCCAGAGATAGCCCACCGGACGAACCGTGACATAGCTTGCAATCTTTTTCAAAAACGATCTCATATCCGCCATCCCACATTGTTAGGTCTGGTGCTGCAGCTTGCGGCGCCATGGCCGGGCTTTTGGTTGCAGTTGGCAAGGCTGGGGGTATAGCTGTCGGTTGACTGGTTGCCAGTATCTGTGCCTGCTCAGCGGGAGGGAGGGTGGAAATTGCGGTTGTTTCTGCGGTGAGGAACAAATATACTCCTACGAGCGCAAATACTGAAATCAGGCTGGCAATCGGATAGTAAATACTTTTGCGTTTTTTCAAAACAGCAGGAGGTGTTGCTTCTTTCTCGACATCGGCTTCAAGCTGTTCAAGCTCGAGCGCATGGTCTTCAGCCATTTCATGTCTGGAAAGAGTACCTTTGATCATGCTGGCGTTCCAGCGGCGAAGATGAACGTGATAGAAGTGCCAGATGAGGATTGCCAATAAAGCCAGAACAGCTTCTCCGCCGTGGGCTGCTTTGGCGGCCGGTATAAACACACCGGGTAAAATTTTTGCAGTGATGATGGGGTTCCAGAGCATGAAGCCTGAAATAGCCATAATAATTCCGCCCCAGATGAGCGCCCAGTATTCCAGCTTTTCATCAAAGGAATATCTGCCCATTTTTGGTCTGGTCTTGGAAATTCCAAAATTATAGCCAAAGGATTGGATGCCATCTTTCGCATCCTTGATGCCTGGCAGCATGGTCATTTCAGCGCGTTCAACGAAGATCTTATATCCCATGACAAACAGGTGGTAGATGACTTCCAGGAAGAAAATGGTGGCTGCTACACGATGAATGACACGAGTGCTTTCGATACCGCCAAACAACCGGATAAAGAAGAGAGAGATGTCCGCACCGATGTATTTTTGGACAATACCGGTGATTCCAAGCGTGGTGAATGACAGTAATAAAAGTAAATGTTCAATGCGCTGTGCTACCGGGAAGCGCTCGTAGAAAGCGGGTTTTTCGCTCATGAGTGTTTCACTCCTTTGCGCTTATCAATCAAGCGGCGAATAATATCAGTTATGACATATAAAACCATGCCCCCAATGACCACTGGAATGAGGATCTTATAAAAAAGGTTGACGTAATAAACCAATGGAGCACGGTCAGGAGTGGCAATGTAGTGGCTCATCCATGCCGCCGGGAAATTTTCTGTCGCATCAGGGTGACATTTCTGGCACGTTATCAATAAATTTTCCTGGATCTGTAAGCCTTTATCCGGGTCATCTGTACGGCTGATGTCGTGAACGCCGTGGCAGTCAATACAAACGGGGTTGTTGGTTAATTGGTCTGGTGCTGTCTTCTCAAAAATGGTCACTGTCGTGCCATGAAAATCTGATACATAAGTGCTCAAAACGTTGGTTGATAAATCATATTTGGCCATCATCTCTTCATTGGTATGGCAGTCGGCGCACAATTCTGGCGACCGAAGTCTGAAGGCGTTATCCACTTCTGCAACATCGTGGACGTTATGGCAATCGGTGCAAGTAGGAGTATCCGGGTTGCCTGTTAGCAGTACACCGGCACCATGGACAGAGTCCATGTATTCCAAGTTGATCTCATTGTGGCATTTGGAACATGTGGTAGGGATGTTTACGCGCTCCTCGACCAGTGTCATCCCAGTCTCGTCTTTTAATTTTGTCTGTGTATGAGGGTTGTGGCAGTCCGTACAGGCAGGCGCCAGTGGGTTGCCAGCTTCAAACGCTTTTTCATGGATGCTGTCTTTCACCAGGTCAAATTGCTCCTGGTGGCATTGCTGACAAACCTTAGAAGCTTCAGTGCTATATGCGTTAAGGTCCTGTGCGTCATAGTCCGGGTGTGGATATTCAGTGATGCCAGGGTGGCAGGTGGAGCAGGACATTCCTTCACTGCCATGAACGGAGACCAAATATAGGTTTTCGTCAATCCCGATTGCCAGGGTTTCTCCGCTTGGCAGGGTGGTTGTGATGCCCTGCTTTCCGTGACAACCCAGGCAGGTTGAATCAGGCATTTCGGTAGTCGGCAAACTCAATGCCCCTGATTGGGCTGAATGAGAGGGTGAAGCCTTGGCAGGACTTGTAACTGAGAACGATGCGACTATGGCAATAACCGCCAAAAGACCGCAGCCAACAATCCATCCAATCCTAATCTTGTTCGTCTTTATTCCCTGCATAATACACTTCTCCACTTGTGAGCTTTATGTTGAGGCTAGGCAGATTAATACAAGATTAATTATACCGAATTTTCAGTTGTTATCCGCATTAATCTTGGATAAATTTTAGATTTGTGACAAATATATGATTATCATCATAAACAAAGCGGAGATGATTTATTGTCATCTCCGCTTATTACAATTACAACTTGTGATCTATTACGGTCGCGTCATACCAGCAACACTACCGCCAAGATCTTTGATGCTGTCATACAGCACCTGGATCACATACTTACCGTTGTGTGCGGCAGCGCCTGGATCCTTCATGGCGTACTGATAATTGTAAGCGCCTTCGAGCAATCTTGGTGACCAGAAATTGACTGAAAGGATTTTTCCATCAGCATCTTTATCGACTTCACCATTGTTATCCACATCCGGGAAGTAATAAGGATAGGCCACCGGGTCATAGATGATGCCAGCTTTGAGCGTGTCTTTGGCATAACCTTGAAGAGCAGCGTACAGCTTTTCTTTCATGGTTTCTATTTCCCCTGTGATACCTTCTGTTGTGTCGCCATCACCATCGTAATCGGTGGCGTCGCCAGCAGCGCGGATGGCAGCCACGTCATCTGTTCCATGGCAGCCTTTGCAGGTTTCTGCTTTGACTTCCAATCCGTGTGCATCATGGCAATCAGTACAGGTGGCAAAACCTTCAACGTGTTCGAACTTGCCAAGATATGTCATACCAGGATATTCGTAAACACCTTTCGCTTCTGTGCCGAACAAAGTCGCACCTGCGGCGAAGTAATGTACGTTTCTGAAGCGGATCTTGTCTGATGTCATATTCGGCTCTAAGCTGGCAACAGCTTTTTCAATGCTGACAGAAGATTCCCGACCCTGGTGGCATTGAAGACATGTATTGCTCACGTCGCCTTCACCAAAGGAGAGGCTGGCGCCGCTTGGGAACACAACGCTGTTCAGAGCAAATGGTTTGAATTCGTTTGCTGGGTCGTGGCATGAATCACATAGCAATCCGCTGGTGGGTTCCATAGCGACGTTTGCTCCATTCTTGATGAACTGGGGCAGACCTTCGCCAGTATGGCATTTCACACAAGCAGCAGGAACTTCGCCTTCTGCATCCCAATGACGGAAGGCTTCTTCGGAACCGGCAAAGTGCCCGGCATCGATGCGGTGTGCCATGGATAGGTCAACCGGGTTGGCGATCTTGGTGTTCAAGTCTTCGATCGAGTCGTAAACCAACTCTATGATGTACTTGCCGCCATGGGCAAAAGCGCCTGGGTCCTTGATGGAAGTTTGGTAGTTATAGGCTGCTTTCAGCAGTCTTGGCGACCAGGATTTATAGGAATTCGGGAAGATAGCTTCGCCGTCATCCACGCTGCCGTTGGCATTGGTATCGATAAAGAAATATGGATAGGCATCCTTGCTGTAAACGATCGGTGATTTGGCCACTTCGTTTGCGTAAGCCTGGATGGCTGTGTAGAGCATAGACTGCAACCCTTCGATCTCTTTGCCAATACCTTCTTTCACATCGCCGTTGCCATTGTAGTCAACCGTTGAGGCTTCCCAGCGAATATTATGTGTATCTTCCACGGTCGCAACGCCTTCATGGCATTGGCCGCATTTTTCGACCTTCAACTCGAGGGAGTGAGAGTCATGGCAGTCAGTACAGGTTTGCACACCGACGACATGATCGAACATGGAGTCGTATGCTTTACCTTCGTATTCATAACCACCTTGAACTTCTTTGCCATAGCGGGCAACTGCCGCGGCAAAGTAGTGCACGTTGGTGAATCCAAGATCCGCAGAAACGGTATCATCATCGGCTGCGTTAGCCTTCGCAATCGCTTCATCAACCTGGACTTTGGATGCTGCGCCTTGGTGGCAGGTCATACAAACTGCCTCGCGGCCCAGGCCAGAGATCACCTTACCGGATGGGAATGTCACTTCTGTCATCATTTCGGTGCCGGAGTTGTGGCATGTGGTGCAGGTGATCACAGTACCGGTAGGTACTACATTATCGATCGTGCCTGCAGGTGTGCCATCGCCGCCCACGAAATCAATGAAACCAGTGGAACTGTGGCACTTGGCACAATCTGCCTCTACCACTTTTGGATCATCTTCATCCCAATGGGTGAAAGCAGGTGCTTCCTTGTCGGCATGACCGGATGCTTCCCACATGGCCGCAAATGGAGTATCCACCATGGGTTCGGCGGCAGCCGGGCATGGTTCAGCTGTCGGGCAGGCGGGTTGATCCACGGGAGCTGCAGTTGGTGCAGCGGCCGGAGTGCATGCCGCGATGATCAAAATCAATCCCAGCGCTAACCCTAATAACAATAATTTTTTCTTCATATATTCATTCTCCTTTAGTATGGAAATGTTCAAAATGTGTTTTTAATATGATTATTCTATGTAAACCTCCTTGTTAGAATAGAAAACACTTATCGCCAATGATAATAATTAATTATAACTTTCCCAGTAGATTAATACAACATTAAAAAGGAAACTGCTGGAAAATTGTAACAAATGTCACTATTCATTGATCGATCCTTCAACAATTACCAGACATAAATGATAAAATTAGTCATATATTAAATAAGACTTCTCACTTTTCTTTAATCTTTTTATGGCAAAATCACAACAGATGAATACATCTCTGTTTGGACACACGCCGAAATTTTCCCAGACAGCAGAATTTCTTCAAACACTTGGAGCAGCCCATGCAGCGAAAATTTATTATTGGCGGAATTCTCATCCTTGCCGCAATCGTCTATTTGATCGTTTCATCTTCCCAGGCAAATGCACAATACTTCCTTACCGTTGATGAGCTGAAGGCTCAGGCAAGCCAAATGGAAGGGCGTGAAATTCGAATCTCTGGTGCGGTCCTTGGAGATTCAATCAAGTTCGACCCCTCCACTTTAGACCTGACATTTGATGTTGTCCACATTCCTGGGGACAACGCGGAAATTGAAAAATTAGGCGGGCTGGCTGAAGTTCTTCATGCGGCAGTGATGGATGAAGCATTAAACCGCTTAAGCGTGGTTTATAACGGCCCAAAGCCTGACCTACTGAAGCATGAAGCCCAGGCCATCATGACTGGGACATTAGGTGTGGATGGTGTTTTTCACGCCAACGAGCTTCTGCTTAAATGCCCAACCCGCTATGACGAAGCTGTCCCTGAACAGGCAGCAGAATAATCCATGACCCGGAATAAATATCTTATATGTAAGAAAGAGCAGTCTTAACGGGCGGCTTTCGTTTTGATTAATTTGAAATTATCATTCGCTATTTGGAGTATTTATGATTGTTGAGTTCGGTTTCGGTGTGCTGGTTGTAACGATGGCGGTGATCATTTATGCAGCAATAGCTGCGGTGATTGGCGTCAGCAGGAAAGATCAACGCTGGGTGGATTCAGCCCGTTATGCTTCATTGATCTCATTTCCATTAATAACACTTGCTGTAGTCTGCCTGGTTTACCTGATCACAAGTGGTCATTATGAAGTCTCCTATGTGTATTCTGTTTCCAGCAGTACCATGCCTCTGTACCTTAAGCTTACAGCTTTATGGGGTGGGCAATCCGGATCACTGTTATTCTGGGGCTGGTTAATGTCTGCCTTTTCTTCTGCTGTTATGCTGCGCAAGTGGACTCGTGATCGTGAGTTTCTGCCTTGGGTAATTGTTGTTACGATGGTGACTCTAGCGTTCTTCCTGGGCATGTCCATATTCTTTGAGAATCCATTCACCCGCTTCTGGGCAACCCCGACTGGAACCCGTATCGAAGCCATGTTTCCGCCTGTCGGTTCAGCGCTGCTGATGCCGCCTGATGGACGTGGCCTTAACCCGCTGCTGCGCCACCCCGGGATGATCATCCATCCACCCATGCTATATCTGGGTTTTGTGTCCTTTGTCATCCCATTTGCCTTCGCAATTGCAGCTATGATCACTGGTCGCACGGACGACCGCTGGATCAGGTTGACGCGCCGCTGGACGCTTGTGGCCTGGCTTTTCCTGACGATTGGTTTGGTGCTGGGTATGCGCTGGGCTTACGATGTGTTAGGTTGGGGCGGCTACTGGGGCTGGGATCCGGTTGAGATCGCGGCTTTGATGCCCTGGTTGACTGGAACAGCGTTGCTGCACTCAGTCATGATCCAGGAGAAACGCGGCATGTTCAAGCAGTGGAACATGGTCCTGACTATTTTGACGTATGCGCTGGTCATATATGGCACATTCCTGACCCGTTCAGGTGTGCTATCTTCCGTTCATGCCTTTGCTCAAAGCGCCATCGGACCATTATTCTTTGCATTCATAGCTCTCACTTTTATTGTCTCAACCTGGTTGTTGCTGACCCGCTGGAAATCTTTACGATCCGAAGGGCAGTTACAATCCCTCCTTTCTCGGGAGACGCTTTTTCTTGTTAATAACTTATTGTTCCTGGGACTGCTCATCGAGTGTTTCTGGGGCGTCAACTTCCCACTGCTTTCTGAGCTGGTCACCGGGCAAAAAGTTACCTTCGGACCCGCCTGGTATTTGAGGACGACAGGTCCGCTCTGGGCGGGGCTGCTGTTGTTGATGGGTATCGCGCCGCTCTCTGCCTGGCAGATCTCCACTGGACGGACGTTGGGCCGGGCGATTTGGAAACCTTTTATTATTTCACTCATTCTGCCGATCATTTCTTTTGCGGTTGGACGTAGACAACCGGGGGCATTGCTTGGCTTCTGGTTGGTTGGACTGGTGATTGCAGTGACACTATTCGAATATTATCGCGGTGTAGCAGCCCGCAGCCACAGCACAGGTGAAGGTGTGCTTCAATCTATATGGCGCTTAACATCAAAAAACCGACGGCGCTATGGCGGTTATATCATTCACCTGGGTATTGTGCTGATGGGAATTGGCGTGATTGGCATTGAAAGCTTCCAATCGCAAACACAGGGAACACTTACACCGGGTCAAAGTTTGGAACTCGCCGGTTATTCGGTAACTTATAGGTCGCTGGCGGAATTTGACACAGCTGATGGCAAGAACGTTGCCCGGGCTGTCATGGAGGTTAGCAAGGATGGCAAAATATTACAGGAGCTGTATCCACGGCGTGACTATTATTATGACGCGCAGCAACCCATGACCATACCCGGCGTCAGGTCCACGATGGATGATGATCTCTATATCATCCTGGTGGATTGGCAGCCCATCTCCACCCGGCAGGCGACATTTAAGGTGTTCCATAATCCGCTGGTCAACTGGTTGTGGCTGGGCAGCATCGTTTTGATCCTGGGCGCTATTGTTGCTGTTTGGCCGACACCTGAAAATGAGAAGCAAAGGGTACACGGAGTGTAAAAATGAGAAAGAAAATAATCTTTGCATCTTTCCTAGCTATCTTTGATAATTGCCAGTTTTCAAATAAGCCTTGCCTTCGGGCAGGATCAGCAGCCTGTTACAGATGACGAGATCAACGAAGTTGCTCGACAACTCTATTGCCCGGTCTGTGAAAATATCCCGCTGGATGTTTGCCCGACCCAGGCCTGTGCCCAATGGCGTGACTTGATCCGAGAAAAATTGGAAGCAGGATGGACCACCGAACAGATCAAAGAGTATTTTGCTGCCCAGTATGGTGACCGGGTGTTGTCTGAACCTCCCAAGAGAGGCATCAACTGGCTGGTGTACATTCTTCCGCCTGCCATGATTGCTGCCGGGGCTTTTCTGTTGTTCTGGATCATCAAAGGGTTAAGAGGTCAGAAAACAACTACCAATGTTCCCGAAAAGACCATTGATGATTCAGCAGGTGACGAATATCTTGCCCGGATCGAAGAAGAACTTAAGAAAAGAGAAAATTCTTGATGGAAGAACAAAAACCAAATGATTTCAAAGAGACCGGCAGCAATTCCAGGCTGCCTACCCCTATTTTTATTATTGCAGGGTTATTACTATTGGGTCTACTGGGATTCCTGTTCCTTGGATTACAGCGCAGTCAGCAGGGGCCAATCCGTGTGGGGCAGGATGTTCCTCCCATATCATTGACGACTTTTGACGGAAAGGCGATTGACACAAAGAATGAAATGGGCAAGGTGATATTAATCAATTTCTGGGCTTCGTGGTGCAAACCCTGTGAAAGCGAATCTGCTTCGCTGCAGGAAGCCTGGGAGTATTATGAGCCTGGCGGCGATGTCCTCTTCCTGGGTGTGGATTACGTGGATACCGAACCGGAGGCGAAGGCTTCGCTTGCCAAATATGGCATCAGTTTCCCTAATGGACCGGACATGGGGACGAAGATCTCGCAAATGTTCCGCATCCGGGGTGTACCGGAAACTTATATCATTGATAAGAATGGAAAATTGGCATACATTCAGATCGGTCCGTTTAATTCAACAGCAGATATTAAATCTCTCATCGATCCACTACTGTCGACCGACTAGCAACATATGAATTGGTTTGAAAGGTAATACTAAAATGGAATTATCAGCTATTCTCCTTATATTGACAGTACTCATTCTGACAGCTGTGTTTATTGCCCGTCCTTTTTTTGAGAAGGGTCCACGCAAAAACAGGAAGGAAATCAAACAGACGGGAATGGAATTAGCAGACCATGATCATTTGCTATCCTCTCTGCTGGCAGAAAAAGAACGGATCTTGTCTTCCATTCAGGAGTTGGATTTTGACAATACCCTGAACAAGGTGCCAGAAGATCAATATCCAGTTCAACGTTCAGAGCTGATGCATCAGGCTGCGGTTATTCTGCAAAAATTGGAAGAACTTGGCATTTGATCATAAACAGGACGTGCAGATTGTGAAGAATGCTGGAGCAATCGAATCATCAGGCTATGATGACGTGGAAGAAATGATCGCCAAACGCCGCAGCGAGTTGAAAAAATCCTCTACCGGGTTTTGCCCCAAATGCGGCAAGCCAGTCCAGGAGAACGATCGTTTCTGCCCGAAGTGCGGCGAAACAACCAGCCCATTGAAATGATAACGAGTATTTAGATATGAGTAAACAAATTCGCATTATTTTCTTTTCACTATCACTACTTCTGTTAAGCGGATGCGGTCTATCCCTGGCGGGTGACATCAAGCCCCCGGCAAACTACATCCCCCCAGCCGACCTTCCGCCAGCGGCTACCGCGGTTGCCTACCCATTACTTCCTCCGGATCCTTCCAATGGGCAGAAAGTGTATGCTGAACACTGTGCTGCCTGCCACGGTGCACTTGGAAATGGTGCAGGGAAAAATGCCGGAAGTTCTACTACAGCTCCTTCGGCATTGTCTCAAACCGAGGTGCTGCAAAATGCCATTCCACAAGATTGGTTTGAGGTTATCACCAATGGTACAGCCAACACCTCCATGCCAGGATTTTCGTCCAAATTGGATGATAGAGCCAGATGGGATGTAGTTTCTTATCTGCTCTCATTGGACAATTCTCCGGAACAGATGGCTGTAGGTCTGGATATTTACCTGACGGTTTGCAGTCAATGCCATGGAGAAACTGGTCAGGGTGATGGAGACAAAGCATCGACATTGAAACAAAAACCAGCCGATTTTACAAACCAGAGTATTGTGTCTGCGATCTCAAATCAGGAAATGGTAAGTATCTTGACTACTGGTTTGGGCGAGTCTATGCCCGCATTTGGGAACATGCTTGGCGAACCCGAAAAATGGGCTGTGATTGGTTATGTTCGTTCTCTATCTTTCCAACCTGTGCAACTGCCTGCTTTTACGTCAGAACCAACCAATTCAGAAGCAGTTTCGGAAGGATTACTGGCAGGAACGCCAACGCCAGTTGAATCCATACCTGATGACGTAACTGGACCTCGCACAGTTGAGGTAAGCGGCGTGGTGATAAATGATTCAAACAGCGAAATTCCTGCCGGTATGACAGTCTCACTACGCACCTTTGATGAAATGCAGGAAACAGACAACAAGACAGCTCCCGTGGGTGAGGATGGAAGTTACAAATTTAACAATGTCGAAATGCCTTCAGGCCGTATCTTTATTGCATCGGTCGAGTACGGCGGTCAGATCTTTTCATCACAGCCATCCATGCATCCTGGTGTAGAAGTGGATGAATCACAGACGGTCATTAATTTGCCGATCCATGTGTATGATTCTACAACTGACAGATCAGTAGTATCTGCAGACCGGATGCATATTTTCTTCGATTTTAGCAATCCTGGTTTCATTCAAGTGATCGAGCTGTTTCTGATCTCCAACCATTCCAGCATGGTGCTGGTGGCTGATACACCAGAGTTGGGTGTTTTGGAGTTTGCGCTGCCTGCTGGAGCTCAAAACCTCCAATTTCAGGATAGCGTGATCGGGGATAGGTATATCCTAACAGAGCAAGGCTTTGCTGATACTGTTCCTGTAAAGCCGGGCGAGGCGACGCACCAGGTTTTATATGCATATGATCTACCATATACCAAAAAATTGCAGGTTAATTTGGACATCCCAATGCAGGTGGATATGGTAAGTGTGATGATCCCAGTGGATGGCATCAAACTGAAGAGCGATAAACTTATAGACGACGGTGTACGCACCAATCAGGGTATGGATTTCAGGTTGTTTACAACTGCAAACCTGGAAGCAGGATCAGATCTTGATATTTCGCTTTCCGGTATTGTGCCCGGACAAGACACTGGGGCATCCAAACTGAAGATCAACCCTGCTCTCTTTGGCGCTGGTATGCTATTACTGGCTGTATCGGGTGTAGGCTTGTATTTGTATCAGAAACAAAAGGTTCAACCCGTTGAGGAACCCGAAGAAGAGAACGGAAACCTAACCGATAAAGAATCAGTCATGGATGCCATCATCGCATTGGATAGCCTGCATAAAGAGGGTAAACTTATGGATGATGTTTACGCTTCCCGCAGGAAAGAATTAAAAAATAAGTTAAAAGGCCTTCTGTGATTCAGGTTCGAAAGCTGATTAAACGATTTGGCTCCAAGACAGTCCTGGACAAACTGTCTTTGGATGTTGCTGATGGTGAATTTGTAGCCATCATCGGGCCAAATGGTGCCGGTAAAACGACGCTGCTGAGAATATTAAGTACATTATCAAAATCGACTCTGGGAGAGATCTCTGTTGCTGGATATAAATTACCAGCGCAGGCGTCGAACGTTCGTCAGTGCATCGGAGTTGTTTCGCATATGCCTTTGCTCTATGGCGACCTGACTGCCAGAGAGAACCTGGTTTTCTACGGAAAAATGTTTGCTATTGTAGATCTGAACCAACAGGTGGATGGTGTGTTGGAACTTGTTGGCTTGTCCAAACGCGCTGGCGACCTGGTGCGGACGTTTTCACGCGGGATGCAGCAGCGCCTTGCAATCGGCAGGGCTGTGTTGCACGATCCGGGGGTCTTGCTGCTGGATGAACCCCATACAGGGTTGGATCAGGATGCCTGCGATATGCTGGACAAAGTCCTTCGGGATGTAGCTGTGCAGGGTCGGACAGTCGTAATGACTTCTCATGATTTTGTGCGGGTTCAGAATCTTGCGAGGCGCTTCGATGTTTTATCAAGAGGAAGGATCGTTTCGAGTATTCAGAGCGCAGAACTATCACCGGATGGCTTGCAGGCGTTTTACCGACAGGCGTTGGAGCAGGTATGAAAACCAGAACTTCGCCTTCCTTTTTCAAAGCCATGATGGCGGTCGTATGGAAAGACCTGACAGCCGAACTGCGCAGTAGGGAAGTGTTCTCGGCGATGTTGATCTTTGCACTGTTAGTGGTGCTCATCTTTAACTTTGCGCTGGAATTGGAGGCTGGAACCCGTGCTTCAATTACCTCTGGCGTCTTGTGGGCAACCTTCACATTTGCCGGTACACTTGGGTTTGAATCGATCTATGGCCCAAGAGAAAGACCGCGGCTGCATGGATGGGCTGCTGATGGCGCCGGTGGATCGCAGTGCGATATACCTTGGTAAAGTAATAAGCAACCTGGTGTTCATGTTCGCGGTGGAGATAGTGGTCATCCCGCTGTTCAGCATTCTTTACAACGTGAACCTGATCAATGCAGGATTGATCCTGGTGGTGCTGCTTGGCTCGATCGGGTACATTGCCGTTGGTACGCTGCTTTCAAGCATGGCAGTCCAAACGAGAACCAGGGATATGCTTTTACCGATCCTGTTATTCCCGGTTGTGATTCCCCTCATCGTTGCGGCTGTAAAGGCATCTTCCGGTTTTATCCAGGCACTGCCGATGAGCGATATTACTCCCTGGCTGAACTTATTGATCGTGTACGATGTCGTCTTCCTGGCTGTTGCCTGGATGGTATTTGATTTTGTGGTGGAAGAGTGATGGAAATGCTGAAATTCGAGGAACGAGGTCCGAGTGTCGCCTGCATTGTCGTTCTCATTTCTCTATTCTCGATCCTCATAACCCCATTAGCCAATTTTAGTCTTTAAGAGGTTATATGAAAGATGATGATCGGAAATTAAAGATTTTGGATACAATCACAATGATCCTCTTTGTAGCGGCAGTGGGCATGGTATTTTTCTATGCACCATTGGAACGCGTGATGGGTTATGTGCAGAAGGTGTTCTATTTTCATGTTGCCAGCGCCTGGGTAGGGATGTTGAGCTTTATCGTGGCTGCAGTTGCCGGTGGCATTTACCTGAAATCCAACGGCAAGAAATGGGATATCATGAGCTATGCTGCGGTGGAGATCGGGATCTTGTTCGCAATCATCGCCATCATCACCGGTTCGTTGTGGGCACGTCCGATCTGGAACACCTGGTGGACGTGGGATCCACGCTTAACAACAACTGCCATCATGACCCTGGTCTACATAGCGTATTTGATGCTGCGGCAAGGAATTGACGACCCGGATAAGCGCGCCAGGTTTGGAGCGGTATATGTCATTGTCGGAGCGTTGTCTGTCCCTATGACATTCCTTTCCATCAGAATCTTCCGGACAATTCACCCGGTGGTAATAGGAGCTGGCGGAGCGACCTCTGCCGCGTTTGATATGGCTCCGAAAATGCTGCAAACATTCTTGTTCAGCCTTTTCGTTTTCTCAATACTGTTTATAGATCTGCTCTGGCATCGGGTGAAGTTGGGCGCCCTGGAAGCGGAAGTGGAAGAATTAAAGATCTTGGCAGCGGAGTAGAAGGAGTTTAGAATGGATGCACCAGCACAAACAATACAATATTTTCTTGCAGGATATCTCGTTATTTTTTTGGGCTTATCAGGCTATATTATCAGTTTGGCCGTTCGTTGGAAAAAACTGAAAACGAATAAGAAGCTTTTAACTGGTAAATAGCTTGTTATTATTCCTCACTCTTCAACTCCCTCGTTGAGGAGTTCTTCCCATATCCCGTCCAAAGACAGCAAAATAGATCACTCCCAGCACGCCAAACACCGTCGCGGCAGCAAAATTAGTGAGTGGGGAAATATTCCATAGGTAAGCACCGCCAACCGCTGCCACGGCTACGATCACATCACGGAGCAAATAGTACAATCCGAACATGCCGGCTTTCTTATCTTCAGGTGCCAGGTCCATAATGAGTGCCTTGCGGGTCGGCTCGCCAAATTCCTTCAATCCACGCAGGATAAACGCAAACACCAGTAGGCCGAAGCTTTTTGCGAAGAACAGCGTGATGGGAAAAGCAGCAAAAAATCCGAAAGTGATTAGCACGAATGGTTTCTTTGAGGATTTGTCCGCCAGGTAGGCTACAGGAATATAGATCAGAACTGCCGTGACCATTTCAATGGCTGTCAATACCCCAAATTGGACGGACGTCACACCGATGTTTTTCATCGCCCAGATCACAACAAAGGCATACGGAATTTGTTCGGCGAAACGAACAAGGATATCTGAAACAAGAAGATTGCGCAGGTCATGCGACATGAAACGCATTAGTTTCAGCGGATTCCCTTCGGCTTTCTGGGTGGGCTTGTAATCTTCGATCATGGATTGTTGGAAGATGAGCGCGATCACCGCCAAAACCAGCGCAACCCCGAAAGCCATGCGCACGCCATCCGTCTCGCCAAATTTGAAGATCATATAACCGCCCATCAAGGGACCAAGCGCCATTGGTACGCGCTTAACGATGGAGTTCAATGAAACGCCCATGGTGCGCTTGTTGCTTGGCATCACCCTATTAACCAGGCTCATCGTGGCGGGCAGGGAAATGGACGTCCAGGAAAGGAAGAACACCGCGGCCACAAGTACCGCCGGCCAGGAGGGAAAGATGATCACGATCGTGTACCCGAAGATGGCGATTAGGTTAAATATCGCCAGTGCTTTTTTGTAACCGAAGCGGTCGGCGATATACCCGCCGGGGAAGGAATAGAGGGCGGAGAGCAGGTTGTCGATCCCATTCAAGATACCCACGATCAAAGTGGAACCACCCAGCGCGAGAATGTAAATGGGCAGGAATCGTTCTGCCATCTTCTCGCCCAGCCCCACCAGGACCACCATGGTCAACATGGCAGCCAGACTTTTCTCTATGCCAAAAAATTGGATGGCTTTTGTGAAAATGGATGGTTTTGTCGTTTTATTATTGTTGTCTTCCATCTTGCCTCTTTGTAGATATACAAAAACTAACGATCTTTGCCTTCATTGAATAGTAAATAATATTGTTTTCGAAATTACATCCATTTGATGGACGAATTTGATTCGCTGAAATGAATTTTTATATGATCCTCTTTTGTAGCGAAATCTATTCTCAGGTAATTTATATTTCAGGGGGAATGGGCATTCGATGCAATATTCCCGGACTGAGGTTGTATCCATACCCTGACAGATCCCGTGTCATCACGATTCTGCATGGAAGTTCATGACAGGTACTTCTCAGCAGGTGATAATGGTAAAAGCCGGGAATATCTCACTGGTCAAAAAATGGATCCATTGTTCAAATCTTTATTATTATAAATCGCCTTTAGAAACATTGGTAATACTTGTAATTTTTCTAATTCCTCCTTATAATAAAAGAACCCCCAACCCCCCATAGGGGATATTATCTAAGGAGTAATTAATGGAATTAGAATCATCAGTACTACAAAACTGCCCCGATTGCCGGGTCCAAAAACAGACATTTTTCTCAAGGTATCGGGATTTTTTGCTGTCCCGGGATACACTCTTAACATTTGCAAATGCTTTACTATTAATTGCAGGTTTTATCGTAGCAACTATCTTAAGACAACCTGAAACAGGTAAGTGGCTGTATCTAGCTTCTGCCTTAATTGGTGGTACTCCATTATTCATATTTGCCGCACGTCAGATCATTATTAAGCATGATATCACCGCAGGCGTCATGGCATCCGTTGCCATGATTGCAGCGATAATTGTTGGAGAGTACAGCGCAGCTGCCTTGGTTGTATTTATGATGTCGGTTGGTGAATGGCTTGAAAACTTTACAGTTGCCCGCGCTGATAATGCACTCAAAGACCTTGCCCGGTTAATTCCATCAACTGTCACAGTCAGGCGTGATGGAGTGGAAATTGTTGTTCCAATTGAACAGATAAAACTTGATGAAATTGTTCTTGTCCATGCCGGCGAACGCTTCGGTGTGGATGGAGAAGTTGTAAGAGGAACCGGTTGTGTCAACCAGTCTGCCATTACTGGAGAGTCAATTCCTGTTGATAAAAAAATTGGAGATCCTGTGTTTGCCGGAACAATGAATGACATGGGAGTTTTGGAGATTAAAGTTACAAGCCTTGGAGAAAATACCACTCTGGGGCAGATCGTAAAATTAGTGAAAGATGCGCAGTCTTCCCAGGCGCCAGTTCAGAGGGTTGCAAACCAGTATGCCAGAATCCTTGTTCCTGTAACTTTCGCAATTGCAATATTAGTTTACATATTATCTGGTGATGTCCTAAGATCGATCACAGTCCTTGTTGTTGTCTGTCCTTGTGCGCTTGTTTTGGCTACACCGACAGCAGTCGTGGCTGCCATTGGCAATGCAGCAAAAAAAGGTATTCTGGTAAAAGCTGGCTCTTCGATAGAATCGGTTGGCAAGGTGGATGTCGTAGCGCTGGATAAGACCGGTACACTTACATTGGGTAAACCCATTCTTCAAGAGGTCATCTCATTAAATGGAATGGATGGTGATGCACTTTTGGCTCTGGCTGGTTCAGTGGAGCGTTTCAGCGAGCATCCAATAGGAAAGGCCATAGTTGAAGCTTGTAAAACAAAAAAAATTAGTCTGGAGGATCCAAAAGATTTTTCGGTCCTGCCTGGATTTGGTGTGACAGCTAAGACAACTAAAGGTAGCCTTGTAATTGGAACAAGATCATTGTTGATGGAGAATGGTTACTCGTGGACTGAAACGCTGGAAAATAAAATACAGGATCTTGAAAAATCAGGCCAAATTGTTATTCCGATTGGATTGAATGGCTCAGTTACAGGATTAATATCATTGGTCGATGAACCTCGTCCTGAAGCCAGGAAAGCTGTAGCTGAGCTGAAGAAAATGGGGATAAAAGAAGTGATAATGATCACCGGGGATAACCCTTATTCGGCAGAGAGAATTGCGAAAGAAATGGGTATCGATCGATTCTATTCCCAGGTTCTTCCCCAGGAAAAATTAAAAATTATTCGAGATCTTCAAGGCGAAGGGCACAAAGTTTTATTTGCTGGGGATGGGGTTAATGACGCCCCGGCGTTAGCTGCTGCCGATGTAGGCGTGGCAATGGGTATGGGTGGAACAGACGTTGCTCTGGAAACAGCGGAGATTGGATTGATGGCAGACGAAATTGAAAGACTTCCACAGATCATCGGCCTATCACGCCAGGCATTAAAAGTGATAAGAGCTAATGTAATTTTTTCCATGAGTATTAATGTTATTGCAGTTTTCCTCGGTTCATTTGGACTGGATCGGTCCCGTAATCGGTGCAATTATTCATGAAGGTTCATCAGTTCCAGTGCTTGCAAACTCTGCCCGTTTAGTTAATTACAAGCTGGAAAAATAAATCGCTAAACACGATATGAAATTACCATTTCGTGTTTAGAATAGTTATAATGATCTTAGAATTCGAATTTTGGTAAGGAGGTGATCTTTCAAACAAATCTGTGTATTGTGAATTCCTGTATTATGTATCAATAACTCAACAAATAAGGAGAAGGAACAATGAATATCTTTCGACGGTTATGGACATTACCTGTAATTCTTATCATCCTGGCAACTTTAATTGCAGGCTGTGCTGCTCCTGCAGCAGCACCCGTGGAACCGCAGGTCATTACTCAGATAGTGAAAGAAGAAGTAATTAAAGAAATTGTAGTTACTGCGACTCCCGAACCGAAACCCGAAGGTGCAGTTACAGTTATTCGTCTCGGGTCTGGCGATAGCGGGGAAGGATTAAACCCCCACCAGCAAATCATTGCAAATTTTGAAAAAGAAAACCCGGATATTATTGTTCAATTGGAAGCTGTTGCGGGCAGTGATTATTACGCCCGCCTGTTTACTCAGATCGCATCCGGTGATGCGCCAGATATCATGCAGATCGGTGATGACGCGGTTCCTAACTTTGTCACCAAAGGTGCTGTGATCCCGTTGGATGATTTCATTAAGGGTCAATATCCACTAGATACAAGCATCTATTTGCCTGGAATGATCGAACCCGGCCAATATCAGGGTGTTCAATACTTCCTCCCCAAAGATTTCTCAACCCTCTCGGTTTACTACAACAAGAAGATCTTTGATCAATATGGAGTTGCTTATCCACAGGATGGTTGGACCTGGGATGATTTCCTCACAACCGCTCAGCAATTAACCATCGATGAGAATAATGATGGCGTTCCCGAAGTTTGGGGTGTTCAATTAACAGCCAACTGGACCACAGGTTTTGAATACTGGGTAGCTGCTGCCGGTGGAAAATTGATCAGCGAAGACGGCAAGAGCTATGTTGGTTACATGGATTCACCTGAAACCATTTCAGCTGTTCAATTCTATGCGGATCTTTACAACAAATACAAAGTTGCTCCCCCGCCTGCAGACTTCAACCAATGGGCTGGTGGCAACCCCGAATTTGAAAATGGCACAGCAGCCATGCGTCTATTTGGCCGCTGGCCGCAATCAGGCTTATTGAAAAATGAAAAGATCGATCTTGGCCTGGTAACTGTTCCTCAAGGCAAGGAAAAAGCAAATGTTCTTTTCTGGGGTGGCTTTGGTATTTCCTCCACTGCCAAAAATCCTGAAGCCGTTTGGCGTTTCCTGAGCTACTATGCTGGTGCACAGGGCTCCGAGATCTGGTCTCAGCACGGTATTCCACCAGTAGCGAAGGCTGCTGAAGCAGTTGGTATGTACACAGACCCAATTGAGGGCGTTTGGATCCAAGGACTTGACTTCCTGAAACCACGTGCGTATGTGTTCACGGATTTCTGGGGAGCTACTGCTGATCCAGCCTTGAATAAAGCATTGCAAACTGTCCTTACAGACCCGACTGCAGATGTGGCAGCTGTGATGGCAAATGCGGCCAAAGAAGCCCAGGCAGCATTAGATGAAAAGATGACTCCGTAAAATTCAATTTCAACAGGAAGCGCCCTTAAAAGGCGCTTCCTTTGTTAATTTCCCAACAAAACATACATCGGATCATAATATGTTTAACCTGGCTGCGCGTAAGAAAAGAATCTTAAACCAAAGACAAAAAGAAGCGATATCTTTTTACCTTTTCATTTCACCCTGGATCATTGGATTTATACTATTTTATCTAGGACCTGTTATTGCCTCATTTTATTTTAGCCTTACGAATTGGGACTTATTGACGCCACCAAAATTTATTGGGATGGCTAATTATGTAAAAATTTTCACCAGGGATCCACTATTTCTTCAATCGTTAAAAGTGACCCTTGTTTATACCTTTACATATGTTCCCTTAGATTTGATCCTCGGATTGTTAATTGCTTTATTATTAAACCGCCCTATAAAAGGAATCGGTATCTTCCGCACAATTTTCTATTTGCCATCAGTATTGACTGGCGTTGCCTACGTCGTTATGTGGATGTGGATATTTAATCCTCAGGTGGGGTTAATAAATACGCTGTTGAAATACATTGGTATTACAGGACCACGTTGGTTGTTGGATCCAAAATATGCACTTTGGGCTCTGGTGCTGATGTCGATTTTCCAGGTGGGTCGAAGCATGGTCATATATCTTGCTGGCCTGCAGGATGTTCCCAAAGAACTCCAAGAGGCAGCTTCCATTGATGGAGCGAATGCATGGGGACGTTTTTGGAAGATCACATTGCCTTTACTCACCCCTTCCATACTATTTAATCTCATTTTTGGCATGATCATGACTTTCCAGTCATTTACCAATGTCTATATTGCCACAAATGGTGGGCCGTTGGATTCAACCCTTTTTTATGTCTTATACCTATACCAAAAAGCGTTTAGTCTGTTGGAAATGGGATATGCATCTGCCTTAGCCTGGATCCTTTTTCTGATGGTTCTTGTTTTGACGATCATTATCTTCAAGACAAGTGGAAAATGGGTGTTCTATAGATCGGAGACCGACTAACATGGTAGATTCTTTACAAGGTAATCGGAAAAACTGGCGGAGAGGGTTTTGGAATGCTGTTGCTTATGCCATGCTGATCGCAGGGTCTCTCATGTTTATACTGCCACTCATTTTTGCGCTTTCATCATCTTTTAAAACAAATGGGCAGATAATGGAAATTCCACCGAGATGGATTCCCAATCCTTTCCATTGGCAAAATTATCCTGAGGCATTAACTTACATTCCTTTTGGTAAATATACACTGAATACGCTTATTATTGCGGCCGGAGCGATCACAGGAAATCTATTATCTTGTACGATCATTGCCTATGGATTTGCCAGATTAAAAGCCCCGGGAAAGAACTTCTTCTTCATATTGATGCTTTCAACAATGATGCTGGTCGAACCTGTTCGTATCATTCCAATTTATATAATTTTTAGTAAATTGGGATGGGTAAATTCTTTCCTGCCTATGATCGTACCAGCATTTTTCGGCAGCCCCTTCTATATATTCTTATTAAGACAATTTTTTATGGGTATTCCCCGTGAGTTGGAAGATGCGGCTTTTATTGATGGGGCAAATAGATTACAAATTTTATGGCGTATTATTCTTCCTAATGCGAAACCTGCACTTGCTGCTGTTGCGATTTTTAATTTTCAGGGCGTTTGGAATGATTTTCTTTACCCACTTGTATTCTTGCATAACCAAAACAACTACACAATTGCACTTGGTTTAAGCTTTTTCCGGAGTACTTATTCCGTGCAATGGGGATATTTAATGGCAGCTTCGGTTGTAGCTTTGTTACCTATGGTTATTATCTTCTTCCTCGCGCAAAAAACATTTATCGAAGGAATTAGTTTTTCTGGAATAAAAGGATAAAGCATGCTTATTGATTCTGAGGTTGTAATTGTTGTAGCCCATCCAGACGATGCTGAATCATTTTGTGGTGGGACAATTGCCAAACTTACTAAATCTGGTAATAGAGTTACCCTGGTAGTATGTACTAGTGGAGATCGGGGTAGCCATGATAGCTCCATAAGTCCAAGCAACCTGACAACCCTACGCCGGGAAGAACAATGTGTATCACAGAAGGTCCTTGGGGTCCAAGATATTACCTGGCTTGGCTACGATGATGGCAAGCTTGCTGCCCAACCTGAATTAAGGGATCGGCTGATTCGGATATTTAGATCACTAAGACCGAGAGTGGTAATTACATTTGATCCCTGGAAGCATTATGAGTTTCACCCTGACCACAGGGCAGTTGGATTTGCGGCTACTGAGGCTAGAATGCTTGCTGACCTACCATGGATATGCCCGGATGTGACGCTTGAAGGTACATCGCCTTGGCACCCAGATGAAATGTATTTGTTCTCTCCCCAGGAACCCAATTATTGGGTTGATATTTCTGATACCATCGAATTAAAAATTGAAGCCAGGCTTGCGCATCATAGCCAGAATGATTTTATTCATAACGACTATGACCGACAACAGTTTATTGATACAATTCGTTCCTATGCCCGCAAAAATGGTGAAAACTATAATATTCAATATGCGGAATCTTTCTACAAAGTGGATGGCACAGATTTATTATTATGAAATATCTTATTGTCAACGCGGATGATTATGGATTTTCACCGGAAGTTACACATGGTGTTATCGAAGCATACAAGAATGGCATCGTCACCGATACAACCATTTTGATAAACAGTCCTTTTGCTGAAGATGCACTAGCAAAAGCAGAAGAGGTAGGTTTGCCGGTTGGCGTGCATATCGATTTTGTAACTGATTACTTAATTAAAAACCATCATTCGAATCCGGAACTAGTCGGTCCAACAGGACAGTTTGCTAGGGAACTAAATAATCGGGAATTTCTTCACCATATCGAGCATAGTTATACCTGTGAAGAATTGATTTCGCTTAGGAATGAAATTCGAACCCAGATGAAGATCTTCATACAAATGACCGGTGAAAAACCCACCCATCTTGATTATCATTTTGGTCTTCATTTTTTACCAGAAGTTATGGCGATCTATTTGACAGTGGCTGAAGAGTTTCAGGTTCCTGTTAGATGGGGAAGCCAATATGCAGGAAAAAACCCATATTCTGCCTCCCCAAAAATATTATGCGATTTATTCCGAGGAACACCTGCAAGTTCTATTGATGATTTTATTAAATTAATTGAACATCCATGGGCAGGTGTAATGGAAATTTGCTGCCATCCAGGATACTTTACACCGGATGGTTTACCTGATGCATATAACAAGGAACGGGAATATGAATTGGCGGTCTTAACCGATCCTCGTTTAAAGATTGAAATCCAGAATAGAAATATCCATCTTGTGAATTATCATTTTTATTCTGAAAACCAAAGCAAATTTTCGAGAAAAGATAAATATCAATGGGATTGTCCTTAAAAAAGGATGGTTGACATGACTTCAATAGACAAGATTGAAAATGATCGTCATATCCACGAACATCGTAAAGCTGTCTTGGATCGCCTGGCTCGAATTGAAGGTCACGTGAGGGCAGTCAGGCGCATGGTGGAGGAGGACGTTTCATGCCCTGAAGTGTTGGTGCAGATTGCGGCGGTAAGATCCGCATTGAATGGCGCCGGGCGGATCATCCTCGAGGATCATGTCAAAAGCTGCCTGATGGACACAGTCCGCGATGGCGACTTTGAAAACGCGTTTCAAAACTTGAAGAACTCTTTAGACAAGTTTATTCGGTTAATAAGGAGAATAGTTTTAATTATGGCAGATCAAAACGATGCAAATTACAAAGGTTTGTATTCCTGTTTGGATACAAAGGTACCTCTATTGGACGGTTCCACGCGGACTTACATAAACTTCGATAACGCCGCCTCGACGCCGTCGATGAAATTTGTCAAAGACAAAGTGAATCAGTATCTGGAGTATTACTCCAGTGTGCATCGTGGAACCGGCTTCAAAAGCCAGATTTCCACCCATGCCTACGAAGAAGCCCGCCGAATTGTCATGGACTTCGTTGGTGCAAATGTAGAGGACCATATCTGTCTGTTTGGCAAGAACACCACTGAAGCCATCAACATTCTGGCTCACCGCTATCCGTTCACTCCCGAAAAGAATATTGTGCTGGTCAGTTCGCAGGAGCATCATTCCAATGATCTGCCCTGGCGGGCTGCCGCCAGAGTTGTGCATATCGGCCTGTGCGCAGATGGATCGCTGGATGAAGATGATTTCGATCATAAGTTAAAGGAATACGGCGGGCGGGTTGCCCTGGTTTCCATCACCGGCGCCAGCAATGTGACCGGGTATATCAACCCCATTCATCGGTTGGCAGAGAAAGCCCATAAAGCCGGGGCGCTGATGTGCGCTGATTGCGCGCAACTTGCGCCGCATCGCTCTAGTCGATATGAGATGATTGGATGACCCGGCACATCTTGATTTTGTTACTATTTCTGCCCATAAAATGTATGCACCATTTGGAACCGGCGCACTCGTTTCCAGGACGGATACTTTCGAAACCGGCGAACCATACATGCAGGGTGGCGGCGAGGTGGAGATCGTTACGTTTGATGAAGTTACCTGGTCGGCGCCGCCGGATCGCGATGAAGCCGGCAGCCCGAATACAGTTGGGGCGATTGCCCTGGCAGCGGCCATTTCACAACTGAACGCCATCGGGATGGATAAGGTTGCCCAACATGAAGCTGAGCTTACGACTCACCTTTTAACCAAATTAAATAAAATGCCGGGTGTCATGGTTTATGGCAGCCGTTCGCCAGAAAGTGCGGCCGATCGCCTGGGTGTTGTTCCGATCAACCTGGATGGCATGTCACATTACCTGGTGGCTGCTATATTGGGCTACGAGTTTGGCATTGGTGTGCGCAACGGCTGTTTTTGTGCTCATCCCTATTTATTGAAATTGATGGGTGTAGATGAAACCGACGCACAGGGTGTCCGTAATAGAATTCAGGATCACGATAAACGTGACGTGCCGGGTTTGGTGCGCATCTCCTTTGGTTTGTACAACACCATAGCAGAAATTGATGCATTGATCACCGCATTGCAAGCCATCCTGGATGGCAAGTATCAGGGCAAGTATCACCAGGATACCCGCTCCGGCGCGTTTGTACCCGAGGGGTGGCATGTTAATTTCGAAGAGCATTTTTCACTGGGAATGGATGAATATGGAAGATAAAGAAGTTGGATTGCTGATCTCTGCCATGAAGATCGCCTCGCGCCAGCATAAAAATCAGAGGCGGAAGGATGAGGAAAAGAGTCCGTATATTAACCACCCCATAAATGTGGTGGATATTCTGTGGAAGGTTGGCGGAGTTCGTGATGCGGAGGTTTTGATCGCAGCTCTATTACACGATACGCTTGAAGACACTATTGAACAAGGGACTGTCGAAGAAACCAACCTGAAGGATGAAATTGCAGGTGAATTTGGTATAAGGGTACTCAGTCTGGTTGAAAACGTGACTGACGATAAGAGTTTGGACAAAGCTGTTAGAAAACAGATCCAGGTAGATCACGCCCGCAACTTGCCCGATGGCGCCAAATTGATCAAACTCGCCGACAAGATCAGCAATATTCAGGATGTTGCCGCGAATCCGCCTAGCTGGTGGGATACTTCGCGGAAATTAAAATATCTACATTGGGCAGAACAAGTTGTTGCAGGCTTGCGCAGAGTCAACCCAGCTCTGGAGAAAAAATTTGACGAGGCGCTGGCAATAGGGAAAGCCAATCTGGAGCAATGATCTTGAAATTTCCTGATTAGGAGGTACATGGAAAAGTGGCGAAAACCCGATGAACAGGTAATTGGTATATATCAGGAAGTAGCTGATAAACTGATTGGAATTGAACAGCGTAAAATGTTTGGCTGCCCCTGTGCTTTCATTAATGGCAATATGTTCTTTGGCGTGTTTGAGGATAAATTGTTCCTTCGTATATCTGAAGACCAAAAGGAACAACTCAGCACATCTTTCGAAATCCAACCATTTTCCCCATCAGGGCGGGTAATGAAAGCTTATGTGACCATCCCAAAGCGGTTGTGTCGGACCCGGCCTTGCTTCTTAAATGGGTTCAAATGGGGGTCGAACAAACCCAGACCCTCCCCAAAAAAGTCAAGAAAACCAAGGTGTAATCCCCCCTTTATACAAACATTGTTATTTGTCTATAGTTACCTCTTTATAAAATGATGGTTTATCCTTATAATTAATGTATCAAATAAAAAAAACAGGAGGAATTATGGCATCAATTTTGGATATCGAAGGAATTGGAAAAGCATACACAGGCAAGCTACAGGCTGCTGGTATTAAGACCACAGATGCATTGTTGGATCAGGGCGCTTCCCCGAAAGGGCGCAAGTTGATCGCGGAGAAAACCGGTATCGCAGAATCACTGATATTGGAATGGGTCAACCACGCTGACTTGTACCGCATCAAGGGAGTTGGCAGCGAGTACTCGGACCTTCTGGAAGAAGCCGGCGTGGATACAGTCGTCGAGCTTGCCAACCGCAACCCGGAGAATCTTCACAAGGCTATGGTCGAGACCAATCAGAAGAAGGACTTGGTACGTAAAATGCCTGCCCTTTCCCAGGTGACAGCATGGGTCAACCAGGCGAAAAAACTTCCACGTGTAGTCAATTATTAATCTCGAAATGTACTGTATAGCAAGGGGCACATACCCCTTGTTTTAATTTAATAGTAATGAATATAATGAGGAATTAAAATGTCTGATCAAATCAAAATTGAAGGCGCTTATCACTTGGCGAAGAGCATCAATGTGCAAGATGGCTCTGTTGTAAGCAAAACGCTGGTCAACAAACCAGCCGGCACAGTGACGATGTTCGCATTTGGCAAGGGGCAGGGGTTGAGTGAACACACCGCCCCGTTTGATGCGCAGGTGCTGGTGCTTGAAGGAAAAGCCGAAGTGAGCATTTCCGGCAAATGGTATGAAGTAGCTGCGGACGAGACCATCCTATTGCCAGCCAACCTTGCCGCATGCGGTCAAGGGAGTGGATGATTTTAAAATGCTTCTTATTATGATCAAAGCTTGACATATAAATTAATAGACAAGATAGATCTCTTTACTTTATAAAAATTAACAGTGGGAAACCACTGTTTTTCATATTTTGATATGATCTCCATCTTCTATTACAATTTCAACGATAACTCAAATCAGCTTCTTTGCTGATCATCTGTATCGAACTCATCAAATTCACACTCTATACGGATTTAGTACAATGCCTTGCATCGCTGTCATAATATAATCATGGAAAAAACCCAAGAAAAAATTCGTCGATATTACAAATACGCTTTATTGTTAAGTGTTTTTACAATAATATCCAATCTTGCTGAGGGGATTGTATCCACAATACTGGGTTATAGTGATGAAACCCTGGCCTTATTTGGTTTTGGCATTGATAGCTTTATTGAAGTGATCTCCGCTGTTGGAATTACTGTCATGATTTTGCGGTTGGCCAGAAGCCCGGAAAGCCAAAAAACCAGGATTGAAACCGTGGCTTTGCGGGTAACAGCTATCAGCTTTTTCCTTCTAACTGCCGGATTGGTTGGTACAGTCGTACTAAATCTATACTTCCGAAATTCACCAGAATCTACCATGTGGGGAATTGTTATTTCATTGATCTCACTGTCTGTGATGATCGTTCTCATGCGATTGAAAATTAGGGTAGGGACTGAATTACATTCCGATCCAATCATTGCTGATGCACACTGCACCCGCGCTTGTATCTATATGTCGGTTGTGTTGCTTGTGTCAAGCCTGTTATTCACATTGACAAAATTCCCCTACTTGGACAGCCTTGGGGCTATTGGGATTGCCTATTACTCTTTTAAAGAAGGCCGGGAGGCGTGGGAAAAAGCTTCCGGCGCAGCCGCTTGTTGCTAGTACACCATTGGCTGCTGAACCGTAAAATACGCGTAAACAGTTGCATTTTGTGCGTGCAGAATAATTAATCAAATATTTATGGTATTTATTTAGCTCCTGTGTATTATTACGCTTGGTAAGTAGCGTAATAATAAAACTAATATTTCAATTAAATGTATGGAGCATAAATATGAAACGACTAGTGCAAAATAAAATATTAATTACACTTCCCCTGGTTTTGATGATTGCAATGCAGTTATTTATTCCTCACGCGGTTTTTGCTGATGATGGTGTACCAGCAGACTTGCCGCAGCCTGAGGTGCAGGAAACCTCCGAATCGGATGACGCTCCTGCCGTTACCGAGGAAGTAGAATTGCCGGATGAGGTTGACCTGGTGGTGCTGGATCAATCCGGCGAAGAACTGCCCTCTGGCGTCAGAGATCAGCAGCACAGGTATTGCGCGCACCGGACCCGTATTTTACCAGTGGCGGCGTTTTATACACCTTCACCGCCGATGATTGCGATCCGCTTACAGATGGCGCTCAGGCATGCGGCAACCCCATTCAACAAGCTATTGATTTTGCCAGTGGTAACACACCGGATGATGGAACGATTTATGTGGAAAGTGGAGAGTACAATGAAAATATTTTCATTGGATCAATAATAATTTTCACTATTGAGGGAGTGAGCGGTAGTTCTGTAACAGTTCTTCATGGGTCAGTAACCATGATTGAAAATTATAATATCTCGCTCCGCGGATTTACCATATATCGGCAATGTTTTTGCGGTGAGGCAATTCCGGTGAACTGAACCTTGAAGACCTGGTTGTCGATGGCAGTAACAGTTGGGACATCGGGACAGCGGAATTGAAATCCACGATCAGCGAGGGTCAATACATATAAATAAGGTTCATTCAAAAAACAGCATGATGGGTAACGGAATGACAATTAGCAGTTGGGGCTTTGGCGAATGTCAAAATCAGACCTTTGCTACAAGTCGAACTACAGAATAACAGTATCTATATTGCGAATTCTTCATTCAACAATAACAGCGAAAATGGAATATACATCAATAGTACTGGATCTGTTAAGTTGGCAAACGTCCAGGCAAATTATAATGGCAACAATGGGGCGTATATCACAAACCAATTGTGGTTGCCAGGCACATCTTCATGATAAAAACGCTTTACAACTACCGATGGGTATTAATAATACTGTTATTAGGAATGGTGAGTTTGTCGGTAATGGAGTTTTAAGGTTGGATGCTAACCTGGAAGGAATAAACCAGGATTTTGATATAAATCAGAGAAATGGTTTATACATTTTCAGCGACAACATTGAGCTCAAAGGTGTTCTTTCATCTGCAAATGGCAACAATGGAGCTGTCCTTATTACTCCAGAATACTTACTACCACCGATGATTTCTCCGAACCGGTTGGAACAAAAATTAAAATTGTTTGTTCCGGTTTTAATAATAATGGCAATTTTGGCATTCAGGGAAGTACAAATGGTGATATTGTCCATAAGAGTGTCACAACCCATACCAACGGTGAAGGTGATGTGAATTATGAATTTTACAATTCATTCGTGCATAATGCTGACTTCATCTGCCATAAAGTGACTGAGGATATAGAAACCCCGGTAAATGATTACAATATCCCGTGTACTGCTGATGGGTTGACGCTCCAACTGGAAAACAAGGATATGGCGCGTTTTACCGGTTTCTGCAACCATGACGGCAAACTTATCGCCGGGAATCCTGCCAGCTTGCCAGGTGCAGCCCCGGATGGCACTCAGTATGGATCAGCGCTTGAAGCAGCAGCCTATCTTGATGGCGCTTATGTCGATGTCCTGCCGGCAGGCGGCAGCATCCAGGTAGAATTCTTTGTACCAGAGGAGTTGCAGGGAAAGGAATTGTCCATCCTGTTCTGGGATGCCGGGAAGAATGCCTGGGTAGAGATCCCGGTGGCGGGTAGCGAAGGCGAATTTGATCCCTCCGATGAAGCCAAGCAGGTGCTGGCTGGTGCTTCCACGACTGCGGATGGTTACTTCAGCGCATCGGTTAATTTCTCCGGCATCTTCATGCTGGTGGCAAAGTAACAATCCAGGTAGTATAACCTATACAGCGGGAGCGTCATAAGCTTCCGCTGTTTTTTGTCTACTCACCGATGATCTTCACGAGAATGCGTTTGCGCCGCATACCGTCGAACTCGCCATAGAAGATCTGCTCCCAGGTGCCAAAATCCAGTCGTCCCTGCGTGACAGCCACCACCACCTCACGCCCCATTACCTGGCGTTTCATGTGGGCGTCAGCGTTGTCCTCGCCGGTGCGGTTGTGGTGATATCCGCTGACCGGTTCGTGCGGGGCGATCTTTTCCAGCCATTGCTCGTAGTCATGGTGCAGCCCCGATTCATCATCGTTGATGAAGACTGAGGCGGTGATGTGCAGCGGATTCACCAGTACCAATCCTTCCATGATGCCGCTTTCACGCAGGCAGGCTTCCACCTGCGGGGTGATGTTCAAAAATCCATACCGGGAAGGGATATTGACGACCAATTCTTTTCTGTAAGATTTCATGATCATTCTCCATCATCAGTGTTTATTAATCACATTATAGAAGAAATTGCTTCGACCTGTGTTAAAATTGGCGGGGTTTGAGTTATTGTCAGACAGCACATCACATTTTCATGGAGCAATTCTTTGAATAATATTCTCATCATAGGAATTGGCGGTTTTGTTGGAGCGGTTCTACGTTACCTGTTGGGGGATACGGTGCAAAACCTGGCACGCGGATCGAGCTTTCCGTGGGGCACTCTGATCGTTAACGTGGTCGGCTGCTTTCTGTTTGGCATCCTTTCGGGATTTTTGGCAACCCGTTCACAGCCCAACCATGCATTAAATTCCCTGGTCTTCATAGGTTTTCTGGGAGCATTTACAACATTTTCCACATTTAGTAATGATACTTTACTGTTGCTGAACAACGGCAGCGGTGTGCTGGGATGGGTGAACATGGCGGTCAGCCTGCTGGCAGGCATTGGAGCATTATTGCTGGGTCGCTCTATTATTCTCGCTATCAGCTAGATCTAATCAGATCAAAAAATCGGATGCAAGTCCGATTTTTGATTCAGTGGTTTAATTTCTTGCTTATATTAATCGCGCCTGCGCCCGAGGAGCAGGTATGCATAATATAGGACGGTCGAAACAGCCTGGATGGCAGCCGCGACATACGTCCATGCGGCCGCGTCCAGTACCTTATTGACACCAGTCATTTCGCCGCTGTACAGCACGCCTGAAGTTGCCAGCCAATCCTTTGCCCGACGGGAAGCATCCAGTTCGACAGGCAGGGTGATGACAGCGAATACAGCGGTCATGCCGAATAAAAACAACCCGATCCATGCGATGGTTGTGCCTGTTTGTCCGGCAAGGAATAGACCAACCATGAAGATGATCGGTCCAAGCCAGCTGCCGATCTGAACAGTTGGTACCAGTGTGGATCGCAAGGTGAGCGGGGCGTAATGCTCGCCGTGTTGAATGGCATGCCCGGCTTCGTGAGCAGCGATTCCGGCGGCAGCCACGCTATTGCCGGCGTACACGTCCCGGCTGAGGCGCAGGACTCGCGCGCGTGGGTCATAATGATCGCTAAGCATCCCTCCGGTCTGCTCCACCTGAACCGATTGCAGCCCGTGATTGTCCAGAATATACCTGGCCACCTGGGCGCCGCTAAAATTTGAGTACGTTGGTACCCTGGAGTATTTTTTAAAAGCGCCTTTGACCTTCATCTGTGCCCAGAAGCCTAATAAAAGCGCTGGCAGGGCGAAGAGAAAATATAATCCATAACCGCCAAATCCGATTGGAAAAAACATTCTTTGTATCCTTTCAATATATCTACGAAAACGGTGTTATATAGTTTCTATTATTACTTAATTTTAATTTGAATTTATCAGAAATACATTAGAGGAGGAGCAGATTTGTATATACTTTGTTTCTGGTAAAAATTCATTAAAACCCCTTAGGTTTTATAGAGTAGAATTATTGGATCATAATGATTTGTGGGAGGTTATTATGCGCAGATGGGCATTGCTTTTTGGAAGTATTTTGGTATTCATCGGTGTGATATCTCTGGTTGAAGCCGTCTGGAAAATTAATCTGGGGAAGTTCATCTGGCCATTGATCTTAATCTCAGTTGGTATCCTAATTTTGATCCGTCCTCCGATGCCAAAATGGTGGAACTGGAACGCTAGTTATAGCAGCGAAATCAATCGAAGTGGTGAATGGTATGCCAGGGATGAGACGATCAACGGTTTTATTGGTGACACTGTCCTGGATTTCTCCGAGACGATCTTACCAGATGGGGAGACCCATTATAAGTTAAACGGATTTATCGGTGATATTAAGGTTCGCACGATCGATTCTATTGGAGTAAAAGTAAGGACACAGTGCTTCATCGGGAACCTTAAAATAATGGGCGAGGAGAGTACGGGAATCATGGCTCCGAGCGAAGGGCAAACACCCAATTTCGAAGCTGCACTTAAAAAAGTGATTATCGATGTCAACTATTTCATTTCAGATGTCAAAGTAAAGATGGTTTGACGAGATGACATCAGGCATGTTGATCTGTCCGTTTTGTTTCGAGATATTCCAAGATGGCGTTCTGGACGAAAACTTACCGATTTGCCGGGAGTGCAATGCCGCGGGCAGGATGATCGAAGCTGAACCCATCTTTTCCTTTATAGAAAGATATCCAAAGGCAGATATTGAAAAGGTGCAGTCTTCATGGGAAGCACGGAAGGATATGTGGCAGGTGGAAAGCACGAGAATCCTTGCTAATATTCAACTTTTCCTGCAGGAGTATTTTCCCTGATCCATCCATTTGTAAATTGTGGTATCTTAAAGCCAACATTCTTGAATGTGATAATTCAATACTGTACCGTAAGAAATTGATATTTTGAAAACATCTAAGAATTTCCAATATAAACTAACCCTTATCCTGGTGTTGTTATTTACTGCGGGCTGCTTTACCGAAGTCAAAGTCAGCCCCGCACCGCCATTACCTGATGTCACGCTTGAACCCCAGTCACAGCAAAACCCAGAATCCAATTTCACCAAGGTACCGATAAATTTTGCAACCGTAACCAGCGAAAGTTCTTTGATCCCTGCGTGCCTTATCGGCCGGAAGCTGGAAGAAGCGAAAGTGATACGCGTGGTCGATGGGGATACGATCGAAGTTGAATTGAACGGCGAGTGGAAAAAGTGCGTTATCTGATGGTGGACACGCCTGAAATGAATGCCAATGATATTGCTCCCGGCCAGGCGGCAAAAGAATTCAATCAAAGGCAGGTGGAGGGTAAGAGTGTCATCCTTGTTAGAGATACTACAAATCGGGATGGGTTTGGCAGGCTTCTCAGGTTCATCATCATGGATGGTGTATTTGTTAATTACGAGCTTGTGAAGCAGGGTTATGCCACCACTTTTATTCTGCCTGATGATACCTTGTGCGAACAGGATTTTGAAAATGCCATGCTGATAGCGTTCGAATCCCGCTTAGGAATTTGGCAGAATACGAATGAAATTGAGAACACCAGCGGCAATAACTGCCCTGATGGATGTCTTGATCAGTTAAGCGGGTGCGATATCAAAGGCAACATCAGCAGCCAGGGTGGCAAGATCTATCACCTGCCAGGCAGTGAAAACTATGATGACGTGGTTATTTCAACTAATAAGGGCGAACGCTGGTTCTGTAAATTGGAGGAAGCCATTGCCAATGGCTGGCGCCCCGCTCGCTCGGATTAAAGAAAGAATTTTATGATGATATTTCTATCAAAACTTCTACCGTTATTCGTTTACCCGGCCGGCCTAACCTGTTTATTATTGCTGGCAGCTTTATTGTTCTGGAAAAAGCGTAAGCTGGCGAGGAATTTGATCATTGTTGCCCTGCTCCTTATTTTATTGACCGGCAACCGCTGGGTGAGCATGTCTATCGTACGCTCCCTGGAATCCAGGTATGCACCTTTGGCGGAAGGTACAAAAGCCGATGTGATTGTTGTCCTGGGAGGCGGCACCGACCCGCAGCAGTATCCGCGCCAGATGGTGGAGGTCAACGGCGCAGGCGATCGGATCATCTATGCTGCCAAGTTATATCGAGCCGGCGTTGCAGATAAGATCATCGTCAGCGGCGGCACAATCGACTGGCAGGGAGAGGCAGAAACCACCCCGGCAACCGAAATGGCAGACCTTCTGGAATTCATGGGCGTGCCAAAGGATGCCATGTCATTGCAAGGCGACTCGGCTAATACTGCCCAGGACGCGGAGTTTTCGTCATCCATCATTGCGGAGAATCAATGGCAGGAGATCGTACTTGTAACCAGCGCGCTGCACATGCCGCGCTCGGTCCAGTTATTCGATAAGCTGGGTATAAAAGTGATACCTGCTCCGACTGATTTTATCATCACCGATCAGGCCTGGGATGACCTGTTTTCACTTCGTTGGGAGAATGTATTGATAAACATCCTACCGACTGCCTCGAGCCTGAAATCTACAACCAGTGCTTCTAAAGAATATATCGGAATGCTGGTAAATTCCATTCGGAAGTAATCAACTGAAAAATCTCCCATTTCGCATGCTATAATTTAGGCTGGAGGTAAGATAAGTGACCACCTACCATCGTCAGTTTTTGCTATACCTGAATCAATGGATGGAAGACCTTCCACCCGTAGAATTATCTGAAATTTGCCCCCAACCCCAACGTACAGCCATCATATCCATAGATGTCATTAACGGCTTTTGCACCGAAGGTCCGTTATCCAGCCCGCGAGTACAAAAAATTGTAGATCCAATCATCAAATTATTTGATACCGCCTGGAATTATGGGATCAGGAATATTGTATTATCACAGGATACTCACGAACCTGATGCGGTGGAATTTGGTTCGTTCCCGCCGCACTGCATTCGGGACACATCTGAAGCAGAAACTGTACCTGAATTTCAGGAGCTGACTTACTACTCCGAAATGATCGTATTGGAAAAAAACTCAATTCATTCTGGAATTAACACGGGGTTGAACCTGTGGATGGCAGAAAACCCGGATGTGACTGACTTTATCATCGTGGGAGATTGCACCGACCTGTGTATCTATCAGCTTGCGATGCACCTGCGGCTGGATGCCAATGCCCGTCAGCAGAATCGGCGCGTGATCCTGCCGGAGGAATGTGTGAATACCTATGACCTTTCTGTGCCATCCGCCGCGAAAATTGGAGCGATGCCGCATGACGCTGACCTGCTGCATGCAATCTTCCTTTACCACATGGCGTTGAATGGCGTCATGGTCGTAAAATCTATACGGTAATCACCCTGAATAAGCCAATTGATTGGCATTCGGCTAAGGATCTTGCCATGAGTATCTTTGATGGAAAACGTCTTGATAACAGTACATTCAAACTGGATGTTGAACGCATGCGGAAAGGATGGTACACCGATAAGTATTTCAGCAATATTGCCGAAATGCTGACCATCATGACCCAATCCGGTTATTGTTACCAGGGGAATTCTCCGCGTTTGAATAGCTTGAACATTCATGAGGGCATCAGTTCCGGCGACCTGGAAGTTGAAATGCAGGTCTTTACAAGGCGGCGCGGCCCAACCATCACTGTCGGACTGGACAAATCCCTGGCGATGCTGAAGCTATGCACTGGATATTGGGAAAACGACATTTTTGTCGATACATCCAACAATTTGGAAGTTTGGGCTGTCCACGATGGCGATATAGTCCATGGAAACGGCGACCCAGCCAATGTGGAACCTGTGATGCGTATTCGTGGCCGCTACAGGGATTTTGCGATCCTGGAAACGCCGATCCTCGGTGTGTTGACCCGTTCCAGCCGGGTTGCCACCAATGTTTATCAAACTCTCATCTCAGCTCGCGGCAAGCCTGTTATGTTCTTCCCGGCACGATTCGACGTGCACGAGGTCCAGGCGGCGGATGGTTATGCTTACAACATGGCTGTTCAACGGTTCAACAAGGATTTTGCTGGAAAATTACCCACCTATATTTCAACAGACGCCCAGGGAGACTGGTGGGGCGGTCAGGGCGGTGGTACTGTTGCTCACGCTGCCATCGCCTGCTTCTTTGGCGACACGGCTGAGGCGATGCTGGCTTTTTCAACAGTCCTTCCAATGTCCATTCCTCGTATTGCGCTTGTGGATTTTAACAATGATTCTGTCGCAGATTCTATTGCAGTAGCGAAAGTATTGTTCGCAAAATACCGTGAATTGTTGGACGCAGGAGAAATAACCGAAGCTGAACGCTACCGACTATTTGGAGTCCGCCTAGATACCAGCGCTTCATTGCGGGATGTTTCGGTTCCTCCTCTGGGTGACCCGTCACTGGATATGGGCGTGACGCCGCGCCTGGTTTTCAATGTGAGGCAAGCTTTGGATCATGCCTGGGAATCTTGGGATTTGCCTGCCAAGTGGCATAGAGGTGCATCAGAATACTGTGAAAAGATCAAGATTGTAGTTTCTGGCGGTTTCCATCCGGAAAAGATTGAAAGGTTCGAGAGATTAAATGTACCGGTGGATACATACGCTGTTGGTTCTTCTCTTTTCGATAATCATGGATCAACCGTAACTGATTACACCGCGGACGTTGTTCGGATAAAAGTCCATGGTGAGTGGGTTGATCTGGCGAAGGTTGGCAGAAGACCATGCGAGAATTCATCTCTGGAACGAGTCTGGTAGCCTGAAGTGTATTTACCGGAGTTTTACGGGGTTCAAATAATTGCTATGGTAAGATTAATTTCAAGATAGGAAAAACATTATGAATACCAAATTTAAAGCCGAACCTCTGACAAATTTCAGCCTTCCCAGGCGTTTGAAACGTCTGGCAGAAATTGCTTATAACCTGTGGTGGATCTGGAATCCGGAAGCCATTCGAATTTTTGCCCTCATAGATAAAGCTTTATGGGAACAGGTGTACCACAATCCGCTACTTTTTTTGCGCACCGTGGAACGCGCCCGTCTGAATGCTGTCACCAGCGACCGCTTTTTCTTGGAAGCTTATGATCGTGTTTTACACAATTTCGACCAATATATGAAGGGGTCCGGCACCTGGTTCAAAGAAACCTATCCAAAAGAGCAGGAGAACCTGATCGCATATTTTTCATTCGAATACGGATTGCACGAATCAATACCAGTTTATGCTGGTGGATTGGGGATTCTATCCGGTGATCATTTAAAGGAAGCAAGCGACCTTGGGCTGCCGTTGGTAGGCGTCGGATTTCTCTATACCCAGGGTTACTTCTCGCAAAAAATTACAGAGGATGGTTGGCAGGAGGCACGAAATAACCCGCTGAAATTGGAAAACCTGCCGGTTATGCCCATTCTGGATGAATACGGAAGCAATGTCACCGTTTCGGTGAACCTCACAGGGCGGACAGTCTATGCCCAGTTATGGAAGGTATCAGTTGGCCGGAATCCACTAATACTTCTGGACACGAACGTGGAAGCGAATTCTGCGAATGACCGTCAACTAACAGCCAGGCTATACAGTAATGATGTGGATTTACGCATATCGCAGGAATTGATCCTTGGCATTGGCGGCGTTCGCGCATTGATGGCTTTGGAATTAGAACCCACTGCCTGGCATATGAATGAAGGCCACTCTGCTTTTCTGACGATTGAGCGTGTACGCGGCTTTATGAATGGTGGAGCGACTTTTGAAGAAGCCTCAGAAATCGTTCGTCAATCATCGGTCTTTACCACTCACACCCCTGTGCCCGCAGGAAATGATGAATTCCCGCTCTGGTTGATCGACAAGTATTTCCCATTTATATGGCAGGAATTAGGCTTATCACGCGATCAGTTTATAGACATAGCTCGCAATACCAACACCTGGGGCGGTGACACCTTCTCCATGCCAATTTTGGCGATGCGGTTGGCAAACCAGCGCAACGCAGTTTCAGAATTACACGGCGAAGTATCCCGTAAGATGTGGCATTTTCTCTGGGCAGACCGCCGCGAAGAAGAAGTCCCCATTTCGCATATCACCAACGGTGTGCATACAGGGACCTGGCTGGCCCGAAGGATGAAAGTATTGTTTGACCGTTATATGGGACCAGATTGGATGGAGAAAATTGATGAACATGCTACCTGGGATGGGATCGAGAATATCCCGGACAACGAACTGTGGGTAGTGCGCCGCCATCTTAAGCGAAAACTTGTAGCCTATACCATGGAACGTTCACGGCGGGATTGGATCAAAACGACCACCCATCCAGTGCAGATCATCGCCGGCGGCGTTCTCTTGGACCCATACGCATTAACCATTGGTTTCGCCAGGCGTTTCGCCACCTATAAACGCGCCAACCTGATCTTACGCGACACCGAACGAATATTGAACCTCATTAATCAACCCAACCGTCCAGTGCAGATCGTCTTTGCCGGAAAGGCTCACCCGGCTGACGAAGCTGGTAAGTTGATCCTGCAGGAAGTTTACCGCTCTGTGAAGGACGCCCGCAACGGTGGCCGTTTGGTTTTCCTGGAAGATTATGATATGAATGTTGCCCGCTACCTTGTGCAGGGTGTGGATATCTGGTTAAACACTCCGCGGCGTCCAAACGAAGCATCCGGTACATCTGGGGAGAAAGCCGCTTTGAATGGTGTCCTTAATTTCTCCGTATTAGATGGTTGGTGGCGCGAAGGTTTCAATGGCAACAACGGCTGGGCGATTGGCGATGACGCTGAATACCCGGATTCGAACATGCAGGATGAGTCGGATGCCAATGCCATGTACGATACCCTTGAGAATGAGATCGTGCCTTTATATTATGACGAGCGCAGCGGTGACAACCTGCCGGTAGAATGGATTGCACGAATGAAGGAATCGATGCGCACATTAATTCCAGGCTTCTGCACCCGCCGCATGGTAAAAGAATATATGCGTGAATTATATATGCCTGCGATTCGGTCCTCTGGAGAAAAAAAATCTCCTACTGCAACTAAGGAATAAAATATGGAATGGCTTCTCTCTGGTAGTGCGTGGTTAACCACCTTGTTAGTTTTTACGATGCGTATGAGTGACATGACATGCGACACCCTGCGTGTCCTTTTTGTGGTCAGGGGCAAGAAAAAGTTGGCCTGGTTTTTGGGATTTGCGCAAGCGGCTATCGCCGTTCTGGCGATCAGCCAGGTACTTTCTCACCTCGATAATCCCCTTACAGTTGTGGGATATGCGGCGGGATTTGCAACGGGTAATGTATTGGGAATGTACATTGAGGATCGCCTTGCAATCGGGCATATCTCCATCCGTGTGGTGAGTTCCAACCGGGGAACATTACTTACCGAAAAATTACGGGAGTATGGTTTCGGTGTGACAGAGATTCCCGCCCGCGGGCGGGATGGCGCTGTTAGCGTCCTCAATCTGTCAGTCAAGCGCAAAGATGTTGATCGTGTCGATACCATTATCCTCGAAACAGATCCGGACGCATTCATCACAACGGAAAACGTGCGTCCACTGCGTCGAGGTTTCTGGCGAGTATAGAAGCTTTATTTCATTGAAAATCATTTGATTTTTATACTGATTAGTTGATTTGACTTATCAATAATTTTTCCGATTTACAAAACCCCATAATAGCATTAATCGGATGAGACTCTTTCTGGATCAAATCAAATGGCTACGATTGGCTTCAATTTAATAATTGTGCTTTAATTGAAATTAATACTTCCACACTTATTCACAAAAGAGGCGAGATGTCCACTTATGACTTAAAATCTCTGAAACTGCCGAAACTGACAGGAACACCCTTAAAGCTTTTCGCTGCTGCAGTTGAAAGCACGGCAACTCGCAGCGCTCTGATGCCAGGGCTGCTTGAAAATGGCGGCATTCCTTTCCTGCGGCAACTGGTACTTAGCGAGCCGCCGACCTACTATCCTTTTGTGCATCCCCAATACCAGATCCATCCAGAAAAGTATCAGGCTGACCTTGTAGGAAAACCGGAAGGTTTCCCATTTAAGACGATGTCTGACTACGCGCGGGCGTATTGGAGTAGAGATACTACTCCTCTCGAAGTTGCAGAAAAAGTGTTAGCAGCGATCACTGCCAGCCAGGAAGCATCACCAGACATGAACCTTTTTATCGCTGTAAATCGCGAGGATATTCTGACGCAAGCGAAAGCATCGACTGAGCGGTATGCTAAGAAACGACCGCTCAGCCCGATGGATGGTGTACCAGTGGCAGTCAAAGATGAAGTGGACATGCTGCCTTATCCAACCACGGTTGGCACACGTTTCCTGGGGAAAGAACCTGCCGGCCAGGATGCGACGGTTTCGGCTCGCTTACGGGCAGCCGGGGCGTTACTGGTTGGCAAGACCAACATGCATGAGATCGGCATCAATCCAAACGGCTACAATGATACTTATGGTGCGGTTTGCAACCCGTACGATCCAGCATGCGATCCAGGCGGTAGTTCCAGCGGCAGCGCCGCAGCCGTAGCAGCCGGCGTGGTTCCCGCAGCAATTGGCGCGGATGGCGGTGGATCGATCCGCATCCCGGCTTCGCTGTGCGGGGTGGTGGGGTTGAAATCCACATTTGGACGCATCAGCGAATTCGGCGCGGCGCCATTATGTTGGAGCGTTGGGCATTTGGGTCCGCTGACTGTCAGCGTTGAAGATACAGCTTTGGTCTATTCGATCATTGCTGGCGCAGACCCAAACGACCCGAATACAGTCCAGCAGCCAGCTGTGACGTCTCAAAGATTGGAACAAGCCGGATTTGACAGGTTTGACGGCAGGTATTTATAAAGAATGGTTCGAACATGCTGACCAGGAAGTGGTCAAAAAGAATTACGATCTGCTGGAAGAAATGAAGTCCCGCGGATTGGTCGTAAAGGAAATAGAAATTCCAGAATTGAACGCGACCAGGGTTGCCCATGCCGTAACCATACTTTCTGAAATGGCTATCTCTCTGCGGCAGTATGCCGATCATCGTAAAGAGCAGGGCGCAGCGGTAAGGCTTTCGCTGGTGATCGGTGAAGTGTTGACCGCGATGGATTATTTGCAAGCCCAGCGGATGCGCACCCGAGCAATGAACAATTTCAATAAGATTTTTAAAGAAGTCGATGTCATTTTGACGCCTGCCACAGCCAAAACAGCCCAACCGATCTTGCAGGGCGGCTTGCAAGCTGGTTGGTCGGACCTTTCATTGGATACGGAAATGATGCGCTTCATCATTCCAGGCAACCTGCTTGGACTGCCAGCCATCAGTTTTCCATGCGGTTATGATACACGCGGCATGCCTGTTGGCATGCAGGCCATTGGCCGCCATTGGGAGGAGCATGTTTTGTTGCGGGTTGCTTACAATGCTGAACGGGTAGTGAAGAGAGCCTTGCCCGGGAGGTATTTTGGGTAAAAATCCTTCACTGCAAAGGACACAATCAACACCAAGAAAAGTAATGTAAAAAACCTCATCAGATTTTTGCTGGTCTTATTCTTGCACCAAATCCAACGTTAAGGAGTGCATATGAAAAGACCGTCCCCATTTCGATATCTACTGCTCATTATCCCGGTAGCGTTGGTCATCCTGCTTGCGGGTGTCATGCGCAATCAACTGGCACGGTTGGCGGGGATCGCTACTCCTGACGCACCGATTGCTGGACCTGTCACTGAATCCACGCCATTGCCTCTAGAAGAGGTGCAGGGATTTCAGAAATCGGTTGACGCTGCGGTCGAAAAGTTGAAGCAGGCCGACCCAGGTTTTGCTTTATACAACCCCAAAGTAAATAACGTCGAACTGGCTGATGATGGTTCCACTGCGCTGATCTGGCTGGAATCATTTGACCCAGAAACCGGTGAACTTTTGGCGCGCGAACCTGAATTGGCGATTGGATCAAGCAACCCGGCTGGACAAAAAGGAACTGCCGAAGCCTGGGGTATCACCCTCCCTTATGACCCGGCATACGAAACACTTGTAGATGAAATGCCCAAAGGTTTGATGGGTACTGACCTGGTGCAGCGTTACCAGGAAAAATATGCTGAACCTAAAGTGACTGCCAAATTTGGGGGATACTATCTGCCCTGGGCGGGTGGTGTTTCAAAGAGATTAACCTGGAGCATTGGACATAAATCTTGTTCCGGTTCAGATTGTAAATACGCTTTTGATTTCGCGGATGGTACCATGTTCCCGATCCAGGCGGCGAAGGGCGGCACGGTCTTTGCTGCACAGTGGACTTGCAATAATGGATCAACAAAGTGCACCAACTATCTCATTCTCAAAGACAACAGTACAACGCCGGTTTCCTACCAGTTGTATTATCACATGGCGAACGGTTCAGTCCCCACAGCGCTGAGAGTAAAAGGCGCTCGTGTCAACCAGGGTCAATACATTGGCAATGTAGATGATACAGGCTATAGTACGGCTAACCACCTGCACTTTATGGTGCATACCAACAGCTATGGTTACTGGGGTCCTTCGGTGGATATTACATTTAAGGATGTAGATATTAACTACGACTCGGTCACCAAAGGTGGAAGGCCGCGAATGCCATCCGAAGCGACTCAATACGGTGGTCAGGGCAGAACAAGTTATGTTTCCGGTAATCGCCCGGCGAATGCACCCACAGGTACACTGAGCGCTCCAGCCGTTGGGCAGGTCTTTACCAGTAATAATTTGGTGGTTAGCGGCGTGGGAAAGGACGATAAGGGCATCACGAAAGTTCAAGTAATTGCCAACTATAACGATGCCTGGCACGAAGTGGGGCAGCCATCAACAACAGCAAACTTCTCCATCCCGGTGGATATGTGCGCCAGTGGCAAGGAAATGCCGAATGGGCCAATCGTTTTGGCGGTGAACCTGTATGATGTTGAAGGTAACCAATCCTATGGCTATGCCGGCTTCCGCGGCATTACCAAGAATTTCTCATGCAATTCTGCTCCAATCCAACCAACCTGTGTTCCGGTTCGGATGAGGCGGCGTTGTTTAGTCAGCCGAATTACAGCGGCACCTGCAAGGTCTTTAAGACCGGTGATTATCAGAACCAGGCCTGCGATGGGATCTTTTGGCGGAAACGATGCTGCCTCAGTGCTTGGTTGGAAATAATGCTCAGATCACGATTTGGACGAAGGCTTATTACACCAACAGGGCTGAGACATTAATTTCCTCCGATCCGGATTTGGGCGATAATCTGATCAACCGCGGCGCATTCAATTCATTCAAAGTGAGAACCCACGCAACCCAACCAGTTGCACCGTTGATATCGTATCCTGTTGGTGGTTCCAATTTGACAAGCGATGACAGCATCACCATCTACTACCTGAACGGCGGCTGGTCGGATGAGTTCCAGGTTTCTGTGAGCGGCAACAATGGTTTTCTCACCAGAACCTCGCCCTGGATGCAGGCAACATCATGGAGCCTGGGCAGCCTACCAGTTGGTAGTTACACCTATAACGTTAAAGGTAGAAACACAGCCAATAATTCGACCACAACCCTGGCCAGTTCATCTTTCATAGTTAAAGCAGCACCAGCGATAACCGGCACACCAATTACAGCACCTTATTCCGATACCATTGAATCTGGTACGAACGGATGGACATCTACCGGGTTATGGAAGCAGTCCACTAGTAAATACAGCAGCCCATCACATTCATGGTTGTATGGTGAGACCATTAGCGGTGTACTGCAATACAACACTGGAATGTTTGGCACCCTCACTTCTCCATCGATCAGGATACCTGAAAGCGGCTATTACCTGCATTTCGTATATCGCTATAAGACAGAAAGTTCCGAAAAATATTGGGATCAGCGAATTGTACAGGTCTCAAAGGATGGCGGTCCTTTCACAGATGTTTACCAGCTGTATGACGATCCCATGAATACCTGGCTGTTGAGTCCGGCAATTGACCTGAATGCTTACTCAGGCAGCAATATCCGGCTGCGCTTCTACTTCGACACAGTCGATAACACCTTGAACATTGGCGATGGATGGTATGTTGACAACGTCCAGGTGGATAAAAGCGCGCCTGCCGTAGATTGTAATGAACCTGTGCCGAACAACACCATTCTGGATGCGCAGAACATCGTCGGGAATGCCGCTGTAACGGGTGATATCTGTGCAGCGGGAGATGAGGACTTTTATAAATTTTCAGCCACTGCCGGGCAATCGATCACCTTTGATGTAGACGCGAAAACCATCGGTTCCGCCCTGGACCCATATCTATTTCTGATCGATCGGAATGGCAAAACAGTACTGGCAGAAAGCGATGATGAAGTTGCATTCGAAGTGAAAGATTCCCGCATCTATTACACCATCCCTGCGAATGGCACCTATTATCTCAAGCTCAAAGCCTGGGATCACCCCATGGTGGGCGGCACAAATTACTTCTACACCCTGCGAATTTACAGCGATCCCACACCACCCACAGCAGCGATGAGCTATCCGGCCAATGGCGCAAAGTTACCCAATGCACCGATGAGTGTGCGCATTAGCGCAAATGACAATCAAGCTGGCAGCGGCGTAAACCATGTGGTGGTGTACTGGCATAACCACGATTGGGACACAGGAAAGTGGACCAAGGTTGGAGAGGATTGGAATGGAACTGACGGTTGGAGTGTTGTTTTTGACCCGACCCGGGAAGGGAATGGCTCGAATGGTGCGATCTATGCCCAGGTATATGATGGGTCAGGCAATTGGGCAAGCGCTTCAAGTTGGGGCTTGATCACTGACGTAAACCAGGCGCCGCCTCCGACACCGACATCCAACATGCTGCCATTGCCAGCAACTTCGGATATCAACACTGTCCTGCTTCAATGGAATGCCGTAGATGTGGGTTCTGGCATCGCCGGTTTCGAGTTCCAGATGCAGGAGAACGGTGGAAATTGGATCGACTGGCAGCCAACAAATGCCGTTTCACCAGCTGGTAGATACGCCTGGTTTATTGGCGAGCTTGGCAAGACTTACGGATTCCGCATGCGGGTTGTCGATGCGACTGGCGCGAAGGAAGCATATCCCTCCGCGGCAGAAGCCACTGTTACAATCAAAACTTGCACAACCGGTGTGGATGCTTACGAAGTGGATAATATTGCGACCACCGCAAAGACCTTGCAGCTCGGTGCAGATAGGCAGGTCAGAACCTTCTGCGGACAGAATGACGAAGATTGGGTAAAATTCTCTCTTCAACCCGGCGAATTGTTCTTCATCAATGCCGTTCCAACCTCACCATCTGTTGCCGTTGTCTTGACCATTTATGACAGCGCAGGCAATGCCGTGGCGGAGCAGTTCCCAACCCAGCTTGGGCAGCCATCCACCATCCGCTGGAACGCACCTGACACCCAGACCTATTACCTCAAAATGCGCAACTATAATCCGCTCATCGCAGGTGATGGGGTTGGTTATCAGGTTTGGATCGACCAGGGTATTCGGATTTTCATCCCAATGGTGCTGCCTTAATTTGTGGAATAAAAAGCGTTATATCTTGTCCTCGCCGTCCTCGGCGAGGATTTTTTATTTTTCCTGTTCTAAACAAACACGCTAATCCTCAGCGTACTCGATGATGAGCCAATAGTATGGCTATGGTAAAATTCCTTATCCTCGAGATGTTTTGATGTGATCGTAAATGAATAAAAGTGTATTATCTTATCTCGCCCTGTTTGCGGGCATTCTATCTCTCACACTCTCTGCGTTCTTTGTCCGATGGGCGGATGCCCCCGCACCGGTTTTTGCCTTCTATCGGATGGGAATCGGCGGATTGCTCATCACACCGCTTTTTCTTAAAGCCGGGCCGAGAAAACAGATCCCGTCCAAAAAACTGCTGATCATCCCGATCATCGGTGGTCTATTCACCACGGTCGATCTCACCCTCTGGAATACTGGCGTGCAATCCACAACAATCGCCAACGCCACCCTGTTGGGCAATACAGCCCCGATATGGGTTGTGCTAGCTCTATGGATCATCTTCAATCAGAAATTCACCAACAAGTTCTGGGCTGGTCTGGCCTTGGCTCTGGTGGGCGCTGGGACAGTGCTAGGATACGATTTTTTTGTGCGGCCGCATTTTGGACTGGGAGACACTCTGGCATTGGTCTCTGGTATGTTCTATGGCGGTTACTACCTGGCGACGCAGTATGGCCGCAAGAATTTGAATGTTATTCCCTATTTATGGGTGGTCTCCCTGGCAGCTTCCATCTGCTTGTTAATCGTAAGTCTGGCGATGGGGTATTCCATTACAGGATATACTTTGCAAACCTATCTTGCCTTCATTGGCGCTGGCGTTGTCGTCCAGTGTATTGGATACGTGGCGATCGCGTATGCGCTTGGACACCTCCCCGCATCCATTGTAGCGCCAACGTTGATCTTACAGCCAGTATTTTCTGCGCTGTTAGCAATAGCTATGTTCGACGAGCAATTGCTGCCCATCCAGTGGCTGGGAACAGCCGCGGTGCTTTCAGGTATTTATATGATCAACCGTAGTAATGACCCCGTAAAAGAACCTGTGCCAGTGGAAAACCCAGTATAGATCGATTGGGTTTAAGAACGGATGAAGTGAGGCATATCATCCGGCAAAGGCAAGGAAATTTCAACAATTCCAACGAAACGGTCGCCATCCATCACCGGCGCCTGGTAGATCATTTTCTTCTGCTCGTTTTTTTCAATCGTATATACATTGAGCTTTGGAACTTTCAACATCTCTTCAAGTTTGGTGCGGGAAGGTTCGGGGTGGCAATCAAGGACGCTTTCGCCGATTAAACTATCGCCGCCATATTTCGAAAAAGACTCTGAGGCAGTAGTGTTCATCTCCCGGATGATGCCTTCGGCATCGCAATATGTAAATGACATATTCACGCCGTTCATCCAATTAAAACCTTCTACTGATTTCATTGTTTCTCCTCAAATCCGTTCATACTACCATCTTGATCTGCTTGTTTTTTCTTCTGCTTGACGGCGTACATGGATTCATCAGCAAGTCTGAGGGAAGCGTTCAAGGATCCACCTTTATCAGTGGTTGCCATACCAATGGAAATGCTGACTGGTGACCCATTCACGTCGGATTCCGAGTGATTAAATTTGTTGTTGATGCGTTCCATCACTCTGGTGGCGGTCTCGTGGCTGGCGCCTGGAAGCAGGGCTGCAAATTCATCGCCGCCAATCCTGGCGACAACATCTTCACCTCTGAAACAGGAACGAAATATATTGGCAGCCTGCTGCAGCAATTTATCTCCAGCCGCATGACCAAATGTGTCGTTGATCTGTTTCAAATTGTCCAGATCTGCCATGATCGTGCTGATGGGGTAAGAACGACCGCGTTCCAGACGAATGATCTCTTCTTCAAAATACAGGCGGTTATACAGGCTGGTCAGTTGATCGTGAATAGACAGGTATCGTAACCGTTCTTCGTTGTTCTTGAATTCGGTGATGTCCTGCCCCACATATAATACAAGTTTTGGTTTTCCGCCATCTGCTCTTTGAAAGACAAGCGACCGAAAGCTGATCCAGCGCGGATCGCCTGAGTGGTTGATCATCCTGAATTCAGATTGCACAACTTCATTATCTTCTGCCTTCAGCAGTTTTTGAGTATGAGAGGCATATAATTGTTTGTCAGTTGGATAAACTCTGCCTTGCATGAAAACAGGTCCAAGATCCAGTAATTCTTCATTAGAAAAACCAAAGAAATCAGAGAATTCCTGGTTTACATAATTAAATACGCCAATTTCGATATTCAACAGGCACAGCAAATTTGGCGTAGTATCCAGCACTTCTTGCACCAAACGAGAGGCTTCTTCCAACAGTTTGGTCCGTTCATTAACGCGCGTCTCCATTTCCTCGTTCATCAAATTCAGACGGGATATAAGAATATTAAACGAGCGCACCAGACTGGCTATGTCATTATTCTTTGGTTCAGTTAAGGTTATTTCAATCGGGATTTCTTTTTGGACGATTCCGCTGGCTGCCTGCCGGGCATTTTTAATGGGTTTTAGGAAATGCAAATAAACGACCAACAAAATGCCGATCAGGATGATCGCTGCAATAATAACGAGAATAATTAATTCTGTGGCTGTAATTCCTGGTTTAACCGGCATGATCTAAACCTTTCGTTGAATTAATCATCATGGTCAATCTTCTATTCCAAAATTGCTGTTCTATCCATACCCCGCAGTATACAGGTAAGATATATGTAATTACAAAAAAGCAAACCTATATTTTCGTGGTTGATTTAATTTTAGCTAATTTTTGGATAATGATAATTAAGCGAGTGTAAATTTTGACGATCATACATCCAGGCGGTATCCAATACCGCGGACGGTGATAATAAAGCGTGGATGCCGCGGGTCGGTTTCGATGATCTTCCGCAGCCAACTAATATGCACATCAAGTGTGCGTGTATCAGCCGTATATTCTGTTTCCCAGATGTATTTAAAAAGTGAATTCCTCTCGATTACTTCCCCCGGATGTTCCATGAGATATTTCAATAGCTTGATCAAATTTGGAGTCAGTTTGCCGTTGTTATTCATACAGCGAACGCGCTGTTGTTCCATGTCCAGCCAAATCGGTCCTTTGTGAAGCACATCTTTGCCCTCGCCAGGAAGCAGCGGTTTAATGCGGTTGATCAGCTTTTGAATGGTAAATGGCAGTGCCAGGGTGATATCTTTCCCGATTGTCTTGCTGATATCGTTATGATTCTTTCTACTTTCATCAGGTGGGGTAATTAAAATGATGGGTATATCATCCATCGCTACCCGCAATGACTGACAGATCCTTTTGCCGGATGTTCGTAGAGAATCGGCATCCACTACGATAATGTCGGGGTCGATCTCAATGAAGCGCGCCAGGGCGGCCGTTCCATTGCGTACGTGAAAAACATCAAAACCCCGCTTCTTTAACCCGGGCCCAAAAGATGGGTGGTCACCACGACTTCCTTCAATGAGTAGAATTCTATCGGCCAAATTAGCTTACCTGAAAATTATATTTTATTAATAAGAGCTTGTGCGACCCCCAGCTTATCATTTATTCATGCATCTATGTAAACTTCATCAAAGACTGAGTATTTCAGTGTGGCTGAGGTTATTAGAGTTTCACAATTATACTCCACAATTAATAAAATATTAGATAATATTAAATGAGTTCTTTAACATTTTTTATTATTAGATGAATTTTATTCCAGGTAGAGACGATAATAATTCCCGTATCCTGAAAGGTTATGAATAATCCTCCAGTCTTGATTTAAGATTCAAGTCGTGTTCGAAGTTGGTATAATGAATTGCTTCAATATGACGTGAGTGCTAAAATGATTTAGGAGATCACGATGGGAAAAATGGTAGAAGTAGTAATTGATAGTTTACGGGTAAGCCTTACAAATTCGCAGAGAGTGTTGATTTTGCACGCCAAACGTGAAGACCGTTATCTCCCGATTTGGATCGGTCCATATGAAGCTGAGGCTATCACCATCATCCTGCAAGAAGTAGAGGTTTCCCGTCCTCTCACTCATGATCTGTTAAAAAATGTATTTGGAGCACTGCATGGGAAATTAATACAGATCCAGATATTTTCGCTTCAAGATGATGTTTTCTATGGCAAGATCGTAGCTGAAGTAGGTGAGGAGATCGTTGAGATCGACTCCAGACCATCGGATGCTATTGCGCTGGCCATTCGCGCCCATATTCCAATCATGGTGGATATCGAAGTGCTTAATCAGGCGGGGATTAAACCAGAGCCGACCCTGCTGCAAAAGGATCTGGATGATAGATTGGACGATTCTGAACCAACCCCAGCGGATAAAAATTCTGAAAAACGGCTCTCCATCTTTGAAGATTTTATTAATCAATTGGGTAGCGAAGAGAATCCGGATTCTGATGATGATGAACCGGGGGACAATCCAAAAAACAACAACTGATTCGGACATGTTGTGACCTTTTGTGTATCATAAAAACGAATTCAGCACCGTGGAGTTTTCCATGCAAGATTTTCCTGAACAAATAAATGAAGCATCCACTGAAATACAAACGATGCCGCACAACCGCGATGCTGAAGAGTCATTGCTGGGATCAATATTAATAAATCCCGAAGCGATCTATGATATCGTCCAGTTTATTGAGGCGGAAGACTTTTATATTCATCGCCATCGCTGGATTTGGCACACTTATACCCGTCTGATCGAAAACCGCATTCCTATAGACCTCCTGACAGTAACCGAAGACCTGGCGGCCCATAACCACCTGGCAGAATTAGGCGGTCCTGCATATTTGACTTCACTCGTGGCGAAAGTCCCAAGCGCGTTGAATGTTGAATCTTACGGGCATATCATTGCAGATCATGCCATTCGTCGCAGATTGCTGGCAGCTGCGAACGATGTTGCCCGCCTGGCATACAACCAGGAAAAGCAGTTGAATACCGTCATCGACGATGCCGAAAAATCCATTTTCGCCATCAGCGAACGGCGCGTTCGCAACGATCTTCAACCCATCCGGGCTGTTTTAAGTGAATACTTTGACCATATCGATGAACTGGCAAAACGAAGCGAGGAGTTCTTCGGTGTGCCAACTGGATTGACAGACCTGGATAACCTGCTAGGCGGTCTGCAGAAATCTGACTTATTGATCGTAGCTGGCCGACCAGGTATGGGTAAAACCGGATTTTTATTAGGCGCTGCGAAACATGCGGCATTGAATTATAAAAAACATGTTGCCATTTTTTCACTGGAAATGTCCAATGAGCAGCTGGTGCAAAGATTGATCTCGCAGCAAACAGGAATTGTCTCTCAAAAATTGCGGACTGGTAAACTGAGCGAAGATGAATACCCATTATTCGCACAGGCGGTGGGTACGCTCAGTAATACAACCATATTTTTGGATGATACCCCGGCAATCACACCGCTGCAGATGCGCACCAAATGCCGCCGTTTGCACATGGAACACAACCTCGATCTTATCATTGTGGATTACCTGCAGTTGATGAGCGGAGATACCCGCAACGATAACCGTGTACAGGAAGTCTCTTATATTTCTCGCTACCTAAAAGTGCTTGCCCGTGAATTGAATGTCCCAGTACTGGCGGCTGCACAGCTTTCCCGTGCGGTGGAACAGCGCGCGGATAAACGGCCAGTGCTTTCAGACTTGCGCGAATCCGGCAGTTTGGAACAGGACGCAGATATTGTCATGTTCATTCACCGGCCGGAGGCGATGGATAAGGATCCGGTAAAGCAAAATACTGCCGAGTTGATTGTGTCCAAACACCGAAATGGCCCGACTCACTCAGGCATAGAGCTGGTATTCATGCCGCATCTTGCTAAGTTTGAGAATGCTGCGAAAGTATCAAGGTAAGATCACATGCCAGATTTAGCAGAACCATTTGCAGGTGATAAGAAATTTGCCGGATTCCCCGCTGGCACAACTTTGTTGACGGAAATCCCGGAACCATTTTTTACTGATCTCCTACCGATCATCGATGACCTGGCAGAGTTGAAGGTTACGCTGTATGCGATCTGGTATATTCAGCAGTTGGATGGCGATATCCGCTATATGCAGCTCTCGGAGATGCAAAAAGATACGATATTGAAGCAAATGTTCACCATTGGGGATGAAGAGGATGCTTTTTTGAAAATACTGCAAACTGCATTGCAGAAAGCTGTGACCCGCGGAACTTTGCTCGTCATTTCTGAGGAAAAACCACCGGAACGATATTACTTCATTAATACGCCCCGCAGCCAGGCAATTTTGGAAGGATACCACAAAGGGGAATGGCATCCAAAGTCAGTACGTCATCAACCGGTTAGCCTGGATTTAGGAAAACCAGATGTATTCAAACTGTATGAGCAAAACATCGGTCTGATCACACCAATGATCGCAGACCAGTTAAAGTTGGCAAGTGATGAATTTCCATTGGACTGGATCGATGATGCCATGCGGATCGCCGTCGAAAACAATGTAAGGCGTTGGTCTTACATAAACCGGATATTACAAACCTGGCAGGAAAGAGGCCGCAATGCCAAAAATTGATGAAACCATTCGAAAAATTGCCGCTGGCATCCAACCGGTGAGTGATACGAACACTGATTCAGAGGTGGATAGCACTCCGAAACCGTTGGGCGATCCAAATTGCGAGATCTGCCATGGTATTGGCTTTGTGCGTCGGGATTTGCCGATTACCGATCCGAAGTTTGGAAAAATGGAGATCTGCCAATGCCGTCAGGAAGAGATCCTGCGCAGTGCGCATCAAAAGCTGTACAAGTTTGCCAACCTTGCCTCCCTACACCAGTTCACGTTTGATAACTTCCAATCAGAGGGGAAGGATGGCAACCTTCCACAGTCCGAGGCGTTATCCCTCGAAACTGCGTTGAATAGCTGCCGTAATTTTGCCGGGCATCTGGATGGCTGGCTATTGATCACGGGGCAATACGGTTGTGGCAAGACGCACCTCGCTGCTGCCATTGCCAATCAGGCCGTTTCCCTTGGAATACCCACCTTGTTTCTCACCGCGCCAGACCTGTTGGATTGGATGCGTTTTGCCTATTCTGATCCGGAAACAACGTTTGAGCAGCGTTTCGAAGAAATTCGGAACGTTCAGTTATTGATCCTAGATGATTTTGGTACAGAGAATGCCACCCCCTGGGCGCAGGAAAAGCTTTTCCAAATCCTCAATTACCGCTATCTAAATCGCCTGCCAATGGTCATCACCACCAACCACGATCTGGATTCTATTGAGAAGCGTATCCAATCCAGGTTACAAGACCCAGATTTGGTGCAGCGCATCTTCATCACTGCCCCGGATTACCGAAATCCCAAGGCGATGGGAGCACATTCCGAGCTTTCTTCCTTGAACCTGCATTTGAGGCGCACATTTGAATCCTTTGACGACCGTAAAGGCGAAAAATTGCCAGCATCCAAACAATCCAGCCTGGAATCAGCGGTAAAAGCTGCTAGAAAATTTGCCGAAGTACCAAATGGATGGTTGATCCTTACGGGTGGTTATGCCACTGGAAAAACCTACCTTGCGGCGGCGATTGGCAACTATCGGGCGTCAAAAGGAACGCCGCCGTTGTTTGTCAGCGTCCCGGACCTGATGGATCACCTGCGCTCCACATTCCATCCAGACAGCCGCGCCAGCTATGATCAACGTTTCGATGAGATCAAAACCGCACCATTATTGATCCTGGATGATTTGGGAAGTCAGAATGCCTCAGCCTGGGTAAAAGAAAAATTGGATCAATTATTCAATTTTCGATATTATGCTGAGCTGCCAACAGTAGTGACAACAACGGTGCCATTGGACAGGCTCGATGAGCGCCTGCTTTCCCGAATCCTGGATCGTCATCTGTGCAAGGTAGTAGATATTGATGTGCCTTCTTATAACCGTTCGGTAGATTTCATCCGGCCTCGCAAAACTGGCGGGCGTAAACAGGGAACAATAGATTATTGATCACGTAAGATCAAGGTTCGATCGCCTGATACATCTTATTTCCAAAGGCGATAAATAACACTTTGCCGGGGTTCACGGCGAAGGCTGAAGCTGACTTGCCAGCCAGTTTGAATGGATCGCCTGATTGCATCGAAAGTTTTTTCTGCAATGTCATTCGAACCGAGAAGTGATAAAGAGACTGTCCGGCTGCATCCAACAGGTAGATGGATGGATCGGGCGGCTGACTATATTGAATTTGCGCGAAAGTTGTACCCGGCACGATGACCGGCTTCTTCTCGCCGCCATCCAGAGTGATGACATACGGCATTGGGTCTTTGCATTTGGTTGGCGCGCCTGGAATATCGCTATACACGCAGGATGTCATATGACCGTCCTGGTGAATCATAAACAGGTCGTTAGCGTTAACTGAAAAATCCAGGGCTTCTTTTAGTGGTGGTGCCTTCACATCGAAGTAGTTGATTGGTTGATTTATGTAAGCGCCTACGCCGCCGAGGTACATCCAAACCGCGTTTGCTTCCACATCCATCACATACAATCGTGAACCATCAATAGTGATCGCTTTGACCTTGCCCCAGCCTGATTCGGGTGGGGTGAGGGTCATGGAAGTAGCCATCGTGCCTGGTCCGCAATAAACGATGTTACCCCTGCCATCCAGCGCTACCAGGCTGGCGCCTAGGGAGTTGCCTTTTGGCACGAGTGAAATGTCCACAAAGGGGTCAACCATGTAGGAGCCATAAGGACCCGGGGCGCAGCTAAACGTGGGATCAAGTTCAAACCCTTTGCCGGTAAGAATTGCCCTAAGTACCGAACCCCCGTTGGAATCCAGCATGTAAATATCCGTCGCAGAAGCCACGATCTGGGTGATGTTGACCGATTGTGGCAAGCCATCCACAATGGCGGGTGTGAAATCCAACCTGGCCACGCCGCCGATGTCATCCAGCACATCCTGTGCCTGTGCGCGCAGGGCATCTGCTTCCGGGCTGGTACCATATTTCTCGGCGTTATCCACCATGACAAGGATTTTCTCCCAGGCCATCATCAGTTCGCCGGAGTTTTTGATGCCGGCTGTTTGTTCTGCGGATGCCTTTGCCTGGTTGATGTAAAAATCAAACTGGCTGGATTTTCCCCGCGTCAAATACATACTTGAAGCCGCCACGACCACGATCAGCGGAATGGCAATCGAAATGAGGATCATGGCCGGGTTGGGAAGATTTGGAAGTTTGAAACCACCTTCCGGTGTAATATAATCCAGGGCATGGTTGACCGCCGCGCCAGTGGAAGAAGCAGCTTTTTTAAGCACAACCCCGGTGGTACCGGCGGTCTTGGATGCGACTTTCCCGGTGGATGTTACAAACTGGTTGAGTTTACTTGTATTTACCTTCTTAAAACGTATTTCTGCGTCTGGGTGGGGTGTTTTCTTTATTTTCTTGAATTTAGAGAAATAGCTGGATATTTTTACATTAATCCCCTTCAACCGCTTTGATAAGTCATTCTTCAGTTCGAGGAAGGCTTCACGATAGGAGAGTTCTGTTTCTTCGATCTGAATATCTGGTTGTACTCTTGGGATTGGCCGTGCAGGTACACCCGGCGCTGCGGATTTCAATCCTTGCACTGGAATAGATGGGCGTGTTTCTGCCAGATCTGGTGTTTCGTTGCTAATCTCTGATGGTTTCTCCGTTTCCTCTTCCAAAGGTTTGGATCTTGCGGTTACCGCCATCACTGGGATCACTTTTCCGCCCAGATTAACTTGTGCTGGAGGGTTGGGGCTGACCTGGCGCAACGGCGGTCCGCCTATCACAGTGGAATTTGACAATGGTGGCTGTAGCGCTATCTTGCCATTTCCCGGCCGGATCTGCAACAGCAGTGCGCGGACATTTGGGGAAACCTGGTTGAGCAGGCGGCGCTTGAGATAGTCCAACGCAAGGGATGGGCTGCCACTTAAGTTGGTGGGGGTCCAGGTTGCCAACGGTTCAGGACTGAATAAAATATATTCATCCTCCTTGACCTCTCCAAGAAAGAACTGGATGCCGATCGAACGGCTGACACCCAATCCGCGCCCCGAATTTTCCGGGTCAAAATAATGCTGAGTCTGTTCCTTGTTGAGCAAGAAACTATGCGTATAGCCTGAGTGACTGATAAAAACTCTATCCCCGTGGATGACTGCACAGTTTAATAGGACGATAACTTGCTTGCCGCCCGGACTTTCCTTAAGGTTGTAGTCTAATACCGCATTATTGACAACTTCGGCAATCTTCTTCAACCCACTGGTGACGGTACCTGTGGATTGAAAGTATTCCTTCAATGCCTGCTCCAGGATGATCTGAATGCGTTCATCCGGTAGGCTGTTTTCCCCGGATGGGCTGACCAGCATGGTTAAGAAATCGATAGAACGATTGCGGCTGGCATTTTTCGGCGCAGCCTGGAAACGCAGCCCGGGCAAATAGCTTTGCTCATGGCTGTTTTTTATATACAATGGGTAGAGATTGATATCAAACACGAGTATGATTACCTGTGATTAAGAATAATTTTCGAATGATAAGTATCATGTACCATGTTGCAAGAATTTTACCAGAGCCATAGGGCTGTTTTAGTAGTAAGATGGTCTGATCAATTATGACGAAACGATTATGATCTTGAGTACGGAATAGACGAAAAAACGAGAGAGTATATCATCGAATGCATTAAGGAATAATGATGTTACGTTACAAGAAAATTCAAGACCCAGATGAATGGGAAAAGATCAAGGAAGAGTGGAATCAACTGCTGGAAAACAGCATCAACCATGTGCCGTTCCTGCGATATGAGTATTTACGGCAATGGTGGGAGACTTGCGGCGGCGGCGAATGGGAACACTGCGAGCTGTGCATTATCACTGCTTATGATGGGGACAATTTGGTAGGCATTGCGCCACTGTTCTATAACACTCAGCCAACCGGCAGAACATGCTTGATGTTATTGGGCAGTTACGAGATCAGTGACTACCTGGATTTCATAGTCAAACCTGAATACCTGGAGCATTTCTTTACAGGGTTAATTAGGTTACATAACTACAGAAAAGACAAATAGCCGGCCGGTGCTGGACATATACAATTTATTAGATAACTCGCCATCCATTCCGGAATTGGAAAAAGCCGCAGTGCAAACAGGGTGGACGGTGGAGCGAGAAGTATTACAGAAAGCGCCTTACATCCCATTACCGGGTGATTGGGAGGAATACCTCGCAGGGATAGATAAAAAACAACGCCATGAAATTCGCCGCAAGATGAGGCGATTGGCTGGCAGTGACAGGCAAAATCGGTGGTATATTGTTGAAAATGAATCGGACTTACAGAAAGAGATCGATGCTTTTTTGGAATTAATGTCCCAAGACGATGATAAAAAAATGTTTCTAACCCCAGCTATGTATGATCAAATGCGCGAGACGATGCGCTGCGCTTTCGATGCGGGCTGTCTGCATCTGGCTTTTCTGGAGATCGATGGCCAAAAAGCCGCTGGTTATTTCAGTTTTATCTATCTGGATCGATTATGGGTTTATAACTCCGGCTTAAATCGAGACTTTAATGAATTTTCTCCAGGCTGGGTATTACTGGGAAATATATTACAGTGGGCGAATGAACATGGTATCAACGAGTTTGATTTTATGCGCGGCGACGAGGATTACAAATACAAATTTGGAGCGATCGATCGAACCGTAGTCAGGGTGAAGGTCTCCAGGCTTTAATGCCACCATTAGCTGGCGATGAAACCGACATGTTCTGGTAGTTATTGCCGGGGGATGTCCTCACAAAAATAATTTACAAGTCCGAAAACTTGATCAGATCAATGCCTGCATCTTTCAGCATCTCACGGGTGGATGGAGCTGATAAGATATCCAGCTCATCTCTCCGACGGCCGGTAAAGGTGCTGACCAGCGGCAGGCGTTCATCCACATAGCCAGGATGGCACATCAGCTCAGTGTTTCCATCCGGAAGCGCTGCAAGCAGTCTTTGAATCGTCTCTGGCTTTTCCTTGTTAAAGTATAGAAAATTATCCGTAAAATGACCCGGGTAGCGCAATTTGATCAGGTCCAGTAGATTCTGTTCCTCATACCAGTGGCTTTCCAACAGTTCCGTGCCTTCAGCAAAGCTAAGAGGGAATATCTCAAATTCCGGTACATCCTGCACCTGAATTGGGAAACGCACTGGCGCCACCATTTCAACCGCAAGCTGACAAAAGATATTGAAGAGGGTGGGGTATAGATGGACGTGGTGATGGCTGTCCAGATGATCTGGGATGCCGAACTGGGCGCGGAAGGCAGCTATTTGAGCCCGCCACTCTTTTTCGACTTGTGCCAGGTGGATCTTTTCCGGGTGAGCGAAAAGTTGCTCGGGTTTCTTGAAATAACCATCCAGTGACACAAGTGAGGTCACATCCACCGCTGGGAGTATCGGCCGTCCCTGGGTAAGGTTTAGATGAAGCCCGATCCCAAGTTTTCCACACTCTTCCTTATCAACGGATATCTTTTCATAGATCATCTCATTGATCAAAACAGTCGTGCTGGTAATGATCCCGTTATTGGCTCCGTCGATGATTCCCCGGGTGACTCCCTGGGTGAGTCCAAAATCGTCTGCGTTTATGATGAGGCATTTGCCCATACAATACCTAATATTTGCTTTTCACCTATAATGTGTTCCATATTATTATACAATTAATAAATTATTGGTACCATGAAAATCCACTAATGGTGTTTATTCCATGTCTTCTGATATTCCGCCTTATACCATAAAAGTCAGTCAACGAGCCAGAAGCGTCCGGTTGCAAATTTCGAAGGAAGCTGGACTGGTCATAACCGTTCCGCGAGGATTTAACCAGAAGCTTGTACCCGATATTATCGCTTCTAAGTCGGATTGGATCGATAAAACACTCAAACATGTAGAAAAACTCCCACCTGCCAGGGAAAGTACCCTCCCGAAAAAGCTGGAATTGAAAGCGATCAACGAAACATGGGTTGTAGTTTATAGAACCGAACCGGGATCGAAGATACACATTGTTGAGCAAGTAAGAGGGAAAGTACTGTTCATCGCTGGAAAAACTACGTCCAAGCTTTCAGTCCATCGCCAGTTGAAGGGGTGGATCAAACACAGAGCAGCCCAGGTGCTGCCGGATTGGATCGAACGCATCAGCCGAAAAACAGGTTTACAGTATCAAAAACTTACCATCCGAGATCAGAAAACCAGGTGGGGAAGCTGTTCTTCTTTAAAGAATATCAATTTGAATATGAAACTGCTATTCCTTCCGCCGCACCTGGTGGATTATGTCATTATCCATGAGTTATGTCATACCCAGGTGTTATCGCATTCTGCGGCATTTTGGAAATTGGTATATCACTATTACCCAGAACATAAAGAGGCAAGAAAGCAAATCAGGCAGCTTTCACGCGAGATACCTATTTAGTTTTTTCCATGCACACCATAAATGCTGGTCAAGAGGTTTAATCCCCTTCCGGTATAATAATTGCAATTGTTTTGTTAACAATCTGATTAGTTTTCTAGTATAATGTAAAGAGCTAATCAATAGTTCTACCTTGATGAAGTTCAGGGTTTTGGTTTTGAAAGTTGGATGAAATGCTTAATAGTGCTGAAATTTGCACTATCTATGATGAATTTGGAGAAGTCATTGTTGAAATTGGATCATATTCCCGCAGAAAAATCGTTGGATACATAAAATATTGTTGCTGAGATGCATCTTTCTTATGATAAAACGCGTGGATACCGCAAGATAACCCAATTTGAACACAGGTAAATGCTTAACAACTAAGCGCTTACTCTCACTCTCATAACCAGTCATTTCATTCGGTGATCAAGACCAAACCACAAGGTGGAAGAGGTCTTTTTAGGTTAATATGTCTGGTTTGGTGACGGGTATCATCGTTCAACGCAGAAATCCCAACCGGGTGAACATCCAGTTGAATGGGGAATTTGCGTTTGGGCTTCACCGATTGACGGCTGCCTGGATAACCATAGGTCAGGAGTTGAGCGATGATCAGATTGAAGACCTCCAGCAGAAAGACCAGGCAGAAGTTATCCATCAATCGGCGCTAAGGCTGATTAATTACAAACAGCGAACAACGGTTGAAATGACGAACAGGTTAATTAAAAAAGGCTATGAACCAGTTCAGGTGAAAGTGGTTGTTGATCAACTGATGGAAAATAAGCTACTGGATGACAGCCAATATGCAGAAAACTGGGTAGCAGATCGACAAAGATTTCACCCGCGTAGCAAGCGGATGATGTCTTATGAAATGAGGAATAAGGGGCTGGATCGGAAAACCATCGAAAACGCGCTTTCCAAGTCAGAAGATGACAATCAACTGGCTGAGTTGGCAGCGCGGAAAACAATTCGGAAATGGTCTGATCTGGCAGAAAGAGAGTTCATTACACATTGCGCAGCCTTCCTTGGAAGGAAAGGATTTGCAGCTGGAGTCAGTTTCTCTACTGCGCGCACCATGTGGCATGAACTCCAACAGGAACTGGAGCAGTAAAACCAAAGGGCTCCATTATGATGATAAAGGGTGACAATGGAAACGAGAATATTAATTACAGTAGTTATAGCAGTATTGGTTTTTATCATTGGGCTTGCTCTGGGTTATTTCTTCAGCAAGTACCAGATCGATAAGAAGCAAAAAGAACAGGGGCAGAAGGGTGAGATCATTCTTCAGCGTGCGAAGGAGAATGCCCGGGCGATAGAGATCCAGGCTAAGGATGATGCCCTCAAGGTGCTTAAAAGCTCTGAAGAAGAGACCTCCAGGCGCAGGAATGACCTGAACCGCGAAGAAGACCGTCTGCAAAAGAGGCGATCTGAGTTGGACATGCGGGTTGAAAAGTTGGAAATCCGCGAGCAAGCCTTGAATAAAAGGCAGTCGGTGGTGGATAAGCGGGCAAATGATGTTGAGAAGATGTATTCTGATCAACTTGAGGAGCTGCAGAAGATCGGTCAGATGACGGTTGAAGAGGCCAGGCAGGTGCTGCTTGCAGAAGTGGAAAAAGACGCCCGAGTAGATATGGCGCGCATCATTCGACAGATCGAAACAGAAGCTCGTGAGGATGGTGAAAGACGTGCCCGTGAATTGATCGCAGATGCCATTCAACGGGTTGCATCCGACCAGGTGGCTGAATATGTCACATCGGTTGTGGCACTGCCGAATGAAGAAATGAAAGGCCGGATCGTTGGTCGCAACGGTAGAAATATTCGTGCCTTCGAACAGGCTGCCGGCGTTGATGTGATCGTGGACGATACACCTGAGGCCGTAACCATCTCCTGCTTTGACCCTGTGCGCAGGGAAATTGCCCGCCGCTCGCTCGAAAAGTTGATCCTGGATGGTAGGATCCACCCGGCGTACATTGAAAAGGTATTGGGCGATACAGAACGCGAAGTGGATCGCATCATCGCAGAAGCTGGCGACCAGGCAGCCTTCGAGGCTGGCGTAGCCGGCTTGCATGTGGAAGTTACCAAAGTATTAGGAAGACTCAAATACCGAACATCCTATGGACAGAATCAACTGGCGCATGCCGTTGAAGTCTCAAAAATTGCAGGTATTCTCGCGGCAGAACTGGGCGCGAATATTGAGCTTGCCAAAGCTGGCGCCCTCTTACACGACCTCGGTAAGGCATTGGATCACAATATAGACGGTACCCATGCCCAGATCGGTGCAGAGTTTGCCAAACGATACGGAGTGCATCCCAAGGTTATAAATGCCATAGCATCCCATCATCATGAAGTGGATCAGGATTCGGTTGAAGCTGTCATTGTAGAAGCCGCAGACGCCATTTCTGGCGCCAGACCCGGTGCACGCAGAGAAGACCTTGAACAGTACATCAAACGCCTTAGAGCTCTTGAGGACATTGCCAACTCCTATAAGGGTGTAGCGCAATCTTATGCCATCCAGGCTGGACGCGAAGTACGCATCATCGTAAGGCCGGATGACATAGACGACCTCGAAGCAACCCGACTGGCTCGTGATATTGCTCGCAAGATCGAAGATACCATGCAGTACCCCGGGCAGATCAAAGTAACCGTCATCCGTGAGACCAGGGCTGTTGATTTTGCGAAGTAATTGATCATTCTGACCGGCTGGTTAAATTTCTAGCCGGTGAGCAAGAAAATTGTCCAGTTGATTCAAAACTTATCTTAGGATGGGCAAATTGAATCAGGTGGATATTTTTCTTTATGATCAATACAAGAACAAACCTGCGAAATTACTATACAAGGAACGGATTATTTGCACGTTCCTCACCGACCGTTGTGGAAGGTCCGTGTCCGGGAAGCAGCGAAACATCACCTGGCAGGGTGAAAATATTCTGCTCAATACTCTGTATTAGAGTCCTGGAAGAGCCGCCAGGCAGGTCTGTACGTCCTACACCGTGATAAAAGATGAGATCTCCACAAAAAACTGTCTTTTCCTCTGCCAGATAGTACACAACATGACCGGATGAGTGTCCAGGTGTATGGAATACCTTGATCTTCGAGCTGCCCAAAGTAATAATTGCATTGTGCAAAGCCGGTTTTTGTTGGGTATCGGGAAGATCGATGGCGAAACCAAAATCCGCTGCCCCGCCACCTACCTGCCATAGCGGTTGATCGTCAGGGTGAAGGTAGATCTCCGCGGATGGTGTGATGGGTGTGAGAAGTGCTTGAATTCCGCCAATGTGGTCAAAATGTGCATGTGTAATTAATATCATCCGCAGATCCAATTGTTTTGCCTTAATCTCATCTGATATTTTGTCAGCTCCATAGGCAGGGTCAATGACCGCAGTTGCTTTTGTTTCTTCATCAACAAGCAGGAAACTGTTGTTTTGAAGCGGTCCAAGTGTAAATTTTTCGATCATTATTGTCATGCCTTCACCGGTTTTCCTATGGAATTAATGGATTATTAACAAGGTTTTATTCAATTGTTAATTTATTTAGTGTATTCTATCAATAATTGTCCGATAGTAGTGTATTAAGGAAAGGTTACATGTCTGGTTCTGAAATTGTTAGCAGGAATTCTTTCATCCCTCTCGATACGGTGGAACTTGTGTACATCCCGCCAGCGAAGAGTGCGATATTAGCACGGATAATATCCGATTTCTTAAGCCCGCCAGTTCTCGCCGCGGCCTCATTAGTAGTGGTTGCAATGTTTGTGGGAACAGTTCTGGTGTGGGAGAGTATCGGTGTATTCTTGTTTATTGCAGTGGTTCTCCCAACACTTTATGTATTCTGGCTGGTGAAGAAAAAGCTCGTTTCAGATTTTCACATTCCCATCCGCAGACAGCGCATTCGCCCGATGATTTTCATGTTGATATCTGGGGTTGTGTCTATTATTGCATTAACATTGCTTCATCCACCCCGATTTATTATCTACCTGGGTGTAGCTGCCTGCCTTCAACTGGTTGTAATTTTTGTCATCACGCTCAGATGGAAGATCAGCGGACATGCCGCTGCGGTCAGCACCTTTTCAGCATTGTGCTGGTTGTTGTTCGGCTCACTGGCTGGCTTTGTTTTTATTCTGATTCCGATCGTGATCTGGGCCAGACTACGTTTAAAAAGGCATACACCTATGCAAACCCTGGCTGGTACCGTACTGGGTCTGCTGACTCTCGTCGGTTTGATATTTGTAATTTAAGGCTTAATCCCGGCTGGGCGTGATCAACAAATCTTCCGCGCCTTGATAATCTTTTGGTATGAATTTCAGGCTGGCTAAAAAGATAACAGCGATAACTGCTGCTGAGATCGGAAAAACCATTTCTGGTTTGTAGTTATAGATCAAACCGGCAAGCGGGGGCGAAATGATAATTGCAATAGAAGAGACCGTCTCAATAAAACCATATGCCACTCCCATCTGTGATGCTTTGATCAACGGCCTTGCCAATGCCATTGAAAGCGATTTGCAAACCCTGAAACCCCCTAGGAAGAAATATCCAAGCATATACCAGGGTAAACCGGTCCCTTTCCAAATGATAACGGATGCGAGCAATACTGCTAGTTGGCCAGCCAAAAAACCTGTTCTTACATTGATCGTACCAAGCACGATTGCCAATATCGCATTTCCTAGGCTGCTGATGGATCCCAGCGTCCCAATTTGGCTGAGGTTAACTTGCCGGAAATCCTGCAAAAAATTGGCGGTCAATGGTTGTGGTAGGTAGGTTCCGAGGATGGTAAAAAACAATACTCCCAGCAGCATGACAAACCGGGGATTGTTGAATAATTTAAATTTCCCTGTTTCTTCCGACTGGTTTTCAATCGACTGCCTCTGCGCGAAAAGAACAATTACCGTAGAAATCACCAGAATCCCGGTGGCGATTGTATAAACCATCTTCAAGCCCAGCTCTTCTGCTAACGTCCCACCAATCATCGGACCGATCACGGCTCCCAGGCTGAAAGCGGCAGAAGCGGTTGTCAGTGCTCGGCCGATGCTCCACTTTCCCCGTGCGTGGGTGATGTAGCTGTTCATAGGCGCAAGGACGAAGGATGTTGCTCCGTAGAGGAGCAATCCCACCACAAAAATAGTTAGATCGTTTGCAAATGCCATGATACCCGCGGATATTGTTCCCAAACCCCAGGAACCCCACATCATTGGCAGTCGGCCGAATTTGTCTCCTATGTAACCGGCGGGAATCTGAGTCACAGCCATCGCGGCACCCATACCACCCAGAATAGCGCCGATCAACAGCGGGCTGGCGCCCAGTTGCTGCAAGTAGATCGGTTGGAAGTAGATGAACATCCCTTCGCCGATGCCCCAGACGAACAATGATATGGCAATTAGTTTTAGATTTCGATCCATAGTATTTATGATTCCTGATGTGTTCTAAAGTTTCGATGACCTTTCCGGCTGGATTAATTACCGGAAAGGGAAATCAATTCTCTATCCAGAGTTGTCAGCGAGGCAGCGTCAGATTCTGTTACTACGACATCGTCTTCAATTCTGACCCCGCCTTTTTCGGTGAGGTAAATGCCGGGTTCTACCGTGAAGGTCATACCAGGTGAGAGAATCTGCCGATTCTCGCCAAACATATATGGTTCTTCGTGGGCTTCAAGCCCAAGCCCGTGGCCGATGCGGTGATTGAAATATTTACCATAACCAGCAGCCTCGATCACATTCCGGCCTGCACGGTCCACGTCACCTGCGGGGATGCCGGGTTTCGCGACGTCTCTACCTGCCTGGTTGGCTTGTTTTACAGCCTGATAGATCGTCATCAACTCCGGGTCTATTTCCCCGATTGCAATTGTGCGTGTAATATCCGAGAAATACCCCTGGTATGCAGCGCCCCAGTCAATGACGATCAGGTCGCCCGCCTGGATTGTGCGTTCTGATGGAACAGCATGCGGGTTGGCGCTGTTGGGACCACTGGCAACGATGGGAGTGAAAGGCATTTCTGTATCAGATCCTCCCCGCAGCATTTGGATGGTCAGTTCTGCCGCAATGGCTCGTTCGCTGACACCGATTTTTATTGAAGAAAGAGTTTTTATAAACGCTTCTTCTGCGATAAAAGCGGCTTTTCTCATTTTTCCAATTTCGTCGGTGTCTTTACAGATTCTCATTGGCGAGATCAACTTCTCTGCGGACACATAGCTGGCAGACTTCACAACCTCGTTAATGAAACTCATCTCCAAATATCTCATCCGGTTAGGCTCAACTCCAATCACCGGGTTGGTTTGGTTAAAAAATTCAATAGCTTTCTGGATGGACAACACCCATTTGGATGGATCATCTCCGTATGTAAAGTATGACAGGTCTGGCAGCGCAGTTTTTACTTTGGATGCTTCCAGTTCGGGTAGAACAATAGCTGCTTGTCCCAGTTTGTTTACAAAAAACAGGGTTGGGCGTTCCATGAGATGAAATTGCAATCCTGTAATGTATCCAAGGGTCGGGCCAGGATTGAGAACAACGAGGTCAATACTTGTTGTATTTATTCGGACAGCAAGGTCCGAGATTCGATTGGGTTGCATGACTTATCTCCCATCCTACAGTTGATCCGGTCTGCGATTAAGAATTGTTTTTACGATTCAACTATTATATTTTATGGCGTGTTTTTAGGTAAGGTGATGGTAAATTTTGTGCCTGTTCCATCCAGGCTGTCTATCTGAATATAACCACCATGCTGCTTCACGATACGGTGACAAATGGATAACCCCAGCCCTGTGCCCCTGCCTGGATCTTTGGTCGTGAAGAATGGCTCGAAAACCCTGGTAACTTTCTCGGGTGGAATGCCTGTGCCATTATCCGAAAAAGTTACCTTGAATTCTTCGTTCGCATAAGCAGTTCCAATCTGGATGATGCCTTTACCGGGCTCCATCGAATCTAATGCGTTCAGGATGATATTGATCCAAACGCTTTGCAGGTGATCCTTGCTGGCATGGATCATTGGCATTTCATCCTGCGATTGAACTTGAATATCCATGGCGCGGGTCACCGCTTCGTGTTTTACAAGCGACAGCGCGTTATTTATGGTCTCGTTCAAATCAACAGCCAGAAACTCATATTGTTCCTTGCGCGCGAAACCAAGCAAATTCCGCACCACCTGTGAGGCGCGCAGCCCGGCAGTTTCTATCAATTCAACGGATTCCAACGAGTCTTTGTCATCAGGCGGCAGGTCGCGGCGCAGAAGCTGGGCGTTGGCGATCACAGCCGATAGCGGGTTATTGATCTCATGTGCCACTCCTGCTGCCAACTGCCCGACTGCTGCCAGCTTTTCAGATTGGATCAAATTAGCTTCCAGCCTTTTTTCCTGAGTTACATCTTTCTCGAAGATGATCACCTGAGCGGGGTCTTCCGATTCGTCCAGGATGGCATAGGTGGTGATTTCCCAATCACTGATCTGATCTTTATTGATCCACTGCCTGTCAGATCGCTGAGTGATCCGTTTGGAAAGGAATGTCTCATTTACCAGGCAGCCAACGCAGGGTTGCCCTCTTTTATAAAGCGCTTCGTAACAGATCTGACCAACAAGATTATTTGGCCTTTGTTCCGCCCGGTTGGATCGGCTGGCATTAATGGCAACGATCTTATACTTTCCATCCACAATGTAGATGGATGTTGGGATGCTGTCGAACATTGCGCGTAATGTGTTGCGGGATTGCATCAACTCCCATCGCCAGGCTTCCAGATTCGCATTATCAATTTTGAGCTGACGGATAACCTCATAATTCTTCATCGAAATAGCATAACTGGAAGCGATGGAATTCAATTGTTCAAGTGTTGTATTATTGTCTTGCGCCTTGATATTAAACGATTGGATCAACCCGGCGAAATCACCATTTTTTCTGAGTGGAATTATGATTGCTGAGGAATAAGGCTGGTCTTGAAAACTGGTCAATGATTCAAATTCGCTGCCCGGATTATTGAGGTCAAGCACAAAAGCTTTACGATTTTTCAGGCTGGAAAATAATTTTTGATCCTGGACCTGAAAACTATCTTCTACTGACCAATCAGCCCCGCCTTTGAATATCTTGCGCTGTATCAATCGGGGATCTTCCGTATCCAGGATCATCAAACCGGTAGCTTCTGCCTCGCAAATCTCGTGCACCAATTCGCAAAAACCAAGCTGAACATGCTTAAGATCCAGGTTCTGATTAAACAGGTTGATCATGGTTTGGATATTATCAAACCGTGTTTCATCTATTTCGTTCGTGATGATATCTTCAACTTTTTTCATCTACTTATCTATAATTCTAATTGTAATTGATGTTTTTTCTGCAAGATAAAAACTCCCCGCGAATGACAATGAACGGGGAGCTGCTGCAGATTTCAATACACTATCCAGGTAAACGCATACTTAATCGTCCGTTGTTTTGATCGTATAACCATAGCCTGGGACAGTCTCTATAAATTTTGGCTTATGCGGGTCATCTTCGATGCGCTCCCGCAGGTTCTTAATATGAACCCGTACCAGGTCTGGGCTGCCGGCGTCCGATGGATAATCCCAGACTTCATCCAACAGGCGGCTGGGTGAGAAGATCTCGCCCGGGTGGCTCATGAGGTGATAAAGCAGGTCGAATTGAACTGGTGTTAGTCTCAACTTATTATTTCCAGTGGTGGTCAACTCGTAGGTTTGGGTATCCAGAATATATCCGCGGATGTTGATGGCATGGGATGGAGTTGCTGCTTTCTCTTCGGCGGGCTTTCCTCTAAACATATCTTTGGCTTTAGGGAAAATATCGCCGATGGAAAATGACTTGGTTGGTTCCTCTGTACGTATCTTCAATTGGTTCTTCGTTCTGCGCAAGATGGCTCGAACCCGCAGAACCAGTTCATCCAGGTTGAAAGGTTTGCTCAAATAATCATCAGCACCAGCAGTGAAGCCTGTGATCTTGTCTTCGTCTTTGGATTTGGCAGTGAGAAAGAGGATGGGTGTGTCTTTCAAAATCGGATCTGCACGCACCTCGCGGCATACTGCATAGCCATCCATACCCGGCATGATCACATCCAGGATGATCAATTCTGGCGGTCTGCGTCTGGCGGTTTGCAGACCCTCCACGCCACTGTTCGCAACTGTAATGTGGAACTCATCTCCACGCAGACAACGGTCGATCGTCTTTGATACGATCTCATCATCTTCAATTACCAGGATGTTTGTTTGTTTCATACGCCCCATTCCCGCTTCAAATCTTGCTCTAAAAGAATCTTAGATTAATTAATCAAAAATTACAAGTATTTGTGGATGTGCAATTTCTATTCCATTTCGCATATATAAATGCAATTTGTACTTTTGTATTCAATTTTGAGGAAATAAATATTCCGTAAAGAGCGCCGGTACATATTTAGCCGTCCTTAACACTCCTTTCACGGGCTATTTATACCTTCACCCCTTCAGTTATGTTATTTTCATACCGGACTTCCAAATTCACTTCCCAGTATCCATGAAAGGTAATGGCGTGATTCTCGTTACAAGGTTCAACGGAACGCAATTTTATATCAATGCCGAACTTATTCAGGTGGTTGAAGCCACGCCTGATACGATCATCAGTTTAACCACCGGCGCCAAGGTTGTTGTGAAGGATGATGCGGAGGATGTCATCAAGCGGATCATCGAGTACAAACAGCTGATCCATGTTGTGCCTACCATTAAACAGCTAGCCAAACGTCGAGGAGCATAACGAATGGATCTTGGTACTATATTAGGAATCGTTTTATCTGCAGTCATCATTGTCGTGGTGATGATAATGGATGGCGGCAACCCGACTGAGCTGGTTACTCATCCAGCTCCGATCTTGTTGACCCTGGTTGGATCACTGATGGCCACCATGGCGACTACATCTCTGGCAAATGTATTAAAACTCCCCAAATATCTGATCATCGCAATCAAAGAACCACATTATGGCGCAGAAGAAGCGATTGAAACATTGGCGAAAATGGCAGATAAAGCTAGAAGAGAAGGTTTGTTGGCTTTGGAAGAAGAAAGCAAGAAAATATCAGACCCCTTCCTGCAAAAAGGAATCATGCTGGTGGTAGATGGTGTTGATCCAGCCCAGGTAAGATCCATTCTTGAGACTCAAATCGAACATATGCAGGAACGCCATGGTCATGGAATTCACATTTTCAACACTGCCGGTGGTTTTGCCCCAACCTTCGGAATTATCGGAACAGTTATGGGGTTAATCTCCGTGCTAAAAGAATTGGATAACCCGGCCAAACTGGCTGGTTCCATTGCTGCAGCTTTCCTGGCGACCCTTTGGGGGTTGCTTTCATCCAACTTGATCTACCTGCCATTGGGTGGAAAACTAAAACACAAAGACTCGGAAGAAGTAGCATTCAAAACTCTACTTCTGGAAGGGATTTTATCTCTTCAGGCTGGAGAAAATCCGCGAATCGTTCGCGAAAAATTACAGGCTTTCCTGCCGCCTGCTGCTGTGGCTAAAGCAGCGGCTGGAGCCGGGAAGAAAGAAAAGGCAAGCACATGAGTCACGGTGGCGGTGAAGGTGGTGGAGATCGCTGGCTGGTCAGTTATGCTGACTTTATTACTCTATTGATGGTACTGTTCGTGGTGCTTTATTCCATGGGCCAGGTTGATGTTGAAAAATACAAAATGCTGGCAGAGAATTTGAGATCCGCCTTTGCAGGTGGCGGCCCGGTTAAAGTAGTTTCTTCAAACATCAGCACCGGCGGCGGCACATCGAAAGATGGCGCGCCGAACCCGATCGTCGTTCCAGGAATTCCGCAAAAACCACCGGTTTCTGAAGAAGTTGCGGGCGACCTGGCGAACATGCTGGCAGCCTCTAACTTGGGTTCAGAAGTGAGTGTACAAACCAGTATTGATGGAGTTTTGATCTCCCTGAGTGAAAAACTATTATTTCCACAGGATTCGGCGGCTTTGCAGGATTCAGCCTATCCAGTTCTTGATACGATCATCAATATGTTAAAAACTACAGAAAACCAGATCAAGATCGTTGGGCACACGGACGATACGCAGCCTACAATAGCAAAATATGCCAACAATTGGGAGTTATCACTTGCCAGAGCCATGATGATCGGTGATTACATGGTCCAATCCGGCATCGATCCGCAAAGATTGATCATTACGGGCAGAGGTGAGTTTGACCCAATCTTCCCGAATGACTCTCCTGAGCACCGGGCATTAAATAGCAGAGCTGATATTGTTGTTGTTTATCAAGTTGATACCAATTTGATCACATCTGGCAGTAGATTAAGCGCCCCTTGATTTAAGGAAGGGAACTATGGGAAAAGTACTGAAAATTTTAGGAACAGTCGGCAAAATCTTTTTGATCATCCTGGTTGTAGTTAGCAGTCTATTAAGCCTGGCGATGGCTTATATTGTTTTCGCTCCGGATGATCTACCCAAACCCTTTTATTTGAGCTATTTATATCCAACACCTGTGCCAACCCCTGATCCTTCCATTGAAGTTCCGGTGATGGAGGAAACCCATGTAGTCGAAGAAGTTCATCCTGGTGAAGGGATCATGATCGATACCGGGACAAAGATCATCAATTTGGCTGAGCCCGGTGGCCGCAGATACATAAGAATTAACGTAGTCCTTGAGTTTACACCACCTCACTCAGGCACTGAGGAAGACGCAGCGGCAGGAGGCGGACATGGCGGAGAAGGAGAAGCGGCTGTTGTTGACCCGGCGGTTGAGACATTTACCAATTCAGTAAATGCGAAATTGCCAATGATCAACGACACAGTGATCACACTGCTATCTTCAAAATCATTTGAACAGCTTTACACGACAGATGGGAAAGAGCTGCTTCGGCATGAGATCATGGATAAAATCCAGGCGATGATGCCGAATGACAAAGTATTGGGTGTGTACTTCACCGAATTTGTAGTTGAGTAAAGGGATACATGCTAACTCAATCTGAAATCGATGCCCTCCTCAGTGGAGCCATCGCCATCGAAGGAAAAGACGGCGGCGCGGATGTAAACCTGGCCGAGATCATGGGCAGCGCTCCTGCCTCGGGCAAGGAGCCACCTGACCCGGCGAATAAAAAGGTCACCGCATATAACTTCTGGTCGCCGGATCGCTTCACGAAGGAGCAGATGCGTGCTGTTGAATTGGTTCATGAAGACCTGGCAGAAAAGCTAACTACCTCCATTCCGACCTTTCTGCGGACGAACCTCAAACCGAGGCTGGTGCACACCGAGCAGGGACGTTTCCATGATTTTTTGAAAGACCTGCCACCGAATGCTTTATTCCACATGATCACATTAGCACCATTACCTGGCTACATGGTGGTGACGATCAGCCCCAATGTGAGCTATCTCATCCTTGAACAGCGTCTTGGCGGAAAGATCGAGGGAGAAGCCAAAGAGCGTCCACTAACCGACATCGACCAATCCTTATTGCGCGGTCTGGTGGAACACATGTTGAACGACTTGAAAAGCGCCTGGAACAAACTGGTCTCATTGGAACCATCATTGGAAGATAGCACCATCAACCAGCATTGGGTGCAAATGGTAATGGGCAATGAAAGAATGATGCTGCTAACCTTTGAAATGACCATCCTAGGTACCACCGGCACCATGAATATTTACCTGCCCTTTAGCACACTGAAACCGATCGCGGGAGTGCTTAATCCCCATGTTTGGATCTCTGGCAGGAAAGAAAAAGTGATCGACAACTCCTCGCGTGATGTCGCCATCAATAATCTTTACAATGTACAGCTCCCGGTTCAGGTTATTATGGGGTCGGTGAATCTGGGACTGGAAGAGATCATCAATTTGGAGGTCGGAGACATTATCCAGTTGGAAACAAAGGTAGATCAGCCCCTGGTCATGCAGATCGCGAACCAGAAATTGTTTCAGGTATTTATTGGGAAAGTCGGCAGCCAGATCGCAGTTCAGGTCGCCTCTACATTGCAGGAAGACCCAAATACAAGTGGATTTATGAATGAGGTTATCATATGACAGAATTAGAAGAACAACCCACCAACGAAGTTGTACCAGCAGTGGTTCCAACACCTGCTGCGCCAAAACCAAATGGTGCGAAATCCCAGACCTCTCTGGAAATGTTGATGGATGTACCATTGAAAATATCCGTAGAGCTGGGCAGGTCGCAAATGACCTTACGCCAGACCCTTGAACTTGTTCAGGGATCGGTGATCGAGCTTGATCGGTTGGCCGGAGATCCTGTTGACATTTTTGTAAATGAGCGCCTGCTGGCAAAGGGCGAAGTAGTTGTGGTGGATGACAAATTTGCTGTGCGCATCACCGAGCTGATCGACCCCAAAGCCAAAAAGAAAGCCGAATAAACCCATATTATGAATTGGTATCAGAAATTCCTTAAGTGGTTTATAGCCCGGCCGCGCTGGCAGCAGATCGCTTACATCGTCTTGTTTTCCGTTGTGCTGGTTGCGGGATTCTGGCTGACAGATTTCTCGTATACCGGGACTGCTGACTCCACCTTAAATTCCACCTCGTGGATTTTGGGTGCGGTTCTTAAATTCGGTATCGTTCTGCTGTTTATATATGTGGCAGCCATAGTTTTCAAAAAGTGGCAAACTGGCTCTATAAAGAACAGTACAAGAAGGATGAAAGTTTTGGAATCAACTGCACTTTCCCCAAAACGAGCGCTCTATCTGGTTGAGGTGGACGGGCAGGTATACATGATCGGAGCGACAGACCAGGCTGTGAACTTGATTGCCGAAGTCGATTCTGTGGTTGCACTCGAATCCGTTGCACCTCATAATTTTGCAGAAGAATTCTTCAAAGCCGGAGACAAGCTGGATCATTTCCAGGAAAAATAGTATGAACAAGAAAAGAACCCGCATCTTATTAGTCATTTTGGCAGCCATTTTCTTGTTGGTATTAAGCTCTTGCGCAGCCAATCCTGAATTGGCCGCCCCGGGAGTAACCTTGTCGGTTACTCCAGACGGTCAACCCGAAGAGGTTGCCACAGGCGTTCAATTACTGGTATTGTTGACCGTTCTTTCATTAGCGCCGACTATATTGATCCTGGCGACATCATTTACGAGGATCGTCATCGTTCTCTCGATGCTGCGGAACGCCATAGGAACACCTACAATTCCGCCGAACCAGGTCGTTATTGGGCTGTCTCTGCTGCTCACCTTCTTCATTATGTCGCCGGTATATGGAAAGATTAATGAAGAAGCCATTAAGCCTTATACGAATAATCAGATCTCGCAGGAAGTGGCCTTTGAACGGGCAATCGAACCTGTCCGAGAATTCATGTTCAAACAAACCCGCGAAAAAGATATAGCTCTGTTCATGGAAATGAGCGGCAAGTCTCAGCCCGAACAGCTTTCCGATATTGAGACCGTGGATCTCTTCCCGGCGTTCGTCATCAGCGAACTGCGGACGGCTTTCACGATGGGTTTTGCCATCTACATCCCATTTCTTATCATCGATCTTGTGATTTCAAGTGTACTGCTTTCGATGGGTATGATGATGCTCCCTCCTTCATTGATATCCTTGCCGTTCAAAGTGCTTCTCTTCGTGCTGGTAGATGGCTGGTATCTGATCGCAAAATCTCTCATGATCAGTTTTATGCAATAGAGGAAAAATGACCGAGTCTTATGTATTATCCCTTGCCCAAAACGCCGCGACTGTAATGTTGATCCTTGCTGGCCCGGTTCTGTTGATAAGCTTGATCGTGGGCAGCTTGATCTCACTAGTACAGGCGGCGACACAGATCAATGAAACCACTATGACTTTCGTACCGAAAATTGTGGCGATTGGACTTGTCCTTGCAGTGTTGGGCTCGTGGATGCTGCAACGATTACTGGTATTCACATCTAATGTGTTTACCAGCTTGCCAAATTTTGTGAAATAAGAGGGATGCCATGCTTCCAGGAAAAGTAGATCAAATCATAGCGCAAGTCGATAAGATGCGCCCTATGCCTATGAACGTCACCAGAATTCTAACGGCGCTGGATGATTCATATAATACGGCTGGTATTATCAGTGATTTGATCGGGCTGGATCAGGCTTTGGCAGCTTCTGTGTTACAAATGGCAAATTCTGCGGGCATGGGTTATAACGCTGTCTGCTCTTCGCTTTCAGATGCTGTGATGCGTCTCGGTTTCAAGCGGGTGAAAATCCTTGTACTCGGTGCAGCATCTTCCGGACCATTAACCCGCAGGTTGAATGGCTACCGGCTGGGCGCTGGCGAGCTGTGGAATCACTCCATCACCACGGCGATTATCGCCCAGTGGATCTCCCGCTATGTTCAATATCCAGACCCTGAAGAAGCTTATGTTGCTGGGTTGCTGCATGATATGGGAAAGCTTATCCTCGATCAATATATGATGGTGGATTACATGCGGCTTCTCGACCTGATGCGCCAGTATAACCTGGCCATGTGGCAAGTGGAAGAAAAACTGCTCGGCGTGGATCATCCAACTATCGGATCGTTAATGGCAAAAAAGTGGAATTTCCCTGTGGTTCTGGTGGATGCCATTCGCTACCACCATGCCCCATCGCTCTCACGCAGCAGCCATAAATTAGGGGCGATCATTAACCTGGCGAACGCATTAAGTAAAGACGAGAAGTACCTGGCATCCGACCCAAATGGTAACAAGGTTCATCCGGAATCATTGGGGATCCTGCACATGGACGATATTATGTTCGATCGAATGCGGGTGCAACTGCAGGATTTCCGCTCCAACCAGGTATCCAGGCCAAAGTAATGCAATCGATTATTTCGCCTGTAGCGGTGGTTTTATTGCCAAATGCAGTGGAACGCGATCTCATCACCTTAACATTGATTAGGCTGGGGTGTAAAACAATTCCCTGCAAAGATATTGTGACGGCCGATGAATCCATTGATGTGCAGAAGGTGGATATTTTGATTGTGGATGTCATCCTGCCTGGTGCGAACGGCTTGGATCTGATCGCTGACTGGAAAAAAAGAGACAATATGCAAAACTGTCGCACCATTGTCATTTCCGCTATGCGTTTTCCGGAATTTGTCACCCGAGCAAAACAAGCCGGCGTGGATGATTTCCTAGTCAAGCCGATTGATGTGGATGCCATCATTCATAGGGTCTCGAAGTGGACCAAAAAGTAGGTTATCGGCTATATAAAGAATAACTTTAATAAATTCATTAAATATTTACGCTTAATTTAGACCTGCTTCATCCCCCCTTTACTGACAATTAAATCGCAATGAATTATTCTTATTCAAGACCGAAAAAGAGCGGCTTATATGATTGTATCTATTGCGCAAACCCAAATTTTTATTATGGTTTTCACCCGGATCATGGCCATGATCATTCCTGTGCCAGTTCTGGGCGGTCAGTCGATTCCCACCCAGGTGCGCATTGGATTGGGTATCATCCTTAGTGCGATCCTCGTACCATGGCAGCCATTGGGACCGGAAGTACAGGAATTGGGATTGCTGGCTTTTGCTGCCGCGATCTTGCAGGAGCTGATCATCGGCGTTCTGGCGGGGTTTGCTGCCACACTTACTTTCGGCGCTCTGCAAATTGCCGGTGAGATGATGGGGCTGGTAAGCGGATTTGGAGCAGGAAATATTCTTAACCCTGCCATTGGTTCCGCCGGTTCAGCGCTGGATCAATTGTTTATTATGGTTGGGATGCTTTTATTTGTGGTGATGGATGGACATCACTATTTCTTAATGGCTGTTCAAAAAACTTTCACACTTATTCCAGTCAACACAGCGGTGCCATTCACCGATGCATCTACATTATTAACTCTGACGGCAAACTTGATCGCAGCAGGAATTCAACTTGCTCTGCCGGTCATTGGCGCTCTGCTGCTGGCTGATATCAGCCTGGGATTGTTAGCCAGGGTTGCTCCACAGATCCAAATTTTCTTTTTGGGATTGCCCGCCAAAATTGCACTTGGAATGTTCGCTGTTGGAATGACGTTTGGGATTGCTTTTCCTTTGATGCGGGATATGTTCAATCGTATTGGTCCTCGTATGCTCGAATTGATCGCAAGGTAAATTGGTATGTCAGATAAGACTGAAGCCCCAACCCAGAGAAGGTTATCCGAAGCCCGTGAAGAGGGTAATGTTGCCCGCAGCGTGGAATTGAACACAGCGGCGATCATGCTTGTCAGCGCACTGCTTCTCAAAGGTCCCGGTGCAGCGATGGTCAGCGCGATCGAAGATTTGATCGTAACAACCATCAACACCCTGCCGGCAGTTGTCGTAACTGAGGTCAGTCTGAGGGACAAAGTCTATTCGATGGCCATGTCCCTGATCCCGGGTCTTGGAATGATTTTGATTGGAATTCTACTAACGGGAGTCTCCGTTACACTTGTGCAGACAGGTTTCCTGTGGGCTGGCAAAAAAATCGGTTTTGACTTCAAAAGATTGAATCCCTTGACCGGTTTGAAAAGGATCTTCGGCGGTTCAGGCTTGATCGAGCTGGGACGCGCGCTGCTAAAATTAACATTGGTCGGTTGGGTGGTTTACTCCTACCTGAAAGGGGAAGTAGATTCTTTATCCAGCCTGGCGCACATGGACCTGGCTTCAGGTGTTTCCAAATGGGTTGACCTCGCATCCACTTTGGCGGTTCGGGTGGGCTCGGCGTACTTCATACTGGCCGTTGCAGATTACGCTTTTCAACGCTGGCGCTTTATGCGCTCCATGCGGATGACCAAGGAAGAGATCAAGGAAGATTACAAACGCTCAGAAGGTGATCCTTTCCTGCGCGGTCGGATCCGCGCCCAGCAAAGACGGATCGCACGCAACCGCATGATGTCGAATGTACCGAAAGCCAAAGTTGTCATTACCAACCCTACCCACTTTGCCGTGGCATTGGATTATGACCCGGACAACATGACTGCTCCGAAGGTGCTGGCAAAAGGCGCGTTTCACGTCGCTCAAAGAATAGTGGATATTGCCAAACAGAACAACGTGCCAATCGTTCAGAATGTGCCGCTGGCAAGAGCTTTATACAAAAATGTTGAAGTAGATCAAGACATTTCGCCGGACCTGTATCTGGCTGTCGCCGAAGTTCTGGCTTACGTTTACCGTTTGAAAACGCCAGGAAAACATTTGCAGCCCGCTGCTGCTCAGGGATAAAAGGAGAGATACAAGAACATGGTAGCAACCACACCCGCAAAACCAATGGGATCCCTTCAAAGCCTGCTCAGGTCAAAAGATATCGCCCTGGCGATTGGATTGGTGATTATCGTTGCCTTGATGATCATCCCCCTTCCCGCAGCCGCTGTGGACGTTCTCGTCGCCGCCAACCTTGCGTTATCCATTGGCGTCATCCTACTTACAATGTACATTTCCCAGCCTATGGAATTTTCGGTATTTCCAACATTCCTTTTGCTGGTTACCCTCCTCCGGTTGGGCATCAATATCTCGGCTAGCCGCCTTATCCTATTGGAAGCCAGCGCGGGAAAAGTGATTGAAACTTTCGGCACACTGATTGTTGGCGGTAACTACGTTGTCGGTATCGTCATCTTCTTAATGCTGATGATTATTCAATTTGTGGTTATCAACAGCGGCGCCGGGCGTGTAGCAGAGGTTTCCGCCCGATTTACATTGGATGCCATGCCCGGTAAACAACTCTCCATCGACGCCGACTTGAACGCCGGTTTGATCGATGAGACAGACGCCAGGACCCGCCGCCGCGCCATCGAAACCGAAGCGGATTTCTACGGCGCGATGGACGGCGCCAGCAAGTTTGTCCGCGGGGATTCGATTGCGGCTATCATCATCATGCTGGTAAACATTATTGGTGGGTTTGTCATCGGCATGCTGCAGCACAATATGGATGTAATGCAGGCATTGCAGACTTATTCACTACTCACAGTCGGCGCAGGGTTGGCAGTGCAGATACCTGCGTTGCTAGTCTCTACCGCAGCCGGTCTCATTGTCACCCGTTCCACATCCGACAAATCTCTTGGAACCGATCTGTTCGGTCAGCTCTCCAACTTCAATGCGCTGGCAGTCGGTGCAGGGATCATAGGCATTATGGTATTCGTCCCTGGCTTGCCCAAACTGCCGTTCATCATGGTATCTGCAGGTTTGGGGACCGCGGCGTATTTCGTTCAGCGAGTGAAAGCCAAAGAAAGCAACGCCATTGAATCAACCGCGGACGCTGCTGTTTCCGATGAACCGGAAACGCCAGAAGATATGTTGAATATGGTCGTTATTGACCCGATGGAGTTGGAGATAGGTTACAACCTCATTCCTCTTATCGATAATGATGCTTCGGATAACCTCCTTAAACGCATCACAGGCATACGCAGGCAGATCATGGCCGAGCTTGGATTGATCCTGCCGGTAGTCCGCATACGCGATAACCTGCGATTACAGCCAACACAGTACCGTATCAAGATCCGCGGGCAGGAAGTTGCCAAGGGTGAATTGATGCTGGATCACCAACTGGCCATCCCCGGCTCTGAAGCGGATGAGAACATGAAAGGCATTAAGACAACCGAGCCAGCGTTCGGGCTGCCAGCTCTATGGATCTCCGACGCGGAACAGGGCAGGGCAGAATTGATGGGCTATACAGTCGTTAATTCTCTCTCTGTCCTCAGCACCCATCTGACAGAACTGGTCAGAGGTTACGCCCCTGATCTCCTTAACCGGCAAATGGTGCAGGAAATGCTCAACCAGCTAAAATCTCGCAGCCCTGCTTCAGTTGAAGGTGTGATCCCCGAATTGATCGCCCTCAGTGAGTTTCAGTCCATACTACGCAACTTGCTCCGTGAGCGAGTTCCCATTCGCGACTTGAGTGGCATCCTGGAAGTTGTAGCCAACAACGCTTCAATCACGCGCGATCCAAACATCCTGGCAGAAGCGGTGCGCCAAACAATGGCGCATACCCTGTCTTCCATGTACCGGGATGATATCAGCACCCTGCATGTATTTACCCTGGCTCCGCAATTGGAATCCGCATTGCGCAGTTCACTGGGTGCAACAGACACCGGTGTGGGCTTTCAGGTGGATGCATCACTCGCCCAGGCAGTTTTGAACCGAACCGGCGAGCAAATGGAAGTCATGGCACACCAGGGATTTATGCCATTACTGCTCTGCCCGCGAGAACTAAGGCTGGCATTCCGCCGATTGGTGGAACAGACCTTGCCGAATTTGATTGTATTGGCATATTCAGAGGTGAGTTCTGGCACAAAAGTCAAAGCTCACGGTATGGTGGAAATGAATTAGGCGGTGCGATATGTTGACAAAAACCTTTAGAGCGCCAAACATGCTGGAAGCTTTGCAGGAGATCCAAAAGGAATTGGGTCCGGATGCAATTGTTCTCTCAATGCGAGAAATCCCTGCCGGGCCATTGTGGCAGGTATGGAACAAACCGGGCGTCGAAGTCGTTGCCACCCGCGACATCCCCGGAAACATACCTGTTCAACGAGAAGAGGAAAGAAGTTACGAAACCCGCTCTGAACCACTGGCCGCGCCTGGACGAAAAGAGATCGAAGCCATCCTGACAGCACTGGCAGAGAAAAACCAGAAAGCATCTTTTGAAAAAGGACTTGCCACTGGCGGCGCAAAAATTACTACCAACGTGGACGCACTGGAAGACGCACAAACCTGGTCCCCGCCGGTATTGCAAAAACACACGGAACGGCAAAATCAAAGCTCAAGCGATAAGCCTGCCATTCAGGCGCTCGAGAATATTGTGAGGGAATTGAAGAGCGATCCAAAAATTATTTCAGATAAGCTTAATTCTTCAAAAATAGAGCTGCCTCCATCATTGCGGGCGATTAAGAAGCGGTTGATCGTGCAGGGAATTGATCCTTCGCTGGTCGAACATATTATGGTGACTAATCAGAATGCGCTCAGTCCAGCGATCCTTGCTGATGAATTGCGATTGAAACGATTCATGAAGAAACAACTGGAAGCCAATTTGCGGCCACAGCAAAATTCCATGGCAGTGGTGCAAAGCAGGGTGATGTGCCTGGTGGGATCAAGCGGGTCTGGTAAAACAAGCACTGTCGCAAAACTTGCGGCATTCTATGGTAAGACGCTGGAAAAGAAAGTGGTCTGGATCTGTGCGGATACCATCCGGGCTGGTGCCATCAGCGAAACAAAAACGTATACCGATGTGTTGGAAATTCCGCTCTTCCTTGCGTATTCTCCGCAGGAATTGGCGGAGCATATTGAAAACCAAAAGGATGCAGACTTGATTTTAGTGGATACACCGGGTATCAGCATGGTCGATGAAGACCGTATCGTTGAATTGGGTTCATATCTTTCTGTGCTGCCTGGGCGTTCCATTTACATTACGGCTCCGGCCACAATGAAGGAAACTGATATCCAGCAAGCAATCTCAACATTCAGCCCGTTCAAGATCCGTGGGGTGGTGGTCACCAAAATGGATGAAACCTATACGTTTGGCTCCATCTATAACATCACACACAGGTCTCACCTGCCGTTGCTATTCTTTACTGACGGCCACGAAGTACTGGGTAACTTACACCAGGGAGACCCGGCTGGATTAATCTCTTATTTGTTTGGGGAAGGATTGTCTGAATGAGTCCTAAGAAAAATGAAAAGGAAGAAAATAGCAAACCAGAAAAAGCCGGCGCAAAAGGACAGCGCCTGCCCATCCTGTGGGAAACAGTGAATACTTTTTCCAAGATCATTATTACTTTATTGGGAGTCTCGGTTGCAGGTATCTCTTATTACTCAGGATCCGGGTTTCTAATGTCTGCAGTCCGGGCTGGTGCAGCCATGCTGGGAGTGGGCTTCATCCTATGGCTGATCTATTGGAGAGTGGCAAAGGGGTCAATTATCATGATGACTGCGCTAAAGTTGAAGCAGGATGAATTCAACAACCCATCGCAGAACAATATGCCGGAATACAGGGTTTGATTAAATGATGGTTATGCAAATGACTGAAGTGGAACTTCTCAACCAGTACGCTGTTACCAAAGAGCCTTCTTTACGCGAGGATATGGTGCTGCGTTATGTGTCGCTCGTTCACTTCGTTCTTGGCCGGTTGGGAATCACACAGGGGAATGGCAATGATTATGAAGATCTTGTCAACCAGGGGCTGATCGGTTTGATCGAAGCAGTGGATCGCTATGATTCAAGTTTCAATACCCAGTTCAGCACCTATGCCACCTTCCGCATCCGCGGCAAGATCCTCGATTACCTGAGGTCATTGGACTGGCTTTCGCGCACCGCCCGGCATCGTGCGAGAGACGTACGTGAGGCGGTAAACATCCTGACAGACCAGAACCAACGCACACCCAGCGACAGCGAACTGGCAGAGTATATGAATCTGGATGTCAGTAAAGTGCAGCAGGCATTGATGGATTCAAGCCGGGTGATCGTCTCTCTGGATGCGGTTGTCGATTACGACGAGGAAAATGATGCATCTCTGTATGAGACGATCGCGGACGAGAATCAGACCGACCCATCAGATGTTATTGGCGACAAAGATATGATCGCCAGGCTGACAGAAGTGATCAAAGAGCTTCCGGAGAGAGAACAAACTGTCTTGTCCCTCTATTATTATGAAGAACTGACCCTTAAGGAAATTGGCGAAATATTGGGTGTATCTGAATCCCGTGCCTGCCAATTGCATGCAAGAGCAGTCTTAACCCTTCAAGCCCTGTTGACCAAAGGAGACAGAAATGTCTAACACCATCATTCCCGGCTTATTGCACGACACATTGAATTTGGTTCAACTGGCGAGAGAATCCGCCCTGGTGCAGGGTAAGGAAACCCAGGCGAACAAGCTTTCACCTGTTGTGGACGATCTGAAAAACATTGTAAAAACATCCAACGAGCAAAAATCGACTGCGGTTCCCAGCGGAGTATTAGCTCAATCGGATTTTCAGAAATTACTGGATGCCGCGAAAACGGTGCCGGGGAGTCAGCGGGTATCGAATACTACGAATGTAGCAGAAAGAAACCAGATGGTAAGGGCGATGGCAGCCAGTAATATGATGGAAATGGATATAGCCAGACAATTAGGAATGACCCGCGAAGAAGTGCGGATGATCACCAGTTTGAGCGCCAGGTAGGAGGCAATTATGATAAAAGGACTTTATGCAGCAGCATCAGCCATGTTGGCAAACATTAACCGCCAGCAGGCGATTGCACACGATGTGGCCAACCTGGATACACCGGGTTTCAAACAGGTGCTCACCTCATTGGATGACTATAAGGTTTCTCAAATTTTGAGAACTAACCCGGATGCCATGGCGGACCCTGTAACTTTTTTAGGAATGCTGGGTTTGGGTGTGGATTCAATGCAGGATACAACAGATTTCTCGCAGGGCGGGCTGCAGCAAACCGGCAACGAATTTGACCTGGCGATGCAGGGAGATGGATTCTTCCGCATCAAGACTGCGGAAGGAGAACGCTACACCCGTGACGGGCGTTTCATCAAGGATGCACAGGGCAACCTTACTACCGTAGATGGCAACCAGGTGCTGGGCAGTGGCGGACAACCGATCAAACTAACTGACGGAGAAACAATCTTCGCTCCGGATGGCACCATCACAATCAATGGTGCAGCCGCCGGACAATTGGGCATTGCCAGCTTTACAGACCCCGCGAAAGAACTAACACGCTCTGGTGAAAATGCATTTTCCGCAACTGGCGCTCCGACCGGCACCGAAAAAGGGTCGGTAGCACAAGGTTTTCTTGAAATGTCAAACGCGAACCCTACCCAGTTGATGACCCAGTTGGTGGAAGTATCAAGGTCGTATGAAGCGGCGCAGCAAATGGTTCAAAACCAGGATGAGCTGCTGGGTAAAGCCATCGCCTCACTGGGGCGAATAGGTTAATAACAGAGGAGTAAGGATATGTCTGGATCACTATTTCACGTTCTAAATATTTCCAGGATCGACATGCTGGCAAAGATGGATGACCTTGATATTGTCAGCAACAATGTAGCCAACATCAACACCGCCGGGTATAAAGCCAACCGCGGCAACTTCCAGGAGATGCTGCAAAAACTCAATTATGAGGGCATTACATTATCCTCAAGTCAGTTGTTGACGAAACAGGGTGCAATCCATGCAACCAATAATCAGCTGGATGTCGCCATCCAGGGAAACGGATTCTTTGGTGTAACGATTGCAGCCGGGAAAACTGGTTATACCCGTGATGGGCAATTTCTGTTAGATTCTTCCGGACGCCTGGTGACAGGCAATGGCCAGCCGCTGGTCTGGAGTGGTACCATACCTCCTGAGACCAGTGAGGTCCAGATCCAACCAGATGGTGTAGTCCGCGTTTTGGTTGGTGATACCTGGTCTGAGGCAGGCGCTATCCAACTGACCCGTTTTGCGAATGCGAGCGGATTACAGAATAACGGAAATAACATATTTTTGGAAACCGATGCTTCTGGTGCGCCGCAGGTTGGAGCGCCGGGAACACCCAATTTCGGATCGTTGATGGCGCAATCGGTGGAAGAATCGAATGTCAATTATGCAGATGAGGTGACCCATTTAATGACCCTGCAGCGCGGATTTCAGATGAGCACCCGCACTTTTCAGACTACCGATACGATGATTTCACAAGCAATACATATGCGTAAGGCTTAAGTTATGAGGAAGATTGCCGATAATCAGATTACAGGTGATAACAGTTATTGCCCGAAAAATATGGAGGCGAACTACAAATGAAAATTGAAAACAATCTCCTCAATCAACTGCAAGCAAGCAAGGCCGAACAGGCGCAGCAGGTTGAAAAACAGCAGAGACAGGTAGAGCAATCTGCCCGACCTCCTCAGAAAGATACGCTCGAAGTATCTGAAAAAGGGCGGTTGCTGTCCAAAGCCAGAGCTGCGCTGGATGGTGTGGAAGAGGTTAGATCTCAAAAAGTAAACGACCTGAAAGAGTTGGTAAATAACGGCGATTACAAAGTTCCACACGAAGAATTGGCCAGGAGGCTTGCAGGACATATCGATATAAAACGGTAAACATATGCCAGAAAATACCCGCACCCGCATGCTGCTTCCCAACCTGGAAGATGTACTCGTCCAGGAATTTCGATTGGTTCAATCGCTCATAGATATTACCCGTGAGGAACGTAACTTCCTGCCCACAACCAATGCCGAAGATCTGATGGCGTTGGTCGAAAAGAAGGAAAATGTATTGGACCAGATGAGCTTATTAGAAGAGCGGCGTCGCACATTGCTGATCGACATCGCGCGGGAAATGGGTATTCCGTCTGATTCATCGTCACTGACCGAAATCCTCCCTTGGTTGGATACTGCAACAGCAGGTAGGTTGAATCGTCTCAGCGAAGGGATTGCCATGCTTGTCGGGCAGGCACGCGATCTCAATTATGGCAACCGGGCGATGGCGACATCAGCGCTGGATTGGCTGGAATCTGCCAAGGCATTTTTGTATGGATATTACCAAAACCAGATGGCATATACACCGCCTGGAACAACACCATCTCTGGAACAGAATGCTTCCTGGGATGTGGACCAGAAAGCGTAAAGGTGCCCTATGCCTAATTTGTTTGCTGGAATAAGTGTATCCTTACAAGCGTTGCTCAGTCAGCAGGCAGCGGTTGAAGTGATTCAACACAATGTCGCCAATGTGAATACACCTGGATACCGACGGCAGGAAGCTGTATTAAAAGCCGGACCGGCAGTGACCAACCAGGGCGCTGCATACACCATGGGTGTAGGGCAGATCGGCACTGGCGTTTCTGTGGATCGCATTCGTCGTTTTACATTGGATTTCTTCGATGCCCGCTACCGGCAGGAGATACAGGGATCAAAACAGTGGGAAGTTGAAAGCGGCGTGTTGCAGGAATTGGAAGCTGGTTTTGCCGAAACCTCTACGGATGGGATCATTCCCAAATTGGATGCCTTTTGGAGCGGTTGGCAAAAATTGAGCGTTGACCCATCGAACAGCAGTATCCGTGCGGAAGTGCTGGATAACGCCAAAGCGTTGGCAGGCGCACTAAACACCCGCTCGTTACAGGTTTACCAATTGCAGATGGAACAAGATTTGGTCATCGGACAGCGGATGGAAGAGATCAATGGCGCGGCTGATCAAATTGCCAGACTCAATAGTGAAATTACGAGGGTCATTGCAATCGGCGAGCAACCTAATGACCTGATGGACGCGCGAGATGTATTATTAGACCGCCTTGCTGAATTGACTGGCGCAACATCCTCCAAGCAGGCTAATGGAGAGGTGGTAGTGTCAATCAACGGGCATGTCCTGGTGCAAGGGCAGAAAAACTTTGAACTGTCTGTGACACCAGATCCTGCTAATCACAATTTTGCTCAAATCATGTGGGCTGATGGCCAAACGCTGATTCCCAGAAATGGCGAATTGGCAGGGATTATTGACGCCCGTGATAACGTAATGGATGACCAGATGACGGGTTTAAACAACCTGGCTTCGGCATTGATCACCAGGGTGAATGCTCTGCATTCATCAGGTTTCGCACCTGGCAAAATTGTTACAAATAATTTAATCTCTAATACGATCACAAAATTTGGCGCAGCCGCTGTCGCAACGGGACAGTCAGAGCTCACTGCTGATACATATTCAATAGAGACACGCCTGAATGCAGGTACCTGGCAATTCCGGGTGCTCGATTCTTCTGCCGCAGCTGTAAGTGTTCGCCTCACCGATGGTTCAGGTTATGGCAGTGACTGGCAGGATACACCGGCAGTATCTGGAACCCCGGTGCAATATGATACTGGCCGCGGGCTTACATTCACATTTGGCGGCGACCAGACTCAATATAGTGAGGTGTCTGGCGCGGCGGCAGGCAATGTAACCTTTACTTCCCAGCAGGATTTCTTTACAGGTACCAGTGCCATGAGCATGCACGTCAATGCTGCTCTGAACAATACATCTCTGATCGCCACTGGAGCAACTCCGAATGCAGCCGGGGATGGGGAACTGGCCAGATTAATTGCCAACGTACGGGAAGAAGCTTTATTAAATGGGGGTACCGCAACCGCCAATCAGTACTACACCGGGAAAATTGCCGACCTGGGATTGAATGTTTCCCGGGCAAAAGCAAATGCCCAGAATAGAAAACTTGTATCCGATGCCATGGAAAATCAGCGTTTATCAGTTACAGGCGTATCCCTTAATGAAGAAGCTGCGAACCTGATGAAAGCACAAAAAGCCTATGAAGCAGCAGCCCGACTTATGACGGTAATAGACGAGATGCTGGATAAGATCATTAACGGTCTGGGTATAGTGGGAAGATAAGCGAGGTATGTGATGAGAATCTCTGATAGTATGGCAACCAACAATGCAATAGCCTATATGAATGCCAACAAAGAACGACTTACCGCGCTTCAAAACCTCGTTGCCTCTGGCAAACAGTTCCAATCGGCTTCCGATAATCCTGCCCGCGCTGCCGCCTCTCTTACATTAAAATCCAGCCTGCAAAGCGGGCAAAACTATTTGAATAACGCAAGCGAGATCAACGCATGGATGCAGACATCAGACCTCGCCATTTCTCAGCTTTCAGATCTGATCACCAAAGCAAACACAGCCATCACCAAAGGCCTCTCGGACACCATTGGGGCAAGCGAACGCAGCAGCGCCCTGGCTCCTGAAGTAGAAATGCTATTGGAGAACGCGATCTCGGTTGCCAATACTTCCCACATGGGTAAATTCGTCTTTGCTGGCTACCAAACCGATGTCAAACCCTATGAAGCATCCACCGCCGACCCTGATGTGATCAACTATCGTGGAGATGGTGGTATCATGCAGCACGACCTCGGACCGGGACAGTCCATATCAACCAATGTGGATGCCAGCCCGGCATTCACCGCATTGTTCAATGCGCTGGTTAGTGCAAAGAATGCCCTGTTGAATAACGATCGCAACGAATTGAACGCTAGCCTCACCAACCTCAAAACGGCAGAAAATCTGGTGGGTGAAGTGAGGGCGACCAACGGCGCCAGAATGCGGCAGGTCAATTCTGCCATAAATCACTTGGACAAAACAAACCTTACCTTGAAAAGCTTGCTTTCTGAGAAAGAAGATGTTAATATGGCAGAAGCTATTGCCATGATGCAGGGGCAGGAAACGACCTATCAAGCAGTCCTTGAAGTGGGTCAACGCGCGATCTCTGCCCTTAACCTGTTTGACTTTTTACAATAAAGAGTGAGAAAGTAAGCTATGCTGGTTCTTACAAGGCGCATTGACGAAAGCCTGAATATTGGCGATTCGATCACCATCACCGTCCTCTCCATTGAAGGGGACAAGGTTAAATTAGGCATCAAAGCCCCGCGTGAAGTTACAATTTTGAGGCAGGAAATATTTCAGGCTGTGCAGGAACAAACCAGGTTGGAACAACGCCTGGCAAATGGACCTGAACCGGATACGTTTAAGGGATTAAGGGAACTTTTGGTCTCGCATTCAACCGATGCGGACGAAGGTGAAATTAAAGATCAACCTGACGAAGGTAAGCCTGCTCAGCAATAATTTTGCGGTAGGGAATGCCCCGGATCGTCATCATCATTGCAGCTTCAATATCTTTAATCCTGATAATTCTACCCACAATATTGAATGGATCATCATCATGTAATATAACCGTTGCCTGGAAAATATCACCAGGCAATTTTACTGATGATGGGTTGTGGAATCGAACACCTGCTTCGCAAATATCAATAATAAAAAACTGAGTACCCCTAATGGTGATGAGGGGCCGATGTTCAATTGGATACTGCACTCGAAAGTAGGCTCTGCGTTCACTTCCTTGGGAAGGGTTACTTTGCATTCGTCGATTTCTCTCTTTGTCTGGTATGTTGTGCCTGGATCCGATAAATATAGGCAAAGATCTCGGCGACCACGATATACAACTCTGGTGGAATTGCCTGGCTTACATTCACTTTGCTCAACGATTCAGCCAGGACCGGGTCTGAGTGGATGGGTACGTTATATTCCCTGGCAGCAGCAAGTATTTCTTCTGCAATTTTACCACGCCCTGACGCCAGCACAACAGGCGCATTATCCCGATCCGCGTCGTATCCGAGGGCGGTGGCTGTTAATCGGGGGTTTTCGGTGATTTCGTCTGTCATCAGACTTCCACGTTGATCCCGGTGATAAAGGATTGTTGGTATCGCCTGGTTTCGGGGTTAGGGTTGGTAAGGCTGTTATCTGTCTCCACCTGGCTAACCAGAGTCTCGTAGCCAATTTTCGAAAGATCCTTTTGAAGTGTCGGAAGTTCTGACTTAGCCAGTTTGGTCAATGAAGAATCGGATGTAGAGATGGATAACCCGGTGGTGTGATCCACGACAGAGAGATCCACCTCGATAACTTCCTGTTTGCCAACATCCATGCGGATCACCAGTCGGGTGTAGCGCGGGTTGACGGAAAGCTCGTCTTCATCTGGATCGCGCGCAATTCGTAGCGAGGCGGAATTTTGCTCATTTGGATCCCGGTTTTCGATCTGACCGCGGGCGGGGAAGTTTACAGGTAGTTCCATGCGTATCCACTGGTTGGCGTTGGCTTCTTTTGTAGAAGCAGAATGATATAGATGCATCATCCGAATTGATTCATTGAATTGATCAATTCCGCCTGCCAGGGTTTTCATGCCCCGTTCTGCCAGTTCATTTCGCAGTCTGCTCAGAACCAACAACCCTCGTTCAAGATTGTCTGTTGGTAGTGATCTGATGGAATTTTGTATCGATTCCATCAATTCATTCTCCACCGATTTTCCCAGCAGCGAGATGGCATTGTGCAGTTTTGCGGCTAATTCACCAGGTGGCAGGCTGGCATCGATGATAGCCTGCCTTAGGGTTTGAAGTGAACCTCTCGCCAGCTCGATCATATTGGGTGGCAGGCGGTTGTTTTCCAATGCCTTAGAAAGCTGCTGGATGAGGTTTTGGATCTGCCCGCTTATATTATCGGGCGTGTTCAACATCAAGCTGATGGATTGAGGTGAAACGGCTATGCCATTTGCTTTCAGCGAGGCTGCCGCGAGGGCATGTGGCATGCCCCAATTCATGATGGGATTCAAAGCCTGGGTGAGCTCATTGACCAGGGTGGGAGTAATGGTCAATCCACTTCGAATGGCAGCCTGGGCTATCAATTGGTTGCCGGGTCCATCCGCCAGACCAAGCTGGGTCAACAGCTTTGATACCAGTTGTGTTTCAGGCCTGGATGCTGAAAGTGCTCCATTGGACGCTTTGGGATCCACCAACTGCAAGGTCAGGATTTCCCCATTCATATCCTTGACAACAAACTGCGCAAACCGCCGTTCTATGAGCGTCGCGGTTTGTTCTGGTGTGGTCATTCGTGCGACAATTTGAACACCCTGGATGGATAAGACAACCTGCTCGTTATCAACGCTGATCACTTCCCCGGCGATATGCTGGTTGACCCTTAAAAACAAAGCCGATTCACTCGGGCTTTGGAGTGAACTCTGGGTGAGGATTGGCGGGTTGGTGATATTGAGCATGATTATCTGAAAGGTCAGGCGTCTGGAAATCCATTTCCAGACGCCTGCTTATTGCTTATTACCGTTTGAGGTTCACGAGTTCCTGTAGGATCTCATCCGAGGTCGAGATCACCCGAGAGGAGGCCTGGAAACCACGCTGGGCAAGGATCATGCTGGTAAATTCCTGTGCCATATCCACATTGCTGGCCTCAAGGTAGCCGCTGGAGATCCATCCACGTCCGCCGCTGCCTGCTGCGCCGATCTGCGCCTCACCAGAGTTCAAACCAGCTTTGAACAGGTTCTGCCCTGCCCGGAGCAACCCGGTGGGGTTGGTGAAGTGCGAAAGAGCCAATTGACCGATCAACTGTTTGAGTCCGTTTGAGTAAACCAGGTAGACTTCCCCTGTGTTTGGTGAGCCGTAGATATCGGTCACGGTACCAGCCGAGAGGCCATCCTGGCTGCGGGCTGAAGCGCCGTTGGCCGCGTCCAGCATGGTCATTTTGGTCAAGTCGAAATTAGGCATAGTAGCCAATGAGACATTCGCTGCCCCAGAGCTGCCGGGAATAACGATTGCGGTTGTCATCGCCGATCCGGTGGCGGTGTAGTGGCCCTGGTTATCGAAAGCCAGGGTGCCTGCGCCTGTAATCCCCAAAGTGGATGGATCTTGCATGGCCCAGGTCCAGGCATTGGCGCCTGTGCGGGTAAAGCGGGCTGTGACAGTGTGCAGGCTGCCAAGTGAGTCATACACACCGAAGGTAGAGTCAACGGTTCCGCCTGTTGCGGTGGTTGAATCGAGGTTTCCGCCCATCACTACATTTTGGGTCGCCTGCGCCAGGGTGGCATCCAGGGAGATCTGCATATCTCCTACTGGTTGGTTTGTATCAACAACCAGGCCATTAGGTGGAACTGTCCAACCTTGTATGCGCATACCGGTCGAGTTATTAACCAGATAACCGGTTGAGTCAATTTCCAGCGAACCTTCACGGGAGAAGCGCTGTTCGTCGCCAGCACGGTATACAAAGAAACCGTCACCCTGAATGGCCAGGTCTGTGCTGCGTCCGGTGGATTGCAGCATACCCTGGGTGAAAACTGGGGAGATGTATCCTAATTTGACACCCAATCCAACCTGGGTTGGGTTGATACCGCCAGAAGTAGCGGATGGCGCAGAGCCGGAGCTCATGACCTGTGCGAATTGATCCTGGAATACGACGCGGCTGGCTTTATATCCGGTGGTGTTGGAGTTGGCAAGGTTGTCTGCAATGACATCCAGGTAATTCTGATGTAGATTTAATGCGCTGATTGCTGTAAACATTGAGCGTATCATTTTAAACTCTCCTAGAGGTTGATCTTACAGGCTTCCTCCAAGAGGGCCAGCCCGTAAGGATATTTGATTAAATTAGCTATTACTGTTATCGGCTGATTCCTCTGCTTTTGCAGGGTCAGCGAACACGACACTGTCGATTTTGGTGAAGACTCCTTCACCACGACTGCCAGGGTCAAGGGCGGTTACGACCATTCGGTCTCTCACATTGACGATAAACGCCAGGTCGTCCACCATCACCAGGGATTCTTTACCACCGCGTTTTTCTGCTTTTTCCACGGCATTTGCAAGGCGGGTTATGCCATCATCGGATAGATTGATTTCCCTGACTTGCATTCTTTTCTGTGCGTGGTTTGAAAAGCGCAGATTCTGAACACCGGAGAGAGTATCTGCAAAACTGGGACCTGCCGGGTTCGCCTGATTCGGTTGTGGAGTATTCTGCCCTTGAACTGGCTTTACTGGTTGTGCAGAATTAAACCTGATCGGATCGACCATATTATGCTTCCTTTACACCTGTGACTGATGACAGAAGCGCGGTTGTATCTCCGATGGTAAGGATACAATCACCTTCCAAGACTTCCATGGCGGTTACGAGACCCTCTAACGGTTCCTGACCGTCTCTCTGGGCTTTTACATGTTTGCCGATCAAAGATGCAGCATAGCTGGTCTGTGAGGATGCAGCAAGAGTTTTGATCTGGGTTGAGATCGCTTGCAGCTCATTCAATGAATTGAGCTGGGTAACCTGACCCATCAAGTCTTTGTTATCCATCGGCTCCAATGGATTCTGGTTCTTTAATTGAGCGACGAGCATGATCATAAAATCGCTTTCACCCAGACCAGTCATCCCCGATGAAGAGGATGCGGCATTTTGTACGGCTGTTGCAGTTTGTGCCATAACTTGAGAAATTGGACTGATTGACATTAAAACCTCCTTTCCTAAATTAGATAATCCACGAGGGATACTTTTGATTGTGATTTATTTGTATCTGATTCCTCTGTTGCAGCTGGATTGTTCTCATATCTGAACGCCTGCCGCTGTGAGGTTTGGTCATACTGGGGATTGCGGAAAGACTGCTGGGGAGCCTGATGGCCAATGTTGACATTCGAGAGCTGGACACCCGCATCAATGAGTGTTTGCCTTAGGTCGGCCAGGTGTGATTCAAGCAGCTTTCCAGTGGAAGATTGATCTGCCACCAGCGAAACGTTCGTTCCTTGAGGTGTGCTGACGATCTTCAACTCGATTTGTCCCAGGTCTTCCGGGTGAAGTTGGATGCGAATGGTTTGATTACCAGAATTGGATGAGCCAGCGATCTGGCGGCTGATCTGCCTCAGTATTTCTGTGGATTGAGCTTCCGCCAGGCGGGCCGGCTCGTAGGTTTTTCCGGTAGTCGGATCTGTCATCATCCGCTCATCTACCACTCCAGGAGGTGGTGCGGGCGGCGCTTTACCCTGTGTTTCAGGCGGAGCCTGCACATCTGCCTTTCTTTCCGGCTTTCCTTCGTTGGTGTAACTGACCACTTTAGCTTCAGTTTTACTTTCAGCAGCAGTTGGAGCGTTGACAACTTTTGGTTCTACCTTCTGTGCTGCTGGCTCTGTTGGGTCTGCGGATGTGCTGTTATTGGGAGCTTTTCCTTCAGTGGTGAATTTCTTACCAGCCTCCGATAACTTTTCTGATACCTCAGGTTTTGCATCCGCCTCAAGTTTTTGAGCTACAACTGGTGTTGTTTCAACAGTCTTCAAAACAGCCTGGGTGGTTTCATCGGCAGCCTGAACCGGTGCCGCTTTTGCCTCAGCGGTCATCACTTGTGGTTTCGCTGTTTCCTGATTATTTACAACAGGAGAGGTTGTTCCTTTTGCTGCCTCTTGTGAAGGTTGTGCTTGGAACTCTGCTGGTTGCTCAACAACGGCTTTTGAAGGGTTAGCGTTGACAGGCTTATCCTGTATTGGCACTTGTAGATCCGCCATCTGAACAGGGGCATCCGCCTGTTTTGGCTGGGCTTCATTCCTGGCTGCTGTTTCTGCTTGCTGCGTGGGATAAGCGGTTGCTGAGGTTTTCGTTTCAGTTGTATTGCTTGCAGCTTTGGTTTCTGGCTGATAAGCAACCGTTCCGCTTTCTGTAATTTGCTTGCTGCTTCCCTGTCCAGCTTCCACGTTTGTTTCTGTTACGGCTGATACAACAGCCTCACCTTCTGGGGCTTCTAGAACAACAGGGGTTGGTGCAGCCTGGACAGGAACAGTCAGGGTTGCACCTGCAGTTTCATTGACCTGCATGACATCATTTGCTGATGTTTCCACCTCAGTCTCAGGCGCTTCAACTTTCTTCGCAATTTCTTTATCTATTTTCTCGCTGGTTGGTTTCACCTCCGTTTGAATTTCATTGATCGTTTGAGTGCTCACCGCCTGTTCGAGTTGAGTGCATCCGTCTTTAAACTGCGATCCTTCGCATGTTTTTTGTTTGAGGATTTGCTCAAAACTCTCTGCATTTTCCGGCCTAACGTTTGGTTTTGCGGATGTTGTTGTAGGCGGCGAGGTAGTTATGATTGGTATTTGTATTGGTACTGTCATCCTTACCTCGACATGGCGATTGTTTTCAGGAGTGCCAGCTTCTTGCTGACTTCCTGGCTGACAGCCTGGTATTGTATACCAGTCTCTGTCATTTGACTGAGTTCTACATCGATATCCACGTTATTTTCATCTGCTCTTGCCGTACCTCCAGGACGGTCTTTGGTTTGATAAAACGGTTGTTTCCCGGTAATGGACATGTGGCCTGGTTGTGAGATCGCCGGCTGGATCTGCCCATTAGATTTCAGAGCTCTCTGGATGGCTGTTTCAAAGCTGATTTCCTGAGAGTGATATCCCGGGGTATCGATATTGGCGATATTCCTGCCAATGAGCTGTTGGCGCTTGGATAAACCATCCAGTGCCAGCTTGGCTGCTTTGATCGAATTGTCAGAAAATAAACTGCTCATTTCACACGCTCCAATCACTCCCACCGGAGTAAAAGTCCATAACGCGTTCAACATAGACTTTTGTCTCCCGGTAGGGAGGAATACCGCCGTATTTATCCACAGCTCCTGGACCGGCATTATAAGCTGCCAGTGCGAGCTGCACATTCCCATCGTATCTATTCAACAACTGTTTCAACAGGCGCACGCCACCGTCAATGTTTTGAGCAGGATCCAATGAGTTTTTTACACCCAGGTCTTTCGCTGTTCCCGGCATCAACTGCATCAATCCCTGTGCGCCTGCAGAAGAGACAGCCTTCGGGTTGTAATTGGATTCTGCCTTGATCACCGCATTAACAAGATTGGCGTTCACACCGTATTTACTGGAGGCGTTGTTGATCATTTCCGAGAAAGAGCCGCCAGTTACTGTTCCTGTGTTGGATGCGTCTCCATAACGCTGTAAGACACTCTCGACATCCCCATTATCGTTAGATGTGGTCTGACGCTGCAATAGTTTAATAAGCAGGTCGTAGATCACAGTCTGAATTTGAGAATTAAAATTATTTCCAATCATGGTCACACCTCAGATCGACGCTGCCGGAATCCCTGCGAAATGTAAATATCATCCTGAAAGCGCCGTTCCTTATCTTTTTCTTCTTCATTAAATCGATCGATCTCTTTGTTTTTCAAAATATTCAGAGACTCTTCCGATTTCTTGGCTTCAACCACTTCAAGCCTTTTTTGTTCTACCGCCTCTGCCAAATTATTGATTGCCTGAAGCGTTAATTCCATTTGTTTTGTAATATTATTAATGTTGTTGCGCAGATGGTTCATCAGAAAGAGGTCAACCTCGCCGTGCATTTGCTCATGCAGTTTAATATAAAGAGTGTCCTGTGCATTCGATAGCGCTTCATAAAGCGCTTCTTTCTGATGCTTCTCCAGGTTCAGCCGGCTAAGCTCGATTTCCAGCGATTCTACTTTGCTGTGACGGACATCCAGTACGGTTTGTAATGAGAATTTTGGCGGCATTGTTTACCTCAATTCTGAGCGACCTCTAATTTAGTTAGTGTCTCTTCAAATGGAGAGACATCTTTATTTTCCTGCTGCAAAAATGATGTGAGCGCAGGCAGCACCTGTAATGCCTGGTCGATATCGTTGTCAGATCCGCTAACGTAAGCACCAATGTTGACCAGGTCGCGGGCTTTTTCGTAAGTAGCCAGGTGTTTTCTGGCGGTGGCTGCCATCTGCATATGGTCGCGGGTAGTAACAGCCGGCATGACCCTGCTGACGCTGCCCAATACATCAATGGCTGGATAGTGGTTTCTGGCGGCCAGCGTCCGGCTTAAGATGATGTGGCCATCCAGAATACCGCGTGCGGCATCGCAGATTGGTTCGTTGAAATCATCGCCTTCCACTAAAACGGTAAAGAAGCCCGTGATGGTGCCTTTATCGCTTGCCCCTGCTCGTTCCAGGAGTCTGGGTAACAGAGCAAATACGGACGGGGTATATCCTTTGCTGGCTGGCGGTTCGCCAATTGCCAGTCCTACTTCGCGTTGTGCCATAGCAAAGCGGGTAACCGAATCCATCAGGAAGGTCACATCCATGCCATTGTCACGGAAGTTTTCTGCAATGGTCATAGCTACAAAAGCGGCTTTCAACCTCACCAGGGCTGGCTGATCTGAGGTCGAAACGACCACAACAGATCGGGCTAAACCATCTTCACCCAGGTCGCGCTCCAAAAATTCACGAACTTCCCGTCCTCGTTCACCCACCAGGGCAATTACGCTGACATCCGAGCGGGAACTGCGGGCAATGGTACCCATGAGGGTGCTTTTACCAACGCCTGACCCGGCGAAGATGCCCATTCTCTGGCCTTTGCCGCAGGTGAGCATACCATCAATGACCCTGACGCCAGTCACCAGCGGTTCGGAGATAGGAGGTCGGGAGAGCGGAGGAGGAGGTGAATTATTCGTAGACACACGTTCAATACCTTCCAGGCTGGGGCCGCTGTCTATGGGCTGGCCTAAACCATCCAGAACCCGTCCGAGCAAGGGCATGCCCACCGGAGTGCGAAAACTCTTGTAGATCGGGAAAACCGAGCTGCCAGGTTGGATTCCCTGCATATCACCTAACGGCATCAATAGAACGCGGTCTTCCTGAAAGCCTACCACCTCTGAGAGAAGCGATTCGTGCGAGGTTCGAATTTCGCATACCTCGCCGATCTGGCAATCGAGGCCAATAGCCTGGATGGTGAGTCCGAGCACCTGGATCACCCTGCCGGATGTGCGTGTTGTATTAAGCCTGGATAAGGCTTGTGTATATCGCGAAAGATCAGGCACTTGCACCGCCATTGTCATAGTTTAGTTTTCCAATACTTCGGCTTCGCCGTCTATGGTTTCTAAAATGGATTTCAACTGTGTCTCGATCCTGCCATCGGCAGATCCCCATTGTCCATTCACATAACAGCCGCCGCGGGCAATCGAACTGCTTGGAACGATCTCGATTGTATGAGATGTGATCGACTCTTGAAATTCACGCCAGTACGGCCCAAGACTGCTGGCATCTTCTGGATGAACGTAAATCCGTAAATTACCTAGCGAGCGGGCATTTTCAAGGACTTTGTTGAAAGTCAGTTGCAGCGTATCGCGATCCAATTCATAGCCTTCACCGAACATTTTTTGAGAAATGCTTCGGACGAAATCCAGGATCATTTGCTCACTCTGAGCGATCAGGTTATCCCGCCAATCCGATATCTCTTTTACAAGTGCGCTGGCAGTGTCCATGTGATTCTTGATCTCACCCATGGCATTGTTCCAGCCGTCCTGATAGGCTTGTTCCTGAATGCCTTTTGCTTCTTTCTGAGCGCTGAGAAGGATCTGCTCTGCCTCTTTTTTTGCCGCATGGATGAGTTCGCGGGAAATATCCTGTGGCGCCGTAGCCGTGGCAAATTTCAAGGATGGCTGCCAGTCGGGGTTGGAATTTTTGCGAAGCGGCATTTGATAAGCGATATCTCGAGCCTGCCACTGACTCGGGTTAACATTTTGGTCAGACTTGATGACTTTCTTGGTCGCGCTTTCACCACCATTGGCGATGGAAATACAATCAAAGAGCGAAACTGGTTTGCCATCATTCTTAAGGTCTGTCTCAGTTCCAGATTCGTAAAAATCCACCGGAGTCCAGCTCTGAGCGTTTGATGAACCGGGATCAAGTTTAGTTGATGACTTCATAATCATCTCCTCCACTACCGGCAATAACGATCTCGCCCGCTTCTTCCAATGAACGCACTGCATCCACAATTCTGCGCTGCGAAGCATATACATTCTTCGCCAACTGCGGCCCCAGAACTTCAATTTCTTCACGCAAGTTCTCAGCCGCGCGTTCAGACAGGTTGCGGAACACCAGGTCCCTAAGCTTTTCTTGGGCACCCTTCATTGAAAGCGCCAGATCGGTTTTAGGAACATCGCGCAAAACACGCTGCATAGTCTTGTCATCCAGTTTCACCAGGTCATCGAAGGTGAACATATTGGAGTGGATCTCTTCAACCAGTTTAGGATTAGTGGTATCGAGCGCTTCAAAGATGGTCTTTTGTACGCCGCGATCCACCTGGTTCATCATCTTTACCAGGAATGAAACACCGCCCGTAGCGCGGAAATCGGCTTCATTAAGCACTCCGGATAATTTATTCTTCAAATTCTTTTCAACCACCTGCACAACCTGAGGTGATACCCGATCCATGACTGCCAGGCGCAGCACGACTTCAATTTGCAGATCCTTTGGGAAACTGGTGAGAATATCGGCGGCCACTTTGGCTTCCAGGTAGGAGAGCACCAGGGCAATGGTCTGTGGCAATTCATCCTGCAGTAGCGTGGCAACCTGGGACGGGTCGGCATTGCGCAGCATCTCAAAAGATGAAAGCTGTTGGTGGGCAGAGATACGCTCCAAAATTTCAGCACCTCTGCGTGGGCCGACTGCGCGGGCAAGCAACTGGCGGGTGTATTCAGCGCTACTCCCCATTATTCCGACACCATTGATTGTTAAATCGTAAGCCTCTTGCATTACCTGGCGGCGGGAATCTGCTGGAACACTACCTGCCTTACTGAGCGCCAGTAACACCTGCTCGATCTCGCCTTCCCCCAGGTATTGCAGCACCTTGGAGGAGAGATCGACTCCAAGGGAAAGCAGCAAGGCAGTGGCTTTTTCCAAACCATTTTGAGAAAGCATTGCATCTGTCATGTTTATCTCTCGTCCTGCGATAGCCAGAGTTGGATGATCTCAGCCACGCTGGCAGGATTTTCTTCTGTCATGCGGGTGAGCACTTTTTGCAGTTGTTCATCTTCGGGGTGTGCTTGTTCCATTTTGAACATGGGTTCAAGTTTGGGCTGAGATGTTTGAACCTGCTGCTGCAGCATTGAGCTGGACATATTATTGGATAACAATTGTGTGGATGGTGCAGAGAGTGCAGATTCTGACACCGGTTTCATCACAGGCACCCAGGCATCGGACGAAGCCAGGCGTAAGTTCTTGAGTAATCGTTGGACATACCACAATAATAGGAAGAGCAATATGACGGCTCCGGCAATCTCTGCTATCTTGTAGTACATTTCTGTATTGGAGCTTTTTGATAGGTCTTCTTCCTGCTGTGTCGCGAATGATTTGTCAAAGACTGTGTTTTCAACGACCAGCTTGTCGCCTCGTGCCTCGTCAATCCCTACTGCCGCGGCGACTGCACTTGTGAGCGTTTGCAATTGCTGTGGGTCGGTTACATCGTCTACAAGGACACTCAGAGAAATTCTCTTAACGGTTCCAGGAGAAATGATCTCATGGGTTTGTGAGGTTGATATCTCATAGTTCGTCACTTCATCAGAGCGGGTATAGTTGGACGAGCTGCCAGTACCTGTGGCCGTTGTAGGAGCCGGGTTGGGCAGGTTGGTATCTGCGCCTGGCACGCCGCCTGTGGTGCTTCCAACTGTGGAGTACTCCTCAGTAGTTTTTTGTAAACTGCGGATCGTGGCGGGCGTGGGTTCATAGTTTTGGGACGTGGTTTCCTTTTGTGTCCAATCCAGGCTGACATCCGCCTGCACTACAGCCCGGTTGGGTCCGAGAACTTGCGCCAGCAAGATCTCTGCTTTGTTCTGAATATTCATCGCGGCCTGAGCTTCTGCAGCGCGGCGGCTGTCTGTTTGAGCAACTGCCGAGGCATCACCAGAAGATCCGGCGCCAGAAGCCAGCATACGTCCAGAGGAGTTTACGATAACCACATTATCCGGTTTCAAACCTTCAATACTACTGGCTGTCAGGTGGGCTATGGCTGCCACTTGGGCCGAATCAAGGTTCTTTCCTGGCGTCAATTTGACAACGATCGAAGCGGTGGTGGGCGTTTGCTCGCTGGAGAGAAGGGTTTTCTCTGGGGTGACTACATGTACCCGCACGGATTGAATAGCGCTCAGGCTGCCGATCGTTCGTTCAAGTTCACCTTCCAGCGCACGTTGATAATTGATCTTCTGGGTGAATTCGGTCATACCCAGGGTGTTGCTGCCGAAGAGTTCCAGACCAACGGTTCCATTGGCGGGCAGTCCATCGCGTGCCATCTGTAAACGGACTTCATAGACCTGGTTTTCCGGAACCAAGATAGTTCCTGTACCGCTGAGTTTATAGGGGATGTTGGCTTCGGCTAATTTTTGCACAACCTGACCGGCATCTTCTTCAGCCATACCGCTGAAAGCTACGGCATAGCTGGGGGTTGTTGCCCAGGATACAAATAAAGGGATCACGATCGCCGCGGCGATGATCAGGGCGATGAGTGTGATCTTCTGTGATGTAGTTTGGTGGTTCCAGAAGGAACCGAGTTGTTGCTGCAGAGGTTCGGCCATAATTACCTTGTGTAGTGTAAAAAAATTAAACGCTCATCCGCATGACTTCGCGGTATGCATCCACCAGTTTGTCCCGAATTGCCAGGGCAACCTTGAAGTTGACATCATTTTCTTCAGATGCGATCATCACCTGGTGTAGGTCAACATCCTGCCCGGTGGCAAGTCTTGAGATCAGGCTGTCAGTTTCCTGTTGGCTGGTATTCAGTGAATCGAGCACCTGTCCAAAGGATTCTGTGACCTGGTCCAACCCGGAAGTTGCTTTTTTAGGCTGGGTTTTGTCGAGATTGGTCAGACTGCCAATTGAAGAAATTGAGTTAATATCCATGTTATTTTCCTTTTATTCTGGCTAACGGCCAATATCCAGCGCTTTTAATGCCATGCGTTTGGCTGCATCAATGACGGAAAGATTTGCTTCGTATGAGCGTGTAGCAGAAAGCATGTTGGTCATTTCAACCACCAGGTTCACGTTCGGATAAGTGACAAAACCTTCTTCGTCCGCATCTGGATGATTGGGGTCATAGACCTTGGGTCCGGATTCTTGATCGGTGATCACCTGTGTCACTTCCACTCCACCGGTTTGCAGGGCACGGTTTGCTATTGGTGAATTCCCCAGCCTTGCGGCAATGAAACTGGGCAGCGTGTTTTGGGGACCCTGGGGGGAGAACACAACATCCTGCCTTTTATATGCACCGCCTTGATCCGTACGCGTGGTTTGAGAGTTGGCTATATTGTTCGAGATCATATCCAAACGTAACCGTTGAGCGGTTAAACCTGATGCGCTGATTCGTAAACTGTTCCAAAAGCTCATACATCTCTCCTGGTTAAATTTATTCCTGATGCTAGAATATCACTCCAGATGGAATACAGCAGTAAATCCGATGTGAAGTTCAAATAAATTTTAAGTAAAGAGGAATTTAAAAAGACCAGGGGGCAAATAAATGCCCCTGGCAAATGTCATATTTGATGATTAATTGGAATTGTTTAAGCAGCTCTTTGAGATTGCTGCATGGTTGGTGCAGCGATGGGGGATAGGTTCTTCTCAGTTTGAGCCCAGGCGTCACGAAGTTCGGTCAGGGAAGAGATCACGCTTTTGTAATCATCCTGACGGATGCAGTCCAGGCACCACTGATAAAGGCGGAACAGGCCTATGGAGACTTCTGGGTAATCAAAATTGAGCGCGTCGCGTAAGACAGAGATCGCTTTGGTGGCACGGGCGAAATCTTCCTGTTCACAGGCATTGATCGCCAGGTTATATGCCATCACCACTAATCGAATTGGGCTGGCGCCCATGACGTCTTGCGTCCGATATTCCTGGCTTCTGTAAGATGCTTGTTGATACACGGCTTTACTCCTGGTTACAGATAAATTTTTGTCTCTATGGTTCCGTTATCGGCTGACACAGGCATGGCTGAACCATCTTCGCGTAAAAATCACCTAAATAATTTTTATGCCATTTATTGATCAAGCAAAGTAATCGAAGAGATTACCGCCCTGGAAATTCCCAATATCTTCCGGGGGAATGGAGCGGATCACTTTTTGATTAGCCCTATCCACCACCAATATTGTGATCGCATGCGTGTCATCATCCACTATGAATCTGAGGCTGACATCCGATGTGAGAACCGCGGGTAGTTTGGGTGTATCCGCTTTTTTCTCTTCCACCTTTTGCTCTACTGGTTTGGTTTTGGGTTCTAATGGTTTGACAGGAGCAGCTTGCTGTTGTTGGATGACAATAGTTGCAGCGCTAACCTGCCTTTCGACTTCGATACTGCTTATTTTGGGTACTTGTTCATATGACATTTTGCCCTCCGGCATCCTTGCCTGGTCTTACGGTTCTTGCTATCCTTAGCCCATCTTCGATGGAGGTCGTATGCAAGGGCGTATAACTACGAGTATGTGTTGATCGATCCGTATATACTGTTAAGCGTTTGCCTTTCGTATTGCATGGACTGAATTTGGTTTTGTGCATCTGTAAATTGATTGATCAAATTCTGCTGGCGCATATCCAGACGGGTGTTCATGCTTTTGATCATATCGTTCATTGATTTCGTCTGGTCGTCCGCTGAGCTGATCGCCTGATCAACATAACTCTTGGTTCCTACATAATTGTTCAATTTAGATTGCAAGCTTCCCATTAATCCATCTAATACTTTTTTTACGTCATTCGGATTTGAGATGAGCGCTTTTTCCAGCTTGCTTGTATCTGAAAGTACGGCATTCATGCTGTCGTTGATGGTGATCCCGATATCACTCAAATTTCTAAAATAACCGCTGTTGGTGATGCTGCCGCCAACCATCCTGAACATATCATAGCGGAATGAAGAAATCGCCTGATCCGAGGATAGTGTTCCCCGTGTGTAGGAACCATCCGCATTCTTGGTGATGGCAATTTTTTGGCCGATGTAACTGGTAAGCGCATTGAATTTGGCAAGAAAATCGTTGATGGCTGTTTTCTGGGGGGTTGTGTCACCGCTGATCATCATGGTGGCGCTTTTACCCTGAGCATCGCTTGCCAGGTTAAGCGTAACACCGGAAATGACATCGCTCAGGCCGGTATTCGAGCTTCTAACTACTGGCAGCCCGTTCACGTTGAATGTTGCGTTCTGTGCGGCCTGCATCTGGTTTTTGAAACCACCCAGGTCTGTTAGAACGCCAAGTGTTTCCAATACATCACCGCTAGCCATCACAGAATATGCGGTACCAGATTGTTGCGCTGTCAGGATGAGCTGTTTATCGACGATGGAAGCCCGTACGCCTTGATTGGCTGCATAGCTGCCATTGTTGATCTTGCTGGCGATGCCTTCCAGTGTGTCGGTTGTTTCAATTTCGAGAGAAGCGCCCTGGGCGGTGTAATAAATGTTAGCCGCACCGTTTCCTTTTGTCTTTGCAACGAAATCCGAGCTGATGTCGAAAGAAAGACCACGACCGGTGTCGTATGTACCGGCTGCTGGCAGGGTTTGCCAGGAAGCGGTGTATGTGGATGCACCGGCAGTTTGGATGGATACTGCTTTGCCATCGGAATCTACGACCCTGAACTGTTGAACTCCGTTGCTTAATTGGGTCTCTACATGGTACGTGCCGGAGCCTAATTCTTGTTGTCCGATGTTTGGCTGGCTGGCCGTGAAGGTGGACATTGTCGCATTGGACACTTCATCTGCAACAGAGCGCAATGCCTGACCGCCTATGACGATACTGCCGCTCAGGCCCAGCTCAGAGGTGCTTGACATCTGCTGATCTGAGCGCACCCTGTGTTCTTTTGCCAGGGAGATATTCGTGATGTTGTATTCACCAGGAACAGCAGATGTGCTTACTGCTGCGCTGGCGATTGTAAAGCCGGTTTCAATGTTGGTGAAAGAGACCTTTACTTCCTGGTGCAAAATTGTAAAACGCCTCATCACTTTTCAGGGATGAAACGGAGGTTTTCAGCGCATCCATGCGGCTCTTGAGGTCGATATAAACAGCTCGTTTGATCGCCAGGTCATCCCTCTGTTGGGTCAACCGGGTGAGCGGCTGGCTTTCGAGCAACATCAGGTTGCTGATGAGGCTGGTGAAAACTGGGTCCAAGTTGGTCATTGAGCTTGCCATATCGATCCTCTTTGCCGATATTTTAGGGGTGAGCGGGGGCGCCTGAAGGGGCGCTCCCCGCTATCTTACCATCGGCGGATAAACGTTACCGGTTACTCTCTTTTATCGGAACAGTGAGAGCAGGAACTGCGGGGCTGCATTCGCCTGGGCCAACATTGCGGTGGCTGTCTGCTGCAGGATCATCAGTTTCGATGCATTTACCTGCTCTTCGGCCATATTGGCGTTCATGATCCGGTTGTATGAAGCTTCAACGTTGATCTGTGAGGTTGAGATCTGATCTTCTTTGAAGTTCAAGCGAGAGGTGAGTGCACCAATCTTGGATAGGTTGGTGTTGACAGTGTTGATGGCTGTCTCAACAGTTCCCATATAGGCAGCATACTCATCGTTCGTAGAAGCTGAGATTTGGGCGGTGCCGGCTTTGGTGTAGGAAACTGCCTGGGCTGCATGTGAGCCGCCAACAAGGGTTCCAGCATCGCCAACAACCACACGTAAACCATTACCAAAATCAACCGTGCTCGCTGCGCCATTGGTGTAGGTAAATGCTACTGCTGATCCAACTACGCCGCCATTTGCACCATCGGCATCCACGTTAACTACAGCACCATTTGAGTCAAATAATTGAGCTGAGCTTGCTCCAGCTACCTGCAGTGGCACCGATCGTGACACGAACAGAGTAGCTGCCGCTGGCGAGTTCGGTCATACCAGCACCAGAACCGGCAAATACTGCATTGCCAGCTGTGCTGCTGCGGACACCGGATGTTGCTGTGGTTAAACCAGCAGCATCAAATGTGCCGGCTACTTCGGAAGTAGCTAAATTGGTTACTAGACCGAGTGACGCAGAATCCATATTCTGGATTGCGGCCAGATTGGTCGTTTCGCCTTGATCAGCACCGGTTTGGAACTTTAGGGTACCAGCGTTGCCATCGATCAATTTATTGCCATTCCATTTGGTCTGGGCGACTACATCATCGATTTGAGCTGCATAGGCGATCAATTGGTCTTTTATAATGCCGCGCTCGGTAGCTCCCATGGTATCAGAAGCGGCTGCTTCTGCTTTGTTGCGCATCTGGATCAGAATGTCGCTGAGGCGGCCCATGCCGGATTCTGCAACAGCCATAAGGTTCTTTGCATCGCCGATGTTGCTAAGGGCTTGCTTCAAACCTTCACTGCGGGAAAGCATTTTGGTTGCAATCGTCAAACCAGCCGGATCGTCCGCTGCGCTGTTGATTCTCTTACCAGTGGATAACCTGGTGGCATGTACTGAAAGTTGTTTGTTGATATTTGCTAAAGCGTTCAGCGCGTTCATCGCGCCAATATTACCAGCAATCCTGGTGACATCATTATCTGCCATTTCAAACCTCCATGTTTGGTTGGCTGGGGATCCTTCCCCATGGTACTGCTTTGATTTTAGTGCGGGCTATTTTTCTTCTGAAAGACAGTCAGCCCGCTTGTCCTGTCTTTACCGCTCGATGGTGGACTTCCTACTCGGTTGTAAATATTCTCTCAATAATCAACCTCCACGTTTGGTCTCTGAATGAATCTTCTTTGTATGGTACTGGTATCGTCAGTATGCTAATAATCTTTAATTCTGGCTTGTGAAAATAGCGTAAAATTTATGATCGTCAGAGTTATGAAAAATTATTCAATAAACACTATTCTGAATGATCCTTCTTGCACGGAAGCAGACTATGGATACCAATTGAGATTCATATCGGCTATCCTTTAAGTAACTTAATAGCAAGAAATACCTACTTGGCTAGCTGGTTTTAGTAAAGATATTCAATTGAGATTTATACGGAAATGTTGAATGAATTCGATACACTGCTGTAAAGACTTAACAATATCCGGTCACCCGCATTGCATTTCTGGCTAGGGTTTCGAATAGGAAAGGTACACCGTCACCTGTTTTGGCATTGGTCACCACAAAATTCGCCTGGATCGACATGGCATATTCCATTGCGGCAGCGTCAATTTCACCTGAGAGCAGATCTGATTTATTCCCCACAATTACCAGTGGTATCTCCGGACAGATGGAGTAGATCTCACCGCGCCATTTATCGAGGCTTTTGATGGTCTCCGGGCGGGAAACATCAAATACCAGTGCGCAGGTATGAGCTCCACGATAGAAGCTCGTCCTCACCACCGAGTATCTATCTTCGCCCACCATATCCCAGATAGAGAGCTTCACTGCACCTTCGGTTAGGTTGATCTGTTTGATATGAAAATCCACCCCTTTGGGCTTGAGCTGCGATGTTTTGATCTTCGTATTGCAATACTGTCTGATCAACGATGTCTTACCGACAGCGTTGTCTCCAACGACGATGATTTTGAATAATGGAATTTGCATATTTTCCCCTCTTTGACAGCTCAAGAACTATCTTGGTAAAACCAGATATTCCTAAATATATATCGATAATATTTTATCATTATTTAACCATTGTGTCTTTAATATGGGTCTGGGCATTTTTGATGGCTTGCCGGAAAGCAAGAGAGTCCGCAGCGGTGGATAATCCAATCGAAAGCTGCAAACTGGTACCCTTGGGTTTGGATTGGTTGAAGCGCACCACTGCCTGAACTACTCTTTGCACCGCTTTCTTCCCGATCTCCTGGTCAGATGCCGGCATCAAAATTCCGAAGCTCTGCGCGTCCAATCGGGCAACCAGGTCCTCTCGTCTGAAACATGCCCTTAAGATTCCGGCAGCATCTTTTACTTTATCGTCATCGATTGGAAATCTGCGATCATCGTTGAACTTCTTCAATGTCCTGATATTGCAAAACAATATACTGATCGGATAGCGGCGTCCGTTTTCAAGCCTTTCGATCTCCGCCTCAAAGTACGGTCTGTTGTATAAACCTGTCACCGGATCGTGGGTGCTTAAGTATTGAATTTGCTCCTCAGATTTTTTCAAATCGCTGATGTCTCGAATTGTCTCAACTGCCCCGATCAATTCACCATGGACATTTTTCAGCGAGGTGGCTTTGGCCCACAGGTGAATTCCCTCCTGCCGCAGAGAGCTTAGATACACTTCTGCGGAGACCGAATCCCCATCCACTTCGTACTTTGGGTAATGCAAGGACGGTTGGTCGATCTCTTTGAGGATGTAATCAATCAGCATTGGCCGGCGGTTGCCGTAAAATGGCATCGCGTATTCGAAATCCCCTTTGCCTATTATCTCTTCCGCCGGAATCTGGGTCAATTCTGCCAGCGCCCTGTTCCAGGCGATGACAATGCCGTGAGTATCCACGACAAATGTGGGGTCGGGCAGAAATTCGATGATACTGAAAAACAAACGCTGGTCGTGCTCAATAGCCATTTCCGCTTTTTTAATCTCAGAAATATCGTGGATAATCAATAATAATTCTGGTTTCCCCTTTTTTGTTTGCTCAAGCTTTTTTACATGCAGCTCCACCCAGCGCTCGGGTCTTTCCCCGGCTTCTTTTTGAAGCAGTATGACCTCGCGTAATGCGGAATCTGCAAATTCATTAATATCAGGGAATGCCCAGGGCAGTGTTGCCTGGATTTTTTTCCCGGTGATAAATCTTGGATCAAATTCAGCAGCAGCCTGATTACTCTCTATGATATGGAATTCTTCATCCAAAATTAAAATTGGGCAGGGAGTGGACTCATAAATTGATTTGTATTGTTTTTCCTGCATCTCATCACCTCCCCGGCACCTGATATTCGAACAAGGCTGCCGGTTGATCAATAAATCCACAGTCAAACAGATCAGCAATTGAATACTATCTCACTTCCATTATATAGTGTTTATTTCTGAATGCACGCAATGCTAAATTGGAGCGACTTTTGGAAGAAATAATTATGTTCTCGAAATCAATAAAATGGACAATCAATGGGTGTTGGAACAATATCTCCTGCTCAAACGTTATAAACATATCCAAAATATATTATGAGACACCGGAGGGAAGAATGAAAACCAAATTAGCTCAGATCATATTACTCGCTTCTTTGTTCGTGGCATTGATACCTAAATCAGTTTCAGCGGATGGCATCATCATTCCGGATCGCCTGGAAATGGAACAACTCGTCATCCGCTATCATCATGTGGGTGTAAAAATTGCCAACCAGGTGGCTGTTACCACGGTGGATCAGGTATTTTACAACCCCAATGACTGGACAGTGGAAGGCATATATTCCTTCCCGATTCCGAGGGATGCCGGCATCTCTTCCTTTAAGTTGTGGATCGATGGCAAAGAAGTGGCGGGCAAGATGCTGAATGCCGACGAAGCTAGAAGGCAGTACGAGGATATCGTCCGCACTATGCGCGACCCGGCATTGCTGGAATATACTGACCGAGGCGCGGTACAGGTGCGCATCTTCCCGATCGCTAGCGGAGAAGAACGACGGATCCAGTTGGAATATACCCAGCCTTTGCTTTCGGAGAATGGCTTGATCCGATATACCTACCCGCTGAATACGGAGAAGTTCTCCATGCTGCCGTTGGAGAGTGTTTCTGTCAAGGTGGAGATCACTTCCGCCGAACCGATCCGGGCGGTATATTCGCCATCCCACGCCATATCAACCACCCAGCCAGATCAGTTCCATGCTATTGCCGGGTACGAGGCTGGAAATGTTACCCCTGACACGGATTTCAGCATTTATTATTCCACCGGTAGCGCTGAGGCGTTTCACCTGTTTACCTACAAGGCTGCCGATCCCGCTGACCCGGACGGTTTCTTCATGCTATTGCTCGCCCCCAAGCCTGAACTACCAGATCGGATTATTTCAAAAGATGTCATCCTGGTATTGGATCATTCAGGCAGCATGGATGGTGAGAAATACCAGCAAGCGCTTACAGCCGCCGATTTTATCATGAATAAGTTAAATCCCGAAGACCAATTCAACGTGATTTCCTTCAGTACAGCTGCAGAAGCTTTCGCGGAATCCATGCAGCCAGCTTCACAAGCTCCCATAGCGTTGACCTGGTTAAAGCGTTATTTAGCAGCCGGGTCGACGGATATCCATGCTGCATTGCTGAAAGCGGCGGCAGTCAGCGATGATGAGAGGCCAACGTATATCATCTTTATGACGGATGGATTGCCAACCGAGGGAATCACGAGCACCCAGCAGATCATTAACGATTTTGGCGATGTATCAGGCAAGAATTACCGGTTCTTCAGTTTCGGGGTTGGATATGATGTGGACACGGTCCTGCTGGATACGCTTTCGCAGGAAAACCATGGCAGCAGCACGTACGTCTTGCCTGGTCAACAACTGGATGAGATGATGAACTCATTTTATTCAAAGATCTCTGCGCCGGTGATGACCGATCTCACCCTAGATTTTGGCAGCATGCAGGTCTATGACCTTACTCCGGCCGCGCTGCCCGACCTCTTTTATGGCTCCCAGGTGCTGATCACCGGACGCTACCGTGGATCAGGGTCAACAGATATCCAGCTTTCCGGCAATGTAAATGGGCTAATCCAAACATTGACATACCCGAATCAGGTTTTCTCTGGATCGTTATCGGGAGAGGACCAGGCTTTGAATTATATTCCTGGTCTGTGGGCAACCCGAAAAATTGGCGCTTTATTAAATCAGATCAGTATCAATGGGCCGGACAAGGAAACTATTGATCAGATCGTCAAGCTATCGATCCGTTATGGAATTGTGACACCTTACACATCCTATCTTGTGACCGAGCCAAATGTGCTGGGTGTAGAAACACAGCAGCGTATCGTCGAAGAAGAATTCCAGGCGATGAGCACAATGCCGGCGCCATCCACCGGGGAGGGAGCTGTCAATAAAGCCGCTGATTCCGGGGCGATGAGTGCTGCGGAAGCGCCTGTCCAGGGATCGGTGGATTCGAACCTGGTGAAAGTTGTTGCAGATCGGACCTTCCTGCTGGTGGATGGGGTTTGGACGGACACGCGCTTTGACGCGAAAACAATGGCTCCCTTCAAGGTATCCTTCCTTTCAGCGGATTACTTTCGCCTATCAACTTTGAGCTCTGATGTGGCGGCTGCTCTGGCTCTGGGTGAGAAGGTGATCTTATTGATCGGCGGCAGGGCGTATGAGGTAGTTGCGTCTGGGTTGACCTTTCCTCCGGTTCCATTGCCGTAAGGATATTCCATTCGAGGATGTAGTAGTGTTGTAGGGGCACGATACATCGTGCCCCTACAGTTGCGAACAACATCTACATTAAAGAATCCAAATGCTTCACTACCTCACTGGTATAATCAACCCATGCCATCAATTGTAGCGCTTGACCTAGAAACCACCGGGCTAGACCCTGAAAAAGATACCATAATCGAGATCGGCGCCATCCGATTTAACGAAAACCGGGTGGAAGATGAATTCTCCTCGCTGGTGAACCCACGCCGGCCGATCTCTTCATTCATTACCCAACTGACTGGCATCTCAAACGAGATGGTCAGCCACGCGCCGGAACTGCGTCCGACTTTGGCTGAATTGGCGATCTTTGTGGATAACTCGATCGTAATCGGACACAACATTAACTTTGACCTGAGCTTTCTGCAAAAGCGTGGCATTCTGGAAGAGAACCAGTCGATCGATACATATGACCTTGCAAGCGTATTACTTCCCACTTCCACCCGCTATAATCTGACATTTCTTGCCGGTTACCTGGCCATCCCCGTAGAAGACATGCACCGCGCCTTGAACGATGCACGTGTTACGATGCATGTTTACCAAAAAATGGTACAGAAGATTGACGAACTACCCATCGAACTGCTGGCAGAGATCGTGCGTTTGAGCGAACCATTCGACTGGCAGGGCGCTTATCCCTTCCAACAGGCGCTTCGCAAAAAAAGCCGCCAGCCTGTCCAGGCCAGACGAGGCGGTAGTGGATTATCTGGGCCTCTCTTCGAAAAACTGATCGAACGCAGCGCACCTCTCAAAGCCAACTCGGAATTCACACCCATCGATATTGACGAAGCCGCCGCTTTGCTGGAACATGCCGGACCGTTCTCCAAGTACTTTCCGGAATACGAGTACCGTTCGCAGCAGGTGGAAATGCTCAAAACAGTGGCGCAAGCCTTCAACGACGACGGCCATTTGCTGGTCGAAGCGGCCACCGGCACCGGCAAATCCTATGCCTACCTCATTCCGGCAGCGCTCTGGGCAATGCAGAACAATGCCCGGGTGGTTGTATCCACCAACACCATCAACTTGCAGGATCAATTAATTAAAAAGGATATTCCAGATCTGACCAAGGCGCTGGGAATCGGGCTGAGAACCGCGGTGATGAAAGGCCGCAATAACTATTTATGTCCCCGGCGCCTCGAAGCTGCCCGTTTGCGTTTGCCAGGCTCTTTGGAAGAATTAAGGGTACTTGCGAAGGTGCTCACCTGGCTGGAAGAGGGCGGCAATGGAGATCGCAGCGAGATCAACCTTAATGGTCCCGCTGAACGCGACGCCTGGATGAAGCTCTCTGCCGAGGATGACGCTTGCAAACTGGAGACCTGTGTCAAGCGCAATGGTGGCGCATGCCCGTTCTACCAGGCGCGCGAGGCTGCACAATCCGCGCATATCATTGTTATCAACCATGCTCTTTTATTGGCGGATATTGCCAGCGGCAGCAGGGTACTGCCCGAATTCTATTACCTGATCGTGGATGAAGGCCATCACCTCGAAGATGCCACTACCAACGCATTAAGCTTCAAGACCAACCAAATGGATGTGGACAGATTGTTGCGGGAATTAGGCGGGTCATCATCCGGGGTACTCGGCCGCTATTTGACATCCATTCGGCATATCGCCCCGCCATCGGATATCGCAGCGCAGGAAGCGCAGGTTCGGCAAACCACAGACTATGCATACCAGGTGGAAAACTTAACTAAACGGTTTTTTGCCACCATCGACCAGTTCCTGGAAAACCAGCGTGAAGGGCGCAGACTTGGCACCTACTCGCAGCAGGTGCGTATCACGGCTGCCACCCGAACCCAACCGGATTGGACGGAGGTGGAGATTGTTTGGGATGATCTCAACAACCTTTACAAACAATTGAACACCAATCTCAACCAGATTGTCCAGTTAATTGGCGATAATTTTGCGGATACCTCGGATGAACTGATGGACATCCAGGGTTCGATCGGCAATATGGTACGCCGGCTGCTGGAAGTGGAAGTCAACCTGAATGGGTTGGTCAGCGCACCTGAAAGCGACCGAATCTACTGGGCGGAGCTAGCCCCGAATGGATACCGGTTGAGCTTGCAAGCTGCACCGCTCCACATTGGTCCGTTGATGGAACAGCACATGTGGAATCAAAAGAGCAGCATTATTGTGACCTCTGCCACCCTGACTACTGCTGGGGATTTTGGTTACCTGCGCGGCAGACTTAATGCTGCGGATGCAGATGAGCTGGCCGTTGGCTCACCTTTCGATTACGAAACCGCTGCCATGCTCTACCTTGTAAACGATATTCCAGAACCATCGGAGGGTGATCGACATCAGGGTGAGGTGAACAGCGCCATCATCCGCCTGTGCAAAGCCACAAACGGCCGCGCATTGGTTCTATTCACATCTTATTCCCAGTTGCGAAAAACATCCCAGAGTATTGGTCCCGCCTTGGCGAGTCATGGCATCGAAGTATATGAACAGGGAGAAGGCGCCTCCGCTTCGACACTGCTGGATAATTTCAAGACTGCTGATAAGGCAGTCCTGCTTGGCACACGCTCCTTCTGGGAGGGGGTCGATATTCCCGGCGAGTCGCTCTCCGTGCTCGTGATCGTTAAGCTTCCATTTGATGTGCCATCGGACCCGATCATCGCTGCCAGGTCCGAAACATTCGAAGATCCATTCAACGAGTATCAATTGCCGGAAGCTATCTTGAAATTCCGCCAGGGCTTTGGCCGGCTCATTCGTACCCAGTCCGACCGGGGTATTGTGGTCGTATTGGATAAACGTATTTTGAGCAAGAAGTATGGCAAATTTTTCCTTGAATCAATTCCACGGTGCAAGATGAACATTGGTTCCGTCGTGGACCTTCCTAAAGTCGCGGAAAAGTGGCTCAACAAATAATTTAGATCTTACTAATTCCCCTCTGGTCCGTGCTCCAGTCGTTTTTTCTCCACTCGCCCAATGAACTTCTCCAAATCGATGATGAAGCGCTCATGTTCACCCTCGGCGATCTTCTCGAAGTCGTCCCAGGCTTCCACCTTAAATTTCACGCGCCTTCCCTCCACCTCCAGTACTTCTGCGCGGGTACGGATGTTAAAACCGATCGGTGTCGCAGCCAGATGGCGGATATTGACCACAACGCCTACGCTGCCCTGACCTTCAGCTAGATATGGCAGGATGGTATTATGAGATGTTCGTTCCAGAGTGCCTATTACCCTGGGGGTGCTGAAAACGGGAGGCAGCAACTCTCCGCCGCTAAACCTGGCTGTGTCGCTCTCTTGCACCACCAGGTGCATTTCTCCAGTTAATCCTGGTTCGATGACCATATTGATCTCCTAATTTGTTTATTTGAAATAATTATACTCAATGTAATCTACTGTTGATTTTTCATCCACAGATATCCAATAATTATTGGATGTATCATTCATCCACAGGTTCGTTTTTCAACTTAGGCTTTCTCCAGATCTTCCACACGGACCAACCGAATGCCGCAAAACCGGTTGGGGTGATGATTAAATATACCAGCCAGTTGGTTGGAAGCTTGAAGCCTGAATGGTAATAGAAGGTATATAAAAGCGCAGCGGAAGCCGGGATGAGCAGCAGGGCAACATATCGCATCCACGGAACTGGATCTGATAAAAAAACCAAAATATTTTCATTCGTTTCAGTTTGGCTATTCTTGGTCAGTGTAAAGTGTAGTATGGCTAATAATGGAATGAGGATCAATGCCAGATAGTTGCCGCTAATCAAAATGAGCCCATATAGAATGATAAAAATAGCAGCGACGATCCAAATTGTCCATTTTGGGTATGTTACCGGCACAATGAAAACCCTTGAACTTATAAAGATACTGATACCAAGTAGTATGGTTGAAACAAAGATGTATACTCCAAATGTAGCTGGTTCCACAATGGTGGTTGGTTCTTCATAAAACCATGAGACTCCCCATAACCATATAAATACTCCAATGAGTAATGAATAAATGAGAGCCTTTTTCATACTTTTTCGTAAGGCAAGTTGTAATCCGTACCATCCCGCGAGGACAGTGATCAAACCATGCCAGGCCAGCCCTGTGAAGGAGATGCTCAGAGGAAGGGAATCGTAGGCCGTTTGGACCACGATACCCTCGCCCAGCCAGCCAAAGAAAGCACCTGCAAGAAATAGGGCAGGTAAACTTCGTACGCGATATTTTTGAATGACGACAAGAAATAAAAAAGCCATAACAGAATAAGCCAACCATGTTTCCAGCCAGTTTAGCAGGTTATCTTCTGGCTTTGGTCTCGCCCAGAAGGCAAGCTCTGAAAAGTAGAAGAAGATGTAGCCTGTGATTAAACTGGCGGATAAGGTTCTCATGACCTGACGTATATGACTAGAAACGGATCATTTCTATTATCAAAACTCATCAAGGATTACATTCTAGATTTTTGATGCCACCTTATCGGCTTTGAATTCTCGCGAATAATATCCCCTTTGACCTCCCGGTCCAGTTGGACACACTTTACCCACCATCCAGCTTTCGCCCCACCCGGAAAAAGTTCTTCCGGCAGGTACTGCACGACTTCTTTTATCATCTCCACCTGGGTCAGTCCCGGCACTTCTGTCGGCAAAGCTTTCATTAAAGCTTTATACATGGCTTGATATTTTATTGCATCTACTTTGGAGGAATAGCCAGGAACATTTACATTTTCAACAACGATCCGATTGGATTGTTTATCAGTTTTGGTATTCGTCTCTGTCATTCGTACATCGCCTTCCCGGCTGACTTCCGCATTACATCGGTAGATTGTTTTACAAGTTTTCGCACTATATCCAGATCAACATCTTCGACTTTTGTTAATATAAAGGCACGATTTTCCTGTTTTATATTTTCCAAGTTTCTCCATCAGATCGCCATACCGTTCAAAGCCTGGCATGATGTAAATCGTCAGGTTTTGCTTACGGGGAGAGAAACCTGCCAGCATCCAATCCCCTTCCTGCCCGCTTTTATATTTATAGTGGTAACTGCCAAATCCGATGATGCTTTGCCCCCACATTTTGGGTTCCTCCCCTGTTTCTTCACGCATTAGATCCAGGATCAACAGCGAATCGCTGCGTTTCTTTTCTTCCTTGATGGAGTTTAGAAAATCCTCTACGCTTGAATCATTCAATTTTGTTTTAAGTTCATACATAAAAACCTTCCTTCTGTTTAGCTCTTAATTACATAGTAGCATACTCCAAAAAGGATAAACACTAAGGATACAATCTTTATAGCGATCCAAGAATCTAAAGGAATAATAATCATTTTTTGGGATATACCTCAAAATAATTTTATCCACCGCCAGCTGTAATCGATCCGATAGCTAAAAACGAAAATATGAGTACATCCTGCCAGAAGTGAATAAACCACGCCCAGAACATCCCGCGTGTCTCCAACATCGATTTACCAAGGATCCAGCCTAAAAAACCGGCCATTATCACTCCAATTATGCCGTATGGAACTCCATAATAGTGACCTAATCCGAAATATGCCGCCATTAATAGTAACGCCTGTTTAGCACCAACACTATTTTCCAGGACAGATAGGAATGATGCTTTATATGTCATTTCCTCATTAAAGGCATTCAATCCTGCGGCAAGTAGAATAGCAGGGACGAACGGGAGAGCTTTAATGACAATATCCAGTGGCGGTTTTCCTGCGATAACCAGGAAAGCCAGAGTGCCAAGGCTGATATAAAGAGATAAGATCAAGCCGAATTTTTTCCAATTCTCTCCTTGTTTTACTCCCAACCAATGAACAGGTTGTACAGGCGCTTTTATTTCTCCAAGCGTCAGAAAGAAAGATTTACTCTTCTTACCCATGATGAATAGAGTCGCGATGATCACAAAAGTAACGATGAGGCGAAGGGATTGTTCTGCCAGCATGTAGACATTAAAAGAAGGGCTACTTAACCAGGAACGATAAATTGGCAATTGATCCAAATGATTAAACACAAGATACTCAACAATAACCAGGACAATCAGCAAAATAACAAATAGTCGAAGCTTGCGGATAACTGGCCATATGTATGTGGCCAGAAGGGCCATCATGGCAATCCCCCCGGAAAAAGCAGAATGAAGTAGTGGGGAAATATTTAGATGAAAGACTTCCTGAAGGATGATTTTAGGGAGTAATGAAGTGCAAATTATGATTAACCAGGCAGCAATAATGTTGTAATTTTCAGATTTATGGCTGACCATGTATGCCTTCCTTTATACTCTAAACAAAGAATGGTGAGCCGATCTACAGGCTCACCATTCATATTTAATAAGTATTATTATCAGGGATTTTCATTTCTCAATTCCCTTGTTTCAAATTTCTTGTCTTATGACAACCCCAGTATCCTGCCTGTTTCCAAATCAAGGTCGATATCATAGAATGCCGGACGGGTGGGCAGGCCGGGCATGGTGCTCATCGTGCCCAGCAGCGGATATAGGAACCCGGCGCCTACCGAGGCGCGCACTTCCCGAACAGCAATTCTGAATCCGGTTGGAACGCCTTTCAAACTTGCGTCACCGCTCAGGGATAAGTGAGTTTTGGCCATGCAGATCGGAATTTTATCGAAACCCAGACGGGTGTAATCCGCGATCTGTTTTTCAGCCTCTGCTGAGTAATCCACACCATCTGCCCCATAAACTTCCCTGGCGATGGTCTCGATCTTATCTTTGATGCTCAACTCCAATGGATACAGGAATTTGAAATCAGCCGGTTTCTCCGCCGCTTTTACAACCGCCTCAGCCAGTTTCTTCGCCCCGGCACCACCAGTAGCCCAGTGGGAACTGACCACAGAATCTTCAGCACCTACAGCCATGGCTGATTTGCGGATCATTTCTACCTCTGCATCGGTGTCTGTGGAAAAACGGTTGATTGCCACCACAACCGGGATGCCGAATTTCTTAGCGGTTTTGATGTGATGCAGCAGGTTGGGCATACCAGCTTCGAGCAGCGGCAAGTTCTCATCGGTGTATTCAGGAGCCAATGGTTTGCCCGCAACAACTTTGGGTCCACCGCCGTGCATTTTCAAGGCTCGTACGGTTGCCACAAGTACAACGACATTCGGGATCAAGCCGGAGGTGCGGCATTTGATATCGAAGAATTTTTCCATGCCGATATCTGCGCCGAAGCCGGATTCGGTGACCACATAGTCAGCCAGTTTCAAAGCGATCTGATCTGCCAGGATCGAGCTGTTACCATGTGCGATGTTTGCAAAAGGCCCGGCATGCACGAACACGGGCGTGCCTTCCAGAGTCTGCATCAGGTTGGGTTTGATGGCGTCCTTCATTAATACTGTTAAAGCGCCGGCAATGCCCATATCTTCTGCGGTGACCGGATCGCCGGCTGTACTCAAGGCAACAACCATTTTTCCAAAGCGTACGCGCATATCCTTCAGTCCGGTGGTTAAGGCCAGGATGGCCATGATCTCGCTAGCTACTGTGATATCAAATCCGGTTTCACGAGTGGCGCCTTTTTCCTGAGGACCAGTACCTACTGTGATACCTCTCAAGAATCGGTCACTGGTGTCCATCACGCGCTTCCAGGTGACAGTTTCGGGGTCTATATCCAGACGACAGAGTTTGGAGCGTTCTTCTTTTGTCAAGTCGTTTGGATCGGTTTTCTTAATGCCGAGTTTGGCGAGACGCCCAAGCAAGCCCAAACCGAAAGTGCGTTCGCCGTTTTTATTAGGCGGGCAAAGGCGGTCGAAAAGCTGTTCATCTGTGGCGCCAGATTCATGCAGCATTCTAACATCCAACGCAGCTGCTAATAGATTATTGGCTGCGGTGATTGCGTGGATATCCCCGGTCAGGTGCAGGTTGAAATCTTCCATGGGTATCACCTGGCTGTATCCTCCGCCGGCGGCGCCGCCTTTGATGCCAAAGGTCGGCCCCTGGCTTGGCTGGCGGATGCAAGTGATAACACGCTTACCAAGTTCAGCGCCAAGCGCCTGGCTCAAACCGACTGTCGTCGTTGTCTTGCCTTCTCCTAAAGGGGTGGGTGTGATGGCAGTGACATCAACATACTTGCCATTAGGCACAGCCTTCAAACGATCCAGTATTTCCAGTTTCACTTTGGCTTTGTATGGACCGTAAAGTTCCAGTTCCTCAGGCAGCACGCCCATTTCCGCAGCTATCTGGGAGATCGGTTTTAGTGTCGCTTCCTGCGCTATGTCTATGTCTGAGGGTACAGGGGTTCTTAACTTTAAAGGGGTTGAAGTAAATTTTTGGGTAACAGCTTTATTTTCAGCGGGCATATTTTCACTAGTCCTTTCAATAAGTAAGGTATCAAAAATACCTCTCTTATTGTCCTATAGCTTGAATACTTATGCAAGAGGAATGAGCCGGCAGTATAGCTATTACTGTCATGGTTTTGTATTGGGAAAATATAACAAATTCGATAGTGATTGGATGAATTGTAAGGCGGCTGTAAGGAAAATGGCAATTTTTTCCGGATTTTGCTTCTATAATCGCGATCAGTTCTAGAAACAAATTTTATGAGGAAAACCTGTTGTCAATAAAATATTGGTTGAGAAATCTTATAATAGTATTGACCATCATGCTCATGAGCGGTTCTGTTCTTTCAAGGAGCGCCAACGTTATCCCAGCAACTGGAAATCCATCTATCGATCTATCGTCAACTACAGTAGGCTCAATAGAGCCTTACATCCAGGCTGCTATTAATTCATTGCAGGGTGGTATGACGAAAGCAACCGGATTATATGTCGAGGGTTTAATGTTGTTGGACGTAATCCAGCAACCGCAAGATAAGGCATGGTATGTTTCAGAAGAACCGGAATCGGTTACACAATTTGGTATGGCAGCCAAATATGGATCCGTAGGTTTATTAGCGCATAATTACGCTGCTGGCGCCAGGTTCGAACAAATCAATATTGGGGACAGAATATATATAGCCTACGAGGATGGAGATACCGAGGGGTTCATCGTAAGCTCAATCGATAAATACCAGGCGCTTAGTCCGAAGGACCCACGAACCAGCTTTGTAAACCTCTCCACCCAGAAAAACCTCTCTGCTGAGGAACTATTTCTCAAGGTGTATGGGGGAAAACACCACCTGACGTTACAAACTTGCATCGCACTTGGTTCAGAAAGCTCATGGGGCAGATTATTCATCATCGCTGATCCAATTCCTCCCAATCCAATTAAAAATTAGGAAATGGTTTGTTAAGTGTTTGTAAGGTATTAGATATTTACTGTTCTGCGGATCTGCCTATAACGTCTATAGTCACAGATTAACAGTTCTTTAACATATCGTTCCTGATAATGGCAAAACCGGTGAAAGCCGGTGACGCAAAGCTATGGGTCTAAAGTCAGTGCAAAACTGATGATGATTGCCAGGTTACCGAAAGTACAAATTACCGTACAAGTAAGACCCGGGCATCTCACCCGGGTCTTTATTATTCATTATCAAAACACGATCGATAAGGGCAAAACTGGCGAAAGCCAGCGACGCAAAGCTATGGGTCTAACACCAATGAGGTTATGACTGCCAGGCCGCCGAATTCACTGGAACACCTTCCCATTTTTAATCAAGGCGGTTGACCCATACCTTTGCGAAGCCCTTATCAGGGAGAGACAAATGGCTTCAAAATGGTATCGGTTGGTCAACATCATCACTCTAGTAAGCTTGGTTATACTAAGTTTTCTTCCGTTTTCAGTAGTCAGTGCCAATATTCCGGTCACCGCCGATTCAATCCCGGCTACCTCATCCAATCCATCCTCAACAACCAAATCATCCATCATGCCTTTGATGGACTTCGTATCAGTTGTGAAAGATGGCAACGCAACCGTGCGCGGCGTTTACGTTCCAGATGTGATGGCTTTCAGAGTGGTGCAGCAGCCCAATGGACAAAGCGGTTATGTATCAGCCATCCAGGGTATTGTGACTCAGTTTGGACTGGCATCCAATTACGGCACAGTGGGGCTCCTGGCACACAACTTCGCTGCCGGTGCTGAGTTCTCTAAAGTAACGCTCGGAACGAAAATTAGTGTTGTAAAGGGTGATGGGACGATCAAAGAATTTGTTGTCACCAAAACTGCCAGTTTCCAGGCTCTGCAGCCCAACAGCACCAGCTCTAATTTTCTCGACCTCGAAACGAATGAAAAACTCACCGCCTCTTCTTTGTTCAAAAAAATGTATGCCGGTAAAGGTCACCTGACATTACAAACCTGCATCGCTCAGGGAAATGAAAGTTCCTGGGGCAGGTTGTTCATCATCGCCGAACCCGTCGAATAATACCTTACGGGTTTACCCACTCGTCAAATATAGAAGTCAAATCACAGGCACAAGCATCTTCTGCGATTTCTTTCATTTGTATGGGTGAAGTATTTTCCCACAGATTATCAGTATAGTAATTTTGCAGGAATGTTTTAAACGTTGTTTCGCTTATCTCTTTTTCCAGTGTAGAAAAGAATACTGGGCCGCGGCCGTACACAATTGCGCTGTAGCTTCCTGGCTCATAATATTTGACAGGCAAACCTATAGGAATTTGCTCTCTTTGCACCCTATCCCAGCGTGAGTACCATGAGGATTGATAATCTTTGCTAACCTGTGCGCCGTAACGCTCCAAGAAATAAATACCGGTAATATATTGCGTCAGTGATTCATCCAACCAGGGTTGATTTACCTGGTCATTCCCAACTACTCCGTAAAACCACTGGTGGCCAACCTCATGCGCCACGGTTGCTTCCAGGTAGGTCTGGTTTCCCTGTTCGCCCTGGTACAGATTCTGATTGATGGCTGTTACACCCGGGTATTCCACGCCAAGCGCGGTGGTGTATGTGGCAAGTACATCGAATTCGGTATATGGATATGGACCAATTTCTCTGTCGAATAATTCAATTGCAGTTGAAGCGATGTCGAGAGCAGCCATATTTCCTTCATATATGGCAGCGGGAGCATAGCTATTTATCATGGTACTACCAAGCTGATCGCTATAAACCTCCAGGTTAGTGCCTGCTGCCAGATAAAAATCCCGCATCGGACCGCCTGCGATGGTAATAACCTGGTGGTCGTTCATCAAAACTGGTTCGAGCGAGTTTCCCGAACTAACGATGGCGGCATTCAGAGGCAAAGTTACCTTTACCAAATAATAACTTGTATCTGAATAGGTTACATCCCCGAAAGTCGTAGGTATTTCGGTGTGCCAGCCGTCTCCATCATAAACTGCTGCCATTGGATAAAAGTGAGCCAGGGTGAGTAGGTCCTTTACATGACCGAAGATCTGATAGTTTCCGCTTGGATCCTCCGGCATTTGCATCGTCAGGTTGATGGATATGACAACGCTTTCGCCAATATCCAATCTTTCATCCAGGGCGAATAGCAAGACGGTATCCTGGTATAGTACCTGTGGATGGGATAACTGACCGTTGATCTTGAATTCGGTATAGTTCACCTTCGCTCCAAACAGGGGTGGGTACATTCGCAGGATTACCTCATCCAAAGCTGTAGCCTCATGGTTGGTGTATAAAAGCTCTTCCTTCAGGCTTAAACTCAAAAGATCATCGGCAATATCCACTGCGAGGTGGTAAACACTTCGGTCGTATCGCTCGTCGAGAACGCTTCTGGCAGATGGGATAAGCCCACCAACGAATATTGTCCGGTCAAGCCATGCAGTGTCAAACAGGGTTGGATTTGGCACACTATTCAAAGTGGGCGGTTTGCTTTGGGATGCGGGTTTTTCAAACGGTGGCGTCTCCATGGAGGTCGGATTGGCAGGGGTTGTTGGCGTGGTCGGCGGGTTTAATCTTCTGGTGAATCCCTTGCAGTTGGAGGACATTATGGAGATCATCAGGATAATCAACATTCTCCAAAATACTTCACTACCCCGCTTTCTTTTGACAGAATTCAGCATATTGTCCTTCCTGGAAACCAATACCCTTTCAATGGATCGCATAATCAGTATAACGCAATCTGTTTTCCTCGCAAATCAACTTGAGATATAATCAACAGCATATATTTATGAACAATCCATCCCGTTTACCGCCTTTTCGATCAGTTCTCCCCTTTTCATTCATCATCGGAATGACAGGCTGGGTGGGACTGATATTGGTGGTCATTATGTCGCTGCCAACCCTTGGCCCTCGCTGGTTGTTCTTCTTCTTTGTGGTGCTTGGGGTTACAGGCACTTCATTGCCTGTTATTTATTATTTGAATATTCGTTTCCCGAGCGTACCGCCGATTGGAGTATCTGTGGTTATCCGTCAGGCATGTTGGGCGGGGGTGTATGGCGGAGTTCTGGTTTGGCTGCAATTGGGTCGCATCTTGACTACAAGTATCGGGGTGGCCATTGCTGTTGGGTTGGTCATTGCAGAGGGATTGATTCGCTTTCGAGAGCGAAGCCGTTGGTTGCCTCAAGATGGATCGGATGGCGAAGACCGCGATGAGAATGATCCACCGGATATACTGGGATGAAAGATCTGCGCTCGCTTCCGGCAGTGGATCGCTTGCTGCAAAATCCAGTATCCCAACAATTTATCCTGCAATACGGACATACTCTTTTCGTAAATGAACTCAGAGCCAAATTGGAGGAAATTCGACAGGATAAGATCAAGGGCATCCCAGAGGATGCAGCCATACTTCTAGCAGCTGCAGCCAGTGCTCATGAAATTGACCAGCCCATCGCTGGAAAAAGTGATCAATGCAACCGGGGTGATCTTGCACACAAATCTGGGGCGGGCGCCTCTAAGCAACGAAACCATTGCCGCGATTGAAATGGCTTCACAAAGTTATTCCAATTTGGAATACAACCTGAATACTGGCAGCAGGGGTTCCCGGCACATTCATTGTGAAGAGATACTTATCCGGCTTTCAGGGGCAGAAGCTGCCATGGTGGTCAATAACAATGCCTCTGCTGTGTTGATCATTCTCTCATCTTTGTTCAATCGCAAAAAAGTGGCCATTTCACGGTCGCAATTGGTGGAAATTGGCGGCAGCTTTCGCATACCAGATGTGATGCGTCAGTCTGGCGCGAAACTGATGGAAGTAGGCACTACCAACCAGGTGCATCTCTCTGATTATAGTGAAGCCCTCTCGGCAGGAGCTGCCGGAGTGATTAGGGTGCACACTTCCAATTTCAAGATCATTGGCTTCAGCAGCGAACCGGAATTTTCAAAAATCGTCGGCGAAGCTCATCAAACAGGCGCGGTTGTCGTGGATGATCTGGGTTCCGGAACATTCATGGATACCGCTCCTTATGGACTGGCACACGAGCCGACCATCCAGGAATCAATTCAAGCGGGTGCGGATGTGGTCAGTTTCTCCGGCGATAAACTGCTTGGCGGCCCGCAGGCGGGCATCATTATTGGGCGGAAAATCCTACTGGATAAGATCAAAAAGCATCCGCTGGCGCGCGTCATCCGTGCGGACAAGCTCTGCCTGGCAGGTGTCTCTGCCACCCTGGCGCACTATCTGAAAGGAGAGGCAGAAATAGAGATTCCCGTCTGGCGTATGATCAGTATGAAAGCGGAAGTCATCAAACAACGCGCTCTCTACTGGCAGGACCAACTGAATGCTGGAGAAGTTATCCCGGGAGAATCGACCATCGGGGGAGGTAGCTTGCCTGGTGAAACATTGCCGACCTGGCTGCTTGCATTCAAAGTTCGCTCCTCGGATAAAATGCTTGATGCGCTACGCAGTTCGACACCCAGGGTGATTGGCAGAATAGTGAACAATATGGTGGTGTTTGACCCCCGCACCGTTTTTGAGGCAGAGGAGACTGATCTCCTTTCGCGATTAGCAGGTGTTTACTCTAAATAAAGGATAATTCGATGAAAAATCAATTAGACGAACTGATGAATAAGCAAGGTTTGGATGCGATGATCATCACTGGACCGGGCGATCATAACCCAGCCATGGTGTATATGACTGGCGGAGGCCATTTTGATGGGGTGGTGATCAAACCCGCCGGGGTTGAGCCGGTATTGTATTGTTATCCGATGGAAAGAGAAGAAGCTGGAAGAACTGGCTTGAAGACCGTTTTGCATCACCACCTTAAGGCAGGTCTTAAAGACCTTGCGCAAGAATATCGCTGGATGTTAAATGAAACTGGTATTGAAAGCGGCAGAGTTAGTTTTTATGGCCGGGTTGAATCCGGTTTCTTCCTGGCCTTGCTGGATGAAATTAAGAAAGTTGCCCCGAAATTTGAATTTATCGGCGAAGGTCAAGAACCCATTTTGATGCAAGCTCGTTCCACGAAAGAAAGCGATGAGATCGAGCGCATCCGTCGAATGGGTAGAATTACCACCAATGTAGTTGGCAAGGTTGCAGATAGGTTGACATCCGCAAATGTAAAAGATAATCATCTCCTTAATAGCAGGGGAGAGTCACTTAAGGTTGGAGAAGTCAAATCCTGGATAAATTTATGGCTGGCAGAAGCTGGTGTTGAAAACCCAGAAGGAACCATATTTGCCATCGGCCGGGATGCAGGCATCCCGCATAGCTCCGGTAATCCGGATGATATGATGGAACTGGGCAAAACAATTGTATTTGATATCTTCCCATGCGAAGCCGGCGGCGGATATTTCTATGATTTCACCCGCACCTGGTGTTTAGGGTATGCAGATGACAAAACCCTGCAGCTTTATTCGGATGTAAAAAGCGTGTACGATACGGTAGTCAGCGAATTGAAAAATGGTCAACTTTGCAAGGATTATCAAACACGTACCTGTGATTTGTTCGAAGCGCAGGGGCATCCGACGATCCGTTCTCATGCTGGTACGCAGGAGGGCTACGTCCACAGCCTGGGTCATGGCCTCGGGTTGGATGTCCACGAGCAGCCGTGGTTCAGCACCTTTGCCGATACCAATGATCGGCTTGAGCCGGGCAGCGTATTCACCATCGAACCAGGCTTATATTACCCTGATCGTGGGATGGGCGTTCGCCTAGAAAACACTTACTACGTCACAAAGGATGGCAGCATCGAAATCCTGGCGAACTATCCGATGGATCTGGTGCTGCCTGTCAAGAAGTAGGTTCGGAAAGGAAGAAAATGGATATTCCCGTTAGAGTATTGGGAATTGAATCGTCATGTGATGAGACTGCCGCCGCAGTGCTGGAAAATGGCCGTGCATTGCTTTCCAGCGTGATCGCAACCCAGATCGACCTGCACGCGCAATATGGCGGGGTCTTCCCTGAAGTGGCATCCAGGCAGCATATACGCACCATTTACGGCGTAGTGGATCAGGCGTTAAAACAGGCGCACATGACCATGAACGATATCGATGTAGTTGCTGTGACGCAGGGTCCAGGGCTGGCTGGTTCACTGGTTGTTGGCTTGAATATGGCAAAAGCTGTCGCGCTGGCCAGGGGAATCCCTATTGTAGGAGTGAACCACCTGGAAGGGCATATTTATTCTGCGTGGGTTTACAACGCGGAAGATCACGCAAACGATGAAAAGCTGCCTGATGTACCCATGTTTCCATTGCTGGCGCTGCTGGTCTCTGGCGGGCATACAGAACTAGTGCTTATCAAAGACCACTTGCAATACCAGTCTCTGGGAAAAACGCTGGATGATGCTGCCGGAGAAGCGTTCGATAAGGTGGCCAGGCTGCTAGGGTTGGCATATCCAGGCGGACCGTCCATCCAAAAGGCGGCAGATGGCGGCAACCCAGAGGCTTTCACCTTCCCGCGGGCAAAGCTGGAAGGCACCTGGGATTTCTCTTTCAGTGGGCTGAAAACAGCGGTCTTGCGAACCGTGAAGCAATTTGAAGAAAACGGCAAATCATTGCCTGTGCCTGATCTCGCAGCCAGTTTTCAAACAGCGGTAGTGGACATTCTATTGTCAAAATCCCTGGGAGCAGCCCAAAAATTCAATGTGAAAGCCATTTTGGTTGCTGGCGGGGTATCAGCCAATAAAGCCCTGCGGACTGCTTTTACAGAACAAACGCTGTTCCCTGTTCACATCCCTCCATTTTCGCTATGCACCGATAACGCGGCCATGATCGGAGCTGCCGGTTACCAACGCTACATTGCCGGGCATGTGTCATCCATGGATATGGACGCGCTGCCTGCCTGGCCACTTTCCTCGATTTGAAACTTTCGTATACGGATTACATCTAATGGATAACACTGAAAAACCGGAATTTTCGCTGGAATTATTGCAAATAGGCGACCGCGTGGAAATGGCGAAGTTGGTGGATCACTTCTCGAATCCGGTTTACCGCATCGCGCTGAACATCCTCAACTCTCCTCAGGATGCCGAAGATATCATTCAGGAGACATTTATCAAAGTGTTGAATGGGTTGCAAGCATTCGAAGGTCGTTCCAGTCTATCAACATGGATTTACAGGATCGCGGTCAATGAAGCCTTAATGTTGATCCGCAAGCGAAAGGGTGTTGAAGTCTCCATCGACATGGAACCAGAAGGGGAAGAAGGAGCAACTCCGCCAACTGAAATTATCGATTGGTGCTGTCTGCCCGAAGAGGAATTCGTCTCCAGCGAGGTGAGCAGTGTATTGGAAATGGAAATCAAAAATTTACCCGAAAAACTGCGTGTAGTCTTTATTCTGCGGGATATGGAAGATCTATCCATCCGGGATACAGCACAGGCGCTGGATCTGACAGAATCGGCGGTGAAGACGAGATTATTGCGGGCGAGGTTGATGTTGAGAGAGAGAATATCGCATTACTTCTCTGAGCGTCAGTCTGCATAAAGGTGTGATATGGAACATACAAGTTGCAGTGAGTTACTAAAATCGATTGGTGAATATCTGGATGGCGATATCAGTCCGGAAGATTGTGCTGAATTGGAAGCGCATATTCGCGAATGCGAGAATTGTCGTATTGTTGTAGATACAACCAGGAAGACAATCTACCTTTATCATGAAAAAGCTGAAAACGATTGTATTCCACGCGATGTAAAGGAAAACCTTTTCAAGAAATTAAAATTACAGGACTACCTGCCGCACGAGGATAAAGTATGACTGGCATTTACGAATCAAAAGATGCAAAGGGAATGAATAGCAATTCAAATCTCAGGGGATGTGGATCAAACCCAAATTCATCCTCCGATAAGGCCTGCTGTCCTATTTGCGGATCAGAGAATATTGGCTTTGACTTTTTCATGAACCTGGTATGCAAAGAATGCGGATATATTGAACCGGGCTCATATACCTGATAAGATAAAATGGATCGGCGTGCCGATCTCAAAGCGGAGGATGGATGGAAAAACTATTAGATGATAATGTTGCTGACCAGGTAAAAGAAGTATTTAAAGACACCCTGCAAAACCCGGTCCACTTGATATTTTTTGGTAGTGAAGCGCGCTGCGAATACTGCGAGCCTACACTCGCTCTCCTGGAAGAGATCGTTTCTCTGAACGAAAAAATTTCCCTCACTGTTTATGATATGGATAAGGAACCAGAGCTGGCAGAGAAATATCATGTAGATAAAACACCTGGAATTGTGATCGCGGCGATGGAAGGGGATAAAATTCTGGATTATGGTATTAGGTATGCTGGAATGCCATCTGGACATGAATTTACTACCTTGATCAATGATTTTATTATGGTTTCCCAGCGAGCATCTGGTTTGAAGGAATCAACCCGTGAATTTCTTTCAACAGTCGATAAGGACATTCTGTTGCAGGTGTTTGTTACTCCTACCTGACCCTACTGCCCGCCAGCCGTGAACCTGGCTCATGCAATGGCATTCGAGAACAACTACATTCAAGCAGAAATGGTGGAAGCGATCGAATTCCCTGATCTGGCAAACAAATTTAAGGTGAGCGGTGTGCCGCAAACCACCATTAATCTGGGGGCAGGCACGCTCATCGGATCCGGTCCGGAAGAAGAATTAGTGGAAGAAATCAAACGCGTGATCAACAAATAACGATTGGAGATGAAATGGAAGCAAAAGTGATCTGGAAATCAGGATTGGGGTTTACTGGCACAGCTGATAGTGGTTTCACAATTCCATTAGGAGGTTATACTGAAATTGGAACAGCAAATGATGGTTTCAGGCCAGTGGAGTTGCTGGCAGTTGGGTTGGCTGGCTGCACAGCCATGGATGTTATCTCCATTCTGGAGAAAAAACGGACACAGGTGACATCCTTCGAGGTTACCGTGCACGCCATGCGTGCTGAAGAACATCCCAAAGTTTTTACCCAGGCGGAAATTGTCTTTCATATTACCGGAACAAAAATTGATCCATCCGCAGTCGAAAGAGCGATCGAACTTTCCAGCACCAAATACTGTCCTGCTCACGCCATGCTTGGTAAGGCTTTCCCAATCACCACCCGTTACGAAATCACTGAGATATAGTTACTTTATATTGCGTCTATGGTCTTTTAACCAGCTTGTGGCAAAATCCACGGCTGGTTTTTGTTTAAACAGGTAACAGTCGCCGCCGCCTATTTGAACTTTCTGTGCCAGACCGGTTTTGAAAAAATCTTCCCCGATCTGTTCAAAAAACTCATCGTCATAGGCAAAGTCATCGTATTCCACCCACTTGCGTTCTCCATCCACCATGATGGGTGCGCCTTGTTTCTCGAATTTACCGATGTCCGCACGTGCTTCTGAAAGGTGAAATGAAGTATTATTTCCAAAACCCACGCCGAATAATAGGACTGTTCCGTTCAGGTCGTATACCCTGGCGAGCGGCGACCCATCACCCAGTGAATATTCCAATCGATGATTTGATATTACAAATTCAGCATTTTTTCCCCAGGCAGCAAAGGACACGGCTGGATGGTTGCTGCGAATCACCCCCGGCATATTTCGGAAAGTCTCTGCGATAACACCCATCTTGCGGGTAGGTGTGTATTCCGCGTGATAAGCCGGCATGGTATCGCGGATGGTTTGCCACCAGTTTTCGGGCACCGGCGGATGTTCCCAGTAGGAGGGATCGGACAGATCGCCGCTGTGTTCCGGCATGACCAGCGTTCCTTCTGCTGTGATCACATCCATTAACGATTGAACAACAGCTACACCGCCGCCGCAAACCCATCCGAGAGCGCTGAGTGAAGAGTGAACCAGCAGCGTTATTCCAGGTTTGACCCCTGCTGAGAGCATATCAGCGGAAAGAGATTGACGTGTATTGGGTTGCTCCATGCGTTGAATTGCTGCGGTTTCGTCCATGGTGTATTGTCTATTATTTCCCGGTCTCGATCATGGTCTGTTTATCTGAGCATGTGCAGGCGGTAACGATCTCTGAGAAACGGGTGAGAGTCCCTTTGTATGGTGTGCCGTCTGAGTGCGCCACCCATCCTTCAAGGTTGAAGGGTAAGACCCCATCTGCCGGGATCCACTCTCCATTATATTTGCGGGCGATATGAACATGGGTTCCGGTCGCGTTTCCACGCTCACAGGATGGATGGCCAAGCACATCACCTGCCTTGACCATTTTGCCTTGCTTTGCTGCATCATAGCGGGAAAGGTGCAGGTATAAGACAACCCATCCAGTCCTTTCGTCGCCATCACCGTCCAGATCCAATATTGCCAAACCCAACTCGGTTCTTGATAACACGCCATCTGCGACAGCGGTTACCCACTCAATGGATGGTGCGCAGCCGCCGAGATCCGCAGGCGGTGCAAAATCAATGGCTGCCCATGGATGCATCTCTCCCCAGGCGGGGTGAGGTGCGCCAGTATAAGACCAAACCTTATACTGGGTAAATGGCAGCAGCATTTCTGGCTGGGTTAGACTACCAGGGATTAGTTCAGCAGTTTCTACAGGTATTTCACCATACAACGATCGATAGGTCGCCGTGAATCCTTCCCCGGAAATTGACTTTTCAAATTCCCTGGCAGGGTAAATGATCGAGAAATAATTTTGTAAGGATACTGAGGCTGCATTCTGCCAGGGATCAAAACGCATCAATCTGCCATCCTGTAACTCGATTGAGAGCAAATCTCCCTGCCGCCAGCGGTAATATCCATCGTTCAATGCATCTGCCATCCACAGGAGTTGTAGATAGAGGTTCTCGTGATACACCTCGACATGTCCCAGCGCATAACGATCTACATTATCAGGAGGGGTAGGGCTGCTGAGCGCGTGGATTTGATATTCCAATAGAGCCAGTAATACCTGTGGGCTGATGCTGTAGCTCATTCCAATATAGGCAACCAATTCCGGCCCGGTTCTCCAGCCGCCGTAGGCATACACACGGTATTTTTTTAACCATCCGTCTGTTTTCGATACAAAATCTATCGTATCAAATGGAATCTGCGCTGGACCGTTCACGAAAAGGTAATCAGGAATGATCTGATATGGCGATCCCCACAACGGGAGATAGTATATAGGTATCTTTAACGGCAATCCTGGCGGTAGGGTAGTGGTGGTCTGCGGCAATACGGGATTGTTCGCCTGGATTTCGGCGACAGTCGTATTGAATCGCGCAGCCAGGGCAGGTACAGTATCCCCGTCCTGTACCGTATACTCCACCAGTTCGCCTGGATCGTATGTTTCTCGGGTGGGAAGCGGCGTAGCGCTGAGCTGTAGGACAGACTCTGTTGGAACGCTGGCTTCCTGAGTTTGTTTGATTGATGGTGTGGGAATACAGGCAGACAAAGCCAACAAGCCGATCATGGAAAGCATGATCAGTTGTTGAAATTTAGATTTATTTTTGCCCGCCCTTGTGGAGTTTTTATTACTACGAATACTGTGCATTTACGCCTATTGTACTCGAATAGTGTTATTCCGTGTCTTGCTTATCCCTGAAAATATAAGTATCTGCTGTGGCGCACGAGCAAGCGTTAACCACTTTTCCATCTCTGGTTAAGGTTCCCTTGTAGGCTTGCGGGGCAGCATGAGCGATCCACCCATCCAAATTTAATGGAAGAGGCCCGCCTGCCAGGATCCACTCTCCGTTATACTTTCGAGCAAAGTGGAAATGCGTTCCTGTGGATACCCCGCCTTCACAAGAGGCATGTCCCAGTTGGTCGCCTTGTTCCAGCCACTGACCGACTTCCGGGCGGTCTTCTGTAGCGATATGCATATAGAATAAATTCCACCCCGTCTGTTCATTGCCGTCGCCATCCAGATCCAGAACAACCACACCCCCGCCGGATCGAGCAACGACACCTGACGCTGCAGCCAATACCCAATCTCTGGATTCAGAGCATCCGCTGGTGCCTGCTGGGGCTAGATCGATTGCAGCCCTTGCTCCCAGTGTACCCCAGGCGGAATGCGGCCCGCCCGTTAGCGCCCATTCTACATCCGGCTCTATCGGGAGGATCAAATTCGGTTGCTGCAGGGTTGCAGGGAATAGTGGTTCAACTGCAACAGCACGCAGCCACGGGGCGCCGAACATGCGTTCGTGGACCTGTAGGAAGTTATCCTGTCCATAAAGTACGTTCTCCCAATCGCCATATTCATACATCTGGGCAAATAAATACTGGATGGCATACGTCCCAGCGTTGATTTCCGGGGCTGCCCTCAGTTTCGTGCCATCCAAAAATGGAATGTCGGTCATGGAGCCTTCGCGCCAGCCGTAATAACTGAAGGAAAGCTGACTGACAGCCCAGGTGAGTTGCGAATACAAACCCTTTTTAAACTGGGCTACATGACCCAGCGGATAATCCATAACTCTCTGGTTGGCAGGCTGCCCGTAAACCAGGCCGCTTTTATATTGCAATAGTGAGAGCAAAACCCTTGGGTTGATGGAATTTTCAATGGCAACCTTGCGAATGATCCCGGCGCCGCTGATCCAGCCAGTGCTATTCAGATATTCACGATACGTGCTCAAATAACCGCCGCCATCTACGACGAAGCCGTCAATATCGAAATCAAGCGCCGATGGTGAAAAAACGATCTCGCTGTCAGGAGTGAGCTTCAAATTACTGCCTGTATTATTCAATTTCGGCGGGATCATCAATAACAGATTCGGGTCAAGAAAGCCGGTGGGTGATAGCTGGTCAGCAGAAATGATTTCTTTCGCATTCACATTGAAACGGACGGCAATCGCGGGGAGGGTATCTCCTGCCTGGGTGTAGTATAGAAGCGGTGGCACGCTTGTATTTGTAGGCTGCACTGCTTCAATAATTGTCTCTTCCGGCATGGCAGGATGGATCTATTGTGACTTCCACTTCCGGAGTGGCGGTAGGTATGTCGAGGGGCGGATCGAACACAGGTGTCTCGGTTGCTGCCTCAGTTTCAGTTATGATGGGAAGCTCAGTTGCATGCAGATCATTCAGTTCCATCCCACCGCCAATGCCTGACCCCAAAGCTAACTGGGTTGGTTGAGCGTAAGTCGTGAGGATTTCAAGATTGGGTGAATCAGTCGGTTGGATTTCTACGATCTCGAGCGTTGGTTGTTGGATGTCGTCCAATGAAACATAATCGTTGTTGCAGCCTGTAAGAGATATAGCAATGATCGTTGCGAAGAATCCGAAAAAGAAACGGTGTGACCTTCTACCGTTGGATCTGGTTTTCCTCTCTTTTACCGCTCCATGCTTCAATTGATAACCCATCTTTCACCAGGTAACCATCATAGATGCTGCCGGTTCCTCTGGAGATCCATCCGTCCAAATTGAATGGTATTTCTCCATCAGCTGCAATCCACATGCCATTGTATCTTCTGGCGAGGTGAAGGTGGGTTCCGGTTGAAACGCCTCCTTCGCAGGATGGATGCCCAATTCTATCTCCGGCTTTTACATATTCACCGGATTTGACCCGGTCTTTGGTACTAACGTGCAAGTATAGTACCGACCAACCAGTTTGGGGGTAGCCATCTCCATCCAAGTCCGTGAGAACAATCCCATTTTCCGATTTAATGACCAATCCGCTGGCAACAGCGGCGATCCAGGCGTCATTTTCGACGCAGCCTGGCAATTCGCCGGGAGGGGCGAAGTCGACTGCTGCCCAGGCTGAACCTTCACCATAGCCGCCATGCGGACCGCCCGTAAAAGACCAGGCGACACCTGGCTCAAATGGTAGCTGCATGGTTGGCTGGGTCAAATCAGCAGGGATCAAATTCTTTACTGTGAAATCAAATGGGTAACCAAAAAGCTCATTGTAGGATTGAAAAACACCCATATCAGAGACCGCTTTATCCCAATCATCACTGGTATAGAGGGTGGACATCAATTGCTGAATTGCGGCTGTACCGGCGTTGACCGTACCATTCACCGGGATGATGGAGCCATCTGCCAGCAGCCAGGCCGGGATTGCATTCACCTGCCACAGGTAAAATCCACGGTTCAGGTTATTGGCGGCGAAGGCAAGTTGTTTGTACAAGCCGCTGCGATTGTCATCAAAATATCCGATCGGGTATTTCTCATAACCGCTTTCCACTGATTTTGACCGTACCCACCCGCCGGTGTATTCCAGAACAGCCAGTAATAAACGCGGATTGACAGAAAAATCTTCCGAAACCTTCTGAACAATTTCAGCACCGCTCAGATCAATGCCATCCACTTCCTCCGAATAACCACTCAGTACCCCGCCCTGCTCTTCAATGAAAGCGGGAAGATCCAGGGTGGTGCTCATCGGTCCATACACCAGTTCCGAATCAGGAATGATCTTAAAGGAAGGCGCTGAGCCGGATGGCGTCGGCGCGGGGATAAGCAGATATTGCCCAACACCAACGCTGTTGGGATCGGTGATGTCATTTAACTTTGCGATCTCCTCGTAGGAAACCGAATATCGATTGGCAATGATGGCCAGCGTATCGCCGGATTGAACTATATATTCATCCGGCTCCTGCCTGAGGGTTGGAACGACCCTCGGCGAGTCCGGTGTGGGTGTGAGGATGGGTTGTTCAGGGCTGCGAGTGGGCGGCAGGAACCAGGGGATGGTTGGGGTGGGCGTGATCAAACAACCACCATCCAAATCCACGCCAGCCGGGCAGGGAGTTTTGATGATGTCCAGATCAGATGGATTCCAGGGTGTGGCGGCAGGCGCTTCTCTGGCGCAGGCCAGCATGGCTGCCCCCAGAGCGATAATTCCCCAGACCAATTTTTTTTGTAACAATTCGCTGCCTTAAATCAGTTTATTTGAAATTGCTTTTCCACCCAGCAGATGCATGTGCATGTGGAAAACGGTTTGTCCCGCCCCTGTACCATTGTTCACCACCAATCGGTAACCGGATTTTTTTACCTTTTCTTGTTCTGCTATGATCCGCGCCGCAGTGAAGAGATGCCCCAGTGAAGATTCATCACCAACAGTGGATTCGTTGACCGTATCGATATGCTGGTTGGGTACGATCAATATGTGCACTGGCGCCAGGGGTTGGATGTCTTTGAAAGCTGTCACCTTCTCATCCTGATAAACGATCTGGCTGGGGATTTTTCCGGCGATGATCTTGCAAAAAATGCAATCTTCCTTCATGGTTCTGCTCCTATGGTGTGGGTATGGGGCCAGATATGTCTTTACACATAATATCATAATACAGCAGTTCGGTCTCCCGGTTGGACGCAGCTTCAGCGGCGGCACTGTCTCCAATGCTGATCACATCAGCAAACCTGTAATCCATATCAGTGCTCCAGTAACGCGGCAGCACCATCAATGGATCGCCGATCTGGCCTTCAGGCATATAGCTTGGGCGCATAGGGTCTTTGGCGTCGCTCAATGGTACCCAATTGAACATAACAGGTCCACGCGGATTGACAGTAAAGCCCAGTCTGTATCCAACTTCCCGGCCAATTTCTGCGGCCCTTTTCGTGAACCCGCCGCCCGGGTAGATATATGCAATTGGGGTTGTGCCAAAGCGCTCCTGGATGAAGCTGATCGAACCCGCCATCTCACTGCGGATGTAGTCATCAGTTGAATATTCTGTGACAGGGATGTTATGAACCACACCGTGCGCCTGGATATCCAGCACGCCCTGGTTCACCAGCTTTTGCAGCGGTGGAAAATAAGCTTCGGGTGTATCCGGTGTGCTGATCCATGCCATTGTAACGCTTGTCCAATCATTTTTCTGCAAAATGGGCGTAAAGTGGGTTTTAAAGAATTCAGCCTGGTGACGGTCATCTGAAAGCAGGAGAACTGAACGTGGAGGAATTTTTGCATTACTTTCCAGAAAATTTGCCAGTTGGGTAGGATTGATAGCCTTAAAGCCCAGGTCGTAAGCGTGCTGCATGGCAAGTTGGTGATAGTCCTGTCCGATCTGGTTGTCTTTGTACGTGCCAGAGTCATCTGTGATGGAATGGAACATGATGATCATGACCACTGTGCCGGGGGTGCTGTTATTTGGATCCCACTTCATCTTCAAATACTGGCAGGTATCGTTTATGTAGGTATGCGGCGTATCCAGCGGATTGAGGATCGAGGATTGGAAAACGCCCGGCAGGGCCGGCGGGGTGCGGATGGCTGTCGGCGTCGGCGGGATAGGTGTGGCGGTTGGGGTGGGTGTTTCGGTTGGCGGTACGGGAGTATGTGTCACCGTTGGCGCTGGCGTTTCAGTCGGCTGCGGCGCCATACCTGCGCAGCCAGTTAGTAATAATATCCCCGTCATACCAATAATGATCGTTCTCATCAATAATTTCATCTTCATTCCATCTCACAACTTTCCATTCTCAATATTCATATCACTAATTTCCATTCTCAGCCCCACCTGTCCTTCGGATCCATCCCGGTTGAGATCGTTTCAATGCTGAAATCCCTGCGGATCAATTCTTTTACGATCACATCCGCTTCGGTGACGTCAAAAGGACGGTGCGCGTGGCTCAATACGATCGAACCATTTTCCACCCTGTCCACCACGTAATGCACGGTTGTTTTATCCAGACCACCTGATTCAATCGTCCACAGGATATGCTGCATGCCCCAGGCTGCGGCGATATCCCGCACGCGCTGATTGCGGTTTCCGAATGGTGCGCGGAAATATTTTACCCGGTAACCAGGCAGGATCTCATTAACTTTGGCAAAGAACTTGCTGAACTGATTGTTGATGCTCTCATCCCGCAGGGATGTAAATGGGCTGTCGTGCACCCATCCGTGGCAGCCCAGGTCATGACCGTCTTTGATCAATCTGGGCAATGTTTCTCTGCAGTTTTCCAGGTCGATGCCGATAATAAAGAAAGAACATTTTATACCGTGCTCCTGATACACATCCAGGAGGTGGGAAAGCCTTTCATTGTCCAGAACATCGTCGTAGCTCATCATCACCACTTTGCGGCTGGTATCACCTGTGATCAGTTCATGGCTTGCCAGAAACCGGATCTCTTCATCGGTCAAGCCTGGCTGCTTACCCAACAATGAGGGTGTGGGCGTGATGGAATTGGGGTCTAATACTTGCACCGAACCAGAAGATGGATATAATGCAATGGTGGGATCGATTGCTAACCCAAAACTAACTGCTGCCAGTGATCCACTGATGCTCTTCAAGAAATTTCGGCGATTAATGGTTTCTTTCATGACAATCTCTATACAAATATGACCTATTACTCAATACAAACAATTTTAACATCTTTCCGCGATCCTCTGCAGGTGGATGTCGATGGTTGATCGCCGCTCGGATCGTCTTTCCAGGCTGGAATCGTTGATCGAGGTCAGCCGCAACCTGAATGCCAACCTGGATCGCGACCCCTACTTGAAGTCTATTATTGAAATTGCCTCAGAGCTTACCTTCAGCACCGAAACATCCATCCTGGAGCTGGCGCCTGAAGGCGATCATCTTCATTATACAGCCTCCCCCTGGTACCGGTTGGATAAGCTGAGATCTATCAGCATACCGCTGGATAAAAGCGTGGACGGCTGGGTCTTTACCCACAAGCAGCCGCTCATCATCCAGGATGCGCTGCATGATACCCGTATTTTCCGCGAGGTGGATCGGGTGCTGGAAGAGGCCACTTATTCCATCTGTGTTGTCCCGATGCTGATCAAGGGCGAGCCGATCGGCGTGATGGAAGCAGTCAACAAGCTGAACCATGCCAATTACACTGAAGAGGATGTCTATATCCTTGAAACGCTTGCCGCTCAGGCGGCTGTCGCCATCCAGAATCAGAAGCTGTTGGATAATTCACAAGAGGCGTACCGCCAATTGCTTGAACTGGACCGCATGAAATCGGACTTTTTAGCCATTTCTTCGCATGAGCTGCGCATCCCATTGGGGTTGATCCTGGGGCATGCCTCGCTGCTGCAAGAGGAAGCCACCGGCGAAGCCAAGATCCAGTTGGACACCATCGTCCGCAACGCCATGCACCTCAAGGACATCATCGAAGACCTGGCGGACGTGGATAACTTTCAAACCGGGATTGGAAAGATCCGTCACAGGCGTTTCGCCATGGACCGCCTGATCAAGGATGTGGTCAGTTCCTACCAGGAGCTGGCGCGCGAGCGTAACATCTCGCTGCGGGTTTCCGCCACCAAGGCCGATGTTGTCGTGGATGGCGATGCGCACAAGATCCGCATTGCGCTGGGCAACCTGGTGAAGAACGCGCTCACCTTCACCGACCCGGGCGACCGGGTGCTCATCACCGGCGAGCAGATCCCCGGCTTTGTCAAGGTGGCTGTTATAGATAACGGCATCGGTGTCCCCGAGAAGGACATTGACCGCATCTTCGAACGCTTCTTCCAGGTGGAATCGCACCTTACCAGAAGGCACGGCGGCATGGGGCTGGGACTGCCCATCGCGCGCGGCATGATCGAAATGCATCACGGCACGCTCACCGTCGAAAGCGTGGAAGGCAAGGGCAGTAACTTTACCTTTATGCTGCCCATGAACACCGAGCAGGTCAGCGCCGCCCAGCGGGTATTTTTAAGCTGAATTTTCCCATTCCAATCACCTGATATTGCTCATTCGCATGGTATAATCTCTGTCACTCGGGGTGTGGCTCAGTCCGGCTAGAGCACGCGGTTCGGGACCGCGAGATCGAGGGTTCAAATCCCTCCGCCCCGACAAATTTATAGTAGGTTGGGTAGAGGACGATAGCCCGAAACCCAACATTTGCTAAAGAATGCTTTTGGGAAACCGAAATCGAAAATAGTTTATTTCAATAAGGTTTTCCGCTTCTCCACGCCATACAAATTACAGTATGTTGGGTAGAAGACGATAGTCCGAAACCCAACAGGATGTAGCCATCATGGATGTTCTTTTGAGATTTCCCGATTCTCAACAATCAAATGACTGCCTCTTTGATCTGTGGAACCTGTTAAAAAATCAGAATGGATAACAAAGGACAAGAATTGTAATATATATACCAAATAGGATATACAAACTCTTGTATCTGATCTTTATTAATGTTACGTTTTCAATAATATATTTCCACATTAGAACATAATAAGAATCTGGGGTCCTGATTAGTTTTCGTTGATACCATTGGAGGCTATAGCTATGACGAAAAGAAAATCCCGAAAAGGTATTTATCTTTTGATTACCTTGCTTTTCCTGGTATTTGCATTTTTTATGCTGGGTGTCTGGTTTCTAGCCCGTGCTGTGCCGTCGGTAGCGGAAATGGTTCCTCCCTCTATGGTGGATGTAACCATCGTAACACCTTCCAGTGGTGATGAAGTCGCCAGTGGCGATTATGTTTCGGTATCTATCAAGGTCGCCTCTCCTGGTAAGATCGCCAGTTCGGAATTATTCCTGGATGGGCAGTCATTAGGGGTGGAATCTGAGATACCAGAAGATGCCTCGTGGAGCTGGCAGGCTGGAAATGCCGGTGTTCACACATTCATGGCACGCGCGGTTGACTCTGACCACCATGTTGGTCAATCACAGGTGGTAATTATCAATGTGCTGAAAGGGGATGGCCTGATGTCGTTTCCTGCAGAAGAGGGACAGACACTTGTAGAAATAGGAGATAAACTAGGAATACCACCAGACAAGATGGCGGGTGCGAATCCAGGTGTTGATCCAACACAGCCATTGCAGGGCGGGCAGCCTGTGCAAATTCCAAGTGGGGAAACAGGTGGCGACCCTGTTGTGAATGGTGTACAGCCTCCTGAAGGTCCGATTCAACTTCCATCCAATCCACCGACACCAATCGTATTTTGGCTAAATCAGAAACTACTTCCTAACCCAAAAAGCATACCTCAGGAACCTAATTTGGGTCTGGCTTTAATTGATTGTAGGTTTCGGCTCTATATCACGCCACAATCCGAGAACGCTGCGGGTTTTAATGTCTATCGTTTGAAGACAGGTGATGCCGTTTATCAAAAAATTGCGGTGCTTGGCCCAGGAAAACAAAGTATTCCGATAATTTTTGACGATGAGGATATACCAGCAGATCTGGTTTCTTACAGTTACTACATTGGTGCGTTTAATGGAAATGGAGAAACGCCCAGTCAGGTTGTATATCAACCTGGTAAATCATATGAATGCAAGCAACCAGGTCCCGTTCAAATTTCTCTCATCCATTGGAAGTTCCAGGTAAAAGAACCTGTAGACAAATATTATTGTTACCAGTCCACAGGGGCTGGGAAATGGGAAAAGATGCCCAAGCAACCCTTTGATTTCTTTAATGGGGTGCAATTTGATTATCCACAGTACGACTTGGTCTTGCCCGGGATTGAGACTGCATTACAGGTTCAATGCTGGGGCTGGTTGGGAGGAGAACTTAAATTTCTGGGGCAGGGAGAAGCCAAGTTTGATCCAGCGCAACCAGTGGATTTGGTGATGGTGAACACGGATAGCATTCAAGTGGTTGGTGTGCCGCAGATAAAAACAAAGCCGGATAAAATGTTGGGTGGCGGTCAATTGACTGTCCCGCCACCATTCGCCGTCCGCGAGCCATCTGACTCAGCCGATTGTGCCAAACATTTTGGTAATATTCTGGCGGGGTTTGTATGTAATGACCTATTAAAAGCTCCGATAAAACAATTTACTGTCATTGAATGGGAGTGGGAGCCAAGACCATGCTTGCCTGTGGGAAACTGTGCCTGGGTGAACGATATCGATGGTTATTTAGTTTACGAAATTGATCCCTCCAACAACACCGAGAAAAACATGAAATCAATTGGTAATATTACACAAAAAGTTAGCGCATTGCCGGTGGCATGGGGTTATCGTTGTTATGGCATTAAGGCGTACGCTGAAGGTGCGGAATATAACGGACATATCTATTCTGACATGGCGATATATTGCCCGGGCAAACCACCGCAACCTGAAAAAATTGTTCTGCAGCCCATAAATTGGCTGACGACTGGGGGAACGTGGCTGGAAGATGGCTGTGATAGTTATGGTACCGCTGATGCCTACCAATTGGCCAATAAGAAAAATGGGTTTGGCAATAACGGTGAAGTACTGGTTGGCTCCTACATTGTCGATGACGATGATGGGGATTGCTTTAAGCAGGGTGATTATTCTGGTGGAGTAAAATTTGGGCAACCAGATTTGCCAACCGGCGCCATTGTTCAGAAAGCGGTGTTGAAATATTCGGATTTATTCACACAATATAAGGCATCTGGTGTGGCAACTAATTACAAACTGTTTTGTGTGAGTGGTGTGGGAAAAGCCAAACAGGATTGGACTAAACTTGGAAGCAATCATTTTGTCGGGAAAAACATCCTTTTTTCGGTCACATACAATACCCCTCTAACAACTCTTTCAGGTTGGGGGACGAAGCCAGAAGTCGATGTTACCTCTGTTGTAAAGGGTTGGATTAAGAACCCGCTGCAAAATCACGGCTTAATACTGACACCTGCCAGCGCGCCAAAACCCGCGACAGATGGTTCTGGAATTTGCGAATCGGCTGTGGGTAATTTTCAGTTAGAGATTTACTACTTTATTCCACCACCCTAGAGGGAGCTAAGACAATGAAGAAAATTTTAAGAATCCTAATTGCTCTGTCATCCATTGTATTATTGCTCTCTGCTTGTGTCCAACCGCCTGGTGGAGCGGATTCGCAATTACCGGGTGTGCGATCATGGTTTGATGCACCGCTGCCAAACACCGTATTTTATCCACCCAACCCATGCCAAATTGTTGCTCACGGCGCTTCCCCGAAGGGCATAGCGTTGTTTGAGATATCAGTCAATGGGAACGTCGTCAATTCAATCCCCAGTCCGGATGCTCAGAGTTCACTGGTCACCTTAACACAAGATTGCGGTCTTTCGGAAGTTGGAGAGTACCAAATCTTGATGCGGGCTCAGGATAACGCTGGCAATTGGAGCGGATACACTGAGACATTTATAATAATTTCGGATATTACTAACGCGGAAGATGACCTGATTTCTGACTTTCCCATTGTTACGTTAGTGCTTGATTCTCCTTCCCCGACTGAGACAGCAACTAACACTCCTTCCCCGTTGCCAACGAGTACACCGGAAAAACTCTCTGAGGTCACAATTGAAAGTGTTACCATCAATTTGATTTATGTGGGTGGCAAAAACTGTGGTGAAAATGAAGTCAGAATAACCGCCCATGCGATTGTTCCGGACGGAATCAAAGTAGTGATAATTTTCTATCGTTTCCAAACAGGAAATTCATCTGGAGATTTTCTGAGCAAGGCGATGAATCCTTTAGGCGGCGATCTTTATCAAGCGGTTCTAAACCCCGGTTCCGAACTGGAAGGCGCCGTTCCATTTGACCAGGCATTGCTGCAATATCAGATCGTGGTTCAGAAAAACGATGGTGATACTTCAGTACGAACAGAGTTGATGTCAGATATCACAATGCTGGCTTGTGGAAACACATCAGCTGTCTGCTCTTCCTATACAGATAAGCGCACCTGTATAGCAAATGGCTGCAAATGGGTGGCTGGGCTGGGCATGGTACCTGTATATACTTGCGAAACCCCGTAGGCTGCCTTTTTGATTTTTCGCGTAAGACTTGCCTGCAATCAACCGAAATCAAAGGTTCTCAATTGACCACAGGAGCGCCTTCTCTAATCACCAGTCGCATTTATCACAGGTTGGGTATATGATTATGCCAAAAACCCATCTACAACTTGTAATGCAAGACCTAAAGGATCATTTACCTTTAGGTCTTTTTGTTTGATGCAAATATTATTCACTATATAATATAATGAAAGGCAATTTAATATCATGTATTTCGCGGTTACCCAGGTCCTTTTCGTTGCACTTTCAAGGATGATAAGATAGGGGCGAACGGAGTATCTGGACCCATATGTCTTACAAATTTTTCTTTTTATACAGATTATTTGCAGTATATCTATTTGTTAGGTTGCCGGGTTTGATTGTTTTTACAACAATTTATTTCCTATTAGCTAAATAGTCAAAAGGAGTAATAGCAGAATTATGTTTGATAATTGGAGGGTATATTTATTTTGGATTATCGTCGCAAGTTGTTTAGGTCTAACGATCTCCGCTTTGTTTGCAGGAGTGCTTCGCTTGCGGCGCTCGTTGTTTTTAGTGCCTTATGTATTATTAGTTAGCTTGTTTTTGTATATTTATTTTCGTTGGGAGAATCTAAACGCTCTTGATCTCTTAAGAGTAAACTGGATTTGGGGAGTAGTGGCTGCTATTATTGTAGGGTTTTTTATGGTTAGAAATGTTTTATCCCAACCCCAATCACCGCGATCACGGGGGTTTAAATTGTTCTTTGAATTATTCTGGTTTGGGCTAATTTATGGTGGGGTTGATGCATTGTTCCTTACTGTATTTCCTATCGTGTCCGCTTGGAATCATTTTCCAATGTTAAGTGTAACTTTATTGGGAAAGATAGTAATTGCATTAATAGCATTGTTTGCAAGCGAATTAATCACTCTCGCTTACCACTTTGGTTTTCCGGAATTTCGCAACTCCTCAATTAAATTTGCTGCACTTGGAAATGGAATAATCAGCTTGGCATATCTACTATCGCGGAATCCTATTTCTTCAATTGGCAGTCATGTAGCTATGCATATTGCAGCTGTATGGCACGGCTCAGAAAGCACAGTACAGTTACCGCCTCACTATAAAATGAAAAGGTAAGTGGCAAACTATCAAAGCATGCACCGGGCGGAGATACGTGGTCGAGAATCCGAAGCACTTTCCCAAATTTCATGCCATAATATCAAGTAGCCTTGCCAATCCACCTCGCCGGAAACACTGGCTGTGCGTCGATGCGAAGCAGAGATCGTGGTGCTTTTCCGGGGCGGGTTTTGACCATAGGTTTCCCCGTTCCATCCCTCAGCCTATTAATATTGTGCAATAATCATCTACATATCATCCATATAGCAAAAGGAATGGTAAATTTGTGATCTTTTTCTTCGCCACTCACCTCAGGATCGCCAGCCTTTTCGGGCTGGTCTTACTGCTTACCCTCACAGCGTGCAGTCCTGTACAACTTCCGGCAGCCACAACTGCCCCATCGTTACCGCCAATCACCACGTTCACCAACACGCCTCTGCCCATCCAAACCATTACACATACAGCAACTTTAACCCGCACATCAACTGTTACATCCACCCCAACGGTCACTCCTTCGTCCACAATTACACCTGAACCAACCTGGCTCGTACTGCGCGGCGAGGTCAATGAGCACGTGAGCTGCTTTTATGGTCCATCCAAAGCTTACCTGTATAAGTATGGTCTGTTGGAGGGAAACCGGCTGGATATCATCGGTTACATGGCGGATACTGGTTACATCGAAGTGCAAGCCATCGGCGGTCACAATCCATGCTGGATGAACCTGAAGTTTATGGATGTGCAGGGGGATATCCAAACAGTGAAACCTGTCGACCCATTAACGATTAAACTTCCCCGGTCGCCGTATTACGCTGGTTTGACCTGGGCAAAGGCCGTACGCAATGGCGTTGAGGTAAAAATTACCTGGGACTCACTGGAACTTCGCCCCAGCGATGATTCGGAACAGGAACCCTATCTGCTGGAAGCCTGGGTATGCCGCGCCGGCAAACTGACCTTCGTCCCGCTCGGATTGTATGACACCGAAGCAACAGTCGTGGATGAACCGGGATGCAGCGAACCGTCATTTGGCCGGGTGTACGGTGTGGAGAAACATGGTTATACCAAAGCCCTTGAGATCGAATGGCCTTGAGCCGAAGGCGCCTCCGAACATCAATAAACGGAGTAAACTAGATCATGGGAGAAAACAGCATGGCAATACCTGCGCGTAGTGAGATCCGCCCCGGGTTGAGGGTGATGATCGTGGAAAAACACAACCAAAGCTCCGGTCAATTGACCGAGGGTGTCGTGATGCAGCTTCTGACCAAAAGTCCCACACATCCGCATGGGATCAAGGTGCGGTTGGTGGATGGGAAGGTGGGCCGGGTTCAGGCAATTATCAAGTAAATACCTTTGTAGTAGCAGGGGTAAATCGCTTTTGTGTAAAACCTCAGCTTCATTTCATCTTGACATTCTTGTTTTGCAGCGCTACGATAATTTTATGAAAAATTCAAATAATAATAAAGAGTTGTCCACAGAACAAAACGAAGAACTACTGAAGATATTGGAAATCCGCTTTGAAAAGCACATGAACCGTCATTCGAGTCTTGAGTGGGTCAAAATACAGACCAGGCTTGAGGCAAATGCAGAAAAAATGTGGTCTCTTCATGAAATGGAAAAGACCGGCGGTGAACCAGATGTAGTGGGGCAAGACAATAATACAGGCGAATACATATTTTATGATTGCTCGGCAGAGAGTCCGAAAGACCGCCGAAGCATTTGCTATGACCGTGTAGCCCTGGATGCGAGGAAAGAAAACAAACCCAAAGATTCCGCCCTTGATATGGCAGCAAACTTGGGCATTGAGATCTTATCCGAAGAGGAATATCGGGCGTTGCAGGAGCTCGGAGATTTCGATACGAAAACCTCCAGTTGGTTATTAACACCTGTTGAAATTAGAAAACATGGTGGAGCTATCTTTGGCGATCGCCGCTATGACCACGTCTTCATCTATCACAACGGTGCAGATTCTTACTATGGCGCCAGGGGTTTTCGTGGTTCGTTGAGGATTTAAAATTTTCCCATAAAAAACAAGGGTACAGTTCGGTAGGGCGAGAAGGCCCAGGAACCAATTAGGGGAATCTGAATTGAACGAGCCAAATGATAAAATATTACCAATGGATCTTCAACCCCACGTTACAATTCACCTGCTTTAAACTCAAAGAAATATCAAAAACTATTTTCCATTTGTAACGCCTGTGCTGGAATCAAAAAAGATGCTATAAACAAAAGAAATATCAAAATATTATCCATTTGTAACGCCTGTGCTGGAATCAATCGCAACCAAATATGCATAACCGTGTTTGAAATGACGTAAAGGTTTATTCCTATTTTTCACCGGAGGCATCTCAATGCAGAACAATCCAAACAAAGTGTATGGGTATCGCTGGGTGGTTTTGGCGGTCTTCATGTTGATCACGGTCCTGAACCAGATGTTATGGATCACCTTTGCTCCCATCACCAAGGATGCGGCAGCCTTCTACGGAGTCTCCGATCTGAGCATTGGATTGCTTTCGCTCGTATTTATGGTCGTTTATCTCGTGGTTTCCATCCCTGCCTCCTGGGCAATCGACACCTGGGGAATTCGGGTTGGCGTCGGCATTGGGGCAGTCTTGACCGGTGTTTTCGGTGTTTTGCGTGGAATTTGGGCTGATAATTATTCGCTGGTGCTGGTTTCTCAAATAGGCATAGCTATTGGTCAGCCTTTCATCCTAAATGCGGTCACCTCGGTTGTGGCTCGCTGGTTCCCTGTCAATGAGCGGGCCACAGCAGTTGGGTTGGGATCGCTGGCGACATACCTGGGTATCTTCACGGGTTTGGTTCTCACTCCGATCCTTGTTTTGCAACAGAAAATTAGCGGCATGTTGATTTTATATGGTGTTGCAGCATTGATTGGCGCGATCGTCTTTCTCGTTTTCGCGCGCGGAAAACCGGCAACCGCGCCATGCCCGCCTGAGATGGAAGTTCGTAGCCTGGTGCTGGATGGCTTAAGAAAAAGTTTTCACATCAAAGATTTTGTTATTCTCCTTGCCATTTTCTTCATCGGGCTTGGAATTTTCAACGCGGTGACCACCTGGATTGAAGACATTCTTCGTCCGCACGGCTTTTCCAGCGTGCAGGCAGGCATCAGCGGGGGCGTGATGATCGCCGGCGGTATTGTTGGTGCCCTGATCATTCCCACATTGTCCGACCGGTTTCACCGCCGTGTTCCTTTTATCATGGTGGCATTGGTAGGTGCAGCAGCCGGGTTGATCGGTATCACTTACGCGCATTCCTACTGGTTCTTGTTAACCTGCTCTGCGATACTTGGTTTCTTCTTGCTCAGTTCCGGACCGATCGGTTTTCAGTATGGCGCGGAGATCACTTACCCGACCCCTGAAGGCACGTCCAATGGATTGCTGCTGATGATGGGTCAGGTGTCTGGCATCATTTTTATCATCGCAATGGATGCTTTCAAATCTCCGCTTACTGGATCCATGTCTGTGCCATTATATGTACTCATCGGATTGATGTTTGTCGCCCTTATCCTTTCTTTCCGTCTGAAAGAACCCGTAGCCCTTCAGCCTGGCATGCCAGCGATTGTCGCAGAAGAAAATTCGGCCTAAGGATGACTTTAATTTAATAATATAGTTGGGGTTGAGGACGAATGGCCGATACCCAACAAACTCTTCTCTCCACGCTCTCTGGAGAGAAGAGTTTGTTAGAATCCGCGGAAGAATTCTATTAGAATCTGCGATTATCCCATTTATCAATAATTAATCTTATTTTCCACCCGAAGCCCGCCTTAATCCCATTTATCTGTGGTTAATCTGATTTTCCACCCGAAGCCTAAAAACCTGAACACCTGCAATTTGAAAACCAACCGCATGAATACCCAACCGCATGATTACGGCCAATATGGCGGGAAAAAATGCGATACAATGCTATTTGAAAAGAGGTAGTTTATGCATGGTGGTGGTGTGGGTGGAATGCGCAGTTTGATCCGGGCAACGGATGATAAACCGAAAGTAACAATTCCGCTATTAAAGCGTGTCCTGCAGTATGCCGTACCGTACCGAAGATTGATCATTGTTACGCTGCTGGTCATCCTCGTGAATACCGGCATCTCTCTGCTAAATCCGCTGATCATGCGTGACCTGATCGATCGCACCATCCCGGGTAAAGATATTAATCGTCTCATCATGTTGTCCATCGCATTATTGATCATACCTGCCTTCCATGGCGGGCTAAATGTCATACAACGGCGGCTATCTGCCAGGGTGGGCGAGGGTGTGATTTACGATCTGCGCGTATCTCTCTATGCTGCCCTGCAGCGCATGTCACTTCGTTTTTTTACCAACACCAGGGTCGGAGAACTGATGAGCCGCCTGAACAACGATGTGGTCGGAGCGCAAAACGCCATCAGCAACACCATCGTCGGTATCATCACCAACATTATTCAAGGTATTTTTGTTTTGGTGGTTATGCTCAACTTGGAATGGCGCCTCACGCTCATCAGTGTCGCGGTTCTGCCGCTATTCATTTTTGCAACACGCCGCATGGGCAATCGCCTGCGGGATATCGCCCGCGCTCAGATGGAATCCAATGCGCGGATGAATGCTTTGATGGGCGAGACGCTGAATATTGGCGGGGCGCTGCTGGTCAAATTGTTTGGCCGCAAAGCGTTCGAAGTAGATCGTTTCAGCCAACGAGCCGGGTCCGTTCGTAACCTTGGGATCCAAAGAGCATTCATGGGATCCATCTTTATCACCATAATTGGGTTATTGACTGCCGTGGGAACTTCGCTGGTTTATGGTTTGGGTGGCTATTTTGTGATCCTGGGGCAATTCACCATTGGCACCATTGTTGCCCTTGGAGCGTACCTGGGCACACTGTATGGCGCCTTGCAAAGCCTTGCAAATGCTCCGGTGGAATTTGCAACTTCGATGGTCAGCTTTGAGCGGGTTTTTGAAGTGATTGACCTGCCCGTGGACATCCCTGAGAAGGAAACTGCGATTGAACTGAACGATATCCAGGGAGAGATTAATTTCGAAGATGTCTCGTTCATCTATGAAACAGGAGATGAAGTATTTTTAAGTGATGTCCACCGGTACGGTAGTGTGGATAATGTAACCACGGTCCTTTCGGAACCGCAAGAAGGCAGCGAGCCAGAAGAATTGTCGGTACGTAGCCAGGCACGCGGAAACGCTCTGGATCAAGTGACCTTTGTGGTGAAACCGGGGCAATTGGTTGCGCTGGTCGGTCCGAGCGGAGCCGGAAAAACCACCTTGACTTATTTGATCCCGCGATTATATGATCCGACTTCCGGTACCATTCGCATTGATGGCCACGATCTGAAAGATGTATCGCTTGATTCACTCTCCAGGCAGATTGGAATGGTCACCCAGGAGACGTATCTGTTTCACGATACCATTCGTACGAATTTACAATATGCAAGGTTGGATGCTACCCGGGCTGAGATGGAAGAAGCTTGCCGGATCGCCAATATCCACCACTTTATTCATGACCTTCCAGATGGCTATGATACGGTTGTTGGGGAACGTGGATATCGCCTGAGCGGAGGGGAGAAACAACGCCTTGCACTTGCGCGAGTCATCCTTAAGGATCCGAAGATCCTGGTTCTGGACGAAGCCACCAGCAATCTCGACAGCGAGTCGGAACGCCTTATCCAGGAAGCGCTTAAGCGGGTGATGCAGAAGCGCACCAGTATTGTCATCGCTCACCGCCTCAGCACAATTTTAGCGGCTGATCAAATTTTGGTGATCGATCGCGGAAAGATCGTTGAGTCAGGAACCCACCCCGAACTTGTGGATTTGGATGGGCTTTATTCCCACCTGTACCAAACCCAATTCAAAACAGACGAATCGGATAAAATGATATCTTAAGTAACCAGGCGAATATGGAGGATACACTGTGAAGGTCATCGCATTCAACGGCAGCCCCCGTAAAAATGGCAATACCGCATTCCTAATAGATCTTGTGCTTCAAGAATTACAAAAAGAAGGGATCGAAACAGAACTGGTGCAATTGGGAGCAAAAATGTACAGGGCTGCCTGGCTTGTTACAAGTGTTTTGAAAACAAGGATCGGCGTTGTTCAAATAACAAAGATATCATCAATGTCTGGATAGAAAAAATGATTGATGCAGACGGCATCATCCTTGGTACTCCAACCTATTTCTCCAATGTCAGCACAGAGATCAAAGCATTGATCGACCGGGCTGGATTGGTGGCGATTGCCAACGACCAGATGTTCAAGCGGAAAGTAGGCGCAGCCGTTGTGGCAGTGAGAAGGGCTGGGGCGACTGATGCGTTCGATGCTATCAACAAATTATTCCTCATTAATCAAATGATCATCCCCGGATCGGTTTACTGGAATATGGGTTTTGGTCTGCAACGTGGAGCTGTCGCGGAGGATGAGGAAGGCTTGAAGATCATGAAGACCCTGGGTGAAAACATGGCCTGGTTGATTAAAAAGGTTGCCGCTTAAATAGCTATTACCCACACTATATTTAACACTGGAACAACATATTTTTCTTTGCCCACTAACTGTATACAATCCATTTCTTTCCACTATCTGTCCTGCTATGCTTGACTCTACCAGTTGATCCTTGATTGGTTCAATTGCAGGAGTTGATACATGCGGAAATTGTTGGTATTTAATCTGATTTCTGTTGACGGATATTTTGAAGGTACTAACCATGAGATCGACTGGCATGTTGTGGATGAAGAATTCAATGACTATGCCATTAATCAATTGAAGGGATTCGGTGCCATATTATTTGGCAGGGTAACCTACCAGATGATGGAAAAATTCTGGCTGACTCCCTATGCGATCGAAACAGATCCAATTGTTGCCAACCTAATGAATAATTCCACGAAATTTGTTTTCTCCAATTCGCTCGAGGAGGCAAACTGGAATAATACAACCCTTGTTCGGGGTAGTGCATCACAGAAAATTCAAGATCTAAAACAACAGGGTGGAAATGACCTGGTTATTTTTGGTAGTGGTAGCCTGGTTTCATCATTAACAAAAGAAAGACTCATCGATGAATACCGCTTGATAGTGAATCCGGTCGTTCTTGGGAGTGGCAATTCCATGTTCACCGGTTTGAATGGCAGGTTGAAATTAAAACTGATCGACACATCGATTTTCAAATCAGGGAATGTACTGCTTTGCTATGAACCTGATAGATAACAGGAAAATTACATTATTGAGATCCTGTTATCTATCCGCCGGACAATTGGTTGAATAGCCACCACAGTTATAGAAAAGAGAAATAAATGAAGGTTAGCTTACCAAAAGTGGATACTACCTCGCATGAGGTTTTTGTTGAAATGAAATTCGAAGTTCCCCGCGAGCTGTTATATAAAGCCTTTCTGGACCCAATGTACTTAAGCCAATGGTGGGGTCCGGAAGGGTTTACCGCGCCAACAATCAAAATTGATCCGCGAGTGGGTGGGAAGTACCTATTCTGCATGCGGGATGCAGAAGGACGTGACTTTTGGAGTACTGGGGTAATAAAGGAGTTGGTATATCCTGAGCGGATTGTTTACACAGATTCATTTTCTGACCCGGAAGGTAATCCTGTGCCGGCGTCGTACTACGGAATGGGAGATGATTCACTTGATAACTTATTAGTGACCATTTCCTTAGCCGAAGTGGAAGATGGCACAAAACTTACACTCCGACAGGTTTCGTTTCCATCTGCAGAGATGGCAGCGATGACCGCGGATAGTTGGCGAACTTTATTGGGTAAATTGGCAAACATATTTAAGAAGGAAAAATAATATGGTAAATATCGAATTCATTGCAGAGCCGGGCGGCTTGGAGGTGATCACCACTGCTATTCTAGACGCTCCGCGTGAGAAAATATTTAAAGTATTTGTAGATCCCAACCTATTACCGCACTGGTGGGGTCCGCGCGGAATTGCCACAACGGTGGAAAAAATGGATGTAAAGCCAGGTGGCACGTGGCGCTTTGTCCAGGTGGACAACGAAGGCAACGCCTACGCGTTTCATGGTTATTATCATCACATCAATGAGCCTGATAGTGTGATTTTCACTTTTGAATTTGAAGGAATGCCCGGGCATGTTTTGCTAGAAACTGTCACCTTCGAAGATCTGAATGGAAAAACCAGGATCATCGACCAGAGCGTGTATCAATCTCTCGCTGATCGGGATGGGATGGTTAACATGGGTATGGAATCAGGTTCCAGGGATTCCATGGAACGACTGGAGGAGTTGGTATCTAGGCAAGTGAAAAAGCAGGCATAAGGATGAAAATGAAGACTGGATATGCCAGCGATCAGAAAGTTAATGGTGAGCAGCCCAACGACCTGCCTGAGAAATTATCCAACCCTGCCAAGAGAGCGCTTGCCGCAGCAGGGATATCACGCCTCGAACAATTGAGCCTTTTCAGTGAAAGCGAGATCAAAAAGCTGCATGGAATCGGACCGAACGCACTGATTTTACTTGAGCACGCATTGGATAAAAAAGGTTTGACTTTTAATATTGAGAAATAAGGATAATAAATGGGATATACATTTTCAACAGTTGTGTTAGCAGGTGGAAAGAATGCCACCGGGATTCAGGTGCCTGAAGAAATTGTTGCCAAATTGGCTAAGGGCAGAAAACCTCCTGTAAAGGTGGAAATTAATGGGCATTTTTACCGAAGCACAGTCATGTTTTATGAGGGTCAGTTCATGCTGCCATTAAGTGCTGAAAACCGAAACGCAGCTGAAGTAAAAGCTGGTGATTCAGTCCAAGTGACCCTTGAGCTGGATACTGAGGAGCGCAATGTCGAAGTACCATCGGATTTGAGGGCGGCTCTGAAGGGCAAATCCGGGATAATTGAAGTTTTCGAAGGACTATCATATTCAAAACGCAAGGAATTTGTCCGTCAGGTGGAGGATGCGAAAACACGGGAAACTCGTGAAAAAAGGATTGCTTCTGTTGTTACAAAGTTGGGATCTTCCTGATCCTTCAATTACCCAGGCCATCCGAATATATCCAGGTCGATCACGCCTTCAACGCTGAATACGATTCCCTCTTCTTCAAGGATCACACGCTGCATGTGTGATCCGTAACCAAACCCATGTGGGCTGATCTTCCCTTTTGAATTGATCACCCTTTGCCAGGGCACGTCGGTATCTTTGGGCAATGCTGCCATTGCATATCCGACCATCCGAGCTGTACAACCACCGGTCAACAGGGCAATCCCACCATAACTGCACACCCGTCCGTATGGGATCTGCCTCACCATATCTAGGATGCGAGCGTAAATGGGTTTATTTTGTGGCTGTTCGTTCATAAGCTTGATAATACCTGCGTGCGGTCGAAAATATCTGGTTTCAGGCTTGGGTGCTCAAAGTACAGCTTGCTCTCTTTGAAGAAATAGATCAAGGAGAGGAAAGCATTCGAAACAATGCGGGTGTTGTTTTCCGTATTGACCCATTGCGGGTCCTTGAATAGGTTCCAGCGCACCTCGAACCAGGCAGATAGAGTATGTTCCCAATCCGGGAGGGGAGTTTTGGCTTCCTTGAGGTGCCGCATCCAGCATTCAGGTAGGTATTTCTTCGCATCGTGTTGATAATAGTAAGCAATGGTCTCTGCCCGGGTGGATGGGTCTGGGATCAATAGGCCATTTGCGATAAGGTCCTCTGTATCGAAGATCGGCCATAACCCCGCAAAACGGTTGGCGTACATGCGCAGCAAGGATTTCGGGTTTTCCATGACTGTATTGAACTTGCCTGCCCAGGCTGGATCCGATCGGATCAATACATACCAGGCATCCGTATTGTTTTCACCGGTGGTGATCTCGGCTGTACTGGCGAGGAGATTCCACGCCAGGAGGAATGATGAAAAGTGTTGTTCAGGAGGTAGCTCGCGCAGCTTCCATGCATATTCAAATTGGTCATTCAGTATCTTCTTTGGTTGTTTCCCAAGACTAGTGAAGCGTGAGAAATCAACTGAAGCATCTGGATGACCGGGGTTTTTTATTTCAAGACAGGCCATATAATTCTCCGTGAAGCATTGTAACTTTTTCATAACTATATCATCAAAGAGTATGAAAATAAACAATGTATAAGCAACGTATCACTGGTTGAGTGAAAAATGAACATGCGATGCTATAATTAATTTAGAAAATATTATTGAAAGGGAGACATCTATGTTAATCAGTAAAGAGTTAAATGCAGCCATAAATGAACAGATCGGTCATGAATTTGAGGCTTCACATCAGTACTTGCAGCTTGCAGCCTTTTTTGATTCTCGATCCCTCAAGGGAGTAGCCAATTTCTTCACAAAACAGTCAAATGAAGAGCGAGAACATGGTATGAAATTTGTTAAATACATCATGGAAACCGGTGGAGAGCTTAAACTACCCGCCATCCCGGCTGGAAAAACCACATTCGCCACAGCCGAAGAAGCCGTACAATATGCCCTGGACTGGGAATGGGAAGTTACCCGCCGCATCAATGCCTTAATGGACCTGGCTATCAAGCAAAACGATCACCTCGGACGCGAATTCCTGGGTTGGTTTGTCACCGAGCAGTTGGAAGAGATCAGCAGCATGGATAACCTCCTGCGTGTTGTGAAACAATCCGGCGAGAAGAATCTTCTCATGATGGAAGCCTACATGGCTCACGAATAATCTGTAAAAATAATAAATAAAAGCCCCGGATTTTCCGGGGCTTTTATGTCTCTTTTTATGCTACCTTACGGGTTCTTTTTACCTCAGTTGGAGGGTCCGTTTCAACAAGTTCATCTACTTTTTTGGGTTTGCTCCTGCCCCACAATAGTAAAGCCAGGCCGGTACCAAGGGTTAATCCACCCAACAGGCCGGGGTCGGATTTCCAGAAGATCGAAGCGAAAAAGCCAAAGAATACCACCAGCAGCACGGCCTGGTAGTACCAGGGTGTTTCACGTTTGAAGGCGGTCAAAGTCAGCCAGCCGACTCCCAGGCCGAAAATGACAACTCCAATGAAACGCAATAAAACTCCTAGAAGGTTCAATACTTGTGAAGCACCAACAAAAAATTCTTCCATTTCATCCTCCTTTTATATTCGTGATTGCCCAAACGAGCCATATACCAATCATTATAGCACCGATGCCTAAGCGGACAACAACCGCCAGTCCAAACCCTAAAGACATTTCTTTCGTGGTGACCCAGGCGATCTTCCAATCCTTCTTGCGGATCATTTCCACAACAAGAACACCGAGAATGGAAAACACCAATCCTCCCACAATGGGAATGATAAATGTGCCGGCAATACCGGCAGCATACCCCACGCCGATTGCCAGCCAGCTTGCGCCAGTCCTGCGTGCCCTGGCGCCGATGAAGTAATTATCTGCCAGGTTGCCTACAACCATGAACAGGGTAATGAAAGCGAAATACAACCAGGCCGGCCAGGAGAATCCATCAATGATCGCATAGATCAGGGCAGCGATCCATATGATATTCAATCCCGGATAAACCGGAATGACCAGCCCGATCAAGCCCACCAGCATGGTGGAAAAGATCAGTGCTAGAAAAAGTACCTGGGGCAGGGCAAATGGTTCCATTAGCTGCCTATCTTATCGATCCCGCCCATCCACGGTTTGAGGACTTCCGGGATCAGGATCGATCCATCCACCTGCTGGTAGGTTTCCATGATAGAGATGAGTGTTCGCGGCAAACCCAACCCAGATCCGTTCAAAGTGTGCACATAACGTGGTTTGCTGCCATCCGTCGGGCGGTATTTGATGTTCGCGCGCCGCGCCTGGAAGTCTCCTACATTGGAGATGGATGATACCTCCAGCCACTCGCCGCAGCCGGGCGCCCAGACCTCGAGGTCGTAGGCGATCATGCCATTGAATCCCAGGTCGCCTGTGCACTGCTGGATCATCCGATAGGTCAACCCAAGCTGTTCACAAGTTTGGGCAGCGTCATCGATCATGTTTTGCAGTTCCTGCATGGAATCTTCAGGCTTGCAGTACTTGTACATTTCCACTTTATCGAACTGGTGTCCGCGTTTAATCCCGCGCACATCCCTGCCGGCGCTCATTTTTTCGCGACGGAAGCAGGGGGTGTAGGCTGTATAGTTTAATGGCAGTGCAGCTTCTTCGATAAAATCACCCATGTGTATACCTGTCAGCGGCACTTCGGCAGTGGGCACCATCCAGAGATCCTCTTCGGCATCATGGTATAGGTTGTCACGGAATTTGGGCAGCTGTCCAGAAGCGAACAGAACATCGCTTTTCACCATGAAAGGTGTGTATTTTTCGGTGTACCCCTGACGAATGTGCAGATCCAGCATCCAGGCGATGATGGCGCGCTGCAAGCGGGCGCCTGCACCGTTCAATGTGTAGAAACGTGAGCCGGTCAGTTTTATGCCCTCATCAAAATTGATAATTCCCAGGTCAGGACCCAAGTCCCAGTGCGGTTTGGGCTCAAAATCAAATTGCTTTGGTTCTCCCCATGTTTTGATAACCGGGTTATCATGGTCGTCTTTTCCAAGTGGAACAGCAGCATCGGGGATGTTTGGGATCGTATGGATGATTGCCAATAATTCCTCATCCAGTTGTTTAAATTGCTCATCCAAACCGCTGATTCTATCGCCCAGATCTCGCATCGCATCGATCTTTGCTTGACGTGCATCCTTGTCTTTCATCTGGCTGATCTCTTTGGAAACCGTGTTACGTTCTGCTTTCAATAATTCCACTTCAGACTGCACTGCACGGCGGCGGGAATCGACATCCAGAATGACCTCCACCGGGGCGGAGTCCATCTGGCGCTTTGACCAAATCTTCATGAACTAATTTCAGGTTTCTCACGAATAAGATTGATGTCTAACATAGCACCACCTCCATTTGAATAAATAAAGCCCTCTCATCGTGCAGGACGAGGGGGCTGCTCGTGGTGCCACCTGCTTTCGTCCTGCCGCGGGCAGGACCTTTGATCGCTGTAACGGTCGAATCCGTCCCCTTTACGATAGCCATTTTCTGGCTGTCCCTGCAGGGGAACCTGCCCTTTTCGGGCGCTGAAGTGGAAGGAAGTATGCACAACATCTGCTTTCACCAACCGCAGACTCTCTAGCGAAGTGTTCAAGATCCATGCTTCAGGTCAGGTTATTATCTGAAATTATAACGGGTATGAGGGAAAAGTCAATTGAATTTAATGATGTAGCCAGGCATTTGATTCTGATTGTTATGAATCACCCAATTAGAGAACGTTATAGAAAAGGCTGATTAGAGTATTAAATTGGAACGTAATCTGGATTAATATCATTAAATCTGCAAACCTATCAATAAGAAATATCCTTCACAAATTCTTCACATCTTCCACACATCAACTCCATTTCATTCAGATAGTATTAACTAGATGTTCTGATTATCAACATAATCTGGAACATGAAATTAAAAATTGGAGAAAAAAATGACAGTTCAAACTGTATCTAAACTAACTTTAAAAAATTGGTGGGTGGATGCTGCGATTTTCAGCAGCACTCTGTTTGCCTCGATCACAGGGATTTACTTCCTGTTCGTCCCATCCGGTGGATACCAGGGTGGAAGGAATCCCTTCCATGACATGATCATATTATTTGATCGACACACCTGGGATGCCATGCACACCTGGACAGGTACGGCAATGATCGCCGCAGCTGTGATCCACTTGGCAATTCATTGGAAATGGGTTGCAAGCATGGCAAGAAAAACATGGAATGGAATAATAGGAAAGGGAACCGGTTTAAATGATCGCAGCATGTCGAACTTGATCCTGAATGTAATTGTCGGCTTAAGCTTTTTGCTGACTTCTATCTCAGGAGTGTATTTCATGTTCGTTCAAAGCTCACGTTGGTCTCTGGATCCGATGATCTTCTTTCCTAAAACTACATGGAGTCTACTGCATACGTGGAGTGGAGTGATTTTTATAGCAGCAGCAACAATACATCTGGTCATACACTGGCGCTGGGTTGTAAATGTCACCCGCAGAATGCTAGGCGAACAAATCAAACCTGTTGAGAGAGTTTCAAAAGAAGTTCTCCAGGTGAACTAATCAAATAATACAAGTAACTCACATATTGAAAGGAAAAAAATGTTAAAGAAAGTTTTATTGGTAACGGCTATTGTGGCAGGTGTAGGAGTTCTTATCTTTGGTGCAGTGAATCGGACGATGGCATTCAACAATACCGAAATCTCCGGGTCAGGCGGCAGGGGACGAGGAAATTCAGAGGTTATTGATGCTGGTGGAGAGGTTGGCAATATGCGCTCATCTCAGGAAGGAACCGGGGCAAACTCAGATAATGGTCGCGGACAGAACAATCCACTAAATATCAATGCCAATGAAGGTGGACAAGGGAAGGGTGGTCAGGGGAATGGTAGTTCTCCTGGACAGGAGAGTTGGCTATCCTCGCCGACGTTCGAGGGTTCACTAACCGCCGAGGAGATCTCTGCGTTGAACTATATGCGTGAAGAAGAGAAATTGGCGCGTGATGTTTATACTGAGCTTTACGAAAAATGGGGACAACAGATCTTCCTCAACATCAGCCAGAGCGAGCAAAACCATATGAATTCAGTTTTAGAACTGTTGGATGGATACGGTTTACCTGATCCGGCTTCCAGCGAAGCAGGGAAATTCTCCGACCCGAAACTACAAGAATTATATACAGAGCTTGTTGGAGCAGGTGTAAATTCCCTTCCTGATGCATTGAAAGTTGGTGCTGCTATTGAAGAGATCGATATCCTGGATTTGGAATCCCGTTTAGCGCAATCAACCAATATGGATGTTATCCATGTCTTTGAAAACTTGAAGGCTGGTTCCTTAAACCACCTGTCAGCGTTTACATCCAATTTAGCCAGGCAGACTGGTGAAGCATACACGCCTCAATATATGAGCCTTGATGCTTACAATGCCATCATTTCAACTCAAAATGAAGCAGGTGGCAAAGGCAATGATTACCGGGGAGGCAGAACTTCATAAAGTAGAGCTGACGAATTATTAAACGATCCTGCGAGTGAGATTTTTTCAAAACCACAGGATCGTTAATTTCTACTATTAATTTTTAAATTCGATGCAATGTGTACCAAAGGATTGCAAAATACTAGTGCACCCCAATAATGCTCATGAACATGTCCCAATTCTGGATCACATCATAGATTGCGATCCCGATCAACAGCGCCCCGCCTATCTGGTTGATCAATTTGGAATGTTTCGCCAGCCAACTGGTAATATACCTTGCAGTTGCGCTGGCAAGGAATGATAAAGCCAGAAGGGGAATTCCGAAACCCAGACCGAACCACAGGAAAGTGCCCATACGGCTGAACATTTCGGCGCTGTTGAGTGATACCGCGAAAATGCTTACCAGCAGAGGGCCTGAACACGGTAAGGATATCGGTCCATACATCAACCCATAGACAAAAGCACGTCCGTATGGATTCTTCAATAGAGGTACCTGCAACTGCGGCAGTTTCTTGAAAGGGTTGCGGTCTAAGAGTAGCAGAATTCCAAGAGTCAAAATAAGCAGATCTGAGATCGGAATGACCACTGTCAATGCTTCTCCAATGGAAAGGGATAATAGCGCGATCAATCCACCCAGGAGCAGCATCATGAATAAAACGCCAGCCAATACAAAGAAACCCAACAGATAACGTTTGTGAGGCTTGTCTTCACTGGTTTGGGTGGATAAATAAGCCAGGAAACCGGGATAAAGTGGCAGAACACATGGGCTGGCTGTCGCTAACAATCCAAGGGTGATGCTGGTCCAAATATCGGCAATGTTCATTGTTTCTCTCGATTCTAATCTCGTCACCTGCAGCCGGTCAACTATTAATTTCTGAACCGGCTACAGATTTTGTTGTGTATCTAACTGTTACATTCCCAGGAAAGGGGTCACAAATTCCTTCAATTGTTCCGCACTTTTTACACCAAACGGCAGCGGGTGTACTTCACCTTCTGAGTCAATGATCAACATTGGGGTCGATGGCGGATTGAGGAATTGGTTTCCATATAATGCCGCCAGGTCGTTGCTGACATCTGTTGGAGCAATGGAATATACCCAATCGAAACCGTTGGCTGCGGTGTATTCTTTTAACTTATCCATGCTTTCATTTGGATCTATATCAAGGCCTACAAAAACCACATGGTCGCCCAGCTCAGATTTCAACTTCATCACCTCTGCCTGCTGTTTCTTGCAATTTGAACACCACATGGCCAGTGTTTCCACACGATAACACGACCTTTGTAATCCGCGATACTATATTCATTTCCGGTGTTTACATCGGTCATTTTTACATTGAACCAGGCCGGCATCTCCTTCATCATGGCTTCATCGGGTGTTTCTACTTCAGCCATTTCTGCGGGTTTGGTCTCTTCCAGCATTGGTTCAGCGGTTTTTTCCATCATCACTTCGGTGGGCTTTTCCAACATTTCTTCTGCAGGCTTGTCCATCATGACTTCTGGTGTGGCGGTAACCGCAGGGCTGCACGCAGATACGAATACCATGGCAGCAACAATGATTGGTAATACTATCTTAAAATTTTTCATCAAATCCTCCGTTTATGTATTAGATGCTTATAGTATGGAAAAGAAACCTTAAGCAGCCGGGAATGAAAGATTACAGGATTCAAAACAAATGGATGGAATCTGTTAATACTTTCGCAAGAATTGCTTCGCGGGAAATTAATATCCTTCATGTATAACTATTATAGAAGGTAAATAATGATCAATTAGAGGATAAACCTATGAAATTATTGGTATCAGTATTACTTGTGATGATTTTGAGCAGTTGTGTTGCACCTCCTCAAGTTTCAGTTCCAAATTCAAAATCATCCTTGCCGGATCTTGGAGCGGCACCGGAACTCGAATCCGATACCTGGATCAATACGGATGCGCCGCTTTCTTTGTCGGACCTTGCGCGGAAAAGTTGTATTATTGGATATGTGGACTTATGGTTGAATTAACTGCCAGCGCGTGATTCCCTCGTTGAGGGAATGGCACAAAACCTACAAAGACGAGGGGTTGGTGGTAATAGGAAATCATTTCCCAGAATTTGATCGGGAACGCGACCTGGATAACCTGAAGAAAGCAATAGATGAATTTGAGATCGAATACACGGTTGTACAGGACAATGATGGACTCATTTGGCGCGCTTACAATAACAGGTACTGGCCATCGCTGTACTTGATCGACAAAAATGGTCGTATTCGCTACACCCATATAGGGGAAGGCAATTATCAAGAAACTGAAGCAGCCATACAATCTTTACTGGCAGAAGAATAGAGTTGGGAGAAAAGATGATAATAAAAGTAAAAAACAACAATACACCAAAGTCTTCAGAGATCACACCTGAAGTTAACTATATTAATAGAAGAAGGTTTCTGGGAAGAGCCGGTGCGGTGGTCGCTGCTGCAACCCTTGCGGCGTGCGCGCCGAAAACCGTGGCTGTTCCAGAAGGAATCCCCGTTGTTCCCGGATCGTTAACGGATGAACTGGGAAACAAAGCCACAGTTTATCAGTATATTTCGAACTATAACAATTACTATGAGTTCACCACAGATAAGGAAGGTGTTGCTGGAATGAGCTCTGGCTTCCAATCAGATCCCTGGAGTGTAGAAGTGGATGGATTGGTTAACAAGCCTAAAACGTTTGGACTTGAAGATCTGCTCAAAGGATTTTCACAGGAAGAGAGAATTTATCGCATGCGCTGCGTCGAGGGTTGGTCCATGATCATCCCTTGGAACGGTTTTTCACTCTCCGAGATATTAAAACAGGTGGAACCAACGAGTGATGCGAAGTACGTGGCGTTCGAAACGGTTTACCGGCCGGAACAGATGCCCGGACAAAAAAGTGCCTGGTATCCCTGGCCATACACCGAAGGATTGCGTATTGATGAAGCGATGCACAGCCTGACTACTATGGCAACTGGAATTTACGGCAAGGATTTGCTGCCCCAGAATGGCGCGCCTGTCCGCCTGGTTGTTCCATGGAAGTATGGATTCAAAAGCATCAAATCGATCGTGCGTATCACCTTAACTGCAGAGCAGCCAGCCACCCTATGGAACTCCATAGGCGCGAATGAATATGGATTTTACTCGAATGTAAATCCCAACCGGCCGCATCCACGGTGGTCGCAGGATACCGAACGGATCATCGGCGGAGCTGGGCGCGTGGATACCCTTATGTTCAATGGTTATGACAAACAGGTGAATTCATTGTATGAAGGCATGGACCTGATTCAGAATTACTAATCGAAAAATGGCATGTATTTGAATTTTTCGATGTATAAATCACCTATCAAAAGAATAACGAGAGAATAGAAAATGAGCATTGCAGAACCTGTAAAAGTAAGAAAAAGATCAACGAAAAGCTGGACCTGGCACGTTCTGCGCTGGGGAACACATATAGGTTCGCTCATTCCCCTGGCGCTTCTGGTTTATGATTACTTTACCTTCAACCTGACAGCCAATCCGATCCAGGCTGCCACCCAGCGTACCGGGCGCACCGCCATCACCCTGCTTGTTCTCATGCTGGCGTGTACCCCCATCAATATTCTTTTCAAAACCACGCTGGTAGCGCACATCCGTAAGCCGCTTGGACTTTACGCTTTCCTTTACGCCAGTATCCACTTTGTCATATTTACGATCGTTGATTACGGGTTGGTATTGTCGAGGATCATCACCACTTTTGGGCAAAAACCGTACTTATTACTAGGGCTAGCCACCTTCCTTGTATTACTCCTGATGGCAATCACATCTTTCAAGTATTGGATGCGCAAATTGGGCAAGAATTGGAAGCGTCTGCACCGGTTGGTATATCCGGTCTCGCTTCTGATCGTGCTGCATTATGCCCTAGCCCAAAAAGGCGATCTGCTTGGATTAAGCGGCAATCTCGCGAAACCGGTTGTTTACGGTGTCATTGTCTTGCTTTTATTGACTATTCGACTGCCAATTGTGAAAAAAGGGATTATGGGTTTGCGTGAGAAACTGATTTCACATAGTATTAACAACAAACACATCGTCGAAAATGAGAAAACCATCTGATGAATGAGAAACAGATCGCAGTAGTCGAAGATGAACCCAACGTAGCCGAAGTCGTCGCATTATATTTGAGGCGGGCAGGTTACGAGGTGGTTACATTTCCGGATGGTAAAGCCGCCATGGCTGAATTAGAAAAAGGACTACCAATGTTGGTTGTCCTGGACCTGATGCTGCCTGGGCAGGATGGCTGGAGCATCACCCGCTGGCTGCGGGAACGCAGCGAGGTGCCGATCATCATCCTGACAGCCCGCATTGAAGAGATGGATCGCATCGCAGGTCTGGAAATGGGCGCCGATGATTATGTGATGAAACCATTCAGCCCGCAGGAACTGGTCAGCCGCGTTCGGGCAGTATTAAGGCGTGTTCGCACATCGCAACCCAAAGAAGAGCGAAGAAACCATTAAATTTAATGGTCTTGCCATCGATCCAGTCTCGCGCATTGTCAGCTTGAATGAAAATGAGATCAACCTGACAGCCAAAGAATTTGATCTTCTTATTTTTCTGGCTAGAAACCCGCGACGAGTATTTACGCGTGATCAACTATTGGACCAGGTCTGGGGTACAGCCAGCTACATTGATCAGGAGACAGTCACCGTCCACATTCGCCGTTTGAGGGAAAAATTGGAAATAGAACCGAATAATTTACGTTTTATCCACACCGTTTGGGGAGTAGGTTACAAATTTAGCTATGAATCGGAATGATGTAAATTCAGGGAAGGAATATTTCCAACTTTTTTCGGATCTTATTGAATGTGCTGCCTGCCTTAATCCTGGGATTGGTGCTGTTCTATGTGGTCATGCGTCCACCGATGACAGAATTTACAGTCATGTTGCAGTTGATGTCCATAACAGCAGTTATTTCGGTCTTACTAACATTCATTGCTTATCGGCTGGGTTGGATTTTGCAAATTCCTTCCATGCGCATCACGCTGGTCCTTGGCAGCATTATTTCTGCGATTGTGGTTTTTATCAATATTTGGATCATCGCCAGGTTAATGTTTGCAAGTCCGCACGATCTGCAATTGGCAACCATCCTGTTGATCTTTGCCGCTGGAATAGCTGTTCCGGTTGGGTTGTACCTGTCAGAATCGTTGATAACCCGCATCCAGACGTTGAACAAAGCTGCCCTCTCGATTGCGGATGGTGATCTGAAAATGCGGGTGCCTGTTCGCGGCAAGGATGAGCTTGCCCAGCTCTCAAACTCGTTCAACAAGATGGCAGCAGAACTGGAAGCTGCAAGATCAGAACAGGTGAAGATAGAATCTTTGCGTAAGAATCTGATCGCCTGGGTGAGCCATGACCTGCGAACCCCGTTAACCTCCATCCGCGCCATGCTTGAAGCGCTCTCGGACGGATTGATAGATGACAAAGAAACTGAAAAGCGTTATCTCACAACTTCGCGACAACAGATAGAAGAGCTTATCCAAGCTGATCAATGACCTGTTCCTTTTCTCACAGATCGATGCAGGAGGGATGAAACTCAATATTCAGCCTAATAATTTAAATGATCTCATCTCAGATATCATCGAATCTTTCCACCAAACTGCCACTGGACAGGACATAAAGTTGGAGGGTTGTGTGGAGGAGGGCGTTGACCCGGTTTGGATGGACATCCACCAGATCAACCGGGTGCTGAATAACCTTGTCTCGAATGCCATCCGTTTCACGCCGCGGGGAGGCCATGTGGAGGTTTGTGCCTTTCGTGAAGGCGACATAGTGAGAATTTCTGTTTCTGATAGCGGCGAAGGAATTGCGGCTGAAGACATTCCCCACGTATTTGATCAATTTTACCGGGTGGAACAATCCAGAAATCGCGGCACCGGAGGAGCGGGTCTTGGTTTAACCATTGCCAAAAGCATCGTTGAAGCGCATGACGGAAAAATTACGATCCAGAGCAAAGAGGGCATTGGCACAACCATCAACGTATCTCTGCCACAAACTAATATACTCTCTGCCTGAAAATCTGACATGTGAAGTATGATCGCAAGTATGGTTTAACACCCATCATCTTAACATGCGTATAATTATCTTCATTGTTAGCTACTCAACGACTTACTCAAAATAAGGATGGATCTCATGTCTTTCAAGGAATTTCCAGAAAATTTCCTGTGGGGTACTGCGACATCTGCATATCAGATCGAGGGCGCTGCGAAGGAGGATGGCAAAGGGGAGAGTATATGGGATCGATATGCACACACACCAGGACGAGTACTCAACGAGGACAACGGCGATGCAGCCTGCGACAGCTATCACCGCTGGGAAGAAGATCTGCAGCTCATCAAGGACTCTGGCAACAATACTTACCGCTTCTCTCTGTCGTGGCCAAGGATCCTTCCAGATGGAATTGGGGCTGTTAACCAGAAGGGGATGGATCATTACGCCCGGATCATTGACCGCCTGCTTGAATATGGTATTCAACCGAATATTACTCTCAACCACTGGGATCTCCCCCAGGCTTTACAGGATAAAGGCGGCTGGGTTGTCCGTGATTCTGTGGAATGGTTTGGCGAGTATGCCGAAAAGGTGTTCAAGCAGCTTGGCGACCGCGTCCCTTTCTGGTCAACTCATAACGAACCCTGGGTGGTTGCTTTCCTGGGCTATTACTATGCCACGATGGCGCCCGGTTATACTGAATTCAGCAAAGCGCTGCAAGCAACTCATCATCTGTTGGTGTCCCATGCGAAGGCGGTTCAACGCTACCGAATGCTTGCATGTCCCGGGAAAATTGGGATTGTTCTCAATGTCACGCATTACATCCCCGATTCTGATAAGCTGGAGGATATTGCAGCCTGTCAGCGGGCTTATGATTCAAACAATGCTTTGTATCTAAAGCCCCTTTTCCATGGAGAATATTCGCCCGAGTTTTTGAAATGGCTGGAGCCCGTATTCCCACCAATCGAATCCGGTGATATGGCGTTGATAAAGGATTCTGTAGATTTTGTCGGTTTGAATTATTACATGACCAGCAAGGTCAGATACCACCAGGATGGTGGGATTCTGAAGTTGAAAGAAAACTTGATCTCCAACTCTTACTGGGGCAGAACGGAAATGGATTGGGGTGTGAACCCTTCCGGTCTTTTTGAGATTCTCAACGATGTCCAGAAAAATTATGGCAACCCGGTAGTTTATATCACTGAAAATGGCATGGCTGCAGATGACCGCCCTGACGAAAATGGCTTTGTGCTTGATCGCGGCCGCATTATGTTCCTGCGGGATCATTTGCTTGCAGTCCATGATGCCATCGAAATCGGCGCGAATGTCAAAGGTTACTACGCCTGGAGTCTAATGGATAATTTTGAATGGTCCCAGGGATATAAACCTCGTTTTGGTCTCATACGTGTAGATTATTCCACATTGAAGAGAATCCCCAAGCAAAGCTATTACTGGTACAAAGATGTCTCCGAAGCTAATGGAATGTGGGAATGAAAGACTAATTTCGTTACTGGTAAAAAAAGAAAGCCTTGAGAGATCAAAATTACTCTCAAGGCTTGTTGTAAATTACCCATGCATCATGGTACTTCAAAATTCAATGTTTGATTCAATTCATCGTTAAGAAATATATCTACTTTATACTTCCCTGTAGGCCAGAGGCCGTCGTTTGTAAGTGTAAATGGTAATTTTCCCATCACTTGTTGTGGTGGATACTTCGTCTATGATGAAGTTAGGTTCCGTATCCTGAACGTCCACGGCAGTCCAGACGACTTTCAAAGTTGTGTCTTCCGGGGCGTTGGCAAGCTCAACAATACAATAAAAAACAGAATCTTGCGGATAGAGCGTTGTTGTTCTGGTGCCTTGCTCGTCCAAAGCCATATATGCGTTTTTTACATTAGCAGTGCTGGCACTGAATCCGCATGCCAGGGTGAACAAAACCAAAACTGAAAATATGAGAGCTACTTGAAATTTGTTTTTTGTCATGATAGAATCTCCTCGTTTGATAGCATTATCTTAACTGGTGCCACCCAGCAATACAATAAGTAAATTGTACTGTATAAGATGTGTTTTCAATAAATCAGTCGAAAATTAGAATGATTTAGGAAATCTTTTTACCAGTTTTATATCAATAATTGAACTTATCTGTACAATAGTAATATGCATATTATTATGTGCTTTCTATCCATGCCGTTTAGTTTCCACCCTAGATAATTAGACATATTAGCGGGGTTGGATGGATGATGAAGAATTTGTAAATGGTACAGCAATGCCAGAGAGTAAATCAGAAAAAATCGCACTATTTGGAATGATCGGTGTCCTGGTGATTTTTACCATCGCACTCATTCTATTATTCATTCCTCCAAAGGGACTGACCAGATTGGAAAATGGTTCAGCCTTCATGCCAATCGATCTCGATGAGCGGACATGGTATGCCAAACGTGGATTTTCTGAGATAGACTCTATAGGTTTCAATATTGATAGTCCGGAAGTTTTTCAAATTTCTTCCTTCCCCATCCAATTAAACAAAATATTTAGTATCCCGAATGGGTTTTCAGTCAATGAATTTACATTGATGACGACTTTTGAGTGCACAACACTATGTTATTCAAATAACCTATCAATTTTTTTGCCGGAAGTTGGCGAGAATTGGTCTGTCTATCTGAATGGCGAAATGATACATCGCGAGATATACCTTAATTCAGCTGAAAATATGATTATCCAAAGATCAGTACAGAGGAGCTTAATTCCCATACCAGGCAAAGTACTTGCCTTAGGGGAGAATAAATTAGTTTTTAGAATAATAGGAACTGCAACACCAACCCAATATTATTCTGGTCGTATGCCCGGGTTTTCCATGTCCAATGGTTACCAGATCGGGAGTACCCCAAACCTGGTCTCACAGAGATTGGTAAGCAACGCTATCTCATGGTTTCAAATTGGAGCATATTTATTTTTTGCTATTTTCCAGTTCAGTATGTATTATCGCCGTAGGGAGCCATACAATCATTATTTTGGTATGTTTTTGATCACATGTGTTGTGTATTCTTTTGTTTATTCAAACTTGTCTTTTACATATACATATAATACGGTCTTAATTCATAAATTTACGTATGCCGTTAATCTTAGCTGGCCTGTGCTGATTGGTTTGTCAATATGGAGTCTGCTCTACAACAATAAACCGCTTCCTAATATTTTGAAGGGATTAATTTACCTCCTATTAGTCATGGCTGTATTAATTCTCGTTTCTCCATTCTCTTGGAGTGAACTATTATTTAATGGTTCACTGATACTTGTTCTTGTGGCGTTAGCATATATTATTTACATCCTGATTTCAGCGAGACCAAGAAAAATTCATGGAACAAAACAATTATTAATAGCTGGCGTTTTAGTGAGTGTTCTTGCCGTAATCGCAGTACTGGATTGGATGGTTTTTCGGAGCGGTTTTGATTTTACAGGGTGGATCCCATTCTTACTTGCCATTGCCTTTATGTCGATCTTGATCGACAGGTTCTGGCAGGTCGCGGTGGACTTGAGTGAGTCTAATATTAAAATCGCATCCATGCGGGATGATATGGAGCAGGAAGTTATTTCCCGAACCAGCGATCTGCGTGAGGCAAACGCATTACTGGAAGGGCAGGTTCAACAGATCAATAATCTCAAGGATGATATGTTCAAGCTGGCAACCTACGATCCACTGACCGGTTTGTACAACCGAAGGCTATTAGCAGATACACTCAAACGTGAATTTTCCAGATCCGATCGCGAAAAGATATCCACTGGTCTGTTAATGATGGATATTGATCACTTCAAACTCATCAACGATGCTTTCGGTCATCTTGCCGGAGATGAGGTATTAAAATCCTTCGGCAGTCATGTCCTCGCCAATATTCGCCAGGAAGACAGCGCCTTCAGATATGGCGGTGAGGAGTTCTTGATCATTTTACCCGGGGCTTCAATCCATGATGCGGTGATTAGAGCAGAAGAGTTGAGAAAGATGATTGAACGGATAGACTTTGACATCGAAGGGAAACACGGACAGGTAACCGTTTCGATCGGCGTCGCCGAATATCCCGAAAATGGAAAATCCATGGACAACGTACTGGCAAAAGCAGATGAAGCGCTATATGCTGCGAAACGTGCAGGAAGAAATCGGGTGGAGGCAGCCAGTGAGGCAAACTAATTTACAAACAAAGTTGATCTCTGAAGCCAAGGACATGATCTTCCAGGAGACAGGTCTTGGAGTGATTGTAATGGATGCTTCAGGTGTAATCATTGAAATCAATAAGGCTGCAATTCGCATGGCTGGAATTTCGACACCCTCTCCAGTCGGGAAGTCATTAGCAGATCTTTCTCCTCATTTATGGAAACGGGTAGATCTTCATGCTGCAGATCTGCATATTTATAAAGACATTCAAGTAACCGGCTCAATAAGAAATGAAAGTCTGATCGTAAAGATAACGAAACTTAAGAATGGTGGCAAAAGTACACAGGGATATTTCCTTGAGTTGCATTCGGAGGAATTATCCAGTTCACCAGATTTGAAATTTAAGAACGACCTTTCAAATCTAGAATTGACTAGTATCTGAAAGAACCGAAGAACTCTCAGATGCTGTAGTGCGCCTGGAAGAAGAAATTAATGAACGGATGCGGATTGAGGAAGGATTGCGGGATTCTGAAGCAAAATTTAGAACAGTGATTGAACAGTCTTCTGAAGCATTCATTCTGGTAAACAGCGAAGGTATCATCATCGAAATAAATCCGGCTTTCGAGAAATTATCCGGCATAAGCCGTGGAAAGGTGCTAGGGAAGGCATTTTGGGATCTTTTATACGATTTGAGTTGCCTTGAAAAACAAATTCCAGGAGTGAAAGAAAACCTCAAAAAAAAGGTATTAGAGGCTTTAACAATAGAAAAATCTACATTATTGCAGAGTGAATTTGAGGGAGAGATTTGCAGATCGGATGGAACTGTCCGCACTGTTCTGCAGTCCATCTTTCTAATTAAGACAGAAGAAGTAAATCGCCTTGGCGCAATTATCAGGGATGTAACTGAGCAGAAACAGTCAGAGGAAAATGCCATCAAAAGCGCTCAGAACCTGGCTGAAGTTAACAGTATGGCAATCGAGCTGACTGAATTACAATCGGTTGATGATATTTACATACATGTCGCTGAAAAAGTTCGCTCCATTACTGGGGCAGTATCCTGCATGGTCTCCAGTTACAACCCGGACCTGTCTGCACTGGAAGTTGAATATGTATCCGCTAAGAGCGCCATCATTCGCCAGGTTAACAAGATTCTGCCGAATACTCTAAAAAAGATGCGCATGCCAATTACAGATCAGCAAAGAGATCAGATACTTCAGGAATTTATTGGAAAACGGTCAAGTTTTAAAGAGATGTCTTTTGGCGCAGTCTCAGAAAATGTGGCGAATTTAATTAAGAAACAATTCAAAATCGGGGATATCATTGGAGTTACACTCCAATTGGAGGGTCAGCTTTATGGAACATTGGGAATCTATATGCCAACCAATGTACCTCCGCCTTCGGTAGAAATGTTGAAGTCGATTGCACATGTCGTATCCGTATCTCTGCGCCGTAAACGGGTAGAACAGGAACTTCGAGTAGATGAAGAAAGGTTCCGCACTCTTTTAGAAAATGCAACAGACATGATTTCTGTTCTTGACAAAGACGGGAAATATAAATCTATCGTAAATCCTCAAATCTTTGAAAGGATACTAGGATACAAAGCCAATGACTTATTGTCCAGAAATGTGTTTGAAATCCTTGATCCTGAAGATGTAAAAGTTGCCAGACAATCGCTGGATGATTTGTTGGCAGGGAAGGAATCACATATCAATGTGGACCTTCGTGTAAAGTGTAAGAATGGCAAGTGGATTTACCTCGAAGTGGATGCTCAAAATATGCTGGAAAATCCACTTGTGGCTGGCATCGTTGTTACCGGCCGTGATATTTCTACCCGAAAGGTGTCTGATGAAGCGCTGCATCAAAGCGAAGAACGTTTTCACCAGATGTTTGAAGACCATCACGCAGTGATGTTGCTTGTAAGTCCACTTACGGGAATGATTCTCGATGCGAATAAGGCTGCAAGTAAGTTTTATGGATATTCGATCGATGAGCTATGTTCAATGAATATCAACAAGATCAATCAATTGCCGAAACATAACAATCATGCAAAAACTGCAGGCAACTGTTTCGGCAAAGGGGCAAAATTTCATATTTCCCCATCGATTAGCGAATGGAGAAGTGAGAACAGTGGAGGTATCCTCATCTGTTATTGAAGAAAAGAAAAGCAAGGTAATTTTTTCAATAATTCATGATGTAACCGACCGGGTGAATGCTGAAACTCAACGCGAAAATGCTTTAAAATCACTGCACGAATCAGAAGAAAAGATGCAGAGCATCTTCAAGGTCGCGCCTGCCGGTATAGGTGTTGTGAGAGAACGGATATTACAGTATGTCAATCCAAAGATCTGTGAAATGACAGGATACAGCCAGGAAGAATTGATCGGGAAATCTGCGCGAATCCTTTACCCCTCTCAGGAAGAATTTGAATTCGTGGGAAAGGAAAAATACCGGCAAATCGCTGAAAGTGAATCTGGTCAGGTTGAGACAGTATGGCAGAGAAAAGATGGATCCTTATTAAACCTTATTTTGTCTTCCACTCCGATTGATCTTCATGACCTCAACAAAGGGGTCACTTTTACCGCTTTAGATATCACAGATCGAAAAATATCAGAAAATGCTTTGCGGGAAAGTGAAGAACGATACCGGACTATCTTTGAGACTTCCGAGATTGGTATATCCACGAATGACCTGGCCGGGCATTTTACTAATGGCAATCCTGCCATTTTGAAAATGTTCGGTTACACACTGGAAGAATACCGCAATTTGACAATCCAGGACATCTCCCATCCCGTTGATTGGGAAGTGGATAAAAAACTCTCTGATGAAATGATGGAGGGCAAAATTCAGCACTTCAACATTGAAAAACGAAACCGCCATAAAAATGGAACCTATATTTGGGGACAACTCACATCCATGCTGGTGTGCGATGGTGAAGGAAAACCTTTATATACCCTTGGTATGTTCGAAGATATCACGAAAAGAAAGCAGGCTATTGAAGCCTTGCATGAGCAGGAGAAATTTGTTCAGACAGTAATTGATACCGTTCCTGTAGGTATTTTTGTTGTAAATAAACAAGGGGTTATAAACTATTTGAATCCTGCTGGGCATAATATATGGAATGGTGCCAGGTATGTCGGTGTGGATGAATTGGGAGCTTATAAAGGTTGGCGGTTATCAGATGGCAGCCTGGTTCAAGCCCACGAGTGGGGCTCCGCCAGGGCGGTATTAAATGGCGAGACCATCCTTGACGAGGAAATTGAGATTGAAACTTTTGATGGAAAGCGAAAGATCATCTCCAACTCAGGCATTCCCCTGTATGACGATCATGGCCAAATTAATGGGTCAGTAGCTATCCTGCAAGATATCACTGAACGAAAAGAAACAGAGAAGGTCTTAAGGAAATCCAGTGAGGATCTGAAGGCGGCTTACAATGAAACGCTTCAAGGCTGGTCGCGGGCATTGGAGCTGCGGGAACATGAAACAGCAGGACACAGCCAGAGGGTTGTTGGCATCACCATGGAAATCGCAAGAAAATTTGGTTTTGATGATAACTGAGCTTGTTCACATTCAACGCGGCGCTCTGTTGCATGACATAGGCAAAATGGGCATTCCAGACAGCATCCTGCTCAAACCCGGTCCGTTGACGGATGATGAATGGGTGGTCATGCGCCAGCATCCAATTTTTGCCAAACAGCTTCTGTCGGGCATTCCTTATTTGAAGGATGCTCTTGATATTCCTTACTATCATCACGAAAGATGGGATGGATCAGGATATCCACAGGGATTAAAAGGCAAAGAAATACCACTCTCCGCGCGGATATTCGCTGTGATCGATGTATGGGATGCATTAAGTTCAGATAGACCTTATCGCAAAGCCTGGCCGACCTTCGAAGTCAAACGCTACCTAAAAGAAAAATCTGGCACCCTCCTGGATCCGGCAGTTGTAAAAATGTTTTTAGAAATGTTGGATACTGGGCTATACGCCGATTGATTAGTAATACCGGGTTACTAGGACTTATTTACTGAATTTCATGATCGGATAAATTTCCCATTTAACTTGAATACCGACAGGTAATCATTTCTTTCTCAGAAGCAGAAAATTGTGCTCTCTAGGCATAATATGCACGTCATCATTTAGATCGAGTGTATCGAATATAATTAACCAAACATCAATTATTCATATAGGAGAAGAAATGTCCTCAATTACCAATGCCCGAAAACCTCAGATCACCTCAACTTCAAAATCAGCAGCAGTCGGCGCGATCAGAACCAGGAAGGATTTTGTTCCTTTCTCGGATAAGCTGACCAAGAGCCTGGAAGGTGTCACAAAAACTATCGAAGATAATAAGGATACTTTGGATACCATCCAGGAGCTTGGGATCGAGCTTACCAAAATGGTCAGCGCCCTCTCTGTGAGCGCGCTGAAATATGCCAACATGGTCAATAATATCCTCGATACCATCCTGCCGCTGATCCAAAACCTGCCATTCATCCCCAAGACAACCCAAAAATTCCTGGCGGATCTGAATACTTTCGCAGATAAATTCCTGGCATCATGCCAATCTGCTCAGAAGATTTCAGGCAGCGTTGAAACCGGTTTGGTGGAAGGCGATATCAATGCTCTCAAAACTCACAGTGCTGATCTGCGGAATGTAGTCGCTTCTGTCAAGACGATCATTCCAGACAAGAAATAGAACGGTTTTGGAAACAAGTATAAAATTGCTATAGCCCGAATCACGTAAACTGATGACGCGATAGAGTCCCTATTATGATCTATCGGAAAGATCTGGATAACTCATCCAGGAGGGAAAGTTCACCCTTAGCGAGTTTGAACTTCATCGTGCCGGCGTTATCCTGTGCCTGTCTGGGTTTGGTGGCTCCCGGAATAGTGACAACTATATCTCCATTGAAATGTATCAGCCAGTTAAGCGCCACCTGGGCTGCTGTGGCCTGGTATTTTTCAGCTAATTCCTCAAGAGCTGACACAACTGGCTTGCTGGCTTCAAGCTGACGTTTCAACCGTCCACGCCATATCACGGATTTCTGTTTTAGCAGTTCAGGGTTTTTATGATATTTGCCAGTCAAAAGCCCTGAAGCCAGGGGAGTGTACGCAGTGATGGTTACGCCCAATTCTTTTGCAGTTTCAAGAGTTCCGTCCGTCTCAATGTTGCGGTGCAACAGGCTGTAATGCACCTGGTTGGTTGCCAGGGGCAAGCCGCGTTTTTGCAGGGCAGCATGGGCACGCCGCATTCTTCTCGGGCTAAAGTTGCTGACTCCCACCGAGCGTATCTTGCCTGCTTCCACCAAATCTGCCATGGCATTCATCTCAGCTTCAGCGGAGGAGAAACTGAATGGTTGGTGGACATAGTAAAGGTCGATTGGATGATCCTCTAGAAATTTCATGCGTTTGGAAATGCTGTGCGGAATATTGCCCGCCGTTCGTCAATAGCGGCCACCACTTGGTTGCGATCACCACGTCGCCGGCTTTCCTGCCGGCTGCTTTCAAGCCGGATGCAAGTGCTGCCTCAGAAACGCCGCCGCCGTAGATCTCGGCTGTGTCGAACCAGTTGATGCCGCCATCCAATGCTGCCTTGATGATGGCATTTTTTTCACCTGGTGATAGGGCTGGAAATAGACTGCCGCCGGCAAGTTCCATCACGCCCAATCCGACAGGAGTGACCATAATGCCGGTTTTGCCGAGTTCACGGGTTTCCAATTCAGAATTAGACAACATGTTTTACTCCCTCTGGTAACTGTATTTACATATTGTAGCCTGGCTTTGTGCAGGAAATGAAATTCCGGTTATTGATTAGAATCCCGTAAAGAAAATTCGATAGATCACCCCGCCGCCGTCATCTGATACGAACATACTACCGTCCTGTGCCACCACGACATCGACTGGCCTGCCCCACACATTTCCATTCGCCGTAAGCCAGCCTGTTGCAAAATCCTCCGCCTGTCCGGCCTGTCCGTTGATGATCGGGACGCGCATGATCTTGTACCCAACCGGCACGCTCCTGTTCCACGACCCGTGGAGAGCGATAAAGAGGCTGCCCTGGTACTCTGGCGGGAACTGCGTTCCATCGTAAAAGGTTAACCCAAGCGGGGCCATGTGAGCCTGAAGCTCTACCGCTGGAACCCCGATATTCTGGCAGCTATTCGACGATCCGAAATCCGGGTCGATGATCGTCCCCGCGTGGCAATAAGGCCAACCGTAGTCTTTTCCAACCTCCACTTGATAAACGGTTTCAGGTGGAGTGTCATCCCCCATGTTATCGCGTCCGTTGTTGGTCGCCCACATTTCCTGTGTCCCCGTTCGGAAGGTTATTCCAACCGCGTTGCGTAATCCTTTGGCAAAGATCCGCCCATCACTGCCATCCGGGTTGTACTGCATGATTGTGGATCGCCGGTTATCCGATTCAATACAGACATTGCAGGATGATCCGATCGACACATAGAGCTTGGATCCATCCGGGCTGAAAAGCAGCGTTCGAGTGGAATGCCCACCACCGGGCAGGTCGTCAATGATCACAGCACGCTCCTGGAAAACGCCTTGTGCATCCGGATTGGTCAGCCGCCAAACACGGGTCGTTTCAGCTACATACAACGAGCCGTCTGGACTAAAAGCCAGGCTGCTTGGATTTCGTATGTCCTTGGCGATGACTTCGATCGCGTCAGCCTGACCATCCTGGTTGGTATCCGGCAGGCGGACGATCCTCCCGGCACCGCGTTCGGCTGCGTATAGCAATCCATCCGGTCCGATCGCCATCATGCGCGGATCGTTTAACCCGCTGGCAAAGACGCCAATCCCAAATCCGTCTGGCATTGTAATCGGCTGACCCGGTAACACATTCGATTGAACGACTGTTGGAATTTCAGCCGGACTCAGTTCGTTGGTTTCTGGCAGGGCTGAAGCTGGAGAGGGCTCAGGTGTGGATGTTGGAATCACTGGCAGCGTAGTCAATGATGAAGAAATTGTTGATGTGAGTATCGGTACGTTTCGGTCAGGTGCTGGCGCACAGGCTGAAGTGATCAATATGATTGACACTATAATCATTAACTTGCGTTTCATAGGAATTCCTCTTTCTACTAAAAACGAAATTCTACCTAAATTATCCCCCATCATTTCTGTCAAAGCTAATCCAGCCTTATACATGTATGCAAGCGTTGCCATCAAGAATAGCTTCACAGCACCCGCCTAATGGTAACAACAATCGAACCTGTGAACGAATATTAACCTATAATTGAATAAATAACGTCAAATGTTTCAAGGAGTTTAGCTATGGCAGTACATACCAGGAAGATCATCGGAGTTTTATTGATCCTGAGTGGGATCTTAACATCTGCGGGGGTATATAATTTGGATCCATCCGTCACCTTTCCAGCAGAGGAACTTTCTGAGCAACCGGCAGCAACGCAAATACCTCAACAAAATTGCTCAGAACAAAAGGGGAATGTCCAATTATTCAATTATGAATCTGCCATCCTGCACAAACCTTTCTATTTGCGGGTTTATACTCCTCCCTGTTATGACTCTTCTGGAAAAACCAACTATCCTGTCCTCTATATGCTGCATGGACAATCATTTAACGACACCCAGTGGGATCGTCTGGGGTTGGATGAGGCTGCCGACCGGTTGATCACTTCTGGTGAAATTGCTCCATTGATCATTGTGCTCCCGCAAGAAAGCGCATATCTGGAAGATGACAAGGTCTCAAAATATGAAGAAGCAGTGATCGAAGAGTTGATGCCATGGATCGAAGAACATTACCCCACTCAGGCGGATCGGGGACATCGCGCCATCGGCGGTTTGTCGCGCGGAGCAGGCTGGGCTATGCGGGTTGGTCTAGCGCACCCTGATTTGTTCGGAAGCATTGGTCTGCACAGCCTGGCGCAATTCCCGGGCGATTACTTTGATATTCCTAAATGGCGTAAAAAAACCATTGATGATAACTTGCCTAGGATTTATATGGATATCGGTTTATTGGATTTTGTCAAAGATACCGCCAAGAAAATTGAGATACGGCTGTCGGAATATTCATACCCGCACGAGTGGCATTTGAATAAAGGCTCGCATAACGAATATTACTGGTCCAGCCACGTAGAAGAATATCTGCTCTGGTATTCCCTTGGTTGGAATACCAGGCAGTAAACCCCATTCGGTCGCGCTGTTCTTCACGAAGGATCCCATTCAGATGCGCAGCGGGGCTTCAAACACCGGTGTAATCAACTTTTAGATCAAAGAGATCCCAAAATCGACAAATTTGATAAATAATCCCCCGAATTTGGAGGTTAATTGTGGAACTTCATCGACCGAAGGTAAGTTATTTTCCACAGATTGTCAACTTTTTGCGTTGCTTCATCCCCAATCAGATCGATATTTAGTTCGAATATCTTTTCTGTAACGATTCTGATTTCATTGTCATTCATCGAATCTATCGTTTCTGCAATGCTTCTTGACCCGTTGTCGGTGATCAAATTCATGATCTCTTCACATTTTCGATCATCGCCATAAGGTACCTCTCTAATTGGGAAATGGTCAAAACAGTTTTCAGCAGCAGAGATCAATGCCTCACGTAGACTGCCCTTGCGAAACAGGATGTTTTTAACCATTTCCGAGCACCGATTGACATAACCTGTGTGATTGGTCATTTTATTTTGCTCCTTTTTCCAGAAAGGCAAGGAGGCTAGATGGTTTTGGTTGGATGATTTCAAGAAAGGGATTGGTAATGGCAGCGGTTCAGCGATTTAAGGAAATTCTTTCTGGAATTCAATATATTGATAAATCAATCATACATCGGAACAAGCGTCTATTCAATATGGCCGAATTTATTTGCTGTCCCATTGGGAATGGCGACAATGATTGAATTACCAAATGAGTTGAATTAATTGAGGTCATAGCTTTACAAAAACCACTATACCTATGTGCACACTTCTGTTGGATCTAAAACAGGCACCCATGAATGGATGCCTGATATTTTCCTGTTGTGCTGATGCCTAAAGCTTTTCGCTGCAGTACGGGCAGGTTACCCAATCAGCCATGATCGGTTTTCCACAGTGCGGGCAGGCCATATTTGTGGCGGCTGCCGGATCAATATTTGATTCAGGGGGTGATAGTTCTCCGACTGGAACAATTTTCTTCTTGGAGGTCAATTTCACAACTGCCCAAACCACCAAGGCGATCAAACCCAGCGGAATGGCCAACCTGAGGATACTAAAGAGAAATCCGAAGGCCATCATTCCGGGCATCATTCCAAATGCACCCGTTCTGCCGGGAAACTTATGAAACCCATCCATTCCTCCACGGGGGAAAGCACCAAAACCACCAGTCCGTCCTCCAGGGAATTCAGCTCGGTTAAATCCGTGGGTTACACCGAAAACAACCAACGCGATTACTCCCAAAGCGACCAGCACCCCTAGTACAATTAAAAACCACTTCCAAAATTTATTCATAAAATCTCCTTTTACTTCTTTCCTTTTGTTCAATACTAATATTAATGTATAAGTGTGTAGATTTTATGAATAAAGTATTTGGTTTTGATGTCTTATTTAAAACTTTCCGGATATTTTATTTATAAGATTATTCAGGGTTACAATAGTACCCATGTTAAATGATGTTAATTCGTCCAGGACTTCCACCGCTGAATTTACCCTGCCTCAAAAATACAATTCTGACCGGCGCGGACCGTTGCGCTGGATCTTATCCCACGCCATCCACCAATGGCAATTCGGTTTGGCTGCGCTGATCGGCGCATTCGGGAACGCCGCATTGATGGCTGTTTCGCCGATCATTATCGGACTGGCGCTTAATCTGATCCTCAATAACCAAACCGGCGGGATGGATCAACTCGGCCGCCTGGCGATCATTCTGGCAATTTCACAACTTGCGCGCGGTGTGCTGCAGTTTACGAGAAATTTCGGTTTTGAATTTGTTGCCCAGCGCATCGAACGCGAGGTGCGCAGTGAACTATATACCAGCCTGCTTGGAAAGAGCATGACCTTTCATAATTTGCAGCCGGTGGGCGATACCATGGCACGCTCTACCAATGATGTCCGCCAGGTAAATTATTTTTTCAGTCCCGGCCTGAACATGGTCATCGGCTCGTTCAACTTTTTGATCATGCCGCTGGTACTCGCTCCCCGGTATCATTGGAGCCTAATGCTGGCACCTGCTGTCTTCATGGTGCTGTATTTCTTGACCCTGCGCGGGTACCTTGCAGAGCTTGGACCCATCACCGATGAGGTGCGTACAGCCTTTGGCGTCTTAAATATGCGCCTTTCAGAAGTGCTGGATGGCATCGAGACGGTCAAGGGGTCGTCCCAGGAAGAAGCCGAAATCAAACGGTTCAAAGTGAATGCCCGCAGGTATCGGGATGCTGCTGTCCATCAAGGCAACGTGGAAGCGCGTTTTATTCCGCTCTTATTATATGTTGTTGCATTGGCAGGTGGTCTGGCGCACGCTCTCATCCTATTCCGCGCGGGGATGCTCGATATCGGGGAGGTGGTTGGTTATTTCGGCCTGCTCCTGATGCTGGATTTTCCCACCTTTGTTTCGCTGAGAGCGTATTCACACATCTCGATGGGGTTGGCCGGAGGGCGGCGCATTTTGGAATTGATGAATCGTGAGAATGACCTGGACCAGAATGTAAAAGGTTACAGTGGACCCATGCGAGGCGAAGTGGAATTCAAACAGGCTACTTTCCGTTACGAGACCGACGAGCCAGCGCTGGAAAATCTGTCATTTAATGTAAAACCAGGGATGACGGTTGCGGTGGTGGGTCAAACCGGATCCGGCAAGACCACCCTGGCGCGCCTGATCAACCGCACGTATGATCTGACCTCGGGTGAGATCCTCGTGGATGGTGTCAACGTACGGGACTGGAACCTCGAAGCCCTGCGCCGCAACATCTCCATTATCGAGCAGGATATCTTCCTTTTTTCACGCTCCATCAGCGAAAACATCGCATTCGGCAAGCCGGGGGCAACGCAGGAAGAGATCGTCAATGCCGCCAAAGCCGCCCAGGCGGATGAATTCATCAGGTCATTTTCCGAAGGATACGAGACGGTCATCGGCGAACGCGGGGTCACACTTTCAGGCGGTCAGCGTCAAAGGCTGGCGCTTGCCCGTGCTTTCCTCACCGATCCACGCATCCTGATCCTGGATGATTCGACCAGCGCCATCGACAGCGCCACCGAGGACTTGATCCAGCGTGCCATCTATACCGCCGCCCGGGGTACGAACCACCTTTATCATCACGCACCGGTTGTCGCAGATCCGTTGGGCAGACCTGATTTTGGTGACCCGCAACGGCCTGTTGACAGCATCCGGCAGTCATGAAGAGCTGATGATCTCATCAGAATCTTATAGTAAATTATTTAACGAATAGAAGTTACACACCGTAATTTTGGAGTAAAAGAGACATTCATGAGTTTTTTTCAAGGGTTAGACGCAGAAAAATATGACCGTAAATACAGCGATCGGGTACTGTTCCAGAGGATCCTGCACTATTTCAAATCCGAGTGGAAACGGATGCTTGTGGTCATGGTATGTGTCCTGATCATAGGCGGAGCCGGTGCTTTGCAGCCTGTGATCGTATCGCGCGGTGTGGACCAGTTGAAGAACGACCCGACAGGAAGATCCATCTTTCTCATCCCGCTTGCGGTATTGTTGATCGGGGTGACAAGCTGGTTCACCAACTGGATCAACCAGCGTCAGACCGTGCGCGCCATCGCCAATGTCGTCATCACCCTGGCATCGGATGCGTTTGACGCCGCCACGAAGCACGATCTTTCCTTCTATGATGAATACGCTTCCGGGCGGATCGTATCGCGCATCACCACCGATACACAGGACTTCGGCCAGCTGGTCACCATCGTCACGGATGTGGTGGCACAGTTCATTGAAGCGCTGGTGCTTGCGGTCATTTTAGTGAGCATCGAATGGAAACTGTCCCTGATCCTTTTTGCCATGATCCCCTTCGTATTTATCTTTGCCATTGTCTATCGCAGCCTGGCCCGCAAAGTGACTCAAACCGGCATGCGTGCGATGGCAAACGTCAACGCCACCATCAAGGAGACAGTCAGCGGGATTGCCATTGCCAAGAATTTCCGCCAGGAAGCCGGCATCTTTGCCCAATTTGACGAATCCAACCTCACATCATATAGCGTCAACGTCCGGCGTGGATTGGTGCTTTCCATCGTCTTCCCGGTGCTCAATACCGTGGCTGGATTGATGACCGCGCTGATGGTGTATGTCGGCGGTTTGACTGCCGAGCAAGGCCTGGTCACCGCTGGCGCCTGGTATCTGTTCATCCTCAGCCTGGACCGCTTCCTGTTCCCGGTGATGAATTTGTCTTCCTTCTGGACCCAGATCCAGAATGGATTCTCTGCCGCAGAGCGCGTCTTTGCCCTGATCGATGCAAAACCGGTGGTGATCCAAACCGGGGCAGAATCAGTCTCAGACGTGAAGGGCGAGATCGATTTTCACCATGTCCATTTTGCCTACAAGACCGGCGAAGTGGTGCTGGATGATTTCAGCCTGCATATAAAGGCGGGTGAGAATCTGGCCATCGTCGGGCATACCGGCGCCGGGAAATCATCCCTTGCTAAATTGATCGCCCGCTTCTATGAATTTCAAAGCGGAGAGCTGCGCATAGATGGACGCGATATCCGCAGCCTGGACCTTACGCAATACCGCCGCCACCTGGGGATCGTTTCACAAACCCCGTTCCTGTTCTCCGGGACGGTATCCGAGAATATCCGCTATGCCAGGGAAGAGACCTCCGATGCTGAGATCAACGAACTGGCCAAACAGATCGGCCATGGTGAGTGGCTGGATACCCTGCCGCAAGGTTTGCTGACGCAGGTGGGCGAGCGCGGCGGGATGCTTTCGATGGGGCAGCGCCAGTTGGTCGCCTTGATGCGCGTGCTGGTGCAGCGCCCCGCCATCTTCATCCTGGATGAAGCAACTGCCAGCATCGACCCGTTCACGGAGTGGCAGATCCAGCAGGCATTGAACTTGATCCTCGAATGCACCACCAGCATCCTCATCGCTCACAGACTCTCGACGGTAAAGTCCGCTGACCGCATCATCATGATTGATCACGGCCGCATCATGGAAGAGGGCGATCACCAGGGGCTGTTGGATAAGGGTGGGCATTACGCCACGCTGTATAACACCTATTTCCGGCATCAAAGCCTGGCGTATGTGGAACAAGCCCGGCAGATCGCCCTGTCCGGAGGAGAATAAGTGCAAGGTTCCCCTATCCTCGCCAGGAGAGGGGATTAAACCGGCATCTTCGCTTTGCTACGACCAGGCCCCCTCCTACCTCCCCCAAATATCTTTGAGTATTTGGGGGAGTGTAAATGTGTATTGGCACTTATGCCCTGCCTGCGGCAGCACTCCACTTCGTTTCGTACCTTAAAAGATTGGCACTTATGTAATGTAATGGTGTGTTTTTTGAAATTTCCTTTTGTCTTTTTAGATTATTTGTTCTATATACATAATACGACATTATGAGGCCATGTCAACCTGTCAATAATGACAGGTTGGTGCTCAAAATGGGGTTATAAGGGGTGAGCTGGCGGTTCGCCCGTACGCGGAAAGGAGAACCGCCGGTATGGAAGGAGGTTCTGGGAAAGGGAAACAAAAAAATTCAAATGGAATTAATTATTCGAAATTATCACCGCGAACACGATTCAGGAGGGCATATCGAGGTCAGGGCTCGCGGTTCACGAACGGAGGGTTTGACTTGTGGAAAAGGGAATTATAGGACAAAAACCTCTTGACATTTATTTTTACAATCGTACAATGAGTAAAATGAAGATCTTCATTATGGGAGACAAAATAGATGAAGAAACTAATACACACTATCATTGTGATCACCATGCTGCTGCAAGGTGCTACGCCCGCCCTGGCACAGGCTGAACAACCGCCAACCGAAACACCAACAATCACCCAGACCCCGACCGAAACACTCGAGCCAACACCAAGTGTTGAGGAGACCATCGCCCCGACACTCGCGCCAGAAACACCCACGCTTGAGCCAACGACAACAGAGACCCCAACGCTTGAACCAACGCCCACCATTACCGCAACCTTTGAAGACCACAGCCTGCAAATTAACCCGGGGCAAATTCAACTGACCACCGACCCGACCAGTGTCTCACCTGGCGGGGAGTTTACCCTGCTCTGGCAGATCGCAGACCCTGCCAGATTGCCTGCCGATGCCGTTCTTGCCATCTACCTGCCAATGGGCGTGGATGTCGTGGATTCCGTGGATCTCAAAATAACTGAAGACTTCCAGTTTTTATTGATCCCGCTCAGGGATGTTAAACCCCCCGATGCTGCTGTTTTTACAACACCCAACAACACAACCATACTGGAATTGCTTGTAGAAACGCCCACCCCTGTTTTGGAAAAAGTAGATCCTGCAGCGAATGTCGAACCCGAACCAACGCTTGAACCAGAGGAACAAAGAACAAAACCAACGCCAGAGATAACCCCTGACCCTGTGATGATTTTGGAAGGCAAGCTACAACTGAGGGTTCAACCGGATGTATATGACCCGTTATATATCTCAGCGGAGATCCAAACAGAAAAAGAGATCAGCTCACCGCAAACTATCGCCATACCCAACCTGCAGGAATTTCGAATGCAGAAGAATGGTGCGGACAATTTTGCTTTCGGAGGGAAATTACAGATCATCTTCTCTGAAGGAACTGCTTCGGAAGATTTGAATTTGACGGTCAACCGGCCGCTGGATAACCTGAATTATGACAATGGCATCGGCAAAGCATTTGAACTGACCACCAAGAGCAGCACTACCCAGACAGAAGTGGAACGCTTCAACCAGGAAGTCGCCATTGTGTATCGGGTCGATAAAGGTGAGTTCACCGCCGCAATTGACGACCTGGTGATGATCTACTTTGATGAAAACCTGCAAGACTGGCTGCCATTACGTACCATCCCCGACCCGGAAAATGGCACGCTGACAGGCTTGACCGATCATTTTACGGTCTTCAATATCGGGGTCAACAATTTCCAGGCAGCTCACCTGCCAACAGTGGATAGTTTCCAAACCTCACTGTTCACAGGCGCGGCTACCTACAGCTACCCGATCACGGTACCTGCCGGGCCGGGCGGGCAGCAGCCTGCCTTGAACCTTTCTTACAACAGCCAGGCGGTGGATCAAGCCGGGCGTTACAGCCAGGCTACCTGGGTGGGCATGGGCTGGTCGTTGGATGCCACCTATATTGAGCGCAATACAAACGGCACAAATGACACTAGCGACGACATCTTCCTGCTCACCATGGATGGCATCAGCGGCGCGCTTGTGCCGGATGCGGCCAATAACGGTGACTACCACACCGCGGATGAATCCTTTTACCGCATCCACTTGGATTCCACCTACAATACATGGCAGATTTGGGATAAGAGTGGCAACCAATACTTCTTCGACCCCGGGCCGTCTTATGCTATTCGTGTCAAATGCGGCTCAAGCGGGAACCCGAATGGGAATAAATGGAATTTCCTGACATGGCGTTGGTCGCTGGCGAAAACGAAGAACATATTTGGCAAGGAAATGATCTTCACCTACCAGAACGAAAGTGTAGATATTCGATATACAAGATGTGAATATCCAACTGCCACTCGCACCATTTCACCCATCGTGGCAGTGTACCCGGATACGATCACGTATGCCAATAACCGCTACCGGGTGAAATTTGAGCGTACAGCAGACCGGCAGGACTATTTGTATGCCTGGTACAGCGGCGGCTGGGGCAATTCTTTTATGCGTTCGCGCTTGACGAATATCCGGGTGGAGCAGGACGCAGATGGCAACGGTACATTTGAAACCCTGGTGCGCAAATATGCCTTCACGTATGAAACCGACTTGAGCAAGCAGGTGATGCCCGGGCTGGACTGGGGGCAGACGGGGGTGACTGACTGGCATGACCATACCCTGACGCTGAAGTCGGTGCAGGAATTCGGTGCGGACGGCGCCAGCAGCCTGCCTGCCATGGAATTTGAATATGAAGACGGACTGCACCTGACACATGCTGTAAATGGGTATGGCGGTACGGTGGAATTTCAATATGAGAACTGGAACCCGGCACAGGGATGGAACGACCCCAATTTCACACCCTGGTATTATGCCAATGCTGACCCAGCCCAGGTCAGCAACGTGGAAGACCGCCTGCTTAAACACGATATGGGCGACGGCGGTATATGCGACTATATCGCCCAAACCGGCAGCCAGGGTTCGCCCGGAGATTGGGCTGCCCACAATGGTCCTCCCAATTATGCCTACTGTTATTACAATTCGCTATGGGTGCTGCATTCCCCCTGGTACCAGCCTGCCACCGCGTATAATCCCAACCGATTTTCTGCCCTCTATAAACCCGGAAACACTTATCGGGCGTATGCCAATGGCGGACGAACGACCCTGAACAAAACCCCCAATCCGCTGGGAACATTCTTCAAGCTGGGATATTATGACGGCGCAAACTTGATCGAATCAGGCAGCCAGGCAGATATCACTGCAGGGCCAGCCGCGCTGGATTACATTTTCACCCTCAAACCGACCGCCGCCAACCTGCTCCCCACCATCATCAGTGACAGCCTGATGGTCTATGACTACAAACTGGAGATGCTGCCCACGTTTTACCGTGTCACCAGCAAGATGGTCAGTGATGGACAGGGGCACCAGTATGAATACACCTATGCGTATGAAGGCGCGGCGATGAATGACTCTGCCCATTCGAACTGGGTGGATACCACCAAACCGTTGGTCAAGAAATATTCCGAATTCCGCGGCCATAGCCAGGTGACCGAACTCGCCCCCGGAGGCCGCACCACCGTGACCAGTTTTGAGCAGGGAGACATCCTCAAAGGTCGCGCTACCCAGGTGGATGTAAAGGATGGCAGCGGAGATGTGTTTAACCGGTCGATCACCACCTACGACCCGCAGCAGATCACCTCCGGCACAGTGTATGGCACCGACCAGTTCATTTACTGGATCAAGACCACCAGCCAGGAGGACCGCCAGTATAACGGCGACGCAGATTACGCAGGCGTGAAGCAAAGCTACAGCTATGACAGCTACGGCAACGAGACCGAAGCGCTTACCAGCGCCTGGGATGGCAGCGGGTGGACGGATTACCGCAAGCAGGTGACATTGTTCTACCCCAACACGACAGCCTGGCTGGTGGGCCTGCCCGCCGGGGGTGAACTGTATTCCTGCCCAGGCGGAAGCTGCACCACGCTGGAGGCGGCCAGTTACAACCTGTATGACAGTAACACAGCCTACAACACCGCCCCGACGACAGGCATGTTGAAAGCACAGCGCACCTGGCTGGACGGCAGTACTTACAGCCAGACCAGCACGGAATATGACGCCTGGGGCAACCCGACCAGTATGAGCACCTGGAGCGGGTACGGCACGCTGACCAGTGCTCCCACGAGCGGAGCGCGTACCACCAGCACCAGTCTACGGATCGTCCACCCAAACCTACCCGCTCAGCAGCACCAATCCGCTGAATTACACCACCACTTGGAAATCATGACTTCACCCTGGGCAGTGCCACTGACGAAATGGAATATCAACGGAAATGTCACCAGTGCAGCCTATGACACCTTCGGCAGGCTCACCAGCCTGACCCGACCACTGGATTCCAGCCCGACCATCACCATCGCCTACCATGACGGTGATCCCTTCTATACCACCGCCACCCAGCGCATTGACGGCACCCAAAACTTCAGCATTCGACAGACCTATGACGGCATGGGTAGGAAGATCGAGACGCGTACCTTGAATGCATTGGTACTGGTAAATGGCAGTAATGTCACCAGCGATATCATCACGAATTACGGCTACAATGCCTTCGGACAGGTGACGGCGCAATCCACCCCGCATGCCAGCGGTGAGACCAGCTACAACACCACCACCAGTTATGATGTATTGGGCAGACCGCTGACTGTGACCGCGCCAGACGGCACCGGTGTCAGCTCTACGTATGACGATTTCAACACTTCCGTTACCGACGCACTGAACCGCACCACCACCAATACAATGGATGTGATTGGGCGCACCATCCAGGTCAGCCCGCCAACCGGGCCCGGGGTGAGCTATGCCTACGACGCCAAAGACCAGTTGACCCAGGCAGTGTATGGGGCTGCTACGACCAGCATCCAGTACGACCGGGCAGGCAGAAAACTGAGCATGCAGGATGCAGACATGGGCAGTTGGAGCTATACCTACGATGCACTGGGAAATTTGTCCAATCAGACAGATGCACGCGGCTGCACAACAACACTCACTTATGATAATCTAAACCGATTAACCGGCAAGACCTACGGCACAGGCTGCCCGACGACCCCGCCGGTGAGCTATATATACGACCAGAACAACCAGTTGGGCTACCGCACATCCATGATGGATGGCAGCGGGAGTTCAGCCTGGACCTACGATGCCCGCGGCCGGGTAACCAGCGAAACCAAGGTCATCCTGGGTCAGACATTCACGACCGGCTGGACGTACAACAGTGCCGACCTGCCGGTGAGCATGACCTACCCGGATTCTGAGGTGGTGAACAGCACCTACCTGCCGCAGATGGCTTTGAACACCCTGATCGGCACAGACAACTACATCACCGGCAGCCAGTACCACTCAGCCGGACGGTTGCGCAACCAGGCGTTCGGCAATGGAGTCACCCAGTCCCGTAACTACAACGCCTGGAATACAAATGGCGGCAGGCTGCAAAACATGACCGCAGGGGCATTACAAAACCTGAGCTATTCCTATGATGCTGTTGGAAGCATTCTTTCGATCACCAATTCCATGGCAGGACCACAGGTGCAAAGCTTCGCCTACGACACATTGGACCGCCTGACCAGCGCTGACGCAGTTGGCGGGTTGAACGGTTTATATTCTGAGACCTACGGCTATGACACAAATACAGGAAACCTGGCCAACAAGGCCGGGGTAAACTACACCTATGGGGACGCGAACCATGCCCATGCGGTCACGAGTTTGAGCAGTGGGAATGCATACACCTACGATGCCAATGGCAACCAGATCACACGGGTCATAGGAGCTGATACATACACCCAAATTTACGACGCTGAGAACAAGCTGGTTCAGGTTGTCAAGAATGGAAACACAATAGCCGCATTCACTTATGATGGCGATGGAATCCGGGTGGCATCCACGATTACCGGGGTAACCTCCAAATTTGTGGGTGAATATTACGAGGTCAGCGGCCACAAACGTCACCAAGTATTACGGTGGCAAAGGCCGCGCATGAGGATCAATGGCGTACTCACCTATTTGTTATCAGACCACCTAGGGTTCCAAGCAACCTGGTCGTGGATGCCAGCGGCAATAAACTGAGCCGAGACAAGATACAAGGCGTGGGGTGAAATACGGTATTCCACCGGTACAACCACGACGCCGTATAGCTTACACCGGGCAGTACAGCAACACCGCTGATTTTGGCTGGATGTATTATAAAGCACGTTGGTATGACAGCTCTTTAGGCCGATTCTCTCAGCGGATAGCATTGTGCCCGGCGCGGGAGATCCGCGCGCATGGGATAGGTACAGCTATGTAAAGAATTCACCGGTCGTGTACAATGATCCAAGCGGACATAAACCTTGCGACAATGAATTTTGCCAAAATGATGAACAAATAAACAAACTATATTATTCAAGAATAGCTAAGAAAAGATGGGGGTGGTCAGTCAGCCATTTATTATCATCAAAACAAATGAAGTTAATTTATCAGACAGGCAATGATTTATCACGTTATATCGTCGGCGTGACACGAAGTTCAGGGGATGGGTGGATCCAAAAGAACTTATGGAATACAGAATTCAAAATTGGTGGCTTTTTGCAACAAAAATTGTCTTCATTCGTTGGCGCAGATTATTCTGTTACTTTTGGTAATACTATAAGTTTTTATTCCAGGTTTGAAAAAGGCCCAGATCCAAAACATCATATTTTGCATGAATTAGGTCATGTTCTGGATAATAATTTTGGGTCAACCCTCCTGCCAAGAGACTTATCCGATTTACTGATCAAGTCATTTGGTGGAAACCCACGTGGCTTTAGGTTTTATAACCAAGTGAATGTCCAATCGGATTACAAATATCCACCAGGGGATTATTCAAATCATTCAACAGCTGATTATTTTTCGGAAGTATTAGCGGATTTAGTTTATGGGATGTATGTTCAAGATGCCAAAGGTAAGTTGTTGATGAATGCTTTATTTATTTCCTTGAAATGAATAGGAGAAAAATGAGAACATCAAATATCCCTTTTATATTTTTAC